>JACPFT010000012.1 GCA_016182845.1 Gammaproteobacteria bacterium
CAGTCCGCCAAACGAAAGGCTCGGGGCTACGGTAACTTTCGAACGATAAGGACGGTCTTGTTCCTTGTTGCGGGGAAGCTCAACTTCGGTGGGCTGAACCCGCACCTAGCCGGTCAACCCACTTGAAATTCAACAGAGCCCCATTCGTTTAGTCGGGCGTGGCCATCGTGCGCGCGCAGGACAGCCGCTGGATGCTCAGTCGGATTCCGGACCCGGTTCCAGGGGCGGCGCACCCTGGACCTTGGGCAGACCCAGGGCGATGAACGCCGCCAGGGCCACGAAGGCGCTGGACACCCAGAGGCAGGCGGCGAGGCCGTAGGCCTGGAACAGCCAACCGGACAGCAGCGTGCCGATGAGCCTGCCCACGGCGTTGGACATGTAGTAAAAGCCCACGTCCAGGGACACGCCGTCCTCCTTGGCATAGGCGACGATCAGATAGCTGTGCAACGAGGAGTTCACCGCGAACAGCGCCCCGAAGACCAGCAAGCCGCCGACCACGCTGAGCATGGGTGTCACGCCGGCAGCCAACGCCAGGGCAATCGCGGCCGGCAGCACCGCCAGTGCGGCGGCCCAGAGGCAGGCGCTGCGGCCGTCGGGCAGGATGCCGTTCCGCCTGCCGGTCACGGCCGGCGCGAGCGCCTGGACGATACCGTATCCGATAATCCACAGGGCGAGGAAACCGCCCACTTGCCAGAAGTCCCAGCCGAACACGGTGCTGAGGTAGACCGGGAGCGCCACGACGAACCAGACGTCGCGGGCGCCAAACAGGAACAAACGCGCCGCCGACAACACGTTGACCTGCCGGCTCTTGGAGAAAATGTCGCGGAATTTCGGCTTGACCTTGGCCTTGCCCAGATCCTGTTTCAGCAACACCAGACTGCCGATAAAAAACACCAGCAACACCGCCGCCATGGCGACGACGGTGCCCCGGAAACCCAGCCAAGCGAGCAGCGCGCCGCCCAGGAAGAAGCCGACTCCCTTGAGCGCGTTCTTCGAACCGGTGAACAGCGCCACCCAACGATAGAGCCTGCCCTGCCGTGCGCCGGGTACGAGCAGCTTGATGCTGCTCTTGGCACTCATCTTGTTGAGATCCTTGGCGATCCCGGACAGGCCTTGCGCGGCCATGACCAGGGGCACCGACAGCCAGGCCGTAGGCACGGCCAGCATGCCCAGCGCGACGACCTGCAGGGCGAGTCCCAGGTTCATGGTGCGATTGAGGCCCAGGCGGGCGCCCAGCCAGCCGCCCAGCAAGTTGGTGACGACGCCGAAAAACTCGTAGAACAGGAACAGCATCGCGATGGCGAGCGGCGAATAGCCCAGTCCGTGGAAGTGCAGGACCACGAGCATGCGCAAGGCGCCATCGGTGAGCGTGAAGGCCCAGTAGTTGCCGGTGACCAGCAGGTATTGGCGCAGCGAGGGCGTCAGCCGGGACATGGACTCGCCCTAGCCGCGCTGGCCGACCAGCTTGGCCAGCTCCATGGTGCGCAGACAATAACCCCACTCATTGTCGTACCAGGCATAAAGCTTAACCTGGGTGCCGTTGACCACCAGGGTCGAGGGCGCGTCGATAATGCTGGAGCGCGGATCGGTCCGATAGTCGATGGACACCAGGGGCCGCTCTTCGTAGCCGAGTATACCCTTCAGCTCGCCCTCGGCGGCGGCCTTCAAATAGGCATTCACCTCGGCGGCATCGGTCTTGCGTTCCACTTCGAACACGCAGTCGGTCAGTGAGGCCACGGTGAGCGGCACGCGCACGGCATGGCCATTCAGCCGGCCTTTCAGTTCCGGGAAGATCTCGGCGATGGCTGTCGCCGAACCGGTCGAGGTCGGGATCAGGGATTCGCCGCAGGCGCGTGCGCGGCGCAGATCCTTGTGGGCGGCGTCGATGATGGTCTGGGTATTGGTCAGGCAGTGGATCGTGGTCATGGAGCCATGGCGTATGCCCAGTTTCTCGTGGATGACCTTCACGACCGGCGCCAAGCAATTGGTGGTGCAGGAGGCGGCGGTGACGATGCGGTGCACGGCTGGGTCGTAGAGCCGGTGATTGACGCCCATGACCACGTTGAGCACGCCCGCTTCCTTGACCGGCGCGGTGACCACGACGCGGCCCACGCCCTGGTCCAGGTAAGCCTGCAACATCTCGGTCTTGCGCATCTTGCCGCTGGCCTCGATGACGATGTCACAATCGGACCAATCCGTTTCCGCGATGGTCTTATTGCGACTGAAGGCGATGCGCCGGCCGCCGATCTCGATGACATCGCCCTCCCCTTGCGCCTCCTGACCCCAGCGGCCATGCACCGAGTCGAAATTCAGTAAATGAGCGAAGGTCGCGGCATCGCCGGCCGGATCGTTGATGCGCACGAACTCGAACTCCGGCCAACCCCAGGCGGCGCGCAAACACAACCGCCCCATGCGGCCGAAGCCGTTGATGCCGATCTTGATGGTCATGATGAAGTCCTCGGTGGGTAGTCTTATTTATCTGCGCAGCAGGCAGCGGCCTGCCCTGCCCCGTCCGGGCTCTCCGGCATGGTCACCGCGCAGGGTGCGCCGGCGCAGCAGTCCTCGCTCAGGTAATCCAGCAAGCCGCGCATGGCCGGGTAATTGGACGAGTAGAAAATGAAGCGCCCATCCTGGCGCCCGTCGATGAGCCCGGCGCGGCTCAGCTCCTTGAGATGAAAGGACAGTGTCGCCGGCGCGACGGCCAGCCGCTCGCCGATCTCGCCGACCGACAGTCCACCCGGGGGGCTGCTCATCAGCAGGCGAAAGATGGACAAGCGCGTGTCCTGAGCCAGGGCGTTGAGCTGGGTGATGGCGGTATTCATTTCCATAGTTCCATTATTATGGAACTATTTTCTTCTGTAAAGCCCGCTCCTCCCGAAACTCGGCACCGAGCAGCGACGTCAGCGCTTGGGCATGGGCTCCGCGTCGAAGCCCAGGGCATAGAGCACCCGGTCGCGGTAGCCGGTGATCACCCGCGCATAATGGCTCAGTTCCCGGTCCAGGAGCGTGTCGCCCGTATCCACCAGCAAGGGCCTGCCGCCCAGGCCCTTGAGCTTGGTCTTGGTGGCGATGATGAGGAGATTGTCCCGACCCAGGCGGCGGATCACGCGCGGGCTGAGCTGCTGATTGCCCCGCCCCAGCACATGCCCCTGGCCTCCGATGATGGTTAGCACCACGGACGCTTTGGGATGCCTATCCAACAGCTCCAGGATGCCCTGCTCGCTCAAGTCGGCGGCGAGCAAATGCCCAGCCAACACGGCGTCTATGCCCAGCAGCGTGTTGGACAGGCCCAGATGCTGCATCACGGCCGCGCAGGTCGTGCCCGAACCGACCAAGTACAACCGATCGTCCTCCATGGATTCGACGACATCCGCCGCGATATCCGCCAGGACCAGGGGCTCGCTCTCCACGCCGCCGGACTTCACGCCTTGCACGAAATGCCCCTCCTCCGGCACGAGCATCTCGCCATAGCGACGGGCGCGCACGACGCCGGCTCGGAAGGCCTCCTCGTCGATGTCCATGACCGCCGCTTCCTTGACATCCACCAGCTCGCCGCGCAGGAGCATAGCGACGACCTCGCCCGCATGACGCGGCGTGATGGCATAGACGCCGGAATGAATCTTGACGCCGGCCGGGATGCCCAGGACCGGCAACCGCTCGCCGACCGCCGAATAGACATCGCGGGCCGTGCCGTCGCCGCCGGCGAAAACCAAGAGGTCCACGTCCTGGGCCTGGACGGCCGCCGCGACCCGCCGGGTGTCATCCGGCGTGGTCTGCTCGTCGACCGGCGTAACGGACGCCAAGGAAAAGCCCAGCTCCCGCGCCAGGTCCTCGCCCATGGGCCCGGCGCCGGTGTGAAGCGCGATTTGGTCGCGGAAAGGCAAGAGCACCTCGAGGCAGGCACGGGCTCGCGCCGCGGACTCCGGCCGGGCGCCCAGGGCCAGGGCCTCGGCCGCCAAACCATCCGAGCCCTTCAGGCCGACGCGACCGCCCAGGCCCGCCAGGGGATTAATGATGAAACCTAGCCGAAACACCGGGTCGTCTCCTATGCTTTGCTGAATGGAATAGCGTACCGTCAGCGCGGGAATTGCTGCTATATTACGATAAATCAAGATCTTAGCAGGATAGTCTGTGAAACAGCGGATACGTTTGCCGGTCTCGCAGCTGCAAATCGGCATGCACGTGGTCGAACTGGACCGCCCCTGGCTGGAAACGCCCTTTTTGTTCCAGGGATTCACGCTGGAAAATCAGGCCGACATCAAGGCGGTCCAGCAGTATTGTCAGTATGTCTATGTTGAAGTCCTGCAGCATACATCGCCGCCCCAATCCCAAGCCCGGCCAGCGGCCGCCAAGAAGGCCCAGCCCGCCCCCAAGCGCGGCTTCTTCGATTTCCTGAAGAAATCCCCTCCGCCGCCCCGCGAACCCCAGGTCCGCGTCGAAGAGGAAATGCCCAAGGCGGTCGTCGTGCATGAGCGCACCAGCAAGCTGGTGAAGTCCATGCTCGACGATATCCGCTTCGGCGCCTTGATCAACACCACGGCCCTCAAGGAACAGGTCAACGAATGCGTGGAAAGCATCATCCGCAACCCGGATGCCATGCTCTGGCTCACCCAGCTGCGCAACAAGGACAGCCATTCCGGCGAGCACGCGCTCAACGCCTGCATCCTGGCCGTGGTCTTCGGCCGCTATCTGGGCCTGCCCAAGGATGAGTTGGAAAAGCTGGGCCTCTGCGGCCTGTTGCACGACGTGGGCAAGACCCAGGTGCCCGATCACATCCTGCGCAAGCCGGGCGCGCTGACCGCCGACGAAATGGCCGAGATGAAGAAGCACACCATCCACGGCCGCAACATCCTCATGGCCACCTCGGACATGTATTACGGCGCCGTCGACGTGGCTTATACCCATCACGAGCGCATGGATGGCAGCGGCTACCCGCGCGGCCTGACCGGCAGCCAGATCTCGCCCTATTCGCGCATGCTAGCGGTCATCGACACCTACAGCGATCTGATCAGCCCGCAGATCTACCGCAAGGAGCTGACTGCCTTCGAGGCCTTGAAAATCATCAACAAGGACAAGGCCAGCAAGTTCGACGAGCAGCTGGTGAAGCATTTCGTCGCCATGGTCGGCGTGTTCCCGGTGGGTTCAATCGTCGAGCTGTCCAATGGCGAGGTGGGCATCGTCATCGCCACCAACCGCAAACACCTAACCCAGCCGCGCGTCCTGGCCTTATTGGATAGCGACAAGTTCCCGTGCAAGGAGCGCATCGTGGATTTGGCCGCACAGGAAGGTCAGGAAATGGAGCTGAAGATCGGTCGCATCCTGCGCAACGGCGATTATGGCATCGACGTGCAGGCCTTGCAGCGGCGGGGCTTGCAGCTGAAGATCGCCTAGGGATCCGTGCTGATAATTCCGGGCAACAAAAAAGGGCACTGGACAGTGCCCTTTTTTCATCCGTGTCATCATGTCCATGATGCGAGATCCCTGCGAACCCTGTCGCGCGTCCGGCGCTCGAAATCCTTGTCATCCCTGGCCGTTTCATCCGGAAACGGCTTATGCCTCCTGGCGAGTCCTCTCTGACTCAAACGCTTCCTTGTCTACTCCCTGATAAACGCTGGCTTCCTGCCTGTTGAGCGCGCTCCGGCACTCGCCGTCCTTGAATCCACGTCCCGTGGCATGTCCCAGTTTCGGTGGACGTTCCACCCTGTCGGTAGACGCTTCGTCCCGAATCGCTTACCGGCTCCTTGGCTTGCTGCCATGGGGACAGATTACCGCCTTGGCACGGTTTCACAAGCCGGCGCGAACAGCCCGTCGCCACGGTCCTGGCGAACTGTAGAAAATATAATTCTTTAAAATCAGCAAAATACCAAGAGCATTTCTATTGAGGGAGGCGCATGACAGCCCCGCAAATGCGCCCATGCCTACAGCATCTGTAAGAAATGGCTTACAAACGCCGCCGCCGATGGATTAGCGCCCCAGGTACTCACCCAGGCCATTGAGGAACATCTGCACCGACATGGTCACCAGGATCATGCCCATTAGGCGTTCCAGGGCGATGAGTCCGCGCTCGCGCAAGAGCTTGTGCAAGATGGAGGAGGACAGCAGGATGGCCGCCGAGGCCACCCAGGCCACGGTCGTGGCGCCCAACCACTCCCAGATGCGCGTCGGTTCCTTGGACACCAGGAGCAGCAGGGTCGCCAGCAGCGAGGGGCCCGCCACCAGGGGAATGGCCAGGGGCACGATGAAGGGCTCGCTCTCGGGCCCCTCCTCGCCTTTCTCGTGGGCCTCGGGCGGGAAGATCATCTTCAGGGCGATGAGGAACAGAATGATGCTGCCGGCGATGCTGATGGCCTGTTGGCTGAGCTGCAGGGCATCGAGCATGCGCTGCCCGAAGAACAGGAAGAGCAGCATGAAGCCATAGGCGATGACCAGCTCGCGCAGGATCACGATGCGCCGGCGGCGCGGCGGCAGATGCTTCAGGGTGGACAGAAACAGCGGGATATTGCCCAGCGGATCCATGATCAGAAACAGCATGATGGCGGCGGAATAGAGTTCCATGCCCTTGACTCCTATGGGATTCGGTATCGCGTGCCCCCACGCGCGCGGGATGCGACTACGTAGGTCCTGCTTCAGCGGGACAGCGCGGTGTCGAGCCCTAAAAACAAACGGCCGGGACTGGCGATACCGGCCGTTGCTGAAAACCCGGAATCTGAGGCGTCGCCCCTTCCGGACTCGGGCCCCGCCCGGAAAGTCCGGCTGAAGCCGGACCTACGGGCGCCGCTCAACGGAGTCCGGCTGAAGCCGGACCTACAGATACTGCTTGAGGTACTGATAGTTCGGGGTCAATTCACCCTTGTAAACGATGGTGGCACGCTTCAGGTGGGTGGGCAAGCCGCATTCCTCGAAGGGCTTGCTCAGATCCATGTCCATGATGGCCGGCAGGTACTCCGCCAGGCGGGCGGAGAAATGCCGGGAGGCATCGTCGGACAGCTCGCAAGGCAGGTTGTCGATGGACATGACCGTCGGGCCTTCCCAGGAGATACCGTCGGCGATCTGGCCGCTGTCCACGTCATAGGTGAAGGCCGGCTCGTCGATGGTGCTGGCCTTGTGGGTACACTCCAGGCTGCCGTCGATGTCGCAGCTGATGTCGCCGATGAGATAGGGCAGCTCATCCTTGTGGGCGCGCATGCGCGCGGCGTCCAAATGCTTGGGATAGAAGTCAGTCCAGAACGGGGTCTGCAACAGGATGTCGAACTTACCCAGGAGCTTGTCGAAGCTGCTGCGGTAAAGGGCCTTGCCCGCCTTGACGTATTCGGCGTAGTCGAAGGGCTTGCCTTCGACGTGCTCGTGGATATGGCGGCTGGAGGCCACGCAGTACCAGGAGCCGGCGGGGGCCCTCCCGGCCACGGCGTCCTCGACGGCGACCTTGGGCAGGTTCAGCCATTGGCAGACTTCCTCGGCGCCGCCGCCCACCTTGCCGGTGCCCACCACGACGACGCGGATGGCTTCACCCGTCTGCAGATCCAGGGCGGCCATGGCGGCGCGCAGGGCGTCCATGGTCGGATAGTCCTTGGTCTGCTTGAGCGCTTGCAGGGGCGAGGACTTGCCGGTCAGGGCCAGTTTCTTGCCTGCCAGCCAGAAGGTGTCGGCGGCGCCGGCGATGCCGGCGTAGCGGCCGAAGGCGATGGTGCGGACGCCGTCGTCGTCGGTGATGGGCTCGTAGTCCATGAGGGTCGCCTTGCGATCCAGGAAGGCCTGCAGCAGAGGCATGTTATAGCTCTGGCCTTTGATCACATGGGAGAAGGCCAGGTGCACCTGGCCGTCCTTGATGGAGGCCACGGGCGGTTCCTTGATGCCCACGACGAACTGCGCCCCGTCCGGGCTGTCCATGCGCTCGGCGCCCACGGCGGCATACTCGGCGTCGGGGTAGATACGCACCTCGCTGGGCTCATAGGCCACCGGGTAGCCCTTGGCCTTGAGCTGGGCCACGGCCTCGGGGATCAGGGCGACGCGGCGTTCCCAGCGGTTTTTGTGCTCTTTGCGCAGGATGGTGCGTAACATGGACGTATACCTTTGAATAACTTGGTGTTTTTTAATCGAAGAGACCGCTGCCGGCCTGCTTCATAATCTGTTGGAAGCGGTTGTCCAGTTCGGCTTGCTCGGCGCTCGCCGGTCCGGCGATCAGCCAGTTCATGAGCCAGGCATGCAAGCCGCCCTGCTGACCGTCGCGCAGGCGCTCGGCGAGCATTTCCACTTGCAGGCGCATGCGCTCCGCCTGGACTTCCGTCGGCGAAGCCAGCTCGGCGAGGATCTCGCCGCGCAAGGCCAGCTCGCGGCGGCTCACTAGCGCCTGCGCGCAGCGCGCGTTCCAGGCGGTCTCATCGGTCTCGGCGCAGGCTTCCCAGCGGGCGGCCAGGGCGCGCTCCAGCTCGGCCGGCAGCTCGGGAAGCGCCTTCCACTCGGCATCCAACTCGGCGCGCAGGTCCAGGCGCACTGTGCCGGCCAGTTCCACGCGCCGGCACAGTGCCGACTTCCGCTCAAACAGCGCCAGACGCTGGCGGGCGGCCTCCTGGCGGGCATCCTGTTGATGGCGCTTGCGCTGCTCATGCAGTTCCGCCCAGCGCCGCCGCAGGGTCTCGGACTCGCGGCCCGGCAGTTCGCGCCAGGCGGCATCCAGCTCGGCGTAGACCTCGGCCTTGGCGTCCGCGCCCAGGGCGGCGGCAAAGGCCTCGCACAGCTCGGCGCGCTGACGGCCCAGGGCATCGTCCGCCTCGCGGCGCGCATCGAAGACCTTCTGGCGCTCGGCGAAGACTTGGTCGGCGATGCCCCGGAAGCGCTCCCAGAGTTCTTGCTCGCGCCGGGGTGCGGCGCGGCCCACAGCCTTCCAGCGCGCCTGCAGGGCCTTCATGGCCTCGGCGGCCTCGTGGCGATCCGCCGCGCTCAATAGCGCCTCGGCCTCGACTATCAGGCCCAGCTTATGCTCGGCGTTCTGGGCCTGCTCTTGCCGCAGGGCGGCCTCGACCGGCTTCAGGGCCTCGCGGAAGCGCAGGTTTAGTGCATCCCAACGGATTTTTGGCAGATGCCCCGCCTCGGACCAGGCCTTTTGCAGCCGGCCCATGCCCTGCTCCAGGGCGCGCCACTCCTGGGCCGCTTCGTTCATCAAGCCCGCCGCCAGGGCAGCGGCTTCGGCGCACAAGGCCTCGCGAGCCGCCTCGACGGTGGCAGTGCGCGCCTCTTCCTCGGCGCGCCAGGTCTTGACCGGTGCCATGGCCTGTTCCAGGGCTTGCTCATAGCGGACCTGCAGGGCGGCGTCCTGCTCCGGCTCGGTGGGACCCAGGAGGCGCCACTCGCCCTGCAGCTCGCGCAAGCGCTGTTGCTGTTCGCGGGGCGGCAGCGGCGCGGCAGCCAGAGCCTCCAAGTCCGCGCAGAGGGCCTCCTTGCGCGGCAGGGCCGCCCAGACGCGCCAGTCCTGAAGGGCCGCAAGGCGCTCCTGCAGGCTGTCGATGCGGCGCTGCAGCGGCGGCAGATCGCGCGGATCCAGGGCGGACAAGGCTTGCAGCAGCTCCGCGTGCAGATGGCGCAAGGCCTTGCTGCGCCCGGCGTTGAGTAGATGCTCGAAGCGGCTCAGCAGGCGGCGAACTTCGCCCAGGGAGGACTCCCGGCCCTCGCGCATCGCGGTTGCCCGGGCCTCCAGGCTCGCCGCCAGTGCCTGTTGCCGTTCGCGCAGCGCGGTCGGCAGTTTCCAGGTCTTGAGGACGGGCAAAGCGCGCCAGGTCCGTTTCCAGGCGTCATAGGCCTCGGCCGCCGAGCCCGGTTCCTGGGCATCGGCCTGCACCAGGACGGCCAGCTCGGCGAGCAGGTTCTCGGCCTGGGCCAGGGCGTCGAGATAGACGGGGCGCTCCAGCAGCAGTTGTTCGCAGGCGCCGATCGCGGCACGGAAGCGCTGCTCCAGGGCTTGGAGCCAGGCTTCGCCGCCGGCCGGCGCGTGGCGCCAATTATCGAGCAAGGTGTCCAGCAGATCCTGGCTGAGACGTAGTTCGCTGGCGCCATCGGCCAGGATTTCGCCGCGCAGGCGCTCGGCGGTCTGGCACAGGCCTTCCCGCTCCTGGCGGATCAGTGCCTCAAGCTTGGCCTGCTCGGCCTGTTGGCGCAGCTGGCCGATATGGCGCTCGGCCCGGGCCAGGGCGCGCTCGGCCCGGGGCGGCAGATCCTGGGGCATGTGCTTGCGCGAGGCGCGGGCCAGTTCCGGCTGCAGGGCGGACCAGGTTTCGGCGGCGGCGGCCAGGGCGGCTTCGGCCGGGCCCAGCTCGGCGGCCAGGCTCAGCGCCTCCAGGCCCTGGGCCAGTTGGCGGACCCGCTCCGCCAGGGCCTCGGGGTGCTCGGCCGGGGGCTGCAAGGCCTCGAATCTGGCCTTGGCCTCGCGGGCAATCAGCTTGTCGCGGCCCCGTGCCTCGCGAGCGATGCGCTCCAACAGAGTCGGCCTTGTCACCAAGGCCAGGGCCTCGGCGCGCAAGGGCGCGTGGGCATCGCCAATGGCCAACTCCGCGTACAGGGATTCCCGGGCGCAGAGGGTCATGGCGCGGCGGCGCAGTTCCACCTCCCGGCCCTCGCGCGCCGCGCGCTCCTGCTGTGCCGGAGTCGCCTCCTCCAGCCAGCGCAGGCGCTCGGCCAGCTCGGGGCTCAGGGCATGCTGGCCGCAGAGCGCGCGTGCGCAGAGCTCGCGGTATTGCTCGCGCAAGGCCGCATCGCCTTCCTCCACCGCCCGGCGGCGGTACAGGGCCAGATCGTGGAGCTTGTGCAGGGCCGCGGCGCGCACGGCCGACTCGGGATCGTTGACGGCCAGGTTTTCCAGCACGGCGCGCTGGCCCGCCGGATCCAGCCCGGCGACCGCCGCCAGGCGCACCTGGGCTTTCCGCGACTGCCATTTCGGGGCGAAAAGTTCTTTGAGAAACATCATGTTATGAACCGAGTCCGTGAAGGAACGACAGCGGCGGGCGCCTAGCTGTCCAGGGCGTGTACGTGGATCCGCTCGTCACGCGGGGTTTTCGGCTTGCTGGCGATACGGAACTCGCCTTCCGGGCTCATGCGGAAGGGCTCGTCCTCGGTGTCCAGGCAGAAGGTTTCGTAGGCCATGATGGCCTGCATGGAGGACTCGCGCTGCTCGGGGCTGAGCGCCCGGCCATCGACCCAGCGACCCAGGGCGACCGCCTCGCGCAAACGGGCATAGACCTCGGGGGTCATGCTGCGGATCAGCTCATCGTAGGTCATGCTCGTCCCCCCAAAAGAAAGGCGGCGATTATAGCATCGCCGCCTGGGTTTTGGAGGCCGCCCGGCGCCGTTCAGCGCCAGGCTTGCCATTGGTCAATAACCGTCGCAGAACAGCACCATCTGCACGCCGTGGGTGGTCCAGGGACCGTCCTTCTGCTCGGACATGGGCATGCGCGGGTAGACCAGGCGGCCATCGGCGCGGCGGCTGGTGTTGAGGATGTCGCGCAGGCGCATGATCACGCGGCTCACCGCCACCAGAGTCGCCCAGCGCCGGTAGCCGCTGGGCCAGTCCAGGCTCAGCTGGCGCGGGCGGGTGCCGCCCCAGCCGGGCACGGTGCCCAGCTCCGGGAACAGGCTCTGGGGATCCTCACGGCCAGCCTCCACCATCAGGAAATCCAGGCGCGACAGGAGCGACGCGGCGACCCGGCTGTCCCAGAGCACCATCACCTGGCGTTCCGGATCCTCTTCCAGGTGGGCCGTGGCCACAGCGGCCAGGGCGCTCCAGCCGCTGTTCATCTTGGCCTTGGCCTTGATATCGGCGGCCAATGCCGCTTCGAAGACTCGGCGGATGTTCTCCGGCGTGACTTCGCGCTGGGGCATGCCTGCCAGGTTGAAGGTCTCGTGGGCCAGCTTCACGGCGATGGCCTGATCGCGCGTGCCCCAGTCCTCGCCCATTTCCACCATGTGCGCCAGGCGCGCCGCCCGAAACAGCATGGGTTCCAGCATGAAGCGGTTATGGGCGAAGCTGGAACGGGGCTTGGGCCAGAAGAAGGCCACCAAGCGCTGGTCCCAGCCGCTCACCGCCTCGCCGATGGGGCGGCCGGAATAAATGGGCTGCAAGGGGTCTTCCTGCAGCCAGGCCGCCAGGGCATGGAGATAGGCATCGGTATCCGCGTCGGCCGCCGGGATCTGCGGCGGGTAGATGTTCTCGCCGATCAAGGCCACGCCGCCGTCGTCGATGACGATGGGATCGTTGGAGGTAGTCTCCACGTCGGCCTGGATGCGCGCCTCGGCATGGGACAGGTATTGATCCTGCTCCAGCAGGGAAATCTGATCCCAGGTGTCCAGGGCATATTCCGACAGCCGGGCCCCGGCCACCACCTGATCGCCTTCCATGAAGTCCGCCGACTTCACCATCAAGTCGTTCAGGCGCAGGAAGCTCTCCACCACCTGGGGCGTGTTGCGATACGGCCAGGGCACCAGGAGGCGCGCCATGACATCCAGACTGAAGCGGTAGCCGTGATTGAGCAACTCGGCAAGCTTGGCCTCGTCGCTACGCAGGGGCAAAACGCCCTCGCGCCAGGCATAGGGGTCCACGGCGGCGAAGCGCTTGAACCAGACCTTCCAGGCGGCCACGAACAGGCCGAGGGGGCATTGGTAATGCTGAGCATTGGGAAAGCTGACTTGCATGGGAGCGATCCTATGGACGGCTAAGTTGTTGTTCTAAGAAGCCCGTTGCTTTTTATGAAGCCCGTGCCGGCTCTAGCCAGTTTAGCGGAAACCGGTGAAAGGCGCGTAATCCTGCCTCAACGACGCTCCCGGCTAAACAGCATAAGCAGAAAGGCCAGGACGCACAGACCCGCCGCACCGTAGAACGCCGCGCCCCAACCGTAGCGCTGGGACAGATGGCCAGCCAAGAGCGCGCCGACGATGCCGCCCAGGCCGTACACGACCGAGGCGAAGAGGCCCTGCGCCCTGCCCTGCAGGTTTGCCGGGAAGGTGGCCGCCAGGGCGTACATGGCCAGGGCATGGGCCGCCGCGAAGGTGACGGCATGCAGGCCGTTCACCGCGAGCATCAGCCCGCGCGACTCCGGCCAGGCGCCGGTCAACCACCAACGGAGCACGGCAACCAGGGCGACGGCCGCCATCAAGCGGCTCAGGCCATGCCGCTCGATATGGCGGCCTATGACCATGAACATGCCGATCTCGGCCAGGACGCCCAGGGCGATCAAGAGGCCGATGTGGAAACCCGAATAGCCCTGCGCCGTGAGCAAAAGGTCGTAAAACAAGTAATACGGCTGGGTCGCGGCCTGCTGGCAGAAGCAGGCCGCGAACAAGAGCCAGGGCGCGGGGTTGCGCCAGATCGTCCCCCAGCTCGCCTCCTCGCCCTCGCGCGGTGCGGACTTCGGATGGGCGTCGGGCAGGCTGAAGGCGAAACCGCTACAGACCAGCAAGGCTAGAAGGACCAAGAACGGCAGCTGGCCTATGCCCAGGGCATCGAACCAGGCGCCGGCGATGACCACGCAGAGCATGTAGCCGATGGAGCCCCAGAGTCGGATCCGGCCGTAGCGCGGCGCTTGTGCGCCCAGGTGCGCCAGGGTCAGGGTCTCCATCTGCGGCAGCACGGCACTGAAGCAGAGATGAAAACCGATCAGCACGCCGGTCAGCGCCCAGGGTTCCCGGACCACGAACAGGCCGCAGAACAGCAGGCTGGCCAGAACCAGGGCCAGGCGCATCAGTAGCTGCCGACCGCCGCGCTCGGCCAGCAAGGAAGCCAGGAAGGGCGAGAGTGTGCGCGCCCCGGAGAGCAGGGCCATGAGCCCACCGATGGCAGCTGGGCCGAAGCCCTGCTCGCTGAGATAACGGCTGAAATAGGGAACCAGGCAGCCCAGGGCAGCGAAATACGCGAAGTAGATACCGCCCAGGCGCCGCGTCGGCAAAGCCGCCGGCCAAGCCGCGCTCATCACTCCACGGATGGCGGGATCTGGGGCGTGCGCGAGCGCACTTCCAGATTCTGTCCGCGATGGCGCAGGGCATGATCCATGAGCACGATGGCCAGCATGGCCTCGGCGATGGGCACTGCGCGTATGCCGACGCAGGGATCGTGCCGGCCCTTGGTCAGGACCTCGGTGGGCAGGCCCTCGCGGGTGATGCTGCGGCCGGGGATGAGGATGCTGGACGTGGGTTTGAGTCCGATGCTGACGCGAATGTCCTGGCCCGAGGAAATCCCGCCCAGCACACCGCCGGCGTGGTTGCTCAGGAAGCCGGCCGGCGTCAGCTCGTCGCGGAACTGGCTGCCCTTGGCCTCGACGCAGGCCATGCCGCCGCCGATTTCCACGGCCTTGACCGCATTGATGCTCATCATGGCATGGGCGATGTCGGCGTCCAGACGGTCGAACACCGGCTCGCCCAGGCCCGGAGGCATGCCCTCGGCGACAACCTCGACCCGCGCGCCTATGGAATCGCCTTCCTTGCGGATGGCCTGGATCAGGGTCTCCAGGTCCCCGACCCGGGCCGGATCCGGGAAGAAGAAGGGATTCTGCTCGATGAAGGCGCGATTGAACTGACCCGCCTTGATGGAGCCGATCTGGCTGACGTAGCCGTAGATGCGTATGCCCAGGTGTTCGTGTAGGTATTTCTTGGCGATGGCGCCGGCCGCCACGCGCATGGCGGTCTCGCGCGCCGAGGAACGGCCGCCGCCACGGTAGTCGCGGATGCCGTATTTTTGCTCGTAGCTGTAATCGGCGTGCCCCGGGCGGAAGGTCTGGGCCAGCTCGTCATAGTCCTTGGACTTCTGGTCGGTGTTTTCGATCAGCAGCCCGATAGGCGTGCCCGTGGTCTGGCCCTCGAACACGCCGGAAAGGATGCGCACGCGATCGTCTTCCTGACGCTGGGTCGTGAACTTGGACTGGCCGGGTTTGCGCCGGTCAAGATCCCGCTGCAGATCCGCCTCGCTGAGTAACAGCCCCGGCGGGCAGCCGTCGACGATGCAGCCCAGGGCCGGGCCATGGCTCTCGCCGAAGGTCGTCACCGAAAACAACTGACCCAAGGTGTTACCAGACATGCTTAATCCTTCTCAATGCCGCGCTTAGAACCGGTCGTGAAAGGCGCGCAGATCCGCCGCCTCGATGAGGAAAACGCCCTGCCCGCCATGGGTGAACTCCAGCCACAGGAAGGGCACTTCCGGCCAAGCCGTTTGGACGTGGGCTTCGCTGTTGCCCACCTCGACGATCAATAAGCCATCTTCGCTCAGATGCTCAGGCGCCTCGCGCAGGATGCGTCGCACGATGTCCAGGCCATCGTCACCGGCCGCCAGGCCCAACATGGGCTCATGGCGGAATTCCTCCGGCATGCTGTCGATGTCGCCGGCATCCACATAGGGCGGATTGCTGACGATAAGATCATAGACTTCGCCCTGCAAGCCGCTAAATACATCGGATTCCACCAGGCTGACTTGCTCGTCCAGACCATGGTCCCCGACATTGATGGCCGCCACGTCCAGGGCATCGGTGGAAATATCCGCGGCGTCGACCGATGCGCCCGGGAAGGCATGAGCCAGGGCGATGGCGATACAGCCGCTGCCGGTGCACAAATCCAACACCCGGGCCGGGATGCGCTCGCCCAGCCAGGGTTGGAAGCCGTTCTCGATCAGCTCGGCGATGGGCGAACGGGGCACCAGCACGCGCTCGTCCACGTAGAACTCCAGGCCGGCGAACCAGATCTTGTTGGTCAGATAGGCCAGGGGCAGGCGTTCGTTGATGCGCCGCGCCACCAGCTCGGCGATCTCCCGGCGCTCGCTACGCGTCAGCCGCTGGCCGCGCGCCGCCTCCAAATCCTGATGTTCCAAGCGCAGAGGATGCAGGCACAGGGCCAGGGCTTCGTCCCAGCCGTTGTCGGTGCCATGACCGAAGAACACTTCGCTGCGCAGCAAGGCGCTGGCGGCCCAGCGGATGAAATCCCCCAGGCTGCGCAAGTCGTTGACGGCTTCGTCGATGTCGTGTGGACTCATGGCGGACTCGTGTGCAAGATGACTGAGGGCGGATTGTAACCGAGGCGCGGCGTCCGGGCTTGCCTGAAATTGGCGGCTGAGTGGCATATTTACGCACGGGCCACGGCCCCGGCGCTCCCGTGCTCGAGGATGCACGTCCTCGGCGCCAGGGTCCGCCTCCAAGCACCCAAAAGGCCAGTTGAATCAAGGAGCACGGCAGATTTGTCTATACTCGCAGTCAGGGTCCCGGAGCGTGACGGTTATGCCGATTAGTTATAGTCAGAAAAAAGTGCTGATCGTCGATGATTTCGCCGATTTTCGCCGAACGGTGCGCGGTATCGTCGTGCAGATCGGCATCGCCGACATCGACCAGGCCGCCACCGCCGAAGAAGCCCTGAAGATGTGTCGCGACAAGCACTACGACATCGTACTCTCCGATTACAACCTGGGCGACGGCAAGGACGGTCAGCAGCTTCTGGAAGAGTTAAAGTACGTTAGCTTATTGAAAAACAAGGATGTATTCCTGATGATCACGGCGGAGAACACCTCTTCCATGGTCATGGGCGCCCTGGACTGCATGCCCGACGGTTATCTCACCAAGCCCTTCAACAAGGGCATGCTGCAGAATCGCCTGGAAAAAATCCTGGAGAAGAAGGAAAGCCTGGCGGAAATCGAGGTCGCCATCGAGAAGAAGCAGTACGACAAGGCCATGAGCCTGTGCAAGGCACAGCTCGCCGCCAAGTCGCCCCATGCCCTCGCCTGCTTGCGCCTCCAGGCCGAGATCCTGGAGGCCACCGGCGAGCTGGAAGCCGCCGCCGCGATCTACCGGGAAGTCAACGGCAGCCGGCCCCTAGTCTGGGCGCTGCTGGGACTCGGCAGGGTGTTGTTTCATCAAAAGGAGCTCGCCAAGTCGCGATTGCAATTCGAAGAGCTCATTCGCCTCAACCCCATGTTCCTGACGGCCTTCGACTGGCTAGCCAAGATCCAAGCGGCCGAAGGCGATGCCAAGAAGGCCCAGCAAACCCTGGAAACCGCCGTCAAGATCTCGCCCAAGACCATCAACCGTCAAATGAACCTGGGCCAGTTGGCCAAGGAAAATGAAGACGTGGACGGGGCGCTGAAGGCCTATCGCAGCGCCGTTCGCCTGGGCAAGAACTCCTGTTACAACACGCCGGAAAACTACTTCAATTTCAACGAGTGCGTACAACAGGTCATCAAACGCGATGGTCTGAGCCAGAACAAGGCGCTGGCCGAAGACGGCGTTCGCTATTTGCAGGAGGCCTCCGAGGTTTACAAGAACCAGAAAGACGTGGTCTTTCGGCTGGAAAACCAAAAGGTAGGCCTGTTCCAGGTCCAGGGCAGAGCCCAAGAGGCGCAGGCGGCCATGAGCAAGGCCGAGCATCTCTACCCGCAGGTCGAGGCCGAACTCAATTCCGATGGTCTCATCGACTTCGCCAAGGCGCTCAAGACCAGCGGCAAGGAGGCCAAGGCCCAGGAAATCGTCGCCAGCCTGGCTTCCAAACACGGCGACAACCCCGAAGTCATGAAGCTCGCCAACGAGCTCCTGCAGGATAGAGAGGCCCTGCGCAAGGCCACGGAATCCCACAACCTCAACAACGACGGTGTGCGCCAGTTCGAGGCCGGCGAAGCACTCAAAGCCGTCGCCACCTTCCTCAAGGCCCGGGAGCTGTCCCCGACCAACACCAGCGTCAACTTCAACATCGCCCAGGTGATTTACCACATGCACAAGTCCGGGCAGGCCGACGCCAACATGATCAAGGTGGGAAAACACTGTCTCGGCCAGGTGAACATGGACAAGAAAGATGCGCGGTTTGCCAAATACCAGGAATTGCAGCGCCTGTATGCGGACATTCCGGCGCCTGCCGGTGAATAGGCGGCAGGCCGGTTCACCGGCATCGCTTCACCGTAGGGCCACGCAACCCTTGAGCCGCAGTTAGGAACTACTATGGAACCCATTGATTTTTCAGTTGTTCTTGCATCAACCGTACACGACACCAAGAACTCCCTGACCCTGCTTCTGCAATCGCTGGACGAATTCATCGGCGAAGTGGAGGTCCTGACTCCGGAGCAGTCGCGGCAGTGCTCCGTCATTCATTACGAAGCCACTCGGGTCAACAACGACTTGATCCAATTGTTGGCGCTGTTCAAATTGGAGCAATCCCAGCTGGCCCTGCAACTGAACTACCATCCGGTCCTGGACTTCCTGGAAGACCAGATGCTGCGCTATTCCCTGCTCCTGGACACCAAGGGCATCCACCACGAGCTGGATTGCGACGAGGTGCTGACCTGGTATTTCGACGCCGAGCTCGTCTCCGGCGTCGTCAATAATGTGCTCGCCAACACCATCCGCTACACCCGTGACAAGGTAGTGCTGCGAGCCTTTGAGGAAGAAGGCATGCTCTGCATCGAAGTCGCCGACAATGGCCGGGGCTATCCGGAAAAAATGTTGAGCCTGCAACACGCGGACATCAATTCCGTCAATTTCAGCAATGGCAGCACCGGACTTGGCCTGTACTTCGCTCGCCAAATTGCCGCGAAACATGTCCAGGACGGCCGCTCAGGCCGTATCGAGTTGGCCAACGGCGGGGCCCTAGGCGGTGGGGTGTTCCGACTATACCTCCCGTGAAAACAAGCACATACTCACGCGATGCAGTTGCCAAGTTCCCGGCATGCGGCATAATAGGGTCGTTTAGCCTACGCTTTAAGCATGCCCAGCGGAGCCAGTACTAATAATGACAATGTTCTTGGTTGCCGGCCTCATCCTCCTGGTACTGGTTGCCAGCGTCGTCATCAGCTCCATTTCCCATAAACGCGAACAACAAGCTGCGGAAAACCGTCAGCGCGCCGCTGAGTTCCGCGCGCGCATCCAGGAAACTCAGGATCTGATGGAGGGGCTGCAGAATGCGGGCCTGGACGCCAGCGTGCGCGGCGTCCTGATGTGGCGCATCGCCGAAAGTCTCGCGGGCCTTAAGGCCTGCGAACCCGACTCGCCCAATGTCGATGCCTCGCTGAATTTCGCCAAGGAACAGGCTGCCGTGCTGCGTAAGCAGGCGGGCACGGCCAGTCCCCTGGTCTTGCCGGACAATGAGCAGCTCCTGTTCGCGATCTTGAAGCGCCTGCGCCGCCTGCTCCAGCTCTATGCCAGCCTTGCGCAGCTGGGCAAGATCGACGCCGGTGAATACGCGCTCAATTTTCCGCGCCTGCAACATCTCGTGCTGCGCTTCGAAGTCGAAGGTTACATGAAGCTTGGAGCGATTGCGCTGAACATGCATCAGCACGGCACGGCGCGCACCTACCTGGATTTCGCCCACAACAAGCTGATCAGCTCGGCGGTCACCGACGAGTACACCCAGCAGCAGCTCACGCTCTTGCAAGAGCTCATCGACCGCCTGGAAATTCCCATCGACAGCCATAACGTGCCCGGCAGCCCCAGCGATGCGACGGGCGAGGCCAGCAAGGAATCCGAGCAGGACATGTTCCAAAAGAAGAAGTGGTGAAGGTCGATTAAAGAAAAGGCCACCGCGAGGTGGCCTTTTCTTTTGCCCAGTGGCGCCTCAGAGCCGCTCCATCAACAGGCAACCCACCGAGTAACCGGCGCCAAAAGAGCACAGCAGCGCCTTGTCGCCGGAGCGCAGATCGGCATGATGGCGGTGGAAGGCGATCACCGAACCGGCCGAACTGGTATTGGCGTACTCATCCAGGATGATGGGCGCCTCCTCGGGGCTGGGCTCGCGCCCCAGCACGCGATGGGCGATCAATTGATTCATATTGATATTGGCCTGATGCAGCCATAGCCGCTTCAAGTCGGCGGCCTCCCAGCCCACCGAGGCCAGATGGTCAAGGATCAGCTCCGCCACCATGGGGCAGACTTCCTTGAAGACCTTGCGCCCCTGCTGCATGAACAGCTTGTCCAGAGCATCGCGGCTCTCCGGATGGGCCCGGTTCAGGAAGCCGAAATTATTGCGGATATTGTTGGAGAAGACGGTCTTGCAGCGGCTGGCGCGCAGCCGAAAGCCTCGGCCGGCATCCGCTTCGCGCTCCAGTACCAGGGCCGTGCAGGCGTCGCCGAAAATGAAATGGCTGTCCCGGTCGCGGAAATTCAAATGCCCGGAACAGATCTCCGGGTTGATCACGAGAACGCCACGGGCACTGCCGGCGCGCAGGGCATCGGCCGCCGCCTGCAGACCGAAGGTCGCGGACGAGCAGGCCACGTTCATGTCGTAGGCGTAGCCCCCGCAGCCCAGGGCGTTTTGCACCTCGATGGCGATGGCCGGATAGGCGCGCTGCAGGTTCGAGGCGGCGACGATCACCAGATCGATATCCACCGCCTGGCGTCCGGCATTGTCCAGCGCCTCCCGCGCCGCCACCACGGCCATCTCCGCCATCAGGGACAGTTCCTCGTTGCCCCGCTCGGCAAGGCGCGGGGCCATGATGGCCGGATCGAGCACGCCGGCTTTGTCCACCACATGGCGATTCTTGATGCCCGAAGCCTTGAGGATGAATTCCGAACTGGACTCCGCCAGGGCCGGCATGGCGCCGGCGGCGATGGCCTCGGCATGCTCGGCGTTGTAGCCGCGCGCATAGGTATTGAACGACTCGACCAGCTCGTCATTGCTGATGCTGCCCGGCGGCGTATACAAACCGCTGCCGCTGATCACGACATTGTGCATGCCCTACCCTCTATTGTTCTTAGGATTTGACCCATTCATCCCAGCGCTTCTGCACGCGCTGGGCCGACACCGGCACCGCCGTCTTCAGGCCTTGCGCGAATAGCGCGACGCGCCATTCTTCCAGCAGCCAGCGAATCTCCCTCACCGCTTCCGGCCATTCGTTCAGCGGCGTTTTCGCAGTCTGCTCCGCCAGCTTCGCCAACCAGGGCTTGAGCTGGGCCATGGCCTCGGCGTCTCGGCCTGGATTGGCCTTCAGCTTGTCCAGACGCATGGTCAGCGCCTTGCAATAACGCGGGTAATGGCGCAGCTGTTCCGCGCCGACCTGGGCCAGAAAACCCGGGAACACCAAGCCGCGCAACTGAGCAGCCATGTCCTCGTGGGCCGCCGAACCCTTGCCCGCCGCCTTCATGGCCACTTGTTGCCAGAGCTCGTGCCAGGCTTTGAGCATAGCATCCAGGCCCTGGCCCTGTTCCGTCGCCCCGGCCACCAGGGCGGCGCGCACGCGCTCCACCATGGCCGCGAAGGCTTCCGCGCTACGCACTTCCCAGGCGCCATCGAGAAAGCGGTCGATCTGGGCCATCACCAGGTCGTTGAGCAGATCGGCGCGGGTGCCAACCGGTTGGAAATACTGGGCCAGGCGGTTCAGCCCCGGCAGTTGCTTCTCCAGGTATTTGTATTCCCGCGAGCAGTGCAGGAAGACCAGGCGGCGCAACCCGGCGCGATGGGCCAGCCTCGCCTTGGCCTCCACGTCGAAGAGCCGCAAGGCCGCGCTCGCGCCCTGGTCCACCAAGGCCGGGAAGGCGCGCAGGGGCAGGCCGGCGCGACGCGTCTCGTAAATCGCCGGCAGGCTGCCGCAGCTCCAGTCCACTAGGCCTTCCCGCTCCAGGGTCTCGCCGCTCTCGCGCACCACCGCCTCGACCTTGCCGGAGAGCTTCGCCTTCAAGACCTCCAGATCCCGGCCCTGGGCCAGCAGCTTGCCGCGCTCGCCGGTGATGCGGAAATTCATGCGCAGGTGTTCGGGCACCGCCGCCCAATCCCAGGCTTCCAGGGGCACGTTCACGCCGGTCATACGGAACAGGCGCGTGCCCATGGTCTCCAACAGGGGACCATCGGCGGGCTTGATGGATTGCAGCAGGGCCGAGGCGAAGTCCGGCGCCGGCACGAAATTCTTGCGCCAGTGCTTGGGCAGGGACTTCAGCAAGGCGGCCAGCAGGTCCTGGCGGAAGCCGGGCACGGACCAGGCGAAATCGCGGCCTTCGAGCTGGTTGAGCAGGGTCAGGGGCAGGCTCACCGTCACCCCGTCGTCCTCGTGCCCCGGCTCGAACTGGTAGGCTAGGGGCAGGCGCAGCTCGCCGGCGCGCCAGTACTCGGGGTAGCGCTCCTCGGTCACCTCCCCCGCCTCGCGCTGCATCAGCTCATCCAGGCTGATCTGCAGGACGCGCGGGTTGTCGGCGCTGGCCTGCTTCAGCCATTGCTCGAACTGGGGGCCGGAGTAAATGCCCTCGGGCAGACGGCTGTCGTAATAGGCGAACAGGGTGTCCTCGTCCACCAGGACGTCGCGGCGGCGCGCCTTGTGCTCCAGATCCTCCACGTCGGAAATCAGCGACTGGTTGTGTTTCCAAAACGGCGCCCGGTGCTCGTACTCGCCCAGGACCAGGGCATGGCGGATGAACAGCTCGCGGCCCAGGACCGGGTCGATGGGGCCGTAATTGAGCTTGCGCTTCTCGACTAGCGGCAGGCCGTAGAGCGAGACCTGTTCGTAGGCGGCCACCTGGGCCCGACGCTGTTCCCAGTGGGGCTCGAAATACTGGCGACGCACCAGCTCGCCGGCCGCCGCCTCCACCCATTCCGGCTCGATACGCGCGCAGAGCCGCGCGTACAAGCGGCTGGTCTCGGCCAGTTCCGCCGCCATCAGCCATTTCGGGCCCTTCCTGAACAGGCCCGAGGCCGGGAAGATATGGAAGCGGATATTGCGCGCGCCCAGATAATCGCCGTCGGCGGTCTTGTAACCGATCTGGCCGAGGAAACCGCTCAACAGGGCGCGATGCAGCCCCTCGTACTCGGCGGGCTTGTCGTTGAGCCGCCAGCCCATGTCCTTCACTTCCTGGGCCAGCTGATGATGCAGATCCCGCCATTCGCGCACCCGCACATAGGACAGGAACTCGTCGCGGCAGGTCTTGCGCAGTTTGTTCTCCGAGAGCGTGGCGCGCAGGCCTTCCACATGCTCCCAGAGCTTGAGAATGCTCAGGAAATCCGAGTCGGGCACGACGAAACGCCGATGCTTCTCGTCGGCGGCCTGCTGGAATTCGCCCGGCCGTTCGCGCACGTCCTGGATGGCCAGGGCGCTGGCGATGATCAGCACTTCCTTCAAGCAGCCCAAGCCCTGGGCGGCCACGAGCAGACGCGCCAGGCGCGGATCGACGGGCAGGCGGGCCAGTTGACGGCCGATGGCGGTCAGCTCGCGCTGGCGGGTGATGGCGCCCAGCTCTTCCAGTAGGCGCAGGCCGTCGTTGATGGCACGGCCGTCCGGCGGCTCCAGGAAGGGGAAGGCCTCGATGTCGCCCAGGCCCAGCGCCAGCATCTGCAGGATCACGGCGGCGAGGTTGGTGCGCAGGATTTCCGGATCGGTGAAGGCCGGGCGCAGCTCGTAGTCCTTCTCCTCGTACAGGCGGATGCACACGCCCTCCGCGACGCGCCCGCAGCGGCCCTTGCGCTGGTTGGCGGATGCCTGGGCGATCTTCTCGATGGGCAGGCGCTGCACCTTGGTGGCGATGCTGTAGCGGGAAATGCGCGCCAGGCCCGTGTCGACCACGTAGCGGATGCCCGGCACCGTCAATGAGGTTTCCGCGACATTGGTGGCCAGCACGATGCGCCGGCCGGCATGGCCCTGGAAGATGCGGTGCTGCTCGGCGGCGGACAGGCGCGCATAGAGAGGCAGGATCTCGGTATGGGGCGGATGGTGCTTGCGCAGGGCCTCGGCGGTGGCGCGGATCTCCCGCTCGCCGGGCAGGAAGACCAGGACATCGCCCATGCCGATGCGCGCCAGTTCGTCCACGGCGTCGAGGATGGCCTGCTCCAGGTCCCGGTCCACGCCGTCCTCGTCCTCGGCGAGCAGCGGCCGGTACAAGACCTCCACCGGATAGGTGCGGCCCGAGACCTCGACGATGGGGGCATCGCCGAAATGCGCCGAGAAACGTTCCAGGTCGATGGTCGCCGAGGTGATGATGAGCTTGAGATCCGGGCGGCGCGGCAGGAGCTGCTTGAGATAGCCCAAGAGGAAGTCGATGTTGAGGCTGCGCTCGTGAGCCTCGTCGATGATCAAGGTGTCGTAGCGGGACAGCAGCGGATCGCCCTGGATCTCGGCGAGCAGAATGCCGTCGGTCATCAGCTTCACACGGGTCGATTCCGAGACCTTGTCGGAGAAGCGCACCTTGAAACCGACGGCCTCGCCCAGGGGCGTGGCCAGCTCCTCGGCGATGCGGTCCGCCACGGCCCGCGCGGCCAGGCGGCGCGGCTGGGTGTGGCCGATCTGGCCGAAGAGGCCGCGCCCCAGCTCCAGGCAGAGCTTGGGCAACTGGGTGGTCTTGCCGGAGCCGGTTTCGCCGGCCAGGATCACGACCTGATGCTGGGCCAGGGCCTTGAGGATCTCCTCGCGCCGCTGGCTGACCGGCAGCTCCTCGGGATAGACCAGGCGCAGGGGCTTTGCCCGCCTAGCCTCGACCCAGGCCCGCGACCGGGCGATGTCCCGCTCCAGATCCGCCAGGAGGCGATCCGCCGGTTTGCCGGACTTCAGGCGCGCGCGGGCCGCGTGCCAGCGCCTCTTGAGGCCGGCGCGCTCGGCGAGGGCGCATTGTTCGATTTCCTGGGCCAGGAGCTTGAGGGCGGCTTCCACGGGCGATACGGGCTTAGTCATTGAATGGGCGCGCATTTTAACACGAAGCGGCGTAGTGCTCCGTACCCGACATGACGTTAGGGAAGGGCCGATGGATTTTTGTCCAGGTCGAGGCGCGAAACCGAGCCATAGCCGTCGCTATGGCGACGTTGAGCAACGATGAGCTGGGCAAAAAGACGCGGCAAAGACCTAATGGAATGTCGGGCACGGAGCACTGGGGCCCGGCGGTGTTATCCTAGGGCACTCCCCCTTCAGCCGCAGATCCCGCCATGAGCCATCAAGCCGCACAAGCCCTGCTGACCTTCATCGACCAAAGCCCCTCGCCCTGGCATGCCGTGGCCAACCTGGCCAGCCGCCTGGATTCCCAGGGCTTCACCGAACTGCGCGAGAGCGAGGCCTGGGCCCTGAAGGCCGGCGCCCGGCACTACGTGGTGCGCGATCAGTCCTCGATCATCGCCTTCGTGGTCGGCGACGGCGCCCTGGAGCAACACGGTTTTCGCATCATCGGCGCCCACACGGACTCGCCGGGCCTGCGCGTCAAACCCAATGCCCCGCACACCGCCGGGCCCATGGTGCGCTTGGGCGTGGAGGTCTATGGCGGACCGATCCTGGCCACCTTCACCGATCGCGACTTGAGCCTCGCTGGCCGAGTAAGCCTGCGCAGCGGCCCCTGCGCCTTCGACGTAGCCTCGCGCCTGGTGCACTTTGAGCAGCCGCTGGTGCGTATCCCCAACCTCGCCATCCACATGAATCGGGCGGTCAACGACGAGGGCCTGAAGCTGCACAAGCAGCGCGAGCTGCCCATGATGCTGTCCGTGGTGGAAAGCCAGCTGCCGGCGGCTCAAGGCTTCAACCGGTTGCTGGCCGAGCAGCTGGGCGTGGACGGCAAGGACATCCTGGCCTTCGAGCTGGCGGTCTGCGATACCCAGAAAGGCGCCTTCTTCGGCCCGAACCGGGAGTTCTTTGCCAACAGCCAGCTGGACAACCTGGCCTCCTGCCATGCCGGCACTGAAGCCCTGCTGGATAGCCTGACACAAGACGCCGCCGCGACCCGGGTCATCGCCTTCTTCGATCACGAGGAAGTGGGTTCCACCAGTCACAAGGGCGCCGACTCGTCCTTCCTGGAAGACTGCCTGGAGCGCATCGCCCTGGCCGCCGGGCTGATGCGCGGCGCCTACAAGCAGGCCTTGGCCCAGTCCTACCTGCTCTCGGCGGACATGGCCCATGCCTATCATCCCAATTACGCGGAGTATTACGACGCTGAGCACCAGGCCGTACTCAACCAGGGCCCGGTGATCAAGCACAACCACAATGTGCGCTATGCCACCGACGGCCTGTCGGCGGCGTTTTTCTTAAGGCTGTGCGAGCTGGCGGAAGTGCCTTGCCAGAAATACGTTCACCGCAACGACATCCCCTGCGGCAGCACCATCGGCCCCCTGGCCGGCGCGGGTCTGGGGCTGCGGGCCGTGGACGTGGGCAATCCCATGTGGTCCATGCATTCCCTGCGCGAGAGCGCCGGGACCTTCGACCACGGCTATATGATCAAGGCCATGCGCCAGTTCTTCTGGAGCACGGCCCACCAAGCCTAGGCGAAATAGTCGATGCGCCCCGGTTCGACCGGCGGTCTGGTGCGGGGACTCCCGGGCATCTCCTCGGGCATGGCGCGGTCCCTTTGCGGGCGGTAAGCCGAGCTTTCCGCCGGCACCGGAGTGAAGGCTCGTTGCTGCCCCCGATCCGACTGGCCGTTGACGTCGACATTGCCCAGCTGCATGCCCGCCTCGCCGAGCATCTCGCGCAGGCGCGGCAGCGACTGTTCCAGAGCCTCGCGCGTCGCGGCGTGCTGGGCCTGGAAGGCCACCGACAACTCCCCGCCGCTCATGGACAGCTGAATGTCGATGGGCCCCAGCTCGACCGGATCGAGTTGGATCTGTGCCTGTTGCATGTCCTGGCGCGCCATCCGCACGATCTGCGAGGAGAAGGCCTCGTTCCAGCGCGCATGACCCATGGGCGTGGAAAGCGTCAACGACAGGCCGGAAACAAAAGTATCGGAACCCGAACCCGAAACGCCCGACGACATGCGTTCTGGAGCCGGAGTGAACGGTTGCGACCGGGCGAAAGCGGGCTCCTGCCGATCGGAGGTACTCGATGCAGCCAGGGCTTGGCGGTCGGCGTCCACCGGTTCGCCGGTCCTTGCCGGTTCAGCGGCTACCAGCTGCTCGTCCAGGAATAACTGCCCCTCGGGCTCCTGAGATAAATCCATTGCTTGCCGTGGCCCGCCAACCATGGCCGGCTCATCCTCCACGGCCGGCGAGACCACCGCTGACTCGGGAAGCGCCGGCACAACGGCCGCGTGCTCCGGAAGCGTTGGCACAACGGCCGCGTGCTCCGGAAGCGTTGGCACAACGGCCGCGTGCTCCGGAAGCGTTGGCACGGGTTGCACCCAACCAGGCGGTAAATCCTTTGGCAAGCCGATAGCGGATAGCCTGGCCGTCCATGGTTCCAGGCTTGGCGATGCGGCGGAGAAAACCCCGGCAGGGCTCGTAGGAAAGCCAAATGCGCGCCCAGAAGGCGAAGGCTTCCCGGTGTCGTCACTGGCGTGCGAAGCGGTGGTTTCAGCCAAGGGGCTGACCGGGGTTGGCCGCGCCACCCCGCCGGTAGCCGGCTCCGACTCCATTTCCGGTGCGGTCAACGCTACTTCCAGAGGCGGTTGCGGCCTGGGGCGTGGCGGGCTCTCGAAGATTTTCTTGTCCGAAGTGCCGAGGTCGGCTTGCACCGGGAGTGGACCGTCCCCGCCCAACTGAGCCGGCGCCTCGGGATCGAACTGAGATGGCTGGATGTCGGCTAACCATTGAGAGAGCCGATCTTGACTGAGTTGCACGCCGGCCTGGCTAGGCTCCCAGACTGTGCGGGGCGATCCCTGGCCGCCGTCGCGCGGAAGGGGATTGCCGGCCTGCGGAAGAATATCGCCGGCCGGTCCCGAATACGGACCAACGGTCGCCGGCGCGGGCCGGCCGCCGTCGGCGAAGGGCCACCAGGTCACCTCGGCGGAAGCATCGGGTTCTTCCTCGCCCAGGGGAGATCCCGGCTCCGATTCGGATTCGGCGACCGAGACCCGATCCAGTTGCAATTCAAGCAGCTGCGCGAATTCCTTACCGGCTCCGGCATCCCGGCTAGGTTCGCCGGTGAGCTCGAGAAAGAGATTGCTAAGGAGAACTTGCGGACTTTCGATCATGATGGCCGACACCGATGTAGACAGTCGTAAGAACTGCAGCAAACGGTGTGCCAATCAAGCGGGGGAATCGATACTCAACTCATCGCGCACGGCGTGGAATTCGTCACCGATCCCTTGCAGCTGCTCGTCGACGCCGTACATGTCGCCACGCTTGGCCTGTTGTTCCAACGCCAGGCAAAGTGCGGACAGTGTTATCGCGCCCAAGTTGCTGCTGCTGCCTTTCAAGCTATGCGCCGCCCGGCGCAGGCCATCCAGATCGCCCGCGGCGACGGCCTGATTCATTTCGCTGAGACGATTCTCGCCGTCGACCAGAAACGCCTGGACCAATACGGGAAAATCGTCCTCCATCAGCAGCCGAAGCTCCGAGAGAGTCGTATTTTCGATGTGGCTATACATAAGCCTCACTTCTAGTGCGCGAATCCATGCAAAACCTCTAAGGCGCCCTACCCAGGGCTAGACGCGATCGGAAAAGGTCCATTCCACCTGTGCCACGGCGACATTGCCCGGGCCTTCCAGGCGGAAGTCGGAGCATAACGATTGGAGCAGTGTCAGCCCTCGCCCTGAAAGATTGGTCGGCTTGAGGTTGGCCACGTAGGACGTCCAGTCGAAACCAGGACCGCTGTCCTCGATGCGTATACTCAACAAACCACCGTCCGGCCGGGGGACCTGTTCCAAGGTAAACCGAATGAAGCCATCTTGCAACGCGGAAAGCCGTTGTTCCCGCTCGGCAAAATACTCGGCGAAGCCCTCGGCGGTCTCCTTGAGCGCCGACGACAAGCCCAGAACGCCGTGGTCCAAGGCGTTGCAGTACAGTTCCGAAAGGATGGTGAAGATCTGGCCGCGTTGCACGGCGAGGCCCGGACTTTCCATCAGGATATGCAGGATGAAGGGTAAGGGATCCCAACGAGCCAGGGTCTGGGCCCGCAACTCGTACTCGATTCGCCAATCCGGCGCATGGGGCAAGGGCGACAGGGACAGGCGCGGCGCATCGATGTCGACAGCGTAATCGAAGTCATTGCACACCTCGACGACGCTGACATCGTCAAGAGTGTTCTCTCCTTCCAGAAAGTCGCTCAAGCCGTCCAATAACGCCTGAAACACCGTGCCCTGGACCTTGTTGGTCTCGATCAGCCGGGTTAGGCGCTCTTCGCCAAAGAACTCGCCCTGGGAGTTGGCCGCCTCCACCACGCCGTCGGAAGCCATGAGCAGATAGTCGCAGGGCATCAGGCGCACGCTATTGGCCGCCGACTCCAGCTGGCACTCCAGCTGGATGCCCAGGGGCAGATGCCGCGACTCGAAGCGCGATGCCAGGCCTTCACCCTTGCGCACCAGGTAGGCGGTCGGCATGCCACAGTTCCACACCCTGAGCATGCGCTCGCGCGGGTTGAAGTCGGCGGCGATCAGGCAGCAAAACACCTCGATGGGCAGGGTGCGAACCAACTTAATGTTGATTTCGCTGAGGATTTCCGTGAGGGCATAGCCCTTGAGCGTCATGCTGTAGAAGATATCGGCCAGGGGCATGGCTCCGACAGCGGCCGGCAAACCATGGCCGGTGAAATCGCCAAGGAGGACATGCAGGCCGCCGGAAGGCTTGCGGGCCGCCAGCAGGATATCGCCGTTGAACACCGATTTCGGCATCAGGTTGTAGCGGATGTTGGCGTCGTTCAAGCAACCGGGGTGGGCGATGTTGTCGAAGATCTTCTTGGCGATGTCCTGCTCATGCAGCAGGCGGTCGGTGTGGTACTGGATCTTGTCGCGCTGATCGCGGATGGTCTGGTACAGGTCCTTGAGGCGCACGAAGGCGCTCATCTTCGCCTTGAGCAACAAGCGGTTGTAGGGCTTGTTGAGAAAGTCGTCGCCGCCCACCTCGATGAGCTCGGCCAGGGCCTCGGCTTCGTGCAGGGAAGTCAGGAAGATGATGGGCACCAGGCGTTCGCCGCTGGCGGCCTTGATGCGCTGCGCCGCGTCCTTGCCGTCCATGTTGGGCATGAGCGCGTCGAGCAGGACGATATCGGGAGAATACTGCTGGAAGTACATCACCGCCTGCAGGCCGTCGGCGGCGGCGATGACCTGATGACCCTCGCGTTCCAGCATCGCCTTCAGAATGAGACGGTCAGCAGCGCTGTCGTCGGCGATGAGAACGCGAAGTGCGGCCACGTTATTCGATGCTGAACAGCTGTCCGAAGTTGGAGATGGTCAGGATTTTGCGGATGTCGTTGTTGCAGTTGGCGATCTTGATCCGGCTGGAGACCCCGCCGGCGTGGTCGCGCAGCAAGAGCAGCATGCCCAGGGCCGAGCTATCCAGGTAGATGGTGTCTTTCAGATCGATGACGTACTGCTGCGGCTTGGCTTTCTGCCGCTCGTAGCTTGCCCGGAATTCCTGATGGACACTGAAATCGAATCGCCCCTGAACCTGTATGGTCAAGGTTTCGCCGTCGGCGCTCAATTTTTCCGTTACGGGCATGCCCGGACTCCCTTTGTCTTGTCTCTCACCACCCTGGTTCGCACCCTGCAGGGGGCGGCGAGTACGTCAGCAGCGGACTTTCAGCAGCGAATATATAGCAGAACTTACTGTGCGGCTAAAGCGTTTAGAATCATTCAAGACGAAAAATCCCGGTATTTCAAGCGTTTTGGACACTCCCTATACAGTGGGCGATGCGGTCGGATGGACCGTGGGCTCACTCCGCGGCAAGGACCTGCGGGCGCGGCGGGCGATTATCGACCTCTTTCTGCTCGGCGCGCTCCCCCTGATGCGCTTCATTTCGCCGGAAGCGGCCGACGACATTGCGGATCGCAGTCGCCTTGGTGTTCTTGTTGAGCCATTCCTGTTTACTGCCCTGGAGCGACTCCCGCGCCTTGCGTAAGGCATCCTCCTGTTGCGCGATGGCCCGATCCAGCTGATCGATGAAGCGCTGATAGTCGCGAACCTGGGCACCGCTCAATCCGCTGCGGCCTTGGGCCTCAAAGCGCTCGACATACTCCTGGCGGTAGCTGCGCAACTCGTTGAGGCGCTGTTCCTGGTGGCTGGCGGCCTGGCGGGCATCGCCGAAGGCTTGTGCGGCCTTACGCTCCCGCTGATCCGCTATACGGGAAACCGGTTGCATGCGCTTGGATTGCTCGACCATGTGTTACCGCTCCCAGGGTCTATGCCGTCATCAGGTCGTCGAGGTCGTTCAGACTATGGGCGAGATCGTGCTTTTCGTTCATGCCCTGCTGCAGGAAGGCCGCCAAGCTGCCCTGCATGGCGATGGCCTCGTCGATACGCGGATCGCTGCCGGGTTCGTAGGCCCCGACACTGATCAAATCGCGGTTCTGTTGATACAAAGAATAGATCTGTTTGAAGCCCCGCAGGCGTTCCTGATGAGGAATGTCGGTGATTTGCGCCATGGCGCGGCTGATGGAAGCTTCGATGTCGATGGCCGGGTAATGACCGGCCTCCGCCAGGCGCCGGGACAACACCACGTGTCCGTCCAGGATGGCGCGGGCCGCGTCGGCGATGGGGTCCTGCTGGTCATCGCCCTCGGCGAGTACGGTATAGAACGCCGTGATGGAGCCGCCGCCCTGCTCGGCATTGCCGGCGCGTTCCACCAGGATAGGCAGCTTGGCGAAGACCGAGGGCGGATAGCCCTTGGTGGCCGGCGGTTCGCCGATGGCCAGGGCCAGCTCGCGCTGAGCCTGACAGAAGCGCGACAGGGAATCCATGAGCAGGAGCACCTGCCTGCCCTCGTCGCGGAAATACTCGGCGATGGTGGTCGCCACCATGGCGCCATGCAGGCGCAGCAGCGGCGGCGTATCGGCGGCGGCGGCCACCACCACGGAGCGCTTGCGGCCCTCGGCGCCGAGGATGTGCTCGATGAACTCTTTCACTTCGCGGCCGCGTTCGCCGATGAGCCCGACGACGATGACATCGGCATTGGTGAAGCGCGTCATCATGCCGAGGAGCACGGACTTGCCGACACCGGAGCCGGCGAACAGGCCCATGCGCTGGCCGCGCCCGACCGTCAGGAGCGCATTGATGGCGCGCACGCCCACGTCCAGGGGCTCGTGGATGGGATGGCGGCGCAGGGGATTCATGGGCTTGGCGACAATGGAGCGGCGCTGCAGGCCTTGCAGCTCCGGCCCGCCGTCTATGGGCTTGCCCGTGCCGTCCAAGACGCGCCCCAGGAGCTCCCAGCCGACCTGGACCTCGCTGGCCTCGCCGGTGGGCATGACCTTCGCCCCCGGCCCCAGGCCGCGCACGTCGGAAATGGGCATCAGGAAGACGCGCTCGCCGGCGAAGCCAACCACCTCGGCCTCGATATGCTCGCCGCCATGGGTCGTGATATGGCAATGGTCCCCGACCACCGCGTCGACGCCCACGGCCTCCAGGGTCAGGCCCACCATGCGCGTCAGCTTGCCTTCCAGGAGCAGGCGCGGCGGCTTCAAGCGGGGCTCGTAGCGCGCCAGGCGGGCCGCGAAATCAGGCATCGACATGGCGCTCGCCCCCCATCATCTCGGCCACCAGGGCCGCAAGCCGCGTCTCCAGCGTCGAATCCAGGTTGGAGATCTCGGTCGCCATGCGGCAACCGCCGCGCGAGAGCGTCGGGTCCTCGATGATGTGCCAGCTATGCAGATTGCCCTGGTCCAGGGCGAAGGTCTGGCGCACGAAGGCCGCATCGTCAGGATGCAGGCTGATGCGCACGATTTGGCGGCTCAGCGGCAGGTAGGCGATAGCCTCGCGGATCACCGCGACAATCTGCCCCGGGTCCTGATGAATCTCGCGGCGCACCAGCTGCGAGGCCATGGCCACCGCGAGCTGCACGAGCTGTTGCTCCACCGCCTCGGCCTGTCCCGCCAGCGGTTCGGCCAGGGCATCGGCCAGGCTGGTCCAGCGCCGCTGCGCCTCGGTCATCTGTTGCTCGCCGCGGCGCAGGCCCTCGGCCTGCCCCTGGGCCAAGCCCTCGGCATAGCCCTCGTCGTAGGCCGCCTTGCGTATAGCCGCAAGTTCCTCGGCGGTGACCATGGGCGGTGGCACCTCGACCGCTTCCGCCGACTTCTCGGCCGCGCGCTTGGCCGCCGCACGCAGCATGCGGATCTGATCCAGCTCCGAGGCATTGACCGCGTCGCCATCCACCGAGGGCGGACGCCAAGTGAGCACGTCCTCGACCTCTTCGGCCGCGAGCAGGCTGCGGGTGGGGCGTTCGTCGGCCATGGTTTACAACATCTCCTCGCCCTTGCCGCCCAGGAGGATCTCGCCGGAATCGGCCAGGCGCCGGGCGATGGCCAGGATCTCCTTCTGGGAACCCTCCACTTCCGAGACCTTCACCGGCCCCATGGATTCGAGATCGTCGCGCATCAGCTCGGCGGCGCGCTTGGACATGTTCTTGAAGATCTTCTCGCGCAAGGCCTCGTCGGCGCCCTTGAGCGCCTTGACCAGGGTTTCCGTGGACACTTCGCGCAGCAGGGTCTGGATTCCGCGATCGTCCACGTCCAAGAGATTGTCGAACACGAACATGAGGTCTTGGATCTGTTGGGACAGCTCGTCGTCGACATCGCGTATGCCCTCGATGATCGAGCTTTCCGTACCGGTATCCAGGAAGTTCATGATATCGGCCGCCTTCTTGACCCCGCCGATGGCCGTGGTCTTGGTGGCGGCGTTGCCGGAGAACTGTTTCTCCATGATGTCATTGAGTTCCTGTAAGGCCGCCGGTTGCACCGACTCCAGCGAGGCGATGCGCAGCATCAGGTCGACGCGCACCTTCTCGGTGAACATCTTGAGCACTTCCGCCGCCTGATCCGGGTCGATATAGGAGAGGACGATGGACTGGATCTGGGGGTGCTCGAAGCGGATCAAGTCGGCGATGGCGCGCTGATCCATCCACTTCAGGGTGTCCAGGCCCTTGGTGTTGGCGCCCAGCAGGATCCGGTCGATCAGGGAATTGGCCTTGTCCTCGCCCAGGGCGGTCACCAGGGTCTTGCGGATGTATTCCTCGGTGCCGATGCCGATTCCGGTCTGCTCCTCGACGCCGGTCAGGAAGTCGTCGAGCACATGGGTCACCTGCTCCTTGTTGACACCTTTGAGCGTCGCCATGGCCATGCCGATGCGCTGCACCTCTTTCGGACCCATATGCTTGAGCACCTGGGCGGCATCGGCCTCGCCCAGGGACAACAGCAGAACGGCGGCCTTGGTCACACCGTCGATCTTCTCTTCTTTCTTCGCTTTGTCTTCTGCCATGTCTCGATCTGCTCAAGCAAGAACTGCTACCCCATCCTACTCTTCGGCAATCCAATCCTTAACAAGTTGCGCCACCAGGGCCGGATCGTTGCCCACCACGCTCTTGGCCTTGGCCAATTGCTCGGCGGCCGGCCCGGTCATGGGCGCCGGCAGGCTCATGCCCCCGAGAGTGTTGATGGACAGGGTGTCCGGCGGCAGCATGACTTCCTCGCCCTGCAATCGCGCCAGATCGTCGGCGGAACGGACCGACGGCGCAACCGGCTTGGCCAGGGCGCGCATGAAGCCGAACAGGGCGCGGATCAGGACGAAGGCAACCAGGGCCGCGGCCAGGTACTTGATGATGTCCCTGAACCAGGCGCGCTCCCAGAAGGGGATGCCCTCGTCCTCCAGGGTGGGCACCGGCGTGAACGGGAAGCTCAAGACCTCCACGGCATCGCCGCGCGCCGGCACGAAGCCCACGGCGGCCTTGACCAGGCGCGTGATGTTCTCCAGCTCGGCGGCCTCGCGCGGCACGCGCTGAACGGCCGCCACGGCGGCCTCGCCTTCCGCCGGCGCCGGGACATCCTTGAAGTCCAGGCCTACGGACACGCTGACGCGGCGGATCTGGCCCGGTTGCTGGCGAGTGTGGCTGATGGTGGTATCCAACTCGTAATTGCGCGTCGCTTCCCGGCGCATGCCCGTACTGGCCAGGGCGCTGCCCGGCTGACCGTTCTCCTTGGTCTGCGGGCCGACTTCCGGCGTGGTGGCGTCCTGGGGCGGCTGATTGGTCAAGGCGCCGGGCACTCCCGAGGGCCCGCCGGCACCCGTCGGATTCTCCGAGGTCGACTCGCTGCGCACCACCGGCGCCGGGTTATAGAGCTGCTGAGTCTGCTCGTTCTGGGTGAAGTCCATGTCCACATCGACCTGAACCGTGAAACGGCCGTGGCCCACCAGGGGCTCCAGGATCTGGCGCACGCGGGTCGCGTAGTCGTCTTCCCGTTGCCGCTCGGCCTCGAACTCGCGGCGCTGTGCCACCGCCTCGGCTCCCATGCCGCCGGCATTGAGCAGGCGCGCGTTCTGGTCGATGACCGTCACCCGGCTCGGCTCCAGGTTGGGCACGCTGGAGGCCACGTAATTGACGATGCTTTCCACGGCCGCCGGGTCGAGACTGCGTCCGGAGAACAGGCTGAGCATGACCGAGGCGCTGGGCTTGGCCCGGTCCTTGACGAAGACGCTGTCCTTGGGCAGGGCCAGATGCACTTTCGCGGCCTTCACCCCGGCGATCTGTTCGATGGTCCTGGCCAGCTCCTTCTCCTGGCCCTGCTGCAGGCGCGCGGATTCCAGCTTCTGGCTGACGCCGAAGCCGGAATCCTGCTTGAGCGAGTCGTCGGCGCCGGCCGGCAGGGTCAGGAGGCCCTGCTGGGCCAGCTGCAGCTTGATCTGCTGGAAACGCTCGGTGGGCACCATCACCACGCCGGCGGCATCCATGCGGTAAGGCGTGTCGCTGGACTGCAGGTAATTGATGATCTGGATGGTTTCCTGTTGATCCAGGGTTCCCAGAGGGCGGTAATCCGCCGTGTTGAACCAGACCAGGAAGGCGCCGCCCAGGGCCACGCTGGCCGCGATGCCGAGCAGGATGCCGATCTGCCGCAGTATGGACAGGTTGGTCAGGCCGGACAGGGGGCTCCCTTCGCCGAAACCGGGTAGTACCAGACCGCGCTCTGCTTTCGCCTCAGCCATGCTCTAAATCCCCTTATATCGGCATGTTCATGATGTCTTGGTAGGCCTGGACGACGCGGTTGCGAACCTGGACCGCCGCCTGAAAAGCCACCGAGGCTTTTTGTCCGGCCACCATGGCCTGGGCTAGGTTGACGCTGCGATCGCCCATTTCCACGCGCTGCGCCAAGGAACCGGCCTCCAGTTGCAGCTTATTCACCTGGCCTATGGCCTTGCCTAGCACCTCGGAGAAGCCGCCGCCGGTCGCCGGCACGCCGTTCTGCGCGAGCGCCGTGCCCTGAGCGGCCTGGGCCAGCCGGCGCATCTCCTGGAGAACGCCGCTGACGTCGTAGCTGGTGTTGAGATTGGTGTTGATGCTCATGGGGAATCGCTCATGGAGAATCACTCAAGGGAGCGCGCTGCCAAATTTCCGACGCATTGGGCCCGTGTAAGCTACTAGCGCAGGAATCGGGCCAACTTCCTCGGCTAGTCGGGAATGACATAGCCAGCCGCGCGCATCTTCGCGATCTTGTAACGCAGGGTGCGCGGGTTCACGCCCAGCTTTTCCGAAACCTGGGCCCGGCTGCCCCGGCATTCCTGCAGGGCGGCCAGGATCATCTCGAATTCATGGGCGCGCACGGTCTCGTCCAGGGCACCGGTCTCGCCTTCCTCGCTCGCCTCGAATCCCGCGGCGGACAGCGCCGGCGCCTCGCCGTCGAAGTGCAGGTCCTCGCGCCGTATCCGTTCGTCGTTCGCCAAAATTACGGCGCGCTGCAGGACGTTTTCGAGCTCCCGCACATTGCCTGGCCAGTCGTAGCGGGTCAGGGCCAGAACGGCCCCCTCGTCCAGGCGCAGGCTTGCACGCCCCATGCGTGCGGCCTGGTGCGCCAAGAGGGCTTCGCTCAGGGGCAGGATGTCTCCGCGCCGCTCGGCCAAGGCCAGGCAGCGCAGGGGGAAGACGTTCAGGCGGTAGAACAGGTCCTCGCGGAAGCGCCCGGCGCGCACCTCCTCCAGGAGGTTGCGATTGGTGGCCGCCACCACACGCACATTCAGCTTGATGGCCTTGCGGCCCGCCAGGCGCTCCACCTCGCGCTCCTGGAGCACGCGCAGCAGCTTGGCCTGCAGGCCCAGATCCAGCTCGCCCAATTCGTCGAGAAAGAGCGTGCCGCCCTCGGCCTGCTCGAACTTGCCGGGCATGGCCTGCACGGCGCCGGTGAACGCGCCCTTCTCGTAGCCGAACAGGGTCGCTTCCAGCATGTTTTCCGGGATGGCCGCGCAATTGATGGCCACGAAGGCCTCCTCGGCGCGTACCGAATGCTCGTGGATATAGCGCGCCAGGACCTCCTTGCCGCTGCCCGAGGGCCCGGTGAGCATGACGGTCGCGTCGCTCGCCGCAACGCGCTCGGCCATACGGAACAGCTCCAGGGAGCGGGCATCGGCAATCACCGGTCGGAAACCGCCCGCCGCGCGCAGGCGCACGTGCCTATGCACCATCTCCAGGAACACATCCGGCGTGAAGGGCTTCTGCACGTAGTCGGTGGCCCCGTCGCGCATGGCCTGCACGGCGCCCGCCACGTCGCCATAGGCGGTCATCAGCAGCACAGGCACCTGGGTCGAAAGGTCGCGCACCCGCTTCAAGAGCGCGTGGCCGTCCAACCCGGCGCCCATCTGCACATCGCTGACGATGAGATCCGGCATGAAACGACCCAGCTGCACCAGGGCGGCATCGCCGTTCTCAGCCACCAAGGTGCGAAAGCCGGCCAGCTCCAGGGTATCGCCCAGGGCCTCGCGCAAATCGTGGTCATCTTCCACCAGCATCACGGTAGCGGCTGCCATCTTCGTCTCTCCGATCAAGCCAGGCTATTCGTAAGATCGAAAGCCGATTCCGCCAGGGGCAGTTCCAACAAGAATTCGGCGCCGCACACGCGGGCCGGATTCAGACGGATCTGCCCCTGGTGCGCCTCCATCACCGACTTAACGACCGCGAGGCCCAAGCCCGTGCCCTGGGTCTTGGTCGTGTAGAAGGGCTCGAAGATCTGCTCGGCCAGAGCCGGAGCGATGCCCGGACCGTTGTCGGCGAAGCGCAAGACCAGCAGACGTCCCTCCTCGACCCCCACTTTCAGGCTCAACGAGGCGCCCTGCCCCATGGCCTGCAGGCTATTTTCCGCCAGATTCTGCAGGGCCCCCAGCAGGGCCTGGGGGTTGCCAATGAGCATGGCCCCACCATCTTCACCCTCGATCTGCAGCTGCGCCTCGGCACGCGACAGGGGGAGCTCCATGGCTTGACTGAAGCGCTTCAATAAATCGGCGACGGAAAATCGCTCGACGATGGCCGAGTCGCCGCGCGCGAACATCAGCATGTCCCTGACCTGCTGTTCGAGGTGATGCAGGCGCTCGGTCAGGCGCTCGGCGAAGCGCTCCCGGTGGCTGGGCGCCAGCTCGACATTGCGCAAGTGCCCGGCATAAATCAGCGCCGATGCGAGCGGCGTGCGGATCTGATGGGCCAAGGAGGCCAGCATGCGGCCTATGGTGCTCAGCCGCTCCTGGCGATTCAGGCGCGCCTGCAGGGCGCGAGTCTCGGTCAGATCGGTCAGCACCACGACTTGACCTGGTTCCGGCGCCAGGGCCCGGGTTTCGATGCGGATCCGGCGGCCGTCCCTCAGGGACACTTCATGGCCGTCGTCATGGCGTGGCGCGAAGGCGCGCTGGATAATGTCCAGCCAATTGAGGCCGAGCAAGGGCTCGCCCAGCATGCCTACCGCAACCGCATTGCATTCCTGGACCAAGCCAAAGCCGTCGATGACGACCACGCCGGAGGGCAGAATGCTGAGCAGATGGTTGAGGCGATTGGCCGCTGCGGGCTGACCGGGATCGCGCTCCGCTACGGATGCGCCGTCCAGGAGCCTCAGCGATGGCCGTCCCGGAGAAACCAGGGGCCGGTTGCCGGTAGTTGCAGTGTGTAGACTGGCCATGACCTCGTGCTCCAATGACGCTTAAGGAGCACAAAGCAGGAACGGTGCCAATTATATAAATATATTTGTATTCAATGTGTTATATGAATCGAATCCTAGAAGAGTCAAGATTCCGACACTTCCTCCGTGCGTGTCAGCCCGTACTTCTTCATCTTCTCCACCAGGGTCGTGCGGCGCATCCCTAAGCGCTCCGCCGCCCGGGCCACGACGCCTTGGGCCTCGTCCAGGGCCTGATTGATGTAGCTGATCTCCAGGCTGGCGATGTGCTCCTTGAGATCCAGTCCGCCCTTGGGAAGATGGCCGAGGACCGCCCCGATGTCGGCGGGCGGCAGTTCGGGGGAGAAATGTCCGTGCTCGGCCAGGGCCGGTATCACCGTCTCCGGCAAATCGTCCAGGTTGCGGTATTTCTTTGGAAGCTCGTGCACATCGACGATGCCCATGGGGAACAAGATGATCAGGCGCTCGATGAGGTTCGCCAGCTCGCGCACATTGCCCGGCCAGGCATGGCGCATCAGGGTATTGGTGGCATTGCTGGTGAGGCGCACCGTTCCCCGGCCTTCGGCCTCGCTGCGCAGGATCAGCTCGTTGATCAGCAGGGGCAGATCCTGGCGGCGCTCGCGCAGGGGCGGGACTTCGATGGGGAAGACGTTGAGGCGATAGAACAAGTCCTCGCGAAAGCTGCCCGCCTCCACTGCCTTTTCCAGATCCCGATGGGTCGCGGCGATGATGCGCACATCGGCCTGTATGGTCTTGTTGCTGCCGACGCGCTCGAAAGTGCGCTCCTGCAGGACCCGCAAGAGCTTGACTTGCATGGCCAAGGGCATGTCGCCGATCTCGTCGAGGAACAGCGTGCCGCCCTGGGCCAGTTCGAAACGGCCCTGGCGCGCTGTCAGCGCACCAGTGAATGCGCCCTTCTCATGACCGAACAACTCCGATTCCAACAAATCCGCCGGAATCGCACCGCAGTTCACCGGAACGAAGGGCCCGTCGCGGCGAGCGGACAGATAGTGCAGGTTGCGCGCAACCACTTCCTTGCCGGTCCCGGACTCGCCCAGGATAAGGACATTGGCATCGGTTTCCGCGACCTGCTCGATGAGATGCCGCACCTGCGCGATGCCGACGCTACGTCCCACGAGGCTGCGGAATAGCTTGGTACGGCCATCGCGGCTGAAGACATGCTGGTTCTGGCGGCAGAGCTGGCACTGGTGCAGCACGTCGAGCAACTGGGTGTGATGCAAGGGCCAGCGGATCTCGCCCAAATGCTGGCGCAGCAGATGGGCCGGGAGCGCCGCGGGGGGCATGCCGCCAAAACTCAGAACCGGAAGTTGGGCATCCGCCGCCTGAGCCTCGGTCAGGATCCGTTGCCATTGGCTGGAGCTGACCCCTCCGATAAAGAGCGCCAGCGTCTCGGCGGCTGGAACCTCGGCCGTGCTCCAGGCATCCGGCGCCAACAAACGGCAGTGCTCGCCTAGGAAATTAAGCACCGTCGCGAGTTCACGCAGTTCTCGCGTGTCCTCTCCAATTAAAACCAGTTCTAATTCTTGCCACATCGCGACTGCCCCGACTATCAGCAAAACAACATCTTATACGTATGTTATTAGTAGTCGCTTTAAGGGAAAAGTCAAAGATTTGACAATTTTTGACATTCAGTTCGGAACTGTGTTTTGCAAACGGCGGAAGTTCGACACTTGAGTCTGCCGTTTCGGCGGAATAGGTATTTGCCCCGCGGCAATGCTTTGCCGCCCTGGGATGCCTATGGAAAGCGGCGAATGCCGTCCCTGAAAAAGCAAGGGGCCGGAAACCGGCCCCTGCCCGTACGTCGAAGGCGCAACCATTCATGTGTTCTCAGCACATCAACAGCGCAATCCCCCCCTAGAAGATGCCGTATTCCCGTCAACTGTTCTCAGCAATCGACGAGGGTCACCTCCCGTTCCCCGTCAGCGCAACGGGGACGTCGGTCATTCGTTCAGGGAGACCTATCATGGGTGTCTAACTGAGTCGGCTGACTGACACCTATCTAGTAACAAGATACGTGCCAACAGCGCTAACTACCGATTAAAACTTTTTCTTGGCTTCCGACTCAAGTTTCGGGCCAAGCCGTCGTTAAACAGGGCAAGTGTCAGCGGAGTTCTCAGCCCGCGAACACCCAGAAGCGTCGACTTTGTTCTCAGCACTGTTCCGTTTCGTACCCCCAAGCCACTTTGTAAGCGCCGCTGAAGTCATGGGCATGGCGCATCGAAGACCTCGGAGTATGAAATGGGTAATGTAATTGCCACCAATGTCCCCTCGATCAACGCCCAGCGAAACTTGCTAGGCGTCAACAACAACCTCCAAACCACCTTCCAGCGCCTGTCCTCGGGCTTCCGCATCAACAGCGCCAAGGACGATGCCGCCGGCTTGCAGATCAGCAACCGTCTGACCACCCAGATCGGCGGCCTAACGGTCGCGGTACGCAATGCCAATGACGGCATCTCCCTGTCGCAAACGGCGGAAGGCGCCTTGCAGGAGTCCACCAACATCCTGCAGCGCATCCGTGATCTGGCGATTCAGGCGGCCAACGGCTCCAACGGCCCGTCGGAACGCCGCGCGCTGCAAGAGGAAGTGAGCCAACTCCAGCAGGAATTGAATCGCATTGCCGACACCACCTCCTTCGGCGGCCGCAAGATCCTGGATGGGACCTTCGGTTCCCAGTCCTTTCAGGTCGGCGCCAATGCTTTCGAGACCATCTCGGTCGCGCTTGGCTCGTTCCGCGCCGACGCCATCGGGAATTACACGCGCACTCTGACCGGCACCGCCTCGGGCGCCGGCCTCGGCACGGTGAACACGGGATCGAGCTTCGCCAACGCCGCCAATGATGTCGCGGGTTCGCTACAGCTCACCGGTTATGCCGGTTCCAGCCAGAACTTCTCGGTCGCTGGCGCCTCGGCCAAAGGCATCGCCGATGACGTCAACGACGCGAGCGGCAGTACCGGCATCACCGCCGACGCCCGTACCGTGGCCCGCATCAACTCGTTCAGCGCGGCCGGCACGGTGACCTTCAGCCTGTTCGGCTCCAATACCAGTGCCGTCGCCATCAATGCCAACCTCACCAGCACCACGGATTTCACCGACCTGGCCAAGGCCATCAACGATCAGTCCGCGCAGACCGGCATCTCCGCCACCGTCGACTCAACGGGCTTGATCTTGACCAACGAGAATGGCGATGACATCGGCATCGCGGATTACACGAACTCGGCGACGACGGGTAACGAAACCTTAAGCATCAGCACGATGAACTACGAGGGAGACACCGTTCAGTACGGCGCCTACACCGTCACCGAGGGGGGAGCGACCGACTCCGCCCGCGTCACCGGCGTGGTCAAACTGAACAGCCAGCGCTCCTTCACTTCAACGGCGTCGGATGTTTCGGTCGATGTCGCCGGCACGGGCTTGTCGACCCTGGCGCAAGTCGATCAGATCAATATCTCGACCCAGATCGGCGCGCAAAAGGCCTTGAGCATCGTCGACTCGGCACTGGCAAGCATCGACTCCTCGCGAGCCAGCCTAGGCGCGGTGCAAAACCGACTGTCATCCACCATCTCGAACCTCAACAGTATCGTGGAAAACGTCTCGGCGTCGCGGTCCCGGGTACGGGATACCGACTTCGCGGCGGAGACGGCCAATCTGTCGAAGAACCAGGTGTTGCAGCAGGCCGGCCTGGCCATCCTGGCTCAGGCGAATCAGTCCTCGCAGTCCGTTCTCAGCCTACTGCAGGGTTGATCATGATCTCGGGAAAACACCCCTGACCGTACTTCAGCGCATGGAAACACCGACCCTCGGGTCGGTGTTTCTTACGCTATTCGTCGGGAGAGGTAATCAGACAGGCTCGGACTAGCGAAGCTTCGAGCTACCGAACTGCGTCCTGGCCGGGGCGGCAAGCGCGCAACGAGCGGTGGCGGCTCATGTCGTGAGGCGACGAAGAGACCAAACAGTCCCCATGCCTTAATCACCCGAGCACTAGACGCGGCCGACAAGCAGCATCAAGCAACTCAGGGCTTGATCACCATGCCCTGGCCAGTCGGCAACTCCAAAACTTTGATGCCAAAACGGGAAAACCACTGGTCTTCGGCTTGCTTCTGCTGACGGTAGCAACTCCAGCCGTAGTCATCGAGAATGATAATCCCGCCCTTGACCACGCGCGGGTACAAGGCTTCCAGGACACCGACCTCGGCCGCGGCATTGTTCATATCGATATGCATGAAGCAGATCTTCTCGGGACTGGCCTCGGAGAGGCTGGCTGGCAAGAAGCCCTTGGTGATCACGGCATGCGGCACATCGGCAAAGCGGGCGACGACCTGAGAATACAGGTCCCTGCTGTGCTCAGGCATGGCATGGTGCGGCATGGAATCGTCATGTTCGAACACGTCATAGAGAAAGTAGCGCTTCGGCAGATCGGCGAAGCCCAGGTAATCGCAGATCACGCGGGCGGAATAGCCCTTGTAACAACCGGCTTCGACAAAATCCCCCTCGAGATTGGCTGCCGTTCGCGCCGCCCAGGTGAGGACATGGGTCCGCCATGAAATGGAGGTTTCAATGGCATCCGGCTTGTTCTTGGCAACCGCCAGGACAAACTCCGGGTCGCTAAGAAAACTGAGATTCCGTCCAAAAGTGAACAGATTATCACCGGCGAAAATCCCCGGGCTTCCAGCTACCGCGTCGATAGCGGAACTCACGCCCTTGGAGAATTTATCGACATCCGCGACACCGTAGAACTGGTTGGTGATCAGGTTATGCATGAGGGCATCCTTATTATTTGCGCCGCAAGAATCCGCTGGGACTCACGGTCAGCATCAGCTTGTTTTCGAAGGCTTCATCGACTTGGAACTCCGGATGGCTTGGCAACCAGCGCTGCAGGGCAGTCTTGGGGTTGTCGCCCACGTTCCAGGGCCGATCGGAAAAGAAGCCCGGCGGCAAGTCTTCGACGATGGTGTCGAACACGACCAGATAGCTACCCGGAGTCACCATCGGCGCATAGGCCTCGAGTTCAGCCAGTACATGGGCCTCGGTATGCATCGAGTCGAGGCAGACCATGACCCGCTGCTTGCCGGCGACTCGCTCACGCACGGCTTCGACGACCGGCGCGTCGATGGATGAGCCCTGGATCAATTGGATGCGCTTGGCCATGGGGTGGGCTTCGATGGCCGCCCGATTATGGCTGCGGATGTCGATATCGATGCCGATGACCTCACCTTCCCCCAGCAACTCCAGCATGGATGCATAGAACACCAAGGAACCGCCATGCGCCACGCCGGTCTCGACGATGACCTGGGGTTTCACCCGCCAGATCAGTTCCTGCATGGCCAGCAGGTCGATGGGGGTTTGTATGACCGGTCGCCCCATCCAGCTGAAGTTGTACATGTATTTCTGTTCGAAGGCGCGTTGCATCCAAGCCCGCGACAGCTCGTGCCAGGCATGATCCTGGGCATAATCGGCGATACGTTCAGCGCACTCCTGCTGAAACTGGCGCGCGGGGCCTTGTGTCTGGTCGCTCATGGGCGCTCCTCGTGATGTGTGGGGGACAGAGCCGCCAGTAGTTCGGGCAATGCCGTTTCCAGCCGGGTGGGGACGTAAGGGAATTCCTGGCGAAGCCGGGCGGTGTCGATGGCCGGTAGGCGCCGAATCGGCGCACCCGGCTGAAATGTCACATCGCCCCCCAGGTTGCGCAGCGCGGTCGCCAGCTCGGCATGCGTGAAAACCTGGCCGCTGGCCAGGTTATAGATTCGCTCTCGGCCCCGCGTCGCGATGTGGACCAGGGCCGGCACCACGTCATCGATCGCCACATAGTCCTTGCATGACTCGGGGGCCTCACCGATGACCACGCGCCTCTGGCGCCGCAGCTCCGCCAGTACCGCGCCCAGGAAGGTATCGGCAGCCATTCCCGGCCCGTAGACGTTGGACAGGCGCACGACACGTACGCGCGGAGACGAATGGGCGAGGCACAAGGCCTCGCCGGTCAGCTTACTGAGATCATAGAGGCTGTCCGGTCCCGGCAAAACCGTGAGCGGCGCATCTTCCCGGGTGTGGGCGCTCACGCCCTCTTTGCCATAGACCCGCGCGGAGGACAGGTAGAGGAAAGACTCGTAACGGCCGTCGCGCAACCAGCGAGCCAAGAGGGAGACATGGGCTTCGACGGTGTCATAAGGTCGCCGGCGAAAATCGCCGGTGAGCCCGATGGCATAGATGACATGCCCAAGCTCCCGGCCCGCTTCGGGGAAAACGCCACGCTCGGGCGCATAGACTTCATGCCCCGCCCGGCTCAGTGTGGCGGCCAGGTGACCGCCGATGAATCCGCCGGCGCCGAGCACACAGAATCTCATCGCCGCCACCCCTTCACTTGCAGGGGATTGCCGGCTTGCACGCTGTAGGCGGCCACCTCACCGCGAACCAAGGACATCGCGCCGATCACGCAACCACGGCGCAGGATGGCTCCATCCAGCAAGACGCAACCCGCGCCGATCCAGACATCATCCTCGATGAGGATACCGCCCTTGCTGGGACGGAAGCGCTGGTCGCGAATCAAGCGCCCACGCTCCATGAACTCGTGGTTCACCGGCGCGAAGGTGCAGTTGGCCGCGATGGCGACATCATTGCCAATGTGGATGCCATTTCCGGTATAGAGGACGCAACAGGAGTTAATAGTCGTCCTCTCGCCGATGACGAGATCGCCCGATCCGCCGACGGGCTTGATCTTCACGAAGCTGTCGACGACCGAATCGGCGCCGATCACGATGCGTGAGCCACGTATCGAGTCTTCGATATCGGCCCAGGCGGAGATTTTGGCATCAGGATGGAGTTCGATGGTCATGGCATTGCCTCACCAGATCCGCAGTATCGGCGAGGTGACCACGAAGCATGCTCCCCAGGCGCGCGCATAAGCCAGCTGCGCCTCCAGCTCGGTCACCAGGTTCCAGGGCAGGAGGAGCACATAGTCAGGCCTATCCTGCTTCATGTGGTCTTCGGCGACGACGGGGATGCGGCTTCCCGGCAGGTATTTTCCCTGCTTCGCCGGGTTGGCATCGACCACATAGGCCAACAAGTCCCGGCGCACACCCGCGAAATTGAGCAGGGTGTTGCCCTTGGCCGCCGCGCCGTAAGCGGCGACGCGCTTGCCTTCCGCCTTGGCCTGCAGGAGAAAGCGCAAGAGCGCGTGCTTGATACGGATCGCGGCAGGTTCCAGCGCGGCATAGTAAGCCGGAGTGCACACGCCCTCTCGGGCCTCTTCCGCCAGTGTGTCGGTCACCCGGGGGCAAACCACTTGGCGCCCGCTGTCCACGCGCTGCGCCCAGACCCGCAGCGAACCGCCGTGGGTCCTCAGGCGTTCCACGTCGAAGACCTGCAAGCCATTGCGCTCGAAGATCCCGGCCACGGCGCTCAAGGACAGGTAGGAATAATGCTCGTGGTAGATGGTGTCGAACAGCCGGTCGCGGATTAGCACAGCCAGGTGGGGAAACTCGAAACTGGCGACCCCGCCGGGGTTGAGCAGGATGGCGAAACCCGCGACGAAGTCGTTGATGTCCGGCACATGGGCCAATACGTTATTGGCCACCATCAGATCGGCGCCCTGCCCTTCGGCTTTCAGCCGCTCCGCCAGTTCTCGACCAAAGAACGCCTCGACAATGGGCAGGCCCTTGGCGCGCGCGGCGGCCGCCGTGCTGGCCGTCGGCTCGATGCCGAGGCAGGGAATGCCGCGCGCCCGCACATACTGCAATAAATAACCGTCATTGGCCGCCACCTCCACGACCCGGCTCGCCGGGCCGAGCTCGAAACGGGCGCAGGCCGTGCCCACGAAACGCTCGGCGTGGGCGAGCCAGGAGCGGGAAAACGAGCTGAAATAGGCATAATCCGGCGCGAACAACTCGTCGGCGCCGGTGTAATCCTCCACCTGGGCCAGCCAGCAAGCCTGGCAAACGAAGAGCTTGAGTGGATACCAGGCCTCGCCTGCGTTGAGACGCTCCGGGCTCAGATAGGCGTTGGACGGCGGCGCCGTGCCGAGATCGATGACGGGCAGGCCGTCGCGGGAGCCACAGGCGCGGCATCTCATACCCAGACTCCTTTCATAAAGGCACTCTCCTCACAGCGAAATCCCCTCAAAGCGGGAGTCGATGAAAGCCCGCCCCGCGTCCCGCTCGGACAGCTGGGCGACCGGCAGGGGCCAGGCCACGGCGACGGCGGGATCGAGCGGATGCAGGCCGCCCTGATGCTCGGGGCTATAGGCCACGCTATGCAGGTAAAGCAGCTCGCTATCCGCCGCCAGGGCCTGGAAGCCATGGGCCATGCCTTCGCTCAGCAGCAGGCTGTAGCCGCAGCGCGGGTGCAGGCGCTCGCCGAACCAGGCCAGGCGCCGCGCCGAATCCCGGCGGATATCCACCGCCACATCGAAGACCTCGCCCTTCAGGCAGGTGACGATCTTGACCTCGGCCGCCGGCGGGTACTGAAAATGCAAGCCGCGCACGGCGCCGGCCTCGCGGGTGCGCGACCAGTTGATCTGCTGGCTGGCCATGACCAGGCCCAGGGCCTTCAGGCTGTCGACACAAAACAGGCGCATGAACTCGCCGCGCTCGTCGGCGTACTGCCCATGCCAGAGCCGCTGCACGCCGGGCAATCCGGTTTCCTCCAGGCGTAGCGGCGTCACGAGCCCTCCTGATAGGCGGCGAGCTGGACCAGACAGAATTCGCGCATGGCCTCGCCGTGCCGCCAGGCCTGGTGCCAGTCCAGGCTGCGGCGCAGGGCCTCCTCCAAGGACCAGCGCGGCCGCCAGCCCAGCTCATGGCGGGCGCGGCTGCTGTCCAGCTTCAATAGACCGGCTTCGTGAAACTCGCTCGCCTCCACCCGGTAACCCGGCGCGCCGGGCCAGAGGGCCGCGCAGCGCTCCAGGACCTCGGCCACCGGGCGCATGTCCGCCTCGTCGGGACCAAAATTCCACGCCCGGACCGGACCCGGCTGCTCAACGAGCCGCTGCGCCAGGCGCAAATAGCCGGCCAGAGGCTCCAGCACATGCTGCCAGGGACGCACCGCCCCCGGATGACGCAAGACCACCGCCTCGCCCCGCGACCAGGCGGCCAAGACATCCGGCAACAAGCGGTCCGGCGCGAAATCGCCGCCGCCGATGACATTGCCGGCACGGGCCGTGGCCAGGGCGCAACCGTGCCGGCCATGGCCTTCCGGCGGAAAATACGAGGCGGCAAAGGACTCGCTGAGCAGGTCCGAACAGGCCTTGCTGCTGCTGTAGGGATCGTGCCCGCCCAGAGCCTCGTCCTCCCGGTAGGCCCATAGCCATTCCCGGTTTCGATAGACCTTGTCGGTGGTCACCACGAGGACGGCACGCACACCGCCCGTCTGCCGCACCGCCTCCAGCAGGTGGAGCGTGCCCATGACATTCGTGGCATAGGTACCGACCGGATCGCGATAGCCCTCGCGCACCAGGGCCTGGGCGGCCAGATGCAGCACGATTTCCGGGCGCACGGCGGCGACGGCGGCCTGCAAGGCGGCCTGGTCGCGGAGATCGCCGCTTCGATCCGAGGCCATGCCCTGGCCGACTCCAGCGAGTTCGAACAGGCTGGGCGCGGTCGGCGGCGCCAGGCTGTAGCCATGCACTTCCGCCCCCAGGGATTGCAGCCACAGGCTAAGCCAACCGCCCTTGAAACCGGTGTGGCCGGTCAGGAACACCCGCCGGCCGCGCCAGAATGCCGCATCCACGACGCCGCTCACCAACTCCTCCAGGGGGCATCGCCGCCGGCCCAGAGCTGTTCCAGGTAGTTCTTGTCGCGCAGGGTATCCATGGGATGCCAGAAGCCGGCATGCTCATAGGCGCGCAGCTGATCCTCGGCGGCCAGGCGCTCCAGGGGCTCGGCCTCCCAGGCCGTGTCGTCATGGCGTATATAAGGAAGCACTTTCGGCGAGAGCACGAAGAAGCCGCCGTTGATCCAGCCGCCGTCGCCGCGCGGCTTCTCGATGAAACCGCGCACGGCATCGCCCTCGCGCTGCAGGGCGCCATAGCGTCCCGGCGGCTGCACGGCGGTCACCGTGGCCAAGCGGCCATGGGCGCGGTGGAACTCCAGGCTTGCGGCGATATCCAGGTCCGACAGGCCGTCGCCGTAAGTGAAACAGAAGGCCTCGTCCCGTTCCACATAGCGCCCCACCCGCTTCAGGCGTCCGCCGGTCATGGTATCCAGCCCCGTGTCCACCAGGGTCACGCGCCAGGGCTCGCTGTAATTCTGATGCACTTCCATCTGGTTCTGGGCCATGTCGAAGGTAACATCGGAGGTGTGCAGGAAGTAATTGGCGAAGAAATCCTTGATGGCATAGCCCTTGTAGCCCAGGCAGATCACGAACTCGTTGATCCCGTGGGCCGAATAGCTCTTCATCAGATGCCAGAGTATGGGCATGCCGCCTATCTCGACCATGGGTTTGGGCCGCAGATGGGACTCCTCGCTGATGCGCGTACCCAGGCCGCCGGCCAGAATCACTGCTTTCATGCTTTCACCACCTCCCCGCACCGTTTCCGCCACATGCCCCGGTAGGCGCCTTCGACCTTCTGCGCGAAGCCGGCGCCGTCGCACAACGGCGAGGCACGCATCAGCTCGCGCAATCCCTCGCGTATCGCGACCAGCGCCCCCACATCAGAAGCGAGCGCCACGGCCTTTGCGACATACTCTTCTTCCGTGTCGGCGATCCACTCCGGACGCCCGAGTCCCCGCAAGATGGTGGCGCCGAGGCGGCCCATGGAAGGGCGTGCACGCAGCGTCACAAACGGGACACCTTGCCACAATCCCTCGAACAGTGTCGTCCCCGAGTTGTGCGGGAAGCAGTCCAAGGCGATATCCATGGCCGCCAATGCCGGCCAAGGCGGCGAGGTACAGCCCATGTCCAGGCGCTCCCGGGGAATGCCCAGGGCGTCCAGCTGAGCGGCAATATGCTCTTGTATCCCCGGATCGATGAAATTGCTGCTGTTCAGCATCAACCGGGAACCGGGTACGCCGTGGAGAATCTCGGCCCAGGCCTTCAACACGCGATGGTTGATGCGCAGGGAGCGGCTCAGGGTGCCGAAGGTCACGTAGCCGTTGCGCAGCGCCGGCAACGGCCCCACCTCGGGCATGGTTTCATTGGCACGGTAGGCGAACTCCGGCAAAGCCATGCGCCAGGGCGTTTCGGCAAATAGATGCTCGTAACCGACGGGAACCGTCTCCTCGTCCGTCAGGAAGTAGTCCATGGCCTTCAGGCCGGTGGTATAGCCGAATCCCAACCAACTCACCTGGATCGGCGCGGGTTTGAGCGCAAACATGGCCAGGCGATTGCCTTCGGTATGGCCGGCCAGGTCCACCAGGATGTCGATGCCGTCGGCATGAATCTGCTCGGCCAGCTGTTTATCCGACATCCCCACCGAATGGCGCCAGACATCCACATAGCCCCTCATTTCCTCGGTCACGTAGTCCGGATTGGCGACATCGGCATAGGCGTATATTTCGTAGTTCGCATGATCGTGATGGGCGAGCAGCGGGTCGACGAAATAGCGGCAGGCGTGCATACGGAAGTCGGGGGACACATAGCCGATGCGCAGACGGCGCTCCGGTTCGAGCACTCCCAGGAATTCGGCGTAGAGCCGCTCGGGATAATAGCGCTGCAATACCCCGGTATACTCGTCAAAGATCCGCTCAGCCGTCCAATCCGCATGGTAGTTGATCGCGAACAGCAGGTTGGAGCGCGCCAGGTTGTAGTGGTCGATGACGTAGTGATAATGGCTGATCGCCTCGTCGAAGTTGCCGAAACAGACTTCAGTATTGCCCAGGTTGTTATGGGCTTCGGCCAGCTTCGGGTCGAGCTCGAGGGCCTTCCTATAGATGTCCCGCGCCTTGCTGGGCAATCCCTGGTTTAGATACGCATTGCCCAGATTGTTCCAAAAGATCGCCGAATCATTCCGCCGCGTCACGGCTTCTTGCAGGCATGCCTCGGCTTCCTCGGGGCGACGCATGGCGAGGTAGATGTTCCCCAGGTTGTTCCAAGCCTCCACATACTGAGGATTGGCGGCAATGGCGCGCTTCAGGCAGCCCTCGGCATCGGCCGTACGGCCCAGGTTCTTGTAGACATTGCCCAGATTGTTCCAGGCCATGGCGTAGTCGGAACGGATGCGTAGCGCATGCAGAAAGCAGGTTTCCGCCCGGTCCAGTTCGCAATCCTCGGTGGCGAGGCAGCCCAGGTTGTTCCAGGCTTCAGAGTAATCCGGTTTAAGGCCGATCGCCTGCTCGAAGCAGGTACGGGCCTCGGCCTTGGGACGCTTGATGGCAAGGCGGGCGTTGCCCAATAGATACCAGGCCTTGGCGGCCTGGGGATTGCTGTGGACGGCGCGTTCATACCACGCGAGCATGCCGGTGAGGTCGCCCTGGGCACGGCAGGACTCGCCCATTCCCTCAAAGGCCCAAAGGTCGTCGGAGCGCGTGGCCAATACGCCCACGAAAGTCGCCTGAGCCTCGGCATGCAAGCCTTTTCGCAGTGCTATCCATGCTTGCGCGACGCGGGCCTCCCGATTACCGGGGTCCAGACTCAGCCCGCGGCTGAGCAGGGGCTCTGCCCCCGCCAACTCCCCGAGTTCCAGAAGACATCGCCCCATAGCCAGGACCGCCTCGGCATCGTCCGGGGCACGCGCTACGACCGGTTGGAGCATGGCAGCGGCCTCATGCCAATGCTCCAACCGGGCATGGGCAAGGCCGGTAGCACGGCGCACAGCCACCAGCTCCGGCGACTCCCTGAGCAAGGCCTCGCCAATGCTGACCGCATGCACCCAATCCCCCGCCGTCATCGCCTCATGCATCGCCGAATCGAGGGCGAGATGCGTGGCATTGCGCAGACAGCAGCGCTTGTACTTTTGCCCGCTGCCGCAGGGACAGGGATCGTTGCGCCCCACCACCGCCGGTGCCGTGGGTCCTAAAGTGGACATCGCCTCCCGTAAGCGCTCGATCATCCCCAGCAACTGCTCCGCCTCCCTGTGATGGGGGTCCAGCAGCAAGGCTTGGCGCCAGGACTGGGCGCAGGTTTCGTAGGCCTTGAGTTGAATGCACGCCTTGCCGAGCTGCACAAAAGCGTCGGCGTTTTCCGGCTCCAACTCCACCAGGCGTTCGAAGCTGCTCAGCGCGGTGCTCGAATCGCGGCAAGCCAGAGCGGCCTCGCCCATCATGCGCCAACAATCCGCCACATCTGGATCCCGTGCCAGAACCTGCGCGCAAGAATTGCGCGTCCGGTTGTAGTCCCCTTCATCGAAGGCGAGCTTGGCATTACCCAGAAAGAAGTCCCTACGCCATGTCTGCATGCTCAGTTCCGCCATAAAACCGTCGCAATCGTTCGCACGAGCTATAATGAGCAGTGTCTCTGCATGATTTATGCCAGACCATGGCATTCCTTTGATGTCAACAACTTGCAGCACTGGCTAGTACAAACGGCGGGATCGCCAATTTTCTTCGCAAGTCCCCCCTAAAGTTGTCACCGGCACCGCCGATACACAAGTCAGCAAGAGCCGAGTTCTCAGCTTCGTTCCTGCGTTCCATCCTCCAGCTTTGTGAGTTCCTGTTCTCAGCGGGGACATCGAAGGAGACCTATCATGGGTAACGTTATTGCCAGTAACATCGCGTCGTTGAATGCCCAGCGTAACCTGCTTGGCGTCAACAACAGCCTCTCGACTACTTTTCAGCGCCTCTCCTCCGGTCTGCGCATCAACAGCGCCAAAGACGACGCTGCCGGCCTGCAGATCAGCAACCGCTTGACCTCGCAGATCAACGGCTTGAACCAAGCCGTCCGCAATGCCAACGACGGCGTGTCCCTGTCTCAGACCGCGGAAGGCGCCTTGCAGGAGTCTACCTCGATCCTGCAGCGTATTCGCGACCTGTCCATCCAGTCTGCCAACGGCTCCAACGGCTCGTCGGAACGCCTCGCGCTGCAGGAAGAAGTGAGTCAGTTGCAGCAGGAACTGAACCGTATCGCCGATACCACCTCTTTCGGCGGCCGCAAGCTGTTGGACGGCAGTTTCGGCGCGCAGTCCTTCCAGGTCGGCTCCAATGCCTTCGAAACCATCTCCGTGGCGCTGGGTTCCTTCCGTGCCGACGATATCGGTAACAATACCCGCACCTTGACCGGTACGGCTTCCGGCGCCGGCCTCGGTACCGTGAACACCGGTTCCAGCTTCGCCAACGCCGCCAACGACGTCGCCGGCTCCCTGCAGATCACCGGTTTTGCCGGTTCCAGCCAGAGCTTCTCGGTCGTCGGCGCCTCGGCCAAGAGCCTCGCCGACTCCGTCAACGGTCAGAGTTCCAGTACCGGCGTCACCGCCGATGCGCGCACCGTGGCCCGCATCAACTCGTTCAGCGCCGCCGGTACGGTCACCTTCAGCCTGTTCGGCTCCAACTCGACCGGCGTCGCGATCAGCGCGAACCTCACCGGCACCACGGATTTCACCGATCTGGCCAAGGCCATCAACGATCAGGCCTCCCAAACCGGCATCTCCGCCGCGGTGGACTCCAATGGCTTGGTGCTGACCAGCGAAAACGGTGACGACATCGGCATCGCCGACTATGCCAACACCGCGACGACCGGCAACGAAACCTTCAGTATCAGTACCCTCAATTACGAAGGCGATACCCTTCAGTACGGCGCCTACACCGTCACCGAAGGTGGTGCGACCGATTCCGCGCGCGTTACCGGCGTGGTCAAGCTGAACAGCCAGAAATCCTTTACCTCCACGGCGACCGATGTCTCGGTGGATGCCGCCGGTACCGGCTTGTCGAGCTTGTCCCAAGTGGCACAAGTCGACATTTCGACCCAAATCGGAGCCCAGAAAGCCTTGGATGTTGTCGACTCGGCCTTGGCCTCCATCGACAGTTCCCGCGCGGGTCTAGGTGCCATTCAAAACCGTTTGACCTCGACCATCTCCAACCTGAACAGTATCGTCGAAAACGTGTCGGCGTCCCGCTCCCGCGTGCGCGATACCGACTTCGCGGCGGAAACCGCCGCCCTGTCGAAGAACCAGGTGCTGCAGCAGGCCGGCCTCGCCATCCTTGCTCAGGCGAATGCCTCCGGCCAGTCGATCCTGTCGCTCCTGAGAGGGTAATGAGACGGGGGCCCGGGTCGCACTAGCCCGGGCCCTACTCCATGTCGAAGAGAAGTGAGGTAAAGTGATGGCATTCGAAATCGGTAGTCTTTCCGCGGAGACTACGGTTCGTGCCGCACAGGCCACGCGTACGCCAGGCGGTGCAGGCTCAACGAACATCGTCGCCATCCGTGGGACCCGGCAAGATCTTGCCGGTATTGGCATTTCCGCTCCAGCTGAACCCCCAGACGAAGCGGGTGCGGAGAAAAAGGCGGCCGAGGCGGCCCTGGCTACAGCAAACGAGTTGCCGCAACAACTTCGCCGCAGCCTAGAATTCCGCTTGGATGAAGACTATGGTCGGCCTATCATTACCATTCGGGACACGGAAACCGAAGAGGTCATCCGACAGATCCCACCCGAAGAAATCGTCGAGTTCTCTAAATATTTACGGGAACTTGCCGAAAACCAAGGAGAGCAGATAACGGGTTTGGTTGTCCGGTTGGAAGCTTAATAGGCACGTTTTTTGCCTGTTAAGCTTGACCCAACGAGGAGAAAGCGATGGGCTCGATAACATCAGCTGGCGTTGGCTCAGGCCTCCCGCTGGACAGCATCATTCAAAGCCTGGTCAATGCCGAGGCCCAGCCGAAGCTCCTTGCGCTGAATCGCAAGGAAGCCAATCTGCAGACAACCCTATCGGCGGTAGGCGCGCTCAAATCGGCTGTATCGAAGTTCAACGATGCAGTGAAAAAGCTTAGCGTGCTGAGCGATTTTCAGAAAGTCAAAGCCACCAGTTCCGACACCGCCAGCGCCACGGCATCAGCGACGACCTCTGCACTAGCCGGCACATACAACATCGTTGTCAATACCCTTGCCAAGGGCAGCCGCGCCGAGTCCGCAGCCACCTTCAGCAACAGTTCCAGCATCGTCGCCGCCGGCCTGGCGGGCACCGGGACCCTGACCTTCACCGTGGGGGCCAGCAACTTCACGGTCGACGTGACCAACACCACGACCTTTGCGGAACTGCGCACGGCTATCAACGACAAAGGTACAACCTTGGGCGTGACGGCCAGTATCGTCAATACGGGCAACGGCTCGACCCTTGTGCTCAACTCCAGCACCACAGGGGTCGGGAACTCGCTCGCCGTAACCAACAACGACGCCAACCTGGATATCGTTTCAACCGTGCCCACGGGCGCCACGGCGGGACTTAACGTCACGCAGTCTTCCCAGAATGCCCAAGTCACCTTTGATGGCATACCGATCATCAGCACGACGAACACCTTTACCGATATCGTCGATGGCGTTACGCTGACGACAACCAAAGAGTCGGCCGCTGGCACGAGCTTAACCCTGACTGTGGCCAACGACACGGGAGCCATCAGCACGAATGTTAAAGGCCTCGTCGACAGCTTCAATGAAATGCTCAAACTGTTCAAGCAGTTGGGCAGCGCCTCGGGGGGCGCAGCTGGCCCCTTGGTCGGCGATGCCCTGCTTCGCCAGATCGAAAGCCGGGCTCGCGCGGAACTGGGCAAAACCTTCAGCACCGGGGGCGACTTCGACACCTTGGCCGAGCTAGGCGTCGCCACCAACCGGGATGGCACTCTGAGTCTCGACAGCAGCAAATTGAGCACAGCGCTGGACAAGGAATTTCTTAAAATCGGTGAATTCTTCGCCGGCGCCACTGGCTTGGCCGCTTCTTTAAGCACGACGCTAAACGGATACATCAGCAGCACAGGTTCTATCGCCGGACGCGAAACCAGCCTTCAGACCCAGTTGCGGGGCGTCGCCAAAGACCGTGAAAACCTCGACTTCCGAATTCAGCAATTGGAAGCTCGCTTACGTAAGCAATACGCCGCACTTGACAGCCTAGTCGCCCGATTGAACAGCACAGGCTCGTTCTTGACACAGAATCTGACCAAGAGCCAGAGCTCGAAATCTTAAGCCCAGCTTCCTGGCAGGAGTTAACCGATGATTCGTCGTGCCATCAATCAATACCAGACCGTGAGCGTAAAGAGTGGCGTGGAAGGCGCAAGCCCCCACCAGCTGATCCAAATGCTGATGGCTGGCGCTCTGGACAAGGTGTCCCTGGCCAAAGGCCACATGGAGCGCAAGAATATCGCCGCCAAGGGCGAGCATATCAGTTGGGCCATGTCCATTATTGGAGGGCTACAAGCGAGCCTCGATCTCGATAAGGGCGGAGAGCTTGCCGGTAATCTCGATGCGCTCTATGAATACATGATACGGCGCTTGAGCGAAGCCAATATTCACAATGACACGGCGATTCTCGATGAGGTTAGTAGCCTGATGAGGGAGGTCAAATCCGGTTGGGATGCCATTGCCCCCCTTCCCCAAGTTGCCACATCCCCAGGGAAGAGCCAATTGAGTCCGACCGCTTGAAGACAGCACTATCCCATCACATCGAAGTGGCCAGTAACCTACTCGACAAACTGGCCCTTGCCGTTAACGCAGATGATTGGGAATCGGCTTCCGACTTCATGCTGAAGTTTGAACAGGCCATTGCGCAGATAGAGCAAGATCCGCTTACTGACCCTAAAGCGCCCAACCCTATCGACTCAGAACTCGCCGCCTTGGATGAGAAGAGAACGCGATTACTCGCGGAGCTTTCCGACCGTAAGAATGAGGCTTTGCATGCGCTCTCAGGACTCAGCCTCCAACAGCGCGCATCCAACACCTATCAACGAATCGACGAGCAGTGAACAGCGGAACGGATAATGCCTGGTTTTTACATTCGCAAAGCCGAAAGCAAAGATATCCCCTACCTGATCGAATCCAGCATCCTTCTGGAACAGCACGAACGCGGCGATTCACCCACGGCGCTCGCTCTCGCGCCAGACTTCAGAGCATCGCTTGAGGCTTGGTTTCAGGCTGTTATCGCGCAAGACGAGTCGCTTGCCCTGGTTGCAGACAATGAGGAATGCCCAATTGGGTTTGCCTTGGCCTACATCGCCCCGCAACCCAATGGCTTTACCGTCTTTCGATGTCATGGCATCATCCAAATCCTTTGGACAAATCCCGACATGCGTCGCATGGGTGTCGCCGCGGGCCTGCTAACGGCAATAGAAGCCTGCTTCACCGCCTTATCTGTGCCCTATGCCGAAATCAGCTACACCGCTAGAAACGAATCTGCGCGAACATTCTGGACTGCACAGGGGTTTCAGGTCGATAGCATGACTTGTCGCAAGTTTTACCCGGCTGACGCATCGCCTGCCACGCTCAACGTAGGAAGTTGAACAGAGACAGATTCGACACCTGTACATAGCTCTGCTGGGCGACTTCCAAGGTTAGCTTGCGTTGCTGCAGGGAGCTCAGCGCCTCCACCATATCCAAATCTTCCAGCCGCGACAAAGTCGTTTTAGTCAGAACCAAGAGATCCTGATTGGCAAATCGCTCACTTTCCGTGACATTGAGTTGTGCGCCGACTGCTCCCAACTTCACGTCCAAGTGCTCAAGCGCCTGATCTATCTCGGTCAGTGCGCGCCCTACTCCAATCGCCTGCCTAGCCTGTTCAGCAGCGGTGCCGCTGCTTGCTGTCAGGGCATTGATCCCTTGCTGCAAGGTGGAGAATATGTCCTGATCCGTACTGGGCAACACGCTAAATGTATCGCCGTCCGAAGGCGTGCCGCTAATGCGCAGCTTTCGACCATCGAACTGGATGTCATCGCCGCTGGTATACACCGCCGCGCTAACCACGGTAACGCTGGTTGTCGTATTCACCACGTCATAGACGGTTTGCCCTAGACCATTGACCGAAAATTGAATGGAATAACTGTCCGTTGGATTCAGTGCGACTGCTGCTGAGTCAACAATGGAACCAGAATCTATGACGCCGCTCCCCGTATTGGCGGTAAGCGTAATGGTGTTCCCAGAATCAGAGGTTCGGAACGTGCCATTGCCATTCTTGATACGCTGGAATACCTCATACCCTGAGTCGGCCACCGTCACACTGATGCTTGAGCTAATCTGGACCTGGCGCGCGGCCTGATCTCCATCATAACGAAAGCCGGAAGGGCTCGCGGTATCGCGAGAAAACGGCAGGGTATCAGTTTTGCTCCCCGCAAAAATGTACTCCGTGCCGCCAAACTGGCTGTTCGCCAATCCGAGAACTTCATCAAGACGCTGGCTGACTTCCGCCGCAATGGCAGCCTTTTCCTGGCTTCCATAAACGCCGCTCCCGGCCTGTACCAGCAATTCCCTGACTCGCTGCAGCGTGCTATAGGTGGTTGTCAAGGCCTCTTCCTGCAGACCGATACGACTCTCAGCAGCATCCAAATTGACCTGAAAGCGCTCAGTGATGTCCAGTTCCTGCTTGAAATTGAGGATGAGCGCCGAGGCCACGGGATCGTCCGAGGGTGACACGACACGCTTACCAGAAGCAATTTTGTTCTGCAACTCAGACAACTGGGATTGCTGGCGTAGAATGGCGTCGACCCCAGATTCCCTAAACAGATTGGTTGAAATGCGCATATCAGCTCCTATCGAACCGAATTCAGCAATGTGTCAAAAATCTGATTAGCCACCGAGATGACTTGGGCATTCGCGGCGTAGGCTTGCTGATACTTGATGAGATTGGCTGCTTCCTCATCAAGATTCACTCCGGACACCGACTCCCGACGCGCTTCCGATTGTTGCAACAGCGTTTCTCGCGCCGAGCGATTGATTTCGGCTTCGCGTGTTCTCGTGCCGACCTCGGTCACCAACGTGCCATAGGCCTCTGACAGACTCGCGCCTCCACCGTCCAGGAAGGCACTGCCCTGTATCGAAGCCAGCCGGATAGCATTGTCATTGCCGCCGACGCCACCAGTGTTGTAGCTAACGGCGTACGAATCCCCGGTTAGTGGCGTACCGCCCAGGGTTATCTCGTACCCTAAATTGGACAAGGCGGTGAAACCATGAACCGCCAGGTTAGGCAAGTTGGGCACTGCTGTCAGTATGAGGTTATTGTCCTGGCCCGGCGTGAAGGTCCCCGTGCCCAGAACCGCTGCGGCGGAGTCTCGGATTTCATAGGTTGTCGCTGACGTGAACACGATATTCACTGGAGGAGCCAGGGAACCGTTTTGGATGCTGGTCCCCACGCCAGTCGCGCTGATGCTGATGGCACGAACTACGCCGGAACCGGTATTGCCGGTGGGAATTTGCGGCGCCTGTACCCGGATAGGCAATGCCGCCGCAATGCGGCGCGTATCGGTTACCTGAACGGCCAATTGGGAAGTGAAATTCTTGGTCGGCTGGACGCGGTAAGTATCGCCGGCCGCGACGACACCGCCGCTCAGCGTGATGGAGAATCCGTCGGCGCTAACCGGAAGCCCCGCGGAAATGCTAACAACTGTGTTATCCGATACGCGGGTCAGTGTGTAATTGGCACCGTCGTAGCGCAACTGATAGTCGCTGTCGGTCAGTTGACCCACGTTGGTGACATCGGCACGTAACACCGCAGTCGGCGCCGGGTTTCCGAGAGCACTGACTCTCGCTAAAGCCACCGCATTGGCATTGATGTCCGTGAAAAAGTCCCCGCCTAGATTTCCGTTCAGGTCAACGCCCAAGGCATGCTGAGTGTTGAAGCGATCCGCGAGACCGACAGCCACCAGGCCGATACGGTTAAGGCCCTTTTCCAGAACACCATTGAGGTACTCGATGGCCCCGCCCAACTTACCTCCGGTGATTTCCTGGCCAAAATTGAATTGGGTCGCCCCTACGGTCAAAACCAGATCCAAGGTGCCTGGATTGCTCTGACTGGTTTGTGTCGTCAGGGTTTGAGCTTCGGTGCCAACTACAAGGGGCTGGCCATTGCCAACAAAAACGCTGACTTGGTTACTGTCTTGCGGAACAACGGTAATGCCGGCCAACTCCCCCATCTGCCGCAACAACTCCTCGCGCGCATCAAACAGGTCGTTAGGCTGATCGTCGGCCGTTGAGCCCTGAAAGCCCAGGACCTTTTGGTTAATGTCGGCAACCGCCTTGGCCAACTGTGTGAGTTGGCGAGCGCCAGCGCTGAGTTCAACGTTGATCGATTCACGTTCGCGCCGAAGTTGAACGTCAAGCTTCTGGAAGCGCTGCACCAACAACTGCCCCTGGCTCAGCAACACCTGCCGACTAGGAATGGAATCGGCTTGCGTGGTTAAACCCTGAACCGATTGAAAGAATGATTGAAGGCCAGGAGCAAGTCCGGTATCCGAATCCGCCAACAAATCGTCCAGCCTGGCTGCTTTCCCGAGTAGATTGTCCACATGGTTGAAATTTATGGTTGCGTTGCGAACGTCAGAGATTGCGTACTCGTCGATAATGCGCCGAACCCGCCCCAGCTCAACACCAGTGCCCAAAAAGGTTGCGCCAACCCGCAGCGCCTGGCGCGGGGTGCTGTCCACTCTCTGGCGGCTGAAGCCCTCAGTGTTGACGTTGGAAATATTGTGACCGGTAGTCGCGATACCGCGCTGAGATGCCTGAAGGCCAGACAAACCGATTAACAGCGGATTGGTTATCGTCATGGTCTTTCCCCGTGGGGAAGCCGCACATTGGCAGCCTCCCTATTCCATTTATCGTCCGTTGCCATTAAAAGTTAAGTGCGCGCAGCGCATCCACTAGAGTGTCGCTGTGATACACGCGTTCGATCTTGTCGGCATACCGAGGATCGGTAGCATAGCCTGCGCGTTGCAACTCCTTCGCATAGCGGGCAACATCACCGACCGCATCCACCGCGTCCCGGTATCGTGGGCTGTCCTGTATCAGGGCCACATAATCCTTGAAACTGTCGGCTAAGGACTCATAGGCCCGGAAAGACTCCCGCTTCCTGACGGCTACGCCATCTTCGAATTCCAGAGTCAATGTCGTGTTATTGCCGCCGCTCCAACCCGGACCAGCCTTGATGTTGAAGAGGTTCTTCGAGCTATCCCCGCCATGCGTTGGCAAGAGTGAGCGCCCCCAACCGGTCTCCAGGGCGGCTTGCGCAATCAGTAGGCGCGCCGACACACCCAACTCGTTCGCTGCCTTCTTGGCATGAGGCCATAGCGCGCGCACGAAGCTCACTGGCGATGGCGCCTGAGAAAATGCCTCAAAAGCACTATCGGCTAACGCATGCCACTCGCGTCCCGTTTCCTTGCCAACCGCCCCACCCGGGGCGGGCCGTGACAAGGCTCCTGCATCGTCAACGATAGCTGGCGTCTTGGCTTCGGTCAGGCTGCCCAGGCGCGGATATTGCGGAGCAATCGACGGTCCCACCACCGGCGTGCGCTCAGCCATTGGTTGAGACGAGGCAGAGATAGGAATTGCCGCATCCCGACCAGGCTCGGTCAACGGCGCGTCCTTAACTGCCGATACCTGCCGGAACATGAGTTCAGCAAGCCCGAGTCCGCCAGACTTGGCGAGATGGACGGAAAGCTGATCGTCGTACATCTCCCGAAAGAAGTCCGACCCTTGACTGTCCAGCAGCGTATCGTCATCGAGCGCTTCGTTGGCCTCGCGCATGGTCTTTAACAGCTGGCGGGTGAAAAAAGACTCGAATTGCTGGCACGCCGCTTTCAGCGCCTCAGGCGCGTCCTGGTGGGCGCGTAAGGAATTCAACCCCGAAAGATCGTGGTATAAGTTCGCCCTGTCCAGCATGCTCGCCATGATTCGCTCTTCAAATGACCACGAGTTCAGCGTTCAGGGCCCCCGCCTGCTTGAGCGCTTCCAATATGGCCATCAAGTCGCCGGGGGCTGCGCCAACAGCATTCACCGCCCGGACAATTTCCTCCAGGGAAACACCGGGCTGGAACATGAACATGCGGGAATTGTCCTGTTGGATACTGACATCGCTTTGCGGAACGACCGCCGTCTCACCGCCAGACAGAGGACCTGGCTGAGACACTTGCGGGCTTTCCGAAATCGTCACCACCAGATTGCCATGGGATACAGCGGCCTCTTTCACCATGACGTGCTGACCGATGACGATGGTGCCGGTACGAGAATTCACGACGATCCGTGCCGGACCGTCTCCCGGAGAAAATTCCAGATTTTCCAGACTAGCCAGATAGAGCACGCGTTGCCCAGGATCGCGCGGAGCTCGAACCTGCACGGACGCCCCGTCGGCGGGCATCGCTACTTCTGGGCCAAAGGTTGAATTGATGCGCTCCGCCAAGCGCTTAGCCGTCGTAAAATCCGGATTATTCAGATTCAAGGTGATGAAATCATCTTGCTGAAACGCGGCAGCTACCGCACGTTCAACCGTAGCGCCATTGGGTATGCGCCCCGCAGTGGGAATATTCACGGTGATCTTTGAGCCATCGGAACCTTCCGCGCCGAAGCCACCAACGACGAGGTTACCTTGGGCAATGGCATACACTTCGCCATCGACGCCGCGCAGCGGTGTCATCAACAAAGTGCCGCCGCGCAAGGACTTGGCATCACCAATGCTCGAAACAGTGATGTCGATGGCCTGCCCCGGTTTGACGAAGGCTGGCAATTCCGCATGCACTGCGACAGCCGCCGCATTCTTCATCTTCGGCGCGATACCGGAGGGCATGGTAATCCCAAAGCGGCTCAGCATCGTGGCGAAGGATTGTTGGGTATAGATCTGCTGCTCGCCAGTACCATTAAGCCCAACCACCAGCCCGTAGCCAATCAACGGGTTAGAACGCACACCCTGGACTTGAGCCAGATCCTTGATGCGTTCGGCAAGGGCTGCCTGCGAAACGACCAGCAAGCTCAGGAACAGGTACTTGAAACACCGCATTACCTGACTCCTTAGAATGGCCACCAGGGGCTGTTGAAGAATCGCGATAGCCAGCCTTGGGTATTTGCCTCCGCCAACTCGCCAGTGCCGCTATAGGAAATCCTTGCGTTGCCAACACGAGTCGAATCCACCGTATTGGACGCACTCACATCTTCCGGGCGAACGATACCGGACAGACGGATATATTCATTCCCCCGATTGACCTGAACCCATTTTTCGCCGCGGATAACGAGGTTTCCGTTTGCTAGGACCTGTGCAACATGCACGGTTATCGTGCCCGACAGCCGATTATTCTGCTTGCTTTCGGCCTCTGCGGTATTCTTTCGCTTGCTGCCAAGATCTACGCCGATTGGCAGCGCATCGGCCGCGTCATTCAGTAGTACAGGGGCATCGAAGGAATTATCAAATTCCTTCTTCAGCTTCGTGTCGGCTTTGGATTGCGCATTGGTGCTTTCGACCAAGAGGACCGTAATAAGATCGCCGACGCGCCTTGCCTTCCTTTCTTCCAGCAGGAAGCCAGCGCTCATCGGGTTGTATATTGCCCCATTCGCAACCGGCGGCTTTTGTTCGGTCTGAGGAATAACGGGGGCATAGAATGGATCGTCCGGGCTGGCTGGAGTGAATCCTGCGCAACCCGAAATCGTAATCAGAAAAGAAATGCTCGCGGCGAGGGATAGTGAGTATCGCATAATCCTACCCCAGCTTAAATCGTCTGGTTGATGAATTGCAGCATTTGATCAACGGATGAGATGACCTTGGCATTCATTTCATAGGTTCTTTGCGCTTCAATGAGATTGACCAATTCCTCCACAGCGCTGACATTCGAGGTTTCCAGGGCATTTTGCAGTAGTCGGCCGCGCCCATCCAGACCCGGTGCTCCATTGATAGGGGCGCCACTAGCCTGTGTCTCGCGGAACAGGTTCTCGCCAATGGGCTCGAGGCCTGAGGGGTTGACGAAGTTGCTCAACTCCAGATTCCCGACCACGGCGGGAGCCGCCTGGCCTGGAATTTGTGCCGATACTGTTCCGTCTGTGCCTATGGTGATGCTTTGAGCATCCTGGGGAATGGTGATCGCCGGTTGAACCACATACCCACCTCCGGACGTCACCAACTGCCCGGTGTTATCCAAGGAGAATTGGCCATCTCGCGTGTAGGCTAGCGTACCATCCGGCATCAAAATTTGAAAAAAGCCCCGGCCGTTTACCGCTACATCCAGGGAATTACTGGTATTCAGGATATTCCCTTGGGTAAACGTCTTCTGAGTCGCCACGACATGCGTGCCGGCACCAAGCATCAAGCCATTGGGAAGCTGGGTATTTTGACTCGACTGGGCGCCAGGCTGCCGAACATTCTGATAGAGCAAATCCTCGAAGACGCCGCGCGAACGCTTATAACCCGTCGTACTGGCATTTGCCAGGTTGTTGGAAATGACGTCGATGTTAGTCTGGTGCGCATCGAGTCCGGTCTTGGCTACCCACAGTGCCGGGTGCATACTCTACCTCACGAAGGTTCGGGATGGACGCGATTCTGGCGCACATCAACCGTTTAAATTTATGACTGCAAGAGTTGGTCCAGAGCTGCATCATTGTCCTGGGCCGTTCGCATCATCTTTATCTGCAGCTCGAATTTTCTGGACAATTCGATCAACTCGGTCAACTCCTGAACTGGATTGACATTGCTGCCTTCCAGAGCTCCCGAGGCCAATTTGATCGATGCGTCGGCAACAGCCACAGAGCCGTCGCGCAAGCGAAACAAGCCATCCGCGCCTTTGTCCAGCTGTTTTGGATCGGGATTGACCAGACGCAGACGCTCCACCGGCACTAGTGCGGTAGGCGGCGCGCCCTGGGGACGAATGCTGATGGTCCCATCGCCGCCAATTTCGATGGTCTCGAAGGGCGGCAAGGTGATTGGGCCACCATCGCCAAGCACCGGCAATCCGCTGCCGGTCTCCAAGACGCCTTCGGCATTTACGCGCAAGTCGCCCGCGCGCGTCAGCCCTTCCGAACCATCACGCCCCTGCACAACCAGCCAACCCTGCCCCTTAACCACGACATCAAGGTCCCGACCCGTCGTCATGACCCCGCCTTGCGCAAAGTCATAACCGGGCCGTTCACCCATGGTGAAAACTCGGCTAGGATGGCCATCGCCGAACACCGGCAGTGCGCGAAATTCCGCCTTGTCGGCGCGGAAGCCCGTGGTATTGGCGTTGGCCAGATTGTTGGCGACCTTGGACTGGGAATACATGGATTCCCTAGCGCCATTCATCGCCAGATAGAGTAAGCGGTCCATAGTCAGAATCCTGACGCAGCAAGAGCCTTGTCAGGACTAAAGCGAGAAACGTGCCAAAAGAAAAGAGCCGGCAGAACCGGCTCTTGGTTATACAGGACTACTAGCGGATCTGGATGATAGTCTGCGTCACGGCGTTGTTGGTCTCTATGGCGCGAGCATTCGCCTGAAAATTACGCTGGGCCGTGATTAGATCAACCAGTTCAGCAGTCAGATCGACATTGGAGGCTTCGAGCGCGCCAGAGCGTATCAACCCGAAGGTGTTGCTACCCGCTTCACCGGCTATGGCCTGGCCTGAGTCCGTGGTCTCGGCCCATGTTGAGTCACCCAGCTGCGAGAGGCCTTGCACGTTGGTGAAGCGAGCCAGCGCCACCTTACCCAACGCCACACTTTGGCCGTTGGTGTAGTTCGCCCTGACAACCCCCGTATCGCTAACTTCAATTCCTGTCAACTTACCGGTGGCGAAGCCATTTTGAGACAATGAATTTACATTCAAGAAGGAATCACTAGCCGTTCCCGCCAGCTGGGTACTACCGCTGTAGCTGACACCTATAGTCGCAGATGCAGCGCCTCCTGCGTAAGCTATAGCAACAGTATCAACGCTAGCTGGCGCTGCTCCGTTAATTGTACTTAATGTACCCGCGTTATCAAATGCAATCTCCAGTGCCACATTGTTACCAACACCTGACGCCGTACCTGCCGAATAGTCAACGGCAGAACCATCCACATACAGAAAATTGAACCATGTATTCGCCGCCGTATTGCTCTTGACATAATACTGTGTCGCTATATGTGAATTCCCCAGTGAATCGTAGATTTTTACTGAAGTTGATGCCGTGAATGTGTCATTGTCGCTAGGATCAAACAGCGCAGGATCCAGCGCGGGAGCGTTCGCCGAAAGGTTCAATCCCAAGGCTATTGAGCTCGTTGCCTGCGGCGTCCCAGCAGTAGCTGGCAACTGCAACTCGACGGTATTGGCAAGTGAGGTTGATGTTACCGAGCCGTCTTGATTCACCGGAAACGCCTGTAGAATCTGACCGGTACCGTTCACAACAAAGCCTTCGCTATTTACACCAAACGCGCCAGCACGTGTATAAACACGCTCATCACTCGATATGTTAGGGGCAACAACAAAGAAACCATCCCCTGCTAATGCCAAATCAAGAATGTTAGACGTAAAATCTAAATTTCCCTGACTGAATTGTTGAGCGACTCGATTTAAGATCACACCGCTACCAATAGCCGTGCGCGCACTTCGACCAAATGCTGCATTGGCAAAGATGTCCCCAAATTCGGCTCTCGACTCTTTGAACCCGGTGGTGTTGACATTGGCGATATTGTTACTGGTTACGCCCAAGTCCGCCTGGGCCGCATTCAATCCGCTAAGGGAAGTGTTAAACGACATGTTCTTACTCCTTTGGGGTCAACCGATCTGAGTCACATCGGCCAGCGGGACTTTACCCATTCCAGCCAGATTCAAGGTGATGCCTTCGCCGTTGCGCCCGAGGTTGACGCTGTCGACGCGGGCGTAGAATTGCGTCGTGAAGGTTTCCGTTTTGCCGCCCACGCTTCCGGATACCACAATGCGGTAACGGCCGGACGGTAAGTCCGTGCCCGACGAGTCTTTCCCGTCCCAGGCGAAAGGCTGCTCGCCAGCATCGAGTTGGGGCACGCTTTGTTCACGCACCACAACCCCCGCCGAGTTTTCGATAGTGATTTTGATGTTTTCCGCACCGCGCGGCACGTCGATGTAGCCACCGATTCCTTGCTCATCGCTGAGATAGCCGTAATTTCCGTTGACAAGAACCGACCGCCCCACCAAGGCCGAAGCTTGCAGCGCCTGGTTGGAGGTAAGGGAACTGGACAGCGTTTCGAAGCTTCCCTGCAATTTCTGCAAGCTGTCGACGCTGCTGAACTGCGCCATCTGCGCGATAAACTCATTGTTGTCCAAGGGTTTGAGCGGATCCTGATTGCGCAACTGAGTAGTGAGCAGCTTCAGAAAATCGTCCTGGCTCAATTCCTTTTTCGGAATCCGCGAACTCTGTTGGTCAGAAACCCGACGCAGGCCAAGGTCATCGAAAATGGAAGTATTGGTAGTAGTCATTCTCCCCCCTACTGACCCAGTTGCAGCGTGCGCAAGACCAGCTGCTTTGCGGTATTGGCCACCTGCACATTGGCTTGGTAAGAACGCGATGCCGAGATCATGTCCGCCATTTCCTCAACGATGTTGACGTTGGGGCGATATACATAGCCCTGAGCGTCAGCCATCGGATTATCCGGCATATAGACGGCCTGAGCTTCCTTCTGGCTTTCGACGATGCCGGTCACCTGTACGCCGGCATTGGCATCCGCGTCGGCCTGGCCGCTTAACGAGGCCTGCAGCGCGGCAAACACCGGATGCCGCGCCTTATAGGTTTCGTCGATGCTGGAGGCAATGCTGTCGGCATTCGCCATGTTGCTGGCGGTCGTATTCAGGCGCACCGACTGCGCGCCCAGGGCGCTACCGGCTATATCGAACACATTGAACAGGCTCATCGTTGTTCTCCCACCTTACTCGCCACGTATGGCCCGCAGCAGGCCTTGGATACGGTTGTTCAGAAAGCTGAGGCTCATCTGGTATTCCAGGGCATTCTGTGCAAATGCCGTCTGCTCATGATCCGCATCCACCGTGTTTCCGTCGCCCGTATCGGGTTGTAGCGGCGTTCGGTACTGGGTTCTATAGCCTTGATCGTATGCAGCCGTTCGCAGATGGCGCGCATGAGTTTGCTGCAATCCGGCCTGCTGTCCTTTTACGGCAGCTTCCAAGGCGGTTTGAAAGTTGAAGTCCTTGGCCTTGAAGTTCGGCGTGTCGGCGTTAGCCAAGTTGTTGGCCAAGAGCTCGGCCCGCGAGGAGCGAAGCTCCAAGGCTTGGGCATGGATACCGAAGGCTTTGTCGAGGTTGATGCTCATGGCGATGGCAAAGGGTTAGACTGTGTAACTTGTGCAAGCAAAGCCTATGCCATTACATTTTATCTATTCTTTTTAATGAGTTAGCGATTCATGCCTGGCGAGGGCGGCAAAACACCGCCGCCCGGCGGCAAGCCGGCGCAAACGCATGTCGGACGAGTTTGGAGCTTACTTGAGCCGATAGACTATGCCGGGATTGCAGCGAATCATTTCGAAACGCTCTGACAATCCAGCCATGGATTCGGAGGCGCCTAGGAACAGATAGCCACGCGGCTGCAGGCTGTTGGCGATCTTGTCGATGATTTTCGCCTTGAGATCGGCGGAGAAGTAGATCAGGACATTGCGGCAGAACACGATCTCATGGCGGCCCAGGGGGGTGTAGGCGTCCATGAGATTGAGTGGGCGAAACGAGCAGCGGCGGCGAATGTTCGCCTTGATTTGCCAGCGTTCGCCATTGTCGACCGACTCAAAAAAACGCTGCTTGCGCTCGGGAGAGAGGCCACGGGCAAGAGATAGATGCTCGTACTTCCCTTGTTCCGCAAGCTTGAGCATCTGCGCGGAAATATCCGTACCCACGATCTGCACGCCACCAGGCAAGGCGCCGGGTGCGCGCATTAAATACTCTTCGGTCGTCATGCTAATGGAGTACGGCTCCTGACCAGAGGAACAAGCCGCGCACCATATTCGAACGGGTTGGTTCTGGCCCTTGAAACCAGGGTAAATCTGGGACATCAAGACTTCAAACGGGTAGGTGTCGCGAAACCACAGCGTCTCATTGGTGGTCATCGCGTCGATGACCGCCTGGCGCAGGTCGTTGTAGCGCATCTGACGGATGCGGCTGATAAGCTCTGCCAGAGAATCGATCTGGTTTTCGCGCAGAATCTGCGCCAAGCGGCTGGCGACCAGATACTGCTTGTTGTCGCCTAATAAAATGCCGCAAGCATCCTGCAAATACCGGCGGAACGCTTCATAATCCGGCGCCGAGATGGCGGACTGTTGACTCGCTAAACTCACGTTATGGCTATCCGGTCCTTGTTATCAGGCATCAACCGGTATGCCCAGCCGGCGCTTCAACTGGTCCTGTACCGTCTTGGCCAGTATGTCGGGCTGGAATTTGGCAATGAAATGATCCGCTCCCACTTTCTGTACCATCGCCTGGTTGAAAACCCCCGACAGCGAAGTATGTAGAACAACGTACAGTTTAGCCAGTTTGGGGTTGGAACGAATCTCGGCGGTCAGCGTATATCCGTCCATTTCTGGCATTTCAATGTCGGAAATGACCATCAGAATCTTGTCATTGATGTCATTGACGTCTTCCGCCAGATCATTCAGCAAGCTCAGCGCTTCGCTGCCGTCCTTCGCCGCCACCACTTGAACCCCAACCTGCTCCAGGGTCTTGCGAACCTGATTGCGAGCCACGGAAGAATCATCTGCAATCAAGACCGTGGCCTTCGTTGCCGCCTCAGCCAGCTTGTCCTCGATGACCTCGGGGCTGACGGAAGAAGCCGGCGGCACAATCTCGGCGAGAATCTTTTCAACATCAACAATCTCGACCAATTCATCGTCAACCTTGGTCACCGCGGTCAGGTAGTTGTTCTTGCCGCTGCCTTGCGGCGGGGGATGTATCTCGCCCCAGTTCAAGTTGATGATGCGCTCTACCGAGCTGACCAAGAAGCCCTGAATGGACCGATTGTATTCGGCGATGATCACGAATGCCGTCGAGAGGTCGACAATGGGTGACTTACCGACCGCCATGCGCAAGTCGATGATGGGTAGGGTGGCTCCACGTATGTGGGCGACACCACGCACGACGGGATGACGCTTGGGCATTTCCGTCAGGCGAGGACATTGCAGGACCTCGCGCACCTTGAACACATTGATGCCATAGCGTTGTCGGTCACCAAGCCGGAACAGCAACAGCTCCAGGCGGTTTTGCCCGACCATTTGAGTACGTTGGTTGACCGAATCCAGAATACCCGACATAGATCGCTCCGAACTCCATCGTATTGCGGCTACGCCACAATACGAACGATTTAGGCACGCTGTTTGCTTCAATCACCTGTAAATCAGAACCGTCAAAGTTCCGACGCTAACAGGCACAGCGACCGGCTAATGAGTATAGGGTAGGCCATTTTTCGTGAAAAAACACAACACTATCGTTGTCTCAGCCCTGGCTTTCTGGTCGGGATTGGTTCACGCAAGCCCGTATCAGCCCCTCGGCTCCATCACGCAAAGCGTGCGTGAGTACTTCGACGCACAACCGGTGAAACCAAGCGTCAGCCGTCAGGAATACCGAATCGGAAGCCTGGATCCCCGTTTGCAGCTAAGCGCCTGCGCCAATCCGCTTACCAGCAAGCTGGCTCCTGGCAATCCGGGGGGCAGCAATCTGACGGTGGCAGTCAGCTGTTCCACGCCAAAAAACTGGACAGTGTATGTCCCCGTCCGTGTGGCCCGTTACATGCCGGTCTTGGTCAGCCGTGGCGCCAGCGCTCGCGGCACCCGCCTGTCAGCAGGCGACTTGGAGATCCGCGAGGTGGACGTCGCCGGCTTACGGGGCGTTCCGCTGGATACGGCGACCCCCTATGCCGGCGCCCAGCTCAAACGCAATCTACAGGCCGAGCAACCCCTGACGACAGATGATATCTGCCTGATTTGTAAAGGGGAACTGATTACGATCGCCGCTCGCGGCCCGCGTTTGACCGTCAAGATCCCCGGAATAGCAACGGCCGACGCCAACCTGGGCCAGCGCGTCATGGTGAGAAACCAAAGCTCACAGCGAGTGGTTCAAGCCAGAGTCACCGGCCCGGCGGAAGTGGAAATCGCCTTATAGCCCCAATTGACGCTAAAGTTGGTTGGCACGACGCCGATAACCGAGGCATAGAACCCTAGGATACGAGACATGGCCATAGACATTCGCACACTGAACGGCGGGCCGGCGACGGCGAAGACCTCGGTGGCGGACACCAAGGACAGCCAGAAGCCTCAGGCTGGCCCCGTCGTCAACACCCCGCCTTCACCGGAGGATGTTCATGCCTCCGACAAGGTGCAAATCACCAGCCGGGCACGGGAGCTTCAAGGCTTGATAGGGAAGCTCAGCCGCGAGCCGGCTTTCGACGCTGAGAAAGTTGCCCGCCTCCGTGAGGAAGTGAGCGCCGGTCGCTACTCGGTCAATAGCCAGCGCGTGGCCGCACGCCTACTCGGCTTGGAACGCGAGTTGAATCGTTGAGTGGAAGAATGGCCCAATGAGCACTCCGCAAGCCCATCATCCCCTGCACCAAGTGCTTTCTAAGCAAAGCGCCGTGCTCGGACAACTCCTGCAATTGCTCGCTGCGGAGAAAGAGCTGCTGGTACATCCCTCCCTGGACGCCAACACGGCCTTGGCGGAACGCAAGAGCCGCTGCCTGGCCGAACTGGAAAGCAGCATGACGAATCTGCGGGTATTCCTAGGCGAGAACAATCCCAAGGCGACAATAGGCCTTGTGCAATTGCTGGCGCGCGCCGATACACAGGATCATGCCGCCTTGAGCACGCTTTGGCAGGAAATCAAGGATCGCTTAAGCCGCTGCCAGGCCATGAATCTGGCCAACGGTCGAGCCATCAACCTGGCAAGTCGGACCCTGGAGCGGAATCTACGCCTGCTAAAAGGCCAACCCGTGGACACGGACATCTACGCGGCCAATGGCCGAACAAAAAGCCTCGGCGGCTATCGTTCTTCTCAAGCCGTGTAGGCGTTCGCGGAACCGGGCGCGAGCCGGGACGATTAGTCAAAAGAGACAGCACTCGGGCCATTCGCCTCCCCCTCGACAAGCTCCGCATGCCTCTCTGCAACGCAAAGAGCGCCAAACCGCTGGCGGACTCTCATACGATTTGCTGGGTGCCTTCATGCCAGCGCGTCGAGTGTTCCAGAGCCAGAAAGTTCGTGCACTGTTCCGTTCCCAGCGGCCGGCTGTAGTGGTAGCCCTGGATGTAATCACAGTCCAAATCGCGCAAGAAACTCACCTGCTCCTCGTCCTCCACGCCTTCCGCAACCACTTCCAGCTTCAAGGTATGCGCCATGCTGATAATGGCCTTGACGATCGCAACGTCATCGGCGTCACTAGGAATGTCCATAACGAAGCTTCGGTCAATTTTCAGGGTATTGATGGGGAATCGCTTCAAGTAGCTCAAGGACGAATAGCCCGTACCGAAATCGTCGATAGAGATAAGCACGCCCATGGCACGCAATTGGTTGAGTGTGCTGATGACGCGCTCTTCGTCCTTCATGAGGATGCTTTCCGTCAGTTCCAACTCGAGGCACGCAGGTTCTACCGCCGTTTCGTGCAGGATGGACGAAACAGTCTTGATGAAATTGTGCGCCGCAAACTGCCGACCAGAGACATTCACGGCGAACCGCGGCGGCGCGATGCCCTGGTCCTGCCAGACTCGATACTGTTGGCATGCCGTGCGCAACACCCATTCACCGATGGCGACGATCATGCCGGTATCTTCAGCCAATCCTATAAATTCGACTGGTGAAACGGCGCCACGGCGCGGATGTTGCCAGCGCACCAGGACCTCCATTCCCTTGACATAGCCGCAAGCGACACCGAGCTGTGGCTGAAAATTGAGCAACAACTCGTTGCGTTCCACGGCATAGCGCAGATCGCGCTCGAGATTCATCCGCGCCAAGGCGGCCTGCTGCATTTCATTGGTGAAGAATTGATAATTATTCCGTCCCTGCTCCTTGGCGCGGTACATGGCGGCATCGGCGTTCTTCACCAGCTCCTCTGTGGTCGTGCCATCGCTCGGAAACACGGTGATACCGATGGAGCCGCCGACCACGGCCTCATACCCATCGATATCGTAGGGGCGGGAAAGCACCTTGAGCAGATTCTGCGCCACGGTACTGGCATTCTTCGGTCCGTAAATGGGCGAAAGAATGACCGCGAACTCATCACCGCCGAAGCGCGCGATGGTGTCGCTTTCACGTACGCAATTGCGTAACTCCCTGGCCACCGCGACCAGAAGCTTGTCGCCGGCACTATGACCGAGCGTGTCATTGATGTTCTTGAAGCGATCCAGGTCGATGAACAGGAGTGCTAGCGTGGTCCCCTCGCGCCGCGCGCGCACCAGGCCTTGAGTGAGGCGATCGATGAACAGCGAGCGATTTGGCAAATCGGTCAGCGCATCAAAATTGGCTTGGTAGCGCAGACGATTCTCGATTTGCTTACGTTGCGTGATGTCGCTGAAAATCATCACGTATTCGAGGATATCGCCGCCAGAGCCACGCACCGGAGTCACCGAGCACCATTCCGGGTACAACTCGCCATTTTTCCGGCGGTTCCAGATTTCCCCCTGCCAGGGCCCCTTCTTCTCGACATGAGCCCACAACCGCTCGTAAAACTCCTGGCTTTGCTTTCCGGAATTGAACATGCGCGGATTTTTACCGATCACTTCCTCGGAGGCATAGCCGGTGATTCGCGAAAAGGAAGAGTTCACCAATTTGATGTTGCGGCGGGCATCGAGAATGATGATGCCATCCGCCGAGCTCTCGAAGACGACCGCCGCTTGGCGCAAATTGTCTTCGATGCCCTTATGCAGGCTTGCATCTTTGAACACCCAGATTTCGCTGAATCCACCGCCCTCATCCGCGATGGCGCGAACGGAAAGATTGCACCAGAATTGCCGACCGTCCCGCCGGCGTAAAAAGTACTCATTCTCCACATCGCCGCCGTGCTGCAAGGCCTCGCGGACGATGTCGATGACGGCGCGCCCCTGTCCTGGCTCGGCGAACAGGCTGGAAATGGACTGCCCCAAGAGATCGTCCGACTCATAGAGGAAGAGCTCGGAAAACTTTTCATTCACGCGCGCGAAGACGCCATCGCGCACTAGGGCGATGCCGACGCTGGCTTGCCCAAATATCTGTGCGGAAAGCCTGGGATCGCCGTCACCGGCGTCAACGGAAGGTAAACGCTCCCTCTCCAGGCTTAACCAGTAATCGTGTTGAGTGAGCGGGGAGAGATGCAAGAGCCAACGCCGACCATCCGCCGTCATGCAGGAGCAAGAGGCCGTCGGTGAAATGCGGTTGCGATTCAGCCATGCCTGGAGGGATTCGTCCGGTTGCCAACCAAGGTCGCCGCGCAGATCTAGGAAGGCCTGGCTGGCGATGCAGTCGTTAGCGTCGAGGCGAACAAAGGCGACAGGCTCGGGAACTCGGGCGAGGAGTTCCCGGAGCTCAGGCGCGACAGCGCTTGCCGCCGTCGGGGGCGTGGCACGGCCAGGGAAAAGTCGTGCTAGAAATTCCCGCATGAACAAATCCTTTGATGCTCAGGCGGGCTTCTATGTCCGCCTTTTTTAGCGTTGCGAGCGCAGTTCCGCGAGGAAAGCCGGATCGTCCCCGGCGAAACTTCGCTCGTCTGAGCTTATACCCTCGTGAGCGAGGGCATCAAGCAACGGCTCATAGACATCCTGGGTGACCGGTAAAATCACGCCTCGCCGGTCGATCTTGCCATCCAAGATCAGCTGGGCGGCCAGAGCGGCGGGGATGCCGACGGTCTTCGCCATGGCAGTATAGCCACCCGCTTCGCCATAGGCGATAAGCGTGGAGGTCTTGCGCTCCACCGAGCCATCGGTCTTGCGGATAACAAACTTGTGGTGCAGCACCACCATATCGCGCTCGCCCTCGCGGTACTGCAGCTTCGCTTTCAGCAGCTCGCAGAAGGCATCCAAGCGGTTGCCGGCCTGGGGCACAGGGCCGCCGTCCAACAGGCCCAGCCAGGCAAATGCCTCCTGGACCGGTTTGGAGAAGGGCAAGGCCGTGGCGGCGAGCGGCGAGGTCATACCCAGTTGGCGTGCGATCAGGGCCTGCCAGCCCAATGGCTCGGCGCCCTGCTCCAGACTCGGGTCAGCATCGACGTCCAGGAGGCCGCAATGCTTGGCGGCGTGCAGGATGGCGGCGAAGCCCCGGTAGCGCAGCGTGCCGCGCAACAGGTCCTTGACGCCGTCGATACCGTAAATGGCTTCATAATTCAAGGAGTTGCGGTTCGGGTAGCCTTCCAGTGCCAGTTCGGCGCCTACCTGAACCGGGGAGGTCGACGGCAGCAACTCGTCGCGGCTCAGGGCAACGTCGACACCGGCACGGCGGAAGCGTGCCTCGTTCAGGAGAGCAAGCAGCACCGCGCGCGGCGCCCAGGAAAACTTGTAGCCCAAGGGATTGTCGTTGGCATCCGGCGCCGGCAGGCCGCCGCACCAGGACACGAAGCTCTCCACCTTGGCGCCTTCGGCATGGGCCTCGTCGATGATGCGCATGGCAGACAAATGGTCGATACCCGGGTCGAGGCCGATCTCGTTGAGGAAGGTCAGACCCCTGGCGGCGACTTCCGCATCCAGAGCCTTCATGGCCGGCTGCTCATAGCTGGCGGTGACCAGATGCTTGCCATGGGCCAGGCACTGTTCCGCGACCTTCATGTGGAACAGATAGGGCACGAAGCTGACAACCAGGTCATGAGCCTTGACCAGCTCCCCCAGAGCATGGGCATTATTGACATCCAGGACCGCCGGCGCGATGCGTTCGCGGCCCTTGGCCAAGGCTTGCGCCTCGGCGAGGAACTGGCTGGCCAGTGTGATTTCATTGTCGAGGCGGCGATGCAGGACATCGACCAGCGGACCGGCGACATAGCCGGCGCCGAGAATGAGAATGCGCGACATAGCGGTTTCCTGAAAAAGCAAGTGCCTGAAAAGCAAGGCGCCGGCGGGATGGCCGGCGCATGACCTGATGGTCAGTTTCGTGGACTATTGTAACCCCGGGCTTCAGCCTCGGTAAGCCCGCTTAGCGGAGTTGCGGCAACACGGTCGCGATCGGGTGGAAAATGGCCTGCGCCAGCTTCATGGAGCGCGCCGGCGACCAGCCGAACTCATAGTCGGGAAGGCTTGCGTTGTCCTTGAAGGGCATCTCCAGGGTCAGGGCCAGGCAGCCGAAGTGCTGGCCGACATAGTTGCTGGCCATGCTCAAATTTGCCTCGCCCGGCTTGTCGATGGCATAGCCGTGCTCGGTCTGGAAGTCTGGGGTGGCGGCGACATACGCGGACTTGAACAGCTGTTCAAGTCCGGCCATGCGCTCGTCGTATGCCGGGATCCCTTCGCAGGCCGCGATGAAGTTGTAGGGCAAGGCCTCGTCCCCGTGGATGTCGAGGAGCAGATCCACGCCTGTCGCGTGCATCGCCTGACGTACCAGGAACACCTCGGGGCTGGCTTCCATGCTGGGTTCCAGCCACTCGCGGTTGAGGTTGCGACCGGCATAATTGCCGCGCAGATTGCCATTGACGGCGCCATCCGGGTTCATATTGGGCACCAGGTAGAACACGGCTTCGTCGCGCAGCTTGCGACTCAAGGCATCGTCCTCGTCCAACAGGCGCTCGATGAAGCCCTCCATGAACCACTCGGCCATGGTCTCGCCCGGGTGCTGACGGGCGATGACCCAGATCTTGCGCTTGCCATCATCCTGTTCGCCCACGGTCAGTAGGTGCATGTCCCGCCCCTGCACGGACTGGCCCAGCACGCTCAGTTCGCAGTACGGGGAAAATTGGGCGCTGTGCACCAGGTCCAGGTGGCGTTCGTAGGAATAAGGCGCGAAGTAGGCATAGAACACCGCGTCGTAATCCGGCGTGTGTTCGATGATGAGCTGGTCGTTCTCGACGCGAGTAGGGACGCGGAACCATTCCTCGCGATCATAGGAGGCCACGGCGTAGTAGCCGGTCCAGCCCTCCATATAGCTCGTGTCCTTGATGTTGGTGATGGCGAGACGATGAGCCAGCCCGGCGGTGGTCTGCAGGCGGAAATGGAACCACTGCATGAACTCGCAGTTGGTGTCGCGGCGTATGGCCAGCTCGATGGTCTCCGGTGAGTCCAGGCGCTGAACCAGGATATTGCCGCTGTCAAAGTTCGAGGAAATCTGCATATTCCGTTCCGCTGCTAAGAGATCGAAGGCCGATCATAACGGTTCGGACAAAAAAGAATAGCCCCGCGCGGGGGCTATTCGCTCTGCCAACCGAGCCGGTGATCGGGGAAGGCTACTTCTTGTCGATCTTGAAGCTGATGGGCACCAGGAACTCGAACTCGTTGTCGGAAATTTCCGCCGGGATGGCCGGCAGGGGTGAGGAGTCCTGAACCATCTTCAGGGCGGCATCATCGAGAATCTGTTTACCCGAGGACAGCTCCATGACGGTCTTCTGCACCATGCCCTCGCGGTTGATGTTCACGCGCAGGATGGCGCTGCCCTCGATCTTGCGGCGGTAGGCCAGAGCCGGGTATTCCAGCTTGGAGCGCACGGCCTTGAGCAGCTGCTTCTCGTAAGTGTTGCGCATGCGATACTCGGTCAGCTTGTCGGCGGCCGACTTCTCGGCACTGGCCGCGGTCGCCACTGGCGCCGGAGCGGAAGGAGCGGGAGCAGCAGCCGCCGGCGCCGTGGCGGCGGCTTTCTTCTGCGCCTCCAGCTGCTTCTGGAGGGCCGCTTTCTCGGCTTCCAACTTGGCGATCTGATCGGCTTCAGCCTTGGCCTGTTTCTCCTTGGCCAGGCGCTCTTCCTCGTCTTTTTTCTTTTTCTCCTCGGCGAGCTTGGTCTCTTCCTCGGCTTTCTTGCGCTCATCCTCCGCCTTCTTCATATCGGCGATCCGCGCCTCGGACAGTTGGAGATTGACGAATCGCTCGGCCAGCGCCTTGCCATCCGGTTCAGCAAGCTTTCCGAGGACCCCGGTCTTGAAGGCCTCCGAAGGCGGACGCGCGCCGATCCAGGTGCGCAGTAGCAAAGGGTACAGCTCCTTGCCCTCGATCTTGCCTAGTTGGGTTCCATTGACACTGACCACCGTGCCCGACTCCGGCACATAGTCGATGACCACATGATCGCCCGTGGTCAAATTCTGCTGAAACAGCTTGGAGAAGGCCACAATCTGGCCGGCGTGGTTACGCCAGTCATCGCCGCTGTTGTTGAGGGAAATGCCCTCGCTCCACTGTTGAGCGAAGTTGCGAGCCGACAAGCGGCCGGTGATGATGCGCAGTTCCATGCGCTTGGGCCCGGTCGAATTGACGATGGCCTCCGGATCGCTGCTCTTGCTTTCGGTATACAGCGCGCCCACGGCACGCTCCTCGCGCAGGAAGCTGTTCAGACCCAGGCCGTTGAGCACCAACGAAGCATTCCCGACCTTGGCCGCTTGAATGTCCTCCACCGTCTCAGCCTGCAATCCGGCGCTAAACAGCGCCCCCACGATCCCGAACATACCGATCAGCTTACGCACCATTCCACCCTCACCAGCGAATCGCAATAGATGTCCTCCTTCCCGTGGAGATTGCGGCCTTGCCGTCATGTCCAATCCCTGGACGCTGGGCCGGACGCATTTCCAACGCTTTGCCGGCCTTAGCAAAGTTTTTACCTGATTTCTGCGAACAAAGACAAGGGGCAAAGGGAATTGCTTGAAAAGAAAGGAAAAGAAGCCGCGATATTAACGTCGGGGCAGAGACAGCCAAACCCGCTCCAGGCAAGCCAGGATGCTCTCACCCAGCTGATAGTGGGCCGCCCCGAAATAGCGGGAAAGACCCAGTTCCTCGCCCGCGTGGGCCACGGTCTCGCGCACGCCCAGCTTATCGGCCAGCTCCATGGCCAGCGCCTCGGCCTGAGCGAGGCTGGCGCCGGGCATGATGACCAGGAACTGAAAGGCTTCGAAGCGCGCCATGATGTCACCCTCGCGCAAATAGCCTTGCGCCCGGAAGGCGAAACGCCGCAGGGTTTCGTCCAGGGCCCCCGGCGGGATCTGCCGCCGTTCCCCATCCGGTTCCATGAGGATCAGCAGAAGGGAAAAGCTGCGCCCGCCGCGCTGGGCCTGGGTGCGCAGATCGTCCAGCATGGCCATGGCCGCCTTGCGATTGGCGAGGCCGGTCAACTCGTCGCGGCGCAGTTCGGCGGACAAGGCCTCGTTGGCCAGGCGCAGAGCCTTGCTCTCGGCGAGCAGTTCGGCATTGAGCGAGCTCAGATCGCTGACCCGGCGCTGGATCTGCGCCTCCATGGCCGCTTCCTGGACTGACAGGCGCAGACGCGCGGCGTCCGTGCTCTCGGCCTCGTCGCGCAGGGCGGAGGACAAGCGGTTGAAGGCGCCGATCAAGGTGTCGAGCTCATCGCCAGTGCGTAGGTCGATGCGCAAACCCGCCTGCCCCGCGGCCATGTGCTCGCATTGGCTGATCACGGTTTGCACCGGGCGCAGGAATTGCCGCGACACCCAGGCGCTGAACAGCCAGGCGAGGCACAGAGACAGCGCCAAGGAAACGGCGCCGGACAGGTGCAGGCGCTGGAACTTGGCCTCGACCTCGTCTGCGCGCATGTCGATGCCGAGCAGATAACGCCCTTCCCTACCCGGCACCGGCGCATAGCCGGTCAGAAACGAACCCCAGGCATCCTCCAGGATGCTGTCATCGACGCTGGGCTTGTCGAATCCGGCCAGCATCTGCGGCGGCGCCGGTTCATAGAGATCCCCCGGCTGTGCCTGTTCCGGGCTGGCATCGGAATCCACCAGGAAGCTCACCTCGCCCGCGGTGTTCCGCTGCATGACGTAGATGAAGGCCAGATCCTCATTGCTCGCCACCCAGGAACGCAGCCGCGCCAAGGTCTTCTGGTATTCGGCCAGGTGCACATCGGCCGGCTGGCGGATCTTGTCCAGGGCTTGGGCATCGACGCTGCGCACGACCAGGGCGGCGCTGCTCTTGAGGCGCTGCTGCAGGCTATCCATCAAGGCCGAGCGGGCGTTCCAATAGAAGTAGCTGCCGATGCTACCCGACACGGTGAGGATCACCGCGAAGAACATCAGGAACAGCTTGGCGCGTATGCCCAAGCGCATGCTTAAGCCTGATCTCGGCCGCGGCGGATCAGCCAGGCCTGGTGGATACGCGGGTTGCGTTCGTAGTCGGCCGGCAAGGTCTTGGCGCTGATGTCCTCGATGCGGTACATGTCCAGGGCTTCATCGTCCAGCTTGAAGCGGCGCAGATTATTGGAGAACACGAGCACGCCGTCCGGGCTGAGCAGGCGCATGGCGGCGTCGATGAGCCAGACATGGTCGCGCTGGATGTCCAGGGTGCCCTGCATGCGCTTGGAATTGGAGAAGGTCGGCGGATCCATGAAGATCAGGTCGAATTTTTCCTTGCAGGCCTTCATCCAGGCCAGGCAGTCCCCCTGGATGAAGCGGTGGGCCGGCCCGCCATAGCCGTTGGTTTCCAGGTTGTGCTGCGCCCAATCCAGGTAGGTGTTGGACATGTCCACGGTGGTCGTCGTGCGCGCACCGCCGCGCGCCGCATGCACCGTGGCCGAACCGGTGTAGGCGAACAGGTTCAGAAAACGCGCATCCCGCGCCAGCTCGCCCACCAGCTTGCGAGTCAGGCGATGGTCCAGGAACAGGCCGGTATCCAGGTAATCGAAGAGATTGACCTCGAATTTCAGGCCGTACTCGTGGGCCGTCAGGTACTCGCCCTTCACGGCAACCTTCTCGTACTGCTCCTTGCCGCGCTGGCGCTGGCGCACTTTCAGCGCGGCGCGGGCCGGCGGCACGCCCAGGGTGGCGGGCGCCACCAGCACCAGCTCGCGCCAACGCTCGTCGGCCTTCTTGGGATCGATCGTGGCGGGCGCCGCATATTCCTGGATATGCAGGGAGTCTCCGTAGACATCGATGGCGGCAGCGTATTCCGGCAGATCGGCATCGTAGACGCGGTAGCAGTCCACGCCTTCCTTTTCCGCCCAGGCGGCGAACTTCTTGGCGTTCTTGAGCAGGCGGTTGCGGAAGGCCATGGCGCCGTCGGACAAGCGCGCCAAGTCCAGCTCGACGACCAGGCTAGGGTCCCGGCGCTCGCGCTGCGCCTGCTCCTGCAGATCGAAGGTCAAAAGCACGCAGGGCAAGGCGCCGTTGAACAAGGCATAGCGCTTCTTGGCGCGCCAGCCGAGCTTCTGGCCCAGCTCTGCGTCGCCGGTGAACACGCCGGCCTGCCAGCCGGTGAAGCGGCTTAAGGTCTGGCCCAGCTTGGCGTAGAGCTGCTCCACTTCCTCGCGCTCGCCAATGCGCTCGCCATAGGGCGGGTTGACGATGAGCAGACCCCGCTCCGGGCGCTCCGGCCAATCCACGTCGGCGACGTCCATGCGCGCGAATTCCACCAGCGCCTCGACGCCGGCCGCTTGAGCATTGGCCTCGGCGGCGGCAAGGACCTTGGGGTTCACATCGCTGCCGCGCAGCCTGCCGATGTTGCGTTGCAATCCCGCCTCGCGCCGCACCTCGGCCTCGGCCTTGAGCTCGGCCCAGAGCGCGGCATCGTGCCCCAACCAGCCCAGGAAGCCGAAGTACGGGCGCCTGATGCCGGGTGCGATGTCGGCCGCCATCAGGGCCGCCTCGATGACCAGGGTGCCCGAGCCGCACATGGGGTCCCAGAGCGCCCCGCCGGCCTCGGCGATAACAGGCCAGCCGGAGCGGATGAGGAGGGCTGCCGCCAGGTTTTCCTTGAGCGGCGCGGCGCCCTGCCCCTGGCGGTAGCCGCGCTGGTGCAGGCTGGCGCCGGACAGGTCGATGCTGAGAACCGCCTTGTCACGGCGCAGATAGACATTGACGCGCAGGTCCGGCTGCTCGGCCTCGACGCTGGGCCGGGTGTCGAAACGGGCGCGGAATTGATCGACGATGGCATCCTTGACGCGCTGTGCCCCGTAGCGGTCGTGGTCGATGGCCGATTGGCTGGTGGAGAAATCCACCAGCAGGGAGCCCTCGGGGGCCAGGTGCCGGCTCCAGTCGATACGACTGACTTCTTTATAGAGGGCATCGGCGTCCGGCGCGGCGAACTCGGCGATGGGCATAAGGATGCGGTTGGCGAGGCGCGACCAGAGGCAGACCCGGTAGGCGGTGGCCAGATCGGCCTCGAAATGCACGCCCGCCAGGGCTTCCTTGGCCGATTCGGCGCCGAGCGCCTTGAGCTCGTCGACCAGCAGGTATTCCAGGCCTTTCGGCGCCGTGGCGAAGAATGCGGGCATTGTTAATTCCAAATATTTTTAAGGACAGCGATTATACCAGCGAAAAAAGGAATAAAACTTCTTGCCAAGGACAAACAAGCTCTCTAGTATACGCAGCCTTGACGCGGGGTGGAGCAGCCCGGTAGCTCGTCGGGCTCATAACCCGAAGGTCACAGGTTCAAATCCTGTCCCCGCAACCAATCAAGATAAAAAGCCGGCCTAGCGCCGGCTTTTTGCTTTCTGAGGCCGACGGACTGCGGCATTCCGCAGCGCGACGGCACTGCCCTCGCCCGCTACAATCGGCGGCAGTTTTCCCAACGCGAACCGACCATGGACTCTGTCAGCACCTTCAGCGCCGCCTTCCTGGTTGGCCTGCTCGGCTCCAGCCATTGCGTGGCCATGTGCGGTGGCATAGTCGGCATGCTCAGCCTGAGCCTGCCGGAACCCGCGCGGCATGGGCTGCGCCTCTGGGGCCATGTGCTCAACTACAACCTGGGCCGCATCCTCTCCTATGCCCTGGCCGGCGCCCTGGTGGCCAGCATCGGCCGGGGCTTTGCCCTGGGCGCCGACTCGGAGGCCGTGAACAAGGGCATACGCCTGGTCTCCGCCGCCTTTCTGGTGCTCATGGGACTCTATGTCAGCCGCTGGTGGCCGGTCCTGACCCGCGTCGAGACCCTGGGCGCCGGACTCTGGCGGCGCATCAGCCCGCTCTCCAAGCGACTCTTGCCGCTGGACAGGGGCTATAAGTCCCTGGCCGCCGGCCTGCTCTGGGGCTGGCTACCCTGCGGGCTCACCTATAGCGCCCTGGCTTGGACGGTGAGTGCGGGTAGCGCCGTCCAAGGCGCCTGGCTGATGCTGGGCTTTGGTCTCGGCACCCTCCCGGCCATGCTGTTGACCGGCGCCGGCGCCCAGCGCATGCAAACCCTGACGCGCAAGCCCTGGCTGCGCCAACTCGCCGGCCTGGTTTTGATCTTCTTCGGCCTGTGGACCGGCGCCCAGGTCTTCGCGTCCCATCGGCATTCCGCCGCGACGGAACCTAGCCACGAGCACCACCACAGCCACTAAGTTGATCAAAATCAACCGGGCATTTCCAGGCTTCCCTAAGCTAAGGTTTCCATACTAAAGCTTCAGGTTCAGCCATGACACTCGCTCCCACCGCTCCCGCGTCCACCGTTCAGTGGGATAGCGAGTTGATCCGCCGCTACAACCAAAACGGACCGCGCTACACCTCCTATCCCAGCGCCCTGCAGTTCAGCGACGAGTTCGACAAGGCCGCCTATATCCAGGGCTGGCGCGGCGGTGATGCCCATGGGCCGCTCTCCCTCTATGTGCACATCCCCTTCTGCGCGCGACTTTGTTATTACTGCGCCTGCAACAAGGTGATCACCAAGGATCGCCGGCGCAGCCATACCTATCTGCAATACCTGCGCAAGGAGATGAGCAAGTACGCCAAGCTCATCGGCAAGCAGCGCACGGTCACCCAGATGCACTGGGGCGGCGGCACGCCCACCTTCCTGAACGATGCCGAGATGAGCCAGCTGGTGCAGATGCTGCGCGAGCATTTCCAGCTCCTGCCCACCAGCGACGACAGCCGCGAATACGCCATCGAGATCGATCCGCGCTCCCTGGAGCTGGACAGCGTGCCACTCCTGGCCGAATTGGGTTTCAACCGCATGAGCATAGGCGTGCAGGATTTCGATCCCCAAGTACAGCGCGCCGTGAACCGCATCCAGAGCTTCGAGCTGACCATGAGTGTCATGGAGGTCGCCCGCGCCCATGGTTTCGGCTCAATCAACCTGGACCTGATCTACGGTCTGCCACACCAGACCGTGACCCGGTTCCAGGAAACCCTGGCAAAAGTCATCAGTCTGAAACCCGAGCGCCTCTCCCTGTTCAACTATGCCCACCTGCCCCACGTCTTCAAACCCCAGCGCTCCATCGCGCCGGAGACCCTGCCCACGCCCGAGGAGAAGCTCGCCATCCTGCACGGCGCCATCGACACCCTGCAAGCTGTCGGCTATCGCTACATCGGCATGGATCACTTCGCCTTAGGCACCGACAGCCTGGCCATCGCCCAAGACGAGGGCAAGCTGCACCGCAATTTCCAGGGCTATTCCACCCAGAGCGGCTGCGATCTCCTGGGCCTAGGTGTCTCGGCCATCAGCAATCTGGGCACGAGCTACGCCCAGAACCTGAAGGAACTGGACGACTACTACGCCGCCCTGGATCAGGATCAATGGCCCATCTGGCGCGGCTACCGGTCCAATGCCGACGACAATCTGCGCCGCGACGTGATCATGGGCTTGATCTGCCACGGGCGCTTGGACTGCGCGGCCGTAGCCAAGGCTTACTCAATTGATTTTTATGATTATTTTGCGCCGGAAGTCCATGCGTTGGGGCCGATGCAGAAGGACGGCCTGATCGAATGGCAAGGCGACGTGCTGAGCATCACGCCACGGGGACGCCTGCTTTTGCGCAATGTCTGCACCCTGTTCGACCGTTATTTGCCGCTGATCCCGCGTGAACGCTACTCGAAAATGATTTGACGAGGCACAATAATGGACGCACGAACCCGCATCAACGCCGAGTACCTCATGCCCACGAGCAGCGACGCCAGCTTAGCCTCACGCAACTTCCATTCCCGCATCAACTGCCAGGACTGCGCCATCAGCGAGCTGTGCCTGCCCGTGGCCTTGCTGGAATCGGAAATCGAACACCTGGACAGCATCATCAAGCGCAACCGCCCGCTGCAAAAGGGCGAGCATCTATACCGCGCCGGCGATGGCCTGCAATGCGTCTACGCGGTGCGCACCGGCACGCTGAAGACCTATACGCTCAATAACGAGGGCACCGAGCAGATCACCGGCTTCTACTTGCCGGGTGAAGTCGTCGGCCTGGACGGGCTGCACGAGCACACCCATCCCAGCTTCGCCGTGGCCCTGGAAACCACCATGATCTGTTCCATCCCCTTCCACCAGCTGGAAGAACTGGCCGGCATCATCCCCAATCTGCGCATGCAGCTACTCAAGATCATGAGCCGGGAAATCCAGTCGGATCAGGAGTTGTTCCAGCTCACCAAGAAGAACGCCGAGGAGCGCTTGGCGGCCTTCCTGGTCAATCTGTCCACGCGCTACGCCAAGCGCGGCCTGTCGGCCCAGAACTTCATCCTGCCCATGAGCCGAGGTGATATCGGCAACTACCTGGGTCTGACCATCGAGACCGTCAGCCGCTTGTTCACCCGCTATCAGAAGGCCGACCTCATCGACACCAAGGGCCGGGAAATCCACCTCAAGGACATGAAATCCCTGAGTCAGCTGGCCGGCACCAACTGCCACTCCTCCGTTTGAAAATCAAACGGCGCCTAATCGGCGCCGTTTTTGATTGACCCGCCCTTAACGCGGTTGGATCTCCAGGGTCCCGGACACCGAGCTCAAGTCGATATTGCCGCTGCCTTCGCCCATTCGGAACTCCAGCTCTTCGTTGCCGATCATGCCGCGTGCAGGTCTATGGTCGCTCAGGCCGTTGACCACATCGCCGCCGGCCGCCGTGTTCAGTTCGATCACCGCATCCACGTCCTTGTTGACGAACAGGCGCAGATCGCCGCTGACCGAAGAGCCCTCGACGCGGGCCTTGGGCGCCAGCTCGGCGCGCACGTCGATATTGCCGGACACGGTGTTCAGTTTCAGCTCTGCGACGCCCTTGCCGGAACTCAGCTTCGCGTTCCCGGACACGGTGCTGATGCTCACCGACTCGGAATCCACCTCGGCATCGATCTCGCCGCTCACCGTGCCCAGCTCGGTGCGCCCCTCGGAGTCGCGCAGCACGAGATCGCCGCTGACGGCATTCAGCTCGATGCGCTCGCCCAGTGCCTCGGCCTTGATGTCGCCGCTCACCGTATTGCCCTCCGTTCCACCCCGTACGCCCTTGATCGTCAAATCCGCCGAGACCAGGCTGGCATGCACACGGCTGGCCTTGGGCACCCGGATCACTAGGTCGCTACCCTCGCCACGCATCAGGTTATTCGGCGTCTTGATCCGGATCTTGGTGGTCGAGCCCTCGGTTTCGAAGATGAATTGCTCGGTTTCGGAATCCAGCACGCCCTTGACCGAGACTTCCGCCTTGTCCCAGGCCAGGACCTGGATCTTGCCGCGCACATTTTCGACTTCGACGAGACCGTCAGCCTTGACCTCGAGGCTCTTGTCCACCGATTCCGCACTCATCGCCGCGCCGCTGCACAGCAGCGAAGCAAGCACCACACTCATCAGGCTCAAAGAAAACGACTTCATGGTTTTTTCTCCTTAGATCGATTCGACGTTCTGGGCCGGAAGCACGGCGTTCAAGACGTCGATCTCCTGCTCATAGGTCCGCTGCAACAACTGATTCAACACCGGATCATTCGGGCGGTCCTTCAGGGCCAGGCGAATTTCGCTCAAGGCCTGATCGATGATCGCCAGATTCTTCACCACGGTTTCGCGCACTGCCGGATCCATGCCCTGGGTCTGGGCTTGAAAGCGCTCCAGGGCCACTTTGCGCACGGGTGCATAGGCCGCATCGACTTGCTGGTAGGCGGCCAGCGCCGTGACCGGCATCGCCGTCTCGGAACCCGTGCGCTGCCCGAACCAAAGCACGCCGCTGGACACCATGGCCGCGACGCCGGCCGCCACGGCCATCTCCCACCAACGGGAATGGCTGGCCTTGGGTTTGGCCAAGCGCGATTCGATGCCGTGCCAGAGATCCCGTTCCGGCTGAATGTCCGCCGGTAGCTCGGCGACCGCCTGCTTCAAGCGGCGCAGTGCCTGGACCTCGTCCTGCACATGGCCAGTCGTCTGCTTGTCATTGCGGCTCATGACAGCCACTCCTGTAGAAGTTTGCGGGCGCGGTGCAACTGGGCCTTGCAAGTCCCCACCGCGGTGCCGGTGCGCTCGGCGATTTCGTCGTGCTGCCAACCGGCCACGTCGTGCAACACGAAGACCGTGCGCGCGCCGGGCGGCAGCTGGGCGATGGCGGAATCCAGGTCCCGGCGCAGGCCATGGGATTCCCGGGGCGCAGCCGGCTCGACGAAATCCTCGTCGTCGGTACTGGAAAACCGGCTGAACCAGGATTTCTGCTTGCGCTGGTGGTCGATGACCACGTTCGCGGCCAGGCGATGCAGCCAGGTGCCGAAGGCCGAGTCGCCGCGAAAACTGTCCAGGCTCTGCCAGGCCTTGACGAAGGCATCCTGGGTCAGATCCTCGGCCAGCTCCGTCCTGGCGGTCATGCGTAGGCATAGGGCGTAGACGCGGCCGACATGCAGGCGATAGAGCTGCTCGAAGGCCTTGGTATCGCCGGCACGGGCGCCGCGAATCAGCGGCGCCTCGCGCTCGCGGCCCGCCTCCTCGGCGGAACCGGTATCGGTCAGTGGCATAGGAAGATTCATCCCGTCATTTCCGTCTCGTTTGTGAGCTTAGACGGAGGGACATGAGAGAAAGGTTTAAGGGCGCGGTAAAAGAAATCCGCGCCCCCATGAACTCAGGCAATGGCGGTGATGTGATAGCCGCCGAACTTGCGGATATTGATGACGCCGGTGTCGAAGATCAGGTACTGCCCCTTGATGCCCAGGAGGATGCCGCCGAGCTCGGGGGTCTTGTCGAAGTCCAAGGAGCTGATCTTCACCGGGTAATTGGTCACCGGGTAGTCGATTTCCACCGGGGTTTCGTCCAGGCGCTCGACGACGGTGGCGCCGAAGCGCGTGTTGATGGCCTCCAGGCTCGCGGCCACCTTGTCCAGGAGGGCATCGCGCTGGGCGCGCAGGTCCAGCTCCGGAGCCCGGCCCTTGAGCATGGCCTGCCAGGCGGTCTTGTCGGCGACGAAATCCTTGAACGCAACTTCCACTAGACCCGACTGGAAGCGGGTCTGGACACGCAGGATGGCCAGGGCCTGCTGGGCGCCTTGATCCAGCCAGCGGGTCGGCACTTGGCTTTCGCGAGTGATACCGACTTTCAGGCCCGAGGAATTGGCGAGATAAATAATATGCGGGGTCATGCAATGGGCATCGCCCCATTCCGGCTCGCGGCAGGGATTGGCCGCGTCGTCGTAATGGCAGAGCTCGGGCTTGACGATGCACATATCGCATTGCGCCAGCTTCTGAAAGCAGGGATAGCAATAACCCTGGCTGAAACTCTTGTTGGTCTTGCGGCCGCAATGCACGCAGTTGATGCGCCCGCCGTAACTGAGGGTCAGGCGCTGGCCGATAAGGGCGTTGAGGGGCAGTTCGGTGTCGGAGAGCGGCAGGGCGTATTCGACCGGCGCGGCCAAACGGGCGCGCATCTTGTCGAGATTGCCGGCGATTTCGGGCATCTGGGTAGTCTCTTCACGGCTGAAATGACAGCGCCGGGACGAATCCGGTCCGGCGCCGAGGATGCCCCATTCTAGCCTTAAATGCTGGCCGCCAGCCTCGCCCCCTGATCGATGGCGCGCTTGGCATCCAGCTCCGCCGCCAGATCGGCGCCGCCGATCACATGCACGCGCATGCCCGCTGCCTGCAGCCCTTCCTGCAACTCGCGCAGGGACTCCTGCCCGGCGCACATCACCACATGATCGACGTCCAGCACGCGGGATTGGCCATTGAGCGTGATATGCAGGCCCGCCGCGTCAATCTTGTCGTACTGCACGCCGCTCAGCATCTCCACGTTTCGCGCCTTGAGCCCGGCTCTATGAATCCAGCCCGTGGTCTTGCCCAGATTCGCGCCCATCTTCGAGGCCTTGCGCTGGAGCATGACGATCTGGCGCGGCGAGGCATGCACCACCGGCGTGGCCAGGGCGCCGCGCGCCCGGTACTCGGGATCGACGCCCCATTCCTTCATCCATTCCGTCGGATGCAGCGTGAGGGACTCGCCCTCGTGGCTCAGGAACTCCGCCACGTCGAAGCCGATGCCCCCGGCGCCGACCACCGCCACCTTGCGGCCCACCGGCTTCTTGTGGCGCAGCACGTCGATATAACTGAGCACTTTCTCCGGCGCCTCGCAGGGGATCCTCGGATCGCGGGGCAGTACGCCCGTCGCCAACACCACCTCGTCGAAGCCGCCGGCCAAGTCGTCTACGGCCACGCGCCGGTTCAGGTGCAGTTGCACATGGGACAGTTCCAGCTGGCGGCGGAAATAGCGGATCATCTCGTGGAATTCTTCCTTGCCCGGGATCTGCTTGGCGATATTGAGCTGGCCGCCGATCTCGCTCGCGCCATCGAAGAGATGCACCTCGTGGCCACGACCGGAAGCGGACAAGGCAAAGGACAGCCCTGCCGGGCCGGCACCGACCACGGCGATGCGTTTCTTGGCCGTGACCGGCGTGAATACCAGCTCGGTCTCGAAGCAGGCGCGGGGATTGACCAGGCAGGAGGCCCGTTTGTTCTTGAACACGTGATCGAGGCAGGCCTGGTTGCAGCCTATGCAGGTGTTGATCTCGTCGCTGCGGCCCTCCGCCGCCTTCTTCACGAACTCCGGATCGGCGAGCAGAGGCCGGGCCATGGACACCATGTCGGCATGCCCTTCGGCCAGCACCCGCTCGCCCACGTCCGGGGCATTGATGCGGTTGGTGGTGACCAGGGGAATCTTCACCTCGCCGCGCAGCTTCTGGGTCACCCAGGTGAAGGCCGCGCGCGGCACCTTGGTGGCGATGGTGGGCACGCGCGCCTCGTGCCAGCCGATCCCGGTGTTGATGATGGTCGCGCCGGCCGCCTCGATGGCCTTGGCCAGCTGCACCACCTCCTCCCAAGACGAACCTCCCTCGATGAAGTCCAGCATGGACAGGCGGTAGATGATGATGAAGTTCGGGCCCACCGCCTCGCGAGTGCGGCGCACGATCTCCAGGGGAAAACGGATGCGGTTCTCGTAGGCGCCGCCCCACTCGTCCTTACGCCGGTTGGTCTTGGCGACGATGAACTGATTGATGAGATAACCTTCCGAACCCATGATCTCCACGCCGTCGTAGCCGGCTCTCTGGGCCAGGCGCGCGGTGGTCACGAAATCGCGGATGGTCTGTTTGACGCCCCAGCCGGTCAGGCCGCGGGCCCTGAAGGGCGTGATGGGCGACTGCTGGCGGTGCGGCGCCACCGACAGCGGGTGATAGGCATAGCGCCCTGCGTGCAGGATCTGCAGGGCGATCTTGCCGCCCGCCTCATGCACCGCCTCGGTCACGACGCGGTGATGCCCCAGTTGCCAGGGGAAGCTGAGCTGGGCGCCGAAGGGGCTGAGGCGTCCACAGAAATTCGGCGCGATGCCGCCGGTGACGATCAGGCCCACGCCGCCGCGCGCCCGTTCGGCGTAGAACGCCGCCATCTTCTCGGCGCCGCCCTTGGCTTCCTCCAAGCCCGTGTGCATGGAACCCATGAGCACGCGGTTCTTCAGCGTGGTGAAACCGAGGTCCAGGGGCGCAAGTAGGTGGGGGTAGGCCGGGCTCATGGTGATCCTTGCTGGGCATGCTAAACCCGCAGTGTAGCCAGCAGAGCGACTCTAGGCAACGCAGAGGCCCGACCAGTTACAAATTTCCCGCGAGAGGCCAGAACCTAGCCCAGGGAAAGCTTTGCTTACAATTTTAGAACAACAAACTATTAGTTGTTTTTCAATGGGATAACGCAACTACGTAAGACTTGTTCGACGGTCTTGATCCCTGGCAATAGGCGTGGACATCACTGGACGGTAAAATTAACACTGCTATTACTGCGACAGTAGGTTCCCTTATGCAGAAGTCTCCGGGCGTCCTGCGCCGCATCATCGGCGCGCTTTGGACTGGCGTTGACGCCACCCGCCGTTTCACCGCCAATGCCTTGTTCCTGCTGGTCCTGTTAAGCATCGTCGTATTGGTGAGCCTACCCAAACAGCAGTCGGTGCCCAAAGGGGCAGCGTTGTTGTTGGCGCCTCAGGGCGAGGTGGTCGAACAGCTGGATTATGTCGATCCATTGCATTCCTTCTTCGGCGCCGACGGCGGCAAGCCGCAGCAGACCTTGCTCAAGGACTTGCTGGACGCCATCGCCAACGCCAAGGACGACAAGCGTATCAAGGCCCTGGTCATCCTGCCCCAGGACATGGCCTATGCCAGCACGACCCAGTTGGAGCTGCTGCGTGCCGCCGTCACCGATTTCAAGACCAGCGGCAAGAAAGTCTATGCCATGGCCGACTACTACACCCAGCCCCAGTACTACCTGGCGTCCATCGCCGACGAGGTCTACATGGCCCCCAAAGGAGGCGTGATGCTCGAGGGCTATCACCGCCACCGCCTCTATTACAAGAGCGGCCTGGACAAGCTGGGCGTCAATGTCCACGTATTCCGCGTCGGCACCTACAAATCCGCCGTGGAGCCCTATCTGCGCGACGATATGTCCCCGGAAGACCGGGAAGCGTCCCAGCTGTTTCTTAGTGGTCTCTGGGAACAATACAAACGCGGCGTCGCCGAGAGCCGCCACCTGAAGCCCGAGCAACTGCAGTCCTATGTCGACGACTACGTGCCCAATCTCACCGCCAATGGCGGCTATGCGGCCAAGCTCGCCCTGGATGCCAAGCTTATCGATGCCTACAAGAACCGCGACGAATGGCGCGAGATGATGGTCGGTCACGTGGGCAAGGACAAGGAAGAGAAGACTTACAAACATGTCTTCTTCCAGGACTATCTGGCCGCCTCGCGCCTGCCCAGCCTGCCGGGCGGCAAGGACAAGGTGGCCGTGATCGTCGCCAAGGGCGAGATCCTGGACGGCGATCAGCCTGCCGGCCGCATCGGCGGCGACACCATGGCCCAGTTGATCCGCGAGGCCCGCGACGATAAGACCGTCAAGGCCGTGGTTCTGCGCGTCGATAGCCCCGGCGGCAGCGCCTTCGCCTCGGAAGTGATCCGTCGCGAGCTGGAAGTCACCCAGAAGGCTGGCAAGCCCCTGGTCGTGTCCATGGGCACCTACGCCGCCTCGGGCGGTTACTGGATCTCGGCCACGGCCGACGAGATCATCGCCGCGCCCACCACCATCACCGGCTCCATTGGCATCTACGGCGTCCTGCCCACCTTCGAAAAGCCCCTGGACAACTGGGGCATCCACTCCGACGGCGTGGGCACCACCAAGCTGGCCGGCTCCCTGGATCCGACCCGCCCACTCAATCCCTTGCTGGGTGAGGTCATCCAGCTAACGATCAACCACGGCTACCAGGAATTCCTGGAACTGGTGGCCAAGGGCCGCAACAAGACGCCGCAGGAAGTCGATGCCATCGCCCAGGGCCGCGTCTGGATCGGCTCCAAGGCCCTCGAACTCGGGCTGGTTGACCGCCTGGGCGGACTGGAGGATGCCATCGAATCGGCGGCCAAACGCGCCCATCTCGAGGACTACGATGTACGCTATCTGGAAAAGGAGCTCAGTCCCAAGGAGCGCTTCCTGCGTAGCCTGACCAGTAAGGCCTCGGCTTTCATCGAACCGGGCAGCCTACGTCAGAGCACCCAACCCATGGGCACGGCGACCCGCCTGTTCTTCGATCTGAAGTCCCAGGTGGAGAGCCTCCTGAGCTGGAACGATCCACAGCATGCCTATGTGCACTGTCTCTGCGAAGTCCGCTGACTGTGATTGGCACAAACAACAAAGGCGGGTTATCCCGCCTTTGTTTTTCAATCCGCGCTAGCCTCAGAGTCCATATCCGCTGGAGCGTGATGTCCTCGCCTCTCGCCAGCCGCTCAGCCAATGTTCCCGCGCATTGACCCCCTCAAAAGGACAATCCTCCCGGGAGCGACCTTCGACCCCGGCCTGGAAGCCGCGAGCATGGGCACGTTCAAGGCGATCACGTTTTTGTCTTTTCATAAAACCGACCTCTTTGCAGTGGACTGAAACGGGCACCGGCCCGTGCCTTAGCTATAGCGAATTTACTCGATGCGGCCAAGCCCCCGACCCTAGGGAGGAAGCCGACAGGAGGTCATCAAACCGTCATAAATCAGCTCAGCACTTACGTGGACTGTCAGAGGCAAGCGACTAAAATTTCAAGAATTTTCCGTTGTCTACGAAAATTTGCGTCTAGCCTAGGCGGGTCGCTTGCCATTCCCGGATGAATAGGCGCCAAATAGCAGTGCATTGTCCGATTTCCCGCGCCGGATCAGCGACTTAGCGGCCCGGGAATTCATGAAAAAATTTTTACGGCAAGGCAAGCATCGCACCCGGCTCGACCAGCCATGGGCTGCCGTACATGACGTTTACGTTAAACGGTGGTTGCGTAGCGATTTCTTCAGCCAGCGAACACGCGACACCTATCTGTTTGTTTTTACATAGAAATAATTTATAGGACGTAGTTTCCCATTAATCACACAGACAACTCAGACCAGTTATCTACTTTACGTTAACGTCAAGTAGATCTAAGCTTGGCACACGCAATCGGAGCACTCATGGCCGACACTTGGACCATCACCGAGCTGGCGAATGAACAGGGCGTCACCGCCCGCGCCATTCGCTTCTACGAAGACCAGGGGCTGATCTCCCCCCTGCGCGACGGCCGCAACCGCGTTTACGCCAACCGCGACCGGGTGCGCCTCAAGCTGATCCTGCGCGGCAAGCGCATCGGCCTGTCCCTGGCCGAGATCCGCGACATCATCAACCTCTACGACACGCCGGAAGGCGAGCAGCGCCAGACCGAGCTCCTGCGCAAGCTCATTCGCGAGCGCCGTGCCCAGCTGATGGCCCAACAACAGGACATCGCGGTCATGCTTCACGAACTCGACAATCTGGAGGCCAGGCTGTGATGGCTTGCGCCACCTGTTTCATTTAGGAACCCACGAGGCAAACCATGTTTCTGAACTTCAACCTTGGCGAAACCGCCGACATGATCCGCGACTCCGTGCGCGCCTTCGCGCAGAAGGAAGTCGCCCCCATCGCGGCCCAGGTGGATCACGACAACCTGTTCCCGAACGCCCTGTGGGCCAAGTTCGGCGAGTTGGGCGTGCTCGGCATCACCGTCGAGGAAGAGTTCGGCGGCGCGGGCCTGGGTTACCTGGAGCACGTGGTGGCCATGGAGGAAATCTCCCGCGCCTCCGCCTCCATCGGCTTGTCCTATGGCGCCCATTCCAATCTCTGCGTCAACCAGATCCGCAAGAACGGCAACGAGGTCCAGAAGCGCAAGTACCTGCCCAAGCTGATCTCCGGCGAGTTCATCGGCGCCCTGGCCATGTCCGAGCCGGGTTCGGGCTCGGACGTGGTGTCCATGAAGCTGCGCGCCGACAAGAAGGGCGACAAATATGTCCTGAACGGCAACAAGATGTGGATCACCAACGGCCCCGACGCCGATGTGCTGGTGGTCTATGCCAAGACCGATCTGGCCGCCGGCGCCAAGGGCATCACCGCCTTCCTGATCGAGAAGGGCATGCCCGGCTTCCGTACCGCCCAGAAGCTCGACAAGCTGGGCATGCGCGGCTCCAACACCTGCGAACTGGTGTTCGAGGACTGCGAAGTGTCGGAAGAACAGATCCTTAACCAGGTCGGCAAGGGCGTAAACGTGCTCATGTCCGGCCTGGACTACGAGCGCGTCGTGCTGTCCGGCGGCCCCCTGGGCATCATGCAGGCCTGCATGGACGTGGTCCTGCCCTATATCCACGAGCGCCAGCAGTTCGGCACGGCCATCGGCCAGTTCCAGCTGATCCAGGGCAAGGTCGCCGACATGTACACGACCATGAACGCCTGCCGCGCCTATGTTTATGCCGTGGCCCAGGCCTGCGATCGCGGCGAGACCAGCCGCCAGGACGCCGCCGGCTGCATCCTCTACGCCGCCGAGAAGGCGACGCAGATGGCCCTGGACGCCATCCAGATCCTGGGCGGCAACGGCTATATCAACGAATACCCGACGGGCCGGCTGCTGCGCGACGCCAAGCTCTACGAGATCGGCGCCGGCACCTCCGAGATCCGCCGCATGCTGATCGGCCGCGAGCTGTTCAACGCGACGGCCTAAGCTTAGGCGTAGCGCGTAGCCTGGGTTAGCCGCAAGGCGGCGTAACCCGGGTCTTGGGCCGCAAATCCATATCCCGGGTTACGGCCTTTGGCCTAACCCAGGCTACGACCCGGCTACCCAAGGCTGTCACAGAACCCGTTTAAGGTCCGATGGCGCCGCAACATATTCCGGTCGTTCCGGATTCGGCGCACAATCGAACCACCGTTTATGAACCCGCGCCGGCCAATACGCCGGCCTGAACCGAGGAATGCACCATGTCCCATGATCCGATCGTCATCGTGTCCGCCGTGCGTACCGCCATGGGCGGCTTCCAGGGCGCCCTGTCCGCCAAGACCGCGCCGGAACTGGGCGCGGTCGCCATCAAGGCCGCCGTCGAGCGTGCCGGCATCGCCGCCGCCGACGTGCAGGAAGTCTTCATGGGTTGCGTGCTGCACGCCGGCCTCGGCCAGGCTCCGGCCCGCCAAGCCGCCCTCGGCGCCGGCCTGCCTAAGTCGGTGCCCTGCACCACCATCTCCAAGGTCTGCGGCTCGGGCATGAAGTCCGTGATGCTGGCCCACGATCTCATCGCCGCCGGCAGCAACGAGGTGATGGTGGCGGGCGGCATGGAATCCATGACCAATGCCCCCTACATCCTGCCGAAGGCCCGCGCCGGCCTGCGTCTGGGCCATTCCCAGGTCCTGGACCATATGTTCTTCGACGGCCTGGAAGACGCCTACGACAAGGGCCGTCTGATGGGCGCCTTCGCCGAAGAGACCGCCAAGCACTTCGGCTTTACCCGCGAGGCCCAGGACGAGTTCGCCATCACCTCGGTCAAGCGCGCCCAGGCCGCCATCACCGAGGGCAAGTTCAAGGCCGAGATCGCCGCCGTCGCCATCGCCGATCGCAAGGGCGAGACCCTGGTGGACACCGACGAGCAGCCGGGCAATGCCAAGATCGACAAGATCCCGACCCTGAAACCGGCTTTCGCAAAGGACGGCACGGTCACCGCCGCCTCCTCCTCCTCCATCTCCGACGGCGCCGCCGCCCTGGTGTTGATGAAGCAGTCGGAAGCCGAGAAGCGCGGCCTCAAGCCCCTGGCCAAAATCGTCGGCCACACCGGCCATGCCCGCGAGCCGAACTGGTTCACCACCGCCCCGGTGGGCGCCATCCAGGCGCTGTTCGCCAAGACCGGCTGGACCAAGGACTCCGTGGATCTCTTCGAAATCAACGAAGCCTTCGCCAATGTCGCCATGGCCGCCATCAAGGAACTGGGCCTGGACCACGACCGCGTCAACGTCTACGGCGGCGCCTGCGCCCTGGGCCATCCCATCGGCGCCTCGGGCGCGCGCATCCTCGTGACCCTGATCCATGCGCTCAAGCAGACCGGCGGCAAGCGCGGCGTGGCCAGCTTGTGCATCGGCGGCGGCGAAGCCACGGCCATGGCGGTGGAACTGCTCTAATCATTGACTGACGACCCTTCGATACGGCCCGCAAATGCGGGCCTACTCAGGGCGAACGGTAGTTTTGTCCGTTCATGCAGAGTAGCGCCGTAGGCGCGTATCGAAGCACTCCCGAGATCGACCATGCTACTCACCGAAGACCAACGCCTGATCCGCGACGCCGCCCGTGATTTCGTACAGGCGCGCATCGCCCCCTTCGCCGCCGAATGGGACAAGAACGCCCGCTTTCCCGCCGAAGCCCTGAAGGGCCTGGGCGAACTGGGTTTCTTCGGCATGACCGTGCCCGAGGAATACGGCGGCTCCAATATCGGCTATGTGGCCGCCGCCCTGGTGCTGGAGGAGATCGCCGCCGGTGATGCCGCCACCTCCACCATCATCTCGGTGACCAATTCCGTGGCCTGCATGCCCATCCTGCGTTTCGGCAACGATGAGCAGAAAGAGACCTATCTCAAACCGCTCGCCTCCGGCGAACACCTGGGCGCCTTCTGCCTGACCGAACCCCATGCCGGCTCCGATGCCGCCGATCTGCGCACCAAGGCCGTGCTGGATGGCGACCATTACATCATCAATGGCGCCAAGCAGTTCATCACTTCAGGCAAGCACGCCGACACCGCCATCGTCTTCGCGGTCACCGATCCATCCGCCGGAAAGAAGGGCATCAGCGCCTTCATCGTGCCCACCAAGACCGCCGGCTACCATGTGGCGCGGGTCGAGGAAAAGATGGGCCAGCACGCCTCCGACACCTGCCAGATCCAGTTCGACGACTGCCGCATCCCGGCCGAGAACATGCTGGGCAAGGAAGGCGAAGGCTATAAGATCGCCCTGTCCAACCTGGAAGGCGGCCGCATCGGCATCGCCGCCCAGTGCGTGGGCATCGCCCGCGCCGCCCTGGAAGCCGCGACCCGCTATGCCCAGGAACGCAAGGCCTTCGGCAAGGAACTGGGCGCTCACCAGGCCGTGGCCTTCCAACTGGCCGACATGGCCACGCAAGTCGATGCCGCGCGCCTGCTGGTGCTGCGCGCCGCCGCCCTGCGCGAAGCCGGCGAGCCCTGCCTGAAGGAAGCCTCCATGGCCAAGCTCTTCGCCTCGGAAATGGCCGAACGCGTCTGCTCCCAGGCCATCCAGATCCACGGCGGCTATGGCTATCTCGGCGACTTCCCGGTAGAACGCTATTACCGCGACGTGCGCGTCTGCCAGATCTACGAGGGCACCAGCGAGATTCAGCGCCTGGTGATCAGCCGTGCGCTCTTAAACGAATAGGTCCTGTAGGTCCGACTTCAGTCGGACTCCGGCATGTCCGGCTGAAGCCGGACCTACGGAAGACCTGAGAGTCCCGCGATAGCGGGACCTACACGAGAAGAAGAAATGCCCGTCATTAAAAGCCAGATCAATCCGCGCAGCGCCGAGTTCAAGACCAACCAGGACGCCATGACCGTCCTGGTGGATGACCTGCGCGACAAGATGGCCGCCATCAAGGACGGCGGCGGCGCCGCCGCCAATGCCAAGCATGTGTCGCGCGGCAAGCTCCTGCCCCGCGAGCGCGTGCGCCAGCTGCTGGATGTCGGTTCGCCCTTTCTGGAGCTGTCCCAGTTCGCCGCCTACGGCATGTATGGCACCTCCGTCCCGGCCGCCGGCATCATCACCGGCGTCGGCCGCGTGGCGGGCACCGAATGCATGATCGTCGCCAATGACGCGACGGTGAAAGGTGGAACCTATTTCCCCCTGACCGTGAAGAAGCATCTGCGCGCCCAGGAAATCGCCGAGCAGAACAATCTGCCCTGCATTTACCTGGTCGATTCCGGCGGCGCCAACCTGCCCCAGCAGGACGAGGTCTTCCCGGATCGCGATCATTTCGGGCGCATTTTCTTCAACCAGGCGAACATGTCCGCCAAGGGCATTCCCCAGATCGCCGCGGTCATGGGTTCCTGCACCGCCGGCGGCGCCTATGTGCCGGCCATGGCCGACGAGTCCATCATCGTCAAGAATCAGGGCACCATCTTCCTGGGCGGCCCGCCCCTGGTACGCGCCGCCACCGGCGAACAGGTCTCCGCCGAGGACCTGGGCGGCGCCGACGTGCACTGCAAGAACTCCGGCGTCACCGATCATTACGCCTTGAGCGATCCGCATGCCCTGCAGTTGGCTCGCACGATCGTCGGCAACCTGAACCGGGTGAAGAAACCCTCGGTGGCCTTGCGCGAACCGCGTTCCCCACTCTATGCCACCGAGGAAATCTACGGCGTCGTGCCGCCCACCTCGCGCAAGCCCTATGACGTGCGCGAGGTCATCGCCCGTGTCGTCGACGGCTCGGAGCTGGACGAGTTCAAGCCCCTGTTCGGCGCCACCTTAGTCTGCGGCTTCGCGCATATCTTCGGCTATCCGGTGGGCATCATCGCCAACAACGGCATCCTGTTCTCCGAGTCGGCCCAGAAAGGCGCGCATTTCATCGAGCTCTGCTGTCAGCGCGGCATTCCCCTCGTCTTCCTGCAGAATATCACCGGCTTCATGGTCGGCAGGAAATACGAGAACGAGGGCATCGCCAAGCACGGCGCCAAGCTCGTGACCGCCGTGGCCACCGCCAGCGTGCCGAAATTCACCGTCATCATCGGCGGCTCCTTCGGCGCCGGCAATTACGGCATGTGCGGCCGCGCCTACTCGCCCCGCTTCCTGTGGATGTGGCCCAATGCCCGTATCTCGGTCATGGGCGGCGAACAGGCCGCCAACGTCCTGGCCCAGGTCAAGCGCGACAATTTCGAGAAGGAAGGCAAGACCTGGCCGGCCGAGGATCAGGAAGCCTTTATGGCGCCCATTCGGGATCAGTACGAATCCCAGGGCCATCCCTACTACGCCAGCGCCCGCCTCTGGGACGATGGCATCATCGATCCGGCCGATACGCGCATGGTCTTAGGGCTAGGCCTGTCCACCGCCATGAATCAGAGCATCCCGGACACCAAGTTCGGCGTGTTCCGCATGTAAAGAGCTTGTAGGTCCGGCTTCAGCCGGACAATGACGGGGATGTCCCGCTGAAGCGGGACCTACAGGAAATCCGGCGTCCCGCTTCGGGACCAGAGGAAAACATGAGCGACTATCAAAGCTTGAAATTGGAAATCGACGCCTGCGGCGTGGCTACCCTGACCATGTCCCGCGCCGAGTTGCACAATGCCTTCGACGATCAGGTGATTCATGAACTGACCGAGGCCCTGCGAGGCATCGGCGACAACCCGGAGGTGCGGGTGCTCGTCCTGCGCGGCGAGGGCAAGAGCTTCTGCGCCGGCGCCGATCTGAACTGGATGAAGCGCATGGCCGGCTATTCCTGGGACGAGAATTACCAGGACTCCCTGGGCCTCGCCGGCCTGATGCAGAGCCTCGCGCGCCTGAAAATGCCCAGCATCGCCGTGGTGCAGGGCGCGGCCTATGGCGGCGGTGTCGGCCTGGTGGCCTGCTGCGACATGGCTTTCGCCTCGGACAAAGCCAGTTTCTGTCTTTCCGAAGTGAAGCTGGGCCTGATCCCCTCGGTGATCTCGCCCTATGTGGTCCGTGCCATGGGCGAACGGGCCGCCCGCCGTTATTTCGTCACCGCCGAGCGCTTCGACGCCGCCGAGGCGCTGCGCATCGGTCTGGTGCATTCGGTCGTGGCGCCGGAAGCTCTGGACGAGCACGTGCAGGGCGTGGTCAATGCCATCCTGGCCAATGGTCCCAAGGCCGTGCTCGCCGCCAAGCGCCTGATCGACTTCGTCGCCAATGAAAAGCTGGACGAGGATCTCATCCGGGAAACCGCCCAGCGCATCGCCGATATCCGCGCCTCGGACGAAGGCCGCGAGGGCGTGGGCGCTTTTTTGGAAAAGCGTAAAGCGAACTGGATTAAAGAATAACCCCCCCGCACCGTCCATCCTTCGACAAGCTCAGGACGAACGGTACGGGAAATCCCCGTTCGCACTGAGCTTGTCGAAGTGCGAATGCTCGTGGAATACAAAATGTTTGAAAAAATCCTTATTGCCAATCGCGGCGAAATCGCCTGCCGCGTCATGCGTACCGCCAAGAAGATGGGCATACGCTGCGTCGCCGTGTACTCGGAGGCCGACGCCAATGCCATGCATGTGGCCATGGCCGACGAAGCCTATTACCTCGGCCCGGCGCCGGCCCGCGAATCCTATCTGCGCGCCGATCTGATCCTGGAAATCGCCCAGCGCTGCGGCGCCCAGGCCATCCACCCGGGCTACGGTTTTCTCTCGGAGAACGAGAAATTCGCCGAGGACTGCGAACGCGCCGGCATCGCCTTTATCGGCCCGCCGGCCTCGGCCATCGAGGCCATGGGCTCCAAGAGCGCGGCCAAGCTCATCATGGAAAATGCCGGCGTGCCCCTGGTCAAGGGCTATCACGGCGACGATCAGAGCGAGGCCGTTCTGCAGCGCGCCGCCGACGAAATCGGCTATCCGGTCCTGATCAAGGCCACCGCCGGCGGCGGCGGCAAGGGCATGCGCCAGGTGTGGAATTCGGCGGAATTCTCCGCCGCCCTCGCCTCCTGCAAGCGCGAGGCGGCGAACTCCTTTGGCGACGACAAGGTCCTGGTCGAAAAATACCTCACCAAACCGCGCCACGTGGAAATCCAGGTCTTCGCCGACAGCCACGGCCAGGCGGTGTATCTCTTCGAGCGCGACTGCTCGGTGCAGCGCCGCCACCAGAAGGTCATCGAGGAAGCCCCGGCTCCGGGCATGAGCGACGCCCTGCGCGCCCAGATGGGCGAGGTCGCCTGCCAGGCGGCTCGTGCCATCGGCTATGTGGGCGCCGGCACCATCGAGTTCCTGTTGGACCAGGACGGCTCCTTCTATTTCATGGAGATGAACACCCGCTTGCAGGTGGAGCATCCGGTCACCGAGATGATCACAGGCCAGGATCTGGTGGAATGGCAGCTTCTGGTCGCTTCCGGCGAGCCCCTGCCCCTGGCCCAGGACGAGCTCTGCATCAACGGCCATGCCTTCGAGGTGCGCGTCTATGCCGAGGACCCGGACCAGGACTTCCTGCCGGCCACCGGTCAGCTCAAGCATCTGCGCACGCCCAAGACCAGCAAGTTCGTGCGCATCGACACCGGCGTGCGCGAAGGCGACAGCGTGTCCATCCACTACGACCCGATGATCGCCAAGCTCATCGTCTGGGATAAGGACCGCGTCTCGGCCTTGGCGCGCCTGCGCAATGCCCTGGCCGATTATCAGGTCGTGGGCGTCACCACCAATCTCAAATTCCTGTCCCATCTGGCCGCGAACCAGGCCTTTATCGACGAGGACATCGACACCGGCTTCATCGCCCGCAACAAGGACGAACTCTTGCCGCCGGCCAAGCCGGTTTCCGACGAGGTTCTGGCACTCGCCAGCCTCTACACCATGCTCAAGCGCGATGCCGAAGCCAAAGCACAAGCCGCGCGCAGCCGGGATCCGCATTCTCCCTGGAATCTCATCACCGGCTGGCGTCTCAACGAGGACAATTACCACCATCTGCTGTTCGTGCGCGAGCATGATCATGTCAGGGAAGAGCTGGCCATCCAGCTGCATTTCCGCCCCGAGGGCTACCTCCTGGAGCTGTCCGGCACTGAGCTGCAAGTCAGCGGCGACTTCGGCCCCGACGAGGAGTTGCGCGCCAATATCAATGGCAAGCGCCTCACCGCCCAAGTGGTCGAGCACGACCACAGCCTGATCATCTTCGCCCTGGGCGATGCCTACCGCCTGGGCGTGAAGGCCCTCTCCGCCGGCGGCGACAGCGACGACGGCCACGGCCGGCTCAGCGCGCCCATGCCGGGCACGGTCATCGCGGTCATGGTCAAGGCCGGCGACGCCGTGCAGAAGGGCCAGGCCCTCTTGGTCCTGGAAGCTATGAAGATGGAACACACCATCGCCGCGCCGGTCGACGGCGTGGTCGCCGAAGTCCTGTACCAGGCCGGCGATCAGGTCCAGGGCGAAGCGGAGCTGCTGCGCTTCGAAACGGTTTAATGCGAAGAGAGAATTAACCGCCAAGACGCGAAGGCGCCAAGGAAGAATAAAAGCCATTGAAGTGAAGTCTGGTATTTCACTTGGCGTTCTTGGCGTCTTGGCGTCTTGGCGGTCAATAGTTCTTAATCCACACGGACAGCTAGTCATGGCATTACCCAAGAAAGTCAAAATCGTCGAAGTCGGTCCCCGCGACGGTCTGCAGAATGAGAAGCAGCTGGTGCCGGCGGCGACCAAGATCGAGCTCATCAACCGCCTGTCGAACACCGGCCTGCCGGTGATCGAGGTGACCAGCTTTGTCAGCCCGAAATGGGTGCCGCAGATGGGCGACAATGCCGAGGTCCTGGCCGGTATCGCCCGAAAACCTGGCGTGTCCTACCCGGTATTGACCCCCAATCTCAAGGGATTCGAGGCCGCGCTCGCCGCCGGGGCCAAGGAAGTCGCCATTTTCGGCGCGGCCTCCGAATCCTTCAGCCAGAAGAACATCAACTGCTCCATCGCCGAGTCCCTGGAGCGCTTTGCGCCCGTGGTCGAGGCGGCCAAGGCCGAGGGCATCGCCGTGCGCGGCTATGTGTCCTGCGTGCTGGGCTGCCCCTACGAAGGCGAGATCGCGCCGGCCGCCGTGGCGAAGGTCGCCAACACCCTGTTCGACATGGGCTGCTACGAGATTTCCCTGGGTGACACCATAGGCACCGGCACGCCGCTCAAGGCACGCGCCATGGTCGAAGCGGTCGCGGCGCAAGTGCCCATCGACAGGCTCGCCGCCCACTTCCACGACACCTACGGTCAGGCCCTGGCCAATCTCTATGCCGTGCTGGATCTGGGGGTCGCCACGGTCGATGCCTCGGTGGGCGGCCTGGGTGGCTGCCCCTATGCCGCCGGTGCCTCGGGCAATGTGGCCACCGAGGATGTGCTGTATATGCTTCAGGGTCTCGGGATCGAGACCGGTGTCGATATGGACAAGCTCGTCGATGCCGCCTTGTTTATTTCCGAGGTCCTGGGCCGCAAGCCGGCCTCGAAGCTGGCCCAGGCCGTCGCCGCCCAGCGCGCCAAGGCGGCTTGCGCGTAAAAAGCGTTCTAGTGAAGCCCGGGCGATTCCGCTAGGCTTCCGGTTTTCCCGCGCTGGCCGCTGCGCCAGCCACTGCCGAACTAATGGAGACATCATGTCCGGGTTTAACAAAGTCGTTCACAGCTACGAAGAAGCGCTGGCCGGGTTCAAGGATGGCATGACCGTCATGGCCGGCGGTTTCGGCCTCTGCGGGATTCCAGAAGGCCTGATCCAGAAGGTCTACGAGATGGGCAGCAGCGGCCTGACGGTGATTTCCAACAATGCCGGCGTCGACGGTTTCGGCCTGGGAAAATGGCTGGAAAAGCGCCAGATCAAGACCATGATCGCCTCCTATGTGGGTGAAAATGCCCTGTTCGAAAAGCTCCTGCTGTCCGGCGAAATGGAAGTGATCCTGACCCCCCAGGGCACCCTGGCCGAGAAGATCCGCGCCGGCGGTGCCGGCATTCCGGCCTTCTACACCGCCACCGGCTATGGCACCAAAGTCGCCGAGGGCAAACCCTCCGCCGAATTCGACGGCCGTATGTACGTCCTGGAACGCTCCCTGACCGCCGACTTCTCGCTCATCAAGGCCTGGAAGGCCGACACCATGGGCAATCTGGTGTTCAAGAACACGGCCATGAACTTCAACCCCATGATGGCCACCGCCGGCAAGGTGACCGTGGTCGAGGTCGAGGAAATCGTCGCTCCGGGCGAACTGGATCCTAACTACATCCATGTGCCGGGCATCTACGTGCACCGTGTGATCAAGGGCTCGTTCGAGAAGCGCATCGAGCAACGCACGGTGCGCAAGGCTTGACGGAAAAATGAACCGTTCGTGCTGAGTAGTCCGCATAGCGGACGTATCGAAGCACTCCCGCTACGCGCCGTACTTCGATACGCCGCCCTACGGTCGGCTACTCAGCACGAACGGTATGAGACAGCGGAACTGTCCGCCTTCCGCGCGGACCAGCAGAGGACTAAAACAATGGCTCTTTCCCGCGAACAAATCGCCATGCGCGTCGCTCAGGAACTGCACGACGGCTATTATGTGAACCTCGGTATCGGCATCCCGACCCTGGTCGCCAACTACATTCCCGAAGGCATGCAGGTGCTCTTCCAGTCCGAGAACGGCCTGCTGGGCATGGGTCCCTTCCCCACCGAGGACCAGGTGGACCCGGACCTCATCAATGCCGGCAAGCAGACCGTGACCACGGTGACCGGCGCGGCCTTCTTCTCCAGCGCCGAATCCTTCGCCATGATCCGCGGCGGCCATGTGGACCTGACGGTGCTCGGCGCCTTCGAGGTAGACGTGCAAGGCAACATCGCCTCCTGGATGGTACCCGGCAAGCTGGTCAAGGGCATGGGCGGCGCCATGGATCTGGTGGCCGGCGCCCAAAACATCGTCGTCACCATGCAGCACACCGACAAGGCCGGCAATTCCAAGCTGCTCAAGAACTGCTCCCTGCCCTTGACCGGCGTCAGCTGCATCAAGAAGGTAGTGACCGATCTGGCCGTGATCGAGATCCGCGACGGGCGTTTCCATCTCATCGAGCGCGCCCCCGGCGTGTCCGTCGAGGAAATCGTCGCCAAGACCGAGGGCGAGTTGGTGGTCCCGGCGGAAGTGCCGGAGATGCGCGTCTAATCGCCGGCGTATCGCGAAGAAGCCGGTGCACTGCCCCGGCTTTTTTCATTTCTTTAATTGAACGCTTCTCACCAATGGAAGACGCCGCTACACTGCGCCGACCAGTTTTCCGGCGCCGCCCATGCTAACTACCCTGCTCAGTCTGATCGCCACCGGCACCGCCGTCGGCGCCATCGCCAGTGAATGCAAGTCCTGGCGCGGCGGCTTTGTGCTCTGCAAACCCTTGCCCCTGGTCGCCCTCCTGGTCCTCGCCGGCAGCCACGGCGGCGGCGAAGCCTATGGCGCCTGGCTTACCGCCGGGCTGGCCCTGTCCCTGATCGGCGACGTCTTCCTGCTGGACAAGGAAAACGGGTTCATCAAGGGACTGACCTTCTTCCTCCTGGCCCACATCGCCTATGCCAGCGCCTTTGCCACCCGCTTCGAGGCCTGGCCCGGCACCATCGGCATAGCCCTGCCGATGTTGGGTCTCGCTTATTTCGCCCTGCTCCGGTCCCGGTTGAAGGCCAGTCTGCGCCTGCCGGTCCTGGCCTATACCCTGGCCATCACCACCATGCTTATCCTGGCCTACGCCCAAGACGACAGCCAGGCCGCCTGTCTTAGCCTGCTCGGCGCCGGGCTCTTTGCGCTCTCCGACGGCCTCTTGTCCTGGAATCGCTTCGTCTCGCCGCTGCGCCATGCCCAGGTCTGGGTCCTGGGAAGCTACTATCCGGCCCAGCTCCTGCTCACCTGGTCCCTGCTCGTCTGAGAGCTTCCTTAGTCCGACTCTCGCCAAACGCCAGGCCCGTATCGCCAGAACGCGACCCGGCGCACATTTCCCCGTCGGGACTAGCGTTGGAGTGCACGATCCGTCGCAGCTGCTTACATCTACGCTGGATTTCGTTCTTTGAACGGCGTTAGTCTTCCCTCCCAAGGCCCAGTTCGGCACACCACCCTGTTCTCTCCCTCGCACCCGGAGGTCCACGATGGCATCCCGTTACCCCATGCGCCGCGCGCAACAACGCCTACTCCCCCTGGCCAGTCTTATCGGGCTGGCACTGACCAATGTCGCGACCCAGGCCGAGGAGCCGGAAGGCGCCCTCGCCGCCACCAGTTACCTGCTCAGCGTCAACAAACAAGGCAAGGGCCGCGTCACCAGCAACCCGACCGGCATCACCTGCGGCAGCGACTGCACACAACCCTATAAGCAGGGCACGAGCGTCGTGCTCAGTGCCGCGCCCAGCGCCGGTTACTACTTCTATGGCTGGAGCGGGCGCAATATCAGCTGTCCCGGCACCGGAACCTGCACGGTGCTCATGAGCGGGTCGCGCACGGTCCTCGCCACCTTCAAACCGACCACCACCACGACCTATAAGCTCACCGTCAGCGTGTCCGGCCTAGGCCAGGTCAGCAGCTCGCCTGCCGGCATCAGCTGCGGCAGCGACTGCGTCGAGAACTACGTCTCGGGCACCAGCGTCACCCTGACGGCAAGCCCGGCGGCCGGCTACCGATTCTCCGGCTGGAGCGGCACTGGCATCAGCTGCCCGGGAACGGATCCCTGCACGCTGAGCATGAGCGCCGCGCGCACGGTCAGCGCCAGCTTCAGCCCGGTGGTGAGCGCCGGCCCCGTCACCCGCGTCGCCGTGTCCGGCTTCGGTTATGTGAGCACGGCGGACAAGGCCTTGAGCTGCGGCTCGGTGCCCGCCGGGGCCGATGCCTCCAGCACGCGCTGCGCGGCCACACTGCCCTCCGGCGCCACGACCTTCACCGCAACGCCCTATAACGCCAGCTTCCGCTTCGCCGGCTGGCGCGGCGCCTGCAGCGGCAGCGAGACCACCTGCACCCTGGACCTGGGCAGCGGGCAGAGCTTCGGCGCCCTATTCGTACCCGTCCAGGCCACGACCGATATCTGCCTGGCCCAGGGCCTGAAAAGCGACAGGGCGGTCTATGGACTGGACGGCAGCTTCCCCAACCTCGCCATCGGCCAGGCCTTCACCGATCCCAAGTTCGGCACCACCATCCGCCGCGTGACCGACGTCAAGCACGACGGCCGTGGCAGCCACAATGTGCTGAAAACGATGTATTCCACCATCTCGGCCTGGAATGCCGACGAGAGCTATCTGATCCTCTACCGCACCGACGGCGACGCCGCCACCCACGAGCTCTACGACGGCAAGACCTATCAATTCTTGCGCAAGCTCGACGACATCGACCCGGTGGATCTGGAGCAGGTCTACTGGGACACCAACGACCCGGACATCCTCTACTACGCCAACCGCAGCTACGACAACCTCTACCGCTACCGGGTCAGCACGCGGGAAAGCGTACTCATCCGTAACTTCGACACCCAGTGCGGGGCCAAGGAACTGCACGGCGGCAGCGATCCGCTGTTCAACTCCTGGGACTCCAAGAAGTTCGGCTTCGCCTGCACCCCGGACGGCGCCTTGTTCAGCTACGACCTGCAGAACAATGCCCTGGGCCAGCTGCTCACCGGCATGAACCTGGATTACGGCGCGCCCCAGGCCGCCCCCAGCGGCACGCGCTTCCTGCTCAACGAGAACAATGGCAGCACCGACGGCCGCTCGGCGACGGTGCGCGATGCCGACATGCGCGTCCTGCGCACCCTGGATCTGGCCAGCGGCAACGAGCACGGCGCCATGAGCCTGCTTGCCAACGGCGACGACACCTGGAATGCCGTGGCCTTCGACAACGGCCCGAACGGCAGCGGCATAGGCACCCTGGTGCAACACAATATGGCCAACGGTGCGGCGCGCGTCCTGGTCGGCCCGGATAAGGGCTACCCCTATCCGCCCAGCGGCACCCACGTGGGCAGCACCGCCTTCCATCGCACGGGCCTGGTGGCGGTGTCCGTCAAGGACGATCTCCAAGGCGACAGCCTGCTGGACAACGAGCTGCTCTTTGTCGACACCGATGTCAGCACGAACCCCGCCGGCAATATCTGCCGCGTCGGTCATCACCGCACCTGGTCCGACGATTACTGGGCCGAACCTCACCCGGTCATGAGCCCCAGCGGCACGCGCATCCTCTTCTCCAGCTCCTGGGGCGACGCGCGCAGCAGCGGCGAAGTGGTCAATGTCTATGTGGTGGAGTTGCCGGGTTATAAGCCCTGAGCAACCGAGCCTAATGAACCGCAATGGGCAGGCCAAGCGCCTGCCCATTGTCCTTCCGGCTTGATCTGACGCTCATCCGGCCGGCATCAAGCGGTGCACAATCGGACATCAGCACGGCAGGCGCGGCAAACCCCATGGCCAAGAAATTCCCCACCCATCCCAAACACCCGGAACGGGTCTGCTGGGGTTGCGACCGCTATTGTGCCGCCGACGCCTTGAGCTGTGGCAACGGCACGCTGCGCACACCCCACCCGCTGGAAACCTTCGGCGAGGATTGGCTGGACTGGGGGCTGGACCACGCGACGGAGATGGCAAACGAAACCACCCCTGACACCACCCTATGCCAACTGGTGATTGGTGAGGCCTGTCTCGGGCCTGGCGGGGAAGACTGAATCCATCAGAACATTGTATCTAAGGAACCTCTGAAAAAGTCCCTCCTTGGACTTTTTCAGTCGCAAAGTCCGGCACATGTCCGTACTTTGCTCACGCTGAATCAATCACTTACGTGCTTGATTCGCGAGCCGGCCATCCGTGGCCGGCGGAAACTCTGAGTTATTCAGAGTTTCCCTAAGTGCTGGAAACAAAACGGGCGCCGACAAGCGGCGCCCGTTTTCACAACGACCATACTGGAATTCAGACGCGCGCGCCCGCCAGGTAGTTGTGGATGAGGTTGTCGGTCAGCAGACGGGCATTCTCCACGTTGGCCGACTCCAGCTTGCCGGTCACCGACAGCATACAAATGCCGTGAATCCCCGCCCACAGCGCATGGGAGCTCAGGTCGGCGATAGCGGCGCTTTGCTTGCCGAACAAGGGCTGGAGCGCCCGCGCGCACAGGGCGAAGGTCTCGGCCACTTTCGCCTTGAAGGACTCGTGCAGGGGCTGACCCAGGGGCAGCTTGTGCTCGAAGACCATGCGCCAGAGGTGAGGATTCTGGTGACCGAAATCCAGATAGGCGTTGGCGCAGGCGTATACGGCCTTCTCCGGCGACTCGGCCTCGTTCACGGCGGCGCCTATGCTGCCATGCAGATCCGACATGGTGTCTTCGTTGACCTGGACTATCAGATCGTCCAGGTTCTTGAACACCAGGTACAAGCTGCCCACGGTGTAGCCGATGGCGGCCGCGATCTTTCTGGCGGTCAATCCACGGAAGCCTTCGGTGCGGACGATTTCCTTGGCCGCGTTCATTGCCATAGCGCGATATTCCTCGCGCGTATGCTCTCCCCTTCTTCCCATGACAGTTCCTCAATGTCGACGCGCGGGTTTATGGCGCAAAACAAGACAACAGCACCGCACAGGCGCCAAATGAAACACGTTGGTGTACGCCGAATGCATAGCCCGGCCAATATTAAACGTTGCGTATATATCTGTAACGTATCCTATTGTATCCATTTGTATCATCTAACGCCACTCTGTTCAATTTGCGCGTGCAGCAAAGAGCTTGCCACCGCCACCATGCCCTTTCTATGCTTATTCCGAAGCAGCCCATGCGCGGAGCGGCTCGGCGATCTACACTTCGCACAACTCAACCCTGCGCGAGTTCACAATGACCAAGCTCTATACCGACAATTCCCTGACCATCGGGCAGACCCCTCTGGTCCGCCTGAATCGCATCGGCAATGGCAACATCTACGCCAAGCTGGAAAGCCGCAACCCCGCCAACTCCGTCAAATGCCGCATCGGCGCCGCCATGATTTGGGACGCCGAGAAACGCGGTATCCTCGGCCCCGGCAAGGAACTCATCGAGCCCACCAGCGGCAATACCGGCATCGCCCTCGCCTTCGTCGCGGCGGCGCGCGGCATCCCGCTGACCCTGACCATGCCCACCACCATGAGCCTGGAACGCCGCAAGCTGCTCAAGGCCCTGGGCGCCAAGCTCATCCTCACCGACGGCAGCCTGGGTATGAAGGGCGCCATCGCCAAGGCCCACGAGATCGCCGCCTCCTCGGACAAGTACGTGCTCTTGCAGCAATTCGAGAACCCGGCCAATCCGGCCATCCACGAGCAGACCACGGGCCCGGAGATCTGGGCCGACACGGCAGGGAATATCGACATCCTGGTGAGCGGCGTGGGCACCGGCGGCACCATTACCGGCGTGTCCCGCTACATCAAGAAGACCCAGGGCCATGCCCTGCTGTCGGTCGCCGTGGAACCGGAGGCCTCGCCGGTCATCACCCAGACGCTGGCCGGCGAGGAAGTCAAACCCGCGCCCCACAAGATCCAGGGCATAGGCGCGGGCTTCGTGCCGGCCAACCTGGACTTGAGCCTGGTGGACCGCGTCGAGCGGGTCGGCAACGAGGAATCGGTCAACTTCGCGCGCAGGCTGATGCAGGAAGAAGGCATCCTAGCCGGCATTTCCTGCGGCGCGGCCGTGGCCGTGGCGGCACGGCTGAATGCCCTGCCGGAATATGCCGAGAAGCGCATCGTGGTGGTCTTGCCCGATTCGGGCGAGCGCTATCTGTCGAGCATTCTCTTCGACGGCGTGTTCGGCGAGCAGGAGTTGGTGCCTTAATCGGCGGTCCGGTAAGCGAGGCCCTCGATTCGCCGGTACAGGGGCATAAGCGCTATGCCCCTTTTCATTTGCCCAGGGGCTGGCAGCGCGACAGTGCGGCCAGCAGCTCTCCGGCGGCGATGAGCTTGGGCAAGCGCGCCGTGACCGCTGGGATGGCCAGCGGAGTCTGAGAGCCCAGACCGCTGAACACCAGGCTTGGCAAGCGCTCGGTGTCCAGGCCCGCCGCCCGCAGACGCTCCCGCCCCGCCGCGAGCATGGACTCGTCGATTAGCAGGGCCGCAGGACTCTCGCCGGCCTTGACGCCGCGACGCCAGCGTTGCAGGCCGGTCCAGCCCACATAGACATCCCCGCCCTGGGCGCGCAGCACGGCCGCCGTGTAATGCGCCCAGCGCCGCTCCTCAGAGAGCACCAGGTAATGTCGTCCGGACAGGCTCGTTGTCGCGGGGCTGCCCGCCCTCTCAGGCGCATCGGCATGAGGCACCAGGAGGGTGAAGCTGCTGCCCCGCCCGACCTCGCTGGCCACGCCGATATATCCGCGATGCTGCTTGATGACGCCGTATACCGTGGCGAGTCCGAGACCCGTGCCCTTGCCATGGCTCTTGGTGGTGTAGAAGGGTTCGAAGATGTTGGCCAAGGTCTCGGCGTTCATGCCAAAGCCCGTGTCCAGGACTTGCAGCAGGCCATAGGAGCCGGGTCGCAAACCGGGGAATGCCTGGGCCAAGTCGGTATCGACCAGGATGTCGCGGGTACACAAGCTGAGCTTGCCGCCCTCGGGCATGGCGTCCCGGGCATTGAACACCAGGTTCATGACCACTTGCTCCAGCTGGCCCCGATCCCCCCACACCGGCCAGCGGTCTTCCTGCACGGTCTTGAGCCAGGCCTTCTTGCCCAGCCAGTGGTGCAGCATGGGCTCCATATCGGAAATCAGGTCGCCCAGCGGCAGGGCGGCGAGTTGCAACTGTTGCTTGCGGCTATAGGCCAATAACTGCCGCGACAGCTTGGAGGCCTTCTCGCCGATCTCCTTGATGGTTTCCAGGTGGAAGCGCACCGGGTGACCGTCCTCCACGTCCATCATGGCCAGCTCGCAATAACCGATGACGCCCATGAGCGTGTTGTTGAAGCTATGGGCCAGGCCACCGGCCAGCCGGCCTATGGTTTCCATTTTCTGGGACTGGATCAGCTGGGAATTGAGGACGGGCGCCGCCTGGGTATCGCCCGGCTCCCGCAGCAGCACGAGGATATTCTCGCCCCAGGGCAGGAAATCGACCTGCCGGATACCGGCGCCGCGCAGGGTCAGCATCAGGCTGGTCATGGTCGGCTTGTCGGCCCACTCCTCCCAGAACACCAGGAAGTCGCGGCGCGCCGGTTCTTCCACGCAATCGCAGAAGCGCGGCAGCACCGGCTCGTCGTCCAGGACGTCGGCGCCGCCCAGTACGCGCTGCGCCGCCGCATTGGCGGCGAGGACATGCATCTCGACGGAGAGCCAGAGCGCCGGTTGCACGGGCAAGGCCGCGGCGGCAAGCAAGGCCTCATCGAAGGCGGAAGGGTTCGAGAGAGTCATCTCAGGGGGCATCTCGAAGAGAGCACGGCAGGGAAAGGACGGAACTGTGCGTCATGCACAGGGGAAGTGCCAAGGTACACACGGAATATTCGCTGCAATGCGGAAATACTGGAATCGTCCACAAAGGCGAGGCCCTCCATGAAAAAGCTCCTGCTCCTTATCCTGGCCCTGGCCGCCGCGGCCATGGCCCTGCGCGCCGGCGCCGACGGCGCGGGTTGGCTGGCCGACACCGCCGAGCACAGGGAATGGCTTTATGCCCTCCTGCTCGCCGTCGGCATCCGTTTCCTCTTGGGTCATCATCTCGATTGAAACGACGCGGGCAGGGGGTAAGCCCCCCCTAGCCCGCGTCATCGGAACCTTCATCCCCGCGACTCGGCTCTCAACCGAGGTCCTCAGCGCATCGGCAACTCGACGCCCTTGAACAGAGCCTCCAGTTCGTCGCGGTTCTTCGCTGCGATGGCCTGCTCGATCACCTCGCGGGTCAGGTGCGGGGCGAAACGCTCGATGAAGTCGTACATATAGCGCCGGAAGAACGTGCCCTTGCGGAAGCCGATACTGGTGGTCGAGGCCTCGAACAGATGGGAGGCGTCGATGGCCACCAGATCCTTGTCCATCTTGGGGTCCATGGCCATGCTGGCGATGATGCCCACCCCCAGCCCCAGGCGCACATAGGTCTTGATCACGTCGGCGTCGGTGGCCGTGAAGGCCACGCGCGGCTCCAGGCCCTTGGACGCGAAGGCCGCATCCAGCTGGGAACGGCCGGTGAAGCCGAAGACATAGGTGATGAGCGGGTATTCGGCCACTTCTTCCAGGCTGGGATAGGTCTTGCTGGCCAGGGGATGCCCCTTGGGCACGATGATGGAACGGGACCAGCGGTAGCAGGGCAGCATGACCAGGTCGGAAAACAACTCCAGGGCCTCCGTGGCGATGGCGAAATCCACCTGCCCCTTGGCGGCGAATTCGGCGATCTGCATGGGCGTGCCCTGGTGCATCTGCAAGCCCACCGCCGGATAGGCCTTCACGAAACCGTCGATGACCGGCGGCAGGGCGTAGCGCGCCTGGGTGTGGGTCGTCGCCATGGACAGGGTGCCGGCATTCTCGTTGCTGAATTCCTGGCCGATGGCGCGGATATTCTTCACCTGGCGCAGCACGTCCTGGGCGATGGCGATGATACGCTCGCCGGCCGGGGTGATGGCGGTCAGGTGCTTGCCGCTGCGGGCGAAGATCTGCACGCCCAATTCGTCCTCGAGCAGGCGAATCTGCTTGCTGATCCCGGGCTGCGAGGTATACAGGCGTTCCGCGGTCGCCGAAACATTGAGCTGATGCTTGGCGACTTCACAGATGTAACGAAGCTGTTGAAGTTTCATAGTGATTGTTCTTATAACGAAACATCTATCAGCGTAGCCGGTTTTAGTAAAAAATCAATTAGAACTGTTCAAAAATCGACCTTGACCACGCCTATTTGTACAGCATTCGTTCAGGTGGCAGCCAGGATAGCGCGCACGCGCTCCAGATCGGCCGCCGTGTCCACGCCGGTGGGCGGCACGCACAAGGCCTCGGCGACATGAATGATCTCGCCCTCGTGCAGGACGCGCAGTTGTTCCAGGGATTCGAGCAGCTCCGTGGGCGCCGGTTGCCAATGCACGTAACGCTGCAGGAAGGCCGCCCGATAGGCATAAATACCCAGGTGGCGCTGATGGCCGCTGGGCTGGCGTTCGCCCCTGGCGAAGGCGTCGCGATTCCAGGGAATGGGGGCGCGGCTGAAATACAGGGCATGGCCTAGGCGATTGCTCACCACCTTGACGGCATTGGGATCGAACAGGGTTTCCTCGTCCAGGATGGGGGTGCTCAGAGTGGCCATGCTGGCGGCGGGATTATTGCCGAGATTCTTGCCCACCTGACGGATGACCTCCGGCGGGATCAGGGGTTCGTCGCCCTGGACGTTGATGACGATATCGTCGGCGGCGAAACCGCAGAGCTGCACGACTTCGGCCAACCGGTCCGAGCCCGAGCGGTGTTCGGGCGAGGTCATCACGACTCGGGCGCCGAAGCTTTCGGCGGCGGCGTGGATGCGCGCATCGTCGGTGGCAATAATCACCTCGCCGATGCCGGCCTGGCTGGCCCGTTCCCAGACATGCTGGATCATGGGTTTTCCGGCGATATCCAGGAGCGGCTTGGCCGGCAGGCGGGTCGAGGCGTAGCGGGCGGGAATGACGATATGGTAATTCACGGCCTTAGCCCCCTATGCCAGGTACTCGTCCAGCTCCAGGCGGCGCGCCTGGTCTTCCAGCATAACCGGAATGTCGTCGCGCACCGGATAGGCCAGGCGATCGACGCGGCAGATCAGTTCTTGCTTGTCCTTGTCGTAATCGAGCTTACCCTTGCACACCGGGCAGGCCAGGATGTCGAGCAGTTTGCGATCCATGATCGAGGCACTCCTTAGTGAGTTATCGGGGGCGCGGGCTGGCCAGCAGCTGGCGCAGGCGCGCGGCGAAATCGGTCTCAAAACGGGCGATCACGGGCACATAACCCATGGGCCTCGCGCCGGCGAATCGTCGGCATTTTACCGCATCCTTCTCGGTCATCAGCACCAGTTCCGAGCCGGGGAATTCCAGGTCGGTCGCCGTATAGGCGTGGTGATCCGGGAAGGCATGGGGCAGGACCTTCGCACCCAGGCCGCGCAGCAGGGTGAAGAAGCGCTCCGGATTGCCGATCCCGGCCAGGGCATGGACGGCTCGTCCCGTCAGCGAGCCGAGTTCATGGGCTTCGCCATCGGGCAGGGAGCGCCAGCCGGACGCCTCCAGGCGCATGGCCCATTCGCCGTTCCGGGCCTCGCCGCCATTGCAGATCACGGCATCGACCCTGCGCAAACGCGAGGGTGATTCGCGCAAGGGCCCGGCCGGGAACAGCCAGTTGTTACCCAGACGGCGCTCGCCGTCGATGACCACGAGTTCGATGTCCCGGCCCAGGGCGTGATGCTGTAAGCCGTCATCGGCGATGACCAGGTCGCAGCCCAATGCCTCGACCAGATGCTGGGCGCCGCGCCCACGCCGAGGGTCGACGACCACCGGCACGCCGCTGCGCATGGCCAGCAATAGGGGTTCGTCGCCCACCGCCTCCGGACGGCTGTCCGCCGTGACCAGACAGGGATATTCGGGCGCCCGCCCGCCGTAGCCGCGCGACACGATGCCCGGCCTGTAACCCTCGTTGCGCAGGAACTCGGCCAGCCAGAGCACGACCGGTGTCTTGCCGCTGCCCCCGAGGGTGATATTGCCCACCACGATGACCGGGACGGGCAGGCGCCAGGTCTTGAACACACCCAGGCGGTAGAGTGCGCGGCGCAGCGTGCTCAAGAGCCAGAACAAACCGGCCAGGGGCCAGAGCAGGATTAGCCAGCGACTGCCCCGATACCAGGCCGCGACCACAGCCGCTTCGCGGCTGGCGCGAAAATCCGTTCCCGACGGATTTTTCATGCCGCGCCGGCATCCTGGAATTGCATATTGGCCAGGCGCGCATACTCGCCGCCCCGCGCCAGGAGCTCGGCGTGAGTGCCGGCCTCGACTACGCGGCCCTGGTCGATGACCAGGATCTGATCGGCGTGCTCGATGGTGGACAGGCGATGGGCGACGATGAGACTGGTGCAACCGGCCATCAGCGCATCCAGGCCCGCCTGGATATGGCGCTCGGAATCGGTGTCCAGGGCCGAGGTGGCCTCATCCAAGACCAGGATGGGCGCGTTCTTGAGCACGGCGCGGGCGATGGCCAGGCGCTGACGCTGGCCACCGGACAGGAGGCTGCCGTTGTCGCCGATCACCGTGTCCAGGCCTTGCGGCAGACGCTCGATGAATTCCCAGGCATGAGCGGTGCGCGCCGCCGCGATGAGCGCTTCCCGATCCGGCATCTCGGCCAAGCCATAGGCGATATTGGCGGCCACGGTGTCGTTGAACAGGGTGACCTGTTGGGACACCAGGGCGATCTGCTGGCGCAGGGACGCCAGGGTCAGGGACTCGATGGGCAGGCCATCCATGAGGATGCGACCCTCGCAGGGCGAGTAGAAGCGCAAGAGGAGGTTGGTCAGCGTGGACTTGCCGCTGCCGGAACGGCCCACCAGGGCGATTTTCTGGCCGGGTTTGACGCTGAAGCTGACCTGGTGCAGGACCCGGTTGTCGCCGTAGGCGAAACTCAGCTGCTCGAATTCCAGGGCGCCGCTGGCCCGCTCCAGGACTTCCCTGCCCTCGTCCGGCTCGGTGTTCTGGTCGACGACGTCGAACACGCTCTGGGCGGCGGTCAGGCCCTGGGCCAGGATGCTGTTGACCGTGGTGATCTGCTTCAGGGGTTTGAGCAAGGCCATGATCGCGCCCATCAGGGTCATGAAGCTGCCCGCCGAGAGGCGCCCGGCGATGCTTTCCTGGGCGGCGACATAGAGGGTCAGGGCGAAGGCCAGCGCGGCGATGAACTGGATGGAGGACACCGACAGGGCCTTGGTCAGCACCAGTTTCATGCCTTGCTGACGGTTGCGGTTCGACACTTTCTGGAATCGGCCGACTTCGTGGGCGAATCCGTTATAGGTCTTGACCACCTTGTGGCCATCCAGGGCCTGCTGGGCGCTGCCGGTGATGTCGCCCATGGAATCCTGGATGGCGCGGCTAACCTTGCGGAAACGGGCGCCGGTGAAGCGCACGACCACGGCGATGACCGGCGCGGCGACCATGAACAACAGGCTCAAGCGCCAGCTCTGCTGGAACATGATGACGATGAGGAAGACGATGAATGCGCCTTCCTTGAAGATCGAAGACACTGCGTCGGTGGTGGCACGTGCCACTTGTTCGGTATTGAACACCAGGCGCGACAGCTCCTCGCCGCTATTGCTGTGGTCGTAATAACTCGTCGGCATGCGCATCAGCTTGGCGAAGAGCTCCTGGCGCAGGACCATGACCACGTTGCGGCCGACCCAGGCCAGGCAATACTCGGAGACAATATTGGCCAGGCCGCGCAGGAAGACGATGCCGATGATGAAGAACGGCGCCATCAGCAGGAAATCGAGATTGCGCGGCACCAGACCTTGGTCGACGAAGGGCTTGATGGCGCTGATGAAGGCGGAGTCCAGGTAGCCATAGGCCACGTTGCCGAGGATGGCCAGGACGAAAGCCAGCCAATAGGGCCGGGCATAGCCCATCAGTCGGCGGTAGGTCTGCCAGTTGGAATGTGGGACCTGGGACATCACTGCCCGCCCTTGGGCTTCTGGGTGGCCATGGTGATATTGGCGAAGCCGGCCTGCCCCGCCGTGTCCATGGCGGTGACCACGGCCTGATAGGGCGCGGTGGCATCGGCGCTGATGACCAGGGGCAGCTTGCGATCGCCGCCGCTGACTTTCTCGATGGCGGTCTTCAGGGTTTCCGGCAGGTTGTTGACCAGGGCCTGGCGGTTGACGAAGAACTCGCCCTTGGCGGTCACGCCGATTTCCACCGCCGTCGGCTGGGCGGGCATGGCCTCGCCATTGGCCTCCGGCAGGTTCAGCACGATCTGGGTCGGCCGATTGAAGGTCGTGGATACCAAGAAGAAGATGAGCAGCAGGAACACCATGTCGATCAACGAGGTGATTTCGACGCTGATCTCTTCGCGGCGACGGGTCCGGAACTTCATTCTTCCGCCTTGACCTTGGGCATGGACTTGGCGGAAGCCGGCTTCTTCTCCACGCCGGCTTTCTTCTCGGTACTCAGCTCCCGTTCGCCGTGGAAAACCTCGACCATCTTCAGGGCCTCCTGCTCCATGGCCGAAACCAGCTCATCCACGCGGCGCTGGAAGTGGCGGTAGAAGATGAAGGTGGGGATGGCGATGATGAGGCCGGTGGCGGTGGTGATCAGCGCCTCGGCGATGCCCCCGGCCAGGCCGGCGATGTTCTGGTTTCCGCCCTGCGCGGTGATCACGGTGAAGATGTCGATCATGCCGAAGACCGTGCCCAGCAGACCCAGCAGCGGCGAGATCGAGGCGATGGTGCCCAGGGTATTGAGGAAACGCTCCAGGCGCATGACCACGTGGCGGCCGGTCTCCTCGATGCTCTCCTTCATGATGTCGCGGCCGTGGGCATGGTTGACCAGGCCGGCGGCGAGGATTTCGCCCAGGGGCGAGGAATCGCGGATGCTACGGATGCGCGTGGAGTCCAGCTCGTTTTTCTTGTACCAGTTCCAGACCTGGGCAACCAGGTGCTTGGGCGTGACGCGGCTGGCGCGCAAGGCCCAGAGGCGTTCCAAGATGATGGCCAGCGCCAGGACCGAGCCCAGCAACAGCGGCACCATGGTTATGCCGCCCTTGACGATGATCTCCAACACCTTTTGCGATTCCCTAAGTGGAAAAACCGGCGCTCACTCTAGCACATTCGCGCTGCGCCCCGGGAGCGATGCACTCGTCAGTTCCGCGAAGCCATGGCGCCAGATGCGGGCATCGACGGCGCGAAATCGGCTGAGCCTCGGCTCCTCGCCGGCACGGAACTCGAATCCCACGGCGCCATGCCGGTCGGTGCGCAGGATCTCGCTGTCGAGCCGGCGGTAGCGGGCCAGGACCCGCTCTCGGGGAAAGTGGAAGCGGTTCTCGTAGCCCACCGGGAAGACCACCCAGCGCGGCCGTAACGCCGCCAGGAAGTCCGGCGTCGAGGAGCTTAGGCTGCCGTGGTGCGGGGCGACCAAGAGGTCGGTCTTCAACCCGGCGCCGTAGCGGGCCAGCAGGGACTTCTCGGCCTTGGCCTCGATGTCGCCGGTCAAGAGGATGCGCCGCCCCTGGTAGTCGATGGCCAGCACGCAGGAGCCATTATTGCCGGTCCAAGCCCCTCCGTCCGGATGCAGGAAGCGGAACTCCACGCCATCCCAGGTCCAGGCCTCGCCGGCTCGACAGGCCCGGGCATCCGGAAAGCGGATATGCCCACTGCCTACGATCTCGGCGGCGGGCATGTCCGCCAGCAGGCCCTCGACGCCGCCGGCATGGTCGGCATCGCCGTGGCTGACGATCAGACGGTCGATCCGGCGGTGGCCCCGTGCCCTGAGGACCGGCACCACAGCGCGTGCCCCCGCGCTATAGCCGCCGGGTTCGCCGAAGCCGGCATCGTAAACCAGCACATGGCGCTCGGTTTCCACCACCACGGACAGACCCTGACCCACGTCCACCACGGTCAGGTGCAGGCCGGGTGTACTGCCCGGCGGCGCCAGGGCTGCTCCGAGCAGGGGCAGGAGCAGGAAGAGACCTAGGCCGCGCAGTGGGAAACCGCGCGGCGCCATGCACAAGCCTAAGCCCAGCAGCCCGCTCACCAGGGCCAACCAGCCGAAGCCGCCCAACTGCACGCTGGCGAAGGGCAGTTCCGCCGCCCAGCGCAATAGCGGGTAGATCACCGCCAGGCTCCATTCCGCGCCGCGCAACAGCCAGGCTCCGCCATCGGGCCAGATGGGGAGCAGCAAGGTGCCGGACAGGCCCAGGGGCATGCTCACGAAGCCGAACCAGGGCACGGCGAACAGATTGGCCACCGGGGAAATCAGCGAGGCCTGTTGGAACAGGCTCAAGGTCAGGGGCAGGAGCGCGAGGCTGATGCCGATCTGCAAGCGCAGCCAGGTCCGCGTGGTCGGCTCCCGGCTGCGGCCGGAGACCAGCCAGAGAATGATGGCCACGGCGCCGAAGCTGAGCCAGAAACCGGGAGAAAGCACGGCCCTGGCGTCGAACAACAGGACCGCCAGCAGGGAGGCGCAATAGGCCGCCGAGGGTGCAATGCGCCGACGCCGGACCACCGCCAGACTGAGCACCAGCAGCATGAGCAGTGCGCGTTGCACCGGCACGGCGAAGCCCGCCAGGAGGCTGTACAGAAACACCAGGCTCAAGGACAGGCTGGCCGCAGCCACCTTGGCCGGCAGCATCAGGCACAAGCGCGCCGAACGCCGCCACAGGAAATACGCCGGCAGAAACACGAAACCGGCAACCAGGGTGATATGGGAGCCGGAAATGGCCACCAGATGCGCCGTCCCGGTCCGGCGGTACACCGACCAGACCTCGTCCGGCACCGCCTCGTCGTCGCCCAGAACCAAGGCCGCCACCAAACCGGCCATGGGGCGTTCGTCCAGGGCCGCTAGCATTCGGTCGCGCAGGCTCTGGCGCCAGTGGCCCAGGGACCAAGCCGAGGCGGCCTCCAGGCGCTGTGCAGGGCGCGCCCGAGACAGGGTGCCCGTGGCGCGTATGCCCTGCTCGAACAGGCGTCGCTCCGCGTCCTCCGCACCGGGATTGAGCAGGCCGTGGGCCGGCCGCAGCCGAGCCCAGACCCGCCAGCGCTCGCCGGCTACCGGTAGGCCGGCCAGGGGCGCTTCGCCGCCGAGGCGGATCAGGGGCTGCCGCCAGGCGGGAAGCGCCACCTCGTCCACCGCTTCCAGGCGCGCCAGGAAGCTCAGGCGCCCGCGCTCCAGGCTCGGCAGGTCGACGATGTGCAGATCGAGCCAGCGGGGCGCACTGGCCTCCGCCTCGGGCCAGGACCAGCGCAGACCCCAGAGCGCCGTCAGCCAAGCCCAGGCGAAACCGAATGCCAGAAAGGCGAGCCAGCGCAGGGCGGGCTTGCGCCAGACGGCGAATGGAACCAGCAGGATGAGAACGAACATGCCCCAGTCGGGCAGACGGGACAGGCCCCAGAAGGCGCAAATCCCCAGCAAGAAGGCAGCGGTCCCTGCGCGCATGTGCGATATCCGTGGCAGTGCGGCCATCCTGGCCGCTGTCTGTGGAGCATAGCCCCAGCCACCGCGTATGCAATTCCCTGGACTCGGCAATCTTTGTCAGTCAAACGCCATTCGTCGTGCCCACCTTGGTAGGCATGAAGGCCTGTACAGCAATCTGCATCGCGGCATCGCCCGGCCTGGGGTTTCGCTGCGCCTGCCGGTATACTCCCGCCCCAGGTCCCCACATTCCACGTGAGCCCCCATGTCCACGCGCGCCTCCCACCCCGCCGCCGACTGCATGAGCCTGGACTCCTCCGGCTGGAGCGAAGCCTTGGCCGGCGAGAAGGATAGCCCCCACTTCCGCCAGGCCATGAGCCATGTCAAGGCACGGCGCGCCGCCGGCGTGGCGGTGTATCCGGCCCAGGACCAGATCTTCGCGGCCCTCAAGCACACGCCCCTGGAAGACGTCCGCGCCGTGATCCTGGGCCAGGATCCCTATCACGGTCCCGGCCAGGCCCATGGCCTGTGCTTCTCGGTGCAAGCCGGGGTCGCGCCGCCCCCCTCGCTCAAGAACATCTTCAAGGAACTGGCCAGCGACCTGGGGTCTCCCCTCCCCGGACACGGCTGCTTGAGCGCCTGGGCCGAACATGGCGTACTACTGCTCAATACCGTGCTGACCGTGGAAGACGGCCAGGCCCATTCCCATCGAGGCATAGGCTGGGAAACCTTCACCGACCGCGTGATCCGGGAAGTTTCACAAAGGCGCGATCATGTGGTATTCCTCCTCTGGGGGGCCCCGGCCATGGCCAAGCGCGCGCTCATCGACCCGCGCCACACGATATTGACAGCGCCCCATCCTTCGCCGCTGTCGGCCCACCGGGGATTTTTCGGCTGCCGGCACTTCTCCAAGGCCAATGCCGCCCTGATTCGCCACGGACAGTGCGAGATCGACTGGCGCTTATAAGCGTAGCAAGCAGCCCAAACCCGGCCTCCGGCCCGGTCTGGCCTGCTCTCTCTACTTAGGGATAGTTTTGGTGTCAGGACCCGGAACACACGCCTTGGCATCGCCGTCCAGCCTCGGCCGCGCGACGATGTTCCTCTGCTGGCTGCTTTTCGGCGCCGCGACCTGGGCCGAACCCAGCTGGCATTTCGCCGTCCCCGACAATGCCGGAATTTACGGCGAATTCTACCTCGAGCTGAAAACCCGCTTGCCCAGCTCCGAGCGGGTGCGCCTGGTCGAACTGGACCAGCAGCCCCAGGCCCTGCCTCCCGCCGCCCTCTGGTTGGCCGTGGGCCCCCAGGCGCTGCGCCGGATCTGGCAGGAACAGCCGAAAGCCACGGTCATCTCCCTACTGAACACGCGAGACACGGTGGAGAATCTGCGCGCCTCGCTGAAGGCCAGCGGTCCCTTCACGGCGATTTACCACGATCCGGAACCTCGGCGGCAGATGCGCTTGGCCAAGGCCGTACTCCCCAAGCTGCGCAGCCTGGGCCTGCTGGTGAGGCCGGGACGCAGCGCCGAAACCATGCCCCTGCAGACACTGGCGCAAAACCTGGGCTTGCGCCTGGTTGTCCGGGAAATCGCCGGCAGCGCCGACCTGGTGCCCAAGCTCGTGGACGTGCTGGAGCGCAGCGATGCCTTGCTGGCCCTGCCGGATCCCGGCATCATCAACCGTCAGACCCTGAAGACCATCCTCCTGACGGCCTACCGGCACGAGCGCGTGCTCATCGGCAGCTCGGAGGCCATGGTGGCGGCCGGCAGCCTGGCGAGCACTCACTCCACCGCTGCCCAGACCGCCGAGCATTTGGCCGGCTGGCTGGAGGAAATCCCCAGGACATCGGCCCCCAAGCTGCCCAACCCGGAATATACTCGGGCATTTACGTTAAGTTACAACAATCAAGTCGCCCATTCCCTGTCGCTGGTCGCCCCCGACCTGAGGACCCTGGAAACCCTGTTGCTCGAAGCCGAGCGAGCCCCGTCCATTGGAGTAAGCGCGCCGTGATGCAACGCTGGCCCATACGTACACGCAGCCTCTTCCTAGGCGTTGCCCCCTGCCTCTTCCTATTTGTCACCCTGCTCGCGCTGGGGCTATTCTCGCGTTTCCAGGAGATGCATGAGCAGATTCGTCAGCGCGGCGAATTCCTGGTTCGCCAGCTGGCGCCGGCCAGCGAGTACGGCGTGATTTCCGGCAATACGGATATTCTGAACAACCTGCTGCGCAACACCCTCAAGGAATCCGGCGTGGTCTTCGTCGAGATCCGCAATCCCGAGGGCAAGGCCCTGGCCAAGCTGGATCAGCCGGAGCTGCAGGGTGAAATGGACTTGCAGCTCTTCGAAGCCGAGATCCTGTTGGAGGGCATCAGCCCGGACGCCCTCGCCCTGCCCGGCGGCGCGGAGCCTACCCAGGCCCGGCCCATCGGTCGGGTCGTCCTGGGCATGAGCAATCAGCCCGACCGGGACAAGCAATGGATCCTGGTGGGTTACGGCCTCGTCGTCGCCCTATTCAGCCTGGGCCTGGCCGTTGGCTGGGCCACGGTCATCGCGCGCGGACTCTCCCGGCCCATCATCGACCTCTCCGTCGCGGTGAAGAAACTCAAGAGCGGCTTATTGGGCACGCGCGTCACCACCACCTCCGGCGGCGAGATCGGCTCCCTGGAGTCGGACATCAACGCCCTCGCGCAAAGCCTGGAATCCGCCCAAGTCATCGAGCGCCAGTACACCGAGAACCTGATCCGTACGCGGGAAGCCGCCGATCAGGCCAATCGCGCCAAGAGCCAGTTCCTGGCCAACATGAGCCACGAGCTGCGCACGCCGATGAACGGCACCCTGGGCATGTTGCAGCTGCTCCAGGAAACCGAAATGACCGCCATGCAGGACGATTATGTGACGACGGCCGTGGATGCCACGGAACACCTGCTGACCGTCATCAACGACATCCTGGACTTCTCCAAGATCGACGAAGGCAAGCTGCAGCTTGAGCAGATCTATTTCGACGTCAGCGAAATCATCAACCGGGTCTGCAACAGCTTCCAGAAAGAGGCGGGCACGCGCGGCCTGGCGTTACGAACGGAATTCATCAACTCCCCCGGCCCACACGAAGTCCTGGGCGACCCGACCCGGGTGCGGCAGATCCTCATCAACCTCATCGGCAACGCCCTGAAATTCACCGAAGCCGGCCATATCACCGTGCGCTGCGAATGGCGCCTGCACAGCGACGAGGCCCTGGAACTGCGCTTGTCCGTCGCCGACACCGGCGTGGGCATCGAACCCGTTCGCCTGGACACCATCTTCCTGCCCTTCACCCAGGGCGACAGCTCCATGGCGCGCCGCCACGGCGGCACCGGCCTGGGGCTGGCCATCTGCAAACAATTGGCCAATCTCATGGCCGGCAGCCTCAGCGTCACCAGCACGCTGGGGGCCGGAACCCGCTTCGAGCTCAAGGTGCCCATGCCTTACCGACGCGTCGCCAACCGCGTCAGCATCAGCCTCACCCCGCCGCCCCAGGCCAAGTTGTCGGGCATGGTGCTCCTGGCCGAGGACAACACGGTCAACCAACTGGTCGTCAAGGGCTTCCTGACGCGCATGGGCCTGGGCGTCGAGCTGGCCAATGACGGCAAGGAGGCCATGGAGCGCTTCCGCGCACAGCATTTCGATCTCGTGATCATGGACTGCCAGATGCCGGTCATGGACGGCTACGAGGCCACGGCCGCCATCCGCAACATGGAGCTGGGCAACGGCCGGCATGTGCCCATCATCGCCCTGACCGCCCACGCCATGCAGGGCGATCGGGAGCGCTGCCTGAACGCCGGCATGGACGATTATCTGTCCAAACCGGTGAAAAAAGAGGATCTGCATTCCACCCTGCAACGCTGGTTGAAGACCCAGGAGGAAGAAACCACGCCCCTGACTTTGGGTAGCATTCCCTCGGCCGCAAAGAGTTTTGGGGCAGGATAGGATTTGTTCATCTACAACATATGCGTGTGCGCGTTGTACATGAACAGACCCTAAAGGTTATGATCGCCCCCCTTTTGGCTCCGAGGACCGCCCGGAACCGATGAACCGCTTGAAATACTTGCTCGGCATGGTGATCAGCCTAGGGCTCCTGGCTGCCGCCGTGGGCTTTTTGTACAAGGTCGCCAACCGCTACCGCTATGCCGATATCGTCAGCCATATCCAGAGCCTGCCTCTGTCGCAGGTGTTCCTGGCGATCCTGCTGACCGTTTGCAGCTACGGGCTGCTTACCGTCTACGACAAGTTGGCGGTCAATTATGTCGGCCATCCCCTGCCCTACCGGCGCGTGGGCCTGGCTTCGTTCATCGGCTACACCTTTTCCAACAACCTGGGCTTCGCCCTGCTGACCGGGACCTCGGTGCGCTACCGGCTGTACACCCTCTGGGGCATGAACCCCGCGCAGATCGCCCAGGTCGTGCTGTTCTGTTCGGTCACCTTCTTTCTTGGCCTGTTCTTCGTCGGCGGCCTGGCCCTGGTCTTCGCCATGCCGCCCCTGCCGCCGGATCTGGCCCTGCCGGATTGGGTGCGCCAGATCCTCGACTGGGTGGGCCTCATCGCCGTGGCCACCGGTATCGCCTACCTCGCCCTGCCCTTCTTCTGGAAGAAACCCCTGAGCTTCAAGGGCATCAGCCTACCGGTCCCGACCTTCCGCCTGAGCTTCGCCCAGCTCCTGGTGGCCGGGCTCGACTGGGTCGCCGCCTCGGCGGTGTTCTATGCCCTGTTGCCCCCCGTGGACGGCCTGAGCTACTGGAACGTGCTGACCATTTTCATGGCCGGCAATATCCTGGGCGTCATGGCCCATGTGCCGGGCGGCATCGGCGTCTTCGAGTCGGTGGCCACCTTCCTCCTGGCCCCCTTCCTGGCGCCGCCCCAGATCCTGGGCTCACTGATCGCCTACCGCGCCGTGTACTACATCCTGCCCTTCGTCCTGGCTCTCACCGCCTTCGCGGGCTACGAGCTCCTGCAGAAGCTGCACTGGCTGCGCCGCGTCAACCCGGACTCCGATCACTGGGCGCACAGCACCATGCCGGCGATCCTGTCGGCCGCCAGCTTCGCCTCGGGCGTGCTGCTGCTGATTTCCTGCGTGACGCCGACCGTGCCCTGGCGCTTGGACTGGCTGGAGGGCGTGCTGCCCTTGCCGGGCTTGGAGGCGGTGCACCTGGGCGCGACGGCCGTGGCCTTCGGCCTGGTGATCTGCGCACGCGGCCTGATGCGCCACCAGCGCCGCGCCTGGGCCTGGGCCTGGCGGCTGCTGCCGGCAGGGATCTTCCTGGCCCTGGCCAAGGGCCTGGACTACGAAGAAGCCCTGTTCATGACCCTGGCCTTCGCGGCCCTGTGGGTGGCCAAGGACGACTTCCAGCGGCGCGGCTCGCTCCTGACCGTACCCTACTCGCGGGCCTGGCTGGTGGCCATTGCCGCCACGGCCCTGGCCAGCGCCTGGCTGTGGGTCTTGGCCTACCGCAAGGTCTGGGATCCGGAGCTCATCTACCGTTTCGCCTACGATACCGACTCGGCACGCGCCCTGCGCAGCGCGGCCCTCCTGGTGGTCTTAAGCCTGGTGTTCAGCGCCTACCGCTTCTGGTTCCGCTGGCGGCGCCGGCGCGGCTCAATGCAGGCGCGGCCGGCGTAGCCAGCCGGCGATGGAGAGCCGATCGCGTCGCGTGGGCGCGACCGCGTGCCAGATCCGGTCGGAGAGGAACACCGCAAGGCTGCCATCCTCGGGCGGAACCCGCGCGATCAACCGTTCCGGGTCCTCCGGATCGTAGATTTCCAGTTCCCCGCCCCCGTCCTCGGGCCAGTCCGGGTTCAGGTAGAACACCGTGGACACGGTGCGCGCATCGTCGCTGCGAAAGCGGTCCAGGTGGGGCTTGTAGAAGGCCTCGGGCGTATACCAGGCGAAATGCGCCTCGGCATCCTTCAGACCCAGGAACAACTGCCGGTTCAGCTCGGCGATCAACTGGTCTATGCCCGCCAGGTACTGGGCCTGGGCGGGGCTGGCCGTGGCATCCAGCCAGGCGATGCTGTCGCCGCGTATGTCTTCATTGCGCCGATGGGCGCCGCCCTGGCCCACGCCCGCCGCCTTGAGCCCGCCGCTCTCGCGCAGCGCGTTCAACTCGGCCCGCAAGGCGGCGCGCAGCTCCGGCGAGCCCACGCTCCGCAAGACCACCCAACCCGGCCCGGTCAGGCCGTCCAGCACGGCTTCCAGCTGCTCGGGCGTGAAGATATCCATGGGGTCGCTAGTCATGCAACCCTCTCCCGGCGCTGCGCGCCACCCTCCCCCGAAACTGGGGGAGGGACACGTCGTTGGCGTCGCGCCGCGACGCTCATTTCCCGCGCACCTGGCGCTGCACCTCGGCAAATTTCGCCAGAACCTCCTCCTCGCGGGCATGGCGTCCCTCGCGCACCTGCCACCGGCCCAGGACCATGACGTCGCGGATCGGATTGACATTGCCGGCGAAGACCAGGGCGTCCAGCAGGGTATCGCCGTCCTTGCCCATGAGGGCCGGTACGCCCTCGTCGAGCACCAGCAGATCGGCGCGGAAGCCGGCTGCCAGGATGCCCGCCTCCAGGCCCAGGGCTTGGGCGCCGCCCCGCGCCGCGCCGGTCCACAGGCGCCGGCCCACGGACGGGCACTCGGCGTCGGCCAGGACGGCGCGGCTCTTGTGCAGCAGCCGCTGGCCGTATTCCAGGAGGCGCAGCTCCTCGATGGCCGAGACCGAGATATGGGAATCGGAACCGATGCCGAAATGCCCGCCCTCGGCCAAGAACTCCCGGGCGGGAAAGATGCCGTCGCCCAGATTCGCCTCGGTGGTCAGGCACAGGCCGGCCACGGCGCGGCTCTTGGCCAGGCCCTGGCGCTCGGCCTCGTCCAAATGGGTGGCATGGACCAGGCACCAGCGGGCGTCGACCTCGACATTGTCCAAGAGCCAGGCCACCGGCCGCGCACCGCTCCAGGCCATGCAGTCCTGGACCTCCTTGACCTGCTCGGCGATGTGGATATGCACCGGCGCCGTCGCGTCCAGGGCATCAAGCACGGCCAGCGCCTCGCGCAGTTCCTCCGGAGTCACGGCGCGCAGGGAATGGGGCGCCATGCCGATGCGCACATTGGCCTTGCCGCCATGGGCCGCGAACAAGTCCTGCATCAACACGGCGTACTCGTCCAGGCGGTTGATAAAGCGGCGCTGGCCCTCGGTCGGCGCCAGGCCGCCAAAGCCCGAATGGGCATAGAGCACGGGCAGGTGCGTGATGGCGATGCCCGTGCCCTCGGCGGCGGCGATGACCCGGTTCGAAAGCTCGGCGAAGGGCGTGTAGGCCTCGCCGCCGGGACCGTGATGCAGGTAATGGAACTCGCCGACCGCCGTGTAACCGGCCTTGAGCATCTCGATATAGAGCTGCTCGGCGATGGTCTGCACCTGCTCCGGCGTGATGCGCGCCACGAAGTCGTACATGATCTGGCGCCAGCTCCAGAAAGAATCCTCCCCGGGACCCTTGATCTCGGAAAAGCCGGCGAAGGCACGCTGGAAGGCATGGGAATGCAGATTGCCCATGCCCGGGATCACCGGCCCCGCCAGGCGCTCGGCATCCTCGGGACAGGCCGAGTCCGGGCTGAGGGCGGCGAGCCGTCCGGCGGCGTCGATCTCGATCAGGACGTCGCGCGCCCAGCCGCTGTGCAGCAGGGCGCGAGGGGCGAATAGCTTCATGGTGGCTCCAACAGTTGGAGCGATGCGGGGCACGAGGAACCGTTCGTCCTGAGTAGGGACGAAAGTCCCGTATCGAAGGATGTCCGGTTCCGCCCATGGTTCGATACGCCCGTTTCACGGGCTACTCACCACGAACGGAACCTTGGGTGCCGCAAGAACCGCATCGCCGGAATGGCGCGGATTATACCCAGGAAAAGGCCCGCGAATTGCCGGAATTCCGCGGTTTTGGCATGCTATCGCCCTGCAATCGAGGTGAACATGAACGCGCGCAAACCCTGGGATAGCCTCTGGCTCGATGTACAAGTGCTGAGCCTGGCCGGCGACAGCGGCTACGGCCGGATCGACAAGGCGGCGCTTGCTTGCTCGGACGGCCGGATCGCCTGGGTCGGCCCGCAAGCCGAGTTGCCGGGAAAGCCGGAAGACCTCGCGACGACCGTGCACGACGGCCAGGGCCGCTGGCTCACCCCCGGCCTCATCGACTGCCATACCCATCTCGTCTACGGCGGCAACCGCGCCCGGGAGTTCGAACTGCGCCTTGAGGGCGCCAGTTACGAGGACATCGCCCGGGCCGGTGGCGGCATCGTGTCCACCGTGCGCGCCACCCGCGAGGCCAGCGAGGAGGAACTGTTCACCGCCGCCGCGCGCCGCTTGGCCGAGCTCCGCGCCGAGGGCGTGACCACGGTGGAGATCAAGAGCGGTTACGGCCTGGACACGGAAAGCGAGTGCAAGCTGCTGCGCGTGGCCCGCCGCCTGGGCAAGGGCTTCCCGGTCACCGTGAGGACCAGCTTCCTGGGTGCCCATGCCCTGCCGCCGGAATACGCCGGCCGCGCCGACGACTACATCGATCTCGTCTGCGGCGAGATGCTGCCCGCCGTGGCCGCCCAGGGCCTGGCCGATGCCGTCGACGCCTTCTGCGAACGCATCGGCTTCTCGTCAGCCCAGACCCGCCGCGTCTTCGAGGCCGCCCAGGCCCATGATCTACCGGTCAAGCTGCATGCCGAGCAGCTCTCCGACCAAGGCGGCGCGGCCCTGGTGGCCGAATTTCACGGCCTGTCCGCCGATCACCTGGAATACCTGAGCGCCGAGGGTATAGCCGCCATGGCCGAGGCCGGCACCGTGGCCGTGCTGCTGCCGGCGGCCTATTACTTCCTGCGCGAGACGAAGCTACCGCCCATCGCCGAGCTGCGCGCGGCGGGCGTGCCCATGGCCATCGCCACGGACCATAATCCCGGCACCGCGCCGGTGCAGTCCCTGCTGCTCATGCTCAATATGGCCTGCACCCTGTTCCGCATGACGCCGGAGGAAGCCCTGCGCGGCGTGACGGTCAATGCCGCCAAGGCCCTGGGCCTCGCCGATCGAGGCCGCATCGCGGCGGGCCTGCGCGCCGACTTCGTGCTCTGGGACATCGCCGAGCCGGCCGAACTGGCCTACCGCTTTGGCACGAATCCCTGCGCCCAGGTGGTTGTGGGCGGTGAACTGGCCCTCAACAAAACCGTTCGTCCTGAGTAGCCCGCGCAGCGGGCGTATCGAAGGACCTCTAGAACCGCCTTAGTCGTAGCTCTCCGCGCTCACCACCTCGAAGCGCAGGCCCTCGGGTAGGAGAAACAGCCTTTCCTCGCCCTCGCGACCCTCGCCGAAACGGATATGGCTGGCATCCACGCCCACCGCGTTCCAGGTCGGGTCCACCGCCTGCCAGCGGCCAGCTAGGGCCACCTCCGCCCAGGCATGGCCGCCGAAGCGCTGGTGGCTGTCGCCGAGATAGACCAAACCGCTCACCTCGCGGGCCGGGATCCCCAGGCGTCGGGCCAGGGCGACGAAGAACTGGGCATGCTCGGTGCAGTCGCCGCGCCGTTCCCTGCGGAGCTCCGAGGCGCTGATCGGCTGCAAGACCGGCTCGTCGCGCAGGTACTCCGCGACGAAGGCCGTCAGGGCCTGTACGCGCTCGCGGTCGCTGCGGCTACCTTGGGTCGCGCGCCGGGCGAGTGCGTCCAATTCCCCATCGCCCTGACCCAGGCGCGGATCCAGAGCCAGTGCTTCCGCCTGAGCAGGCTTGGGCGCATCCTCCAGGGCGGCGGGCCGCTCGACGGTCAAGACCCCGTCGCGCATGACCTGTCCTGGCGCCGCCGGCCAGTCCAGCGCGCCGACGACGCGCAGCTCCAGGCGACGCAACAACCGGGCATTGCCCAGCTTCTTGTCCACGGGCACGCCGCCCTCGAAGTACAGATCCGTCGAGGCCTTGAAGCTCAGGGCTTGGGCCTCGCTGGTGCGCTCCATGAGCAAATTCCCGCCAACGGTCAGGCGCGTGGGCGTGCCGTCCGGGGCGAAATCCATCAGGGAGATGAGCTGGCTGCCGGCCTGGCGCTGCTCGGCGCGCGTGCCCGAGCCCTCCGGAGGCAGGCGGCGATAAGTCTCGCCCACCTCGCCGCGCCGCTCCCAGTCCCAGTAGCGGCTGGCCAATTCCGGCGTCTGGGACGCCGCGCTCCAACGCATGGGCGCCGCCACATCGTCGAAGCCGTAGCCGCTGGCCGCGAGGCGCTGCTCCCGGCGGCCGTCCTGGAACACCAGGCCCTCGGCGCCGTTCAGGAAGGACTGTTCCTGGACCAGTTGGTCCTGGGCACGGCGCAGCCGCCCTTCCCTGACCCGGTAGGGCGGCTCGGCGTCGAACAGGAGGCGTTCCTGATGCACCTGGTGAAAGGCCGCGCCCTGGGCGCGCCCGCGCAATTCCAGACGATTCTCGTAGGCGATGCCCTCGGCTTCGCGCCGGTAGCTAACGCGCAAATAGCCCACTTGCTCGCCGCGCAAGGACACGGCATACCAATCGACCCGACCGTCCAGGGCCTCGGGGCTCCAGCTATCGGCGGCGCGCGTGCCGGCCCAAACGACGGCGGCCAGCACCAGGCTGGCCGCGATGAACATGCACGAACGAAGATTCCGCATGAGAAATTCCCGAGAATCGAGGGAGCACTCTAGCGACTATTGCTCCGCAAGCTCAAGGCTCCTTGACGCCATCCCGGCGCGACTCCGGGTCGCGCTCGCGCACCGGTTCGCGCGGCGCTGGCGCCGGAGTCGGCTGTCCCAAGGGCGTCTGGCCTGCGGCGGGCGCCGGGCCCGGCCCCGGCTGGTTGCCGCGACGGCGCACATCCACCCGGTAGCTAGGGCCATGCCAGAATGGATCGTACCAGCCATAAGGCCGGTGATAGCCCGGCCAACCCCAGGGATAAGCGCCGTCGATGTAATAGGTGTCGCGCTCGATGCGCGGCTCCCACAGCTGGTAGGCGCTGACCGCCACCACCGGGTATTCGTAGTGATATTCCTTGCCGATGGTGCTGCGATAGCGGCCATCGACGGCGCCGACCACGGTCAGCTCCCGGCCCTTGGTGTAGATGCTGGGTTCCAGGAAGCCGGGCACCTTGGCCATGAAGCGGCCGCCGCTGCGGTCCACCATCTGCGGCCGGCCGCGCCGATCCAGTGGTTGCTCCACCAGCTCCAGCCAGGTCTCGCTGTTGCGATTTTCCACGGCGGCGATCACCCCGCCCCAGCGCACTTTCTGGCCCTGAGTCGGTGTCCGGTCACTGCGCACCTCGGCCAAGCTCAGCGGACTCACCGGTTCGTTCATCAGGGCCGGCGTACTGGCGCAGCCCGCCACGCTGGCGGCCAGCGCCAGGCAAAATCCCATGCGGCGTAAACTCATGCATTCCATCTCACGACTCCTCGACTATGCGCGTTACCGGACCGAGTCCATGGCATTTGGACTCCATACGCGCCCCCTGGTTCGTAGTGTAACGCGCAGGCTCTGAGCCGGCGCTGAATTTACCCTAAAGTGGCAAGCCGGCCAGCCGACAACCCTTATGCAGCCCTCCGCCGGGAGCCCTCCATGGCCATCGCCCCCTTGCGCCTCATTCCCCTGCCCCCGCCCGCGCGCCCGCTGGCGCATCCACGCGCCGCCGTGCCCGCAGCCGCCGCCATACACCAGGCCGGCCACGAGGCGAGAGGGCTGGCGCGCGGTCTGGACGAGGAAATCCAGGCTCAGAAGGACAACTCCCTGGAGCTGCGCCTGATCCGCGCCATGCTGCTCAAGGAAAAGCCCGAGCTGCAGCCGACAGAAGAACCGACTCCGGCCGAAGTCGAGCTCGAGCTCGAACTGGAGCAAAGCCAGTCCCACTCCATTTTCGTCAATAGCCCAGGCGCCAGCCTGGAGATTGAAATGGAACAGACCCAGCGCATCAGCTTCAGCGTGAGCGTCGATGCCGAGGGCGAAGCCCATGTCGAGCTGAGCATCCAACAGAGCCAGGAAATCAGCATTTCCCTGCAAGCGGGCGCTCCGGCCGACGACAAGAAGGACCCGCTCGCCCTGGACCTGGATGGCGACGGCCTGGAAACCACCGGCTTGGCCCAGGGAAGGGTGTTCGACCTGGACGGCGACGGGCAAGCCGAGCGCGTCAGCGTGGCCAGCGACGGCGATGCCTTCCTGGCCCTGGATCGCGATGGCAATGGCCGGATCGACGACGGCCGCGAGCTGTTCGGCGATCAGAACGGCGCCGCCAACGGCTTCGAGGAACTCCGCCGCTTCGACGACAACGGCGACGGGCGGCTCGACGGCGAGGACGCGATTTACGGGCAACTGCGCCTGCTGCGCTTCGGGACTCGGGGCCAGGAATTATCCGGCCTCGCCGAGGCCGGAATCGCCAGCATCGACCTCGCCTACCGGGAGGACGCCAGCACGCTGGCCAGCGGCGATCTGCGCACCCAGCAAGGGAGCTTCCGCTTCACCGATGGCCGGCGCGGCGAGGCCTCGGATCTGCTGGTGCATTTCGAGGCGCTTGCCTAAGCCGGTATCACTCCCGTACCGGCCGCTTGGACAGCTTGCGCTGCAAGGTGCGCCTATGCATTTTCAAGGCGCGCGCCGTGGCCGAGATATTGCCCTCGTTCTCCGCCAGGACTTTCTGGATATGTTCCCATTCCAGGCGATCCACCGACATGGGATTGTCGGCCACGGCCACGTGCTCATCGCCTTCCTCGCGGGCGAAGGCGGCGATGACCGCGTCAGCGTCGGTGGGCTTGGCCAGATAATGCACGGCGCCCAGCTTGATGGCCTCGACGGCGGTGGCGATGCTGCTATAGCCGGTGAGCATGACGATGCGCGTCTCCTCGTCCAGCTCCTTGAGCGCCTTGACCAGGGTCAGTCCCGAGGGGCCTGGCATCTTCAAGTCCACCACGGCGTATTCCGGGGCATTCTGCTCGGCGAGCGCCAGACCCTCCTCGACGTTATGGGCGATGCTCACCGCATAGCCGCGCTTGCCCAAGGCCCGCGCCAGCACGCCGGCGAACACCTCGTCGTCGTCAACCAGCAGCAGGCTGGGTAAATCCTGTTCGGTCATCACTCACTCCATCACTTGCACGGCGGACAGCGGCAGACGGATTGTCACCTGCGCGCCGCCGCCTTCGCGGTTTTCAAAACTGACCTTGCCGCCATAGCGTTCCAGGGTGGCATTGGCGAGGAAGATGCCGATGCCGAAACCCTTGCCCTTCTTGGTGGACACGAAGGGTTGGCCGGCGCGCGCCAGCATCTCGGCGGTAAGCCCCGGCCCCCGATCGGCCACTTCGATGGACAATTCGCGCGGATCGTACTGGGCGCGCACGGCGATATCCAGGGGCGAGACATCGGCGGCATTATTCAGGATGTTCTGCACGGCCTGGGCGAAGGTGGCATCCAGGACCACACGCGGCGCCGGCCCGCGCCCCAGGAGCTGGTAATCGGCCTGGGCCCGGGGCCGAACCAGCCGCCATTCCTCGATGATCTGCAACAAGGCCTTGTCCAGGGGCACACCCCGCCCGCCCTCGGCTCGGGCATCGCCGGCGGCGGCGGAGAGCTTGCGCAAGATCTGCCGGCACTGCTCGATCTGGCCCTTCAACAGGCGCACATCGTCCAGGAGGCCGGTCGGCAGCGCGGCCTCGTGCCCGCGTAAATCGTGCTCCAGCTCGCCGGCCACCACGGCGATGGTGGACAAGGGCGTGCCCAGTTCGTGGGCGGCGCCGGCCGCCAGGGTCGCGAGACCCACGATCTGCTCATTGCGCAGGCTGTCCTCGCGCGCCGCCGACAAGCGCCGCTGGCGCTCGCGCAGGGTCTCGGCCATGCGCGCCACGTAATGGGCCATCAGGCAGGCGATGATCACGAAGGCGAACCACATGCCCAGAAGATGCATGTCCTGGCCGTTGTGTTCGTGCATGAAATCGGGAATGGGCCGGTAATAGAACTGCAAGAGGCTGTAGGCCGCGATGCTTAGCGCCGTCAGCGCCCAGGTGTAGCGCACCGGCAGGGTCGCCGCCGCGATGGTCAGGGGCAGTAGAAAGAGCATGATGAAGGGGTTGGTGGCGCCGCCGCTGAAATAGAGCAGGACCGACAGGGCGCCGACGTCGACCAGGAGCTGGGCGAATAGCTCGCCGTCCGCCACCGGGAAGCGTTCACCGGCAAACTGCAGGCGCGCCCAGGTGAGACCATTCAAGAAGATCAGGACGCCGATGGTGGTCAACAATTCCGCGATGGGCAGAGTCATGCGCAGGCCGGAATGCACCACGCCCACCGCCAGGGTCTGGCCGATGATGGCGACGATGCGCAGCCAGAACAGCCGATACAGGTTCAGGGCAGCGGAATGGGGAAGCGGACGTAAGCTCATGGCGCGCCGACGAAAAAGATGCGCGCCATGATACACGCCGGCGGCCTGCATTAGGCGTGGAGATCGAGACCTAATAGCTCGTTGAGCTCATCGCGCGCCGGATCGCCAGCCGCTTCACGGTAGGCGGCCAGGGCCTTGCGGGTGCTGGTCGGCAAGCCTTCCGGAATCGCCGGGGACGAGGTGCCCCGCACGCGTTCGCGCAGGCGTTCCACTTCGACATTGGGCAGGACTTTCGGAAAACGCTCACGACGCTCGGGGGCGGTGCTGGAATCGGTGGGTGCGGGTAAGGCGGGCTCGGGCGTGCGCGGCCGCTCCGTGGCTCGCTCGGGTAATAGCGGCAGCTCGTTGAAGCCCGAACCGGAAGGACCTATGCGCACGACGACTGCCCACTAGCCGAGTCATTTCGGCAGTATAGCCAATGCCCAGGCGAAATCACTCAGCGCGGGGCCGGTTTGTCCGCCACCTTGTCGCGCAGATAGACCGGTTGGGTCAGGTCGGCCGGGACGGCGAGTCCCGCCGCGAAATCAGCCGCAGCCAGGGGCAGGATGTCCTCGGCCTCCGGAAAGCGCTCGGCGTCCACGCCCGCCAAGCCGGGCAGCACGGCGCTCAGCCGCTCGCCATAGGCACCGAAGCCGCTGCCCACGCCATTCCAACCCTCCGCTGCTGGAACCGTCACCGCCTCCGGCGCACAGACCCGTTCCTCGCCGGCGAGGCGCATGATGCCGCGCTCATCGGCCCGGTAGGCCCCGAAATACACCTCGCCCATGCGCGCATCGATGGCTGCGGCCACGGCGGTGGCGCCATGACGCCGCGCCATGCCCTGGGCCAGGGCTCTCAAGGTCGAGACCGCCAGGACAGGCTTGTCCAGCGCGAAAGCCAGGCCCTGCACGACGCCGGTGGCGATGCGCACGCCGGTGAAACCGCCGGGGCCGCAGCCGAAGGCCAGGGCATCGAGGTCCTTGAGGGCGAGACCCGCCTCGGCCAGGACCTCGGCGACGAGACTCAAGACCAGCTGGGCATGCTCGCGCGGCGCGAATTTATAGCGCTTGTAAACCCGCGCCCCGTCCAGCAGGGCCACGGAACAGGCTTCGGTCGCGGTGTCTAGGGCGAGGATGCGGGTCATGATGGATGCTCGGCAATAAGTGGGCGCAGCTTAGCCAGCCGCCGCCGCCTCGGCAAGGACCGGCGCGAAGAAGGCCTCGACCCGGGCCAGGGAGCGGGTACGCGGCATGGGCGGCAGGCTCTGCAAGAAGACCGCGCCGTATTCGCGCGCCACCAGGCGCGGATCGCAGAGCATGAGTACGCCGGTGTCGGCCACGTCGCGGATCAGGCGGCCCGCGCCCTGCTTGAGTGCGATCACCGCCTCCGGCAACTGGAAAACATCGAAGGGATCGCGGCCCTCGCGCCGTGCCAGCTGGCTGCGCGCCCGAGTCACCGGATCGTCGGGCACGGCGAAGGGCAGCTTGTCGATGATGACCAGGGACAGGGCCTCGCCACGTACATCGACGCCCTCCCAGAAACTGCCCGTGCCCAGGAGTATGGCATTGCCCAGCTCGCGGAAGCTGCGCAGGATCTCACCCTTGGTCTGCCGGCCCTGGACCAGCAAGGGATAGGGCAGAACACCTTCGAGCAATTCCGCCGCCTTCTGCAGGGCCCGGTGGCTGGTGAACAGGAAAAACGCCCGCCCCCCGCTGGCCCGCAAGACCGGTAGCGCCGCCTCGACGACGGCCTCGGTATAGCCCATGGACTTGGTGTCCGGCAGACCGCGCGGCACGTACAGCAGCGACTGACGCGCGTAATCGAAGGGGCTGTCCAGGCGCAGGGTCTCCGAAGCATTCAGGCCCAAGGCTTCCTGAAAATGCTCAAACGAAGTCCCGGTCGCCAGGGTCGCCGAGGTGAAGACCCAGGCGGTTTCCTGGCGCTCCAGGGCCTCGGCAAAGGGCTGGGCCACCGAGAGCGGCGTGAAGTGCAGGCTCAGGCTGCGGGCATGGACCTCGAACCAATGCACCTGGTCGGCCGGCGAATCGCCGGTCATGCGCGCGAACTGGGACTTGAGCAGCATGGCCCGGGCGAAACAGGCCTCCAGACCCTTGGCGCGCGGCGCCGCCACCTCCAGGCATTCGCTGAGCCAGACCAGGGCCGTATTCACCTCGCCCACGGCTTTGGCCACTTCCGCGCGGCGGCGAACGGCCGCCCAGGGCTCGCGGCGCAGCTCGTCGCCGAAGGCCAGGCGCAGATCCTGGGCGCTGTAGCTGAGCTTCTCCGCCGCCTTGCCCAGCTCGGCCATGTCCTTGGCCTGGGTACGGAACTCGATGTCGGCATCCCGGGCCAGTTCAAGGAGCTGGCGGGTTGACAGGGCCTCGCCGAAGAACAGCGACGCGATCTCGGCGAGCTGATGCGCCTCGTCGAAGATCACCGCGCCGGCGCCGGGCAGGAGCTCGCCGAAACCCTCTTCCTTCAGGGCCAGATCGGCGAAGAACAGATGGTGATTGACCACCAGCAGCTCGGCATCCAGGGCCGCGCGCCGGGCCTGGACCACGTGGCAATCCTCGTAGAACGGGCACTCGGCCCCCAGGCAGTTGTCGGCCGTCGAAGTCACATAGGGCCAGATGGGGGCGTCTTCCGGGATAGTGGACAGCTCGGCCGTATCGCCGGACTTGGTGCCCTGGGCCCAGCGCCGCACCAGGGCCAGATCGCGCACCATGTCGCGGCTCGAAAAGCGGCCATCGGTCTGGGCCTGTTCCAGGCGGTAGCGGCACAGATAATTGCTGCGCCCCTTGAGCAAGGCGGTCTTGGTGCTGCGGTTCAGGACCTTGAGCACGGCCGGCAGATCCCGGGCGAAGAGCTGGTCCTGCAGGGCCTTGGTGCCCGTGGACACAATGACGCGCTGGTTGGAAAGCAAGGCCGGCACGAGATAGGCGTAGGTCTTGCCCGTCCCGGTCCCCGCCTCCACCACCAGGCGCGACTTGCCGCCTATGGTTTCCTCCACGGCATCGGCCATGCGTTGCTGCTCGGCGCGGGGTGCGAAACCGGGAATGGCGGCGGCGAAATCGCCATCGGCGCCCAGGACCTGGGCAGCGCGTAATAACAAAGAGCTTGTCCCTAAACCAGACACGGCTGCGTTACCGCCTTAAAAGGCGCCAGGCAAGGCGCGAGGAGAGAAGTTTGGTTATTCCAAATGAACGACGAGTAACGCAGCATGGCGCCTTTTAAGGCGGTAACCCGAAGGGACGGAGCCATTTTTGCGCATTGCGGCGTCTCTCGTCGCTCATGTGCAATGAGCACACCACGCGCCTCGTTCCTTGCACTGCGCAAAAATGACTTCCGTCGCAGTCGCGTCTGGTTTAGGGACAAGCTCTTATTATCCATAGCGGGCATCCTTGCCTGCGTTAGCGACAAACCAGGTCACCGCTTAAGCCGACTTTCTGGCATCGGCATCCGGCGTCGGCCAGACCGGCCGGGACAGGGCGATGAAGCGCGCCACCGACAGGGCGCCGCGCTTGTTGGCTTTAACCTGGGCCAGGGCTTCCAGCACGGTGCCGCGCTCGGCCTCGTGGATGGCCTGGGTCTCGTAGGCCTCGTTGAGCACCACGAGCAGGATCCGATCCCATTCGCCTTCGGTGTTGACCTGGCCGATACGCTGCTTGCCCTTGCCGGCATCGAACAGCGTGCGCGCCTTGACCTGATAGCGCCGGCCCTCGCCGTCCACGGCATCGACGCCGGCCAGGGGCTGCTCCGGCGCCTGAAGCCCCAGCAAACTCATGGCGTCATAGCGCGCGATCTCGCCGGACACCGGCAAGGTGGACCCGGTCGCGCGGCGGTACTCGGCCGCTAGGCGGCGGGTCTCGCCCATGAGCTTGTCGAGCTTGAATACGGACATCGAACTGGCCATCGAAGTGTTGGACTCAATGCTACTGGTTTTAACCAGGCTTGGGAAAGACAAAAGCGCGCAAGGCCGGATAGGCCAAGACGGTCAAACATGTAGGTCTAGCAAGACCCTAGCCGTCGCCGAATCGCCCTGGGCGGCCGCATCCTCACGCCTGCGGCCGTGAGAGCGCCGCTCTTCCGCAACCGGCATGACCTGATGGCGTCGCTGACCCTGGCGTCGCTCTCGAATAGCCGGCGCGGACGCACCCGTTGCCTGGGTTCGGGAGGCACCATAACCAGTGCCAAAGGATCGGGTCAGGGGATTGATGGCCATGCTCGTGCTCGGTCGCGATTCTCCTGCCTTATCGGCAAAACTTTTGCCAACTTGACGGTCAACCCCACGGGCCCGCCACGCGTTTAGGCGATCAGGAACCACTACCCGATTGCCGACATGACGTTCTGCCTCCATGGACTTGCGTTCGATAGCAGCCTCGCCTGTCCCACGTTCGAGGATGCAGTACACTGGCGCTCCGACATGGACACCGCGCCCCAGCACAAGGAACGCGTCCTGGACCAGAACCGCGCCCTCAACGACTTTCTCGCCGGCATCGAGCGGCGCGCCTTTCGCATGGCCGAATTCGCCACGCGCGATGCCGACGAGGCCCTGGATCTGGTGCAGGACGCGATGATCAAGCTGGTGGAGCGCTATGCCCAGCGACCCGAAGCGGAATGGGGAGCCTTGTTCCATACCATCCTGCACAGCCGGATCATGGATTGGCACCGCCGCCGCCAAGTTCGCCAACGACTGTTTGGCTGGCTGAAACCCCGCGAAGATGATGAGGAGGACACCGATCTCCTGGCGGAACTTCCCGATCCCAAGGGCCGGGACATCGCCGAGCGGCTTAGCCTGCGTCAGCAATCCGAGCAGATCGTCGCCGCCGTACAAAAGCTCCCCGTCCGCCAGCAGCAGGCCTTCCTGCTGCGCGCCTGGGAAGAGCTGTCGGTGGAAGAAACCGCCACCGTCATGGGCTGCACGGCGGGCAGCGTGAAAACCCATTATTTCCGGGCCATGCAGGCCCTGCGCGCGACCCTGGAGGATGCGCCATGACCATCGAATCCCCCGTGGAAGACTCGGCCTTGCAACGACAGGCCAAAACCAGCCTGGATGAGCATGCCGAACACCTGGATCTGCGCACGCAGATGCGTCTGGCCGCCGTCCGGCAGCGAGCCCTGGGTGGTGCACGCCGCCCGGCCCGCAAGCCGGCCTGGCTCTGGGGCGGCGCATTGGCCGTTGCCGCCAGCCTCGTCCTGGCGCTGAACCTGAGCTGGCGGCAGGCCGAGCTGCCCGAGGCGGCCCTGTTCGAGGATCTGGAGATGTTGAGCGCCGGCGAGCCCGATGCTCTGCTGGAAGATCCGGAATTCTATGCCTGGCTGGCGGAGGACGGCGATGCCGCTGGCGGCTAGTGCGCTTGCGATGCCGGCCTTAGGCCTCTGGCTGCTCGCCGCGCCGCCCGAGGAGCCGGATCTGGATTTGTTGGAAGCCCTGGGCGGCGACGAAGCCGAAGTGATGCTGACCGAGCCGGCGGCTTCGGATGTTAACGATGCGGGCGCCGCTGCGCCTTGTGAAGAAACGTTGGAGAGAGAACCGTGGACCGATTCCTGCCCCGATTCCGGCACACGCTGATACGGCTCGTTGCCGTGGGCCTGCTGCTAGTCGCCGGCATGGGCGCAGCGTCGGCCATCGACTGGGACAGCCTAAGCCCCCAGGAACAGAAACAGCTGAAATCCTTCCGGGATCGCTGGGACGAACTGCCCGCCGAACGCCAGGAGAAAGTACTCAAGGGCCTGCAACGCTGGAACCAGCTCGAGCCGGCGCAGAAGGCCCGTGCCAAGGAACGCTTTCAGGACTGGCGCAAGCTCAGTCCCGAGCAGAAGCAGCGCATGCGCAAGGCCTTCCGGCAGTTCCGTGACTTGAGCCCCGAGGAACGGCAGTTGCTGATGCATAAATTTCATCAGTACCAACGCATGGATCCGGCGCGGCGTCAGGCACTGAAAGAAAAATGGCAGCGCATGAGCCCCGAGGAACGGCGGGCCTTCAAGGAAAAACGCCGCCAGAAGCTGGAAGAGAAGGCGCGGCGCCTGAAGGAGCCGCGCTGATCTATTTCCGTCATGCCCGCGCAGGCGGGCATGACGGACTGTGAGACTCAGCCCCTACGCCAGCTCGTCCCGCTAGGACCATCTTCCAGCACGATCTTGCGGCGATTGAGCTCATCGCGCACCCGATCCGCCTCGGCCCAGTTCTTCGCCGCGCGCGCCTCGCGGCGGGCCACGATCAAGGCCTCGATTTCCGCCGCCTCGTCATCGCCGCCACCGCCCTGCAGGAAGAGCTGGGGGTCCTGATGTACGATGCCGAGGACGCCGCCCAGCTCGCGCAGGCAGCCAGCCAGGGCCGCCGCGCCGGCGAGGTCCTGCGCCCGCAGGCGGTTGATCTCGCGCGTCAGCTCGAAGAGCACGGCCAGGGCTTCCGGCGTGTTGAAATCGTCGTCCATGGCGGCGCGGAAGCGCGTCACGAAGGGTTCGGCCAGGACCGGGTCGCCCACCGACGCCGGCAGATCCTTGAGCGCGGTATAAAAACGCTCCAAGGCGTGGCGCGCCGAGTCCAAATTCTCCGTCGAGTAATTGAGCTGGCTGCGGTAATGCCCGGATAACAGGAAGTAGCGCACCACCTCCGCCGGATACTCCTTGAGCACCTCGCGCAGGGTGAAGAAGTTGTTCAAGGACTTGGACATCTTCTCCTTGTTGACCTGCACCATGCCGGTGTGCAGCCAGTGGCGGGCGAAGGAGTCGCAGCCATGGGCGCCCTGGCTCTGGGCGATCTCGTTCTCGTGGTGCGGGAACAACAGATCCGAGCCGCCGCCGTGGATGTCGAAGCTTTCGCCCAGGGCCGTGCAGCTCATGGCCGAGCACTCGATATGCCAACCCGGCCGGCCCGGCCCCCAGGGCGATGCCCAGGACGGTTCGCCTGGCTTGGCGGCCTTCCAGAGCACGAAATCCAAGGGATCGCGCTTGATTTCCGAGACATCGACGCGAGCGCCGGCCTGCAGCTGGTCGATATTCTGTTGGGACAACTTCCCGTAGGTCTCGAACTTGCCAACTTCGAAATAAATGTCGCCGTTGTCGCTGAGATAGGCGTACCCCTGGTCCAGGAGCTTCTGAACGATGGCGATAATACCGGCGATGGACTCGGTGGCGCGCGGCTCCAGGTCAGGACGCAGCATGCCCACCGCGTCGAAATCCTCGTGCATGGCGGCGACGAAGCGCTCGGTCAGCTCCGTGAAGGCTTCGCCGTTCTCGGCGGCGCGCTTGATGATCTTGTCGTCGATGTCGGTGATATTGCGCACGAAGTTCAGCTCATAGCCGGACCAGCGCAGATAACGGGCGATCACGTCGAAGGCGACGAAGGTGCGGCCATGGCCCACGTGGCAGTAGTCGTAAACGGTGATGCCGCAGACATACATGCCCACCTTGCCGGGCACCATGGGTTTGAAGGGGACTTTCTCGCGTAACAGGCTGTCGTAGATATGCAGCATGGGATTCTCTCTTGAAATGCCGTTTGTGCCGATTCGGTCAAAGCGCGGGCGGCATTTTCTTCATGATTCGTCGCATTTCGTCCGACCTTCGACAGGCTCGGGACGAACGGCCTTGGGATTTAATCTGGCGAAAGAATCAACAACAACATCGCGCCGCCGCCAGACGCGCCTGAATCGTCTCCAAGCCCAGCATCACGGTGATCTTGCTCATCTCCGGACCATGCTCATGACCGGTCAGCGCCAGGCGCAGGGGCATGAACAAGGCCTTGCCCTTGGCGCCGGTGGCGATCTTCACCGCCTCGGCGAACGCCTTGAAGTCGGTACTCGCCGCCGCCAGGGCTGAGTCAAAAAATCCCCGGCCGGCGGCTTGCAAGGCGGCCTTCGCCGATTCATCCAAGGTCAGCTCCGCGCCGAACAAGACCTCGGCCCAGACCTGCGCTTCGGCAGGGAACAGGGCATTCTCCCTAGCGATGCCGATAAAGGCTTCTTGCGCGGCTGCCGGCACCAGGGCACGCGTTTCCTCGCTCAGCCAGTCCCAGATGCGCGCATCAGGCAGGAGCATCAGGGCTTCCTTCTGCCAGTGCTTGAGTTGGTCCTCGTCGTAGCGCGCCGGGGACTTGCCCAGGTTTTCCAGCTGGAAACCGGCGGCCAGTTCGTCCGTGCTCAAGAAGCGCGTGTCCTCGTAATAATGCCCCAATCGCGCCAGGTAATTGACCACGGCCTCCGGGAAATACCCCAGCTCGCGCAGCTCGCGGATCGAACGGCTGCCATTGCGCTTGGACAGGGGCGAGCCGTCCGAGCCGTTGATCAGGCTGATATGGGCATAACCCGGCGCGCTGAGTCCCAGCGCCTCGGCGATCATCAGCTGGCGCGGTGTATTGGTTAGGTGATCGACGCCGCGCATGGCATGGCTCACGCCCATCAGCGCATCGTCGATGACATTGCAGAACATGAAGGACGAGCCACCGTCGGCGCGGCGGATGATGAAATCGCCGATATCGTCAGCCTTGAATTTCTGGGGCCCGCAGACTCCATCGGCGAATTCGACGGTCGCGCCCTTGGGCACGCGGAAGCGCAGTGCCGGCTTTTGACCTTCGGCCAGCTTGCGCTGCACGTTCTCGGCGCTCAGATGGGCACAGGTGCCGGCATAGCGCGGCGGCTGGCCGGCGGAGAGCTGGAGCTTACGGGTGATGGCCAGCTGCTGCTCGCTGCAGAAGCAGGGATAGGCACGGTCCAGGTCCACCAACTGCTGGTAAAAGCGCTCGTAAATGCCATCGCGCTGAGACTGGCGGTAGGGCCCGGCCTCGCCGACTTCCCGGCCCTCCGGCAGCGCCCCTTCCTGCCAGGGCAGGCCCAGCCAGCTCAGATCCGCCATCAGCCCTTCCTCGAAGGCCTGGGTGGAACGCTCCTTGTCCGTGTCCTCGACACGCAGCAGGAACACGCCCCGGCCGCGCGCCAGCAAGGCATTGAACAAGGCCGTGCGGGCATTGCCCAGGTGAATATGACCCGTCGGGCTGGGGGCGAAGCGGGTCTTAAGCGGGGTGGCGGAATGCGGCTGGCTCATGTCAGTTCATCGACGAGGAAAACGGAAATCCGTATGATAAGCCCCTTTCGGAGCCGGAGAGCCGGGCATTATAGCGCCTGAATCCGGCCGGTCATGCGCTTTTACGCCTCAGGAGAACCGGTACATGCTGCTGCGCACGCTTGCCCTGCTCACCACCCTCGCCTTCTCGGGTCTCACTCAGGCGGAGGATCTGCCGCCCCCGCGCGTGTCGCTCAAGACCAACAAGGGCGAGATCGTCGTGGAAATGAACCGCAAGGCCGCGCCGCTGACGGTGAAGAACTTCTTGCAATACGTGCGCGACGGCCATTACGACGGCACCATTTTCCATCGCGTCATCGCCGGCTTCATGATCCAGGGCGGCGGGCACGACACGGCCTTCAACGAGAAGGAAACCCGCGACCCCATCCTCAACGAATCCATGAACCGCCTGTCCAATCTGCGCGGCAGCATCGCCATGGCCCGCGAGGAAGATCCGGACACCGCCACCGCCCAGTTCTACATCAACGTCGTGGACAACACCCGCCTCGACTACAAGGACAGCAAACCCGGCTACACGGTGTTCGGCAAGGTCATCAAGGGCATGGAGGTGGTGGACGCCATCGCCGCCAGCAAGACCCACCGCGCCGGCCCCTTCGAAAGCGATGTGCCCGTGGAGGACATCGTCGTCGAGAAGGCCCGCATCGTCATCAACAAGCCGGGCGCCACCGCGACGGCGAAGACCAACTAAACTAATCCCACTCCCCTTCGAGGAACATCCCATGGTCACTCTGCACACCAATCACGGCGCGATCAAACTGGAACTGGACGCCGCCAAGGCCCCGGAAACCGTCGCCAACTTCCTGGCCTATTGCAAGGCCGGCCACTACGACAACACGATTTTCCATCGCGTCATCAACAGCTTCATGATCCAGGGCGGCGGCTTCGAGCCGGGCATGAACCAGAAGTCCACCAATGCCCCGATCAAGAACGAGGCCAACAACGGCCTGTCCAACCTGAACGGCACCATCGCCATGGCCCGCACCATGGATCCGCACTCGGCCTCCGCCCAGTTCTTCATCAACGTCAAGGACAACCACTTCCTGGACCACCGCAGCCAGACCATGGACGGCTGGGGTTACTGCGTGTTCGGCAAAGTCGTCGAGGGCATGGAGGTGGTGAACCAGATCAAGGCGGTGCGCACCACCTCCCGCGGCGGCCACCAGGACGTACCGGTGGACGATGTGATCATCGAGCGCGTGGAAGTCGCGGAGTAATCTCCTTCGCACCAGCGGTGAAAAACTTCCGTTCGTGCTGAGTAAAGCGGCGCAGCCGCTTGTATCGAAGCATGGACGGAACGCCGTCCGTTCATCCTTCGATACGCCGCCTGATGGCGGCTACTCCGGACGAACGGGGCTTTAACTTCCGACTCTGCCCTCTTTGCGTGAACCGCCGAACACCATGCCCACCCTCCTCATTTCCGACCTGCACCTGCAAGAATCCCAGCCGCGGCTCAGCGCCCTGTTCCAACAGTTCATGGCGAACATCGCCCCCGAGAGCGAAGCGCTGTACGTGCTTGGCGATTGCTTCGAGGCCTGGGTCGGCGATGACGACGACAGCGCGTTCCACCGCGCGATCATCGGCGCCTTCCGCCGCTATAGCGACAGCGGCAAGGCCCTGTATTTCCTGCACGGCAACCGCGACTTCCTCCTGGGCGAGGAATTCGCACAGGCCTGCGGTGGCCAACTGCTCCAGGGTCCGGTCGTGCACGAACTCGGCGGTCAGCCCACCCTGTTGATGCACGGCGACGAGCTCTGCACCGACGACGCGGCCTACCTGGCCTTCCGCGCCCAGGTTCGCCACCCCGCCTGGCAGGTGGCCTTCCTGGCCAAGCCCCTGGTCGAGCGCCATCAGATCGCCGCCGGCCTGCGCGCCGCCAGCAAGGAGGCGGCCATGGGCAAGAGCGAGTCCATCATGGACGTCAACGATCAGGCGGTCCTGACGGCCCTGCGGGAGCATGACGTCCCCCGCCTCATCCACGGCCACACCCACCGCCCCGCCTATCATCGGCCGGCAGCGGGCCGGCAACGCATCGTGCTCGGCGACTGGCATGAGCGCGGCTGTTACTTGCGCATCGAACCCGCGCTCAGCGCCCTCTGTTACTTCGATGAGGAAGGCGGCACGCCCTCGGCGTGACATATTGCGCTGGAAAGCCTCCCCGTCTGGACTAAGCTCCTTGGAGCGTTCCCGCGCCACAAAGACAACAGAAGGGGATCCCATGCGCACCACCACCATTGCCACCGCCCTGCTGCTTAGCCAGGTTTTTCTGTGCCAACCGCTTTTCGCCAGCGATGCCGCGCCGCCGGCCTATATCAGCACCGCCGTCGCCGATACGGGCCGTCCCGCCAAGGACAAGGAACAGGATGCCCGACGCAAGCCTGCCGAGACCTTGGCCTTCTTCGGTATCAAACCGGGCATGCAGGTCCTGGACGTCCTGGCCGGGGGCGGTTATTTCACGGAGATCACCGCCAAGATCGTCGGCGAAAAAGGCAAGGTCTATGCCTTGAACAACCTGGCCTGGCGCCAGTTCCTGGGCAAGGATATCGAGGCGCGCTATGCCGACAAGCGCCTGCCCAATGTCGAGGAATGGGACCACGAGCTGGACGACATGGGCCTGAAACCCGAGAGCCTGGATGCGGCGATCTTGATCCAGGGCTTCCATGATTTCTATTTCACCGGCCCCCAGGCCGGCAATTGGCCCAAGGTGGATGCACCGGCCGTGCTCAAGGCCCTGCATACGGCCCTGAAGCCGGGCGGCGTGCTGGGCATCGTCGATCATGCCGCCAAGCCCGGAAACGATATCTACAAGGACGGCTCGGAGCTGCACCGCATCACCCCGGAACGGACTAAGGAGCTGATCCAGGCCGCCGGCTTCAAGCTGGATGCCGAGAGCGATCTCCTGCGCAATCCCGCTGATGATCACAGTAAGAACGTCTTCGACCCCGCCGTTCGGGGCAAGACCGATCAGTTCATGCTGCGTTTCCGTAAGAGCTAAACTTCCCCCAGAAATAAAAAAGGAGGACCGAAGTCCTCCTTTTTTATTTCTGCCCTCGTTCAAGAAGCCAGGCGTTGTTCCCTAGGCTTCCCCACCCCGCGTCCCGACAGCTCCTGGATCGCCGCGCGCACGCGCTCCACCAGCTCCTGACGGCGATCCAGGGTATAGGTCGAGGCGTCGATGCCCTCGCCGATATGGACATCGACTTCCTGATTCAGGTAAATCGACCCGTCCGTGGGTAGCACGGCATCGATACCGCGTATGCCCACGGGAATGATGATGGCGCCGGTGTTGATGGCCAGATGGAAGCCGCCCTTCTTGAAGGGCAGGAGTTCGCCAGTGCGCGAGCGCGTGCCCTCCGGAGCGACCCAGAGCATGATGCCGCTCTCCATCTTCAGGCGTGCCGCCTCCAGATCGCGCCGGGCCTGCTCCTGGTTCTGGCGATCCACCTGCAAGAACTCCGCGTGGCGCATGGCCGTACCGAACAGGGGGATACGATACAGCTCCTTCTTGGCTAGCATGCGCATGCTGCCAGGTAAGGCCATGAAGCTCACCGGGATGTCGTAATGGCTGGAGTGGTTAGTCATGACGATGTAGGACTTTCCGGGCTGCAGATGCAGCTTGTCCTGGCCATGAATGCGATACTTGAGACGCACGTGGCGCAGCAGGGCCGCCGACCAGCGCCGGCACACGCCGTCGATATAGGCGCGGCGCTGGCTCTCCGGTTTCATGCTCGCGCCGACGATGGCGCAGAGCGAGTAATAGGCCGTGGAAAGGCCAGTGCGCAGGGTGATCCAGACCCGGCGCGGAAAGCTTGCACGATTGGACACGTCAACTCCACTCAGATCTTGCAGACCGCCGCCGCCGAGGATTCGTCGAGCACAGGCAGGTCCGATACATCGCGCAGCTTGATGGCCATGGGCACGGCCACGTCGCTGGAGAACTTGAAGCCGAGAATGGCCGGCTTGTCCGTGTACTTGTCGTTCAGGAACATGTCGTCGATATCGCGTACTTCCACCAGGCCCTTGAACTGCTTCTTGAGCGACTTGGTCAGCGCCTTGACGTTGGCGGCTTGTTCCGGACGGGAAATCGGATGGTAGGCATCGAAGATCATTTCCACGCGTACGACGCGCAGATGCATGCCCTCGGCCGTGGGCGGAATGCTCTGCGCAGTCACTAGCACGCGCTCCTTGGTGCCGGTCAGCAATTCCCCCTTGAGGGTGAGGCTGGTGCAGAAGGCCTCGACTTTTTTCAGTTCCTCGAGCGCCTTGTCATCGAAGGCCTGGGCGTCGATGACATAGGGCAAGAGGGTGTTCAGGACCTTGCCATCGGCGATCAGCTTCTGGTTCGCCGCCTTGTACAGTTCCCTGGCGGGTTTCCTGGTCAACTCGTTGGCGTAGTACTGAGTGGCCGCGCCATCGATGGCCACCGGCACCCACTTGGCTTCGAGCTTGAGCAAATCATCGCCGATGCACACCTCGGCCAGACACAGCTTGTTGCTGTCCGCCGCCCAGGCATTGAGGCTGATCGCCAGGAGACCCATCACACGCCACATCGACTTCATCGTGAACTCCACAAGCTAATCCCGCCAACCGCCAACAAGGACGGCATCCGAACGAATTCAAGGTATTACCACTCTGGCACATGCGGACGCCAGCCCGCCGTTTTATCCTTTCTGGCCCGAGTCCGCAAGCGGTTGCAGCCATTGCGGTGCAGCAGAAGCCAGGCCCTGCTCGTTCAGATCGACCATGGCCAAACAGCCCGTGCCGAAGCTGGCCGAGCCCAGGCTGGGGCACAGCTCCAGCAGCAAGCGCCCCACGAAGGGCATGTGACTGGCGATCAACAGGCTGGCGCCCGCCTCCAGGCGCAGCTTGTCGGCGAACACCCAGGGCGGATCGTCCGGGGTCATGCCAGACTCGGTCTTGGCGGCCGGCAAACCCAGGGTCTGGCAGACCAGGGCCGCCGTTTCTTGGGCACGGGCATAGGGGCTAGCCCAGATCTGGCCGATGCGCTCGCCCCGCCGTTTCAGTTGCTCGGCGACGTTCAGGACTTCGGCGCGGCCCCGGGCGGTCAGAGCCCGCTCCTCGTCCCGACTAGCGCGCGGCTCGGCTTCCCCATGGCGGAGAATGAACAGGCGCATCAGCCCAGCTCTCCCTGGAGCAGTTCTTTCTGGAACTCCCGCACGGTCGCCAGGTTGTCCCGGTTCATGCGCGGCCCGAACTGGGTCACCAGGCGCGCCGAAGACAGGCTCGCCAACTGGCCGGCCTTGCCAAAATCCAGGCCCTGGCACAAGGCCGCGAGGAAGGCGGCGGCGAAGAGATCGCCCGCGCCGTTGGTGTCGATGGCCTTGACCACATGGGGCGCGACCTCCAGCATGCGCTCCCCGTCGAACAGGCGTGCGCCCTTGGGTCCGCAGGTCACGGCGAAGCGGCGGGCATGCCGTCGCATGGCCTCGCAGGCCGAGTCCAGGTCTGCCGCGCCGGTGAACACCCTGGCTTCCTCGTCGTTGCAGAACAAGAGATCCACCGGCTCGGCCACCAGCTCGGCGAGATTCTGACCGAAGTAGCGGGCCATGGCCGGGTCCGAGAAGGACACCGCCGTCTTCACATCATGCTCGCGGGCCAGGCGCAGGCACTCCTTGGCCGCCGCGAATGACGTGGGCGCGCTGACCAGATAGCCCTCGACGTAGACGTATTCCGAGGCTTTCAAGGCATCGAGCACGATGTCTTCCGGACCGATATCGCTGGTGATCCCCAGGAAGGTATTCATGGTCCGGTCGGCATCGGGCGTCACCATGACCAGGCATTTGCCGGTCACGCCGGCCGGCCGGCCGCTGGCCGCGAGGCAGGAGTCCACGCCGTTGCGGCGCAAGTCCGCGTAATAGAAATCACCGGTCTCGTCGCTGGCCACCTTGCAGGTGTAATAGGATTTGCCGCCCAGCTGGGCCAGGCCGATCATGGTATTGGCCGCCGAACCGCCGCAAGCGCGGGAATGCTGGGTGCCATGCAGGTGCTTGAGCAACTCCTCCTGGCGCTCGGCATCGATCAGGGTCATCACCCCCTTCTCCACGCCGTAACGCTCCAGCTCCTCGGCCGTGACCTCCACTTCGATATCCACCAGCGCATTGCCGATGCCGAACACGTGGTACTGACTGTTCGTTTCAGGCTTATTCATTGCAACTCCAGCACAAAAGCGAGATCGCAGCGGCAGGTATGCACTCCGCCGCACAGCGGTTTGAAGCCATGGGCTCGGTAGAGCGCCACGGCCTCCTTCAGATTCGAATGGGTTTCCAGGCTCAAGCGCCGGTAGCCGCGCTGGCGGGCGATGCGAATGGCGCGCTCCAACAGATAGCGCCCAAGGCCCTGGCCGCGCACGGCGGGCTTCAGGTACATCTTGCGCAGGTCCAAAGTGTCGTCGGCCACCGGCATCAGCCCCGCCGTGCCGACCAGCTCATCGCCCAGCAGGACCACGACGAACTCGCCCTCGGCATAGGCCTCGGGCGCTCGCGGCAGATCGGCATCGACGCCTTCCGGGTCGGGGCTCAGGCCATATTCACGCAGTACGCCGTGCACCAGGGCGACGATGGCCGGGGCATCGGCGGCTTCGGCGGGGCGGATCCGTAGATCGCGATAGGTTTCAAATGGCTGATCCATCAGTGGTTCCCCGGTGCGCATTGCAGGCATTTGAGCCCCATTCCCCGCCACATGTCCACCACCGCTTGGCGATCCTCGACCACGAACGCAACCCGTTGCGGCGCGCCTATCACGCGCTCGAACATCAGGCGCTTGACCTTGAGATCATGCAAATCGCTGTCGCATTCCCGGCGCATATGCAGCTCATGAAACCGAATGCCATGGCGCTTCAACCAATCCTCGGTAACCGACCGAAAGCGCTCCGGCCGTGCGGTAAACAGCAGGACGCGGAAACCGGCGTCGTGCATGGCATTGGCCAAGGCGATGATCGCGGGCTCGGGCAGATCCTCGGCTAACAGCGACCAGAAGCGGTCCCAGTCGGCATCGGCGCGAATGGCCTGATGCGCCCCGGGATAGGCCTCGGGCTCCAACACCAGGGGCATGCGGTGATCGGCATTGGCCAGCGTGCCGTCGATATCGACGATAACGATGGACGCGCTCATGCTTCCCACTCCGCCAGGCGCTTCAGGAACTCCGCCTCGTCGATAACCGGCACGCCCAGTTTCTCGGCATTGGCCAGCTTGGAGCCGGCGCCCGGTCCGGCCACGACGCCCGTGGTCTTGGCCGAGACCGAGCCGGCGACCTTGGCGCCCAGGGCCAGCATGCGCTCCTTGGCGGCATCGCGGCTCAGGGTCTCCAGGGTCCCGGTCAGAACCCAGGTCTGCCCGGCCAGCGGAGCCTTACCCAGGGCGCTGACGTCGATATCCGGCCAATTCACGCCCAGATCGCGCAGTTCGGCGACGATCCGCCGATTGTGCGGCTCGGCGAAGAAGGCCAGCAGATGCTTGGCCGCCACCGGTCCCACATCGGGCACCAGCAGCAGCCGCGCCTCGTCGGCGGCCAGGAGGGCCTCCAGGGAGCCGAAATGCTTAGCGAGGTTCTGGGCCGTGGACTCGCCCACCTCGCGTATGCCTAAGGCGAACAGAAAGCGCGGCAGGCTCGTGCCCTTGCTCTTGTCCAGGGCGTCGAGAATATTCTGCGCCGATTTCTCGCCCATGCGCTCCAGGGCGGCCAGGGTATCGAGATCCAACCGATAAAGATCCGCCGGCGTCTTCACCAGGCCGGCGTCGACCAGCTGGTCGATCAGCTTGTCGCCCAGGCCCTCGATGTCCAGGGCGCGGCGGGCCGCGAAGTGCTTCAAGGCCTCCTTGCGCTGGGCCTCGCAGAACAGGCCGCCGGTGCAGCGGGCCACGGCCTCGCCTTCCACCGTCTCCACGGCCGAGCCGCAGACCGGGCAGACGGCGGGCAGATGCACTTCCGCCGCATCCGCCGGCCGGCGCTCCAGGACCACGCCGACCACCTGGGGGATCACGTCCCCGGCGCGGCGCACGATCACGGTGTCGCCGATGCGCGCATCCAGGCGGCGCACCTCGTCCATATTGTGCAGGGTGGCATTGGACACGGTGACGCCGGCCACGAACACAGGCTCCAGGCGGGCGACGGGGGTGATGGCGCCGGTGCGGCCCACCTGGAAATCGACGCCCAATAGGCGGGTCATTTCTTCGGTGGCCGGGAATTTATGGGCGATGGCCCAGCGCGGCGCCCGGGACACGAAGCCCAGGCGCTCCTGCAGCCCGATGTCGTCGACCTTGTAGACCACGCCGTCGATGTCATAGGGCAAGGCGTCGCGGCGTGCGCCGATCTCGCGGTAATAGGCCAGGCACCCCGCCGCGCCCTCGACCACGCGCAGCTCAGGGCTGAGCGGCAGGCCCCAGGCCTTGAGGGCTTGCAGGCGTTCGCCGTGGCGAGCCGGCAGGCCGCCACCCTCGGCGATACCGATGCCATAGGCGTAAAACGCCAGGGGCCGGGTCGCGGTGATGCGCGAATCCAGCTGGCGCAAGGAGCCGGCGGCGGCATTGCGTGGATTGGCGAAGACTTTCTCGCCCTTCTCCCGCGCCGCCGCGTTCATGGCCTCGAAGCCGGCGCGGGGCATGAACACCTCGCCGCGCACTTCCAGACGCGTAGGCCAGCCCTCGCCCAGGAGGCGCAGGGGCAGGGACTTGATGGTACGCACATTCGCCGTGACGTCCTCGCCGGTCAGGCCGTCGCCGCGCGTCGCGGCGCGCACGAAGAGGCCCTGCTCGTACAGCAGGCTGATGGCCAGGCCGTCCAGCTTGGGCTCGGCGTGATAGACCACAGGCCCCTCGGTGCCCAGGCGCTCGCGCACCCGCCGATCGAAGTCCTCGGCATCGGCCTCGGCGAAGGCATTGTCCAGGGACAGCATGGGCAGCTCGTGGCGCACTTCGCCGAAGCCCTTGGCGGCCGTGCCACCCACGCGCAGGGTCGGCGAATCGGCGGTAACCAGCTCTGGAAAGCGGGCTTCCAACTCGCGCAGCTCGACCATCAAGCGGTCGTATTCGGCATCGGGAACCGTGGGATTATCGAGGACGTAGTAGCGGTAGTCGTGCTCGCGCAAGGCCTTGCGCAGGGCATCGACGCGCGTCGATGCCTCAGACCGGGACAGGCTCATGGCTCAGGCCCGCTGCACCGTCATGCGCCGGCGCGCGAAGTCGCGGATGCGCTCGCGATCGTGCTGCTGAGCCTGGTGAGTCAGGGTCGAGCGCCCGCCATCCAGGAGAACGCCGTCCAACTCCTGGGCGAGACGCTTGGCGGTGTCCAGCATCAGCTCGTAAACCGCCGCCGGGTCCTGGGGACCGGGCAGTTGCATGAACAGGGTCAGACCGGGCGTATAAAAGGCATCGAGATTGTCCAGATCGAAGACCCCCGGCTTGACGGCATTGGCCAGGGAGAACAGCACCGGCCCCTTGCCGCGCGCCTCGCGGTGACGGTGGAAGATCTGCATCTCGCCGTAACGGAAACCTAAGGACAGCAGGGTCTGCAGGATGATGGCGCCGTTGAACTGTTCTTCGCCACGGCTCATGACATTGATGACGATGACTTCTTCGGCCGGCTCGGTCTCGCCGATGTCATCCTCCTCGCGGGGGGCCGGTGCGCCTTCTTCCGCCTCGCCGAACTCGGGTTCGGCACGCACCCGCACTTCGCCCACGCCGTCCAGATCGAAACCGGCCCGATCCCGGCGCAGTTCTTCTTCCATCGCGGCCAACTCATTGGGCTCCTCGCCCGAACGCCGGCGCGCCTTGAACACGCCATGCGCGACGATGGCGGCAATGAGCAGAATGCCCGCGAAAATCAAATACGTCTGCAGATCGAGCTTGGCGAGGAAATCCATAGGCAACTCCAAAAAACCTTCTTATTGCGCCAGGAGGCGGACCGAATCCGCAACTGCTCAAAACAACCGTTCGTCCCGAGTAGCCCGGCTTGTCGGGCGTGTCGAAGGATGGACGGCCGGGAGTGCTTCGATACGCGCCCCTCGGGCGCTACTCGGCACGAGCGGAGATGTGGTCAGGCATTGGCCAGGGCCGCCGCCTCTTCCACATCCACGGCCACCAGGCGCGACACGCCCGGTTCCTGCATGGTCACGCCCGACAGGTGCGTGGCCATCTCCATGGCGACTTTGTTGTGCGTAATGTAAATGAATTGGACCTTTTCCGACATCTCCTTGACGAGACGGCAGAAGCGCCCGACGTTGGCGTCGTCCAGGGGCGCGTCCACCTCGTCCAGCATGCAAAATGGCGCCGGATTGAGCTGGAAGATGGAGAACACCATGGCCACGGCGGTCAGGGCCTTCTCGCCGCCGGAAAGCAGGTGAATGGTGCTGTTCCGCTTGCCCGGCGGGCGCGCCATGATGGTCACGCCGGTTTCCAGCAGATCTTCCTCGGTCAGTTCCAGGTAGGCATGGCCGCCGCCGAAGACCTTCGGGAAAAGGTCCTGCAAGCCCTTGTTCACCAAGTCGAAAGTCTCCCTGAACTTGGTTCTGGTCTCCTTGTCGATCTTGCGGATCGCGTCTTCCAGGGTGTCCAGGGCCTTGACCAGGTCCTCGTTCTGGGCGTCCAGATAGGTCTTGCGCTCGGACTGGGAGTCGTATTCCTCGATGGCCGCCAGGTTGATGGCGCCCAGGCGGCCCACGGAGGCATCGAGCTTGGCGATGCGCTCCTCCCACTCCTTCTCGTTGGCGCCCTCGGGCAGGCCGACGCGCACCGCGTCTAGCTGGTGCTCGCCCTCGGCCAGCTGCTCCAATAGGGTCGTGCGCCGCACCTGTTGACCCTGGCATTCCAGGCGTACCGATTCGAGGCGCGAGCGCACGGCCTGGGCATTCTGCTCCGCGCTGAGGCGCAGCTTATCGTGGCTGCGCAGGGCTTGCTCCACCTGATCCAGGCGCTCGCGCGCGGCGGAGAGCTCGGTCTCCACCTCGATGCGCTTCTTGAGGGCGGCTTCCAGCTCTTCCTGCAACTCGATTAACGGGCCCTCACCCTCTTCCAGCTGGGCCTTGAGGGTCTCCATGCGCTCGTCGACGCCGCGGATCTGGGCCTGCATGCGCTCGAAGCTGGCCTTGGCCGAGGTCAGGCCGGTGCGCAGGGACTCGATGCGCAGGGCCAGCTTGTGACTGACTTCGCGCTCGTCCCGGGCCCGGGCACGGATGTGGTCAAGATTGGCGCGCAGCTCGTCACGGCGGCGCGACAGGAGTTCGCGCTGTTCCACGTCGCCGGCCATGTGCTCCAGGAGCTCTTCCAGGGTCGCCCGGGCCTCGGCCAGAGTTTCCTGCTCCTCGCGCACTTGCTCCCGCGCCTCGGCGAGCTCGCCGTTCAGGCGCTCGACCCGCGCCTTCATCTGTTCGATGCGAGTCTGCTTGGCGGAGACCTGGGCCTTCAGATCGGCGAAGCGCCGGTTCCTGCCCTGGTTGTCGCGCTGCAGCTGCTCGCGCTGCTGTTCCAGGCCGCGCAGCTCGGCGCGCGCCGCCTCGCGCTGGGCCTCCAGCTCGGCCAGGGTCGCTTCCTTCTCGGCCAGCTCCGCGTGGATCTGCTTGAGTTCGGCCTCGCGTTCCAAGAGGCCGGTCTTGGCATCCTGATCGCGCACGACGCGCAGCCACTGGGCGCCCAGCCAGATGCCGTCGCGGGTCACCACCGACTCATGGGCAGCCAGACGCGGGCGCAGTGCCAAGGCTTGATCCAGGCCTTCGACGGCATAGACGCCGGCGAGCAGGCCGGACAAGGAGAAATCCGCCTGTACCTTGTCGCTGAGCGGCGTCGCCAGGCTACCGGTGGTCGCTGTAGCTTGTGCTTTTAGATCAAATGCCGCGAATGAGGCCTTGGGCAGGCTGTCCAGTAGGGCCGCGACGCTGTCCATGCCCTCCAGGCACACGGCTTCCAGGTGCTGACCCAGGACCACTTCCACGGCCCGGCCCCAGCCCTCGGCGACGCTGAGGCCCTGGGCCAGGCGCGGCAGCTCGTGCAGGTTCTGGCCCTTCAACCAGTGAAGGAGCGCGCCGGACTGCTTGCCCAGGGCGGCCTGCTGCAAGGCCTCCAGGGAAGCGCGCCGGCCGGCGAGTTTCTGCACCTCGCCGCGCAGGCTGTCGATGCGCTGGGAGAGCTGGTTGCCGGCGCCGCGCGCGCCGTCGATGCGTTCGGCGACTTCGGCCATGCTCCCTTGCGCGGTTTCCACCGCCAGCTCGGCCTCGGCCAGTTGCTCCAAGAGCTCTTCGATAGCCTCGGCTTCCGGATTGGCGGCCAGGCCGGCCTGCTCGTCAGCGAGCCGCCGGATGCGCTCGTCCTGGCGGGCCAGCAAGGTCTCGGCATGCTGGATGCGCGTGCGCTCCACCTCGGCACGGCGGGTGTTTTGGCTGGATAGCTGGTTAAACTGGTCCCATTCGCCCTGCCAGGCGGCCATGGACTGCTCGGCATCGGTCAGGTGATGCCCGGACTCGGAGCCGCTGGCCTGGGCCAGCTCGTATTCCGGCTCGGCTTCGGCCAGTTCCAGGGACAGCTCCTCGATGCGCGCCTGGTCGGATTCCAGATGCTCCAAGGCCTGGCGGCGGTTGCCTTCGGCCTGGGCGAAGTCGTCGGCCAGCTGGCGCTTGCGCTCGCGGGTGTGCTTGATGGTCTGTTCCAGGCGCGCAATCTCGGCGCCTATGCCGTAGAAACGGCCCTGAACGGCATTGAACTGGTCGGAGTAATCGAGGTGCTGCTCGCGGGCCTGCTCGCTCTCGGCCTCGACGCGGCGCTGCTCGGCCACCTGGGCCTCGAATTCGGTCTCTAGGCGGCCGATCTGCTGTTCCAGATCCTGGATCTTGCCGTCCACCGTGCCCCAGCGCAGGGCGGTGAGCTGGGCCTTGAGCTCGCGCTCCTCGGCCTTCAGCTCCTTGTACTTGGCGGCGGCCTGGGCCTGGCGCTGCAAATGGGCGAGCTGCTTGCCTAGCTCTTCGCGCAGATCGCCCAGGCGGTCCAGGTTCTCGCGGGTGTGCTGTATGCGATTCTCGGTCTCGCGGCGGCGCTCCTTGTACTTGGAGATGCCGGCGGCTTCCTCGATGAAGATGCGCAATTCCTGGGGCTTGGACTCGATGAAGCGCGAGATCATGCCCTGTTCGATGATGGCATAACTGCGCGGCCCGAGGCCGGTCCCCAGAAAGATGTCGGTGATGTCCTTGCGCCGGCAGCGCGTGCCGTTCAGGAAGTAATGGCTCTGGGCATCGCGGGTCACCAGGCGCTTCAGCGAGATTTCGTTGTAATTGGCATACTCGCCACCCAGGCCGCCGTCCGAGTTGTCGAAAACCAGCTCCACCGAGGCCTGGCCCACCGGCTTGCGCGCCGTGGAGCCGTTGAAGATGACGTCGGTCATGGAGTCGCCGCGCAGGTTCTTGGCGGAGGACTCGCCCATCACCCAGCGCACGGCATCGATGACATTGGACTTGCCGCAGCCGTTGGGTCCGACAATGGCGGTAAGCGCCCCAGGAAACGGCACCGTCGTCGGGTCGACGAAGGACTTGAAGCCAGCCAGCTTGATCTGTTTGAGACGCATTCTTTCTTACAAAGGCGGAGGGGCACGGACGAAGGCCGGTAGTGTAATGTATGCCTTGATCAAACGCACCCCAAGGGCCTTTTATGATTCGAGACGGACGCCAGAGTGGTCATTATTTGAGCAAGGGCTGGTCCCTGGTGAGCCAGCCGGGCCTGCGCCGCTTCGTATTCCTGCCGCTGGCCATCAACTTCCTGTGCTTCGGTCTGGGCTTCTGGTGGCTGTTCGTCCGCTTCGGCGAGTTCCTGGACTGGTCGCGGGACCAGATCCCGGACTGGGCCGTGAACCTGATGGATGCCCTGTCCTGGCTGATCTGGCCCTTGTTCGTGCTCAGCGTGCTTCTGCTGGGCAGCTATTTCTTCGGCGTGGTCGCCAACTGGCTGGCCGCCCCTTTCAACGGCCTCTTGGCCGAGGCGGTGGAAGAACACCTGACCGGCCAGAAGCCGCCGCCGGAGTTCATGCACCGCATGATCCTGCGCACCTTCGGGCGCGAATGGCTCAAGCTCAAGTACTACTTGCCCAAGGCCATCGGCATGCTCCTGCTCTGGCTAATGACCTTCTATATCCCCTTGTTGAACCTCGTCATGCCGGTGCTGTGGTTCCTGTTCACGGCCTGGATGATGGGCATGCAGTACCTCGACTACCCTATGGACAACCACCAACGCCCCTTCCCCAGCATGCTTCAGGCCCTGCGCCAAAAGCGCGGCATGGTCTTGAGCTTCGGTAGCCTGGTGGCCTTGATCGGCATGGTGCCCCTGCTCAATATCTTCGTCATGCCCGTGGCCGTGGCCGGCGCGACCGCCATGTGGGTGGAGGAGTTCAAATAAGCCCGGCCGCATTTCTCGTAGCCAAGCGCGGGAACATGGCTTAAGCTCCGGAAAATAATAATAATCCTGAGACCACGAGTGGTTCATCGTCGCTCTCTATCCCATAAGCTGCTAGGCACCGTCCTGCTCAGCGTCGTGCTGGCCGGCCTGGTGCTGTGCAGCGTGCAAATCCTGCTCTGCTATCGAGATCACGCGCGGGATATCGACGCCAATGCCGCCCTGCTCCTGGATACGGTCCAGGAACCGGCACGCCGAGCCGTGTACGAGCTCAACCGGATCTCGGCGACGGAAGTCGTCGAGGGCCTGATGACTAGCGAGCACGTCCTCTATGCCGAGCTGCGCCTGGACGATCAAAGCATCCTGGCCAGCGGCAGCCAGGTCACGCCGCCGCCTACCAAGAACCGTTTGCCGCAAACCGGCTTCTTCGGCGAAGCCCGCCGTTACAGCCGCGCCCTGCCCGCCCCGCAGAGCGACGGCCGCCCCCAGGGCTGGCTGAACATCACCGTCAGCACAGAACAAGAGGCCGCCCACTTCCTCGACGAGGCCCTGGGCACGCTGGCCCTGGCCGGCTTGAGCATTGCCCTGATCGGCGGCTTCCTGTTCCTGGCCTTCCGCCAGATGCTCACCAGCCCGCTCAAGCACGTGGTCCAGTCCCTGGCCGCCATCAACCCGGGCGAACCCAATCGCCACACCATCCCCCATCTCCCGGGCCACGAGGAAGATGAGCTAGGCCTGTGCGTCAGCACGACCAATAACCTGTTGCGCCTGATGGACGAAAATCAGCGCATGCGCAAGCAGGCCGAGGACCATGTGTCGCGCCTGAATCACTACGACCTGCTGACCAATTTACCCAACCGCCGCTATTTGCAGGAACGCCTGGAAATCGCCATGCGCAATGCCTCGCGCAACCATAATCTGACGGCGCTGCTGTACTGCAATCTCGACGATTTCGGCATCATCAACGAGAAATACGGCTATCAATTCGGCGACCAGCTGCTGATCGCCGTGTCCAAGCGCCTGCAACACCGTTTCGACGCGGCCAATCTCATCGCCCGCGCCGGCGGCGATCAATTCGCCATTCTCTACGAAGACATCGCGGCGCCCTACGAGGCCATGACCCTCGCCCAGATCATGCTGGAATTCCTGGCCCAGCCCTTCCTCCTTGCAGGGAAGCAGGTGCAGTTGCATGGCTCCATCGGCATAGCCATCTATCCCCAGGACGGCCGCAGCCCGGAACAACTGGTGCAAAATGCCGAGAAAGCCATGCTGCGCGCCAAGACCGAGGGACGCAGCCAGTACCAGTATTACGATGCGCGCTCGGACGCCAGCATGCGCGAGCGCAAGGCCCTGGAAAACGAGCTGCGCCTGGCCTTGCAGCGCAACCAGCTGAGCGTCGTCTACCAGCCCCTGGTGGAATTGCATTCGGGGCGCGTCATCGGTGCCGAAGCCCTGCTGCGCTGGAATCATCCAGACCGGGGCCTCATTTCGCCGGACCGGTTCATTCCCATCGCGGAGAGTTCGCAGCTTATCGTGCCCATCGGCGCCTGGGTCTTGCAAACGGCCTGCGAACAGGCACGGCGCTGGCACGAACAAGGCCATGAGCTGAAAATCGCCGTCAATTTGTCCGCCATCCAGCTGAAACAGCAAAACCTGCTCACCATCATCAGCAATGTCCTGCACCAGACCCAGCTGGAGGCCCGCTTCCTTGAGCTTGAAATCACCGAAACGGCCATTTTGCAGGAGGCGGAAACCGCCATCGTCCTGCTGGAACGCTTGAGAACCCTGGGCGTATCCCTGGCGCTGGACGATTTCGGCACGGGCTATTCCTCGCTCAGCTACCTAAAGCGCCTGCCCATCACCAAGGTGAAAATCGATCGGGAATTCATTCAGGATCTGGAAACCGACACCAACAACACCTGTATCGTCCAGGCGATTATTTCCCTGTGCCGGAACATGCGCCTGACCGTGCTTGCCGAAGGCGTCGAACACACACACATCCAAGAGTATCTGCAACATCACGGCTGCCACCAGGCGCAAGGCTTCTACTACAGCAAGCCTTTGGATGCGGACGCGTTCTTGCTGCATATGCAAACGCGCAACGAAAGCCTCGGTAGAACTTTGGGACACGTCCAGGAACGGCGCGAGATCGACCAGCACGGCTAAGGTCCACCACGCGTCTGAACTCGTTCTGAAAATGTATTCAAGATCGTAATTTGGGAATAGTGGGCAAGGTAACAGCGAGGCTCATCCTTCAGCGAGGCTCTGAACAGTTTTCACGCACGCGACACCAATAGCATGGCGGCATCGCTGGACTTGCTTCGCGACAGCAGCCCGCTCATCGCGTCCAGATCTATCGCATTCTTCTCGCAATGAAACACTAGCTCGCGTAGTTTCTCCGCTGGCGATTCCCCATCGAAGGCCCCGAAGAATCCGCTGGACAGCATCATGAGCTGAAAGTACCGCGGCAACGGGCAGGTCGCGCTGGCATAGCGAGCCCAAGTCATGGCCCCCAAGGGCAGCCCCGACTCCTCCAGAGTACTGACCGCGCGAATCGTATCGCCGTTGGAAATCAACACCGGCCCCGGAAAATACCCGGCATTGGCATAACGGATTTCCGAATGGTCGTGAACCAGGACGACATAGGCAAGCCGTAGCTGGCGCCCGAGCCCCATTCGCTCAACTTCTTGGTTCAGTTCCGCTAAGACCAGCTCCGGCTGTCGAACCGTGTCATCCCCGTGATCACGCAAGCGCCGCAACAGCGCATTGAATTGGCTTTTCAGGGTCATCGCCGTCAAGGCATGATCCGAAGCACAATGGCGCATATCGGCCATGTAAAAGCCACTGTGCCGCGCATCGATGGCAAAGTAATCGAGAAAATCCCCGGAATAATCGGGTCCGGACCAGAGCCGGTGTTCAAACTTCAAACCCGAAATCCGATCCTCGGGCGGAGGCAGCAACTGAATACGAATCTGCCGCGAGGCTTGGGCATTGTCCGCCAGGCAACCCAAGTGAGAAGCCAGTTCCGCGTGCTCGGCTTCCAATGCCAGCTGCCCCGATTCCGCCCCCGCCTCCCGCCGGTCCAAGGCCTTGATGATGGCAAGTTCCAGGTTGACGAGATCGACGATGGGTTTGACCAGGTAATCGCAGGCCCCCAGACGCAAGGCGGCAATCACATCGGGAATCCCCCCCGCACCCGACAGAACAATCACCGGTAGCTCGGGTGAAGTCAGCAACAGTTGTTGGATGACTTCCAGTCCGTCCAAATCGGGCATGCGCAAATCACAGATCACCGCATGAGGTTTGAATTCCGGAACCGCATCCAAGCCGGCCCTCCCGGAATGGGCAGAGAGGACTTCGAAACCACTGTCTTCCAGATAGGCGCAAACGCTTTCGCAGGCTAGGTGATCGTCATCGATCACCAGCACGCGACCGGAGGGAAATGGAGTACTGCTCATTCTTTTTGCCGCACCACGTTGACATCACGTCCTGTTGAACTGCCGCATGCATGGCCTCGTGCCGAGGGTTAGGCTCGGCACGAGGCAGGGCAGCGCCGACTTGGCCCCACCTTGCCTTGGGCACCCTAAGCCTAGTCCCTGTTCTCTCCGCCAACAAGCCGCCAAGCTGGGCTTAGCCGAGATTGACGGGCCTAGGGCATGTCGTATACTCCCGCCAACACTCTCCAGCTCGGTAATCCCCATGGCAGACGCACGCGATTATTCGGAACGCCGCGACTTTATCCGTATGTTCATCGACGCCACGGTCAACTTTCGCTTGCCCGGCAATCCGGAATTGCACAGCGGCAAAAGCCGCAATCTCAGCGGTAGCGGGCTGCTGTTCAGCTCGCCCATGGAACTGCAACCGGATCAGCTCATCGAATTCAAGCTTGGCTCGGCGCAATCCAAGGTCGCGCCTCTCGAAGGCGAGGCGCGCGTCGTGCGGGCCAAGCCCGGCGAAGCCGGATGCTATGAGATTGCGGCGGAAATCACCCGCCTGCTCTAAGCGACCCTTGGATAAGCCTTCGGTTGCCCCCCGTGGAAGCACGCTCGGCGCACTTCTCACCAATTGGCGCCATACCTATCGTCACCAACTAGGCTCGCAATCGGCATCAGCCTCAGGATCGCAGGCGCTTTCAGTCTTGGGCGGCACCTCGCCATCCTTGATCAGAAACTCGCGTCGCTGCAAATAGGCGTCGCGGAGGAAGGCATACTCGTCCAGAGCATCTTCCAGTTGCTTCTCCACCGGAAACAATTCCACCCGTCCACTGATCAACCGAGTCACCAATAGTCGATTGCGCGTCGGCACATGTTCGATGCCTTGAACCGGATCCAGGGCGGAGTCAACCGGCTTTGCCAATCCATCGCGCAGGGTGCTGGGCCCCAATAGGGGTAGCATCAGAAAAGGACCGGAATCCACGCCCCAGTGTGCCAAGGTCTGGCCGAAGTCTTCCTCGTTGCGCTGCAGACCGACGCCGCTAGCGACATCGAACAGGCCTCCGATGCCTATCGTGCTGTTGATGAAGAACCGGCCCGTATCGACACCGGCCTCGCCCAGCTTGAATTGCAGCACGTTGTTCAAGAAATTAGAAATTTCACCGATATTGCGAAACACATTGCCCACGCCATCCTGTACCGGCGTGGGGGTCACCGCGTCATAAGCCTTGGCTACCGGTTTGAGAACGACCGAATCGATGCCCTTGTTGAAGCTGTAAAACTTCCGGTTCATGCCTTCCCAGGGGTCCGGCGTTTCCACGGACTTCCCCGCCGAGGCGCATCCACCCAAGGCCAGGAAACAGGCGCCAATGGCCGCCGACATCATGTTGAAACCGAGGCGACTCGTAGACATTTCCATTCCCGTCACAATTATTCTTTCCAAGAAACCAGCGAAAGCTCTCCTTTCCTGGCTAGAACCATAAACTCGACCTTGAACAGCCCTTCACCGGCGTTTGGAAAACAATGCATGCACCCGCAATGCGGAGTAGCCGACGAAACCCAAGGCCGCCAGCGAGGTGCCAACAACGCCCAACATGGACTTGCCGCCTCCCGACATCACCGTCAGACCCGCGCCAGCGACGAACAGCAGCATCGCCAGGAGCCGCCACATCTGCGTCATGCGCTGCTTCTGGCGCCGCAGCTCCCTTACCGCACGCTCAGCGGACTCCGTTCCCGCTTCCGAACGCGACACGCCGCAGTTAGGACAGCTGCTTGCTTTATCCGACATGCGCGCATGGCATGCGGGGCAATGAATCAAGGCCATTACGTCTTACCTATTTAATGCGGCGCCGTGCTAGGCAAATGCGCCGAATACAACAAACCCTCAGGGCCCACGACGGCAGAGCGCCACCAGACTGGCACGGGAAAAGCATTCAACGATGCATCAGCGCGGCACTTAGCGCCCCTGCAAATCCACGACGCGGTCGTTGAGCTTCAGGATGGTTTTCGCCATGTCCTGAACGAGGGCCATGAACAAATGCGGGTGGGTTTTAACCATCAGGAAGAACTCGTCGCGATGCACCATCATCACCGAGCAGGTGCGCGTGGCGATCACCGTGGCGCAGCGTCGGCCGCCGGTCAGAACCGCCAAGGCGCCGAAGATTTCCTCTTCGCCGATCTCGCCGACCTTGACGCCATCGACCAACACATCGGCCGTGCCATCGATGATGGTGTAGACATACTCCGCCTCATCGCCCTGGCGGATAATTTCCGCACCTTCCGGGAAACGCCGGAAGCCGGGCACCGGCTGATTCTCCTGCTCCACCAATTGGCCGACCAACTTGGACAAGAGGACCTGCTGCAAGCCGATGATTTGCAGCCACAGCCGGCGGATGCCCGCATCTTGCACCAAGGCAGCTTCGACATCTTCCAGGCGGAAGCCGACCAAGAGGGCATAGTCCTCGACGGCCAGCAATTCGCCAGGCGCCTGCGAGAAGGCGCCGGCCAGGTGCTCCACTCCCAGCAAATCCCCTTCGTTCCACTGGAACAGGGTCTTGTCATCATGGCGATAAGCCAGGGTTCCGGCTTGCACAAAGTACACCCGATCCCGGGTCAAGCCGTTCGAATAGGCATTGTCACAGGTATTCAAGCGTAGGATCTCGCCCTGGCGAGACATCAGGTTCGCCCAGCGGCCAACGGCGTCTTGATAGCAGGCGTGCGCCTGCTGGAAATCCAGAGAATGTTCAACGGTAGGGATCATCGTCTAATCCGCGTAAAGCTTCTCCCAGCGAGCCTAGGGGCAGCGCAAGCAAAGCTTAGCGCCGCCGACGACCCGGGGAGGCCCGCCCGAGGAATGCGGACAGGCATCGGTAAATATGTTAGGTGGGTTGTCCGTTGCTGAAAAGTCCATGACGGATACTTGCTGCAGCGGATCACGCTCAGTTGGGTTCCTTCTTCTCCGCCCCCAAGGTGGCGACATGCTTCGTGTTGGATTTCAAGCTGGAGAAATCCAACAGAATATGCGCGCTCTCGTTCAGCCAGGCGTCATCGTCATTGTCCTGATCACGCCCTTTCTTGGCGATTTCCTCCACCGACTTCAGGGGCGGCAGACGCTTCGCGGCTCGCCGCGCATTCTCGCGCTTCAGGGCCTTGGCATCATCGTCGCTGCGCTGCTGGCGGCGCTTGCCCTCGTTCAAGGAAACCGACTTCTCCGCCTTCTGAGCCCGGTAGGTCGCTATGTCCTCTTTGAGGAAGGCAAACTCCCTATCCGTCTGAATGCGCCGAACGTGGCGATCCTGGAGCGTGGGCAAGACATCACCGAGCATGCCCACTTCATTGTAGTCCGTGGCCGAAATCCGATCCCAAGGCAGCGCGTTCTTTTCGGCGCTTTCCCCGAACTCATCAATTTCGAACAGAGACGGCAGGCCGATGTCGGGAACGACGCCCTTATGCTGAGTGCTGCCGCCATTGACCCGATAGAACTTGGCGACGGTGAACTTGACCTGTCCATACTGATTGTCGCGATCGCCGCGCAAGGCCTCGTTCAAATCCTTGATTTGCTGGACAGTTCCCTTGCCGTAGGTTTTCTCGCCGATAATGAGGCCTCGACCATAGTCCTGGATGGCGCCGGCGAAGATCTCCGAGGCGGATGCACTGAAGCGATTGACCAAGACAGCCATGGGCCCATCGTAGACGACGTCGGATTCGTTGGAACCGTGGATCATGCGCTTATCTCGGGCGAAGCGCTCCTGAACCACGGGGCCCTTACCGATGAACAGTCCCGTCAACTCGGCGGCTTCCACCAGGGCGCCGCCGCCGTTGTTGCGTAGATCCATGATCACGCCGTCGACTTTTTTGGCTTTCAGCTCGTCGAGCAGCTTACGCACGTCGCGGGTGGTGCTGCGGTAATTGGGGTCACCCTGATAGCGGGCGGCGAAGTCGATATAGAACTTGGGCAGCTTAATGACGCCGATGCGCTGGGTACGGCCCTTGTCGCTGACTTCCACGACCCTGGCCTTGGCGGCTTCATCCTCCAGCTTCACCTTCTCGCGCATCAGGGTCACGATCTTGCTCTTGCCATCGACGCCGGAAGCCGCCGGCAGGACTTCCAGGCGTACCTTGGAGCCCGCCGCGCCGCGGATCAAGGCCACGACATCGTCGAGACGCCAGCCGATCACATCCGTGATGGGGCTATCGCCCTGGGCCACGCCGATGATGCGATCGTCCTGGGCTAGTTGTTTGCTCTTGTCGGCGGGACCGGCGGTCACCAGGTAGACGACCTTGGTGTACACGTCCTCCGTCGACAGCATCGCGCCTATGCCTTCGACCGAGAGCTTCATCTCGATCTCGAAGTTCTCGGCGTTGCGCGGCGAGAAGTAGTTGGTATGGGGTTCGACGCTGCTGGCGAAGGCATTCATGTAGCGGCCAAACACATCCTCGCTCTTGGTCTGCAGCATCTGCTTCTTGGCAGTCTGGTAGCGCTTGCGCAGCAGATCCTGGATCTCGGTCGATGACTTACCGGCCAGCTTCAGATTCAGGGCATCATTCTTGACACGTTTGCGCCATAGTTCGTTGAGTTCATTGACATTCGCCGGCCAGGACGCGTCCTCGCGGTCGACCACCAGGGACTCATCGACCGTGAAGTCCATGGGTTTGTTCAGTTGGCCCAGCGCGTAGTCATAACGCTCCAGCCAACGGCTGATGAAGCGGTTATGGATGGCATAGGCGGGGACCAGATCGCCTTCCCCCAGGGCCTCGTCCAGACGTTGGCGGTAAGCCTCGAAGGAGCGCAGGTCCTCGGCCAGGAAATAGCTCTTACTGGGATCCAGGCTGTCGACATAGTTGTCGAACACCTGGGCCGAGAATTCATCGTTGAGCACCGGCTTCTTGTAGTGATAAAGCGTCAGGAGTGCCGTGATATAGCGGTTTTCCTGCTTGTGATAAGCCTGGGGGGCCAGGGCGGGAACCGGCATGCGGCCGAGCTCCGGCTCATCGCCGGCTCGGGTCTCGGCCAGGGGGCCAAGGCTCAATAGCGCCAAACCCAGGACTTTCAACAAAGACACAGCTTTCATTGCAACAACCTGTTCAAAACCACGCATAGTCCGGGGCAGACCGAGACTGGCTCCTGCCAAACCCGGCGTTGCTCAAACCCTGAACTTCGCTACCGAAGTCCCGGTCCTTGAGCTAATCATAAGGTCAAAACGCCCGCCAAGGACGCATTCCACCATTTTTTCACGACCCGAGTGCGGAAATTTACCGCGCTTCGGGCCCCGCAACGGCTTCGTAACGGCGCACGACCCCCAAGACCACGGCCTCGATGGCCGCCTGGACCCGTTCCGAGACCACGAAGGCCGCGGAGTCCGTCGCATCGGAGATCAGGTAGGCCCGCTTACCCTTGCGCCGGAAGCGTTTCACGGAGCGTTGCCCGCCCAAGCTGACCAAGACCAGCTGGTCATGGACCGGCTCGGTGCAAGGAGCCAACACCAAGCAATCGCCGGGCAGGATCCCCAAGGAGCGCAGGGGAGCACCCTCGTAACACAGCAGGGTCTGACCCGGGTCTTGCAGCCAGGTTAGGGCATTCACCGACTCGTCCCGGACGGGCGGAGGCCGGCGCCCGCCCATCCGATCCGGTTCCGGCTCGGCGATGTCCAGGCAAATGCCCCGCGCCGTGCCCGGCAGCAAGCGCAATACCGCCTTGCGTGCCAGCGCCCGCAGATGCTGCTCGGCGGCATTGGCGGAGCGAAAGCCCAGGGCCTTAGCGATCTCGCCTCGGGTCGGCGGCATGCCATGGGCATGCACATAGTCCCGCACGAAGCCCAGCACCTGGGCCTGTCGCGCCGTCAGCTCAACCGCCTTCACCATGCCAAAACTCCCCCACAGCCGTCATACTGTATATATACACAAGACTGTGAATATATACAGGTATGGTGGCCTTGCTAGGGGAATTCAAGGGCCGTGACGCGGCACGCAGGGCACTTACCTAGAGCATAAGGGCTGGCGCCGGAGAGCTGGCGGGGGAACTGTTACAGAACGTGTCGGGCGCGGAAGGCCAAGTGCCAGCCCCGTTCCATCGAGAACAGGGCTGGCAGGCAGGACCTTAGAAGAAGGCATTCAGGCCGGTCTGGGCGCGGCCCAGGATCAGGGCATGCACGTCGTGGGTGCCTTCGTAGGTATTGACGGCTTCCAGGTTCATGGCATGGCGGATGACATGGAATTCGTCGCAGATGCCGTTACCGCCGTGCATGTCGCGTGCCTGGCGGGCGATGTCCAGGGCCTTGCCGCAGGCATTGCGCTTGACGAGCGAAATCATCTCCGGCACGAAGCGGTGCTCGTCGATCAGGCGACCGACGCGCAAGCTGGCCTGCAGGGACAGGGCGATCTCGGTCTGCATGTCGGCCAGCTTCTTCTGGATCAGCTGGTTCTGGGCCAGGGGGCGGTTGAACTGCTTGCGGTCCAGAGTGTATTGGCGGGCGGCGTGCCAGCAGAATTCGGCGGCGCCCATGGCGCCCCAGGAAATACCGTAGCGGGCCATGTTCAGGCAGCCGAAGGGACCCTTGAGGCCTTCGACTTCCGGGAACATGTTCTCTTCCGGCACGAACACCTCGTCCATGACGATCTCGCCGGTGATGGAGGCGCGCAGGGAGAACTTACCCTCGATCTTGGGCGCCGACAGGCCCTTCATGCCCTTTTCCAGCACGAAGCCGCGGATCTTGCCGGCGTCGTTCTTGGCCCAGACCACGAAGACGTCGGCGATGGGCGAGTTGGTGATCCACATCTTGGAACCGGTCAGGCTGTAGCCGCCGTCCACCTTGCGGGCGCGGGTGATCATGGAGGCCGGATCGGAGCCGGAGTTCGGCTCGGTCAGGCCGAAGCAGCCTACCCATTCGCCGGAGGCGAGCTTGGGCAGGTACTTCTCCTTCTGGGCATCGGAACCGTATTTGTAGATGGGGTGCATGACCAGGGAGGACTGCACGGAGCAGGCGGAACGGTAGCCGGAGTCGACGCGCTCCACTTCGCGGGCGACGAGGCCGTAGGCCACATAGCCGGCACCGGCGCAGCCATAGCCGTGCACGGTGAGGCCGAGCAGACCCAGCTCGCCCATCTCGCTCATGATTTCGCGGTGGAAGTGTTCGTGGCGGTTGGCTTCCAGGACGCGCGGCATCAGCTTGGACTGGCAGTAATCGCGCGCGGTGTCGCGAATGAGGCGCTCCTCCTCGGTCAGCTGGTCTTCGAGCAGCAGGATGTCATCCCAGTTGGACAGGACGGCGGACGGCTTGGAGGCACTCATGGTCGGACGGTTCCTTCGAGGTTTAACGGATGGCGCATGGTAAACCAAAACCACGGGGCAGGCGTTGATTAAAGACAAGTCGGGGACACTGTTCAGACCAGTGACAGCCGTCCGCGCCAAGTCCTTCGATACGCCCGCTTGCGCGGGCTACTCAGGACGAACGGCGTGGCGGGAATCATGCCCGCCGCCGCAGCGCCGCCGTCCAGGCCCATTGCTCGGCGCTATCGGCGGGGGACAGGTACTGGGTCTCGCCGGCGATCAAGACGGCCACGACGGCGCCGTCGCGGAACAGGATGCGGTTGCCCGGCAGGGCCGGTACTTTCGTTCCCGGCACCAGGATGCCCACTAGGTTGAGGGGATCCACGGCGCTGATGCTGAGCAGCTGGCCCCGCCCTTCCGCCGGCTCCTTCTTGAGCAGGCCCCAGGCCTCGGCCAGGGCGTATTGTTCGCCGGCGAAGCCGGCCACGAAGCGGCCGCCGCGCACTTCCCCGCGCGCCTCCAGGCGGCGCAGGACATAAAGCAGGTCGCGCCAAGGCGGCAGGTTGTCCTCCCGAGCCAGGAGCGCCCGGAACACCACGCCGTAGCGGCGCAACAGGGCGCGGGCGATGGCCTCCAGGGCATCCAGGGGCAGGCTGAAGCGCGTACTTTCCTCCACCTCGGGCAGGCGGCGCAGCAAGGACCAGCGCCCGGCGGCGGCGATGCCCATGATCGGCGCGCGACCCGCGCCGCCGAAGCGCGGGCGCTTGGCCTGGGGCGTGACCAGGGCGCGCAGGCCGGTGTAGCTGTCGGCATGGGCGAGGCCCGTGGCGGCCAGTTCGGACAGGCCCTCCTCTACTTGCGTGCGCAGCAGGCCGGAATCGGCCACCAAGTCGTCGAAGAAGGACGCGCCATGGGCTTTCAGGGTCTCATGCACGCGCCGCGCCGAGTGCCCCAGCTCCAGGGCATCGGCGTCCGGCAGCCCGGCCGCCCGGCGCCAGGGCGGCAAGCGGTCGCGGCCCAGGACGGCGATGGGCGTCGTGGCCAGGGCCCCGGCCTTGGCCTGGCCCGGGGCGTTGAGGCGCAGCCAGGCCACGGCGCCGCTGGTGCATAGACGATCCAGGTCCACCGGCAAAAAGCCTAGGACGCGCCCGGCCAGAAGCTCGTGTTCCCAGGCCCCGGCGGCGGCCTGCCAGCCTTCCAGCAAATCCAGGGCGGCGAGCATGCCGCCCTCGCCTTCCACCCGCGCCTCGCCCAGGTGATGCCAGTCCTGGAGGAAACGCAGGAAGCGCGCCGCGCTCACCGGCCTGATCTGGTCGCGCATCCGCTTGAGCGTGTAGCGGTGCATGCGCGCCAGGAGGCCCCGCTCGCACCATTCCTCGTCGGCTCCGGTGAACGTCCCGCGCAGGGCGAAGCCCTCCTGCTCCAGGGCGAACAGGGCGGCGAGACCGGCGCGCTCGGACAAGCCCATGTCCCGGAACAGGACCTCGGCGGTGACCGGCCCCAGGCATTCCAGGCGGCTGCGCATCAGCTCGATGGCGGCTTCCTCGGCGCTCCAGGCCCGGCGCGACGCGGAGCCGACGGCGGCGAGCAGGCCGGCGGCCCGGGGATGCAGGGCTTCCACCGCCGCCCAGCGTTCGGCGGCGGCGTGGACGGTCATGCCATCGGCCAGGCTGAAGCTGGCGGCGCGGTGGGCAGCGGCCAGCTCGGCCAGCGCGGCCTGATGCCCGGCCAATTCGGTCTCGGTCATGAGGCCCAGGAGCACCAGGGCCTCGTGCAGGCTCTCGGCGTCGAAAAACTCGGGCCAGGCCTCGGCGCGCACCTTCGCGATGGCATCCGGGTCCAGGCGCGACAGGCGCTGGGCGTCTTCGGGGGCGGCGAAGCGCGTGGTGTTGATGTTGAGCGTGCGCCGCTCCTCGGCCTCGCCGTCGTCCAGGAAGGCATAGGGCCTGGCGCCGACGATCTCGTGGGAGAGCACGGAGGGCGCGGACAGATCCCGGGCCAGTACGCGGATCTCCCCGGCCCAGAGCCGCTTGAGCACGGCCTCCAGGCCGGCTATGTCCATGGCCTCGGTGAGGCAGTCGGTGATGGTCTGCCGCACCAGGGGGTGATCCGGTACCTCGCGCTCGCCCTGGATGTTCTCCAGGCAGGCCAGTTGATCCGGGAAGACCAGGGCCACCAAGTCCTCGGCCTCGGAGCGCTGCCACTGGGCGGGCACGCGCTTGCCGCCCCGGAAGCGCAGCACGGCCAGGGCCGTGGTGGCGTTCCAGCGCCAGCGCGTGCCGAACAGCGGCGCGTCGAACAGGGCCTGGATCAGGATGGCGCGGGCCGTGTCCGGGTGCAGGTAGCGGGCCACCTCGTCCAGGGCGAAGCTGTGGGTGCTGCCCAGGGACAGGATGATGGCGTCGTTGAGGGCGGCGGCCTGCAGCTCGAAATTGAACTGGCGGCAGAAACGCTTGCGCAAGGCCAGGCCCCAGGCGCGGTTGACGCGCGAGCCATAGGGCGAGTGCAGGACCAGATGCTGATCGCCCACCTCGTCGAAGAAACGCTCCAGCACCAGGCAGTCCTGGGTCGGCAAGGCCCCCAGGGCCGCCTCCGCCTCGGCCAGATAGTCCACCAGCTGAACGGCGGCCGGCAGGTCCAGGGCATAGCGCTCGGCGGCCCAGGCATAGACCGCCTCGCGGGCCTCGGTCTTGAGCCGCTCGGACAGGGCGCCGCGCAGGGCCGAAACCGCCGCCGACAGCTCGTCGGCCCGCCCCGGCGCCTCGCCCAGCCAGAACGGCAGGGTCGGCGGTTGGCCGGCGGCGTCGGCGACGCGCACCTTGCCCTGCTCGACCTTGAGGATGCGGTAGGAATGGTTGCCGAGCTGGAAAATGTCGCCGGCCACGCTCTCGAAGGCGAAGTCCTCGTTGAGCGTGCCGATGTTCAGGCCCTCCGGCTCCAGGATCACCTGGTAGTCGAAGAGATCGGGAATGGCGCCGCCATTGGTGACGGCGGCCAGGCGCGTGCCCTCCCGAGGTTTGACGATGGCATGCACTTCGTCGCGGTGAATCAAGGCCTTGCGCCGGCCGCGCGGCGTGGTGAGTGCCTCGGCCAGCATGGCGAGCACGGCCTGAAAACCTTCGTCGGAGAGCTCGCGGTAGGGCCAGGCGCTGCGGGCCATGGCCAGGAGTTCGGCCTCGCCGCGCTCGCCACAGGCCACTTCGGCGATGAGCTGCTGGGCCAAGACGTCCACCGGCGCCTCGGGGATGCGCAAGCTATCCAGTTCGCCGGCGCGCACGGCGTCCAAGAGGGCCGTGCACTCCACCAGATCGTCGCGGCTCAGGGGGATGAGCCGGGCCTTGGGCACGCCGCCCACGCTGTGATTGGCGCGGCCGACGCGCTGCAGGAAGGTGGCGATGGAGCGCGGCGAGCCCAGTTGCACGACCAGTTCCACGTCGCCGATGTCGATGCCCAGTTCCAGGGAGGCCGTGGCCACCATGACCTTGAGCCGGCCGGCTTTCAGGCGCTGCTCGGCGTCCAGGCGCTGCTCCCGGGCGAGCGAACCGTGGTGGGCGGCGACGGCCTCGGCGCCGATGCGCTCGCCGACGAAACGGGCAATGCGCTCCACCAGGCGGCGCTGATTGGCGAAGACCAGGAGGGTGCGGTGCTCGTCGCTCCATTCGGCGATCCGGTCGTAGATCTCGCCCCAGACCTCGGCCGCCATCAGCGCACCTAGCGGCGAACGGGGGAGCTCCAGTGCCAGATCCCGTTCCCGCTTATGGCCGCTGTCGACGATGCGGCAGGGCGTCGCGGCATCGCCCATCAGGAAGCGGGCGACGAGTTCCACCGGCTTCTGGGTCGCCGACAGGCCGATGCGATGCACGGGTCTGCCGGTGACCAGCTCCAGGCGTGCCAGGCTTAAAGCCAGATGCGCACCGCGCTTATTGGGCGCCAGGGCATGGATTTCGTCGACGATGACCGTGGCCACGGTCTTGAGCATGCGCCGGCCCTTGTCGCTGGTCAGCAGGATGTAGAGCGACTCCGGCGTGGTCACCAGGATATGAGGCGGCAGGCGCTTCTGGGCCTCGCGCTCCGCCGGGGGCGTATCGCCGGTGCGCACCGCCGCGCGGATGCCATGCCCGGGCAGATCCAGGGCACGCAACGCGGCGTCTATGCCCTCCAAGGGTTCGTCCAGGTTGGCATGGACGTCGTTGGACAGGGCCTTGAGCGGCGAGACATAGAGCACGCGCGTCTCGTCGCGCAGCCGCCCCGCCACGGCCTCCCGCACCAGCTCGTCGATGGCCGCCAGGAATGCCGCCAGGGTCTTGCCGCTGCCGGTGGGTGCGGCGATCAGGGCCGCATCCTTGTCGCGCAGGACCGGCCAGGCCTGGCCTTGAGCCGGCGTGGGCGTGCCGAAGCGCGTGGAGAACCAGGCGCGGGTGGCGGGGTGGAAGTCGGTGGGCAGGGTCATGGCCGGACTATAGCGCCGGCGGCGGTCCGCGTCAGCCGCGTGCGTGCTATCCCCTTGTTTCGGCAGGCTTGACAGCCCTGTGAACTATGCCGCAGTTTGCCCCAATTTCCTGCCAAGTTGTTATGATGCACGGTTTGTTGCAGTGAAGCATTTCCTTGCCTCCGGAGTCTTGTATGTTGCCTACCCGTCCCCGCGCCGTTCTCTCCCTGATGGGCCTGCTGCTCGCCGGCACCGCGCAGGCGGAGATCCGCATCGACTACGACGACTACTATGAGCGCGTGCAGGACATCAAGGAATACAAGGCGCTGGCCATACAGACCGCGATCCGCGACGAGGACAGCGGCCAGGCCTGTGCCATCGCCAGCGTGTATGTCAAGAACAAGCAGGGCACGGAGCTGCTGCCCCAGGCCTCGCCCTTGCATCTGGCCCTGCCGGTCAAGGAAGCGTGGTACGACAAGGGCAGCAAGGTCATCGTCAAGGCGCCGGGCAACTGCGAGTTCACGACCGAGCTGGTTCAGGCCGCATTGGCTGCGACCGAACTGGACTATCGCCAGCTGTTCGCCGGTCTGGGGGATTTCCGCCGCTTGGCGGAAGCCAACTCCGGGCTGTTCTCCTCGACCGTGATCAAGGGCCTGCGCCTGGGCTTCCCGACAGGCGCCAAGGGCCAGCTGACCATCCACGCCAAGGCCGGGGACAAGATCCTGGTGGCTCAGGAGGGGTGGTTGGAAGTGACGGAGGACGCGGCCCTCGGGGCAGAGAATCCCACGGTGAGCCTGAGCGTGTTGCCGGAACGGATTCTGCCGCTGGCGGAGTGAGGTCGAACCCCGGACTCCAGCAATGCTGACCATTTAACAGCCCGTCATACCCGCGAAGGGTGAGACGGAATCAAGCCATAGTCCAGTGGACTATGGCTCTGTCGAACGCCAGCACATGGATGTGCTGGCCGGTCCGATGGCGAAGCATGGAATGCACAGCCAGCGGGTATGACGGCGTGTTGAGAATCCCGGGTTACGGCCTTATTCCCCCTCTCCCCGGCCCTCTCCCGCGAGGGGAGAGGGAGTAAGAGCGCCTAACTGAATCATCAGCCCGCCGGCCGCCACTCCAACATAGTCTCCACAAGGCGGCGCAGCACCGGCTGGATGCCTGCCACTTTATCCTCGCGCCAGTGATGGCTGTCCTCGTCCAGATAGGTGATCTGGGACAGCTCCAGCTGTACCGCATGCACGCCCTGCTCCGGCTGACCGTAATGACGGGTGATATAGCCGCCCTTGAAGCGGCCGTTGACCACGGCGGTATAGTCTCGGGCGCTCAGCGCGACATCGGCCAGGCGGTTCTGCAGTTCCCGCGCACAGGACGCGCCGTCGGCGGTGCCCAGGTTCAGGTCCCAGAGGCGGCCGTCGAAGAAGCGCGGCACTTCCGAGCGGATGGAGTGGGCGTCGTAGAGCAGCGCATAGCCGAACTTGTTCTTGAGCCGCGCCAGCTCGGCGGCCAGTTGCGTGTGATAGGGCCGCCAATAGGTCTCGATGCGCCGTTCCACTTCAAGCTGATCGGGTTCTTGGCCCGGTAGATAGAGCGGGCTCAGGTCGAAGGCCGTGGTCGGGCAGAGCTCGGTGTTGTTGGCGCCGGCATAGAGGATGGCGCCGTCCGGCGCGCGGTTCAGGTCGATCACGTAGCGGGAATAGGTCGGATTGATCACGCCGATACCCAGCTTGGCGGCGAAATCGTAGAGCCGGTCCATGTACCAATCGGTGTCGTCCGACACACAGGCATGGGGCTGCATGACCGCGGCGATATCCTCGGGTATGGCCGCTCCGTTGTGGGGCATGGAGATCAGCAGGGGCGTGGTGCCGGGGTGGAATGCGAAGCTGTTCATGAGCGTCCTCGATGGCCTCAAGGGGCCGGCAGGGGCAGGCGATCTGCCGCGATGAATGTCGCCTTGGCTTCGGCGCCTTCCAGGCGCTCCGGGCTGTAATGACGCGCCAACAAGACTTTGGCTTCGCGAAACTCCGGATGTTCCGCCGCGAAGGCATCAAAATCCGCCGCGGGCGTTTGGGCCATGGCATCGGCCAGCAGGGCCAACAAGGCGCCGGTCACCGTGGCATGGTATTTCTCGGTGGCGCCCAAGTGAGCGGCATATCGGCGCAGGGCCAGATCGAATTCGGTACAGCCTTGCTCCGTGCCCAGCTCGTGCAGATAGCACCAGGCCATGCGCAGATGGCCCAGGTGGTTGAACAGGGCTGGCTCCAGGCTCAGGTCCTCGAACGCATTCATCAATTCGCGCGGGGTCATGCTCGCCTCTCGTTTCCATATCGGCCGCGTAGTGTAGCGACACGGGCTTGACCCGGGCAGCCTAGCCGATGCAAACTAATTGTATATACAAGCAAGGCAACACACCATGGCCACCGTCGCCGAACAGCCGCTGTACCTCAAGCTGAAGGACTTCATCCGCGCCGGCATCGAGTCCGGCGAATGGGCCGTGGGCAGCCAGGTGCCCTCCGAGAACGAGATGACGGTTCGCTTCAAGGTCAGCCGCATGACCGCGCGCCGGGCCTTGCAGGAACTGACCGACGAGGGCGTCCTGGTGCGCACCCAGGGTCTCGGCACTTTCGTCGCCGAGCCCAAGCCCCAGTCGAGCCTCTTGGAGATCCGCAACATCGCCGACGAAGTGACCGCACGCGGCCATGCCCACCGCTGCGAGATCCACTCCCTGCGCGCCGAGCGGGCCAGCCATGACGTGGCCAAGAGCCTGGGCTTGGAGGACGGCGCCGTGGTCTATCATTCGCTGATCGTGCACAAGGAAAACGAACGGGCCGTCCAGCTGGAGAGCCGCTACGTGAATCCGGCCTGGGCGCCCGAGTATCTGCAGCAGGATTTCACCAAGCTCACGCCCAATGTTTATTTAAGCCAGGCGGCGCCGCTGACCGAGGCCGAGCAGCTGATCGAGGCAGTACTGCCGGACAGCCAGGCACAGCATCTATTGCATGTCGGGCCCCACGAGCCCTGCTTGCTGCTGCGCCGCACCACCTGGTCGGGCGAACACGTGGTGTCCATCGCGCGCCTGGTGCATCCCGGTAGCCGCTACCGCTTCGGCAGCCGGTTCAAGACCAGGCAATGACTCATTTCCCTCCGTTCGTCCTGAGCCTGTCGATGGATGAACGGAACATCGTTAAGCCGCCGTCCGCACTTCGACAGGCTCGGTGCGAACGGCTCAAGTAACCGATAAGTAGGTACCGACATGACCGATCCGCGCCACGACCCGTCCCGCGTGATCCGCGCCCCGCGCGGCAGCGAGAAGACCTGCAAGAGCTGGCTGACCGAGGCCGCCTACCGCATGCTCCAGAACAACCTGGACCCGGAGGTCGCCGAGCACCCCCAGTCCCTGGTGGTCTACGGCGGCATCGGCCGCGCCGCGCGCAACTGGGAATGCTTCGACAAGATCCTGGAGACACTCAAGGACCTGAACGACGACGAGACCCTGCTGATCCAGTCGGGCAAGCCGGTGGGCGTGTTCAAGACCCATGCCGACGCGCCGCGCGTCCTGCTCGCCAACTCCAACCTGGTGCCCGCCTGGGCCAACTGGGATCACTTCAACGAGCTGGATAAGAAGGGCCTGATGATGTACGGCCAGATGACGGCCGGCTCCTGGATCTATATCGGCACCCAGGGCATCGTCCAGGGCACTTACGAGACCTTCTACGCGGTCGCCAATCAGCACTTCGGCGGCCAGCCCGCCGGCCGCTGGATCCTGACCGGAGGCCTCGGCGGCATGGGCGGCGCCCAGCCCCTGGCCGCCACCATGGCCGGCTTCTCCATGATCGCCGTGGAATGCGACGAGACCCGCATCGACTTCCGCCTGCGCACCCGCTATGTGGACAAGAAGGCCAAGAGCCTGGACGAAGCCTTGGCCCTGCTGGACGAGGCCAAGCAGGCCGGCAAGCCGGCGTCCATCGGCCTGCTGGGCAATGCCGCCGATGTCTTCCCGGAGCTGGTGCGCCGCGGCATCACCCCGGACGTGGTCACCGATCAGACCTCGGCCCACGACCCGGTGCACGGCTATCTGCCCCAGAACTGGACCGTGGAAGACTGGCGTTCGGCCCAGAAGGCCGACCCCGCCGCCGTGGCCGCCGCCGCCAAGCAGTCCATGGCCGTGCACGTCCAGGCCATGCTGGATCTCCAGGCCCGCGGCGCCGCGACCCTGGACTACGGCAACAACATCCGCCAGGTGGCCTTCGACCAGGGCGTGAAGAATGCCTTCGACTTCCCGGGCTTCGTGCCGGCCTATATCCGCCCCTTGTTCTGCAAGGGCATAGGCCCGTTCCGCTGGGTGGCGCTGTCCGGTGACCCGGAGGACATCTACAAGACCGACCAGAAGGTCAAGGAACTGATCCCGGACGATGCCCATCTGCACAACTGGCTGGACATGGCGCGCGAGCGCATCGCCTTCCAGGGTCTGCCGGCGCGCATCTGCTGGGTGGGCCTGGGCGATCGCCACCGTCTGGCCCTGGCCTTCAACGAGATGGTCAAGAACGGCGAGCTGAAGGCGCCCGTGGTCATCGGCCGCGACCACCTGGACTCCGGCTCGGTGGCCAGCCCCAACCGCGAGACCGAGTCCATGATGGACGGCTCGGACGCCGTGTCCGACTGGCCGCTCCTTAACGCCCTGCTCAACACCGCCGGCGGCGCGACCTGGGTGTCCCTGCACCACGGCGGCGGCGTGGGCATGGGCTATAGCCAGCACTCCGGCGTCGTGATCGTCTGCGACGGCAGCGACGCCGCCGCCAAGCGCCTCGAGCGTGTGCTATGGAACGATCCGGGCACGGGCGTGATGCGCCATGCCGACGCGGGCTATGAAATCGCCAAGGACTGCGCACGGGAGAAGGGCTTAAATCTGCCGATGCTGGGCTGATTTTCACCCCCTCCCAACCTCCCCCTCCGAGGGGGAGGTGTAGCCCCTGACTCGTAGGGCGGGTTAGCGCAGCGTAACCCGCCATCTTTTTGATTTATTGGCGGGTTACGGCCTTCAGCCTACGCCCGCCCTACGGATGACCACCATGACGACTTTCACCCTCACTCCCGGCCAGCTGACCCTGGCCCAGTTGCGCGCAGTGGCCCGTGGCCAGCACAGCCACTTCGCCCTGAACCCGGCCAGCCATGCCGCGATCCAGGCCTCCGCCGAGACCGTGCGCAAGATCCTCGCCGAGGACCGCACGGTCTACGGCATCAACACCGGTTTCGGCCTCCTGGCCCAGACGCGCATTCCGGCCGACAAGCTGGCCCTCTTGCAGACCTCCCTGGTCCTGTCCCATGCCGTGGGCACGGGCAATCTGATGCGCGACGAGGTCGTGCGCCTGTTGATGGTACTGAAGATCTCGTCCCTGGGCCGCGGCCACTCCGGCGTGCGCCTGGAACTCATCGAAGGCCTCGTCGCCCTGCTCAATGCCGGCGTCTATCCCTGCATTCCCGAGAAGGGTTCGGTGGGCGCTTCCGGCGATCTGGCTCCCCTGGCTCATATGTCCCTGGCCCTGATCGGCGAGGGCGAAGTGCGCGTCGACGGCCGTATCGTCCCGGCCGTGGAAGGTCTGGCCAAGGCCGGTCTCAAGCCCATAGCTCTGGGCCCGAAGGAGGGCCTGGCACTGCTGAACGGCACCCAGGCCTCCACGGCCCTGGCCCTCTGCGGCCTGTTCATGGCCGAGGATGCCTATGCCGCCGCCGTGGTCACCGGCTCGCTCTGCGTCGATGCCGCCCTGGGCTCGGTCACGCCCTTCGACGATCGCATCCACGCCGTGCGCGGCCATGCCGGCCAGCGCGAAGTGGCCGCCGTGTACCGGGAGCTCCTGGCCGGTTCGGGCATCAACGCCTCCCATGCCGACTGCGGCAAGGTGCAGGACCCCTATTCCCTGCGCTGCCAGCCCCAGGTCATGGGCGCCTGCCTGGACCAGCTGCGCCATGCGGCCTCCGTGCTCCTGACCGAGGCCAATGCCGTGTCCGACAACCCCCTGGTGTTCCCGGACGACATGGAATGCCTGTCCGGCGGCAACTTCCACGCCGAGCCGGTGGCCATGGCCGCCGACAACATCGCCATCGCCATCAGCGAGATCGGCGCCATCTCCGAGCGGCGCTCTGCCCTCTTGCTCGACAAGCAGATGTCCCAGCTGCCGGCCTTCCTGGTCAATGACTCCGGCATCAACTCCGGCTTCATGATCGCCCAAGTGACCGCCGCCGCCCTGGCCTCCGAGAACAAGACCCTGGCCCATCCAGCCTCGGTGGACTCCCTGCCCACCTCGGCCAACCAGGAAGACCATGTGTCCATGGCCACCTTCGCCGCGCGCCGCCTGACCGACATGGCGGAAAACACCGCCGGCGTGGTCGCCGTGGAGCTCCTGGCCGCCGCCCAGGGCGTGGACTTCCGCGCCCCCCACAAGACCTCGCCGAAGTTGCAGACGATTATGGACGCCCTGCGCGCCGACGTGCCCTTCTATGACAAGGACCGCTATTTCGCGCCGGACCTGGAAGCGGCCAAGCGCCTGGTGATGCGTGGCGCGTTTAACCGCCTGATACCGGCCGGCCTGCTGCCTAGCCTGTAGGCGGTCTGTGCTGGAAGAATGCCCCGTTCGCCGGGGCATTTTTTTTGCGCCGGGCTATCCTTATTTCAATCACCCCAAGAACAAACGGACTCCCCTAATCCCAGGAGGCCAGCCATGTCTCGCGTGCTTCCCCAAGTTGGCGCTTGGTTCAAGAATGTCGTTGAAGATCAAACCTTTGAAGTCGTCGCCTTCGACGAGGACGAGGAACAGATCGGCATCCAGTTCGAAACCGGCGAGATTGAGGAGCTGGACCTGGACACCTGGCACGAAATGGCCATCACCGAGATCGCGGCCCCGGAGGACTGGGATGGCGCCTTCGAGGACACCGAGATGGATGATAAGGAGCGCCGCAGCGCCAAGCGCTTCGCCATGGAGGAGGAAGAAGGCTGGGAAGGCGAGACCGTGGACGAGTTGGGACTGGGGGACGAGGACGAGTTCTGAGACGTGGAGGAAGAAGATTGACCGCCAAGGCGCCAAGAACGCCAAGGAAAGAGAAAGCAGTCGTTAAACCTGTCATACCCGCGCAGGTGGGAATCTGAAGAACCCCCTCTCCCTTACCCTCTCCCATCAAGGGAGAGGGGACTAGAGGCGCACCTAGCACGCCGGCTTTGCCCCTCCCCCATTTCGGGGGAGGGGTTGGGGAGAGGGTCTTATGGGTCCGCCTGCGCGGGCATGGCGAGTCTCACTGTTTTTACCTTTCCTTGGCGTTCTTGGCGCCTTGGCGGTTAATCCCTCTTCCCTCTTAGGCCAGCACGCGCCCGTCGTCCATCTGCAACACCCGGTCCATGCGCCGGGCCAGGTTCATGTCGTGGGTCACCAGCACGAAGCTGGTTTTCAGTTGCTGGTTGAGCTCCAGGATCAGGCCGTAGATTTCGTCCGAGGTCTTGTGGTCCAGGTTACCGGTCGGTTCGTCGGCGAGGACGCACAGGGGCTCGGTGACCAGGGCGCGGGCGATGGCGATACGCTGGCGTTCGCCGCCGGACAGCTCGCCGGGCTTGTGGGACTCGCGCTTGGCGAGGCCGACGCGGGCGATGATGGCGGCGGCCTTGGCCTTGGCCTCGGCGGGCTTGAGGCCCCGGATCAGCAGCGGCATGGCGACATTCTCCAGGGCGGAGAACTCGGGCAAGAGGTGATGGAACTGGTAAACGAAGCCCAGGGTCCGGTTACGTAAGCGGCCGCGCGCGGTTTCGCTCAAGGCCGACAGCTGCTCACCCTGAACCTGCACCATGCCCTGTGTCGGCGTGTCCAGCCCGCCCAGCAAGTGCAGCAGCGTACTCTTGCCCGAACCGGAGGCGCCGACGATGGCGATGCGCTCGCCGGCGGCGACGGAGAGATCGATACCGCGCAGCACGTCTACCTTGCTGGCGCCGTCGTCGTAGGTCTTGCTCAGGCCCTGGCAGGCCAACACCGGGATGTTCATGCTCGGATTACTCATAGCGCAGGGCCTCGGCGGGCTGGATGCGCGAGGCGCGCCAGGCGGGATAAAGCGTGGCCAGGAGCGAGAGCACGACCGAGGCCAGGGTGATGAAGCCCACGTCGTCGCCGTGGATTTCCGAGGGCAGGAAGCTGATGAAATAGACGTCCGGCGAGAGGAAGTGCTGGCCGGAAACCTGCTCGATCCAGGCGACGAGATCGGCGACGTTGTAGGCAAGACTGAGGCCACCGACGAGGCCCAGCAGGGTGCCGATCAGCCCGTTCACCGAGCCTTGCACGACGAAGATGCCCATGATGGTGCGCGGACTCGCGCCCAGGGTGCGCAGGATGGCGATGTCGCTCTGCTTGTCGGTCACGGCCATGACCAGGGTGGACACGATGTTGAAGGCCGCCACGGCGATGATCAGCATCAAGAGCAGGAACATCATGCGCTTCTCCATCTTGATGGCGGAGAACAGCGAACCTTGGATACGCGTCCAGTCCGAGGTGTAGTAGGAACCCTGCAGCTCATCGCGCAGCTCGGCGGCCAGGAAGGGTGCATCGAAGAGATCGGCGAGCTTGAGGCGCACGCCGCTGACTTCGTCCGGTCCGTATTTGGCCAGGCGTCCGGCGTCCTTAATGTGCACCAGCGCCATGTTGGCATCCATCTCGGCACCGATCTTGAACGTGCCCACCACCTTGAACTGCTTGATGGCCGGCACGGCGCCGGCGATGGTGGCGGTCGAGCCTTCCGGGGTGATCACGGCCACCTTGTCGCCGACGCCGACCCCCAGGGAGCGAGCAAGGAGCTCGCCGAGGATGATGCCGAATTTACCCGGTTGCAGCTTCTCGAAATCCCCCAGGCGCATATGGCCGGGCAGGATGGAGACATTTTTCTCGGCCTCGGGATCGATGCCCGAGACCACCGCGAATTGGTTGATCGTGCCGTTGTTGAGGATGGCCTGCAGGCTGATATACGGTGCCGAGGCCACGACGCCCGGCTTCTTTTCCAATTCCGTCGCCAGTCCGCGCCAATCCGCCACCGGCCCGAACAGATCGGAGACCATGACATGGGGCGTCACGCCCAATATGCGGTCGCGCAGTTCCCGCTCGAAACCGTTCATCACCGAAAGCACGGTGATGAGCACGGTCACGCCCAGGGCGATGCCCAGCATGGACGTGAGCGAGATGAAGGAAATGAAGTGGTTGCGGCGCTTGGCGCGCGTGTAGCGCAGGCCGACGAAGAAGGGAATGGAGCGCAGCATCCTGATCCTTAAGCGGGTGATCCCTGGGGAACGCGAGGGGCGCTATTCTAACTGATAGCGCCCGGCCGCGTGCGGCCAATCGCGGGGCAGGCGGCGGGCAATCGTTACAAGCGGTTTCTATCCGAAAGGGAGGCGACGATGCGCATCCTCTTAGGCTTACTCCTCATCCTGAGCCTGCCCCTCGCCCAGGCCGATTACCTGCGCACGCCCATAGGCCAACAAGGCGATCAAACGCTGGCCCTGCCGGAACTGGGCCAGTCCATGGCCTCGGTCCTGGCCCGCTTTGGCGAGCCCCTGGAAAAGCACGCCGCCGTCGGCCAGCCGCCCATCAGCCGCTGGGATTACCCGCAGTTCTCGGTGTATTTTGAGTACCAGCATGTGCTCACCACCGTGCGTAAACGCCTGCCGCCGCCGCCACTGCCGCCGGTGTCCGTGCCCGACGAATCCATTCCGTGATGGTGCTACAATCCCCGGCGATTTTGCGCCTTGAGGGCATCCCGCCCGGCGCGCCCGATCCCGGTAAAGCATCCCATGGCCGCCATCAAGCCCCTTGCCCTCCCGCCCCTGCCCGTTGACGCCGGCGACCGCCGTTTCTGGGGCCAGCTGCCCGGTTCGTCCCTGAGCCTGGCCGTCGCCCAGGCAGCCCAGGCCCATGACGGCCTGGTCCTGGTGGCGACGCCGGATATGCCGACGGCCATCCGCTTGGAACAGGAAATCGCCCTATTCCTGGGCGAGAGCGCCCTGCCGGTCATGGGCTTCCCGGACTGGGAAATGCTGCCCTACGACAGCTTCTCGCCCCACCAGGACATCGTCTCGGCGCGCTTGCTCGCGCTCTACCGCCTCCCCCAGCTCAAGCGCGGCGTTCTGGTGGTGCCTGTCTCCACCCTGCTCCAGCGCTTGGCGCCGCGCCGCTATGTGGCCGGCTCCACCCTGCTGCTGGCCAAGGGCGATCGCCTGGACCCGGTGGCCTTTCGCGAGCGCCTCACCGCCGCCGGCTACCGCAGCGTGGGTCAGGTCATGGAGCACGGCGAATTCGCCCTGCGCGGCTCCCTGCTCGATCTCTTCCCCATGGGCAGCACGACGCCCTATCGCATCGATTTCTTCGACGACGAGGTGGACTCCATCCGCGTCTTCGACGTGGACAGCCAGCGCTCCGGGGACAGCCTGGAACGCATCGACCTCCTGCCGGCCCGGGAATTCCCGCTCACCGAGGAGAGCATCGCCCGCTTCCGCGCCGCCTGGCGCTCGCGCTTCGAGACGAGCGTGCACAAGAACGGCATCTACCAGCTGGTCAGCCAGGGCGGCGCACCGGCCGGCATCGAGTTCTACCTGCCCATGTTCTTCGAGGCCACGGAAACCCTGTTCGACTACCTGCCTGCCAAGACCCTGGCCCTGAGCCTGGGCCCCCTGGACCAGGCTGTGGAGCGTTACTGGACCGAGGTGGACGAGCGTTACGAGAGCCTGCGCCACGACCGGGAGCGCCCGCTGCTGCCGCCGGAAGAGCTGTTCCTGCGTTCGGAGACCCTGTTCACCGCCCTCAAGCGCTTCCCGCGCATCCAGGCCGAGCACGAGCGCATCGAGAGCGGCGCCGGCCGCCACGCCTTCCCGGTCGCCGCGCCGCCGGAGATGGTCATCAACCCCAAGGCCGACAGCCCGCTTGCCGCCGTGCACGGCTTCCTGGCCGGCTTCCAAGGCCGCGCCCTGTTCTGCGCCGAGTCTGCCGGCCGGCGCGAGTCCCTGCTGGATCTCCTGGGCCGCAACGGCATCCAGCCCAAGGTCTATGAAACCCTGGCCGAGTTCCTGGGCGACCAGGCCGCACTGGGCATCACCGTCGCGCCCATCGAGGACGGTTTTCTGCTCACCGAGAAGCGGCTGGCCTTCATCGCCGAGAAGCAGCTCTTCGGCAACCGCGTCATGCAGAGCCGGCGCCGGCGCGGTGCCAAGGCCACCGACCCCGATGCCCTGATCCGCTCGCTTGCCGAGCTCAAGCCCGGCGATCCCATCGTGCATATCGATCATGGCGTGGGCCGCTACCAGGGCCTGACGGTGATCGACGAGGCGGAGTTCTTGCTCCTCGCCTACGGCGGTGGCGACAAGCTCTACGTGCCGGTCCACGCCCTGCACCTGGTCGCGCGCTACTCGGGCCTGGACGCCGAGGCCGCGCCCATCAACAAGCTGGGCACGGAAGCCTGGTCCAAGGCCCGGCGCAAGGCTGCCGAGAAGGCCCGGGACGTGGCCGCCGAGCTCCTGGACATCCACGCCCGGCGCGCCGCCAAGCCCGGCTTCGCCTTCGATTGCCCGGAAACCGACTACGCCCGCTTCGCCGCCGCCTTCCCCTTCGAGGAAACCGCCGACCAGGAGCGGGCCATCGCCGCCGTGGTCGCCGACATGCGCGCCAAGACCGCCATGGACCGCCTGGTCTGCGGCGACGTGGGCTTCGGCAAGACCGAGGTGGCCATGCGCGCCGCCTTCATCGCCGTGCAGTCGGGCCGGCAGGTCGCCGTGCTGGTACCGACCACCCTGCTCGCCCAGCAGCATTACGAGAACTTCAAGGATCGCTTCGCCGACTGGCCGGTGCGTATCGAATCCCTGTCGCGCTTCAAGACCGCCAAGGAGACCGGCGCCGTCGTCGCCGCCCTGGCCGAGGGCCGGGTCGACATCGTCATCGGCACCCACAAGCTCCTGCAGGAAGGCGTCAAGTTCAAGAACTTGGGGCTGACCATCATCGACGAGGAGCACCGCTTCGGCGTGCGCCAGAAGGAGGCGTTGAAGGCCTTGCGCTCGGAGGTGGACATCCTCACGCTGACCGCGACGCCCATTCCGCGCACGCTCAATATGTCGCTGTCGGGCATGCGCGAGATCTCCATCATCGCCACGCCGCCGGCCAAGCGCCTGGCCATCAAGACCTTCGTGCGCGAGTACCAGAAGCCGGTGATCCGCGAGGCTGTGCTGCGCGAGACCATGCGCGGCGGCCAGGTCTATTACCTGCACAACGACATCGAATCCATCGAGCAGCGCGCCCGCGAACTGGCGGAACTGGTGCCCGAGGCCCGCATCGCCATCGGCCACGGCCAGATGCGCGAACGCGAGCTGGAATCGGTGATGAGCGATTTTTACCACCAGCGCTTCAACGTCCTGGTGTGCACGACCATCATCGAGACCGGCATCGACGTGCCCTCGGCCAACACCATCATCATGGAGCGGGCCGACAAGCTGGGCCTGGCCCAGCTGCACCAGTTGCGCGGCCGCGTCGGCCGTTCCCACCATCAGGCCTATGCCTATCTGCTCACCCCGCCGCCCAAGCTCCTGAGCACCGACGCCCAGAAGCGCCTGGAGGCCATCGAGTCCCTGGAAGACCTGGGCGCCGGTTTCACCCTGGCCACCCACGACATGGAGATCCGCGGCGCCGGCGAGCTCCTGGGCGAGGATCAGAGCGGCCAGATCGAGAGCATCGGCTTCGCGTTGTACATGGAAATGCTGGAAAACGCCGTCAAGGCCCTGAAGTCCGGCAAGGAACCCAGCCTGGATGCGCTCCTGCGCAACCAGACCGAGGTGGACCTGCGCATTCCGGCCCTCCTGCCGGAAACCTATGTGCAGGACGTCAACCTGCGCCTGTCCCTGTACAAGCGCATCGCCAGCGCCGCCAGCGAGGAGGAGCTGAGAGAGCTGCAAGTGGAGATGATCGACCGCTTCGGCCTCCTGCCCGACGCCGCCAAGCAGCTCTTCGCCCTCACCGCCATCAAGCTGAAAGCCGCCGCCCTGGGCGTGCTCAAACTCGATGCCGGCCCGGCCGGCGGCCGCCTGGAGTTCGCCAAGGACGCACCGGTCGACCCCATATCCATCATCCGCCTGATCCAGAAATCGCCGACGATGTATAAACTGGATGGTCCCGAGCGCCTGAAATTCCTGCGCAAGACCGAGACCCCGGCCGAGCGTCTGACCCTGGTGGGCTCGCTGCTCGACCTCATCCAACCGGCCGCCTGATGGAAACCGAACTCGCCATGCCGAACCACTTTACCCTGGCCAGCCGCCTGCTCCTCGCCGCCCTGCTCTGCCTGACCAGCGCGCCGGCCTTCAGCCAGTGGTACGAAGTGGAGGTGCTGGTCTTCGAACCGACCCAGGCCGACGGCAAGGCAGAAACCTGGCCGGAGAACGTCAGCCTGCCCAGCGCCGGCAATGCCATCGACATCCTGGCGCCCAGCATCGTCGAGGAGCTGCCGGTCAGCGACGCGCCCGCCGCCGCGACGCCCGCGACCCTGGAACAAGAGCAACCCTACCAGGCGCTGCCCGCCGCCAGCCTGCGCCTGGGCGAGGCCAAGCGCCGCCTGGAGGCCGCTGCCTACCGGCCCCTAGCGCACCTGGCCTGGCGCCAGCCGATCACGGCAGCAGCCCAGTCCGTGCCCCTGAAGATCCAGGGTGGCACCAGCTATGCGCAGCCGGTGCCGCCCCAGCCGCTGGGCGAAATACCGGCGACGGCAGAGACGGCCCCCGTGGACCCGGCGGCCGCCCTGGAAGCCGCCCCCGAGGCCGAGACGTCGCCGGCGGAAAGCGCGCCGCCGCCCCTCTGGGAACTGGAAGGCTTGCTGCGCCTCAGCGCCGAACCGCAGATCGACTTCGAGGCCGATCTGGTATTGCGCAAGCTGCTGCCGGCTGCGGAAATCCCCGTCGTCGTCGAAGCCGCCGCCGAACTCGACCCGGCGACCACCGCGCCGGCAATCCCCAACTACCGGCTTTTCGCCGTGAAGTCGAAAAAACGCCTGAAATCCGAGGAAACCCACTACCTCGATCACCCGCTGCTGGGCGTTCTGGTACAGCTGCGTCCTTACGATCCGCCGACACCCGACGCGCCGGCTCCGGACACGAACGGCATCGGAACGACGAAGTCGCAGTAAACCGTAGCTCCCGGCTGAACTTCGGATGAAGTCGCCTCTGAAACACGACAAGGCCTGAGACCAATTTCAGCTAAGGCATTAACGATTAAGATCCATTGCACCTAAAAATCTTGGCGCATCGGCTGAAAAACCGGGGCTAGTTCACTGTTTTACAAGGGCTTCCCGACTAAGCTGAAGACTCGGAACTCCTGTTTTCCCGGTTTCCTATACTCCTCAACGTGGCGGCTCGCCACGCGAGGAGCAAAGGTCTTCCAACCTTCAAGCCAGTGCTCTCCCACACTCAAAGGCAACCCGGCCTGGTCTGTCGCAATTGCAGATGCCGGGTTTTTTTTTGGCCTTTTTCTCCCTTTTCTTTGCCGCTATCGCCCCCATAGTCAAAGCCAACTTGCCGGCCTATCCCCAGGCCACTACCATGCGGCAACAAAATCGCTAAGACTTGGAGTTCCCGATGAGCACGCCCCGTCACGTTCGCCTCCTGATCCTCGGTTCCGGCCCGGCCGGCTATGCCGCCGCCGTCTACGCGGCCCGCGCCAACCTCAACCCCGTGGTCATCACCGGCATGCAGCAGGGCGGCCAGCTCACCACCACCACCGAAGTGGACAACTGGCCGGGCGACGCCCATGGCCTGACCGGCCCGGATTTGATGGTGCGCATGGAGGCCCATGCCAAGCGCTTCGGTACGGAGATCCTCTTCGACCATATCCACACCGCCAAACTCACCGAGAAGCCCTTCACCCTTATCGGCGATGCCGGCACCTACACCTGTGATGCCCTGGTCATCGCTACCGGCGCCTCCGCCCAGTACCTGGGCCTGCCCAGCGAAGAAGCGTTCCAGGGCCGCGGCGTCTCGGCCTGCGCCACTTGCGACGGCTTCTTCTACAAGAACCAGGACGTCTGCGTGGTGGGCGGCGGCAACACTGCCGTCGAGGAAGCCCTCTACCTGGCCAACATCGCCAAGACCGTGCACCTGATCCATCGCCGCGATACCTTCCGCGCCGAGAAGATCCTCCAGGACGAGCTGTTCCGGCGCGTGGAAAGCGGCAATGTCGTGCTGCACACCTTCCATGAAGTGGATGAAATCCTTGGCGATCAGTCCGGCGTCACCGGCATCCGCCTCAAGAACAACCGGGAAGGCGGCACGAAGGATCTGGCCCTGCAGGGCGTGTTTATCGCCATCGGCCACAAGCCCAATACCGGCATCTTCGAAGGCCAGCTGGACATGCACAACGGCTACCTGAAGGTCAAATCCGGCCTGGAGGGCATGGCCACCCAGACCTCGATCCCCGGCGTGTTCGCCGCCGGCGACGTGGCCGACCACGTCTACCGCCAGGCTATCACCTCGGCGGGCACCGGCTGCATGGCAGCCCTGGACGCCGAGGAGTACCTGGGCATCCAGCACTGAGCCTGCGTAGCGGTCCGTTCGTCCTGAGATTCGCCGAAAGGCACGAGCGGACCGCCTCACCCTGCGTATACTAAGATCCTGAAGTCATTCAGGATTTTTCTCAGGTCATGAAACTCACCTGGCTGCGCGCCGACACGCCCTTCCCCGATCCCGGCGAAGCCTTGGCCAAACCCAATGGTCTATTGGCGGCCGGCGGCGATCTCTCGCCGCAGCGCCTGCTGGACGCCTATTCCCGGGGCATCTTCCCCTGGTTCGAGGAAGACCAACCCATACTCTGGTGGTCGCCGGATCCGCGCGCCGTGTTGTTCGTCGACGACTTCAAACCCAGCCGCAGCCTCGCCAAGACCCTGCGCAGAGGGCATTTCCAGTGCACCATTGATCAGGACTTCTCGGCCGTAACGGCGGCCTGCGCGGGGCCGCGCGCCGATCAGGACGGTACCTGGATCACCGAGGACATGCGTGCCGCCTATGGCGAGCTGCATCGCCTGGGCCATGCCCATTCCGTCGAGACCTGGCAGAACGGCCGCTTGGTCGGCGGCCTCTACGGCGTCTGCCTGGGCCGAATGTTTTTCGGGGAATCCATGTTCAGCCGGGTCAGCGATGCCAGCAAGGCGGCGCTCTGCTACCTGGTCGAATTCCTACGTCCCCATGGCTATCCGCTGATCGACTGCCAGGTCGCCAACCCCCACACGCTCAGCTTGGGCGCCATTGAAATACCGCGAGAACGCTATTTGAAGCTCGTGGCGCAATACGCCACACTCAAGAGTACGGCGCCATGGCCAGGCGCCTTGTCGGGCGGTAACGCTATCGCGCAGTAAAGGTAAGCAGACCCTAACATGACCCAGGAAGCCAAGACCGAACCGCTGAAGTTCTACGCGACGCCGCCCCATGCTTGCAGCTACCTGCCGCAAGAGACGGCGGTCACCGCCTTCGTCGACCCGGAGGCGCGCCTGACGCCGGGCCTGTATTCCGCCCTGGCCCTGCACGGCTTCCGCCGCAGCGGCGAGCACATCTACCGCCCTCACTGCGGCAGTTGCCAGGCCTGCATTCCCGTGCGCATCCCGGTCGCCGACTTTCTGGCCCAATCCCTGTCCCGCCGTTTCCGGCGTATAAACGCCGCCAATGCCGATCTGGATGTTCGCATCCGCATGGCCGAATTCAACCCGGAGCACTACGCGCTCTACGCCCGCTACGTCAGCCTGCGTCACCATGACGGCGACATGTACCCGCCCAGCGAAACCCAGTACCGCAACTTCCTGCTGTCCTCCTGGGCCGACACGGAGTTTGTCGAATTCCGTCTCGCCGGCCGCTTGCTTGCCGTGGCGGTGACGGACATCATGAACAACGGCCTTTCGGCGCTCTACACCTTCTATGAGCCGGACGAGGAGGCCCGCAGCCTGGGCACATATGCCGTGCTCTGGCAGATCGACGAGACCATGCGCCGGCGCCTGCCCCATCTTTACCTGGGCTATTACATTCGGCAATGCCGCAAGATGAGCTATAAGCGTCACTACCGGCCCCAGGAGCTGTTGGTCAACGGCCAATGGACACTGCTGCGCTGAGATCCGGGTGTCACTTCAGCGACTTATCGCCACGAATTACGCTATGGCGTTTGCTTACTGATGATTTTTCAGGCACACTTCGCGGCTTGAAATCGTACCGCCTTCTTTAGAGGAAATATGGCGAAGGAAGACAATATCGAGATGCAGGGCACCGTGCTCGAAACCCTGCCGAACACCATGTTCCGCGTCGAGCTGGAAAACGGCCATGTCGTTACCGCCCATATCTCCGGCAAGATGCGCAAGAACTACATCCGCATTCTCACCGGCGACGCCGTCACCGTCGAGCTGACGCCCTACGATCTGACCAAGGGTCGCATCATCTTCCGCGCACGCTAAACGCCGTCGCGAGTCGTAAAAAAGCCGGGGTAAACCCGGCTTTTTTGTTGCCTGCAGCGCGCAGCCTCAGGCTGGGACCGCGCTCTCCTTGGCCGTAATGGCGAAATCCAGCGCGCCGTCCTTGACCCCGACCTTCACCGAACCGCCGCCTTCCAGACGACCGAACAGCAATTCCTCGGCCAGGGCACGCTTGATCTGCTCGCGGATCACCCGGGCCATCGGACGAGCGCCCATGGCCCGATCGTAACCCTTCTCCGCCAGCCAGGCACGCGCCTCGTCGTCAATCTCCAGGCTGACGCCCTTGGCATCAAGCTGGCTCTGCAACTCGACGATGAACTTGTCGACCACCGAGGCCAGGACCGTCGTGGACAGGTGCTTGAACCAGATCACGCCATCCAGGCGGTTGCGGAACTCCGGACTGAAGGCCCGCTTGATGGTCTCCATATTGTCCTCGTCCTTCTCCTGAGCCTTGAAGCCCATGCTCGGACGCTCCAGCTCGGCGGCGCCGGCGTTGGTGGTCATCACCAGGATCACATTGCGGAAATCCGCCTTGCGGCCGTTGTTGTCGGTCAGGGTGCCGTGATCCATGACCTGCAGCAGCAGGTTGTAGACGTCCGGATGAGCCTTCTCTATCTCGTCGAGCAGCAGCACGCAATGGGGATGCTTACAGATTGCCTCGGTGAGTAGGCCGCCCTGGTCGAAGCCCACATAGCCGGGCGGCGCGCCAATGAGACGCGACACCGTGTGCCGCTCCATGTACTCGGACATGTCGAAGCGCACCAGCTCGATGCCCATGATCTTGGCCAGCTGGCGGGTCACCTCGGTCTTGCCCACTCCGGTCGGACCGGCGAATAGGAAGGAACCCACCGGCTTCTCTTCCAACCCCAAGCCGGCACGAGCCAGCTTGATGGCTGCCGAGAGCTGCCCGATGGCCTCGTCCTGACCGAAGACCACCATCTTCAGGTTGCGCTCCAAGTTCTTGAGCGACTCCTTGTCGGAGGTGGACACGGTCTTGGGCGGAATTCTCGCGATCTTGGCGACAATCTCCTCGATCTCATGGACATTGATGACTTTCTTGCGCTTGGCCGGCGCCTGCATGCGCTGGTTGGCGCCCGCCTCGTCGATGACGTCAATGGCCTTGTCGGGCAGCTGCCGCTCGTTGATGTACTTGGCCGACAGCTCGGCTGCGGCACGAAGGGCGCGAGACGAATACTTCACGTCGTGGTGCGCCTCATAGCGTCCCTTCAGGCCCTTGAGGATCTGATAGGTTTCCTCGACGCTGGGTTCGATGATGTCAACCTTCTGGAAACGGCGGGCAAGCGCCCGGTCCTTCTCGAAAATGCCGCGATATTCCTGGAACGTCGTCGATCCCATGCACTTGATATCGCCGGAGGCCAGGATCGGCTTGATCAGGTTCGAGGCATCCATCACCCCGCCCGAGGCAGCACCGGCGCCGATGATGGTGTGGATCTCGTCGATGAACAGGATGGCTCCGGCCTGGGTCTTGAGCTGCTGAAGCACGGCCTTGAAACGTTTCTCGAAATCGCCCCGGTACTTGGTGCCGGCCAGCAAAGCGCCGAGATCCAGGGCATAGATCGTGGCATTGGCGATGACCTCGGGCACCTCGCCCTCCACCACCTTCTTGGCCAGTCCCTCGGCGATGGCGGTCTTGCCGACGCCGGCCTCGCCGACGAACAACGGGTTGTTCTTGCGGCGGCGACAGAGGATCTGGATGGTACGCTCAAGCTCCAGCTCGCGGCCCACCAGGGGATCGATGCGTCCCTCGCGGGCCAGCTGGTTCAGGTTGATGGCATAGCTGTCCAACGGGCTGCGCGAGGTGTCCATACCGCCTTCGTCGTCGGCATCGGGATTACTGCTCGGCGGCGGCTCGTTGGGTTGTTCGCCATGGACCTTGGAGATGCCGTGGGAGATGAAATTCACCACGTCCAGGCGGGTGATGTGCTGCTGCTGCAAGAAGTAGACCGCCTGGCTTTCCTGTTCGCTGAAGATGGCGACTAGGACGTTTGCGCCGGTCACTTCCTTCTTGCCCGAGGACTGCACATGGAACACGGCGCGTTGCAGCACGCGCTGGAAGCCCAAGGTCGGCTGGGTCTCGCGGGTATGTTCGCCTTCCGGCAGCAAGGGCGTCGTTTCATCGACGAAATGATTCAATTCGTGGCGCAGCCTGTCCATGTTGGCACCGCAGGCGCGCAGGACGTTGGCTGCCGAAGCATTATCCAATAGCGCCAGAAGCAGATGCTCAACGGTCATGAATTCATGCCGCTTGTCGCGCGCCGCCTTGAACGCCAGATTCAGGGTAATTTCCAGATCTTTGCTCAGCATACAGCCACCTATTACCACCTGTGTCCTACATAACCGGGGCCGGAAAACCCCGTGCCCCTTCACCTTTGTTTAGCCCGAAATCCGGCTTTCCGCCAGCCTTCGCGGCCGTCGCGCACCGCTCATGCCTCTTCCATGACGCAGGTCAGCGGATACTGGTTGGTTCGCGAATAGTTATTGACCTGATGCACCTTGGTTTCCGCGATCTCATGGGTAAAAACCCCGCAGATCCCGCGTCCCTGAGTGTGCACTTGCAGCATTACCTGGATGGCCTTCTCCTGATTCATTGCAAAAAATGTGCAAAGCAGTTCGACGACAAAGTCCATCGGGGTGAAATCGTCATTGAGCATGACGACCTTGTACATGGGCGGTCGCTTGAGCTTGGGGGTCGCTTCCTGTACGACCAGGCCATGCTCTTGCTCCGTGTGGGAAGAACGGCTCATAAGGCAAAATTACTCAATTCGAGCCCAGGGCGAAAGCGCTCCGCCATAGGACCGGTGCGGGGGCATGAACTCCAGGCAGTGTGAATCAGCACACAGTCGATGACCGGGCTCCAATCCTATAGTTGCGCCTAGTCAGCGGCTTCTCAAGGCCTTGACAAGCGTCTGCCGCTATGCCATTACCAGTGGCTGTAGGCAGGTTGGCTGTCCTGACTACGCTGTTACCGTGCTCCGGTTACGGTGTCCGCCTGCCGTCGGGCACGGGGAAGTTAACCAACAAAAGGATGGGAAGTATGGCAACCGGTACAGTCAAGTGGTTCAACAACGCGAAAGGCTACGGGTTTATCCGTCCCGAAGCGGGTGGCGAGGACATTTTCGTCCACTACTCCACGATTGATATGGATGGCTACAGGAGTCTGAAGGCCGGCCAGGATGTCAATTTCGATATCACTGAAGGCCCAAAGGGACTGCATGCCACGAATATCGTACCTGGCTTCAAGCGTTCCAAACCAACTGAGTAAGCTCCAGGCGAGCGACAGCACCGGCAGCTGCCCCCCGATTAGGCAAACCCAAGCGCGGTGACCCTAATGCGGAGGACAACGATTAGGTGAGCCCGAATCGGTGACTCCGATCTGGTGAACCCCAATCCGGTGAACAGCGCTCCTACATAACGACTCAAGCGCCCGTGCCCTACAGGGACAACTACCATTAGGGATCAGGCACGGCCACGCACGCTCCGCGTTTATGACTGAAACGGCGGCCATCCGGGTCGCCGTTTTTTCTGCCAGCTAAGCACCAGCTTAGGATCTCGCGGGACTGCTCGGTATAATGCCGCCCTCCTCCAGTGGTCAGCCCCCGATGTCCCGACTCGTCCTCTTCAACAAGCCTTTCGGCGTTTTGTCTCAATTCACCGACGGCGACGGCCATCCGGGCTTGAAACACCATATTCCGCTCAAGGGCGTCTATCCGGCCGGTCGATTGGATCACGACAGCGAGGGCCTGTTGCTGCTCACCGATGACGGCGATCTGAACCAGCGCATCGCCAACCCGCGCCACAAGCTGGAGAAGATCTATTACGCGCAGGTGGAACGCATTCCCGACGAGGCGGCGCTGGAACAGCTGCGCCGGGGCGTGATGCTCAACGACGGCCCCACCCTGCCGGCCGGAGCGCGCTTGGTCGAAGCGCCGGAATGGCTGTGGCAGCGGGAGCCGCCCATCCGCTACCGGGCGGCCATCCCCACGGCCTGGCTGGAGTTGCGTATCCGTGAGGGCCGCAATAGGCAGGTTCGGCGCATGACCGCCGCCGCGGGCTTCCCCACCCTGCGCCTGGTTCGCTACCGCATCGGAGAGTGGAGTCTGGACGGTCTGGAGCCCGGGCAGTGGCAATGTCTGAAGCTGGCGGCCCTCGGGTCCGTCAGCCCTCAACCGCCAAAACGAGGCAGATTCTAGCTCCAGCGCAACGCCGCCGCCTCGTCAGATTCCCGGGCATCCACCCAGCGCGAGCCCTCCGCCGTCCGCTCCTTCTTCCAGAATGGCGCCCGGGTCTTCAGATAATCCATGATATAGGCGCAGGCTTCGAAGGCGGCCTGGCGATGGGCGCTGGCCACGCCGACAAAGACGATGGCCTCGCCCAGGGGCAGCTCGCCGACGCGGTGCACCACCGCCACTCGCCCCAGGGGCCAGCGGACCTCGGCCTCGGCGACGATCTCGGCCAAGGCCTTCTCGGTCATGCCGGGGTAATGCTCCAAGCACATGCCTTGCACGGCCTGCCCGTCATTGTGATCGCGCACCCGTCCCACGAAGCTGACCACGGCGCCGCTGCTCCGCTCCTCGCCCAGCCAAGTTTCCAGGGCAGCGATGTCGAAGGGCTGGGCCTGCACGGAAATCATGCTCAACCTCCCGTCACCGGCGGGAAGAACGCCACTTCCATGCCCGATGTCAGGGCTGTCGTCGGACGGGCCATGCTCTGATCCACGGCGCAGAGCAGCTTGCCCCGGCCTGCGAAGGTCTCGGTCCAGCTGCCGCCGCGCGCCGCCAAATGCGTCTGGAGGGCCGCAATATCCCAATCCCCATCGGCCAGCTCGACACGCTCCCGCTCGAGCCCCAGGGCCTCGCGCACCGAGGCGAAATAGCGCAGTTCCAAAGTCAACATAGTCAAACCACTCACTCGACACCGGCGCGATAATGCCCGGATTTACCGCCAATTTTTTCCACGAGCCGTATACCCTCGATGCGCATGTCCTTGTCCACGGCCTTGCACATATCGTACAGCGTCAGGGCCGCCACCGACACCGCGGTCAGGGCCTCCATCTCGACGCCGGTCTGGCCCTTGAGCTTGCAGCACGCCTCGATGTCGACGCGGGATTCTGCAGGCACCGGGGTCAGTTCCACCTTGACGGAGGTCAAAAGCAGGGGATGGCACAGGGGGATCAGCTCGGGCGTGCGCTTGGCGGCCATGATGCCCGCGATACGCGCCGTGGCCAGGGCATCGCCCTTGGGCAGACCGCCGCTCTGCAGGAGGGCCAGGGTCTCGGCGCGCATATGCACCCGGCCCACCGCGATGGCGGTACGTTCAGTCTCGGTTTTGTCGGAGACGTCCACCATGTGGGCATGGCCTTGCTCGTCGAGATGGGTCAGTTCAGACATCGTGATACCGTCGCTTGTTGCTAAGATAGGGAGGCGGGTATAGTGCCCGCCCCCGAACAGGCGTTTGAAAAACCGCCGCTCGCCCCGTTGGTCCTACGAGGTTTCGCATGATTCTAGCGCACATCACTGTCGCCGCCGTGATCGAACACGAGGGCCGCTTCCTGCTCGTCGAGGAACAGGGCGAGGGCGAGGACCTGGTGTTCAACCAACCGGCAGGGCATGTGGAAGCGGGCGAAAACCTCCTGGCCGCCGCCGTGCGCGAAGTCCGCGAGGAAACCGGTCATCACTTCGTGCCGCTAGGCATCGTCGGAATGTACCTCTACACCAGCCCCCTCAACCAGGTGACCTATCAGCGCACCTGCTTCTATGGCACCGTAGCCGAACCCGACGCCGTGCTTGCCCACGAGGCCCCGGAAGTCCGCGCGAGCCACTGGCTCAACCAGGACGACGTTCGGGCACGCCGCCGCGCCCACCGCAGCCCCATGGTGCAGCGCTGCATCGACGACTACCTGAACGGACAACGCTATTCCCTGCAAGCCGTCGCCTGCCTGAGCCCGGAAGCGGCCGGCCAGCCCGTGGTATAATTTCCGACTTTTCCTGTTGTCACACACGCCATGAGCAAACTCAAGGTCATCGTCGGCATGTCCGGCGGCGTCGATTCCTCCGTTTCCGCCTACCTGCTACAACAGCAAGGCTATGAAGTCATCGGCCTGTTCATGAAGAACTGGGAAGAGGACGACACCGACGAATACTGCTCGGCCGCCAGCGATGTCGCCGATGCCCGCGCCGTGTGCGAACATCTGGGCCTCGAGCTCAAGACCGTCAACTTCGCCGCCGAGTACTGGGACCGGGTGTTCGAGCATTTCCTCGTGGAATACCGCGCCGGGCGCACGCCCAACCCGGACATCCTGTGCAACAAGGAAATCAAGTTCCGCGCCTTCCTCGACTATGCCCTATCCCTGGGCGCCGACTACATCGCCACCGGCCACTACGCCCGGCGTGAACAGCGCGGGGAAGAGCTGTTCATGCTGCGCGGCCTGGACGACAACAAGGATCAGACCTATTTCCTCTACACCCTGGGCCAGGCCCAGCTGGCGCGCACCCTGTTCCCGGTAGGCGCCCTGCCCAAGGCGGAGGTGCGCGTCATCGCCGAGCGCGAGGGTCTGGTCACCGCCAAGAAGAAGGACTCCACCGGGATCTGCTTCATCGGCGAGCGCAAATTCAAGGACTTCCTGCAGCGCTATCTGCCGGCCCAGCCGGGCGATATCGAGACCCCGGACGGGAAAGTCGTCGGCCGCCACGAAGGCCTGATGTACCACACCCTGGGACAGCGGAAGGGACTGGGCATCGGTGGCATGAAAGACGCCGAGGAAACGCCCTGGTTTGTGCTAGCCAAAGACGTGACGCGCAACGTCCTCATCGTCGGCCAGGGCCACGATCATCCTTTATTGCTGTCCGACAGCCTGGAGGCCGGCCAGTTGCATTGGGTATCTGCGAACCCGCCGCGCGAGCCTTTCCGCTGCACGGCCAAGATCCGCTACCGCAGCGCCGATTCCCCCTGCAGGGTGGAGCCCATAGGCGAAGACCGCGTGCGCGTGGTCTTCGACGAGCCTCAGCGCGCCGTCACCCCCGGCCAGTCCGTGGTCTTCTACCAGGACGAACTCTGCCTGGGCGGAGGCATCATCGAAACCCGTCATTCCAGCGGAGAAGCGCCATGAGTCGCGAGCACGCCCGATTTCGCGACAGCGTCCTGGCTTTGTCTGGGGTCTGCCAAGCCGCGGCCCTGGTGCAGCAGATCGCCCACCAAGGCACGGCCGACGCCGCCGCCACGGAAACCTCGCTGAACAGCATCCTGGAGCTGAATCCCGCCTCCACCGAAGCGGTCTACGGCAAGGTGGCGGCCCTGCGCATCGGCCTGCAGGCCTTGTACGATCAGATCAGCGTCAGCCACAGCCACCGCGACCGGGAGATCGCCCGCTATTGCAGCAATCTCCTGGCCCTGGAACGCCGCCTGGCGCGCAACCCGGGCATGCTAGACGCCATCGGCGCGCGTATCGCCCAGGCCCAGAAGCAATGCGAGCATTTCCCCGTCAGCCACGAGAACGTGCTGGCCAACCTGGCCGGGATTTACAAGGACACCATCTCCACCCTGCCCCTGCGCATCCAGGTCACCGGCAATCCGCGCAATCTCGAGGTGAAGGACAACCAGAACCGGGTGCGTGCCCTGCTGCTGGCCGGCATACGCTCGGCCGTGCTCTGGCGACAATGCGGCGGGAAGCGCCGGCAACTGCTGTTGCAGCGCGGGCGTATCGAAGACGCCACGCGCCAGCTGCTGGCCCTGGCGCGCGCGGGCTAGATGGATTAGAGCTTCAGGCGTCGTAGCGCATGCGTATGCCCTGCTCCAGCGACAGGCGGATCTCGGTCGCCGACAGGGCCTTGGGAAAATAACAGCCCGAAATGTGCGCGAACTTGATGCTCGCGCCTTCCAGGTTGGCATTGCGGAAATCGATGCCGCGCAAGTCCGAGCCACGAAAATAGGCGCCGCTGAAATTCAGGCCATCGGCATTCATGCCGCGTAGATCCAGGCCACGAAAATCGCCATTACTCAGATCCGCCGTCTCACCGCCCGCCCGGGCGGCATTGAACTCGCCGATTTTCTCCTCGCGCAACAGGGCAAAAAGCCGGTTGGCCAGTTGTTTGGGACCATTCATCGCCACTGCCATGGATAACCTCCTTTTTCCTGAGTGTAGACGCTCACGCGGCGGCATGCGCAACCAGCCGGGAAATCAGCGAAAGCAACAAACTCATGTCGCCGATGGGCTTGTGCAGGACCTGCCCCTCGGAGACGCCCAGCTGGCGCAACTCCGGCGGCAGGCAGTACTCCACCGAACCGGTATGGATCAGGAATTTCATGTCGGGGCAGACCCGATGCGCCGCCTGAACGAAGGCATTGCCGTCCATGCCCGGCAGGCGGATGTCGATAATGCCGATATCCGGGGACTCGTGCCCCACCAGGTTGAGGGCTTGTTCGCCACTCGCCGCCGTGATCACGGCAAATTCCTCGTCGCTGAGGAAGGTGGCCAGATTGTCGCGGATGACCGCGTCGTCATCCAGAACCAGAATTCTCACCAATTCCTTGGCGTCATGCTTCCCTGACGGCATAGCCCCTCGCGTGGCGGCGTGGTCGCCGCCTTTGTTGTTATGCCGCGAAGCTAGCAAGTTGTTCGGCGACTGACAAGACAAACTGAACGATAGCTTAATTCACCATTGAAATGACAACTGCCGCGCTTCCGAAGCCGGCTCACGGAAGCGCACGCCCACGCCCACCAGGCGCACCGGCAGCTCGATCCGGGCATGGGCCTCGCGCAGCAGCTGTGTCGCCCGTTCCAGCTCCGGCTGACTGGCCAGGCACTCCATGGTCGTTTGGGAGAAGTCCGAGAATTTCAGCTTCACGAACAGCTTGTGCGCCAGCTCCGCGTCGCCCGAACGCTGCAGACGCTCAAGCAACTGCCCGAAGAGCTCCGGCAAGACCGCCACACAGGCCTCCACATCGGGCAGGTCCTTGTCGTAGGTATTTTCCACGCTCAGGGACTTGCGCATGCGTTCGGATACCACCGGCCGCTCGTCGATGCCCCGGCAGAGGCGATAGAGCTGCACCCCGAAGGAACCGAATTTCTCCACCAGCTGGGCCAGGGACCAGGCGCGCACATCGCCGCAGCTCATAAGCCCCAGCTCGTGCATCTTCGCCGCCGTGACCTTGCCCACCCCGAAGATCTTCTCCACCGGCAAGACCCGGACGAATTCGTCCACCTCCTCGGGGCGCACCACGAACTGACCATTGGGCTTGCGCCAGTCGCTGGCGATCTTGGCCAGGAACTTGTTCGGTGCGATGCCGGCAGATGCCGTCAGCTGGGTTTCGCGGAAGATGCGTTCGCGGATCTCCCGGGCGATCAGGGTGGCGCTGCCCTGGTAATGCGCCGAGCCGGTGACGTCCAGGAAGGCTTCATCGAAGGACAGCGGCTCGATGCGCTCGGCGTAGGCGGCGAAGATCCCACGGATACGCCGGGATTCCGCCGCGTATTTCTCCATGGTCGGCGTGACGATGATGAGATCCGGGCACTGACGCAGCGCCTGACTGGAGGCCATGGCGGAACGCACCCCGTAGGCGCGCGCCTCGTAATTGCTGGTGGAGATCACGCCGCGCCGATCCGGTCGCCCGCCCACCGCCATGGGCCGGCCGCGCAAGCGCGGATCGTCGCGCATCTCGATGGCGGCGTAGAAGCAATCCATATCGATATGGATGACCTTGCGCCCGCCGTTCATGGGCCGATGCTCGAATTAAACCGGGAAGCGCAGCTGGAAACTGGCGCCGCCCCAGTCCGAATCGGCGATCTGCATCTGCCCGCCGTAGGCGAGGACGATGTCGACCACGACCGCGAGGCCGATGCCATGGCCCGGCACCCGCGAATCGACGCGCACGCCGCGCTGCCCCAAGCGTTCACGGTGTTCCAGGGGCACGCCCGGGCCGTCGTCCTCGATGCATAGCTCCAGCCCCTGCCTGCCGGTCCGGTCCGACAACGGCCTAGCCAGGACACGCACCCGGCTCTTGCACCACTGATGCGCGTTATCCAACAGATTGCCCAGCATCTCGAACAGATCGCCCTCATCGCCATAGAAGCGCGCCTGGGCGGCCACCTGCATCTCGACCTGCACGCCCTTTTCGACATAGACCTTGGCCAGGGCCGCGACGATCTTGCCGGCCACGACCTGGACATCCACCGGCTTGGCCAGCGCGCTGATACCCGAGGTAGCGGCGCGCTGCAGCTGGTATTTGACGATCTGGTTCATGCGCGGCACCTGCTCATTGACTGCCTGCACCAGATCGTCGGAAGCGGAGCCCGTAGCCCCCTGCAGAACCGCCAAGGGGGTTTTCAGGCTGTGGGCCAGATCGCCCAGACTGGCACGGTAGCGCTCGCGCTGGGCGCGCTCGCTCTTGATCAACAGGTTGATATTGTCGGTAAGGGCCTGAACCTCGAAGGGGAACTGACCGTCGATGCGCTCGCTCCGCCCCTCCTCGACCGCCTGCAGCTGTTCCGCCGCGCGCTTCAAAGGAGTCAGGCCCCAATGCATCACCGCGTATTGCACGATCAGTAGCACCGCCGCCAAGGCTGTCAACCATCCCCAAAGCTGACGCCGGTAGCTCACCAGCATCTGGCGGTAGTCCTCCTGGCCTTCGGCCACATGGATCGTGTAACGGCTCTCCGCCTCGTTGTCGCCTTCCCAGAGCACGCCATAACTGGTCAGGAAAAAGCCGGCCCCCTCAGCATCGAGCACTTCCTCGAAGCGGGTCTCGCCGGCGGCGACATCGTCCGGGCGCGGCACGTCCTGACCGGAGGCCGATTGCGAGCGCCACACCGGCTCACCCCGGCCATTGACGATCCAGCCGTATAGGCCGGATTCCAGTTGGTTGAAGCGGTTCTCGCGGATGAACTGCGGCAGGCTCAGCTCACCCGGGCGGATTTCCTCGGCCTGGCTCAAGAGTGCATGAATATGAGCCTCCAGGCGCTCACCCACGCCCCGGGTCAGGCTGGCCTCGTAGGCCTTCTCCAGAATGAGCGCGGTCATGCCAACGAAGACGGCCAGCACGAGGCTGGCCGCGAGCAATAACCTACCGCTCAGGGAACTTGGCATCAGGCGTCTTTTTCCAGAGTGAAGCGGTAGCCGCGCCCGCGCAGGGTCTCAATGGGATTCAGGCTGTTGTCCGGATCCAGCTTCTTGCGCAGCCGGCCGATGAAGACCTCGATGACATTGCTGTCCCGATCATAGTCTTGCTCGTACAAGTGATCGGTCAGCTCGGTCTTGGAAATCACCTTGCCGGCGTGCATCACCAGGTATTCGAGCATCTTGTACTCGTAGGCGGTCAGCTCCAGCTCGCTGCCCATGACGCGCACGCTCTGCGCCACGGTATCCATTTCCACGGGCCCGAAACGCAGCACCGGCTTGGCAAAACCCGCCGAACGGCGCAGCAAGGCATTGAGACGCGCCAACAGCTCTTCCATCTGAAAGGGCTTGGTGAGGTAGTCGTCGGCACCCGCCGACAGACCCTCCACCTTGTCCTGCCAGTGGCCACGTGCGGTCAGCACCAAAATAGGAAAGCTCTTGCCCTCGGCGCGCAGGCGTTTGATCACCTCCATGCCCGACAACTTGGGCAGGCCCAGATCGAACACGGCCATGTCGTAGGGATACTCGCGGCCGAAATACAGTCCCGCCTCGCCGTCGGCGGCGGCATCGACAACGTAGCCTGCCTCCTTGAGCGCCGAGGTCAGCTGTTCACGCAGGGGGGCTTCGTCTTCCAGTAGCAGGATGCGCATGTGCTTAGCCTTTCTAGTATGCCAATCAAACCCATTTCAATCGGCGCGTGGTCGAGCAATTCGGAATGGAACCGCCACAGGTTTCTGGCAATGCTCCCGATGCAATGCGGTCGGAAGGGTGCCTCAATCCTGATCGATACCTAATCCAGGTCGATAATATCCCCGGTCTCGCCATCCACATAGACCGTCCTGACCCTGCCGGTATCCAGCAAGACCTTGATGCGATAGACAAGGGGGCCGAGGCTTTCGATCCGATCGGCAGCCAGGACGCGCCCGCGCACGGCGCGCTTGGCGACGCGCACCGCCTCGTCCATGGTCAAGCGCTGAACTTCAAGGGGATTTGGGGCAACGGGCGCCTGCGCCGCCTGGCCTAGGCCGGGCGGCATCCAGAACAACACGACGCTGAATAACAGGCACGCGAACGGCAAGGACATCCGAATTCCCCGAAACGACGCGCGCAGTGTAGCGGCAGCGCCGGAGCTTGGCGAGAGCCTCACTCGGCCGGGGTGACGTCTACCCGAACGCGCAGGGAATTGCCCGGATCGCGTTCCAGGCGGGTGGTGCGAGTCTCGCCACCGTAGCGGTAGGTGACGTCGTAACCCACGATGCGCTCTTCGTACTCCACCTCGTCCACCGTCTCGCAGCGTTGTTCGTGCTCATAACGGACTTCGGTGTTGCCGCGGTTGCTGACATCGTGGCCGATGGAAGCGCCCAGCAGGCCGCCAGCGACGGCGCCGACCTTCTTGTTCGTGCTGTGATGGCCGACGGCATTGCCGACCGCCGCGCCGATAATGCCGCCCACGATGGTCCCGGTCATGGAATCGGAACCGCCACGCTCCACTTCGACCGGAACCTCTTCGGCCCAGCAGCGCTCACGCGGCGTGCTCACCCGCACGCGATCGTGCACCGGGATGCTGCGCAAGACCGTTGCATAGTCATAACCGGGGCCGGCATCGTCGCGGTAATAGCGGTCGCCGGAATCTCGGGCATGGGGACGGGGGTTATGCGAGGCCTTGTGTTCCGCTATGGCCGGGAAGCTCCAGGCCATGGTCAGGGCGAGCAAGGTCATGCTCAAACGCGTCATGAGGGTCGGTTTCATGCTGGTCGTCTCCGCAAGCGAAAGACCCGCGCGCGCTGCGGCGGGTAGTGCTTATACCATAGGATTGGCACACTGAATTAGCCCTGAATCCCCCGGCCAAGGCCGTGGCGATCATGCGGCCATTTGTCGAGAAATGGTATCCAGCTCAGGCGCTTGGGTCATGACCTCCTCATAGACCGTCTCGACCTGGCTGGCGGTCAGACCCAGAAACTCCAAGACCGCCGTGGGCAGCGTGGTGCTGCGGTGATCCGAGAGGCCCTGACGCGCCAGCAGACGACACGCCAGCAGAACCACATTGCTGTAGGCGGCGGCCTTACTGGAGAACTCTTCCTGGTGATGCCAGCGCACGGTTTCCACCAGCTCCTCGGGCATGTGCCACGCCTGCATCAGCCAGGCGCCGATCTCCTGGTAGTTCACGCCCAGGACATGGGATTCAATGCTGGCGACCGGCAGTTGCGGATTGATCTCCACATAGCGGTTGATCAGGAAGAACTGGGGCGGAAACACGTGGCCGAGCAGCAAATGCCCAAAGTTGTGCAACAGGCCCGCCAGATAGACCAGGCCGCGTTGAGGTCGGATCTTGGCCGGGATCTGCCGAGTCAGGCGTTCGGCCAGGACGGCCGTGTAGATCGACTGCCGCCAAAAGGCCCGTAGGCCCAAGGGGCCGTCATGGCTGACCTTGAGAGATTTACCGACGGCGATGCCCAGGGCCAGGTTCATGACCAGATCGAAGCCCAGAACGCGGGCGATGGCATCTTCCACCGAGCGGATCGTGCCTTGATAGCCGTAGAACGGCGAGCTGGCCCAACTGATGACCTGGGCCGACAGGCTGGGATCGCGATTGACGATGGCGGCCAAATCCGCCGTAGTGGCATTGGGATCGACGCGCAGGCGCATGACCTGCTGCGCCACCTCGGGCATGGCCGGCAGATCGAAGGTTTCCTCGACACGCTGACGCATCCGTAGCGGCGTCAGCTGGGAGACGCTGCCTTCCAGCTTGCGCTCGCCCTGAGCGCCGGAGCCTAGGCGCAACCGCTCGCCGGACACCGAGAACTGGCCGGGCCGGGCGCGCCGCATCAGCTGGGTGAAGTCCGCCTGCTTGAGCTTGAGCAGGCAATCGCGGGAACCCGGCTCGATATACACCGACTCGCCGCCCAGCAGGCTGGTATCGACCACGGCCTGCATATTGAACAGTTCCGGCAGGGGCGAACGACAGCCCGGGTCGCAGCCCTGAAAGACCCGCTCCAACCGACCGTCATTGGCCAGGCTCAAATCCTGGCGCAGACTCGTCGCCAAGGTGGAAAAGTCGAGCAAGTGGCTGGCCGGCAGCAAAGCCATCAGCAGGTCTCCGCCCGCCTCCAGCAACACGGTTCGTACCAACTGTTCCTGGGGAACGCCAGCCCGCTCGGCAGCTTCCAAAAAACTATGGGCGGGGGCCAGGGGAATCAACTCATAGTTGATGCCCTGCTCTTGTAGGTGGCTTAGCACGCGGGAAGGTATGGCCACGGTGATCTCCGGTATGCGAAGGGCGCGCGATTCGCGGCACTGAATACCTAAGAGAATAGCCATTCGCGGAGCGAAACGCACTGCCGTGAAGCGCGCAGCCAGGCACAATCCTGAGCGAAAATCGCCCAGGCGATGCCTTGGAGTGGAAAACAAGGGGAAACGGTGGCCCGCCCCGGGCGGAGCACAGAGGCGCCGATCGGCAGACGCAAAAAAAAAGGGTCAGGCAAGCCTAACCCTTTGAATTAATGGCGGACCCGGAGAGATTCGAACTCCCGACCACCTGGTTCGTAGCCAGGTACTCTATCCAACTGAGCTACGGGTCCGCGTTGGAGGCGCCATTATACTGAGCGAATTTCGCGTTGCAAGCGCCTGATGGAAATTTTTTCGAGGCGCGACAAAGACCAAGCACATGCGGCGTTTCGAAGCGACGCCGGGCGGCCAGCCTAGCCAGGGAAAGCCCAAGGCGTTCGCTCGCCGACAGTCCTGCGCCCCCACCTGGCGGCCAGGCGATGCCGAGTGGCGCAGATCGCCACCGCCTGCGCAAAAAAAAACCGCCTTGCGGCGGTTTCTTTTGTATGGCGGACCCGGAGAGATTCGAACTCCCGACCACCTGGTTCGTAGCCAGGTACTCTATCCAACTGAGCTACGGGTCCGTAGGCCCCGGCTATCCGGCCGGAGCCCGCAACTGGCGGTGAAGGAGGGATTCGAACCCTCGATGCCCTTTTGGGGCATACTCCCTTAGCAGGGGAGCGCCTTCGACCGGCTCGGCCACCTCACCGTTGCGGAGGCGCATATTACCGCAAAACTTGAGAAACGCAAAAGAAATTTTGGGGGATTTCCCGACTTTTCATTTATTGGACACTTTTTGCGCAAGCCCATGAAAAGTCAGAAGTTCCAAGATCACTCCGCGTAGTCGTCGGAAACGTCGCCGTGCTCTTTTTCGCGCTGGATGCGCAGGTAGATTTCTTCGCGGTGCACCGAGACTTCCTTGGGGGCATTGACGCCGATGCGCACCTGGTTGCCTTTGACGCCCAGCACGGTCACGGTCACTTCATCACCGATCATCAGGGTCTCACCCACACGACGAGTCAGAATCAGCATGGTCTATCTCCTTGCTTAACGGCCTATGCCCTACGCTGGACGCCAATCGATGAGCAGCCTTGCCGCCACGTCCTGAGGGAACCTCTTACACCGTCAATTATTGTAGCTAGTTAACGTAAATACAAAGACCGCGCATTTTGACCGAAATTCCGGTACTTGTGGCGGCTTTGCGTGAAAAAAGACTAGTTCAGCATCAATCGGCAGCCTGCTCCAGGCCAAAGGCGGCATGCAGGGCGCGTACGGCCAGCTCCAGGTACTTCTCTTCCAGCAGGACGGAGACTTTGATTTCCGAGGTGGAAATGGCCTGCATGTTGATTCCCTCGGCGCCCAGGATCTGGAACATCTTGCTGGCCACGCCCGCATGGGAGCGCATGCCCACGCCGACGATGGACACCTTGACCACCTTGTTGTCGCAGAGAACGCCCTCGGCGCCGAGCTTGGCGGCGATGGGCTCCACCAAGGTCTTGGCGGCCGGGAAGTCATTGCGGTGAACGGTGAAGGTGAAGTCGGTGTAGCCGTCGCGGCTGGCGTTCTGCACGATCATGTCGACTTCGATGCCGGCATTGCCGAGCGGCGCCAAGATCTCGGCACCCACGCCGGGCCGATCGGGGATGCGCAGCACCGTCAGCTTGGCCTCGTCGCGGTTGTAGGCGATACCCGAGACTTTCGGGGCTTCCATGACAGCATCCTCATAGGTGATCAGCGTGCCCGGGCCGTCGTCGAAACTGGACAGCACGCGCAGGGGAACATTGTACTTGCCGGCGAATTCCACCGAGCGGGTTTGCAGGACCTTGGCGCCCACGGAGGCCAGTTCCAGCATTTCCTCGAAGGAGATGCGGTCCAGGCGCCGGGCCTCGGGCACGATGCGCGGATCGGTCGTATAGACGCCGTCCACGTCGGTATAGATCTGGCACTCGTCGGCCTTCAAGGCCGCCGCCAGGGCCACGGCCGTGGTGTCCGAGCCGCCGCGCCCCAGGGTGGTGATGTCGCCTGAGGGGCTCACGCCCTGAAAGCCCGCCACCACGGGGATGATGCCCTGCTCCAGATCGGCCAGCAGGCCTTCGGCGTCGATCTGGTCGATGCGCGCCTTGCCGTGACGGGCATCGGTACGGATGGCGACTTGGCCGCCCATATAAGAGCGGGCCTTGAGGCCCTGGGTCTGCAAGGCGATGGCGACGAGGCCGATTGTGACCTGTTCGCCGGTGGCCATGACCACGTCCAGTTCGCGGCGATCCGGGTGGGAGCCCAAGGCTTCGGCGAGACCGATCAACCGATTGGTCTCGCCGGCCATGGCCGAGACCACGACCACGAGTTGGTGGCCTTGGGCCTGCCAGCGGGCGACTCGCGCCGCCACGGACTGGATGCGCTCGATGGAGCCGACGGAGGTGCCGCCGAATTTCTGGACGATGAGTGCCATATGGGCTTCGTGTAAGGCGGACTCGCCGCGCAACGGCAATCCGCCGCCTAAGCCCTCGGCACACATGGCCAAAAGCCGTTAATAGATAAGGGTGGACTGCCGGTCCACCCTACGGATACGGCAGCTTACAGGCGTTCGCTGACCCAGGCATGAACCGAGTCCAGCGCCTTGGGCAGGGCCGCCGCGTCGCTACCGCCGGCCATGGCCAGATCCGGACGACCGCCGCCCTTGCCGCCCACCTGGCCGGCCAGGAAGCCCACCAGATCGCCAGCTTTCACGCGGTCATTCAAGGCCTTGCTGACACCGACCACCAGGTTGACCTTGTCCTCGGTGACAGTGGCCAAGACCACGACACTCTGGCCCAGCTTGTCGTTGAGCTGCTGGGCCGCATCGCGCAAGGCCTTGGCGTCGACGCCGTCCATCTGCTGGGCCAGGAGCTTGACCCCCTTGATATCCTGGGTCTTGCTCGCCAGGTCGGAACCGCCGCCCATGGCCAGCTTGGCCTTGGCCTGCTCCAGCTCCTTCTCCAGCTTGCGGGAACGCTCCACCAGGGCGGCGACCTTGGCGAGCACGCTGCCGGCATCGCCCTTCACCAGACCGGCCAGTTCGTGCACCAGCTGCTCCTTGGCCTTGACCTCGGCCAGGGCGCCCTCGGCGGTCACCGCCTCGATACGGCGCACGCCGGCGGCGATGCCGCCCTCGGAGACAATCTTGAAAAGGCCGATGTCGCCGGTGCGGCCGACGTGAGTGCCGCCGCAGAGCTCCACGGAGAAATCGCCCATGGTCAGGACGCGCACGGTGTCGCCGTATTTCTCGCCGAACAGGGCCATGGCACCCTTCTTCATGGCCGACTCGATGTCGGTGACATCGGTCTGCACGGCATTATTGGCGCGGATCTGGGCATTAACCAGGGCTTCGATGCGGTTCAGCTCGTCGCGCGACAGGCCCTGGGTGTGGGAGAAGTCGAAGCGCAGGCGTTCCGGCTCCACCAAGGAGCCCTTCTGGTGCACGTGCTCGCCGAGCACCAGGCGCAGGGCCGCGTGCAGCAGATGGGTCGCGGAATGGTTGGCCATCGTGGCATGGCGGCGCTCCAGATCGACCTGGGCATCGGCGGCCTCGCCCAGGGCGATCTGGCCGGAGACCAGCTTGCCCTGGTGCACGATGGCCTCGCCGGCTTTCTGGGTGTCGAAGACCTGGAACACGCCGGCAGCGGTCAGGATCTCGCCGGTATCGCCGCATTGGCCGCCGGATTCGGCGTAGAACGGGCTGTGATCCAGCACCAGCAGGCCCTCGTCGCCAGCACGGAGCTCGGTCACTTCCTCGCTGCCGCGATAGAGCTTGACCACCTCGGCCCGGTCGGCGACGCGCTCGTAGCCGGTGAACGGGGTTTTGCGGTCGACGTTGAGCAGGGCGTTGTAGTCCAGGGCGAACTTGCCGGCCTCCTGGGAGCGCTTGCGCTGCTTGTCCATCTCGGCCTCGAAACCGGCCACATCCAGATCCAGGCCGCGCTCGCGGGCGATATCGCCGGTCAGATCGATGGGGAAGCCATAGGTGTCGTAGAGCTTGAACAGCACTTCGCCGGGGATTAGCTTGCCGTCCAACTCCGCAACTGCCGCCTCGAAGATCTTCATGCCCTGGTCCAGGGTCTTGGCGAACTGCTCTTCTTCCGCCTTCAGCACGCGCTCGACATGGGCCTGGTGCTTGACCAGATCCGGGTAGGCGCCGCCCATCTCGGCCGCCAGAGCCGCGACGAGCTTGTAGAAGAAGGCATCGCGCACGGCCAGCTTGTGACCATGGCGCACGGCGCGGCGGATGATGCGACGCAGGACATAGCCGCGACCCTCGTTGGAGGGGATGACGCCGTCACAGACCAGGAAGCTGCAGGAGCGGATATGGTCGGCGATGACGCACAAGGACGGCGAGTCCTCGGCGAAGCCGGTGACCTCGCGCACGGCCTTGAGCAGGGCCTGGAACAGGTCGATCTCGTAATTGGAATGCACATGCTGGAGCACGGCGGAGATGCGCTCCAGGCCCATGCCGGTATCGACGGACGGGGCCGGCAGCGGGTGCATGACCCCATCGGCAGTCCGGTTGAACTGCATGAACACGTTGTTCCAGATCTCGATATAGCGGTCGCCGTCTTCTTCCGGGCTACCCGGCGGGCCGCCGTAGATGCCCTCGCCGTGGTCGTAGAAAATCTCGGTGCAGGGGCCGCAGGGACCGGTGTCGCCCATGGCCCAGAAGTTGTCGGAAGCGTATTTCGCGCCCTTGTTGTCGCCGATGCGGATGATGCGCTCGGCGGGCACGCCGATCTCGGTGTTCCACAGGGCAAAGGCTTCGTCATCGGTGTGGTAGACCGTGACCCAGAGCTTGTCCTTGGGCAGGCCCAGCCAGGTCGGCGAAGTCAGGAATTCCCAGGCGTAGTGGATGGCGTCGCGCTTGAAATAATCGCCGAAGCTGAAATTGCCCAGCATCTCGAAGAAGGTGTGGTGGCGCGCGGTATAGCCGACATTTTCCAGATCGTTGTGCTTGCCGCCGGCGCGCACGCATTTCTGGCTGGACACGGCGCGGGTGTAGGCACGCTTCTCCAGACCCAGGAAGCAGTCCTTGAACTGGTTCATGCCGGCATTGGTGAACAGCAGGGTCGGATCGTCGCCCGGCACCAGGGAGGAGCTGGCGACACGGGTATGGCCCTTGCTTTCGAAAAAGGCCAGGAAGGCCTCGCGGATCTGGTTGCTGGTTTGAATCGCGGGATTGGTCACTTTGGCTACCTTCGTCGTCAGTCTTTCCTGCGTCACCGGTTCATTCGTCGGCGGACGCAAAATCCTCATCATCGCCAGAACCACCGCGCAGCACGCGGTTGATCTGGCTGGGGGAGAATCCCCGGTAGTGCAAGAAGCGGGCACGCTGCCCCTTCTCGCGGTAATCCTTGGGCGGCCGGCGGCCGAACTTGGCCTCGGCCACCTCGCGGCAGGCGTCCTGCCAATCCGGATCGTTCCGATCCAGGTAGGCGGCGGCCAGCTCCTCGGCTATGCCCCGTTCGCGCAGCTCCTGGGCGATGCGCTGGGGCCCCAAGCCCCGACCGCGCCGGGAGCGCACGAAGACTTCCGTGAAACGCTCGTCGCTCTGCAGGCCGGTCTCGGTCAGCCAGGCCAGGACCCGCGCCTGGGCCTCGCGGGCAAAGCCCTTGGCCGATAGTTTTTGCTTTAGCTCAAAAGCCGAATGCTCGCGCCGGGCGAGCATTCCTAGTGCGGCCTCGCGGACGGGCTTCAGCTCGTCCGCGGTATCCAACTTCTCGCTCAGGCGTCGGCCTCGGCCATCTCGGTGAATTCATCCTTTTCCGGGCTGGCCTTGACCAGCAGCGCGGCACGGATCTTGGCCTCGATATCCTGGGCCAGGGCCGGGTTGGCCTTGAGGAATTGCACGGCGTTGGCCTTGCCCTGGCCGATGCGGGTGCCATTGCAGCTGTACCAAGCGCCGGCTTTTTCCACCAGGTTCTGGCTCACGCCTAAGTCGATGATCTCGCCCAGACGGTTGATGCCCTCGCCGTACATGATCTCGAACTCGGCCTGACGGAACGGCGGCGCCACCTTGTTCTTGACCACTTTCACGCGGGTCTCGCTGCCGGTCACTTCGTCGCCGTCCTTGACCGCGCCGGTACGGCGGATGTCCAGGCGCACCGAGGCGTAGAACTTGAGGGCGTTGCCACCGGTGGTGGTTTCCGGGTTGCCGAACATCACGCCGATCTTCATGCGGATCTGGTTGATGAAGATGACCAGGGTGTTGGAACGCTTGATATTGCCGGTCAGCTTGCGCAGGGCCTGGGACATGAGGCGGGCCTGGAGGCCGACATGGGAATCGCCCATCTCACCTTCGATTTCGGCTTTCGGCGTCAGGGCGGCCACGGAGTCGACGACGACGACGTCCACGGCGCCGGAGCGCACCAGCATGTCGGTGATTTCCAGGGCCTGCTCGCCGGTGTCCGGCTGGGAGATCAGCAGATTGTTCAGATCCACGCCCAGCTTCTCGGCATAGACCGGATCCAGGGCGTGTTCGGCATCGACGAAGGCGCAGGTGCCGCCGTTTTTCTGGGCATTGGCGACGACTTGCAGGGTCAGGGTGGTCTTGCCCGAGGATTCCGGGCCGTAGATTTCCACGATACGGCCCTTGGGCAGGCCGCCGATGCCGAGGGCGATGTCCAGGCCCAGGGAGCCGGTGGACACGGCCTCGATGTCCTTCATGGCGCTGGCTGCATCGCCCAGGCGCATGACCGAGCCCTTGCCGAATTGCTTCTCAATCTGGGACAGCGCGGCGCCTAGCGCCTTCTTCTTGTTGTCATCCATCGCGAACTCCTCCGAACCGGCAAGGGAAACCGGGTAGCTGACTAATGCCCGAGGCCGCCGCGACGGCGCACCTCTGCTCGATTGTGGGCGGCATTATGGCATGAAAGCCGGCAGGCGGGGAGCGCGCGAAGCGCGGCGATGCGAGGAGGCTTTCAGCCCTTGTTGTCGTCCGCGAATGGCCCATGCCCCAGTTCGACGAACAGCCCGTCCAAGGCGGCGAAAATCGCCGCGATGCGCACGGCGGAACGGTCACCGCCGAACAGGAAACGCTCGCTGCGCACCGGCCGGCCGCGCAGACCCCAGGCCAGCCAGACCGTGCCCACGGGCTTCTCGGGCGAGCCGCCGTCCGGTCCGGCGATACCGGACACGGCCACGGCCAGATCCACGGGGCTGCGGGCCAGCACGCCCTCGACCATCTCGCAGACCACCTCGCCGCTGACCGCGCCATGGGTAGCCAGGGTCTCGGGGCGCACGCCCAGTAGCTCGACCTTGGCGGCATTGGAATAGCTGATATAGCCGCGCTCGAACCAGGCGGAGGAACCGGGCACGCCGGTCAGCGCATAGGCGATGCCACCGCCGGTGCAGGACTCGGCAGTGGCCAGGCGCAGGCCCGAGGGCGCGAGGATATGCGCGAGGGCATGGCAGACATTGCTCAGTTTTTCCTCGGTGGCGAGATCCTGGCTGAAGGAGTTCACGGGCGATTCCTTACAAAAAGTTCAGCTGGCATAAGTATTTGGTAGGTGTCAAGGTATGGCAAGCATCCCTATAATGCCCCCCCGGGTACCGATGCGAAAGGATGCATCGTGATCATGGGAAAACCTCCTCGTTTGGACATCGAAACCACCGGCGGATTCTACCGCTCGACCAAGTCCCTCGTGCCCCGCCCGCCCCTGCCGGGCACCAGCCTGCTGGCCTGGCGCAACCTGGTCCACGAGCGGGCGCGCTTCATCGTCACCTTGGTGGGCATCCTCTTCTCCGTCGTGCTCATGGGCATCCAAGGCGGCCTGCTCATCGGCTTCATCGAATCCTCCGGCGGCCTGGTCGCACATTCGACGGCCGAACTCTGGCTCGTGCCCAAGGGCACGACCAATGCCGACATCACCGCCACCCTGACCGACACCAAGCGCCAACTGGCCTTGGCCGTGCCGGGCGTCGCCCGTGCCGACAACACCATGCTGCAATTCACCTTCTGGCGCAAACCGGACGGCGGCACGGAGAGCGTGGCCCTCCTGGGCATCAACCCCTACGACAGCCTGCTGCCGCCCTGGAACCTGGAGCAGGGCCGGGTCGAGGACCTGCAGCAGCCGGACGCCATCATCATCGAGCGCCTCTACGCCGAGAAGCTGGGCGTGGGCAGGCTCGGCGACAGCGTGGAAATCAACGGCAAGCGCGCCCGCGTGGTGGGCATCACCCGGGGCATACGCACCTTCACCCAATCTCCCTATCTGTTCACCACCCATGCCAATGCCCAGCGCTACACCCTCCCCCCCAACCGCCGCGATCGCACGACCTATGTGCTGGTGAAGACCGCGCCTGGCCATGCCGTGGCGGAGGTGCAGGCGGCCTTGAGGACGCGCATGCCCGAGGTGGACGTGTGGACCGCCGAGGAATTCCGCGCCATGACCGTCAATTACTGGCTGGTGAAGACCGGCGCCGGCTCGGCGGTGCTGATGGCGGCGGTCCTGGGCCTCATCGTCGGCGTGGTGATCGTCGGCCAGACGCTCTATTCCAGCACCATCGACCGCCTCTCGGAGTACGCGACCCTGCGCGCCATGGGAGCACCGGGCCGCTATCTCTATGCCGTCATCCTCAAGCAGGCGGTGATCTCGGCCATCGTCGGCTATGCCGTAGGCTTGGGTCTCGTGCTGATGATCTCGGCCGCCAGCCAGAACAGCCCCCTGGCCATCAGCCTGCCGCCCTGGATGCTGGGCGTGCTGGCCCTGCTGACCCTGGCCATGTGCTTGTTCGGCGCGGTGATCTCCATACGCCGGGTCATGCATATCGACCCTACGTCTGTCTTCCGGTGAGGCCATGAAAGAAACCGTGATCGAACTCGAAGGCGTGGGCCTGACCTACGGCAGCGGCGAGACCGCCATCGAGGCCCTGTGCGGCATCGACCTCAGCGTCCGGCGCGGCGAGCTGACCCTCTTGCTGGGACCCAGCGGCTCGGGCAAGACCTCCCTGCTGCAGGTCATGGGCTGTCTGCTGCATGCCAGCCGCGGCACGGTCAAGCTGTTCGGCGAGACCGTGGGCGGCCTGGACCAGGAGGCCATGTCCGAGCGGCGCCTTCAACATTTCGGCTTCATCTTCCAGGGCTATAACCTCTTCCCCACCCTGCGCGCCTGGGAGAACGTCGCCCTGTCCCTGGATCTCAAGGGCCTGCCCAAGCGCGGCTATCGAAAAACCGCCGGCGTCCTGCTGGACCGCCTAGGCCTACAAGGCCGGCTGGACGCCTTCCCCAACGAACTGTCCGGCGGCCAGAAGCAGCGCGTCGCCATCGCCCGCGCCCTGGCCGGCAGCCCGTCCATCCTCCTCGCCGACGAACCCACCGCCGCCCTGGATGGCAAGACCGGACAGAGCGTCGCGGCGAGCTTGCAGGAGCTGGCCCATGCGGAGAACTGCGCCGTGGTGGTGGTGACCCACGATCCGCGCATGCTGCCCTACGGCGACCGGGTCATCACCCTGGAAGACGGGCGCATCACCGGCGATCACGGCCAGGAGGCCCTGCGCCACAGCGGCCTGTCCATGGAAAGCCTCTTGGCGCGCGGCAACGGCCAAGCCGGCACAGGTCATCCTCCCCAAGAGCCCCATCCGCCCCAAGGAGTCTTCTGATATGCGCATCGCCTTCGCACTGCCCCTGCTGTTCTGCTGCTCCTTGGCCCGGGCGGCGGACGTGCCGCCCGCCCTCAGCCATATCGCCGCCGGCGGTCTGGTGGAGCCCCAGGGCGAGGAGCGGGTGGTGATCCCGGAATTCTCCGGGCGTTTGAAGAAGGTCTATATCGAGGAAGGCGACACCGTGCAGGCGGGCCAGATCCTGGCCGAAATCGAGAACGCCGAGTTCGAGGCCGCTGTCGCCGGGACCAAGGCGCAACTCCAACTCGCCGAGGCCAATCTCGCCAAGCTGAAAGCCGGGGCACGCCCCGAGGAGCGGCGCGAGGCCGCCGCCAACCGGGCCGAGGCCGAGTCCCTGCTGACCTGGGCCCAGGCCGAGTTCCGGCGCATCAACCCCCTCGTGGAGAAACGCCAGTTGCCCGCCTCGGCCTTGGACACGGCCCGCCACGAGCGGGATGCCGCCAAGGCCCGCGCCCAGGCCGCCCGCGAGCGCCTGAACCTGATCCAGGCCGGCACCCGCGCCGAGGATCTGGCCATCGCCGCAGCCCAGGTGGCCGCCGCCCAGGCGGAGCTGGGGCGTGCCGAGGCCCTGCTCAACAAGACTCGCATCCGCTCGCCCATCGACGGCTTGGTACTCAAGCGCGACCTGCGCGAGGGTGAGACCGTGGTGTCCCTGAGCCCCATTCCCCTGGCACGCATCGGCGACCTGCGCAAGCTCTATGTACGCGCCGATGTGGACGAGCTGGACATTGCCCGCGTTCAGACCGAGCAGAAGGTCAGGATCACCGCCGAGGCCCTGCCCGGCCAGAGTTTTACTGGCCAAGTCGTGCGCGTCAGCCGGCGCATGGGCAAGCGCAACAGTACCTCGGAGAATCCCACCGAAAAGCTCGACGCCAAGATCCTGGAGGCCTTGATCGCCCTGGACGGCGAACCCAAGCTGCCGGTGGGGCTGAGGGTGGATGTTCAAATCACGGTGAACTGATGCCGATATTGGCGTTTTGTTATATAAAACTCGCGTTTTAGTCTTTCTTATCACCTCCCGGGGCTCGCTATCGTTGCGTCATCACCGCTTCGAGGCCCCATCATGCACTTCCTCGCACGCCTGCTCCCGGCGGCGCTCCTGGCGTCCGCCAGCATCGCCCAGGCCGAAACGCGGCTGCTCAACGTGTCCTACGACCCGACCCGTCAGCTATTCCGCGACTACAATGCCCTGTTCGGCCGCTACTGGCAGGCCAAGACCGGCGAGGCGCTGGTGGTGCACCAATCCCATGGCGGCTCCGGCAAGCAGGCGCGCTCGGTGATCGACGGCCTGGAAGCCGATGTCATCAGCCTGGCCCTGGCCTACGACATCGATGCCATCGCCGACAAGGCCAAGCTGCTGCCGGCCGATTGGCAAACGCGCCTGCCCAATCGCAGCGCCCCCTTCACCTCCACCGTCGTGTTCCTGGTCCGGGAGGGCAATCCGAAAGCCATCCGCGATTGGGCCGATCTGGTCCGTCCCGGGATCGCCGTGGTGACCGCCAATCCCAAAACCTCCGGCGGTGCCCGCTGGAATTACCTGGCGGCCTGGGCCTGGGCCCTGCACCAGCCCGGTGGCGACGAGGCCAAGGCCCGGGACTTCGTGGCGCGCTTGTACCGGAACGTGCCAGTCTTGGACGCCGGAGCACGCGGCTCCTCGGTCACCTTCAGCCAGCGCGGCATCGGCGACGTGCTCCTGACCTGGGAGAACGAGGCCCATCTGTTGAAGCGCGAGCTGAAGGATGAACAGTTTCAGGCCATCTACCCCAGCCTAAGCATCCGCGCCGAGCCGCCTATCGCCGTCGTGGACCGCTATGCCGAAAAACACGGCACGCTGCCGCTGGCGCGGGCCTATGCCGCGCATCTATATAGCCCCGAGGCTCAGGAACTCATCGCCCGGCACGACTTCCGCCCCGTCGACCCGCAGGTCGCGGCACGCCACCGCGCACGCTTCCCGGACCTGCGCCTGGTCTCGGCCGACGAGGTCTTCGGCGACTGGAGGCGTGGCCAGAAGCAGCATTTCGACGACGGCGGGGTGTTCGACCAGCTCAGTTTGACGAACGCGCAATCCGCGCGATGACGCGCTGGCCGATGCGCACTTCCCGAGTGTCCAGGGCCAGGACGCATTCGATCACGCGCACATCCACCTTGGCGGCCGGGTCGTCCTCGCTGGGACGCGGGCCGAAGACCTCGCCCAGGCGCAGGACCTTGGCCCGGTAGACCTGGCGCTCGTCCGCCTCCACCACGATCTCGGCGCTCATGCCCGCTTGCACGTCGGCAACGAAGCTTTCTTCCAGCTCGGCGCGCACGATGCGCGGCGCGTCGGGGGCGAACAGGAAGAGCGGCGTGACGTTCAGGGTCGAGGCGCCGTCGCCGGGCTTGGCCTGGCGGCGCACGATGCGGCCCTTGAGCGGAGCGCGGACCGCGTGCTGCTCTACCTCGAAGGCGGCGGCATCGGCCTCGGCGGCTTCCTGGGCGAGACGCGCGGCTTGTTCACCGCTCTCGGCCTTCAGCTCGGCGACCCGATCCTGGGCGGCATTCAGTTCCTGGACCGACACCGCCGCGCTGCCGCGCAAGGCCACCAGCCGACCCAGCTCGCGTTCGGCGGCCTTGAGCCTCACCTGCAAAAGCGCCAGGCCCCGCTCGGCCGTGTCCCGCTCCCGCTCGCGGATGGCCAGGACCAGCACCGCCTCGCGATCATCGATGCGCGCCAGGATGGCGCCGGCCTCCACCTCCTGGCCCTCCTCCGCCAAGACCTCGCGCACGATGCCCGGCCGGGCGGCAGCGATGGAGATCAGGCCGCCCTCCACGTCGATGCGGCCCTTGGCGATGGCAGCCCAGGGGGCGGCGGCGGGGCTCGCGGGCTCCGGCAGTGCCTCGGTGTCGGCGCAGGCGCTCAGGACCAGGGCGGCGAGGAGGACGAGAATGCGTAGGGTCTTCATGCGGACTCCAGAATAGAAGAATGAGTGATTCGGGCACGTTCGTCGTCCACCAGCCGGCCGTCCTCCAGGGTCAGCACCCGATCGGCGTGCTTCATCAACCGGCCATCGTGGGTGACGCCCAGCACGGTCGTGCCCTGTTCGCGGGCGATGCGGTGCAGGATGTCGATCACCACCTGGCCATTGTGGCTGTCCAGGGCGCTGGTGGGTTCGTCGGCGAATAGCAGCTTGGGCTGTTTCACCAGGGCGCGGGCGATGGCGACGCGTTGCTTCTCGCCGCCGGACAACTCCTGAGGACGCAGACCCGAGCGCGGCGTCAGGCCCACGGCATCCAGGGCTTGGGCGGAACGCTCGCGCATCGCCGCCCGGCCGAGCGGCGGGCCGTAGTGCAGGGGCAAGGCCACGTTCTCCAGGGCGGTCAGGGCCGGGAACAGGTTGAAGCCCTGGAACACGAAGCCGCAGTGCGCCAGGCGAAAGCGCTCCAGGGCCGGCCCGTCCAGCGCGCTCAAATCCTGCCCCAGGGCCAGGACCGAGCCCGCGTCGGGGCGCAGGAGGCCGGAGAGCAGGGACAGGAGCGTGCTCTTGCCGGAGCCCGAGGGCCCGACGATCAAGGTCAGCTCGGCGGGTTCAATGGCGAGGCTGACCCGGTCGATGACGGTTTGCACGGCCTTGCCGTTCTGGAAGCGGCGCGTCAGGCCGTGGGCGGTGATGCTGGCGGTCATGGTCATTCCTCAGCGCAAGAGAGAGGCCGGTTCGGCCTGGTTCAGGGCACGCAGGGCCGCGAGGCCCGAGCCCAGGGCGATGAGCAGCACGAGCAGGCCCGTGCTCAGGGCCGCCCAGGACGGCAGGCTCAGGGCCACGTCGGCGGCCCGGGCCGCCTCGGCAAGCCCATAACCGAGCAGGCCGGTCAGCGACAGGCCGGCCAGGCCCACCCACAAGGACTGCTCCAGGACCACGGCGCGCAGGGCCGCGCCGGACACGCCCAGGGCGCGCAGGGTCGCGTATTCGCGCAGGGCGGCGAGGATGGCGGCCATCAGGGTCTGGCTGGTGATCACCACACCCACCAACAGCCCCAAGGCGGAAGAAAACAGAAAGCCGGCACCGGCACCCGACTCGAACAGCCAATAGCCCTGGGACTGGATGGAGAATTCCTCGGCGGTCCACACCTGGTAGGGCCGGAACCGGCTAATAGGCTGCAGCTCGTCGCGCACCCGCTCCGCCTGGGCCGGGTCCCTGAGGCGCACCAGAAAATAGTCGGTGGCCTCGCCGCGCAGCTCCGGCTCGATGCTGCGGGCCGTGGCCAGGGAACTGAGCACATTGGCTCCGCCCATGGCGCGCATGCCGCGCAGGACACCGACCACGGTGACACGCTGGCGGTTCAGCTCGGCGCTGTCGCCGACCCGGACGCCCAGTTTCTCAAGTTCCGCCTCGTCAACAACGACACCGCCGGGCATGAGCAGCTTCTGGCGCAGCTCCGGGGTCAGCAGGCGCGCGAAGGTCATGCTCCCGGGCTTCGGCTCGACGCCGATGAGCACTGCCGAGAGCTTGGCGCCGTCCGGCCGCCGCCAGTCGGCGCCCATCCAGGTGAAACGCTCCACGGCCGCCACTTGGGGGTGCATGCGCAGGCGGTTCTCCACCTTGCCAGGAATGGCGCGGGCCAGATCCACGCTCTGAGTGCCCGGATAGCCGACCCAGAGATCGGCCCGGGAGGCGTCGATATAGACGCTGATGGAACTGAACATGCCGAGCAAGAGGCCCAGTTGCACCAGGACCAGGAGGCCGGCGAAGGCCACGGCCAGCACGGCCGGAAGAAAACGCCGCCACTCGTAGAGCAGGCTGGCGCGCGCCAGGGATACCATGGGAGCACTCCGTCTTTCAGAGGCGGCCAGTGTCGGAAATCAGGCTTGGCATGGGCTTAGGCCTGGACGGCAGGAACTCAGGCAATGCTAAGCTTGGGCGGATTCAATGCGCCCAAGCCAGGAGTGCTTCGATACGCCGCTACGCGGCTACTCGGCACGAACGGCAGTGGGACGTGCGTAGCGCCCGTGCCCCGTTCGTCCTGAGCCTGTCGAAGGGCGAACAGGGTTAAGCTCCGAGCCAACCACGCCGTTCATGGTTCGACAGGCTCACCACGAACGGCTCTATACGAAGACACCATGAACCTCCTCCTCGTCGAAGACGATCTGGACCTGGGCGCCGCGCTCGCCAAGGCCCTGACCCAAGCCGGACTGCGTGCCACCTGGCTGCGCCGTCTCAAGGAAGCCCGCGCCTACCTGGACAGCGGCATGCCCGAGATGCTGCTGCTGGATCTGGGCCTGCCCGACGGCGAGGGCCTGAATCTCCTGAAGAGCCTGCGCGGCACCGGCTCCGCCCTTCCCATCCTGATCCTGAGCGCCCGCGACCAGCTGGACGACCGGCTCGCCGCGCTGAAGGCCGGCGCCGACGACTACCTGGTCAAGCCCTTCGCGGTGGAAGAACTTCTGGCACGCATCCAGGTCGTCGCCCGCCGGGCCAGCGGCTTCGCCAGCGACCGCTGGGAATTCGGTCGCCTGGTCATCGAACCGGAGGCGCGGCGCGTGCGCCTGGACGGCGAGGACGTGCCCCTGTCCAGCACCGAATTCGAACTGCTGATGGAACTGGCCCGCCGCGCCGGCAAGGTCGTGCCCAAGGAGGCCCTGGTGGCACGGCTCTACGGCGAGGCCGAGCGCGGCTCGGACAATGCCCTGGAAGTGCATGTGCATAACCTGCGCAAGAAGCTGGGCGCCGAGCGCATCCTCACCCTGCGCGGCGTCGGTTATATGATGGCGCGCCAGGAATGAGCCTGCCCTCGCTGCACCGGCGCCTGATCCTGACCAGCCTGGCGGCCCTCGCCCTGGCCTGGACCTGTCTGCTGGCCTGGGCGTTCTGGGAAATGACCCGGGTCGGCCAGGGCATCAACGACCGGGATCTGCGCCTCGTCGCCCAGACCCTGGCGACGCTCAATGCCGCCGAGCTGGACGACGTGACCCGCACCCGCCTGTCCGCCCAGCTGTTCGACCACTTCAACGCCTACGACACGCCAGTCGCCGAAGCCGATTACGCCTACCGGGTCAGCCGCGCCGATGGCCGGCGCCTGCTAGCATCCGCTCAGGCGGGCACGCTGCCGGCGCTGCCCGTCAGCGCCGCGCCCCAGGACAGCGGACCCTGGCGCAGCATCACGGTGGCGAGCGGCGACGGCCGGGTGCTGGCTCAGGTCGCCTTCAGCCAGGGCTATATCCGCCGCGCGCTGACCGAGCTCCTGCTCCTGCTGCTCCTGCCCTTGGGTCTAGCCTTGCCGGCCGTGCTTGCGATCCTGGCCGTGGCCACGGGGCGCGGTCTCCTGCCCCTCAAGCGCCTGGCCGAACAACTGGCGGCGCGTCGGCGGCCCGACCTGTCCCCGGTGGCCAGCCCCGAGAGCCAGTACCGGGAGCTGATGCCCCTGGTCCGGGCCCTAAACGAGCTCCTGGCCCGCCTGGCCGCCCATCGCGACCAGGAGCGGCACTTCTTCGCCGACGCCGCCCACGAGCTGCGCACGCCCCTGGCGGCGCTTAGCGCCCAGGCTCATGTCCTGGCCCATGCCCAGGTGCCCGAGGAGCGGGCCGATGCCTTGGCCCGGCTCAATGCCGGGATCGCCCGCAACGCCGAGCTGCTGGGCCGGCTGCTCAGCCTGTCGCGCCTGGACAGCGAGGAGCCTCCGGCCCTGGCGCCACTGGATCTGGCCGCCCTGGCCCAGGAGGCCCTGGCCCGGCAGCTGCCCCGCGCCCTGACGGCCGGCATGGAGCTTGCCTACGAGGGCCCGGCGCAATGCCTCCAGATCAGCGACGAATCGGCCCTCGCCAGCCTGCTGGGCAATCTGCTGGACAATGCCCTGCGTTATTGCCCGGTCGGCAGTCAAGTCGTCCTGCGCCTGGACCTTGAGGGCGAGAAGCTGCACTTGGCGGTGCTGGACGATGGGCCTGGCATTCCCCCGGAATGGCGTGAGCGCGCGCTGCAACGCTTCCAGCGCCTGCCCGGCACCGAGGCCCAAGGCAGCGGCCTAGGGCTTGCCATCGTCCAGGCCCTGGCTACCCGCCTGGGCGCCGAGCTGTCCTTGAGCGATGGCCTGAACGGCCGAGGCCTGGGCGTGCATCTTCGCCTCCCCCTCGCGCCGGCATCCTCGGGATGTGACGGAGCGCACGCCCCCTAGGCCGCCCCATTCAGCCCTGTTTCATGCCCTCGGGACTGTAATCGGAGCATGAGACAAAGGGCCGCATCCCGCCTGGCCCGGGAGGACTGCATGAACAAATCCCTGCTCGTCGGCTCGGTCCTGGGCGCCATCACCGCCACGGCGGGCGGCGCCTATGCCGGCCTGGAGTGGCTCAAGAAACCCCAGTTCGCCGAAGTCACCCAGGTCACACCGCTGACCGAAACCATCCAGACGCCGCGAGAGGAGTGCCGCGACGAAACCGTCGTGCACCGCCGCGCCGTGCAGGACGAGAGCCGCATCGCCGGCACCGTCATCGGCGCCCTGGTGGGCGGCGTACTCGGCAAGCAAGTGGGCGGCGGCTCGGGCCGCAAGATCGCCACCGTGGCCGGCGCCGCGGCCGGCGGCTATGCCGGCAACCGGGTGCAGAAGGGCATGCAGGACCGCGACACCTACACCACCACGGAAAAGCGCTGCAAGACGGTTTACGACAACGAGGAAAAGACCGTGGGTTACCAGGTCCGCTATGTCCTGGACGGTGAGCCCGGCCAGGTGCGCATGGACCACGATCCGGGTCCGCGCATCCCGGTGAAGAACGGCCTGCTGGTCCTCGAGGAACCGGAAGTGCCGGCCGTGCCGGCGCCGCAAGGCGACCCCATCTAAAGCCCGAGCGAAAACGGCCGGTGGCGGAAAATCCACCGCCGGCCGCCAAGCCCCGCCCCCACTCGCCTAGCGCCAGCTATCTAGACACTACCCCCACAGTTATCCACAGAATCTGGGGGCAAACCGGCAATTCGTCATCATTCCCTTCCTGCCCAAGCCTTCCCGGAAGGTTTAGAATACGCGGCCAGCTCGTCCTAGCGCTCCGCGAAAAACACCATGACCTCGATAGAAAACAATTACTTGGGTCACACGCCCATGATGCAGCAGTACCTGCGCCTGAAAGCGCAGCACCCCAACGAGCTGCTGTTCTATCGCATGGGCGATTTCTACGAGTTGTTCTTCGATGACGCCAAGAAGGCCGCGCGCCTCTTGGACATCACCCAGACCCATCGCGGCCAGTCCAATGGCGAGCCCATCCCCATGGCCGGCGTGCCCTATCACGCGGTGGAAGGCTATCTGGCCCGGCTGGTGAAACTGGGCGAGCCCGTGGCCATCTGCGAACAGATCGGCGATCCGGCCCTCGCCAAGGGACCCGTTGAACGCGCCGTGGTGCGCATCATCACCCCGGGCACGGTCACCGACGAGGCCCTACTCAATGCCCAGGAAGACAATCTGCTGGCCGCCCTGTCCGAGCACGACGGCCGCTATGGCCTGGCCATCCTGGATCTGACCAGCGGCCGCTTCTCGGCCCTGGAACTGGACGGCTTCGAAGCCCTCACGGCCGAACTGGAACGCTTGAAGCCCGCCGAGCTGCTCTATCCCGAACGCCTGGACGCCAGCGCCTTCGCCGGCCAGACCCGCGCCGCCCGTCGCCGCCCGGACTGGGACTTCGAGCCCGGCGACGCGACGCGCCTGCTCTGCCAGCAGTTCGGCGTACACGACCTGAGCGGCTTCGGCGTCGAGGGGCTGCCCCTGGCCCTGGGCGCCGCTGGCGCCTTGCTCAACTACGCCCGCGACACCCAACGCACCGCCCTGCCCCATATCCGCGCCCTCGTCGCCGAGAGCCGCGGCGATGCCGTGCTGATGGACGCCGCCACCCGGCGCAACCTGGAGTTATCCCAGAACCTGCGCGGCGGCGTGGAAGGCACGCTCATCGAAGTCCTGGACGCCTGCGCCACCGCCATGGGCTCCCGCGCCCTGCGCCGCGCCCTGCACCGGCCCCTGCGCGACCGCGCCGCCCTCGCCGCCCGTCAGGATGCCATCGCGGCGATCCTAAGCACGGCCGCCGCGCCCCGGCTGCACCCGGTGCTGCGCGCCATCGGCGATTGCGAGCGCATCCTGGCCCGCGTCGCCCTGCGCAGTGCCCGGCCCCGGGATCTGGCACGGTTGCGCGAAGCCCTGGGCCAGCTGCCGCGCCTGAAGGCCGAGCTGGCAGCTATCGCCGATGCCAGCCTCGAAGCCTTGGGCACGCGCATCGCCGAGTTTCCCGCCCTGCACGAGCTCCTGGAACGGGCCATCATCGAGAACCCGCCGGTCATCATCCGCGACGGCGGCGTCATCGCCCCCGGCTACAACGCCGAGCTCGATCTGCTGCGCAGCCTGGGCGTCGATGCCAGCGCCTATCTGACCGAACTGGAGTGCCGCGAGCGGGGGCGCACGGGCATCGCCACGCTGAAAGTCGGCTACAACTCGGTGCACGGCTATTTCATCGAGATCTCTCGCTCCCAGGCCCATCATGCGCCGCCCGACTACCATCGCCGCCAGACCCTGAAGAACGCCGAGCGCTACATCACGCCCGAGCTTAAGGAGTTGGAGGAGAAAGTCCTGGGCGGTCAGTCCAAGGCCTTGGCCCTGGAGAAGCGTCTGTATGAAGAGATCCTGGATCGTCTCCTGGACGAGTTGGCCGGTTTGCAGAACTGCACGGCGGCCCTGGCCGAGCTGGACGTGCTCAATACCCTGGCCGAGCGCGCCGAGACGCTCAACTACGTGCGCCCCGAGCTGGTCGACGAGGACGTATTGGACATCCGCGCCGGCCGCCACCCCGTCGTCGAGGGCCGGGTGGACACGCCCTTCGTGCCCAATCCGCTGCACCTGGACGCCGAGCGGCGCATGCTGATCATCACCGGCCCGAACATGGGCGGTAAATCCACCTATATGCGGCAAACCGCGTTGATCGTGCTGATGGCGCACATGGGTAGCTATGTGCCCGCCGACGCCGCGCGCATCGGCCCGGTGGACCGGATCTTCACCCGTATCGGCGCCTCGGACGACTTGGCCTCCGGCCGGTCCACCTTCATGGTGGAGATGACCGAGACCGCCAACATCCTGCACAACGCCACGCGCCAGAGCCTGGTACTGATGGACGAGATCGGGCGCGGCACCTCCACCTTCGACGGCCTGTCCCTGGCCTGGGCCGCCGCCGAACACCTGGCCGGCAAGCTCCATGCCTACGCCCTGTTCGCGACCCATTATTTCGAGCTGACCAGCCTGCCCGAGCACTTCCCTGCCGCCCACAACGTGCACCTGGACGCCGTCGAGCACGGCGAAAGCATCGTCTTCCTGCACGCCCTGCAGGACGGGCCGGCCAACCAGAGCTATGGCCTGGCCGTCGCCATGCTCGCCGGGGTGCCGCGCGAGGTTATAACGAGAGCGCGGAAAAAGCTGCGACAGCTGGAAAATCAGGAAGTAAACTACGCGCCGACCACGCCCCAGGGTCAGTTGGCCCTGGAGGAAGCGGCGCCCGCGCCCGCTCTGGAACTCCTGGAAGACCTGCGCCCGGACGAGCTCTCGCCCAAGCAGGCCCTGGAAATCCTGTATAAACTCAAAGCATTGCTCTAGCCGGCCTAGCGGCCCGCCATCATAAGGAGTCAGCCATGCCCTTCGTCGTCACCGACAACTGCATCAAGTGCAAATACACCGACTGCGTCGATGTCTGCCCGGTGGATTGTTTCTACGAGGGGCCGAATTTCCTGGTGATCAATCCGGACGAGTGCATCGACTGCGCGCTCTGCGAGCCGGAATGCCCGGCCAATGCCATTTTCTCCGAAGACGATCTGCCGGCCAACCAGGTCCAGTTCACGGCCTTGAACGCCGAACTGTCCCAGAGCTGGCCCAATATCAACCGCAAGAAGGAGCCGCTGGCGGATGCCGAGCAGTGGAACGGCGTGGAGAACAAGCTCCAGTACCTGGAAAAATAAGTCGAGTCCCTATGCGAAAAGCCGGACTCGTTCCGGCTTTTTCGATCTTAAGTCGCCGTCTTCCCCACCTTGGGCAGTTCAATCGGCGGCGACGGCATCTCCATGATGTCGTGCTCGTCGTTGCCCAGCAGATTGTCCCCGCCCCAGGGCAGATGCCGGTAGCGTTCCCGGCTCATGTCGCCCACGAAGGGGAATTTCAGGACATCGAAGTAAGGCGAGTAGTCGAAGTCGCGGGGCGTGTACAAACGCGGGTTGCGCTTGATGAGCTGAATGCCGGTATCCTGGTGCGCCTTGATGATGGGCAGGATCGGGTACTTCACCGTGTTGAAGGCCTCGGCCAGCATGGTCGAGCACACGGTGCGCGTCGAGTCGCCGGCATGCTGCACGAACAGGCTGGAGCGCCAACGGCGCGGCAGGAAGCCCCAGGGCATCATGAAGCGCATCAGATCCAGGAGCTGGCGCACATTGTAGTCGTCGCCCAGGTGGCCGATAGCATAGTTGCAGACGCGCTGGGCGTCATGCCGGGAAATGCCGCTGGGCCGGCAGATGCGCAGGTGGTCGTGCCGGTATTCCTCCAGGCGCGTGACGATGGTGCCCTGGCCCAAGATCCCCTCGATGACCAGCTGTTCCTCGTCCTGGCCGCTGGAGAACTGCTTGAGCCGGGCACGCACCGCCGGATCCTCGACATCGTGCACCCGCCCTACATAGAGCATGGCGTGGGACCAGGGGCTCTGGGTGATCATCTTGATGACATCGGCGACGCGCGTGCGCCCCTCCACCAGGACGATGTCGCCGGGTCTCAGCTCATACTTGATGCGCTCGAAGTCCACCAGGGGAAAGGGTCGCGGCGGACCGTCCGTGGTCAGCCAGGCGACAAGACGAGCCTTGAGACGGCTAAGCATGCCCATGGGTTCCAGGGTACCGACAGTACGGTTCGTACTCGTTTAGGTATAGCCCAGGCCCATGACAAACGCCTGACGGAGGCCTAAATGCAGCGCGTCGGCTTGGGCAGTCCCGCCAGCTTGGTGGCCTGCTTGGCCGCGCCGCCGGGGAACAGGCCGGCCAGGAAGAGGCTATTGCCCTTCTCTGGCCCCAGGTGTTGCCCCAGGTACTTCACCAGGGGACGCATGGCCGGGCTGGTCTTGAACTCCTCGTAATAGCGCCGCACATAGCGCAGGACTTGCCAATGATCCTCGCCGAGCACCAGGCCTTCCGCCTCGGCAATGGCCGCCGCCACGGCCTCGTCCCAGAGACCCGGCTCGCGCAGATAGCCTTCCGCATCCGTGGCGATCTCCCGCCCGGCGACCCACAACACGCCCATCAGCTCCAGCTCACCGTCTTGTCGTGGGCGACCACCAGGGCGACGAAACCGGCATCGTCGATGCACGCGATCCCGTCCATGAGCTTGTCCGAAAGCCCCCGCGCCCGCACATCGGCTTCCAGCACATACAGGCGCAAGTCCACGCCCTGGGACTTGAGGCGCTGCGCAGCCATGGAGCCCGCGACGGCCGCCACCACCGCATCCTCGATGAGCAGGACCGCCGCGCCCGGCGCGGCCAGGCGCAGACAGGCATTGAGTGCATCGGACTGATAGGGCGAGCGGTTGACCAGGTGCAAAGTCATCTCAAAATCCCAACACTACATCTTGGGCCTCGATAAGCGCCCGAATCGCTGGTAGATCCAGGACTTCCACCGGCATCAGCATATCCTCGACACGCAAGCCGCGCTGCGCCAGGGCGCCTGCATCCACGTAGATCCGCTCCACATCGTAAAGCGGCAGGCTGGCGAAACTGGCCGAGGCGTCCTTCAGCCCCAGGGCATCGGACTGGCCCTTGGCCAGCAGGAACACGCCGTCGCCCAGAAACAACAGGCTGACCTCCTGGTCGAAGGCGGCCGCCACGAAGGCGGCGTCCAGGCCCTCGCGGCCGGCGCTGCTGCCATAGGGCCCGTGGCGATGAATGAACAGCACGCGCTTGGCCATCAGCCGAACTCCACCACGCGGTCCGCCTCGATCAGCGATTCCACCAGTTGACCCAGGCCGCTGAGCTCGAAGCCCGGCGCGAGGTTATGCCCGTCCCGTTCCCAGCGCTCGGCCTCTTCGGCATTGAGCACGCCCCGGCGCAGGGCCGCCGCGACGCAGACCACCAACTCCACGCCATTCAGCTCGGCAAAAGCCCGCCAGCGCGCGCCCAGGTCGACCTCATCGGCCGGTAGCGCCGGCAGCCAGCTCCCCGCCAGGACGCCGTCCCGGTAGAAAAACACCCGCGACACCGCATGCCCGCCGGCCACGGCCGCGCAGGCGAAGCGGTAGGCCGTGTCCTGGGACTGGCCGGCGTGGGGACTGGCATTGACGAGCAGGGCGAAGCGCATGGAAAGGACCGCGAGGAGAGTGCGCGAATTGTAGGTAAGACCGGACCAAGAAAAAAGCCCCGCGTCGCGAGGCTTTTTGTCTGGACTCGAACCGGCTTAGTCGTCGCTGGCAAAACCCAGCAACTGCAGCATGGTGGTGAACAAATTGTAGATGTCCAGATACAGGGCCACCGTGGCGCGGATGTAATTGGTCTCGCCGCCGTGGATGATGCGGCTGGTGTCGAACAGGATGAGGCCGGAGAACACCAGCATGCTGATGCAGGCCAGACCCAGCTGGGCGGCGCTGCTGCCCACGAAGATATTGATGAGGCCGCCCAGGACCAGGATGATGAGGCCGGCGAACAGGAAGCCGCCCATGAAGGAAAAATCCTTCTTGGTGGTCAGGGCATAGCCGGACAGGCCGAGGAAGACCACGCCCGTGCCGCCCAGGGCCTGCATGACGATGCCGGCGCCGTGCAAGGCGGTGTAGGCGCTCAGGATCGGGCCGAGGGCGAAGCCCATCAGGCCGGTGAAGCCGAAGATCGCCCAGATCCCCTTGCCGCTATCGGCGGTGCGGTGCACCACGAAGAGCATGGCGAAGGCCGCGATGATGCAGACGATGTAGGCGACGAAACCCAGATTCAGGGTCATGGAGATGGCGGCAGTGAGGGCACTGAACAACAGCGTCATGGACAACAGCCAGTAGGTGTTGCGCAGAACCTTATTGACCTCCAGGGTACTGGTCTGGCCGCGACTCAGGGTTGAGACGTTGTAATCCATGGTTCACTCCTCGACTCAAAAACGCGAAATCTGTTTGCCCAGTATAGAGGGCTTGGGTGCAGAAAAGTTCCTGCCGAAACAAATTCTTAACAAATCGACTCGGCGAGCGGCCGGCTTACTGGCTACTGAAATTGCCGTAAGCTCAGCCAGCCCCAGGCCCGGGTCGCCAGGGAAGCCATGCTGCCCTCGACCTGGCTGGTCAGCTTCTTGGTCCAGTGCTTATGGGGCTTGAATTCAACGGAAAACACCTGGCGCTCCGCTGCCCAGCGCACCAGCAGATCGTCGCTGGTGGCCAGCTCGTCGACCAGCCCCAGCTCCAGGGCCTGGGAGCCATACCAGTGCTCGCCGGTGGCCACGCGCTCCAGGCTCAGGCCAGGCCGGTTGTCGCGGATAAAGTGCTTGAACAGGGCATGGGCCTCTTCCAGCTCCTCCTTGAACTTCTCGCGGGCCTTGTCGGTGTTTTCCCCCAACACGGTCAGGGTGCGCTTGAACTCGCCGGCCGTGTGCAGCTCGATATCCACGTCGTGCTTCTTCAGCAGCCGGTTGAAATTGGGTAGCTGGGCCACGACGCCGATGGAACCGAGTACGGCAAAAGGCGCGGCGACGACGTGTTCCGCGACGCAAGCCATCATGTAGCCGCCGCTGGCCGCCACCTTGTCCACGGCCACGGTCAGCTTCAGACCCTGATCGCGCAAGCGCCGCAACTGGGAGGCCGCCAAGCCGTAGCTGTGCACCAACCCGCCTGCGCTCTCCAGCCGAACCAAGACCGGATCGCCGGCCCTGGCCACCGCCAGGATAGCCGTTACTTCCTCGCGCAGACACTCCACCGCCGAGGCGCGCATATCGCCCTTGAAGCTCAGCACATAGCCGCGCGCCGGATGATCCTCGGACTTCGATAGCTTGTCCTTCAGCTTGGCCTGCTTTTTCTCCTGCTTCTGCTCGCGCTTGAAAGCCTCTTTGGGCCACACCGCCTCGCGCATGTGGTCGCGCAGATGTTTCAGGCGTTCGCTGAGATCATGCACTTGAACCGTACCCGCCCCCTCCCCTTCGCTATGACGGCGGCTCGCGGCCATCAGGGCCATGACCGCCCCGATGGCCAGGACCACGGTCAGGGTCTTGGCCAGGAACAATCCATAGTCGGACAAAAACTCCATGCTGGATACTCTTGCTCTTCGATAGGACGATATAAAAACGAAAAAGCCCTTGCGAGGCAAGGGCTTTTCCGTGTGCCTGATGCTTACTTAAGGCTTAACGATGGGGCTGTTGACCACCTGGACTGCCGTGCCTGCCGTCTTCAGGAAGGAAACCATCTGGGTCTGCATTTCGGCCGTCACCGTACCGGATGGGTCCAGTTTGGCATCAGGAGCCAGCAGCGAGCCATGAGCCCCGGCCAAGAAGCGCACCGCGCCACGCACACCGGATGGGTTGGCGGTCGTAGCCGAAATCGTGCCGAGGTTCAGTGCCGAGATCAGCGGCTCGGTGCCGCCCAGCGGGCCATCGGTGAAGACCGTGTAGGGCAGATCCAGGTTGCCGGTCAGCGGATTGACCGCGACGGTGCTGCGTGCCGTCACGCTGTTGGGAATGACCAAGTCGGACGGGCTGTTGTTGAAGCCTCCCACGACCTCGTGGACCAGCACCGGGAAGCCGCGGGCCACGCTGGCAGCGGCCGTATTAACCGGATCACCACTGTCCACAACGGTCTGGGCTGCGAACAGGAAGCTCTCGTAGTCTTCCGTGCCTGCCACGACACCGTTGGCGGCGAGACCGGCGCGGATGCGCGGACCGAAACCGGCAGAACCGTCCAAGAGACGCGAAAGGCCGCCGCCCGGCACGGACAGCATCGCCGCCTTGATGCGAGGTTCAAAGCCGGCAAAGTTCACGCCGGCGATCGAGCCCAGAGACTGGCCTACGAAATAGATCCTGTCGGCATCGAAATCTACGCCGCCGCCATCGTAGTCCAGGGTCGTCACCACGCGGCTCAGAGAGAACAAGTCGGCTGCCGCTTGCCGCAGGTTGTCGCGGGTGTTCAAGAAGTTGGAGAGGTTGATGAACCAGGCGCCGGAGGCGTCGGGGTTGCCGTCCGGCGTCCCCAAGGCCCCGGTGGTGTTGTTCATTAGATCCAAACCGAAGGTTCGTTCGCGCAGTGGCCCATTAGCGTCACCGGTGGAATAGCCTTGGAACAAGGCGCCGGCAGACGCACCTAGGCCGTGCATTGGCTGATCGATGGCGACCGTTGCGAAACACTGGCTGGCCAGAGTGCCGGACAGTGCGAACATGTCCGCGCGGTTGCGGGTGATGCCGTGCTGGAAGATGACCACCGGATAGGGCTTGGCGCAATCGGGAACACTGGCCATGGGCACAGACATCAGCAGGGGAACGCTCTCGTCTCCCGTCTTGGCCGGCAGTTTGTTGGCATAGGACAGGTTGGTGCCAAGCGGGTTCGGGCTGCCATTGGGAAGCGTAGGCGAGGCCTGCCAGAATGAAGCAATGACGGCAGGATCGACGACGCTGTCGTTCAGCACCGGGTTCGGGGCCACCGTGGCACCCTTCAGGAAATACGGCAGGGTCAGCTGGCCAGCGTAGATCATCGCTGCCGACGCATTGGGCGCTGCGCTTGCGGGAGGGGGCAACAGATTCTGCGGCGCAACCGGCGCCACGAGAACCGTGGGGTTGGCTCCAGGGCTATTGATGAATGCACGCGTCGTCGCCAAGACCTCGTTGACCGACTGCACGGTGAACACATAGGAAGCAATGATGTCGGCCGGCACGATGCCTTTGCTGGCTGCGGCGGCCTCCTGAGCATTGACCGCCAGTTGCAGGTTGCGCGCGGCACCAGCCGGCAGCGGCGCGACCTGTTTGACGACACCATAGGTCGCGTCGGCAATCACTGCATTGCCCTTGTTATCCTTGGCTCCATTGGTCACGACGACCATGTAGCTGGCCTGGGGACTGAGCGGCTTGAGCGGGAAGACGCGGACGGTCATCCCGGTCTTGTCGTCGCTTGCGGCACTAATCTTGTAATCGGTGTTGGCTTCCAACTCCGACTCGATGCCGGTCACCAGGCCCGACGGCGCCTTGATGCCGGGGGCGACTTCGGGACGATTGAGGCTAACTTTGAAGATGCGCAGCGTGCTGCCGCCGGCCACCGAAGCGGCATCCAACTTGATGCTGCTGTCGACATTGGAGAACTTGATGATGAAAGGCGCAGTGGCCGACCAGCCGTCCAGGCGGCTCAGTTGATCGCGGATGGCCTGTTTGCTGGACGAATAGGCCGGCGTTCCAAAGCAGGGCTGCTCGGAGGTCCGCGCCGGCGGGGTGTTCAAGGTCAGATCATTAGAGCCAGAGAACAGGATATCGTTCGGGGTGGGTACGGAATAACCATCGCAGTTGGCATCCTCGGACTCGAAGACCAGCTTGGTGCGCGCAACGCTGCCGGAACCGGGAGGAACAATGGGCTCCGCCGGACCATCGCTACCGCCGCCACCGCCGCAAGCGGTCAGAGCCAAGCTGCTGAGTACAGCGAGTCCGATAACATTCATCTTCATTATGTGATTCTCCCGATCAGCCGTTTTTTCTTATCTTGCGTAGCAGCATGAAGCGACGCAGCCATGCGCGGTGACACCGATTCCCGCGAGCCGCTCGCCATCAGCAGAAGTGGCGACCCGCCCGGTACAGGGTTTCGGCAATCCTACTGGTCCGGGAAGAGCCTGGCAAGTCCACCGACCAGTTGCCTTTTTCTGGTCAGCATGCCGGCTGCAGCCGACATTGCACTGCAACAACGCAACAGCCCCCAGCGAAGCAGACCGTGGCTTGCACCCCGTTAGCATGCGAAAAAAGACTGGCTTCGCGCTTTATTTCCCTATTCCAGAACTATGCTTGTAACCAAGGACCTTTCTTAGAATTTTCAATGAGGTCCACGGTACACTCAGGGGTATGCCGCGAATTGAACAGACTTTCCGTACCGCCGAACGCCACGGCGGACCTCCGGTCCAAGCATAGCGGGATTTCAAAAGGGAGAGCGTCATGAGTATCTTCAGTCACTTCCAACAACGCTACGAAGAAGCGAAAGAGGAGGAGTACAGCCTTCAGGAATACCTGGAACTCTGCAAAAGCCAGCGCGCCGCATATGCCAATGCCGCCGAGCGAATGCTCATGGCAATCGGTGATCCCGAACTCCTCGACACCGCCAAAGAGCCGCGCATGTCCCGCCTGTTTTCCAACAAGGTCATCGCCCGTTACCCGGCCTTCGAAGAATTCTATGGCATGGAGGAGTCGATAGAACAAATCGTGGCCTACTTCAAGCATGCCGCCCAAGGTCTGGAAGAGAAGAAGCAGATTCTGTACTTGCTGGGCCCAGTCGGCGGCGGCAAGTCGTCCCTGGCCGAGAAGCTCAAGAAGCTGATGGAGAAAATGCCCATCTATTGCTTGAAGGGTTCACCGGTCTTCGAGACGCCCCTCAGCCTGTTCACCCCGGAGGAAGATGGTCCGATCCTGGAGCGCGAATACGGGATCCCGAACCGCTATGTCAGGACCATTATGTCGCCTTGGGCGGTCAAGCGCCTGCATGAATTCGGCGGTGACGTCACCAAGTTCCGCGTCGCCAAGCTAAGACCATCCGTGCTCAATCAAATCGGCATCGCGAAAACCGAACCGGGCGATGAGAACAACCAAGACATCTCGTCCCTGGTCGGCAAGGTCGATATCCGCAAGCTGGAAAGCTTTTCCCAGAACGATCCGGACGCTTACAGCTATTCCGGCGCGCTCTGCCGCTCAAACCAGGGCTTGATGGAGTTCGTGGAAATGTTCAAGGCGCCGATCAAGGTGCTGCATCCGCTGCTGACCGCGACTCAGGAGGGCAATTACAACGGAACCGAGGGCATCTCTTCCCTGCCCTTCGAAGGCATCATCCTGGCTCACTCCAACGAGTCCGAATGGCTGAGCTTCAAGCATAATAAGAATAATGAAGCCTTCCTGGACCGTGTGTACATCGTCAAGGTCCCCTATTGTCTGCGCGTGTCCGAGGAGGTTCATATCTACCAGAAGCTGCTGAAGAGCAGTTCGCTGGACAAGGCACCCTGCGCCCCCGGAACAATGGAGATGCTGGCTCAGTTCTCCATCCTGTCGCGCATCAAGGTCCCGGAAAACTCCAGCATCTACTCCAAGATGCGGGTCTACGACGGAGAAAGCCTCAAGGACATCGACCCCAAGGCCAAGTCCTATCAGGAGTACCGCGACTTTGCCGGCGTCGACGAAGGCATGAATGGCCTATCCACCCGCTTCGCATTCAAGATCCTATCGCGCGTATTCAACTTCGACCACTCGGAAATCGCCGCCAATCCAGTGCATTTGCTTTATGTGCTGGAACAGCAAATCGACCGCGAGCAGTTCCCTGCGGAGATTCATGATCGCTACCTGGAGCATATCAAGGGCTTCCTGGTTCCCCGTTATGTCGAATTCATCGGCAAGGAAATACAGACTGCCTACCTCGAATCCTACTCGGAATACGGTCAAAACCTGTTCGATCGCTATGTGCTCTATGCCGATTTCTGGATTCAGGACCAGGAATTCCGCGATCCAGAAACCGGCGAAGTATTCAGCCGCCAGTCACTCAATGATGAGCTGGAAAAGATAGAAAAGCCGGCAGGCATCTCCAACCCCAAGGACTTCCGCAACGAAGTCGTCAACTTCGTCCTGCGCGCGCGGGCCAATAACGGCGGGAAGAATCCGCCCTGGACCAGCTACGAGAAGCTACGTACGGTTATCGAAAAGAAGATGTTCTCCAATACCGAAGAGTTGCTGCCGGTCATCTCCTTCAATGCCAAGGCATCGATCGATGACAAGAAGAAGCACGAAGACTTTGTCAACCGCATGATGTCCAAGGGATATACCCAGAAGCAGGTTCGCTTGCTCTGCGAGTGGTATTTGCGGGTCAGGAAATCATCCTGAGGGGCGTGGTGACGGCTCGCCCATCCGCCCCTCGGCATACAGGATGACACCATGACGCAGTTCATCGACCGCAGGTTGAACGCCAAGAACAAAAGTGCTGTCAACCGACAGCGCTTTATTCGGCGTTACAAGGAACAGATAAAAAAGGCCATCGCCGATTCCATTAGCGACCGGTCGATCACCGATCTGGATAATGGTGAACAAGTCTCCATTCCCACTCGGGACATTCGCGAACCAAACTTCCATAACGGTCCTGGCGGTCGTCGTGACATGGTTCATCCAGGCAACAAGGAGTTTGTACGGGGCGATCGGATTAAGCGCCCGTCCGGCGGAGGCGGCGGCGGCTCCCAAGCCAGCAACACCGGCGAGGGCGTGGATGATTTCGCCTTCACCATTTCCAAAGAGGAGTACATCGCCTTACTATTCGATGATCTGGAGCTTCCCAACCTGGAACGGAACCAGCTGAAAAAGATCATAAACTACAAAAATGTCAGGGCCGGATTTGTGTCCGAGGGAAACCCTTCCAGCCTAAGCGTCATTCGCTCGATGAAAAACGCCTATGCACGGCGTATCGCCATGACAAGTGGTAGTCGGGCTGAGCTAGTTGAGCTAAAACAAGAGCTGGATAACCTGGCTAGCGACGATCCCATCAGCGAGGATCGGCGCAAGGAAATCCTTCTGCGCATGGACGAGCTGGAGGCGAAAATTAGCAAGACGCCATTCCTAGACACCTTCGACCTGCGCTTCCACAACTACATCAAACAGCCGATTCCGACGACCCAAGCTGTCATGTTCTGCATCATGGATGTCTCCGGCTCCATGGATCAGGCTACCAAGGATATGGCCAAACGCTTTTTTATCCTGCTGTATCTGTTCCTGACTAAGACCTACAAGGATGTAGAGGTCGTCTTCATCCGCCATCACACCCAAGCCAAGGAAGTCGATGAGCATGAGTTCTTTTATTCTCAGGAAACCGGCGGAACCATCGTATCCAGCGCCTTGAACCTGATGGATGAAATCATTCAGGACCGCTACCCGGCTCACCAATGGAACATCTACGCCGCCCAAGCTTCCGACGGCGACAATTGGAGCGATGACTCTCCGGTCTGCCATGAAATCTTGAATGAAAAAATTCTACCCCTGGTCCGCTATTTCGCCTACATCGAAATAACCACTCGCAACCACCAAAGCCTATGGGAAAATTACCAACAACTGACGGAATCTCACAAATCCTTCGCGATGCAGCACATTCAAACCCAAGCGGATATCTACCCCGTATTCAGGGAACTATTCAAAAGGCAGAAGGCATGAGCAAGGTCGCCACGCGCAGCAAGATGACATCGTCCCCCTTACCGGACAAGCCCGAGTGGTCATTCGAGTTGCTGGATCTCTATCACATGGAGATCCGCCGCGTTGCTGAAGAGTTCGGGCTGGAAACCTATCCCAATCAAATCGAGGTGATCACTTCGGAACAGATGCTGGATGCCTATGCTAGTATCGGCATGCCCATAGGCTATCATCACTGGTCGTTCGGCAAACACTTCATCAGCAATGAGCAACGCTACAAACGCGGGCACATGGGCCTGGCATACGAGATCGTTATCAATTCAAACCCCTGCATTGCCTATCTGATGGAAGAAAACACCATGATGATGCAGGCACTGGTCATGGCGCACGCCTGTTATGGCCACAATTCATTTTTCAAGAACAACTACTTGTTCACCACCTGGACCGATGCGGATGCCATCATCGATTACCTGGTCTTTGCCAAGAACTATGTGACGGAATGCGAAGAACGCTATGGCATTGACGAGGTCGAAGGTTTGCTCGACTCCTGCCATGCTCTAATGAATTTTGGTGTGGATCGCTATAAGCGCCCTGCCCCTTTATCGCTGCGCGAAGAACATCGCCGTCAGAAGGAGCGGGAGGAATACCTCCAGTCCCAAGTCAATGAGCTGTGGCGAACCCTGCCCATCCGTGAGAAGGACAAGGAAGAGTCCAAAAAAAAGCGTTTCCCCATCGAACCCCAGGAAAACATTCTTTATTTCATCGAGAAGAACGCGCCATTGCTGGAACCCTGGCAACGCGAACTGATTCGCATTGTACGAAAGGTCGCTCAGTATTTCTACCCGCAACGCCAGACCCAGGTGATGAACGAGGGCTGGGCTTGCTTTTGGCATTACACCATTATTAACACGCTATATGATCAGGGTTATCTCACCGATGGTTTCATGATGGAGTTCTTGCACTCCCATACCAGCGTGATCCTCCAGCCGGGCTTCGATTCACCCTATTACTCCGGAATCAATCCCTATGCCCTGGGTTTCAATATGTTCGTGGATATTCGGCGAATTTGTGAAGACCCAACGGAAGAAGATCGGCAGTGGTTCCCGGATATTGCCGGTAGCAACTGGCGAGAAACCTTGGAGTTTGCCATGCGCAATTTCAAGGATGAAAGTTTTATCGCCCAGTTCCTATCGCCCAAGCTCATTCGGGATTTCAAGTTCTTCTCCATACTGGACGACGACAGCCGCAAGGAACTGGAAGTCTCGGCGATCCACAATGAATACGGCTATCGCGTCATCCGCGAATTGCTGTCCAATCAATACAATCTGTCGATGCAGGAACCCAATATCCAGGTGTGGAATGTGGACATTCGCGGCGATCGCTCACTTACCTTGCGCCACACGCCCCATTATGGTGTCCCGCTGGCTGACTCCGCCGATGAGGTAATGCGCCATCTGCATCGGCTCTGGGGCTTCGATGTGCACTTGGAAAGCTTGAACAAGGAAGGCAAGGCGGAGACGATCTACCAAGTCCCCGAGGCAGGCGAATAAGAGATTCCCTGAAGGCGCCTGATGCGGCGAAAAGCCGAGATCGGCCACAGCCGCTCGGCGGGATTTTCACTGCCTCCAGGATATCCGCTGCTCCGGAAAGGCCGGCACCAATTCAGCTCCCAATCTGGGGCATGTCCTCGCGCACCTTGAACCAGACTTCCCCGGTGATTCGGCCATAGTGGTAGATGAACGGGATCAGCTTTTCGTGATCCGCGGCCGTCACCAGGGACAGCAACTCGCTGTAAAACTTGTCCGCCAGCCGCCGGGCTTCTTCCTTGGTGTAGTAGAACTCACCGACCCGGTGGTAGAGCGCCTTGAAGCCATTCAGGATCAAGGTATATATCGGGTTACCGCCCAGCATGGACAGGGCGTGCTGGAATCGCCAGTCGTATTGGATATAGGCCTCGCCATTGTCTTCCAGACCCTTGGCCTCTTCCAGCAGCTTGGCCACGTCTTCGGCCTTGTGGCGAACGGCGGAGCGGATATAGATACTGGATAGCGCCGTGCGCGCATCGAGCAGCTGATCGATGAGCAGGGTCGAACCGGCTTCATCGGACAGGCGCGCCAGTGTTTCGAGAATGTTCAGGCCGGCGGTGTGCCAGTAATCGTTCACCTGGGTCGGCTTGCCGTGTTGTATGGTCAGCCAGCCATCTCGTGCCAGACGCTGCAGCACTTCGCGCAACGTCGTACGCGTGACGCCAATCAGCTCGGACAACTCGCGCTCGGCCGGAAGTATGGAGCCCGGTGGGAAGCGCCCCTGCCAAATGGATTCGACGATGTATTGCTCGGCGAAGGCTGCCGGACTTTGCGCACGAGTCGATCGGGTCATGGGGAGTTCCGTTGCGTTGTTATTTTTCAGGATTGATGCAATGCACAATTCGCAATTGCATTGCATATGCCAAAAGATTCCACTGATGGTAGCGAAAGTCGGGTCTGTGAATCCAGTCAAATTTGCAGAGTGGTCGGATTAGTCGGCGCATTCCCCCGCAGTCAGGCATATATTTATAAGGGCTTTGTAGGCCCTGAACAGGTTTCATGGCAAAAAGCCGCCGCTTCCGGTCGGCTTCCTGTGCATTTGTGCATTGCCTGGCGACTTCGCGCGGCTATAATCCGCGCTTCCCTTCTGTAGAACCACTAATTACTAAAGAGGCCGCACCCATGTCAGCCATCGAGGTTGCCAAACACACGCTACTCTCCGCCGGCGTCATCATGGCGGTCGGCACTGTCTGTGGTGTCGTAGCCAAGAAAATCAAAGTGCCGGACATCGTTTTGTTCCTGCTCGCCGGCATGCTCCTGGGCGGTGGCGTCACCGGCGTCATCAACATCCCGGCCGATTCCACGCTGAACCAAATCATCTTGACCTTTGGCGCCTGTTACATCCTCTTCGATGGCGGCGCCTCGATCCGCTTCAGCGTGCTCAAAGAAACCTGGGTCACCCTTGTGGTCATCGCGACCATAGGCGTGCTAATCACCGGCGGCATCACCGCCGGCACCATGCATATGTTCGGTGACTGGTTCGGCGTTCCCGCCGTGATGGGCATGACCGCCCTGATCCTGGGTGCCGTGATCGCCTCCACCGACCCAGCCGCGCTAGTTCCCATCTTCAAGCAGGTGCCCATCAAAGACCGCGTGGCCCAGACGGTCATGAGCGAATCGGCCTTCAACGATGCCATGGGCGCCATCGCCACCTCCGTTATTCTCGGCATCGTCATGGGCGGTGCCGGTGGCGAGGGCTTCAACCTGGGCCATGCCCTCTATGATCTGGTCTTCGAGGCCGGCGTCGGTATCGTTGTCGGTGGTATCGCCGGCTACCTGGCCTGTATGCTGATCGCTCACGAGAAGTACGGGTTCCTGCGCGAGTACATGCCGCTGGTCACCCTGATGGCGGTAATCGGCGCTTTCCTGTCTGCCGACGGAGTGCACGCCTCCGGCTTCATGGCGGTGTTCGTGTTCGGCCTGATGCTGGGCAATAAGGACGTCTTCGGCTTTGAGGTCGAGCATGGCGAACAGGAAGGCCTGGAAGATTTCATCATGACGACGGCGCTTATCCTGCGCATGTTCATCTTCATCCTGCTGGGTTCCCAGGTGGACTTCGGCCTGCTCAAACAATACTGGGTCGTGGGCCTGGCCGTGGTGCTGGTGTTCATGTTCATCGCTCGTCCGCTGACCGTGTTCCTTTGCGCCGGCCTGGATCGCCGCGCTAAGTGGAGCAAGAATGAACTGCTATTCATGTGCTGGACCCGCGAAACCGGCGTGATCCCGGCGGCCTTGGCCGGCATGATCGCCGGCATGAAAGTGCCGGGTTACGAGGTCGTCGGCTCCATTACCTTCATGGCCATCCTGATCACTATCCTGGTGCAGGCGCCGACCACTCAGTGGCTAGCCGGCAAGCTGGGGCTGCTGCTCGACAAGAAGTAAGCCCGCCCCAGAAACGACAAAGGCCGCGTTCGCGGCCTTTGTCGTTTTTGGGGCCCCGGTTTCTAGGTGCCAGCCTCCAGCTTGCGCCAGACGCAGTTGCCGCCGGAGGCCTTGTCGATGGCGGCAAGGCGTGCCTCGTGGGCCGCCAGTTCGGCCTCATCGGCGCGCAGCACGCGCAGCGGCTCGCGGTTGGCCTTGAGCCGGCGGATACCGGTGTCCTGGCGCTGACCGCCGGCGCTCCCTTCGCTGCCTCCCAGGGACAGGGCCACCTGGCCGCCGGTCATCAGCAGATAGACATCGGCCAGGATCTCGGCATCCAGCAAGGCGCCGTGCAACTCGCGGTGGGAGTTGTCGATCTCATAGCGGCGGCAGAGTGCGTCCAGGCTGTTCTTCTGCCCGGGGTGCATCTGCCTCGCGAGCATCAGAGTGTCCAGCACGCCGCAGTGATCGGCGACCGCGCCCCACTCGCTGCCCAGCAGCGCGAATTCATGGTTGATGAAGCCCACGTCGAAGGCGGCATTGTGAATGACCAGCTCGGCGCCCTTGATGAAATCGAGGAATTCACGGGCCACATCAGCGAACAAGGGCTTGTCGGCCAGGAAGTCGTTGGACAGGCCGTGCACATTCACGGCTTCGGCGTCCACCTCCCGCTCGGGGTTTAGGTAGACGTGGAAATTGCGGCGTGTGATGCGCCGGTTGATGAGCTCGACGCAGCCGATTTCGATGATGCGATGGCCTTCGCGAGGCTCAAGGCCCGTGGTTTCGGTATCGAGGACGATCTGGCGCAGGCCGGCGGTTTGACTCATGGCTAGGACCTTGTGATGTTCAGGCGGAAGCCGGATTGAGGGCCGCTTCAACGCCCTGATTCGCCAAGTCGTCGGCGATCTCATTTTCGGCATGGCCGGCATGACCCTTGACCCAGCGCCAGTCGACACGGTGGCGGGCGGCCTCGGCGTCCAGGGCCTGCCAAAGGTCGGCATTCTTCACCGGAGCGCGGGCCGCCGTGCGCCAGCCACGGGTCTTCCAGTTCGGCAACCATTCGGTGATGCCCTGGCGCACGTACTGGGAGTCGGTGGTCAGTATGACCTCGCAGGAGCGTTTCAGGCTGCGCAGCGCCATGATGGCGGCCATCAGCTCCATGCGGTTGTTGGTGGTCTGGACTTCGCCGCCGAACAGGCGCTTTTCATGGCCATTCCAGCGCAGCAGGGCGCCCCAGCCACCCGGACCGGGATTGCCCTTGCAGGCGCCATCGGTAAAAATTTCTACGGGGGACTTCTCTACGGCGGACATCTTCTCTATGGAGGACATAGTTCCTTCGCTGTGCTGCGTGCCCCGGGCTCAACCAGCACCGGGCGTATGGGGATGACTTTCGGCGTCCAGGCGGCCCGGATCGGAGTCAGAGTCGAGACTTTCTTGCGCGCCACCAGGGTGTAGAGTCCGCCCAGGCCGGGCATCCAGCGACGTCCCCAGTTCTCCAGGGGCATGAGCCGGTGTTGCCAGGCTTCGCCGCGCAGGGGCGGCCGGAAAAAGCAGCGGCGTTCCTCCACCAGCTCGAAGCCCAGCACGTTCAACCAATCCTTCACGCGCCCGGGGCTCAGGCTGCGCCGGCCGCGCCGCGGGTCGGTGCTATGCCAAAGCCGCCATAGGCCCCAGGGACTCAGGGGATTGAAACCGGTCACGACCAGATGGCCTTCGGGGATCAGGATACGCGTCGCCTCGCGCAGGACGCGGTGCGGATTATCATGAAATTCCAGGAGCTGCGCCAGCACAACCACATCGACGCTGTCCGAGGTCAGGGGCAAGTCCGCCGGATCGGCAAGGAGATCCACGCCGGGCTCTAGGCCCAACTTGAGCTGATGCTGCACCGGGCTGGCTTCCGTCGGCAGGCTGTTGCTGAAACAGCCCAGCGATACCAAGTGATAGCCGAACAAGCCAGGCAGAAGCTCGCTCAGTTCGGCCGCCGCGGCTTCGCGCAAGGCGCGGCCCGAGGGCAACAGCGACCAGACATTCCAGGCACCGTCGTCGTGCATATGCACTCCTCCCTTGGCCGGCTCTCGGCTTGATCTTCACCAGGCAGAATGCCAGCATGGTCTTATGTTAAGCATTCTACCCATCCCCGCGTTCCGCGATAACTATATCTGGCTGGCCCATGATGGCCAGGACGCCTTCGTGGTCGATCCGGGCGATGCCGCGCCGGTTCAGGCCCACCTGGCGGAACTGGGGCTTAGGCTAAGCGCCATTCTCATCACCCATCACCATCCGGACCATGTGGGCGGGATTTCCACCCTGCTGGCCAAATGGGCCTGCCCGGTCTATGGACCGGCGAGTGAGGACATCCCCGGGCGCAGCCATGCGCTCCGGGAAGGCGACACACTGGAACTGAGCGCACCCGCCGCCCGTATGCGCATCCTCGAGCTGCCGGGACACACCCTCGGGCATATCGCCTATGTCGGCGAAGGCCATGCCTTCGTCGGCGACACGCTGTTCGCCGGGGGCTGCGGTCGGTTGTTCGAGGGGACACCGGCGCAAATGCTTGATTCCCTGGATAAACTTTCCGAATTACCAGCCGCGACCCGGGTCTATTGCGCCCATGAGTACACGCTTGCCAACCTGCGTTTCGCTCTGGCCGTGGAGGGCGACAATCCCGCCCTGGCCGCCCGCCTCCAACACGCCACCCGGCTGCGGGAACAAGGCCTGCCCACCGTCCCCAGCACTATTGGCGAAGAAATAACCACTAACCCTTTCCTGCGATCCAGGGTACAATCCGTCGCCGCCGCGGCCAGCCGCCATGCTCAAGGGAACTTATCGACCCCCGAAGCTGTCTTTGCTGAAGTCCGTCGGTGGAAGGACGGATTCTGAGCGCCATGCAGCCTCTGCACTGCGCGGTTCAAACTCCGGGGTATGCCCACAGCAGCACGATACCCCGACAGAACGACCAACTCGACCAGCCAGAGCCCAAAAAACTCGACTAGCCAAGAGATTGACCGTCCTTATGAAGCGACTGCTGTTCCTCAGCCTGGGTCTTTGCATCCTCACATCCTGCCAGACCGACTCCAGCCGCGTGCCGGAAGTGCCTGACTACGCCGTGCCCGAAGATGCCGTCAGCGAACCCGAACAGCCCCTGATTGAACCCAGCGACAAGACCGCGGAGAGCCCGGACGACGCGGATCTTTGGCGTCATGTGCGCTCTGGCTTCCAGTTGGACAGTACCGAAGACCCCAAGCTGCGTGCCGAGGTCAATAAACAAATCCGCTTCTTCACTCAGAACCAGAGAACCGTCGAAGCCTCGTTGAACCGCGCCGCGCCCTACCTCTACATGGTGGTCCAAGAGATCGAGAAGCGCGATCTGCCCCTGGAACTGGCCCTGTTGCCCATCATCGAGAGCTCCTACAATCCCAAAGCCCGCGGCGCGAACGGCGCCGGCGGCCTCTGGCAGTTCGTGCCCGGGACCGCCAAGGTCATGGGCCTGAAGAAAAACTCCTACTACGACGCCAAGCAGGACGTCTTCGCCTCGACCCAGGCGGCCCTGGACTACCTGGACAACCTGGGCAAGACCTTCGACGGTGATTGGTTCCACGCCCTGGCCGCCTACAATTCCGGCGCCGGCAACGTGCAGCGCGCCATGGACTCCAACAAGGCTCATGGCAAGGGCACGGACTTCACGGATCTCAAGCTTAAGGCCCACACCCGCGCCTATGTGCCTAAATTGCTAGCCTTGGCGGAAATGCTCAAGGACCCGGAACGCTATGGCATCGACTGGGACCCGGTGCCCAATGAGCCGGTCATGGCCAAGGTCGATCTGGACAAGCCCATCGCCCTCTCCGAAGCCGCCGAGCTGGCCAATTGCAGCCTGGAAGAGCTGGTCTCCCTCAACCCGGGTTTCGCCAAACCCTGGGCGGTGAGCGGCGGTCCCGGCTATTTGATGCTCCCGGCCGACAAGGCCGAGGACTTCGAGGGCAAGCTGTCCCATCTGCCCACGCCGCGCAGCGATGAGCACTTGAGCTACACCGTGCGCAAGGGCGATACCCTGCGCAGCATCGCCAAGCAGTACCATATGCCCCAGGAACTTCTGCGCCAGGCCAACCATTTGTTCGGCATGCGTCAGCCGGAAGTGGGTCAGGAACTGAAGATTCCGCTCTCCAACAAGCCGGTCTTCGACGAGAGCGATGAAGCCGTGCTCGCCGAGAGCGGCGGCCGGGAGCACAAGATCCGTAGCGGCGACAGCCTGTGGAAGCTGAGCCGCAGTTACAAGGTGAGCATGAAAGCCCTGGCCGAGGCCAATGGCCTAGCCGCCAACGCCGCGCTGAAACCCGGCAAGACCCTGCGCATCCCCGGCGCCGCGACCGACAAGAAGACTGATGCCCAACCCCAGGCGAAGACCGTCGCCCTGGCGGGCACGGAGAAGCAGTTGTACACCGTCAAGAAGGGCGACTCCCTGGACTCCATCGCTCAGAAGCACAAGATCGCGCTAAAGGACCTGATGCGCTGGAACAACAAGGTCAGCCCCAGGAACCTCAAGCCCGGCCAGGCCCTGGTGATCTATCTGGCCGACGAAGTCCGTGCCAGCCGGGCCGGCAGCCGCAGCTGACGAAGTCTCAAACGCCGCGCCTGGCGCTCAACATCTGCAAACTCATATTCGCCTGGGACACGAACATCTGAAAGGCATCCACGTCTTCCTGAGCAATGGCCCGCTGGCTCACGCCGCAATCCACGTAGAACGCGCCGATCAGCTTGTTGTTCGCCCATAAGGAGGACAGCACGAAGTCGCCGACCTTGAGGCGCTTCTTCAAGAGCCCCGCCAGCTGCGGCCGGGTGCCCTTGCTCGCCCAGTACACCTCATGGCTTTGAAAGCTCTGCATTAAGGGCTCGATCTGGGGGTCGCCCAGGGGAAAGCTGAACAACTTGTCCAAATCCCCGGGCTTTTGCTGCACGGCATACTTGGTACTGATGGCGGTGCGCTGCGGATTGGCCAGGGCGAAGAGCACGCGCTCGAAGCCCACGCCACGATGCAGGCCCTCCAATACATGTTGCAAGACCAGGTTGAAATCGGCCTTGCCGTTCACCATGGTGGTCAGCTCGCGCAGGATGTTGAGCTGCAGGGCCATGTCCTGATGGCCGGCCGGCTCCGCGTCCTGCTCGAGCTCCTCCGCCTCGGCGCCGGGCAGGCCGGGCGGCGTGGGCACCAGCCGTTCCGCGCCCTTGAGACCGAACTCCTTCAGGGTATCCTGGGCCGCCACGGCGCTGTTCATCACCGATTGGCGCAATTCCGAGACCGCAACGCCGGTGTACTGGCTCGCCGCCGCCATCGCGGCCTCGGCTTCCTTGGACCCCCACCCCTCTTCGATGGCCTGTGCCAGACGATGGGAGAGGCGAATGCTGCGGCTGCGCGAATCGGGCAGATCCCGGTTCATCAAGGCTTCTTGAAGCACCGGGCTGATACCCCATTCCTTGGTCAACCCCAGGGTGAGGGCGGTGAAGCGGAAGCCGACGATATCCCGCTGCGCCTCGGCGGCCGGCGTTCCCGCCTCGATAGCGCCGGCCAGCTGCTCGGCTAACTCGCCGCCGAAGCACCAGAAGGCGACCTCGCCGAGATGGAACAGCAGGGTGCCGATAAAGAGCTCCTCGGCATTGACGTCGCCGCGCAGCTCCGCCAGGGACTTGGCCTGGACGGCCGCGTGAAAGGAACGCGCCACCTCCTGCATCAGCATGTCCTGCATCGGACCGGCAGCGGCCTTCTCCAGGACAAAGGTGGCCAGGCAAATGGAGCGGATGGCCTCGTAGCCGAGAACCACGATGGCGCGGCTGACCGTGTTGATAGGCCGCCGGCCCTGGTTGTAGACGACGCTATTGGACAGCCGCAGGACCTTCGCGGTCATATTGGGATCGTGCAAGATGGTCCGCACCAGCTCGGCGGCGTGACTGGACAAGTACTCGTTGACCGAAGCCAGTTGCGAGACCGTGCGCCCCAAAACGGGCAACTCCGCCTCGCTCATCTCCTGAACCCATTCATCCACGCTCTTTTTTGGGGGGCTGGACAAGCTAAGGTCGCTCCTGGGTTGATATGAATTGGCACGGGCCCCGCACCGCTGGCGCAACAAGGCCGTCTGGGGACCGAGTTACCTGACTCCTCCCGCTAAGCATATGTCAGAACGCCGGAAAATGAAGTGCCGCCGGGTACTGCGGGAACTTCGGGCAGAGCTCACGTTCCAACCTGGGCATGCGCTTCTCGCGAAGCTTCATCGTAGATTCACAAAAAGCTGCCATAACTATGGACAGCAGACCATGTCGGTCCGAACTGAGGTACAGTGCAATGGATGATTACATCGAAGAAATCCTGGAAACCCATAACCAGCAAGATGACCGCTTCGAATTCGAACCGCAAAGCAATGAGGGCGGCAACTAAGCCCAGTTCCCAACCGCTACGCCCGCCTCCTGCCGAGCCCTGCCCCGCCGCGAACGCCAGCCGCCGCCACTACCCCGCCATCTGGAGCACGATTGCCGCCATCCCCATGGGCCGCGTCGCCAGCTATGGCCAGATCGCCGCCCTGGCCGGCCTGCCGGGACGCGCGCGCCTGGTGGGACGCGCCCTGCGCGAAACGCCCGACGGCCTGGAGCTGCCATGGCATCGGGTGCTCACCGCGTCCGGCAAGCTAGCCTTTCCCGTCGATAGTCCGCCGTTCCTGGAGCAGAAGCGGCGCCTCACCGCCGAAGGCGTGCTGCTCACGGCTAGTGGCGTCGACATGAAACGCCATGGCCTGGAGTTTCAGCCCCTGGACGCGGCGCTCTGGTCGCCCGCCAACTGGGTCTGAGCCCCCTCCCAGCCCAAACCCGCCAAGACTCGCCGCCACTCCTCGTCAAGACCTGCGCGGATGCGCACCGCCTCGCCGCTGAAGGGCTGAACGAAGGCCAGCTCGTGGGCGATCAACAACAGTCGCGACGCTTCGAACTCCTGGCGAAACAAGCGATTGTGCCGGCCCTCGCCATAGGTGGTGTCGCCGATCAGCGGATGGAAGATGTGGTGGAAGTGCTTGCGGATCTGGTGTTTTCGCCCGGTGAGCGGCATCACCTCGACCAGGGAATAGCGGCTGGTCGCATAGCGTCCGATGGCGATGGGCAGTTCCGCCCGCGCGAGACAGCGATAATCCGTCCGCGCCTCCTGTGCCGGGCGGCCATCGTCCTCCTCGCACAAGGGGTAATCGATATGCCCCGAATCCGGCGCATAACCCCGCACCACGGCCAGGTAACGCTTGCTCACGACATGCGTCTCGAACAGGCCGCAGGCCTCCCGCGCCGCCGCTGCGGACAAACCGAACAGCAGCACGCCCGAGGTCGGTCTATCCAGGCGATGCACCGGGTAGACCCGGCGTCGCAGCTGCCGGCGTAGCAGCTGTAGCGCATAGGCCTCCGCCCGCGCCAACTCGGTCTTGTGCACCAACAATCCAGAGGGTTTATCGATCGCGACATAGTGCTCGTCGCGATACAGGATGGGCAGATTCATGGCGCTGGGTACAATATTTGGTTAGTCCGCCAATTCTAAGTTATAAGTTAATGATGTTTCGCGAATTTTGATGGATGTGCATGAGCAGCTTCAATGTCCTCATCATTGACGACGCCTCCCTGATCCGGGATCTGGTCAAGAAGAGCGTGCGCACTCAGTTCCCAAACTGGACGGTATTCGAAGCCGTCAACGGCAAGAAGGCCCAATCCCTGCTCAAGCAGCAGGTCATGGACCTCGTGCTCTGCGACTGGGAAATGCCGGAGATGAGCGGCACCGAACTCTTGAGCTGGGTGCGCGAGCAGGAGCATTACAAGAATCTGCCCTTCGTGATGGTCACCAGCCGCGGCGATCGCGATCACGTGGTGCAAGCGGTCCAGGCCGGCGTCAGCGAATACCTGATGAAGCCCTTCAACAACGAGCAACTGCTCACCAAGATCGTCAAGGCCCTGTCCAAGCACGGGGTAAAACCCTCGGCGGCACTCGCCGCCAAGCCGCGCCTGTCGACAGGTAGCGGCTTCGGCAGCGCCGACACCCTCACCAGCGCCTTCGCCAAACCCACCACCAACCAGGCCAGCGAAGACAGTCGACCTGCACCGCCCACCGCGCTGTCCAAGACCACCATTCCGGTACGCTTCGCCAGCGGCGTGGCGGCGCAGTGCGGCGCCAAAAAGCTCAATCTCAATGAATTCGTCGGGATCATGGAGCGCGGCGATAAGCTACCGCAGTTGCTGGAACAAGCCGTCGTCGACATCGACGGCGGCAATGGCAAGGACGTCGCCCGAATCAATGGCTATGTGCACACCCTCTCCGCCGCCGAGTCCAGCATGGACAGCGCGCGCATCAATGTCCTGATCCGCTTCGTGGACCAGGATCCGGTCAAGATGGAACAGCTGACGTATTTTATCGCCAGTAAGACTTAACCCGCCCCGGAAAACTCAGCGCCTGTTTACAATCTCGATCAAGGGATGCAGCGCAAGGCAAAACTGGACGCAAAAGCGGAGCATACACGGAGTATGTGAGCATTTTGCGTTCAGTTTTAACGCCGCGATGCGCCCTTCAGCGAGATTGTAAGCTCTCAGTGCAGGCGATTGGCGCCGCTGAGCAATCGATCCACGGCGTCTACGGCCTGCAGCACGGCGCGCACATCGCGTGCCATACCCTTGAACGCCTCCTCCGCCATGGGCAGGACCGAACAGCTCTGGGGCAGTTCCCCGCCGAGTTCAGCCATCATCCGCAGGCGGGCCAGGAAAATGAACTGCAGCCATTGGCTGAAGTCCAGCGTGTCCACCGCGAAGGGTTGAACGCTGGCCAGGGCTTCGGCGGACGGCGGGGTGTCCTCCCAGAGTTCACTGCGTCGCAGCTCCACCTCCAGGGTATCCAGCAGTCCGCGCAGCTGGGTGTGCACTATCGTCAATTGGCTCATCTTCTCTACCACGCAATGCCATCGGTGTTTTGGCTTGAGACAGGTCGCGCAAGGCGCGGATCCGTCGAAACACCGGCTTATCTAAGGATACTTGTTTTTTCTGGAATTGGAGTTATAGTGCATTAGCATTGTAGCACACCAACTCACTAACCCTCGCTCGACGGCGACTGGGCAATTTGACGAGGAAATGGCGGGCATCACGCACAATCACCGCAAGCGCAATTTTAACTTATTGTTCTAACTGAATATTTTTCTAGGCACGCATTTTGCCTAGACACAACACCGCAACAACAATAGCCAACGAGGTTCCCCTATGAAGACTCTGAAACCCTTGCTCCTGGCCCTGCCCTTCGCGGCCCTGCTCAGCGGCTGCGTCATCAACCTGGGCACCGATGGCGACTACGGTTCCAACTGGGAAAAGACCGAGCGCCGCAACCGGGAAGAGATCGCCAGCCTGGTGGTCAATACCAGCGAACAGACCATCCGCACCCGCCTGGGCCGACCGGACTTCAGCGAAGGCTACCAGGATCAAGGCCAGGATGTCCGCGTGCTGTTCTATCGGACGCAACGCCAGGAAGGCGACGGTGTCACCAGCAAGAACGAATGCACGCCCCTGGTGTTCCGCAACGGCCTGTTGATCGGCTGGGGCGACAAGGCCTACGAGCGGGTTGCCGGCAACTAAGGAGGCTGGCGGAAATAAGTTAGACAAGTTGTTTCCGTCAGCCTCCTAAGCATTGCGAATGACTTTCGGCACTGATGCGCCATTCAGTGCCGATTTAGCATGGGCCATGCATTTTTACCGTTCCCTCCCCCTGACAAGGACGCACCATGTCGCCACGCCTCAGTCTTCTCGCCCTCAGCCTGTTCACCCTCCCCATTCATGCTGCCGATCTGAGCACCGCCATCGACGCCTTCAAGGCCGAGCGCTTCGGCGAAGCCAAACAAGCCTTCGAAGCCGCCAAGGACCAACCGGAAGCCCGGCTTTACCTGGCCCGCATCGCCGAGCACCAAGGTCGGCGCGACGAGGCGCTGGACACCTTCGAGGCCTTGGCCAAGACCGAAGGCAAGAATCCGGAGTTGCATTTCTTTTGGGGCGTGTCCCTGTGCAACGAGGCGCAATCGGCGAGCATGTTCAGCGCCTTGGGTCATGCCAAGAACTGCGTCAAGCATTTCAAGAAGGCCCTGGAGCTCCAGCCGGACAACCTCGATTATCGCAAGGCGCTGTTTGACTACTACGTGGGCGCGCCCGGCATCGCCGGCGGCGGCGCGGACAAGGCACACGAGCTGATCGCCGCCGTCAAGCCCGTGGATGAAGTCCTGGCCACGGTGATGGAGGCCCGAGTCGCCGGCAAGGAAGAGAAATTCCCGGAAGCCGAGGCGCTGATGAAATCGGCCATCGAAAAAGCCCCGGAGAATAGCGATTACCGCCTGCTGCTGGGCACGATCTACCAGCAGGCCGAACGCTACGAGGACGCTTTCGCCTATTTCAAGCAGTGGCAGGAGGCGCAACCCGATAATCCCAAGGCCTGGTATCAGCAGGGCCGCAACTCGGTGCTGGGCAAGGTGCACCTGACCGAGGGCGAACAGGCCTTGTTGCACTACCTGTCGAAGCCCGCGGCGGCCGAAGAACCCTCCCACGCCTGGGCTCGCCTGCGCCTGGCGCAGATCTATCAGCTCATGGGCAAGAAAGCCGACAGCGCCCAACAGGCGGAACTCGCCCTGGCGGGTGCCCAGGGCGATGAACGCCTGATCGAGCAGGCGGAAGAATTGAAAGGCTAATCCGCAGCCGGAGGGCGGGCCTGCCACAGCAGCTCGCCTTCCCCGCGCCGTGCCAAGACACGGGCCAGGACGAACAGCCAGTCGGACAGGCGATTGAGGTAGTGCAACAACTCCGGGCGTAGCGGCGAGGCCTCATGGCAGTGCACCAGCACGCGCTCGGCGCGCCGGCAGAAGGCACGGGCCAGCTGGGCCTGGGCGGCAGCGGCCCCGCCGCCCGGCAGTATGAAATTCACCAAGGGCGGCAGCGCGGCGTTACGCGCATCCAGTTCGCTTTCCAGGCGGCTCACAGCCGCTTCCCCCAGGCTCCGGTATTCCGGCATGGCCAGTTCGCCGCCCAGCTCGAAAAGCTCGTGCTGGATGGCGAGCAGCTGGCCGCGCTCGCCGTCCTCCAATCCTTCCTGGGCCAGCAAGACCCCCAGTTGGCAGTTCAGCTCATCGACCGTGCCCATGGCCTCGACAAGCGCACAGGCCTTGCTCACGCGCGTCCCGCCGGCCAGGCCGGTCGTGCCGTCGTCGCCGGTGCGCGTGTAGATCTTGCTCAAACGGTAACCCATGCTTACTCCGGGGTTTGGGTGTCCGACGCCGGCTTGGTCTCGGCCGCAGTCGTCTTGGCCGGCTCGTTCTTCCACACCCCGCCGGCGGCAAAGGCGCCCCAGCCCCAGCGCAGCCAGCCGATCAGGGCCAGGCTCAGCCACAGGGACCAGGCCAGCATGGCCAGGCGGTAGACCCAGATGGGCAGGGACAGGGCGAAGGCCTCGGGCATGGCCCCGGCCGTCTCGTCGGCGAACCAGCGCAGGCTGCCGCCCGAGGAGTCGTTGCCGAGGATGTGCATGTCCGGCGTGGACAGCAGGGCCTGGGGGATGGCCGCCACCAGGGCGGCCAGGGCGAAGAGGGTCAGGAAACCGAGGCCGAGCTGCGCCAGGTTGAAATAGGCGGGGCTCAGCTTCTCGCCGGCGCGGCCACGCCAGGCCAGGACGAATAGCCAGGCGGTGACCAGAAACAAGGTCGGCCAGGCCAGGGTGGACAGGCCCAGGCCCAGGAGCAGCCAGTGGCGGGTCTTGAGCGGCGTCAGGCCGATGCGGCCCAGGCCCCAGGCCAGCAGGGCGAATGCCGCCAACTCGCCCCAGTAGAGGACCGCAGGACCCAGGCGAGGGCCGCCCGTGAGCAGGACCCAGCGGTCGGCACCCAGGTTCAGGCTTAGATCGATGTTGCTAACCGCGTGGCGCAGGTCCACGGCCGGCGGGGCCTGGCGCAGGCCGATCTCGCCGCTCTGGCGCCAACTCAGATTGAACTGGTGGGACCCGGGCTGGATGGGCAGCAGGAGCTTGCCCTGCTCGGGCCTCAGGCCCAGGCGCTTGCCGCCGGCCGAAACATGGCTGACCTCGGCATCGACCGGCAGCCGGATCTCGTGTTGTCCACCCCGGCTGCTGCGGTAGTGGATGGTGAGCTGCACGTCGGTGGCGCGCTGGCCCACGGTGCTGGCGAGCTGCACGCCGTCGATGGCCAGGGTATCGCCCTCGGCGGCCGCCGGCCGGCTGAACGTCAGGTTCAGGCTCTCGCCCGGCAGCGGATAGAACTCCGGCTGGTATTCGCTGATACCGGGCTCCTGGGCCAGGACCGGCACGCCGCCGTGCTCCACATGCAGGCTGGGGCTGGCCGCGTAGGACCACTTCTCGATGAAGTCCGCGCTCGGCGTCGCGGTCAGCTTGAGCTCGGTCAGGCGCGGCAAGGTGGAATCCCATTCATAGCTGTCGGCCCCCGCCGGCAGGGACACCAGGACCTTGCCCGCACTGAGCTTGGCCTCGGCGGTCTGCACCGCCTCACCTTCCAACAGCGGGATCGCAACGCTGATAGGCGCCGTGGCTGGGGCGCGACGGAGTACCTGGGTATGTACCCAGAAATCCCGGTCGAAGGTCAGGCGGCGGCGCACTTCCACGAAGGCCGGGATGCGCGTCATCTCCTCCCAGCCCTGGGCATCGTCCTCGCTGGCCTTGATCCGGGTGAACTCCAGGTGCTCGCCCTGCAGCAGGCCATCGACCGCGCCGCCGAGCTCCCAGCCCTCGGCCCGGGCGCTGACCAGGCGCGGCCGCTCGGGAAAGCGCAGCTGCACGCTGTCGGCCGGCGGCATCGCGCCTTCCAGGCTGATGCGCGACAGGCCGGCAGGCACCAGGACCCAGTAGGCGTCCTGGGCGCGCAGCACCGGCACTTCCACGCCGGAAAGCAGCAGCTTGCGCGGATACCAGCCATCCAAGCGCCCGGGCACGGCCACCGGCGTCTTGGTCAGGGCCTGGACATCCAGCTCGACGCTTAAGTAATCGCCGGAGGCGATTACCCGCGCCGCCGGCAGCTCGGCGCAGCGCGGCGCGCAGGGCTCGGGCGCCAACAGGCGGCGCTTCAGCTCGGCGAGGATGCTGGCCGAGGGCGGCTCCGGCCTGGGCGGCACGCTCGCCGCAAAGCTCTGGCCCCAGGGCAGCAGGGCCAGCACGCACAGGGCCGGCAGGGCCGCCGCGCCGGGCATCCAGCGCGGCCAGCGCGGACCCGGGAAGCACTGGCGGGCGAAGACCGCCAGCAGCAGGGCGATCAAGGCCACGACCAGGACCCGGCAGAAAGCCAGGCCGGCGGGCGGCAGGATCACCAGATCCAGGGCCTGGTCGGCGGCCACGGGGCCGGACCAGGACAGGCGCGCCTGGCTCCAGGACCAGGACGGCAGACCAGGCCCGGTCTGGATCTTGGCGTCGGCAGCATAGCGGCTCAGCATGTCCGCGGACTTCATGCGGGAACCCGCGACCTCCCGGCGGTCGACCTCGGCCTTCTGTTGCGCCTGCCTGCGTTTCTGTTCCGAGACAGCGCCGGACATCACGGCTTGATCCGCCGCCATCTCGGCCATGGGCGCGGGCGCGCCGGCGGGCTGGGCATACTGGGCCGCCCCCCGGCTCGGCACGCCGCCGAACTCCGCCTCCAGCTGCGGGTAGAGGGCCAGGCGCAGCTGCATGGCGAGGAAGGGCACGGCCAGGACAGCCACCAAGGCCAGGCTGGCATTGCGGAAGACCGCCAGGTAACGGCGGAAGCGGTTGTCCGGCAGGTAGCGCACCAGGGCCACGGCCGCCGCGAGATTGAGCCAGGACCAGAGCGGCGCGCGGGCTTCGTGCAGGGTCAGGCCGATCAGGACCAGGCTTAGGGCTCCCCAGGGCCAGCCCAGGAGCTTGCCGATGGCCACGGCCAGGACCAGGAGCAGGAAGAAGTCCAGCAGGGTCCAGCGCGACAGCCAGGCATCGGGCGCGGCATCGGCCCCGGAGGCGGCGATCAGCCGGTAGCCCGGCGGCAGGTTGAGGGTGGTTTCCACGCCGTTGATGAGCTGCTCCCAGCCCGTGGCGCGCAGGGCCTCGCCGCGCGGCAGGGTGCCCAGAGTCTCCAGGTTGACCTGGGGCTCGCGCAGCTCCACGCCGGTCAGGCCCTCCCCGCCCCCCGTGATCAAGAGCTCGTCGCCATTGGCCTGGGCCTGGCGCAGCACGAAGGGCGCGCGCATGTCCAGCCGCCAGCCCTGGTGCATCTGGCCGCTGAGCCGGTCCTGAAAGACATACTCGTCGCCGGCGAAGGACAGCCAGATCCGCCGGCTCAGGCTCAGCTGGTTGGCGTCCTGGCTGGCCAGGCCGCGGCTGCGCTCGACCACGCTCAGGGTCTGTCCGGGCAGGACCCGGTAGGCCGGCAACTTCTGCCATTCCCCGGGCACGCCCGCCTCGCCCGGATCGACGCTGGGAGCGCCCTCCAGGCTGCTGATCCGCGCCCGCTCGTCGTGGCTGAAGCTCCACACCTCCTCGGCGGCGCCCGGCCCTTCCGGCAGGCTCAGGGCCTTGAGCGGCGCCTCGGCGCGGGTGCTGATGCCCAAGTCCCAGGAGCCCGGCCTGACCTGGACGCGCAGGCGGCCGTCGGCCTCCAGGCGCGCGGGCAGCTCGCCGGACAGCTCGGTCGGCTGGAAGCCGGCCAGTAGCACGCGGTCGATCAAGATCTCGCGGCCCGGGCCTGAGACCTGCAGATTGAGACGGGTCTCCAAATAGGCAGGATGGCCGTCGGCCAGGTGGCGGAAGACCTCGACTTGCAAGGACTCGGCCTCCTTCTTCACTTCCTGGCGCCGGCCCAGCCACAGGGCATCGCTCTCGCGCTCCGGCCAGGCCACGGGCTTACCGTCAAGCTCCAGGCTCAGCAAGGCGCTTTGCTCAGGGATTTCCAATCTCTCTGGCCGGGCGCTCCAGACGAAACGGCCGCCGATTCGATAATCGCCGGCCGGCAGGCGCAGTGCCGGATGCCCCTCGTGCTCGATCACCGCCACCGGCTTGTCATTGACCCGGACCTCCTGGGGCCAGTGCTCGCCGCCGGGCAGGGGCAACCAGCTCTCGGCCTGGACCTGCCAGGTTTGTTCGAAGCGCCCGCCTTGGGCATCCAGGGACAGGGCCAGCATGCCCGGCCAAGCGCAGACTCGCCCTTCCGGGGTCTGGGCACTGGGCAGTGACGGGCAGAGCCGCTGCTCCTCGCCGTGCAGCACCCAGGCTTTCCAGGGCTCCAGGGTTGGCGGGACGTAGACCTCGGCGGCGGTGGCGGCCAGCGAGACCAAGAGAGGAACGAAGGCGAGTAGACGACGCAGCATGGGCAATCCTTGTTGCTGAGCATGATTCGGTGCCGCCTGACTTCCTGGCGGAGCGTGGGACCCCTTCAGGGCCGGAGCATACTTACCTCAACGAAGCCGAGGAATCCTTCGATACGCCCGTTGGCACGGGCTACTCAGGACGAACGGTTCCCTCAAGCCCCGTTCGCCCTGAGTAGGCGCGTAGCGCCGTATCGAAGGGCCATGCAGGGTAAGGCGGTACGCTTGTCGAAGCACCCGTTGCGCGAGTGCAATCGCCTCGCAGAATACTGGGAAAAAATCCCCCAAGAAACAGTCTATTGCTATAGTCGGAACATTTGTATGCCGCATTGCGGCATAACCGGAAAATCGACCAAGGACAGATCCCATGAGCGAGCACGAGTCCCCCATCCAGCCCGATGCCCATGCCCCCCTGCGCGACGATGTGCATCTTTTGGGGGAGATCCTGGGCGACACCCTGCGCCGCGCCTGCGGTCAGCAGCGTTTCGATCTGGTGGAGTCCCTGCGCCAGACCTCCAAGGATGCACGCCATGGCCAGCTGGGCGCCGAGACGGCGCTGAGCCAGATGCTCAAGGGCCTGTCGGCCGACGAGACGCGCCTGGTGGCGCGGGCCTTCGGGCAGTTCCTCAACCTGTCCAATGTGGCCGAGCAGTTCCATCGCGTGCGCCGGGCCCGAGCCTACCAGGTCAGCGGAGAGGTCAATGCCCGCAGCAAGAACCTGGAGGCCGTGTTCGGCCGGCTGCGCGAGGCCGGGCACAGCGCCGAGGCCATCGCCAGCGCCGTATCTTCCCTAGCCATCGAGTTCGTGCTCACCGCCCATCCCACCGAGGTCTCCCGACGCACGCTCTTGCGCACCTACGAGGCCATCGCCGAGCAACTGGACATTCTGGGCCAGTCGCCCCTGCCCCCGGATCGGCGGGCCGATGCCCTGGCCGAGCTGCGCGGCCTGGTGGCGACCGCCTGGCATACCGATGAGCTGCACCGCCAGAAGCCGACGCCGGTGGACGAGGCGAAATGGGGCTTCGCCGTCGTCGAGCACAAGCTCTGGGCCGCCGTGCCGCGCTTCCTGCGCCGCCTGGATCGGGTCATGCGCCAGAAGCTGGGCTTGGGTCTGCCGGACGGCACGGCGCCCTTGCGATTCTCGTCCTGGATGGGCGGCGACCGGGATGGCAATCCCAATGTCACGGCGGCGGTGACCCGCGAGGTGATCCTCCTGGGCCGCTGGATGGCCGCCGATCTCTATTTCCGCGACGTGGACCAGCTGCGCGCCGAGCTGGCGGTGACAACGGCCAATGCCGAGCTGCATAAGCGCGTGGGTCCGGCGCGGGAACCCTACCGGGAGCTCTTGCGCGAGGTGCGCGCCCGCCTGGAGGCGACGCGGGCCTGGTGCGAGGCGGAGCTGGCCGTAGTCGCCGGAAGCGGCAGCGAGCATCCCGAGCTCAAACCCTATTGGGCCATCGCCGAGCTGCGCGAGCCCATCGCCCTCTGCTACCAGTCCCTGAAGGACGTGGGCCTGGACAGCATCGCCGAGGGCCGCTTGCGGGATCTGCTCTGGCGCATCGACTGCTTCGGTCTGTCCCTCTTGCCGCTGGACATCCGCCAGGAGGCGGGGCGCCATGCCGAGGTCCTGAGCGCGGTGACGAGCGAGCTGGGCCTCGGCGACTACGCGGCCTGGAGCGAGGCCGAGAAGCAGGACTTCCTGCGCCGGGAACTCGAGAACCGCCGGCCCCTGATCCCGCGCGCGCTGCCGGCCTCGCCCGAGGTGCTGGAGGCCCTGGCCACCTTCCGGCTCCTGGCCGAGCAGCCCCGGGAGACCCTGGGCGCCTACGTGATCTCCATGGCCATGCAGCCCTCGGACGTGCTGGCCGTGGCGCTGTTGCAGCGCGAGGCGGGCATGGCCGAACCGCTGCCGGTGGTGCCCCTGTTCGAAACCCTGGATGCCCTGGAGGGCTCGGAGGCCTGCATCGCCGCCCTGCTGGCCATGCCCGAGTACCGAGCCAGCCTGGACGGGAAGCTGCAGATCATGATCGGTTATTCCGACTCGGCCAAGGACGCAGGTTTCCTGGCCGCCGGCTGGGCCCAGTACCAGACCCAGGAAAGGCTGGCGACACTGGCCAAGGCCCAGGGCGTGAAGCTCACCTTCTTCCACGGCCGGGGCGGCTCCGTGGGCCGGGGCGGCGCGCCGACCCATGCGGCGCTCCTGTCCCAACCGCCCGGCTCGGTGCAGGGGCGCTTGCGCATCACCGAGCAGGGCGAGGTCATCCAACAGAAATTCGGCCTGGCGGGCGTCGCCCTGTCCACCCTGGAAACCTATGTGACGGCGACCTTGGGCGCCAGCCTGATGCCGCCGCCCACGCCCACGCCGGCCTGGCGCGAGCTGATGGATACCATGGCGCAGGGCTCGGTCAAGGCTTATCGCGAGGTCGTCCGGGAAAATCCGGCCTTTATGCGCCTCTACCAGGCCATGACGCCCCAGCAGGAGCTGGCCGGCCTGTCCATCGGCAGCCGCCCGGCGCGGCGCAGCTCCAAGGACTTGAGCCTATCCTCGCTGCGCGCCATTCCCTGGATCTTCTCCTGGACCCAAGTCAGGCTGGTCCTGCCCACTTGGCTGGGCGTAGGCGAGGCGCTGGAGGCCATGCTGAAGAGCCGGCAGGGGGCGACCCTGGAAGGCATGGCGAAACAATGGCCGTTCTTCGCCTCACAGCTCGGCATGCTGGAAATGGTCCTGGCCAAGGCTGATCCGCGCGTGGCCCGTGCCTATATGGACCGGCTGCTGCCGGCCGGGGACGCGGAGGCGCTGGCCCTCGGCAACGAGCTCCTGGAGCGTTTCCGCAAGGTCATGCAGTACGTGCCCCAGCTCCTGAACCACCGGGAACTCCTGGAGGAGAACCCGGTGATCCGCCGCTCCATCAAGGTGCGCAATCCCTATGTGGACACCCTGAACCATCTGCAGGTGGAGCTATTGAGCCGCACGCGCTCGGGCGATGCGGACCCGGAGTTGCAGGATGCCTTGTTGCTGAGCATCGCCGGCATCGCGGCGGGGATGCGCAACACGGGCTGAAAACATTGGAGGATTGGCCACGAAGAACACAAAGAACACGAAGGGAAGAAGGTTTTTGACCCGTGAAGAAACCTTTGTGTTCTTCGTGTTCTTTGTGGCTCATCGTCACTTGACCCCGTGCATCCAGCGCTTCATCAGCGGCGTCAGCAGCAGGAACAGTACGCCGCAGCCTATGGCCAGCTGGGCGGAGAACAGGAAGACATCGTCGTATTTCGCCAGGGCGTCGGCGACGTTGACGCTGCCGCCGTTCGGGATCTCGATGGACGACAGCTTGCCGATGGTGGCGGCCATGACTTCCGAATAGGCCGTGCCCAGCCACCAGCCGCCCATCATCAGGCTGACCACGCGCGGCACGGACAGCTGGGTCACGGCGTCCAGGCCGATGGGCGAGAGCATGATCTCGCCGAGCGCCAGGACGAAATAGGCCAGGACGAACCACCAGAAACCGGTCAGGCCATTGGCTTCCGGATGGCGGGAACTCCACACCAGGACCAGGAAGGCGAGACCGGCGGCGAGAAGGCCGAAGGCGGTCTTGGCGGGCTTGCTGGGGTTCAGGCCGCGACGGTCCAGGGCCGGCCAGAGCCAGGTGAACAGCGGGGTCAGGGTGATGATGCCGATGGCCCCCAGGGAAGTCAGCTGGCCGGCGGTCCAGTCCACGCCGAAGGCATGGCGGTTCATCACGCGGTCGGAAAACAACACCCAGGAACCATAGGTCTGCTCATAGACGGTGTAGAACATCAGGCCGCCGAGGATGAACAGGATCACGCAAACCATCTGCTGGCGCTCGACGGGCGTGCAGTGCTTGATCATGAACCAGGCGACACCAGCCACCAGGACGACGGCGACCAGGTGCATGCTCATCAGGACCGGCGACAGCTCCAGGCTGCCGGGGATGAGCGAGACGACCAGGGAATGGGACTGGATGAGACCCCAGATCACGGCCAGGCCAGCCAAGGCGCCGAGGTAAATCAGATGCTCGCGGCTGAAGGGACCGAAGACCTTCTCGCGCAACAGCTCTGGATCGCGGGGCTCGGCATGGCCATGCAGATGCTTCTGGCCGAGGAGGAAGACCACCAGGCCGGCCAACATGCCGATGCCGGCGGCGCCGAAGCCGTATTTCCAGCCATAGGTCTCGCCCAGCCAGGCGCAGAGCAGGGGCGCGATGGTGGCGCCCAGGTTGATGCCGGCATAGAACAGGGTGAAGCCCGACTCGCGGCGGGGATCGTTTTCCGGGTAGAGCCGGCCGACGATGGTGGAGATATTGGGCTTCAAAAAGCCCACGCCCATGATGATCAGCGACAGGGAGAAGTAGAAGACCTGGAGGGCGAACTCGTCGCGCTGCGCCACGCCGTCGACCATGGTCGCCGCATGGCCCTCGAAGGCCATGCCCAGATGCCCCAGGCAGAGCAGGATCGCCCCGAAGACCACGGCCTTGCGCATGCCCAGGTAGCGGTCGGCCAGGAGGCCGCCGATGACCGGCACGGCATAGACCAGGCCGCCGTAGGCGCCCAGCAGGTTGTAGCCATGGGCGTCGGAGAACAGATGGTATTTGATGAGATAGAGCAGCAAGAGCCCCTTCATGCCATAGAAGGAGAAACGCTCCCACATCTCGGTGAAGAAGCAGACATAGAGGCCGACCGGATGACCCATGAAGGTCTTCTCGTTGGCATAGGCGGGGTTGGCAACGGCAGTCATGACAGCATCGTTATTGTTGTGAGCAAGCCGCGCAGTGTAGCCCGGATGAAGCGGCAGCGGAATCCGGGGGCTTATGCACGACGAGCCACCGCCGCTTCGCCAGGAGTGCTTCGATACGCGCCCAAAGCGCGCTACTCAGCACGAACGGTAGTAATGCCGATGCCGCCCGCAGCACCCGTACTCCGGCCCTTCGGGCCTGCATCCGGGCTACGCCCCTGGCGCACCGATCCCCCTGTGCTATAGTCCGGCCATCCTCCGCGTCATCATGCATAAGGGATTGATTATGACCGCCTTGCTCGTCCTGCTCACCCTCGCCGCCCTCGTCGTGTTCTGGGGCGTGGCCATCTACAACAAGCTGGTGGCCTTACGCCAGCGCTTCAAGAACGGCTACAGCCAGATCGATGTGCAGTTGCAGCGCCGCTACGATCTGATCCCCAACCTGGTGGAAACCGCCAAGGCCTATATGAAGCATGAGCGCGAGGCCCTGGAGGCGGTGATCGCGGCGCGCAACGGCGCGGTGTCGGCCAACCAAGGGGCTGCGGCGCATCCGGAGGATGCCCGCGCCATCCAGGGCGTGATGGCCGCCGAGGGCCAGTTGTCCGGCGCACTGGGCCGGCTCTTCGCCCTGGCCGAGGCCTACCCGGATCTGAAGGCCAATACCACCATGATGCAGCTCTCCGAGGAGCTGACCTCGACGGAAAACAAGGTGTCCTTCGCCCGCCAGGCCTATAACGACGCGGTGATGAGCTATAACACCTACCGCGAGCAGTTCCCCAATACCCTGATTTCCGGCCGTTACCGCTTCGAGGCGGCCCAGGCCTTCGAGCTGGAGGAGCCGGAGGCGCGCAAGGCGCCGAAGGTGGCGTTCGGTTAAGTGAAAAAGCATCGCCCATCCCGTGAAGCCTGAGAGGCACCCGTTCATCCTTCGATACGCCCGCCATGGCGGGCTACTCAGGACGAACGGGGGTGGTGACAACTGCTTTGCTGGAATGACATAAATCGTGGACTTCTTTGAGCATCAGGATCGCGCGCGCCGTAAGACCGGCGTGCTGGCGATCTATTTCGCCCTGGCGGTCCTGGGTATCGTCCTGGCCGTCAATGCCGCCGTCTACGGCGTGCTGGCGCTGAGCGGCGCGATCCCGACGGATTTAAAGCTCTGGCTGGGCCAGCCCTGGTGGCTGGCCATAGCCGCACTGACCCTGCTCGTCATCGCCGGCGGCAGCCTGGTCCGGTCCTGGCAGCTCAAAGGCGGTGGGGTGGCGCTGAACCAGATGCTGGGCGCCCGCCCTATCCTGGCCACGACCACCGAGCCGGGCGAGCGGCGGCTCATCAATGTGGTGGAGGAAATGGCCATCGCGGCGGGCATGCCCGTGCCCATCCTCTTTATCCTCGACGAGGAGGAGAGCATCAACGCCTTCGTGGCCGGTTTGACGCCGGGCGGCGCGACGCTCACCGTGACGCGCGGCGCCCTGGACCAACTGAGCCGCGACGAGTTGCAGGGCGTCGTCGGCCATGAATTCAGCCATATCCTCAATGCCGACATGCGCATCAACCTGCGCCTCATCGGCCTCTTGGCCGGCATCCTGGCCATAGGCCAGCTGGGCGAATTTCTCTTAGAAATGCGCGGCGGCGGCCGGCTGAGCTCGCGCAAGGGCAATGGCGGCATCGCGGCGATCCTGGGTCTGGGCCTGGCACTGACCCTGATCGGCTGGATAGGCCTGTTCTTCGGGCGGCTGATCAAGGCGGCCATCTCCCGGCAGCGGGAATTCCTGGCCGATGCCTCCAGCGTGCAATTCACCCGCAATCCGGACGGCATCGCCGGCGCCCTGGCCAGGATCGGCGCCCAGGCCGGCGCGGCGCGCATGCACAATGCCCATGCCGAGGAAATGAGCCATATGTGCTTCGGCATGAGCGTGCCGCTCGCCGCCTGGTTCGCCACCCATCCGCCGATCCCCGAGCGCATCAAGGCCATCAAGGGCCGGCACGTGGACCTGCCTAACACACCCGGCAGCGCGGTCCCGGACGGCGAGACCCTGGCCAGCGGCTTCGCCGCGCCCACGGCGGCCCAGAGCCTGGGTTCCATCGGCACCGGCACGCCCGAGGCGGTTCAGGGCGCGGGCCGCTGGCTGGACAGCCTGAGCCCGGAGCTGCGCCAGGCCGACCGCGATCCGGAGCAGGCCCAAGCCCTGGTCCTGGCCCTGTTCCTGCGGGAGTGCGCGGATCGGGAAGGCGGCCTAGGCCTCCTGGCGCGCCAGCTGGATACGAGCCGCTTGGAGGCGGTGCGCGACCTGCTGGCGGAGCTGGAGGACGCCGACCGGCGCGGCGCCCTGCCCTTGCTGGAGCTGGCGCTGCCGGCGCTGCGCCTCCTGGACCGCCAGGCTGCGCTGGCCCTGCTCCTTAGCCTGCGCACCCTGGCCCGGCGGGACGGCCGGCTCAGCCTGTTCGAGTGCGCCGCCGAGCTCTTGGTGGAACGGAGCTTGAGCCTGGCGCCGGTGCCCAGCGGGCATATTCGCCGCTTCGAGCCGGTGCTAGGCGACCTGGCCATCGTGTTTTCACTGCTGACGGAACAGGCCTGTGAGCAGGGCGAGGCCCGCCAGGCGCTGTATATGCGCATCATGAAGGGCTTCGGCGCCCAGGTGCCGCCCCGCCCCTCGGCCCGCTCCGAGGCCTTCGTCACCGCCCTGCGCCGACTTGCGGACTTGAGTCCTTTGCTCAAGCGTTCGGTCATCGAAGCCTGCGCCGATTGCGTGCTGGCGGACCGGCGCCTGGTTCTGGGAGAATACGAGGCGCTGCACGCCGTGTGCGCCGCCCTGGACTGCCCCTTGCCGCCCCTGGGCCTCGATGCTATGGGGACTTGATCCAGTGAGCCTTACCCCTCATAAACCCATGCCGCCCCTGAACGCCTGAGTCGCCCTATGTCGCCCTTACTGACGCTATTGTTGTTGCTCGCCGCCGTCTACTACTGGTGGTCCGCCAGCCATGCCAAGGAAGCCGCTATCGCAGCCGGCCGCAAGGCCTGCGAGCGTGCGGGCCTACAGTTTCTCGACGACACAGTGGAGCAGCGACGGGTGCGCCTGAAGCGCGGCCAGGACGGCAACTTGGGTTTCTGCCGCTATTACGTCTTCGAATTCACCGTGGACGGCGACCGACGCTACGAGGGCCGGTTGATCCTGCTCGGCGAGCGGGTCATCGCCCTGGACATGGACGCGCACCGCCTACCGGACAATGTGGTGCGCTTCGGGGGCTGATTTCAGCCCGCCGGCGGTTTCCCGTACAGGGTTTCCGCCCGCTGGAACAGGATCCACGAGGTGATCACGTACTTGTCGCCGGAACGCGGCACGCAGCCCTTGTGGGTGTGGGTGAAACCGGCCGGCGCGATGATCAGCCGCCCTGCCTTGGGCGTGATCTTCCGCTCCTGATAGTAAAAATCGGTTTCCCCGCCCTCGGCCACGTCGTTCAGGTAGTACTGGAAGAGCAGCACGCGATGCAGGGTCTCGCAGCTGGCGTTCTGGGGATAGGTCTCCGAATGCCAGTGGTGATAACCGCCGGTGCCCGCCAGGTACTTCTGCATATTGAGCGAACCGCAGCGGTACATGGTCTGGACGAGTTCGGTCAGATGAGGTTCGCCGCATTCGGCGAAATTCTCCGGATCGAGGACCACCGGCTGACCGGTCTTGGGGTGCACGACCGTCGCGGACAGGGCGCCCATCAGCAGGAAGGAATATTCGCGCATGTACTCGCGCAGATAGTTCAGCGTGGTGGTGGCGATGAGCTGGGCGGCGTCCTGCCACTCCGCATGCTTGTTGAGCATGATGTCGTAGCTGTCCTTCTTGGCGATATCCACGCCATGGCCGGTATGACCGCGCACCACCTTGTCGCTGGTATTGAAGCGCGCGATCAGCGTCGAACATTGCTCGGCGCTCAGGGCATCGTCGTAGACGCCGATGAAATCCTTCATGCTTGGCTCCCCGCTCAGACCGAATCCGGCCAGCTTATACCCAGCCAGGCCTTGAAGCGCGCCTTTTCCGCCGAACTCGGCTTGGCCTTGGTGGCGACGGTGAATTTCCCACGCGGCATGGCCGTCGGCGTCAGGCTCAGGGTCTTCAGCTCGTCGCCGCGAAACACGCTGAGTTCCACGCGCTGCCCCGGCTTGAGCTGTTTGAGGCGGGCCTCGGCCTTGGCCGGATCGACGCGGAAACTGTCTATCGCCAGGAGCTGATCGCCGGCCGCTAGCCCCGCCTTCCAGGCCGGGCTGTCGCGCTGTACCAGCTCCAGCTTGAGCATGCCCTCCTTGACCTGGGTTTTCAGCCCGGTGAAGGCGGCCTCGGCCTTGCTCTTGTCGTCCTTGTCCGCCTCGTATTTGAGCTCCAGGCCGGCGGCGGCCAGCAGATTCGCCAGGGGCAGTTCCTTCACGCCGCGCACATGCTCGGCCCAGAATTCGGCGAAATCGGCGCCTGAGACTTCCTTGAGCAGGCCCAGGACATCCGCTTCGGAATAGCCCTGCCGGGCAGCCGGGAAACGCTGGAACAGCAGGCGGTGCACGTCCTGCAGGCCCTTCTTGTTGCCGGTTCGGGCGCGGATTTCCAGGTCCAGGGCCAGGGAAACCAGCTCGCCCTGGTCGTAGATATTGACGCTGGCGTTATTGGCTCTATCCCCGCTATCGCCCAGCCATTCATCGAAGCTGGCCTCGGCCACGCTCTGCTGCAAACGCCCCGGGCGGTTGCGGTGTCTGTCCACCAGGCTGCCCAGCTCCTTGAGGAACTCCTTGGGGGTGATCACGCCGGCGCGCAGGGCCAGGATGCCCTCGAAATAACTGGTCGTGCCCTCGGCGACCCAGAGCAGGCGCGAGTAATTCTCCTTGCGGTAGTCATAAGGCACCAGGCCGTCCGGACGATAGGCCTTGACGTTCCAGGTGTGCACGAACTCGTGGGCGGCCGTGCGGATGAATTTCACATAGTCCTCGCGCGGCGCGAAGGCCCAGCGATCGCGGGAAATGATGGTGGAATTCAGGTGTTCCGTGGCGCCGCGCAGCTCGGTGCCGGCGTGGATCATCCAGACATAGCGCTGGAAGGGGAAATCACCCCAGATCTTCTCGGCTTCCGGGGCGAACTTGGCCAGATCCGCCTGGATGGCGGCCAGATCGTAATTGCCCTTGCCCCAGACGACGAGCTCGTGCTCCCGGCCACCGGCCTGGAAACGGCGGAACTCGTGCAGGCCGGTTTCGATGGGGGAATCGATCAAGACATCGTAATTGGGGGCGCGGAAGGCATGGGGTCCCGCCAAGTCCATGCCGGATCGGCTGGTCCAGCCGGCCGGGACCTCCAGGTCCACGCGCAGGGGCATGCGCCGGTAGGCCTCGGCGCCCAGGAAGATGCCGCTGGCGTCGAGGAAGGCATGGCTTTCGTCGATATGGCGCACGCGCTCGGCCAGCTGGTTGGCATAGACCTCGTAGCGCAGGATCACGTCGCCAGGCGCACTCACCTCGACGCGCCAGGTGTTCTTGTCAACCTTGGCCACGGGCAGGCTGCGTCCCGAAGCGTCGCTGGCGGATACGCCGCGCAGGCCGCTGGCCAGGTTGAGGATCTGGTACTTTCCGGTGCGCCAGGCAGGCAGCTGGACGTCGAAGGCGCCGGCCGGAACCGCCGGGAAGCGGGCCTCGACGCGGCCCAGCTGATGGGCTGGCTCGCTCAGGTTCAGGCGGTAGCTCACCTCGTCCTGGGCCTGGGCCACGCCCAGTTGCAGCATGGCCAAGGCGGCCAGCCATCTCGTCTTACGCATAAAACCTCTTCGTTCCGCCTCAGTCCGGCCGTGCCTTCGGGAAAAACGCCACGGCGCCGTGCAAAAAACCGTGAAACGGTTCACTATTTCATGGGGATGCCACGCTATAACGGGCCAGCGGCCTTGTCCAGTCCGAGGTCCCGATCTAGGCTACGCCGTTTATTCGTAGGCCCGGCCCAGGCCTTTATGTCCAGGATGGAGCCCATCATGCACGCGCCGCAGCTTAACGAATCCCTCAAGCTCGTCAAATCCGAATTGGATCTGCTGCTGCGCCACGCCGAGCGGCAACTGGCGGAATTCACCAACTACCTGGAAAACCGCGACGCCTGGGAACAGGCGGCGGCTAGCCTGCGCCAGACCGCCGGGGTCCTGGAAGTCATCGCCCTGCCCGGCGCCCTGGAACTGGCAAGGGCACTGAGCCAGGCCGCCCATGCCCTGGAACAGGCCGACGCCGAGATTACCGCCGGCATGCTGCCGGCCCTCGTCACCGGCATGAGTCTGCTGATCCGCTACCTGGAGCAGGATCGCCAGCACCCCGCCCTGCTGCTGCCGGCCATCAATGCCCTACGAGCCGCCCTCGGTCAGGCCGCCTTACCCGAATACCGCTTCTTCGACATAGACCCCAGGCTACCTCGGTTCGAGCGCGGCTTCGTCATGGCTCCGGACGCGCGCCGCCTGCCCTGGCAGGCCCGGCGCCTGCGCCATATGTATCAGCTGGGCCTGCTCGCCGTGCTGCGCCAGGAAAACGTGAGCCATGGCTTCTTCCTGCTGCGCCGCGCCTTAAACCAGCTCGAGGGCCTGTGCGGCGAAAGCCTGTTCGCCGATTTCTGCCGTCTGGCGGGGGCCGGTGTCGAGGCCTTGTCCGAGGGCAAACTGCAGCTGGCCCGCGAGCGCCGGCTGGTGCTGGGCCAGGTCGATCGGCAACTGAAACGCCTGGTGCAGCCGCCCCTGGATCTGGAGGCTCCCGCGCCCGAGAGCCTAGTCCATCAGCTGCTGTACTGGATCGCCCTGGCCGAACCGGCCACGCCCCTGCTTCAGGCCCTCAAGACCGAGACCGGTCTGGGCCAGCACATCAGCGACGGTCTCCTGAACATGGAGCGCGGCATGCTGGAGGATGCCGGCGCCAGCGTGCTGCCCGCCGCGCGCCGCGAGCTGAAGCTGGAACTGGGCAAGCTCATCGCCGAGCTGGATGCCCTCTCGCAAAACCCGGAACACGTCCAGGCGCATCCCCAGCGCCTGGAGAACCAGTTGCACATGCTGGCCCAGACCCTGAACATGCTGGAGATGGCCGAGGACGGCAAGCGCCTGCGTCTGGCCGCCGAACGCGTGCACGCGGAAGGCGAGCGCATCACCGGCGAGCAGCTCCTGGCCCTGGCCGTGGAGCTGATGGACGTGGATGCGCGCTTGAGCGCCCAGCTGGGGCTGGATCTGACGGTGGAGGCCGCGCCGGCCGCGCTTAGCCCCCAGGCCCAGGCCAGCCAGGACGCCCATCGGCTCCTGGGCACGATCCAGGAGGCGCTGACCCGCTACATCGCCGACGATTGGAATACCGAGCATCTGGCCGAGGTCCCGGCCAAGCTGGACACGCTCTGCCAGGGTCTGCAGTTCCTCAATGCCGAACGCGCCGCCGTGGTGCTGCATACCTGCGCCGAGTTCATCCGCGACCGCCTGCTGGCCAGCGCCACGCCGCCTAGCCATAGCCAGGCCCTGGAAGTCCTGGCCGACGCCATCATCTGCATCGACTACTACCTGGACGGCCTGGCCGGCAATCAGGGCCTGCGCCAGGGCGTCATCGAACTGGCCGAGGAAAGCGCCGACGCACTGTTGCGATTGACGCGGGCCGCCTGAGACATCCCTTTGATCGAGACCATGCACAGGATCTAAATCCCGCTTTCAGACGCCTGACCGCATAAGCTTGCGTCCAGGCGTTCTAATTCGCCGCCCCAGACATCGAAAAAAGCCTCGAAATCGGTCCGCGAACTTCGGTAGTCTTGTTCTGCACCGCAACACCGACGGTTATACCGAACTGGTTCAGCCATGTTTTCCGACGATATCTACAACATCAATGTGGCCGGCGAGGATGTGCTTCCTACGCCTTCGGCGCTCAAGGAGCGCCTGCCGAGCTCGATCCGGGCGCGCCAGACCGTGCTCCAGGGCCGGCACAGCATCGAGGCCATCCTCGATCGCCGCGATCACCGAGTCTTCGCCGTGGTCGGGCCCTGCTCCATCCACGATCTGGATGCCGCCAAGGATTATGCCCAGCGCCTCAAGGAGCTGCACGACGAACTGACCGACACGCTCTACCTGGTGATGCGCGTGTATTTCGAGAAGCCGCGCACCACCGTGGGCTGGAAGGGTTTCGTCAACGACCCCTATCTGGACGACAGCTTCCGGGTCGACGAGGGCCTGCACAAGGCTCGCGAATTCCTGCTTTGGCTGGCCGAACTGGGCCTGCCGGCCGGCACCGAGGCCCTGGACCCGATCTCGCCCCAGTACCTGGGCGATCTGTTCAGCTGGACGGCCATCGGCGCGCGCACCACCGAGTCCCAGACCCACCGCGAGATGTCCAGCGGGCTGTCCACGCCCGTCGGCTTCAAGAACGGCACCGACGGCGGCCTGGATGTGGCCATCAACGCCTTGCACGCGGCCTCCGCGCCCCATGCCTTCCTGGGCATCAACCAGGACGGCCAGGTCTCGGTCCTGCGCACCCGGGGCAATCCCTATGGCCATGTGATCCTGCGCGGGGGCAAGAAGCCCAACTACGACGCGGACAGCGTGGCCGCTTGCGAACAGGCCCTGGCCAAGGCCGGGCTGAGTCCCCGCCTGGTCATCGATTGCAGCCATGGCAATTCCAGCAAGAAGCCGGAACTGCAGCCGGCGGTGGCGGAGAACCTCGCCGAACAGCTGGCGGCCGGCAACCAGTCCATCTACGGCCTGATGCTGGAGTCCCACCTCCATGCCGGCAACCAGCCCATCCCCGAGGACAAGCGCCAGCTCAAGTACGGTGTGTCGGTGACCGATGGCTGCATTGACTGGGAGACCACGGAGGACCTGCTGCGCCGATTGCATGGCCGACTCAAGCCGGTGTTGCCGGGACGGCTGGGCTGACACAACAGTGCACCGTTCGCCCTGAGCCCTTCGACAGCGAGTAGGTCAATGGTATGGACTCCTCCCACCAAAACGGCATCGCGTGCCAGACTGGGTTTGCGAACACAGTCAATTGATGAGAGGAGTCCAACATGGAGCTTAAGCGCGTCGGTATGGATTTGGCAAAGCGGGTATTTCAAGTGCATG
>JACPFT010000014.1 GCA_016182845.1 Gammaproteobacteria bacterium
GGCGGTGTTGATGGTGATACCGCGGGCGCGTTCTTCCGGAGCGGCGTCGATGTCGCCGTAGGCCTTGGCTTCGCCGCCGAACTTCTTGGCCAGCACCATGGTGATGGCGGCGGTCAGCGAGGTCTTGCCGTGGTCAACGTGACCGATGGTGCCGACGTTCACGTGCGGCTTGGTACGTACGAAAGTAGCCTTGGACATGGTATTTCCTCAGTTCTATTTCAAAAAATTACTTCTTGGAGATGATAGCGTCGACCACCATCTGCGGAGCTTCGAGATACTTCGCAAACTCCATGGAGTAGGTGGCGCGGCCCTGGGTGGCAGAGCGCAGGCTGGTGGCGTAACCGAACATCTCGGACAGCGGCACTTCGGCCTTCACCAGCTTGATGCCGCCGGGGCCATCATCCATACCCTGAATCAGGCCGCGACGGCGGTTCAAGTCGCCGATCACGTCGCCCATGTAGTCTTCCGGGGTTTCGACTTCGACCTTCATGATCGGCTCGAGCAGGACCGGCTTGGCCTTCATGAAGCCTTCCTTGAAGGCCATGGAGCCGGCGATCTTGAACGCCATTTCGTTGGAGTCGACTTCGTGGTAGGAACCTTCGAAGAGCTCGACCTTGACGTCCACCACCGGATAGCCGGCCAGGGGGCCGGTCTTCATGGCTTCCTGGATGCCCTTGTCGACGGCCGGGATGTATTCCTTCGGAACCACGCCGCCCACGACGCCGTTAACGAATTCGTAGCCGGCGCCCGGTTCCTGCGCGAACATACGGATCCAGACGTGACCATACTGGCCGCGACCGCCGGACTGACGTACGAATTTGCCTTCGACTTCGACATTGTTGCGGATGGTTTCGCGGTAGGCGACCTGCGGCTTACCGACGTTGGCCTCCACCTTGAACTCGCGCTTCATGCGGTCGACGATGATTTCCAAGTGCAGTTCACCCATGCCGGCGATGATGGTCTGACCGGATTCTTCATCGGTATGCACGCGGAAGGACGGATCTTCCTGGGCCAGGCGGGACAGGGCGATGCCCATCTTCTCCTGGTCCGGCTTGGACTTGGGTTCCACCGCGACGGCAATCACCGGCTCGGGGAATTCCATGCGCTCAAGGATGATCGGCTTGTCGAGGTCACACAGGGTCTCGCCGGTGGTGACGTCTTTCATGCCCACGCAGGCGGCGATGTCGCCGGCTCGCACTTCCTTGATCTCTTCACGCTGGTTGGCGTGCATCTGCAGCAGACGGCCGATGCGCTCCTTGCGGTCCTTCACCGAATTCAGCACGGTGGAGCCGGCTTCCAGCACGCCCGAATAGACGCGGATGAAGGTCAGCGAACCGACGAAGGGGTCGGTGGCGATCTTGAAGGCCAGGGCGGCGAACGGCTCGTCATCGGAAGCGTGACGCTCGGCTTCGGTCTCGGCGCGGTCGGTCAGGGTACCCTTGATGGCTTTGACATCGGTCGGGGCCGGCAGGTAGCGCACAACGGCGTCGAGCATGGCCTGCACGCCCTTGTTCTTGAAGGCGGTGCCGCACAGGGCCGGAACGATTTCGCCGGCGATGGTGCGCTGACGCAGAGCGACGTGGATTTCGTCCTCGGTCAGATCACCCTCTTCCAGATACTTGTTCATCAGCTCTTCGGTGGCTTCGGCGGCAGCCTCGACCATCTTTTCGCGCCATTCCTGGCACTGCTCGACCATGTCGGCCGGGATGTCGACCAGATCGAACTTCATTCCCTGGGAAGCATCGTCCCAGGCGATGGCCTTCATCTTGATGAGGTCGACCACGCCCTTGAACTGGTCTTCGGCGCCGATCGGCAGCACGATGGGCACCACATTGGCCTGCAGGCGGGACTTCATCTGCTCGATGACGCGCAGGAAGTTGGCGCCGGTGCGGTCCATCTTGTTGACGAAGGCCAGACGCGGCACGCCGTACTTGTTGGCCTGACGCCACACGGTTTCCGACTGGGGCTGCACGCCGCCCACGGCACAGTACACCATGCAGGCGCCGTCGAGGACGCGCATGGAGCGTTCGACTTCGATGGTGAAGTCGACGTGGCCGGGGGTGTCGATAATGTTGATGCGATGCTGGTCGAACTGGTTGTCCATGCCCTTCCAGAAGCAGGTCGTGGCCGCGGAGGTAATGGTGATACCGCGTTCCTGTTCCTGCACCATCCAGTCCATGGTCGCGGCGCCGTCGTGCACTTCACCGATCTTGTGGTTAACACCGGTGTAGTACAGGATGCGCTCGGTCGTGGTGGTCTTGCCGGCGTCGATGTGAGCGCTGATACCGATATTTCGGTAGCGCTCGATGGGAGTCGTGCGTGCCATTGTCTAGTTCCAGTTAAATGCCAATTACCAACGGAAGTGCGAGAACGCCTTGTTGGCTTCGGCCATGCGGTGCATGTCTTCGCGCTTCTTCACGGCAGCGCCGCGGCCTTCGCAGGCGTCCATGACTTCGCCGGCGAGGCGCAGGTCCATGGACTTCTCGCCGCGCTTGCGGGCGGTTTCCACCAGCCAACGCATGGCCAGGGCCATCTGGCGCGAGGAGCGGATTTCAACCGGCACCTGGTAGGTGGCGCCGCCGACGCGGCGGGACTTCACCTCGACCATGGGCTTGATGGCGTCCAGGGCCTTGGTGAACATGACCAGGGGCTCGTCGGTGTTCTTGCGGGTGGCAACCGTGGCCAGGGCGTCATAGACGATGCTTTCCGCGATCGACTTCTTGCCGCTCAGCATCAGGACGTTGATGAACTTGGCCAGCAACTCGCTACCGAACTTGGGATCCGGCAGGATTTCGCGCTTGGCGGCAACTCTTCTTCTCGGCATTTCAATTAATCCTAGTGGTGTACGTTTCAGGTTATTCCAAGACTTTGCTCGGCCTTACTCACACATAAAAAGTGCAAGCTGGAGTGTGCAAAATTACTTCTTGGCGCGCTTGGTACCGTACTTGGAACGAGACTGCATACGGCCCTTGACACCGGCGGTGTCCAGGGAACCGCGCACAGTGTGGTAGCGCACGCCGGGCAAGTCCTTCACGCGGCCGCCACGGATCAGGACCACGGAGTGTTCCTGCAGGTTGTGGCCTTCACCGCCGATGTAGGAGATGACTTCGAAACCGTTGGTCAGACGGACCTTGCACACTTTGCGGAGTGCGGAGTTCGGCTTCTTCGGGGTCGTGGTGTACACGCGGGTGCAAACGCCACGGCGCTGCGGGCAAGCCTGCAGAGCGGGGACGTTCGTCTTTTCTTTGACGCGCTGGCGCGGCTTGCGAACCAGCTGATTAATCGTCGCCATTGTGTTTGTAACTCCAGCTTTAAAAAAAAGACAGGCGTAAGCCGTCACACCTCTTTCGAGGGGTGCAGCATTCTAAGAGCGGCCGACCAGCCTGTCAAGGTCGGCTCCGGGCGGCCTCTCCCTCCCTCTCATAGAGGGGAGAGCAATGGCCTTCTCTAACGCACAAGCCCGACGCGAACACCGGGCTTGTGCTTGAACCCTGCAAGAGAGGTCTATGAGTGTAGACCGCCCTCGCAGATTTCGTTCAGTCCGAGGAACTCAGCGCATCCGACAGGGCCTGTTCGGCATCGGCCGCGCTCATGGTCGGCTCGGCATCGCCCAGCAGGGCCTTGCGCTTGCGCTCGCTGTGGTAGGCGAGACCGGTACCGGCCGGGATCAGACGGCCAACAATCACGTTTTCCTTCAGGCCGCGCAGCTCATCGCGCTTACCGGACACGGCAGCCTCGGTGAGCACGCGGGTGGTCTCCTGGAAGGAGGCCGCGGAGATGAAGGACTCGGTGGACAAGGAAGCCTTGGTGATACCCATGAGGTTGCGCTCAAAAGTCGCGACCTGCTTGCCATCCTTCTCTGCCTTCTCGTTCTCTTCGAAGACGCGCACGACTTCGACCTGCTCGCCCGGCAGGAACTTGGTGTCCCCGGAGGATTCGATGGTGGCCTTGCGCAGCATCTGGCGCACGATCACTTCGATATGCTTGTCGTTGATCTTCACGCCCTGCAAGCGGTAAACGTCCTGCACTTCGTTGACGATGTAGGTCGCCAGGGCGGCAATGCCCTTCAGGCGCAGGATGTCGTGGGGGTTGGACGGACCGTCAGCGATCACTTCGCCGCGCTCCACCTGCTCGCCCTCGAACACGTTGATCTGACGCCACTTCGGAATCAGCTCTTCGTAGACATCGCCGCCGTCGCGCGGGGTAATCAGCAGACGCTTCTTGCCCTTGGTTTCCTTGCCGAAGGACACGGTGCCGGAGACTTCCGCCAGAATCGACGGCTCCTTCGGCTTGCGCGCCTCGAACAGATCGGCGACACGCGGCAGACCGCCGGTGATGTCGCGGGTCTTGGAGGATTCCTGGGGAATACGGGCGATGGCGTCGCCGATGTTCACGTTCGCGCCATCTTCCACGGTCACCAGGGTGCCCGGCGGCAGGAAGTACTGGGCGGGCACGGTAGTGCCAGCGATGTACAGTTCCTTGCCGGTGGCATCCACCAGCTTAACCATGGGACGCAGGTCCTTACCGGCGGAACGCTGCTTCGGATCCACCACCTCGATGGAGGAGAGGCCGGTCAGCTCGTCGGTCTGACGATTCATGGTCAGGCCTTCCACCAGATCCACGAACTGGATGCGGCCGGCCACTTCGGTGATGATCGGGTGGGTGTGCGGATCCCACTGGGCCACGATGTCGCCGCCCTTGACATCCTGGCCGTCCTTGATGGACAGCACGGCGCCGTAGGGAACCTTGTAGCGTTCGCGTTCGCGGCCGAACTCGTCGATCAGGGTCAGTTCCGAGGAACGGGACACGGTCACGAGGTTGCCGTCGTTGCGGACCACGGTCTTGGCGTTGTGCAGCTTGATGCGACCGGCATTCTTGACCTGCACGTTGTTCTCGGCGGTGGCGCGGGAGGCGGCGCCGCCGATGTGGAAGGTACGCATGGTCAGCTGCGTGCCCGGCTCGCCGATGGACTGGGCGGCGATGACGCCCACGGCTTCGCCGATGTTGACGCGGTGACCGCGGCCCAAGTCACGGCCGTAGCACATGGCGCAGACGCCATGGCGGGTCGAGCAGGTGATCGGGCTACGCACGATCACCTGGTCCACGGAATGGGCTTCCAGGATTTCCACCCACTTCTCGTCGAGCAGGGTGCCGGCCTCGGCCAGCACATCGTCCGAGCCCGGCTTCAACAGATCCTGGGCCAGGACGCGACCCAGCACGCGCTCGCGCAGGGGCTCGACCACGTCGCCGCCTTCGATGAGCGGGTTCATGATCAGACCCTTCTCGGTGCCGCAATCGATCTCGGTGACCACCAGGTCCTGGGCCACGTCGACGAGACGGCGGGTCAGGTAACCGGAGTTGGCGGTCTTCAAGGCGGTGTCGGCCAGACCCTTACGGGCGCCGTGGGTCGAGATGAAGTAATCCAGAACCGTCAGGCCTTCGCGGAAGTTGGCGGTGATCGGCGTCTCGATGATGGAGCCGTCGGGCTTGGCCATCAGGCCGCGCATACCGGCCAGCTGACGGATCTGGGCGGCGCTACCGCGCGCGCCGGAGTCGGCCATCATGAAGATGCTGTTGAAGGACTTCTGGCGGGTCGCCTCGCCGGCCTTGGTGGTCACTGCCTCGGTGGACAGGTTTTCCATCATGGCCTTGGCGACCTTTTCGTTGGCGTGGGTCCAGATGTCGATGACCTTGTTGTAGCGCTCGCCGCCGGTCACTAGGCCCGACGCGAACTGGTCTTCGATTTCCTTCACCTCGGCTTCGGCGGCAGTGATGATCTCGACCTTGGCGGTCGGGACCTGCATGTCGTCGATGCCGACCGAGGCGCCGGAGTAGGTGGCATAGCTGAACCCGGTGTACATGAGCTGGTCGGCGAAGATCACCGATTCCTTGAGACCCAGCTTGCGGTAACAGGTGTTCAGCACCTGGCCCACGGCCTTCTTGGTCATGTCGCGGTCGATGAGCTTGAACTCCAGGCCATCGGGCACGATGTCCCAAAGCAGGGCGCGGCCGACGGTGGTGTCCTTGAGGGTCACGACCGGCGCCAGCTTGTTGCCGGCTTCGTCCTGGGGCACTTCGCGGATGCGAACCTTGATCTTGGCCTGCAGGGCCACGGCGCCGGTGCGGAAGGCTCGCAGCACTTCCTTGGTGTCGGCGAAGGCCATGCCCTCGCCCTTGGCATTGATGCGCTCGCGGGTCATGTAGTACAGGCCGAGCACCACGTCCTGTGTCGGGCCAATCACCGGGTCACCGTTGGAGGGCGAGAGCACGTTGTTGGTGGCCATCATCAGGGCACGGGCTTCCAGCTGGGCCTCGATGGTCAGCGGCACGTGCACGGCCATCTGGTCACCGTCGAAGTCGGCGTTATAGGCGACGCAGACCAGGGGGTGCAGTTGGATGGCCTTGCCTTCGATGAGCACGGGCTCGAAGGCCTGGATGCCGAGGCGGTGCAGGGTCGGGGCGCGGTTCAGGAGGACCGGATGTTCGCGGATGACTTCCTCAAGGATGTCCCACACGGCCGGCTCTTCGCGCTCGACCATCTTCTTGGCGGCCTTGATGGTGGTCGCGAGACCACGCAGCTCCAGCTTGCCGAAGATGAAGGGCTTGAACAGTTCCAGGGCCATCTTCTTGGGCAGGCCGCACTGGTGCAGACGCAGGGTCGGACCCACGGTGATCACGGAACGACCAGAGTAGTCGACGCGCTTGCCCAGCAGGTTCTGGCGGAAGCGGCCCTGCTTGCCCTTGATCATGTCGGCCAGGGACTTCAGCGGGCGCTTGTTGGTGCCAGTGATGGCACGGCCACGGCGGCCGTTGTCCAGCAGGGCATCCACGGCTTCCTGCAGCATGCGCTTCTCGTTGCGCACGATGATGTCGGGAGCCGACAGGTCCAGGAGACGCTTCAGGCGGTTGTTGCGGTTGATCACGCGGCGGTACAGATCGTTCAGATCCGAGGTCGCGAAGCGGCCGCCTTCCAGCGGAACCAGCGGACGCAGATCCGGCGGCAGCACCGGCAGCACGGTCATGATCATCCACTCCGGCTTGTTGCCGGATTCCAGGAAGGCCTCGATGAGCTTCAGCCGCTTGGCCAGCTTCTTGAGCTTGGTGTCGGAGCTGGTGGCCGGGATCTCTTCGCGGATCTTCTCCGCTTCCGAGGTCAGGTCCAGATTCTTCATCAGGGCCTGGATGGCCTCGGCGCCCATGCGCGCCTCGAACTCGTCGCCGAACTGCTCCAGGGCATCCAGATAGCCTTCCTCGGAAAGCAACTGGGCGCGCTCCAGCGTGGTCATGCCCGGCTCGGTCACCACATAGGCTTCAAAGTAGAGCACGCGCTCGATATCGCGCAGGGTCATGTCCAGCAACAGGCCGATACGGCTAGGCAGGGACTTGAGGAACCAGATATGGGCGGTCGGCGAGGCCAGCTCGATATGACCCATGCGCTCGCGGCGCACCTTGGTCAGGGCGACTTCGACGCCGCACTTCTCGCAGATCACGCCGCGGTGCTTCAGGCGCTTGTACTTACCGCACAGGCACTCGTAGTCCTTGATCGGGCCAAAGATCTTGGCGCAGAACAGGCCATCGCGCTCCGGCTTGAAGGTGCGGTAGTTGATGGTTTCCGGCTTCTTGACTTCGCCGAAGGACCAGGAGCGAATCATATCGGGCGAGGCCAGCCCGATATTGATGTAGTCGAACTCTTCGCTCTTATCCTGCTGCTTGATGAAATTCAGTAAATCTTTCAAAGCCCTGTCTCCCAACGGAGTTGCAATCCCAGTAGTCGGTCAGGCGCCGGAAGCCCAGGCCTCCGGCGCCGCTATGCCTTACTCGCTTTCCAGCTCGATGTTGATGCCTAGCGAGCGGATTTCCTTCAACAGCACGTTGAAGGACTCCGGCATGCCGGCATCCATGCGGTGGTCGCCGTCCACGATGTTCTTGTACATGCGGGTACGGCCGTTCACGTCATCGGACTTGACGGTGAGCATTTCCTGCAGCGTGTAAGCGGCGCCATAGGCTTCCAGCGCCCACACTTCCATTTCCCCGAAACGCTGACCACCGAACTGGGCCTTACCGCCCAGCGGCTGCTGGGTGACCAGGCTGTAGGAGCCGGTGGAACGGGCATGCATCTTGTCGTCCACCAAGTGGTTCAGCTTGAGCATGTACATGTAGCCGACGGTGACCTTGCGCTCGAACTCCTGGCCGGTGCGACCGTCGATCAGCGTGGTCTGGCCCGATTCCGGCAAATCCGCCAGCTTGAGCATGGCGCGGATTTCCTTCTCGTGGGCGCCGTCGAACACCGGGGTGGCCATGGGCACGCCCTTGCGTAGGTTGCGCGCCAGGTTGATGACCTCGTCGTCCGTCAGGGACTTGATGTCTTCGTGCTTGGCATCGCCCAGGTTGTAGATCTGCTCCAGGAACTCGCGGATCTCCTTGAGCATGGTCTTGCGCTGCGCGTCGAGCATCTTGCCGATCTTGGCGCCCAGGCCCTTGGCGGCCCAACCCAAATGGGTTTCCAGAATCTGGCCGATGTTCATACGCGAGGGCACGCCCAGCGGGTTCAGCACGATGTCGACCGACTGACCTTCCTGGGTGAAGGGCATGTCCTCGACGGGCACGATGTTGGACACCACCCCCTTGTTACCGTGACGGCCGGCCATCTTGTCGCCGGGCTGGATGCGGCGCTTGACCGCCAGATAGACCTTGACGACCTTGAGCACGCCGGGAGCGAGATCGTCGCCCTGGGTGATCTTGCGCTTCTTGCTCTGGAACTTCTCGTCGTAGAGCTTCTTCTGCTCTTCGCGGTAGCCGGCCAGGGCTTCGAGGGAAGACTGCTTGGCCTCGTCCTGAAGGACGACGCTCAGCCATTCTTCCTTCTTGAGTCCGTCCAGGTAATCCTGGTCGACCACGGCGCCCTTCTTGAGCTTGTTCGGGCCCTTCTCGACCTTCTCGCCGAGCACGAGCTTCTTGACGCGCTCGAAGAGGTTGCCTTCCAGGATGCGGAACTCATCGTTCAAGTCCTTCTTGGCCTTGGCGATTTCGGCGTTCTCGATCTCGATGGCGCGACTGTCCTTCTCGACGCCGTCGCGGGTGAAGACCTGCACGTCGATGACGGTACCGGCCATGCCGGCGGGCACGCGCAGACCGGTGTCCTTCACGTCCGAGGCCTTCTCGCCGAAGATGGCGCGCAGCAGCTTCTCTTCCGGAGTCAGCTGGGTCTCGCCCTTGGGCGTGACCTTGCCGACCAAGATGTCGCCCGGCTGCACTTCGGCGCCGATGTAGACGATACCGGCCTCGTCCAGCTTGGACAGGGCACCCTCGCCCACATTGGGGATGTCGGCGGTGATCTCTTCCGGGCCGAGCTTGGTGTCGCGGGCGATACAGGACAGTTCCTGGATGTGGATCGTGGTGAAACGATCTTCCTGGACCACGCGCTCGGACAGCAGGATCGAGTCTTCGAAGTTGTAGCCGTTCCAGGGCATGAACGCGACCAGCATGTTCTGGCCCAGGGCCAGTTCACCGAGGTCGGTGGACGGGCCGTCGGCCAGGACGTCGCCGCGGGCGATGTGATGGCCGGCCGAGACCACCGGGCGCTGGTTGATGCAGGTATTCTGGTTGGAACGGGTGTACTTAGTCAGGTTGTAGATGTCCACGCCGGCTTCGCCCGCGATGGTCTCTTCGTCATTGACGCGCACCACGATGCGGGCGGCATCGACATAGTCGACCACGCCGCCGCGACGGGCGCAGATGGTCACGCCGGAGTCGACGGCCACCGTGCGCTCCATGCCGGTGCCCACCAGGGGATTGTCGGCACGCAGGGTCGGCACGGCCTGGCGCTGCATGTTCGCGCCCATGAGCGCGCGGTTGGCGTCGTCGTGTTCCAGGAAGGGAATCATCGAGGCGGCGACCGACACGATCTGCTGCGGCGACACGTCCATGTACTGGATGCGATCCGGGGTGGTGAGGGAGAATTCGCCGGCATGACGGCTGGGCACCAGCTCGTCGGTCAGGCGGCCTTCCTTGTCCAGGGTGGCATTGGCCTGGGCGATCACGAACTCGCTTTCGTCGATGGCCGACAGGAAGTCCACCTGTTCGGTGACCTTGCCGTCCACGACCTTGCGGTACGGAGTTTCCAGGAAGCCGTAGTCATTGGTGCGGGCATAGGTCGACAGGGAGTTGATCAGACCGATGTTCGGACCTTCCGGGGTCTCGATGGGGCAGACGCGGCCGTAATGGGTCGGGTGCACGTCGCGCACTTCGAAGCCGGCGCGTTCGCGGGTCAGACCGCCCGGGCCGAGGGCCGAGACGCGGCGCTTGTGAGTCACTTCCGACAGCGGGTTGTTCTGATCCATGAACTGGGAGAGCTGCGAGGAACCGAAGAATTCCTTGATGGCGGCGGACACCGGCTTGGCGTTGATCAAGTCCTGAGGCATCAGGTTCTCGGACTCGGCCTGGGACAGGCGTTCCTTGACGGCGCGCTCGACGCGCACCAGACCCACGCGGAACTGGTTCTCGGCCATTTCGCCGACGGAACGGATACGGCGGTTGCCGAGGTGGTCGATATCGTCCACCCCACCCTTGCCATCACGGATGTCCACCAGGGTCTTGATGACCGCGATGATGTCGTCCCTGGACAGCACGCCGGAGCCGACGATTTCCTGGCGACCGACGCGGCGGTTGAACTTCATGCGGCCGACGCGCGACAGATCGTAGCGGTCTTCGCTGAAGAACAGGCCATTGAACAGGGTCTCGGCGGCTTCCTTCGTCGGCGGCTCACCCGGGCGCATCATGCGATAGATTTCCACCAGGGCATCCAGGGGATTCTGACAGGAGTCGATGCGCAGGGTGTCGGACAAATAGGGGCCGTGATCCAGATCGTTGGTGAACAGGGTCTCGATGCGCACGAAACCACCGGCCACCAACTTGTCGATGACTTCCGCGGTCAGCTCGCTATTAGCCGGAGCCACGATCTCGCCGGTTTCGACGCTGACCATGTCCTTGGCCAGCACCTTGCCCAGGAGGTAATCCTTGGGGCATTCCAGCTGGGTGACATTGGCCTTGGCCAGGGTGTTGATGTGACGCGCAGTCACGCGGCGGCCGGCTTCGACCACCACTTCGCCGGAGTTGTCCTTGATGTCGAACAGGGCGGTCTCGCCGCGCAGGCGCTCGGGCACCAGCTCCAGCTTGAAGGAACCGTCCTTCTCGACGTGGAACACGTTCTTCTCGAAGAACATGTCCAGCATGTTTTCGGTGTTATAGCCCAGGGCACGCAGCAGCACCGACACCGGCAGCTTGCGGCGGCGGTCGATGCGCACGAACACGCAGTCCTTGGGATCGAACTCGAAGTCCAGCCAGGAGCCGCGGTAGGGGATGATGCGGGCGCTGTACAGCAGCTTGCCCGAGGAGTGGGTCTTGCCCTTGTCGTGATCGAAGAACACGCCCGGGCTGCGGTGCAGCTGGGACACGATCACGCGCTCGGTGCCGTTGATGACGAAGGTGCCGTTCTCGGTCATGAGCGGCATTTCGCCCATGTAGACTTCCTGTTCGCGGATTTCCTTGGTCACGGCGCCGGCGGCCGCGTCCTTGTCATAGATGCGCAGGCGGATCTTGACGCGCAGCGGCGCGGCAAAAGTGACGCCACGCACCTGGCATTCCTTCACGTCGAACACCGGCTCACCCAGGGTGAAGCCCACGTATTCGAGAGCGGCATAGCCCGAGTAGGAGGTGATGGGGAACACGGAGCGGAAAGCCGCATCCAGACCCGCACCGTCCTGACCCTGGCTGTTCAGGAAGTTCCGGTAGGAGTCAAGCTGAATCGCGAGTAGATAGGGGACATCAAGAATCTTGGGCCGTTTGCCGAAATCCTTACGGATTCGCTTCTTCTCAGTGTATGAATACGCCATGAGGTTCCTCAGCTAGCTCACTGTAACCGGTGCGCGCGTGCCCGGGACTCTTTCAAGACCAAGACCGCGCCTGTAAAACGCCGACTTTTTTCGGGCATCGCGACCGCTTTCACGGCCAAGACGCCCGCTTCAAGCCGCCTTGCCAGCGACCCGGGATTCCGGATACCTGGCAAGACAGCCTGTTGGGCACGCTCTCGCGCCCGGCTCGATGACACTAATCCATTGCAGATCAGTTGTTTACAAACGGCAAAAGGCTGGGGGCAAAAACCCCCAGCCCATCGAGGCTGTATGCCGTTTGAGGCAGAACCAAGTATATTACTTGATTTCGACCTTGGCGCCAGCTTCTTCCAGCTTCTTCTTGATGCTTTCGGCGTCGGCCTTGGCGATGGCTTCCTTAACGGTAGCCGGCACGCCTTCGACCATGTCCTTGGCTTCCTTCAGACCCAGGCCGGTGATTTCGCGGATGGCCTTGATCACGCCAACCTTGTTGGCGCCGAAATCGGTCATCACGACGTTGAATTCGGTCTGCTCTTCGACCACGACGGCAGCAGCGGCAGGACCGGCGGCGGCAACGGCCACAGCGGCGGTCACGCCAAACTTCTCTTCCATGGCCTTGACCAGCTCAACCACTTCCATGACGGACATGGCGGCGACGGCATTCAGGATATCGTCTTTGGACAGCGACATGATTTAACTCCAGATAGATATTGAAAACGTATAGGGATTAAGCGGCCTGCTTTTCCATCGAATCGCGCACGGCGTCCAGGGTCTGGGCCAACTTGGTGACCGGGCCCAACATGACGGACATGAGCTGCGAGATGGCTTCGCCCTTGGTCGGCAGCGAGGCGATGACATCCAGATGGGCGCCCGGGAAGGACTTGCCATCGATGGAAACCGCCGTCACTTTCATGGCCTTGTTGTCTTTCGCGAAATCGCGGAGCAGACGCGCGGCGGCGCCCGGCTCGTTCATCGCGAAGGCATAGACCAGCGGACCGACCAGAGCTTCATTCAAGCAGGCGAACGCAGTGCCTTCCACGGCGCGGCGAGCCAGGGTGTTACGCACAACTTTGACGTACACGCCCGAATCGCGGCCTTTGGCGCGCAGAGCGGTCATCTGGCCCACGGTCAGACCGTGGTATTCAGCGACCACCGCGGACAAGGCTTTCGAGGCAACATCGTTGACTTCGGCAACAATGGCCTTTTTGGCTTCTAAGCCCAGCATAGCTAGTTCACCTCCAGAAACGGTTGTCGCGAACGACAACCACCATATTCGGCAAGAGACCGAGGCCTCCCACCGACCCTACGGCGAACCGCTTCCAGGGAACTTGTTTTCAAGTACACCGGAGTCGGGTTACACCGTCTGCGCAGGCCTTGCATTAAGCCGCCAGGCCCTCGCGGGCAGGCAGCGCCTGCGGTCTTTGACGGTTACCGGCCGAACCGATAACCCAAAGACGAAAGCACCGAGGACCCGAGGGCCCTCAGCGCTCCTGACCTATACAGGTCTATTACTCTTTGACATCCAGCGAAGAGATGTCGATCGGCAGCCCCGGGCCCATGGTGGTGGACAGGGTGATCTTCTTCAGGTAAACGCCCTTGGAAGTGGCCGGCTTCTGCTTGCGCAGGGCGCCGAGCAGAGCTTCCAGGTTTTCCTTGATGGAGTTCAGTTCGAAGCTGATCTTGCCGATGTTGCCGTGAATGATGCCGTTCTTGTCGGTGCGGTAGCGAACCTGACCGGCCTTGGCATTCTTGACGGCGGTGGCGACGTCCGGGGTCACGGTGCCGACCTTCGGGTTCGGCATCAGGCCGCGCGGGCCGAGGATGGTACCGAGGGTACCGACCACGCGCATGGCATCCGGGGAGGCGATGACGACGTCGAAGTTCAGGTTGCCCTTCTTTACTTCGTCAGCCAGATCGTCCATACCGACGATGTCGGCACCGGCGGCCTTGGCGGCTTCGGCGTTGGCGCCCTGAGTGAACACGGCGACGCGAACGGTCTTGCCGGTGCCATGGGGCAGCACGCAGGCGCCACGGACAACCTGGTCGGACTTACGCGCATCGACGCCCAGATTCACGGCGGCTTCGACGGACTCGACGAACTTGACAGCGGACACGTCCTTCAGCAGGGCGACGGCTTCGTCGATGCTGTAGACCTTGCCCGGAACGATTTTTTCCTTGATGGCACGAAGGCGCTTGGAAATCTTTGCCATGGCTTATTCCTCCACAACCAGGCCCATGGAACGGGCAGAGCCGGCGATGGTGCGCACGGCGGCGTCCAGATCGGCAGCGGTCAGATCCGCTTCCTTGGTCTTGACGATTTCTTCCAGCTGCTTGCGAGTCACCTTGCCGACCTTGTCCAAGTGCGGCTTGGAGGAGCCGGCGGTGATGCCAGCGGCCTTCTTGAGCAGCACGGAAGCCGGCGGCGACTTGGTGATGAAGGTGAAGCTGCGGTCGGAGTAGACGGTGATCACGACGGGCAGGGGCAGACCCTTTTCCATCTTTTCCGTCTTGGCGTTGAACTGCTTACAGAATTCCATAATGTTCACGCCACGCTGACCGAGGGCGGGGCCCACCGGCGGCGAAGGGTTGGCCATGCCGGCCTTGACCTGCAGCTTGATATAAGCTTCTACTTTCTTAGCCATGATTTACCTCGTGGGTAATAGCGCCCTTGCGGGCTCCCCGGCACCGGCGGTGTAGCCGGTGCCATGTATTAAGCGCGATGCGCTTAAGCCTTTTCGACCTGCCCGAAGTCCAGATCCACCGGAGTGGAACGGCCAAAGATCAGGACGGAAACCTTCAGGCGGCTCTTGTCGTAATCGACTTCTTCCACCACGCCGTTGAAGTCGGCGAACGGGCCGCTGTTGACGCGCACCACTTCGCCGGCTTCGAACAAAACCTTGGGCTTGGGCTTGTCCACGCCTTCTTCCACGCGCTGCAGGATGGCGTTGGCCTCCTTCTCGGTGATGGCCGCCGGACGCTCCGGAGTACCACCGATGAAGCCCAGCACGCGCGGGGTTTCCTTGACCAAGTGCCAGGTGGAGTCATCAAGCTCCATCTGCACCAGAACATAGCCCGGGAAGAACTTGCGCGCCGATTTGCGCTTTTGGCCAGCGCGGATCTCGACGACCTCTTCGGTCGGAACCAGGATCTGGCCGATTTTTTCTTCTAGCGCATGCAGCTTCACGCGCTCTTCCAGGGACTGCTTAACCTTGTTTTCGAAGCCGGAATAGGCTTGGACAACGTACCAACGTAAGGCCATGTCAGGCTCCTTGTCCGGTAATCCAGCCAATCAGACGCACCAGAATCGCATCGATTCCCCATAGGATCAGGGACATGACGACGACGAAGGCGGCGATAATCAGAGTGGTCTGCCGGGTCTCCTGAGGACTTGGCCAGACCACCTTGCGAACTTCTGTCCGCGCGTCCCTGGCGAAGGCGAACACCGCCTGGCCATGGGCGGTACGCAGGGCGATAAGCACGGAGACACCCGCCACCACCAGCAAGCCGGCGATGCGGATCCAGATTTTCTGTTCGCCAAAATAGTAAAAGCCGACAATCGCGGCCGCAACCAGGGCAAGCACGGCGCCCCACTTGAGGACATCGAGCTTTCCTGCCTGGATTTGGCCTTCTACCGGAGCCGTCATGCAAAAACCTTCGTTATTCTGAATGCGACCAAGGTGGCCTAAGCCACCTTGCGTCTTGCCACTTGATTAGTGGCAGGCCAGGAGGGTCTCGAACCCCCAACCTGCGGTTTTGGAGACCGCCGCTCTGCCAATTGAGCTACTGGCCTGGAACTCGTCCCGGACCGATGCAGGGGAGCATCGATCCAGGTTTTCGATCATCACTCGATGATCTTGGCGACCACGCCGGCGCCGACGGTACGACCGCCTTCGCGAATCGCGAAGCGCAGGCCTTCTTCCATGGCGATCGGGGAGATCAGGGTGACGACCATCTTGATGTTGTCGCCCGGCATCACCATCTCGA
>JACPFT010000015.1 GCA_016182845.1 Gammaproteobacteria bacterium
CATGCCGCCAGCGTTCAATCTGAGCCATGATCAAACTCTTCAGTTCAAATCAAAACTCGATTCGATTCCACTTGCGTCTTTCATCTCTGAATTTAACGAGTGTTCACTCATCGATAATCATCTTGTGTTGTGCACACTGACTATCGCGAGCGCCCACACATCATTGCTTGTTCTAACTGTTAAAGAGCATTGCGCTTCGGCTCGGAGCCTTTCACGCTAAGGGACGTGCATTTTACGCCACCTTATCATTTTGTCAACTTCTTTTCGCATCGCGCTGCGCGCTTCGCTTTCGTTGACTTTCGCCGATTTCGTTACCGTTATCAGCGAGGCGCGCATTTTATACTGTTTACTCACCGTGTCAAGCACTGTTTTCAACGCTTTTCTGCGCGTCGCCGGCGATTTGTTGTCGTCGGCGAGTGGGGCGCATTATAGGGTTCTGGCGCGGGCGATCAAGCGATTTCTGTAAGAAAACTGACATTTTTGAGCAACTCGACGTGATTTGCTCAAAAAGCCTTCAAAACGGTTAATTAACAGGCAAGAAAAAGGCCCTGACGGGCCTTTTCGTTGTAATCGCTGCGCAGAACGTCCTAGGCGGTAATGCTGACCCGGGCGAACTTGCGCTTACCGACTTGGTATATATGTTGGCTGGCCACCGGGATCAGGCGCTTGCCATCTTCTATACGTTCACCGTCGATGCGCACGGCCCCCGCCTGGATCTGGCGCAATGCCTCCGAAGTAGATGCCGTGAGTCCGGCCAGCTTGAGCAGGGCGGCAATGCCCAGGCCTTCGGGGCCGGTCGCCTGAACCGTGATGTCCGGGATCTCGTCGGGCATGGCGCCCTGCTGGAAGCGGGCGATGAATTCCGCCAGAGCCGCCTCGGCGGCGGCCTGGTCGTGGAAGCGGGCGATGAGTTCCTGGGCCAGCTCGAACTTGATGTCGCGAGGGTTGCGTCCCTCGGCAGCCTGTTGCTTGAGGGCGGCCAGCTCGGCATTGCTGCGGAAGGACAGCAGCTCGAACCAGCGCCACATCAGCTCGTCGGAGATGGACATGATCTTGCCAAACATCTCCGAGGGCGACTCGGTAATGCCGATGTAGTTGCCTAGGGACTTGGACATCTTGTTGATGCCGTCCAAGCCTTCCAGCAGGGGCATGGTCAGGATGCACTGTGGGGTCTGGCCATAATGGCGTTGCAGCTCGCGGCCCATGAGCAGGTTGAACTTCTGGTCGGTGCCGCCCAGCTCCACGTCGGCGTGGAGGGCGACGGAGTCGTAGCCCTGGGCCAGGGGGTAGAGGAACTCGTGGACGGCGATGGGCTGCTGGCTGGTGAAGCGCTTGTGGAAGTCGTCGCGTTCGAGCATGCGCGCCACGGTGTACTTGGCGGCGAGCTGGATCATGCCCGCCGAGCCCAGCTTATCCATCCATTCGGAATTGAAGCGGATCTCGGTCTTGGCCGGATCGAGAATCTTGAACACCTGTTCCTGGTAGGTGACTGCATTGGCCGCCACTTCCTCGCGGGTCAGGGGTTTGCGGGTGACGTTCTTGCCGGTGGGGTCGCCGATCATGCCGGTGAAGTCGCCGATCAGGAAGATGACCTGGTGGCCCAGGTCCTGGAAATGGCGCAGCTTATTAATAAGCACGGTGTGGCCCAGGTGCAGATCCGGGGCGGTGGGATCGAAGCCGGCCTTGACGCGCAAGACCTTGCCGGCCTCGAGGCGAGCGGCCAGTTCCGATTCGATGAGCAATTCGTCGGCCCCGCGACGGATCAGGGCGAGGGCATCGGCGACGATGGACATGATGGACTCCGAGACTATCGTATAAATAAAGCCGCCAAGGATAGGGCACTTTTTCCCGCAAGGCGACTCCAAGGCAAGACGCCGGTGCGGCCTGGCCGCATCTGGTCAAAAAGACGCCGCTTTTCCATTGACCCCCCGCAGGGCTGACGGGTAAGGTAGCGCCAAAAATAGCTGTATCAATAGAACGATTTACCCGCCTTTGCGCGCTTGAAGACTCCTCATGCCTCTCATTCGTTTTTTTGCGAAGCAAGACAAGCACTTGCGTCGATTCAAGCAGTTCCCGAAGGGGCATCTGGCCCTGGTCGCGGGAGTGAGTGCCGCCGTGTTCCTGGGCCTGGCCCTGATCCCGGCGGACAATGCCAGCGCCTATCGCATCGACTCCCTGTTCCTGAACCCGCCGCCCAAGGCCGGCGGGGAGGACGTCGAACGCATCGCCCTGACCCTGGATATTCCCGAGCCGCCCCGCACCACCCATCTGTTCGAGGAGGACAACTTCGAACCGGAAGCGGACTGGCATGCGGAGAAAGTTCGGCGCGGCGATAATATGTCCAAGATTTTCAGCCGCTTGCGCCTGTCCAGCGTGGAGCTGGACACGGTGATGAAGCTGGGCCCGGACACCTCGGTGCTCAAGGCGCTCCAGCCCGGCGACGTGGTGGAGGTATCCCGCGACGACGAGGGCAAGCTGGAGGCTCTGCGCTATGCGGTGAGCAGTTCGGCGACGCTGGTGGTGACGCGCACAGGCGAGGAGTTCATCGCCGAGCAGGAAACCCGTCCGGTGGAGACGCGCATGGGCTTCGGCTGCGGCGTGATCGAGTCCTCGCTGTTCGGCGCGGGCCTACAGGCGGGCCTCGCCGATGCGCAGATCATGAAGCTGGCCGACATTTTCGAGTACGACATCGACTTCCACCAGGAAATCCAGAACGGCGACAGCTTCTGCGTGGTTTTCGAGGAACGCTATGTCAATGGCGAGAAGGTCGAGAACGGCCCCATCTTGGCCGCCGAGTTCATCAACCAGGGCCTGCGCTACAGTGCCGTTCGCTACACGGACCAAGCCGGCGATACCAGCTATTATGCCGGCAACGGCCTTGCCCTGAAGAAGGCCTTTCTGCGCGCGCCGCTCAAGTTCACGCGCATCAGCTCGGACTTCAATCCGCGCCGCAAGCACCCGATCCTCAACAAGATCCGCGCCCATAAGGGCACGGACTACTCCGCCCCCCAGGGCACGCCCATCTATGCGCCCAGCAATGGTGTCGTGAAGTTCGTCGGCAAGCAGAACGGCTTCGGCAATCTGTTGATCCTGCAACACGGTCAGCGGTATTCGACCAAGTACGGCCACGTCTCGCGCTTCGCCAAGGGCCTGCGCAACGGCCAGAAGGTCAAGCAGGGCGATGTGGTGGCCTATGTGGGCGCCACCGGCCTCGCAACCGCGCCGCACCTGCATTACGAGTTCCTGGTGGACGGTGTGCACAAGAATTCGCGCACTGTGGAGCTGCCCAAGGCCGAACCCATCCCCAATCGCGAGCGCAGCCGCTTCTTCGCCAGCACCAAGCCCCTGGTGGCCCAATTGGAGCTGCGCCGCAAGTTCGTCCTGGCCCAGAATGGCCAGGCGGCGGGCAGCATCATGCCGCGCTCGGAGTAATGCTTCCACCCTCTCCCCAGCCCTCCCCCATCGAGGGGGAGGGAGCAGGAGCCGTCATGTCTCAGACCCCCGAGCTTTACATTGGCCTGATGTCCGGCACCAGTGTCGATGCCCTGGATGTCGCCCTGGTGGAAATCGGCGCCCAGACTAGGCTGCTGGCCGCCCATGCCCACGAGATCCCGGACGATTTGCGCGCGGCGGTGCATGGACTCTGCGCCAGCGGCGAGCGCGAGGTGGAGCGCCTGGGCCGGCTGGATCGGGTTTTGGCCCGGTTGTTCGCGGAGGGCGTGCAGGCCATCCTGTCCAAGACCGGCATACCCGCCTCGGCGGTGCGTGCCATCGGTTCTCACGGCCAGACCGTGCGCCATCATCCCGATGGGCCGGACGGTTTCACCCTGCAGCTGGGCGATGCCAACACCCTGGCCGTATTGACCGGGATTCCCGTGGTCGCCGATTTCCGTCGCAAGGACATCGCCCTGGGCGGACAGGGTGCGCCGCTCCTGCCCATCTTCCATAACGCCATGTTCCGGCAAGCCGGCGCGGCGCGGGCCGTGGTCAATATCGGCGGCATCGCCAATATCACCGTCCTGCCCGCCGAACCGACGGCCCCGGTCTTCGGCTATGACACGGGACCGGGCAACACCCTCATGGATGCCTGGAGCGAACGGCAGCGCGGCATGCGCCTGGACGAGGGCGGCGAGTGGGCGGCCTCGGGCAAGAGCGACGAGGGGCTGGTGGCCGCCATGCTGCAAGACCCGTATTTCGCCCGGGCCTTCCCCAAGAGCACCGGCCGCGAGCTGTTCCATCTGAACTGGCTGGATGGACATCTGGCCCGCCGGGACCGGGAGCTCGAGGCGGAGGATGTGCAGGCCAGCCTGCTGCAGCTGACGACGCGCAGCATCGCGGCGCAAGTGCGTCAGCAGATCCCGGTCGGTGGCGCGGCCTATCTCTGCGGCGGCGGCGTGCATAATCGCGCCCTGATCCTGGCCCTGCGCGCGGCCCTGCCCGGACTGGACGTGCAGACCACGGACATGCTGGGCATAGGCGCGGACTGGGTGGAGGCCATGGCCTTCGCCTGGCTGGCCTATCGGCATTGCCATGGCCTACCAGGCAATCTCCCGGAAGTGACCGGAGCGTCCCGGCTGGCGGTACTGGGCGGGTATTACCCCGTCTAGGAACTAATAACCGCGAAGGCCGCAAAGGCCACGAAGTAAGAGCGATGGGTGCTCCCCTATTTCTGCATTCTTTGCGGACTTTGCGGCCTTCGCGGTTAATCCCCGGTCGTTCACACGAATTCAGCCCGCACTTCCCTAGCCGCCGCCACCATGGCCTTGAGCGCCGACTCGGTCTCGGGCCAGGCGCGGGTCTTGAGGCCGCAATCCGGGTTGACCCAGAGGCGTTCGGCGGGGATGGCCTTAAGGGCGAGGCGCAGGAGCCGGCTCATCTCCTCGGATTCCGGCACGCGCGGCGAGTGGATGTCGTAGACGCCCGGGCCTATGCCATTGGGGTAGGCGAAGTGCTCGAAGCCAGCCAAGAGCTCCATGTCCGAACGCGAGGTCTCGATGGTGATGACATCGGCGTCCATGGCGGCGATGGCGGGCAGGATGTCGTTGAATTCGGCATAGCACATATGGGTGTGGATCTGGGTCTGATCGGCCACCGGCGAGGCGCTGATGCGGAAGGCCCGTGCCGCCCAGTCCAGGTAGGCCGGCCAATCGCGGCGGCGCAGGGGTAGGCCCTCGCGGAAGGCCGGCTCGTCGATCTGGATGATGGCGATGCCCTGTTGTTCCAAGTCCGCCACTTCCTGACGCAGGGCACAGGCCAGTTGCAAGCATACTTGCTCACGGGACAGATCGTCGCGCGGGAAGGACCAGGCCAGGATGGTCACCGGGCCGGTGAGCATGCCCTTGACCGGGCGGGTGGTGAGGCTCTGCGCCGCCGCGCTCCATTCCACGGTCATGGCCGCCGGCCTGGCCACATCGCCGTAGATCAGCGGCGGCTTGACGCAGCGGCTGCCGTAGCTCTGCACCCAGCCGTTCTCGGTGAAGGCGACGCCGTCCAGGAGCTCGCCGAAATACTCCACCATGTCATTGCGCTCGGCCTCGCCATGGACCAGCACGTCCAGCTCCAATGCCTCCTGGCGGCGCACGCAGTCGGCGATCTCGCGCAGCATTACCGCGCGGTAGTCGGCCTCGGTGATCTGGCCCGTGCGCCAGGCCTTGCGCGTGGCGCGGATGGCCGGGGTCTGGGGGAAGGAGCCTATGGTGGTGGTGGGCAGCAGCGGCAGGTTCAGCGCAGCCTGTTGAGTCCGGGCACGTTCGGCATAGGGGCTCAGGCGTCGGGCATGCTCGGGGCGCAGGGCGGCGACCGCCGCCTGGACCTCGGCACGCTGCACCCGCGGCGAGCTGCGCCGGCTGGCGACCGCCGCATCGCTGGCCGCCAGGACCGTGCGGACCTCCGGGTGCTCCGGCTGGGTCAGGGCCAGGGCCAGGACGCGCAACTCCGCCAGCTTCTGGGCGGCGAAGGCCAGCCAGGATTTCAGCTCGGCGTCTAGCGCCTGCTCCGGGGCCAGGTCCACGGGCACATGCAGCAGCGAACAGGAGGCCGACAGCCAGAGGCGCTCGCCCAGGGCGGCGGCCAGGGGCTGCCAGCGATCCAGGGCGGCGCGCAGGTCCGTGCGCCAGATATTGCGTCCGTCCACCAGGCCCAGGGACAGCACTTGCTCGGCGCGCAGCGCGGCGGCGATGGCCCAGGCTTCGTCCGGGGCGCGCACCGCATCGCAATGCAGGCCGGCCACCGGCAGGCTCAGGGCGCAGTCCAGGTTGTCCTCGTAGCCGCCGAAATAGCTGGCCAGCAGCAGCTTGACCGGGCTGGCCGCCAGGCTGGCGTAGGCGCCGGCGAAGGCCTGACGCCAGGCGGCCGGCAGATCCAGGGCCAGGATAGGCTCGTCGAGCTGCACCCAGTCCGCGCCCAGCTCGGCCAGGCGCGCCAGGATCTGCCGGTAGGCCGGAAGGAGGCGCGGCAGGAGCGCCAGCTTGTCGAATGCGCCGCCCTTGGCCTTGCCCAGGTAGAGGTAGCTCAGGGGCCCGAGAAGCACCGGCTTGACCGCGTGCCCCAGGTCCCGAGCTTCGGCCACCTGGGCGAACAGGCCGGCGTAGTGAATGCCAAACGCTTGATCTTCTTGAAACTCCGGCACGATGTAGTGGTAGTTGGTATCGAACCACTTGGTCATCTCGCAGGCGAAAGTCTCAGCGTGTTGATGACCGCAGGCCTGCACGCCTTTGCCGCGCGCCATGCGGAACAGCAGGTCCAGATCCACGGATTCGCCGGCTGCCGTGAAGCGCGGCGGGATGACGCCCAGCAGGCCGGACAGCTCCAGCACCTGGTCGTAATAAGCGAAATCGCCGATGGCGACGAGCCCTAGGCCGGCCTCGGCCTGGGTCTGCCAGTGGCGGGCGCGCAACTCCCTCGCCACGGCTTCCAGCTCGGGCAGGGTCGATGCGCCGGCCCAATAGGCCTCGACGGCGGTCTTCAGCTCGCGGCGGGCGCCGATACGGGGAAAGCCCAGGATATGGGTGAGTGCCATGGTTTGCTCCAGTTTGCCGGCATGAATTCGGTGATAAGCGACAAAAGCGCCATCAGACCGAACAGGATTCGTTGACAGCATTCTCAAGGCTTGAGCACAATGAATCAAACTGAGAGTTTTCATGCTCTGTATGAACAAAATTCAAGAAGAAGGAGAGCGCCGTGCTGGAACGCCGCCATCTGCGTACCCTGAGCGTACTGCGCGAGTGCCAGAGCCTGAGTCAGGCCGCCGACAAGCTGTGCCTGACCCAATCGGCCCTGTCGCACCAGCTGGCCGATGTGGAGGACTATTGGGGGCTCAAGCTCTTCGAGCGCAAGAGCCGGCCCCTGCGTTTCACGCCGGCGGGCTTGCGGCTCCTGGCCCTGGCCGATGCGGCCCTGCCGCTATTCCAGGACGCAGAGCGGGAGCTGAAGCGCCTGGCGGGCGGCGAGGCCGGGCGGCTGCACATGGCTATCGAATGCCATAGCTGCTTCAGCTGGCTGATGCCGGCCATCGACCGCTACCGGGATTCCTGGCCGGGGGTGGACATCGATCTGCTGAGCGGTTTCAGTTTCGACGCCTTGCCGGCCCTGGCGGCCGGGGAGCTGGACTTGGTGGTGACCTCGGATCCGCGCGCTCTGGCCGGGCTCGGCTATCAGCCCGTGTTCGGCTACGAGTCCCGGTTGCTGCTGGCCAGGGAGCACCCACTGGCGGCGAAAGCCTGGATCGAACCGGCGGATCTGGCCGGGGAGACCCTGCTCACCTATCCGGTGGAGAAATCGCGGCTGGATGTCTACACGCGCTTCCTGGAACCGGCCGGCGTGCAGCCCAAGACCCAGCGCCGGGTCGATCTGACGCAGATGCTGGTGCAGCTGGTGGCCGGCGGCCGGGGCGTGGCGGCCCTGCCCAACTGGGTGATCGCCGAGTATCTCGGCAAGGCGGACGTGGTGGCCAAGCCCCTGGGGCGGGAGGGATTGCGATGCACGCTCTACGCGGCGATCCGGGAGGAGCAGCGGGACGCGCCTTATATGGCGGCGTTTCTGGAGCAGGCGAAGAGTCAGTGTTTCGAGAGCCTGGCGGGGATTATCGAGGTAAGCGGTGAACCCGGGTTACGGCCTTCGGCCTAACCCAGGCTACACAAGATGTTACAGGGAGAACGACGAGCCGCAGCCGCAGGTGCTCTTGGCATTGGGGTTCTTGATCACGAACTGGGCGCCGGACAGGCCCTCGGTGTAATCGATTTCGGCGCCGGCCAGGTACTGGAAGCTCATGGCGTCGACCACCAGCTTGACCCCGTCGTTTTCCACTTCCGTGTCGTCCTCGTTCTGAGTCTCGTCGAAGCTGAAGCCGTACTGGAAGCCCGAGCAACCGCCACCGGTGACGAAGACGCGCAGCTTGAGTTCCGGATTGCCCTCTTCCTCGATCAAGGCCTTGACCTTGGCCGCCGCTGCGTCGGAGAAAGTCAGCAGGGAAGGGATGAAGGTTTCGACCGTCATGAGGGACTCCGGGTTACAACACTGGTGCTTAGCAACAAATTATCCGAAAAACCTAGCGCCATAGTCAAGAATTCTCCGCCTTGGGGCTGGCTGGGGCCAGTTCGGGCTGCTCCTTGAGCGAGGACGGCTCCTTGAGCTGGGGCGATTCCTTGAGCTGGGCATGCCGTTCGTCCTGGCGAACCAAGTGGCCGGCCACCTGGGCGCCGCTGTGCATTTCCAGCAGGCGGTAGTAGACATGCCCGGCCACGCGGGCGCCGGCTTCCAGGTGCACATGGCCCTCGCTGTGGATATCGCCCTGGACCTCGCCGCCCACCACCACGAAGGGACAGCGCAGATCGCCGCCGACCCGGCCTTCCGGCAGGATCACCAGCATGGCGCCCGGCTCGCCGATCACCGGCCCGTGCACCTCGCCGGCCAGGTAGAAGACGCCGCGGAAGCGCAGCTCGCCCTGCAGCACGCTGCCGCGCGCCAGCAGGCTATCGGCCACGCCGTGGGGCGGCTCGAACAGGCTCTTGAACCAGGCACGCCAGTTCAGCTTCGGCCCAACCATGGGAACTCCTTGCTCTGCTTCTTGGCGCCGCGCTCGGCGGGCTTGACCGTCACGATGACCTTCTCGGCCTGAAAAGCCTCGGGCAGGACCAGCTCGCCGTCCAGGTAGTGGAATTGCTGGAACTGGTACTTGGTCTTGCCGCCCGAGAGGCCGGCCAAGTCAGCCAGGTTCAAGGTCTTGGCCGCGCCATCGACCCGGCCCTGAAGCTGCAGGCTCACCTCGCCGCGCGCCGGCTTCTTGGCCTGGTTGTTGACCAGGGTCAGGCGGAAACGGTAGTGGGTCTTGTCCAGGGCCGAGGAGTCGAAACCGGCGATCTCCAGGCCCGGCTTGGGCTTGGCGCCCTTGGCCGGTTGCAATATCGACTTGTAGAGAGAAATCTCCTTCTCCATCCGATACTTATCGGACTCCAGCTCGGCCATGTGCCGGGCATTCTGCTGGCTGCTGGCCTTTTCAACATCGTAGGCACGCTGGCTGGCGGCCAGCTTGTCCTTGAGCTCGGCCAGAGCCTGGGCAGCAGCGGGATCGGGCACGACCGGCGCCAGGGCCCGGGGCAGGGCCTCGGGGCTGGCGGCGAAGCCCAGCCAGAAGCCGAAAAACAGGAAGCTCAAGGCCGCACCGGCCTGGAGCAGATGCCAATACGCCGGTGGCCGGCGCACGATGATCAGGTTACGGTGCACGCGCACTACCTCACCGAAGGAATGGTTTATTATGCCAGCCGTTCACGCGCATGCCGCACGAAAACCGCAAGAAGAAGAAGAAGGAGCATCCCCATGCTGGCCCTGAAAGCCTTTCACGTCATGGCCATGGTCACCTGGTTCGCCGGCCTGTTCTATCTGCCGCGTTTGTTCGTCTACCACGCCGATACGGAAGACCACGCCGGGCGCGAACGGTTCAAGCTCATGGAAAAGAAACTGCTCATCATGAGCCATATCGGCATGGGCCTGACCTTCGTCCTGGGCGGCACCCTGGCCTGGGAATACGGCCTGGCCTGGTTCAAGGCCAGCCACTGGTTCCACGCCAAGCTCTTGCTGGTCTTCGGCCTCTTGGCCTACCAGATTGTCTGCGGGCGCATGGTCAGGACCTTCGCCGCCGACGCCAACACCCGCGGCCACCGATTCTACCGGCTGTTCAACGAGATACCGGCACTGTTCCTCGTCGCCATCGTCTACCTGGCGGTGGTGAAGCCCTTCTGAGCCGGACTTGTCCCGCTGAAGCGGGACCTACAAGACGCGTTCGCCTAGGTCCGGCTTTAGCCGGACTTGGACCTCAGCCTCAGCGCAGCTCCACCATTTCGAAATCGTCCTTGGTAGAACCGCAGTCCGGGCAGGTCCAGTTGAGGGGCACATCCTCCCAGCGCGTGCCGGGCGGAATGCCGTCATCGGGCCAGCCTTCGGCCTCGTCGTAGATGAAGCCGCAGACCAGGCAGTGCCATTTTTTGTAGGGTTGATGGGTGTTTTCCATGGGGCGCCTTGTGCCTTGCTAAACAAAAATGAAGCGGAAGCGGCGTGCTAAAATCGCCGTTTTCTTGAGAAGGATTGTGCATCATGCCCGCCGAACCTACCACCGTCCCGGTTGTTCTGTGCTTCTCCGGCCATGATCCCTCCGGCGGCGCGGGCATCCAGGCCGATATCGAGGCCCTGGCCAGCCATGGCTGCTTCGCCACCACGGCCATCACCACGCTCACCGTCCAGGACAGCCACAATGTCCACGAATTCTCGGCCCTGCCGGCAGAGTTCGTGCTCAAACAAGCCCGCGCCGTGCTGGCCGACATGCCGGTGGAGGCCTTCAAGATCGGCATGCTGGGCTCGGCGGACAATGCCCGTGCCATCGCCGGCCTCTTGGCGGAATACCCCAAGCTGCCGGTGGTCCTGGATCCGGTCCTGGCGGCAGGCGGCGGCACCCGCGTCGATTCGGAGGAGCTCATCGCGGTCATCCGGGAACAACTGCTGCCGCGCACCACGATCTGCACGCCCAATGGCGAAGAAGCCCGCCGCCTGACCGGCAAGACAGCCTTGGAAGACTGCGCCAAGGAGCTCATCCAGCTGGGCTGCGGGTATGTACTGATCACCGGTGGCCACGAGGCCACGCCGGCCGTGCTCAATACGCTGTACAGTAGCCAGGACAAGCCCGATACCTTCAGCTACACCCGCCTGCCAGCCCTCTACCACGGCTCGGGCTGCACCCTGGCCGCCAGCATCGCCGGCCTCATGGCCCTCAAGCTGCCCATCGAGCAGGTGGTGAGCGAGGCCATGAACTACACCTGGGAAAGCCTGGCCAATGGCTATGTCCTGGGCGAGGGTCAACACTACCCGAACCGCTTCTTCTGGTTCGGCGACGAGGATGTGGAGGAAGAGGACTGGAGCGGGGAAGGATATTGAACACCATCCGCCTGAGCGGCCTCTACGCCATCACCGACGCGGGACTGATGCCCGATCGGGAGGCCTTGCTGAGCGGCGTGCAGGCCGCCATCCTCGGCGGCGCGGCGCTCATCCAGTACCGGGACAAGTCCGCCGACGCAGACAGGCGTCTCGCGGAAGCAAGCGCGCTGAACAGCCTCTGCCGCAAGCTCGGTGTCCTATTCATCGTCAACGACGATGTGGCCCTGGCGGCCGAGAGCGGCGCCCATGGCGTGCACCTAGGCCAGGCCGACGGTTCCATCCTGGAAGCCCGGCTCTGGTTGGGCAACGAGGCCATCATCGGCGCCACCTGCCATGCCAGCCTGGAGCTCGCCGAGCGGGCCACCCTGGAGGGCGCGAGCTATCTCGCCTTCGGGCGCTTCTTCGACTCCCAGACCAAGCCGGGCGCACCGGCCGCGACGCCCGAGCTCCTGCACGCGGCCCGGCGTTTCGGCCTGCCCCGGGTTGCCATCGGCGGCGTCACGCCGGACAATGGCGCAACCCTGCTCGCGGCCGGCGCCGACATGCTGGCCGCCGTGCACGGCGTGTTCGGTCAGGCCCATGTCATGGCCGCCGCGCAAGCCTATGCCCATCTATTTGAAGCTCAATGAGATCGCTATGAATTTCCGAGGCGCCCACATCCTGTCCGTGTCCCAGTTCCAGCGCGAGGACATCGAAACCGTGTTCCAGACCGCCGACGCCATGGCGCCCTACGCCCGGCGCGAGAAGGTCACCAAGGTCCTGGACGGCGCCATCCTCGGCTCCATGTTCTTCGAGCCCTCGACCCGCACCCGCGTCAGCTTCGGCTGCGCCTTCAACCTCCTGGGCGGCCATGTGCGCGAGACCGTGGGCCTGCAGAACTCCTCCCTGAGCAAGGGCGAGTCCCTGGCCGACACGGCGCGCGTGCTCTCCGGTTATTCCGATGCCATCGCCATGCGCCACCCGACCTCGGGCTCGGTGGCGGAATTCGCGGCGGCCAGCCGCGTGCCGGTCCTGAACGGCGGCGACGGCGCCAACGAGCACCCGACCCAGGCCCTGCTGGATCTCTACACCATCCGCAAGGAACTGATCTCCAAGGGCCGCGACCTGGACGGCTTGCGCATCGCCATGCTCGGCGATCTGCGCTACGGCCGCACCGTGCACTCCCTGGCCAAGCTCATCAAGCAGTTCAAGGGCGTCAAGTTCTCCCTGGTCACGCCCGCCGAGCTGAAGATGCCCGGCGAGATCGTCGAGCAGCTGCGTGCCGCCGGTCATGAAGTTACCGAGACCGAGAACCTGGAGGCGGGCATCGCCGGCCAGGACATCGTCTACATGACCCGCATCCAGGAAGAGCGTTTCCCCAATCAGGCCGAGGCCGACCGCTACCGGGGCAAGTTCCGCCTGAACAGCGCCATCTATACCCGCCATTGCGAGCCGCACACGGTGATCATGCATCCCCTGCCCCGCGACTCGCGCCCGGAAGCCAGCGAGCTGGCCACGGACCTGGACGACAACCCGAACCTGGCCATCTTCCGCCAGACCGACAACGGCGTCCTGGTGCGCATGGCCCTGTTCGCCCTGGTCCTGGACGTCGCCGGTCAAGTGGACCAGCACGCCCGCCCGGTGAACTGGTACGCCGGCCAGCGCGGCTAAGGCATGAACGAAATTAACCGCCAAGGCGCCAAGAACGCCAAGGGGTTTGAAAGCATCAGCTTTCTTATTGTCTGTATCCCCTTGGCGTCTTGGCGCCTTGGCGGTTAATCCCAAAGGATTCCCCATGACCCGTTCCGAAGACCTCTTCGCCCGTGCCCAGCAACACATCCCCGGCGGCGTCAATTCGCCGGTGCGTGCCTTCCGGGGCGTGGGCGGCACGCCGCGCTTCATCGCCAGCGCCGATGGCGTCCATATCACCGATGCCGATGGCCGGACCTATATCGACTACGTCGGTTCCTGGGGCCCCATGATCCTGGGCCACAACCACCCGGAGGTGCTCGAGGCCGTGCGCGAGGCTGCCGGGCGCGGCCTGTCCTTCGGCGCGCCCACCGAGGCCGAGATCGACATGGCCGAGCTGGTCTGCCGGCTCGTGCCCTCCATGGACATGGTGCGCATGTGCTCCTCCGGGACCGAGGCCACCATGAGCGCCATCCGCCTGGCGCGCGGCTACACCGGCCGCAATAAGCTCATCAAGTTCGAGGGCTGCTACCACGGCCATGGCGATGCCCTGCTGGTGAAGGCCGGTTCGGGCATGCTGACGCTGTCCGGCGGCAAGGGCGGCGTGCCCTCCTCGGCCGGCGTGCCGGCCAGCTTCGCCGAGCACACGCTCACCGCCGGCTTCAACGATCTGGCCAGCGTCGAGGCCCTGTTCGCCGAACACCAGGGCGACATCGCCGCCATCATCGTCGAGCCCATCGCCGGCAACATGAACTTCATCCCGCCCGAGCCCGGCTTTCTCGAAGGTCTGCGCAGCCTCTGCAACGCCCATGGCGCCCTGCTGATCTTCGACGAGGTCATGACCGGCTTCCGCGTCGCCCTGGGCGGCGCGCAAGCGCTCTATGGCATCAGCCCGGATCTGACCACCCTGGGCAAGATCATCGGCGGCGGCATGCCGGTCGGCGCCTTCGGCGGCCGGCGCGAGATCATGGAAAAGTTGGCGCCGCTGGGCCCCGTCTACCAGGCCGGCACCCTGTCCGGCAATCCCGTGGCCATGGCCGCCGGCCTGACCGCCCTGAAACTCATCGCCGCGCCGGGCTTCCACGAGCGCCTAGCCGCCCAGACCGACAAGCTGGTGCAAGGCCTCAAGGCCCGCGCCGACGCGGCCGGCGTCCCCCTGCTCACCCAGCACTGCTGCGGCATGTTCGGGCTGTTCTTCACCGAACAGGCGCGGGTGCGCAATTTCGGCGAAGTGGCCGCCTGCGACACGCCGCGCTTCAACCGCTTCTTCCACGCCATGCTGGACGAGGGCGTCTACCTCGCGCCCAGCGCCTTCGAGGCCGGCTTCGTATCGGCGGTGCATGACGATGGGGTGATTGCCGCCACCCTGGACGCGGCGGAACTCGCCTTCGCGAGACTTTAGGCGCGGCCCGGATAATGAACACTGTGTGTTGGCTTTTGACCACATCTCATCTAAAGTCAGCGACATCGCGTCAGGCTCAGCGCCCGTTCAGCTGACGGAAACTAGCTTTAGCCACAACAAAAACAACTGGAGCCACCCGATTCCACCGCAACGCCTTCGCGCGAACACGGTACGGTTCGAGGCTCCGCTATGCCAACCGAGGGAGACCCTAGGCATGACCACCACGAAGCTGTTTGTCCGTTCCATCGCCGCCATGGGCGTGCTGTTGGCCGTCAGTGCCCCGGCCCTGGCCGGCAAAGCCGGTGAATTCACCGTCGGCGCCAATGCCGAATATTTCTGGCCGGATCGCGTCGACATGCTGCTCGAAAAGGGCGCCGGTTACCGCCTCCACGGCGGCTACCGCTTCACCGACGCCCTGGGCGTCAGCGCCTCCTACTCCGAAGTCAGCGGCGAAGTCGATGGCAAGGTACCGGTCATTGGCGGCCTAGACGCGGAGCTGAAATCCTGGCGCGTGGAAGGCCAGTATTTCATGAACACCAGCGGCGCCACCCAGCCCTATGTCAGCCTGGGCATCCAGAATCACGACAAGGTCGATATCGAAGGCAACTTCGACCAGGATCTGGACATGGACAAGCAGCTGACCATCGGCGCCGGCGTCCGTCACTACTTCAATCCGCACTTTTCCCTGAACGCCGGCCTGAACGCCAGCCATGACTTCGGCGACGTGACCGATTTTGGCGCCGGCGTCGGCGTCGCCTTCCACTTCGGCGGCAGCGAAGACGCGGCCCCGGCCAGCGAACCGGCCCCGGTGGCTCCGGCGGCTTGCGCCGACAGCGATGCCGATGGCGTCTGCGACAACGTCGACCAGTGCCCGGGCACTCCGCCCGGCGTGCAGGTCGATGCCACCGGCTGCCCCCCGACCATGAAGGAGCAGGTGTCCATCGAGCTCAAGGTGCAGTTCGATTTCGACAAGTCCCTGGTCAAGCCCGAATACATGGGCGAGATCGAGAAGGCGGCCAGCTTCCTGAAGGAACATCCGGAGACCGTCGCCACCCTCGAAGGCCATACCTGCGACATCGGCACGGACGAATACAACCAGAAGCTGTCCGAGCGCCGCGCCAACGCCGTGCGCGACATCCTGGTCAAGCAGTTCGGCGTCGACGGCTCGCGCCTGAAGGCCGAAGGCTTCGGTGAAGTCCGTCCGCTCAATAGCAACGCCGACGAGACCGAGCGCAGCCTGAACCGCCGCACGATCTCGACCATTCAGGTGAAGGCCGCCCAGTAATTCGGGCCCCACCTGGCACAACGGCCCCGCTCGGGGCCGTTGTCGTTTCTGGGACTCACGGCAAGATTGAGATTAATCGCCATGGGAGACAGAGAAGAATGAACCGCAAAGGCCGCAAAGGTTTGAAAATGAGGCACGGCTCAAATGCTTGCGGCAATAGTTCCTGCTTCGCGGCCTTGGCGGCCCTAGCGGTATAAATCTTTCTTCCCTTCGCGTTCTTGGCCTCCTTGGCGGTTAATAATCTTCCCGGTTCCGGCATAATAGGCCGGTTTATCTCAAGCGAAGACTCATGCTCAAGAAGCTGCAACCCCGTTCCGTCCTGCGCCTGGTGCTGCTCGGCTTCGCCGTCGTGCTGCTGCCACTGGTGCTGGCCATTTACAACGGCGTGCGCGCCCTGGATACCCTGGCCGAGCAGAGCCGGGGCACGGTCATGGACGTGGTGCAGGCGACCCGCTCCAGCCAAGCGGTGCAGGGCGCTTTGAGCAATATGGAGCGCACGGCGCGCCAATATGTATTGCTGGGCGATGCCGGTTTCCTGAAAGTCTTCGCCCAACATCATGCCAGCCTGCGCCAAGCCCTGGACACCCTGGAGCGCGTGCGGCCCGATTCCGAGCCGATCTTCGCCCTGCGTCAGGGCGCTGAAAAGCTGAATGCCCTACTCTCCACTCTCAAGCCCGGCCGCGCCCACGACGAGATTCTGAGCGGCTTCGAAGACCTGACCCGGCACGCCGAGCGCCTTGCCAGCGAGTCCAGCCAACTGGTGGACAGCAAGGTGGCGTCCATGCAGAGCACCGCCACGACGCGCCAGAAGGACATCCTGGCCCAGTCCATCGCCCTGGGGCCGGCCACGGCCCTCCTGGTGGCCATGTTCACCTTCCTGATCGCCAAGCCCATACGCCAGCTGGACCACATCATCAGCGGCATCGGCGACGGCCGCTTCACCGGCCCCATCGAGCTGAACGGGCCGGACGATCTGCGGGCCGTGGGCGAGCGCCTGGACTGGCTACGCACCCGCCTGGCCGAGCTGGAGGCGGAGAAGCAGAAATTCCTGCGCCATATGTCCCACGAGCTCAAGACCCCCCTGGCCGGTTTGCGCGAAGGCTCGGATCTCCTGGCCGAGGAGATCCCCGGGCCCCTCACCGAGGCCCAGCGCGAGGTGGTGTCCATCCTGCAAAGCAATTCCCGGGAATTGCAGAAACTCATCGAAAACCTGCTGGATTACAATGTGATCCATGCCGGCAACCTGCACATCTCGGAATTCGACGTGCGCGAGTTGGTGGGCAGCGTGGTCAGCGCCCACAAGCTCAGCGCCAACGCCAAGCATCTGCGCCTGGAATTGCAGGGCGAAACCGCCAGCCTGCACGCCGATCGCGGCAAGCTGCGCACGGCCATCGACAACCTCATCGGCAATGCGGTGAATTTCACGCCAGATGGCGGCCTGGTGAGTATTTCCTGGCAGAAGCTCGCCGACAGCTTTCTGCTGCATGTGCGCGACGAGGGTCCGGGCGTGGCGCTCGACGAGCGCGAACACATTTTCATGCCCTTTTACCAGGGCTCGGCGCACCGCTCCGGGCCGGTCAAGGGTTCGGGCATCGGCCTGTCCGTGGCCCGGGAATGCATCGCCGCCCATGGCGGCCATCTGGAATTATTGGACTCGGTGGGAACGGGAGCCTGCTTCCGCATCCAGTTCCCCCTGGACCTGGGCGCCAAGCGCGTTGGAGCGTGAATGAACAAGAGTGTGTTATCGGGCCTGATGCTGCTAGCGCTGAGCGCCTGCGCCAGCCGACCGCAGCCTGAGCCGAATCGGGAAACCCGCCCCACGCCCCCGCCGGCCGCCGTGTGCCGCGAGCATGCGCCTAGCCTGCCTACCGAGCATCCCCTGCAAGCCTGGCTGCGCTACCAGCAGGAACTGCTTGCCTTAAGCCGCCAGGGCCTGGAAAAGCGCATCTCGGAAACCGAGCGGGCCATGAATGCCGCCCCCACCGGGGAAGCGGTGATGCGCCACGCCTTGAGCCTGTCCATGAGCAGCCAGGCGGGCCGCCAGGAGCGTGCCCTGCGCCTGCTCAACAACCTGCGCCTGGACCCGCGCCTCAAGCCCGAAGAGCAGCACCTGGTCGCCATCCAGGCCCACCACCTGGGCGAGCTGCGTGCCGCCACCAAGGAGCGCCAGCGCCTGGAGCAGCGCCTCGCCCAGGAACAAGGCGCCAAGGATGCCCTGGAAGCCAAGATCAAGGCCCTCACCACCATCGAGCTGCGCATGAACGAGCGCCAGCGCAGCGAGTCGCCCCCGGAAACGGCCACGCCGGAGCCCAAGGCATCCAACGAGGCCAAGGCCGCATCCCCCGTGCCGCCCGGCCCGGCGCCGGCACCCAAGGAGCCCGCCCCCGCCAAGCCCGCCGAGCCGTCCAAGGGCAAGCCGGCGGCAGCGACGCCCGCCGAAACCAAGCCCAGTTCGCCCAAGACCGATTCGCCTAAACCAGTCCCGCCCAAGCCGAAACCCGACAAGCCCGAGCCCGGCGCCACGCCGCCGGCCCCCACCGACCAGCCCTGAGGATTGCCCATGGCCAAGGATAAATCCCAGATTCTGCTGGTGGACGACGACCCCAGCCTGCTCAAGCTGCTGTCCATGCGCCTGGAAGCGGAGGGCTACGCGGTGAGCACGGCCAGCAGCGGCGAAGAGGCCTTGCACAAGCTCAAGCTCTCGCCGCCGGACCTCTTGATTACCGATCTCCGCATGGAGGGCATGGACGGCATGGGCGTGCTCAAGGCCGTGCAGCAGGCGGCGCCCAGCCTGCCGGTGATCATGATCACCGCCCACGGCTCGATACCCGACGCGGTGGCCGCCGCGCAACAGGGCGTGTTCGCCTTCCTCACCAAGCCCATCGACAAGGAAGAACTGCTCAAGACCCTGCGCAAGGCCCTGGAGGTCTCCGGCCGCAGCGAGAGCGCCGACGAGGGCTGGCGTGCCGAGATCATCACCCGCTCGCCGGTGATGCAGGAACTCCTGGCCCAAGCCAAGCTGGTGGCCGGCTCCGATGTCTCCATCCTGCTGCTGGGCGAATCGGGCACGGGCAAGGAGCTACTGGCCCAGGCCATCCACAAGGCCAGCAAGCGTGCCAAGGCGGCCTTCGTGGCCCTGAACTGCGGCGCCATGCCCGAGCAATTGCTGGAGAGCGAGCTCTTTGGCCATGCCAAGGGCGCATTCACCGGCGCGGTGGCGGCCCATCGCGGCCTTTTCCAGACCGCCGATACCGGCACGATCTTCCTGGACGAGATCGGCGACATGCCCTTTCCGTTACAGGTCAAGCTCCTGCGCGTGCTCCAGGAGCGGCAGATCCGGCCCGTGGGTTCGACCCAGGTCGTCGAGGTGGATGCCCGGGTGATCTCCGCGACCCATAGCGATCTGGAGGCCGCCCTGGCCAAGGGCGAGTTCCGCGAGGACTTGTTCTACCGCCTAAACGTGGTGTCCCTCAAGCTGCCGCCCCTACGTGACCGGCGCGAGGACATTCCCCTGCTGGCCAACCATTTCCTGAAAAAGATCATCGCCAAGGCGCCCGGCCATGTGCGCTCCTTCGCCCCCGATGCCGTGGAAATGCTGGTGTCCGCACCCTGGCCGGGCAATGTGCGCCAGCTCTACAACCTGGTGGAGCAGACGGTGGCCTTGTGCACGACGCCGGTGATCCCGGCCAGCCTGGTGCAGAAGGCCCTGCGCTCCGGAGGCGTCCAGCAACTGCCCTCCCTCAATGACGCCCGCGATCAGTTCGAGCGCGACTACCTGGTCAAGCTGCTGCAGATCTCCGACGGCAATGTCAGCCAGGCCGCGCGCCTGGCGCAACGCAACCGTACGGACTTCTACAAGCTCCTGGCCAAGCACGAGATCGATCTGGAAGCCTTCAAGGGCAAGGACGATTAGCCCCTGCTCGGGCTGTTGCCAATTGGCGACAGCCCATCTTCCCTGTCGCTTATCGGCGACACGTGTAACATACTGTTTTGTAAGTATTTTTCATGCACGAGCGGCGCCCCCTCAGAAAGCTGTCGCCATTTGGCGACAGTCCAGAGCGAAGCGGAGTGGGCTTGCGGGCTGGAAAAAACAAATATTCCTTACAATTCAGTGCGTTGCAATTATTGGCACGCTACCTGCTTTAGTCCGATACACACGCTTTACGCTGTATCGGAGTCCACCATGAAGAACATCCTGTTTGCCGTCACCCTGATTGTCTCGGCCGTTGCCTTTGCCGACAACAATGGGCGCTTCGCGGATGTGGATGCCGATCAGAATGGTTTGGTGAGCCTGGAAGAAGCCCAGAGCATCGCCAGCCTGAGCCAGGACTTTGCTGCCCTGGACGTTGACGCCGACGGCCAGCTGTCCAGCGACGAGTTCCAGCAGTTCTAAGGTTTTAAAAACCAGACATCGCCTGATGTTTGGTTCGCAAGCGCAGGGGTGACGAGAGTCACCCCTTTTTTTCGCCGGTTTTTCGCCTCTCAGCCCAGTTCCTGCGTCCAAGGGTCGGAACGGCCGATCATCTGCTGCACCGGCTCGTCGGTGGACAGGCTGCGCGCCAACTCGTCCACCAGTTCGGCCCAATCCCCATCCTCTCGCCAGGCCTCGCGCAGGAAGCGTGCCTGGGCCTTGTTCCAGTAGGGCGCATCGGCCAGGCTCATGCCCACCGGCAGCCGATGGCTGGCCAGGAAGTGTCGCATGCTGTAGGCGTCTGCCGGCAGGCCCAGCTGTTCGAACAGGGTGGTCATGGAATAGGCGCTGGTGTACATGATGGCTCCCCTCGCGTGCTCCGTATCTTTCTTAACACTACACCCGCGAGACGGGGATGCAAGTCCCTTCGCCAGGCCGGCACGCCTGGCGGGCGCCCGTCTCAGACGCCCTCAGGCCGAGCCCTCGGCGGCGAAATGATCGAGGAAGGCGCGCAGCTTGAGGGGCATGTGTTTGCCGGGCAGCCAGACGGCGTGGACGGTGGCGGCATAGGGCGGCTCGAACCGCCAGTCGCCAAGCACGGGGCAGAGCTCGCCCCGAGCCAGGGCGGCCTCGGCGGCGAACTGCGGCACCAGGGCCAGGCCGGCGCCGGCCTGGGCCGCCGCGACCAGGGCCGCGCTATTGTTGATGCGCAGGCGCGTGCACACGCTCACCGCCACGCGCTCCTCTCCGCGGTACAGGCTCCATTCCCCGCCGAACTCGCCATAGCCCAGATGCAGGCAGGCATGCTCCGTCAACGCCTCGGGCCGTTCGGGCAGACCCCGCCGCTCGAGGTAGGCCGGACTGGCCACCAGCACATAGCGCACCGCCATGAGCGGCCGGGCGATCCAGCCGGGCGCCGGCTGGCGGGTGATGCGCAGCGCCAGGTCGATGCCCTCTTCCGCCAGATCCACCATGCGGTCCGTCAGGCTCAGCTCCAGGCCGATGCCTGGAAAGCGGTCCAGGAAGCCGGGCAGGCGCGGCGCCAGCCAGGCCTGCCCGAAGACCACGGGCGCAGAGAGCCGCAGCAGGCCGCGAGCCTCGCCGGCCTGGGCTCCGGCCAGGCTCCGTAAAGCGCGCAGGATCTCCCCGACTTGGCGCGCGCCGGCATGGACTTCCCGGCCCAACTCGGTGGGCGACAGGCTGCGCGTCGTACGGTTCAAGAGGCGTGCGCCCAGCTCGCGCTCCAGACGCGAGACTTGTCGACTGACCGCCGAAGTGGTCAGCCCCAGGTGCCGGGCGGCCGAGGAGAAGCTGCCCGATTCCACTACCTGGGCAAATACGCGCAAGGCTTCCGCATTGGGCTCAGACATTGTTTCCATATTCTCAACATTCCATTGAACAACAACGTCATTGTTACCTAGCGCGCATTTAACAACAATGTCATCAATGCCAAGCACTGGCGGCCCTGCGAGTACCTCCCCATGAATCGGTCCGTCTACCGCGTCCATGCCTTCACCGACGGCGAGGCCGGCGGCAATCCCGCCGGGGTCGTGCCCTATGCCGATGGCCTGGGCCCGGCCCAGAAGCAAGCCATCGCCGCCCGTCTGGGCCTGTCGGAGACCGCCTTCGTCTCCACCTCCACCCAGGCCAACTGCAAGCTGGAATTCTTCACGCCGACGCGCCAGATCGCCCACTGCGGCCATGCCACGATCGCCGCCTTCTCCCTGCTGCGCCAACTGGGGAGGCTCCCCGCCGGCCCCGCCAGCAAGGAGACCATCGACGGCCTGCGCCGCATCGAACTGGACCGCGAACTGGCCTATATGGAGCAGAAGGCGCCGCGCTACGCGGAGTTGGATGCCGGCCAACAAGCGGCGGCACTGGCCGGCCTGGGCCTGGACGCCTCGGCGCTCCATACCGGGCTGGCGCCCTGCATCGTCGACACCGGCAATGGCTTCCTGCTCCTGCCGCTGCGGAACGAGGCGGCGGTGTCCGGCATCCAGCCACGGCTCGACGCCATCGCGGCCCTCAGCGAGCGTTTCGATCTGATCGGCTTTTATGCCTTCTCACTGGAAGCCCGCCAGCCCGGCCGCCAGGCCGGCGCGCGCATGTTCGCGCCGCGTTACGGCATCGCCGAGGAAGCCGCGACCGGCATGGCCGCCGGCCCCCTGGCCTGCTTCCTGCGGGAGCGGATGGGCATGGAACGGGAGGTGTTCGCCATCGAACAAGGCCGGCTGATGCCGGAGCCATCGCCCAGCGTGATCGAGGTGCGCCTGGATCTGGATGGCGCGGGATGCATCCGGGGGCTGATGGCCGGGGGGCGGGCGCGGATCGTGGAGCAAATGGAGTTCTCGCTCTAGGCGGGAATCCGCGAGGCGCACATGCAAAGAAATAAGGCGCCACTCGGGCGCCTTATCGCGATGCGGGCACTCAGCTCAGGCTTATGAGACCCGCGTCGACGCCTGACCGGTTGCCTGGGCCAGGGCATTGATGTCCCCGGCCTTGAGCCCGATTTCGGCGAGCAGGGAGTCCAGCAGCGGCGCCTGGGCCCGGTAGCGCAGGGCGCTGTTGACCACCTGGTCGGCCAGGGAGCCGTTGCCGGCCTCGGCGCTTTCGCCATTCCCGCCCTGGCCGGCGCCCAGGCCCTGCACCTGCAGGATCTTGATGTCGCTGATCTGCTCCATGGGCTTGACGCTCTGGGCGATGATCTCGGGCAGCTGCTGGATCAGGCTCATGCGGATCTGCATGGCGATCTGCTCCACGGACAGGGTGTTGGCGGCCTCGTTGACGGCACGCTTACCCTCGGCCTCGACGCTGTACTTGCGCGCCAGGGCATCGGCCAGCATCACCTCGGCATCGGCGCGGCCCTTGGCTTCCAGGCGGGCCTTCTCGGCATCGGCATGGGCGGCGATGCGCAGGGCCTCGGCGCGATCCTCGGCGGCGCGCTTTTCGGCCTCGGCTGCCACGGTCAGGCCGATGGCCTCCTTCTCGGCCAGCTGCCGGGCCAGCACCAGCTCCACCGCCTTCTCGCGCTCGGCGCGCTGGGTCTCGCGCACCGTCACCACGGATTCCTCTTCCTTCACCGCCTCGGCGCGGGCCTTGTCGGCCAGGGCCTTGGCCTCGGATTCGGCGCGGGACTTCTCGGCGACGGCGATGGCGCGCTCCTGCTCGGCCAGCTCGATGGCCTTGCGCCGCTCGATCTCGGCCTCTTCCACGGCGCGCTGCTTGGCGATCTCCATTTCGCGCACGGCCCGCTCTTTCTGGGTGTTCTCGTTCTGTATGTCGCGCTCGGCGGTGATCTTCTTCAGGTCGACTTCGCGCTTGGCCGCGATGGCGGCCTCCTCGGCCTCGCGGGACTTCTCGGCCTGCTCGCGGGCGATCTCCGTGCTCTGGGAGGCCTTGCGGATCAGGATCTCCCGCTCCTGCTCCAGGCGCGCGTACTCTTCCTCGCGAGAGATCTGCAGCTTGGTGCGTTCCGCTTCCAGGTTCTTCTGCTTGATGGCGAGTTCCGTGTCCTGCTCGATGTCGTTGCGCTTCTTGCGCCGCGACTCGATGGCCTCGGTCAGCTTGGTCAGGCCCTCGGCGTCGAAGGCGTTCTGGGGATTGAAGTGCTCGAAACCGGTCTGGTCCAGGCCGGTCAGGGACACGGTCTCCAGCTCCAGGCCGTTCTTGAGCAGGTCCTCGGATACCACCTGCTGCACTTTCTGCACGAAGTCGACGCGCTTCTCGTGCAATTCCTCCATGGCCATCTCGGCGGCCACGGCGCGCAGGGCGTCGACGAACTTGCCCTCCACCAGCTCCTTCAACTCCTCCGGGTTCATGGTCTTGAGGCCCAGGGTCTGGGCGGCATTGGCGATGGACTCGGCGAGCGGCTTGACGCGCACGTAGAACTCGGCGGTGACGTCGACGCGCATGCGATCACGTGTGATCAGGGCCTGTTCGGCGGCGCGGCGCACTTCCAGGCGCAGGGTGTTCATGTTGACCGGGATGATCTCGTGCAGCACCGGCAGGACGATGGCGCCGCCGTTGACGATGACCTTCTCGCCGCTGAAGCCGGTGCGCACGAAGGACACTTCCTTGGTGGCGCGCTTGTATAGCCGCGCCAGGATGAAGCCCAGGGTCATCAGCGCCACCAGCACCAGGCCGGCAATGATCAGAATGGGGATCAGGTTTTCCATGGGACGGCGACTCCTTGTTGTCGTCTGGGGGGGATGTCTGGCTATTCCGGCCGCTCGGCCAGATGGGGATTGGGGTTGACGATGGCGCGGTAGACCGTGCCACGGTGTTCGGTCAGCAGCACTTGGGTTCCGGCAGTAAAGCTCTCGCCCTCGCCGTCCGGCTCCACCAGGAAATAATGGGTCTGCCCATGCTGATCGCGGGCCTTGGCCTCGGCCGGCTGGCCGGGGCGCGCCGTGCCCAGGGTGATGGTGGCGATGCGGCCCACCAAGGTGTCGGCGGAGACGGCCGTGGTCTCGTCCTTGGGCATGGCGCGGTGCAGCCAGCCGCCCACCAGGCGGGTCAGGGGCAGGGCCGCCGCCAGGGCCGGCAACCAGGCCAGCCAGCCGGGCAGGTAGACGCCCGCCAGGCCCTGCACCAGGTTCTGTATGCCCAGGCCGCAGAGCCCGAACAGGGTCAGCAGCACGACCAGCAACATCAGCACCGGCACCTGCCCGACGCGCAGCCAGCCCAGGACCCGGGTCAGGCTGTTCTCGGCCTCGGGCAGGCCGGCCTCGGCATGGACCTCGAGCTCGGCGCCCAGCTCCGGCGCCAAGCCCTCCAACAGCCCGGACAGGCCGGCGCCCAGCAGGCTGAAGACGCCTTCCAGGACAGCCAGCAGCAGCATCAGGGCCAGGGCCACGGAAAACGCCAGATTCTCGTCGGCGGTCAGCAATTCCCACATGGGCGGGACCTCAGGCCTTGCCGTCTTGGCCAGCGGCCTTCATGGCCGCCAGGCGTTCGGCGACGCGGTTGCGCCGAGCCAGCTCCTCCAGCTCCGCCAGCTGCCGGCCGTTGCCCGAGGCCTCGCGCGGCGGCAGGCCGCTGGCGGCCCCTAGGACCCGCTCGAAGGCGGCGCCGGCCTGGTCGGCACGGCGCTCAGCCGGGGCTGTGCCGGCGGGCATGCCGGGTTGCGCCGGCGCCTGACGCTCGGCCTGCTGCTTCTGAAAGGCCTGGAGCTCGGCGCGCATGTCCCGGCGCTTGGCCTGCAAGGCCTGGACATAGGCCTCCAGCTCCTTTTCCCGGGCCAGGCAGTCGGCGATAGTAGCCTCCAGGACCGGTAGCCGCGCCTCGATGTCCATCTGCTCGGCGATGCCCGCCTCGGCGAGATCGTCGCGGCCTTCGGCCACGGCCAGCTCCAGCTGCCCGGCCAGGTTTTCGTGGCGGGCGTTCTCTTCCATCAGGCGCTTGCTGGTGACGTGCTTCTGGGCGAGCTGCTGGCCCAGTTCGGCCCGCACCTCGTCGATAACGGCATCGATCTCGCGGATCGCCTGCTCCATGACCGCCTCGGGTGCGGCATTCTCCACGGCCGAGACCAAGGCATTCAGACTGCCGCTGACCAGGCGGCCGACGCGGCGGGCTAGGTTTTCGTTCATGACGCTCTCCTTATTGCGATTCCTGACTTCGTTCGATGAGGCGGGCGAGTTCTAGCACCGAGCCCAGCCTGTCCTTGAGCGAACCGGCATCGTAGCATGGACTCTGGCGGGTGAGCGCCAGCTGCAAAACGCCGTCTATCAACCGTCCCAGTCGCTCGATCAGTCCCTGCTCCAAGGCGCGCAGACCCTGGGGCGACCGCTCGCCGGCGCCGGGCCGGCGCCAAGGCTTCCAAGGTCAGCGCCAAGGCAAATCATCGCGTTCGCCAACCTTCCTCCCCCCCTGTCGGTTACAATGCCCGTCCTTCGGGAGGCCCCGCCAGTGACCGGGGATTTCCCGGTCCCCGAGCCTCCTGCCACCAGATCCGCAGACATGACCACTTCCGGTACCAACGACTACCAATTGGGTTCCTGGCGGGTACGCCCCTCGCTCAACCGGCTGGAGTCGGCCGGCAAGGTCGTCAGCCTGGAGCCCCGGGCCATGGCGGCCCTATGCCATTTGGCCGGGAAGAGTGGCGCCACTGTCAGCAAAGATGAACTACTGGCCGAGGTCTGGGGCGGGATTGCCGTAAGCGACAACGCCGTGAGCCGGGTCATCGCCCAACTGCGCAAGGCCCTGGACGACGACGCTCAGGCGCCCAGCTACATCGAAACCATTGTCAAGAAAGGTTACCGTCTCGTGACGACCGTGGAGCCGTGGGTGCCCTCCGCCACAGCTCCATCGAGCCATGACGCACCGAAGCCGCGCGGCTGGCAACCCGTGGCCCTGTTCGGGCTAGGCTTGCTGGGGCTAGGCCTGCTAATTGCGCTGGCCGGGTTCACGCGGCTCGCGCCGCCGGAAACCCATGGCGTGTTGCGCCCCCTGACCAGCCTGTCCGGGAGCGAACAAGATCCGGCCTGGTCGCCCGATGGGCGCTACCTGGCTTTCGCCCACACACCCGCCGATACGCACCAGTCCCGGCTCTACCTCAGACCGCGCACGGGAGAACCCCTGACCCGCCTGACCGAGACCGGACTTTCCGAGCGAGCCCCGGCCTGGTCCCCGGATGGCCGTCGCCTGGTCTTCCTGCGCGGCGACTTAAGTGCCTGCAGCATACTCATCGCCACCCTGGCAGAGCCGCCGCGCTTTGCGGATGTGCGGGAACTGGCACCCTGCCAACACTTCCCCTATGCCACGCTGCGCTGGGGCGCGGATGGCCAGATCTATCTCAGCGATCGGGAAACGGCCCTCACACCCGTGCCTTCCCGGCTCTGGCGCCTGGACCCCCGCGACGGGCGGCGCACGGCCCTCACCGAACCGCCGCCGCATGGCCTGGGCGACCGGGCACCGGCCTTGTCCCCGGATGGACGAGTGCTGGCCTTTTTGCGTACGCCCTACTGGAGCGAGAGCGAGATCCGGCTGCGGGATCTCGGCAGCGGCGAAGAGCGGGTGCTGGCCCGCCTGGACCACGCCCCCCGCAGCCTGAGCTTCAGCCGGGATGGTCGGGAGCTAGTCTACGAGGACAACCGGGACGGCGGCCGCGTCATGGGCCTGCCCCTGGACGGGGACGGGCCGAGCCTGCGCTTCAGCACGCCCACGGGCGTCGGCGCCCTGGCCGCGGGACCGGGACCGAAGGAACTGAGCTTCGTCAGCGAGCTCAGCGATAGCAACCTGTGGGCGACCCCGCTTGCCGGCGGCGAAGCACGGCGCGTAACCGCCTCCTCGCGTTACGACGGCAAGGCCCAGTTTGCGCCCAGGGACCGCCGGCTCGCTTTCGCCTCCGAGCGCAGCGGCCGACCGGCGCTGTGGCTGCAGGAAGACGGCACGGACCGGATGCTGGCCGAGGTTCCGGATGGCAGCGCCATTCACCGCCTGCGCTGGGGGCCGGATGGCCGGCGCATCCTGATCAGCACTGGGTCCCGGCGCCTCTACCTCTACGCGCTCGCTGGCGGGAAGCTGAGCCCGGTGGATACCGGCACCGGCGGCGCGAGCCTCGGCGAGTGGGCGCCGGACGGGGATTGGGTCTATTTCAGCTCCGATCGCGACGGCGACTGGCAGATCTGGCGGACGGCCCTGGCCGGTGGCCATGCCGAGCGAGTGACCCGCGCCGGCGGCTACGGCGGCCAGGCCGATGCGAGCGGAACCCGCCTCTTTTACACCAAATACACCAGCACCGGCCTGTGGCGAATGGACTTGGCGACGGGCCGGGAGTCGGTGCTGCTGCCGGCCTTCTGTCCCTGCGCCTACGACCACTGGCTGCTGCGTCCCGAGGGCATCTACCAGTTGGAGCGGCAAGCGCTCCAATCCCGGTTCTACCGCTACGAGCTGGTTCCTGGCGAGGGGGACCGTGGCGAGCAGGTTCTGCTGCGCAGCCTGCCGGCCACCAGCAACGAATTCACCCTGTCCGCCGACGGGAGCGCGCTCGTCTTCTGCCGACTGGACCGGGCGGAGTCGGACTTGGCGGTCTATGCAAGCGATTGATAAATAACATCATCATGAAAACATCACGCAAGCCGTAGGCTTCCGGCATCACTTCCCGTCGCCATGCCGTTACAAGGGCCCTCCGCCATGCAATGAGGAGGTTCCCGCAGTGCGTCTATCCCTGTCCTGGTCTTGGCTGCTCGCCCTGACCGCCAGTTCCGCCCACGCCACCCTTCGCGTCGACGGCCGCCTGGACGAAGCCGAGTGGCGCTCGGCGAGCGTGCTCCCGCCCATGGTCACCGTTTCGCCCTGGACCTCGGCCGAACCCGAATACCGAACCGAGGTCCGCTACCTGGCCAGGCCCGACGGACTGTACCTGGGCTTTCGCAACGAGCAGCCGCCGGAGACGCGTCTGAACCGGGCCCATATCCGTGATGCCTTCAGCGAGTCGGATTTCAACGAGGTCGCCGTCGACTTCGACGGCCGGGGTGTCATCGCCTACGATTTCTTCGTCTCCAGCAGCAACTCCGTGCGCGACGGCGTCTGGTTCAACGAGCGCGAAATCAATGGCGATTGGGACGGCAGCTGGGAGCACGCGACCCATGCCGACGACCGGGCCTGGTACAGCGAGATCCGGATCCCCTGGGAGGTCGCCCCCATGGTACGGACCGAGGACGGGCAGCGGCGCATCGGCCTGTACGTCTCGCGCTGGGTCATGGGCCGCTACCAACGCTATGCCTTCCCCAATATCCGTCCTCTCCAGCGCTTCATCAGCGTGTTCGCCCCAGTGACCGTGCCCGATTTCGACCAACCCGTGTTCCACGCCACACCTTACGCCACCGTGATCCACGACAACCTGCGCGGCGAGGCCGAGGCGGACGCCGGCGTGGATCTGTTCTGGCGGCCGCGCAGCGACCAGCAGCTGACCGCCACCGTCAACCCGGACTTCGGCCAGGTCGAGAGCGACGAACTGGTGGTCAACTTCTCGGCAGTCGAGACCCTGCGCTCGGACAAACGGCCCTTCTTCACCGAGAACCAGGGCTTGTTCGACCTGCGCGGCACGGAGGACCTGCGCCTGGTCCACACCCGGCGCATCGGCGCGGCACCGGATCGAGGGCTGGAGGGCGCTTCCGAGCTACTGGGCGCGGCCAAGTACATGGGCGTGGGCGAGCAGTTCGACTACGGCGTGTTCCTGGCGGCCGAGGAAGACGGCCAGGAGGCCCGAGGCCGCGACTACGCCGTGACGCGCCTGCGCTGGCATGACAACGGTCATGCCTTAGGCCTGCTCGCGACCCGCGCCCGGCGCCCCAGCCTGGAGCGAGAGGCCAGGGTCGAAGCCCTGGACCTGGGCTTGAGCCTCGCGCCTGAGCTGCGCCTGGAAAGCATGCTGATGAGCTCCGAGGCAGCGGAACGCGACCGGGGCGGCTGGCTGCGCCTGCGCTACGCCCCCCAAAGGACCTGGAACAACAGCCTGGAACTGACCCGATACGGCCGGGACTTCGACGTCAACGACCTGGGCTACCAGCGCCGCCCGGATCTGAGCAAACTGCGCTTCGAGAGCATGCTGGACGTGAACGGTTTCGCCCCCGAGAGCCCGAGCAGCAACCGCAGCCTCAGCGCGGTACTGGAACTGGCCGAGAACACCGCCGGCCTGCGCCTGCCCGGCCTCGCCGCCCTCGGCTGGCGCGAAGACTTCCGCTCCAGCGCCAGCCTGGGTCTCTACTGGCGCCGCGAGACCTCAGGCACCGACGACCGGCTGACCCGGGGCCACGGCGAGCTGGCACTGGCCGCCCGCGACAGCGTGGAATTGATTTATCGCTCGACCCAATCGGGTAGTTGGCGCTACGCGGCCGGCATGCGCCGCTTCCAGGAAGGCCTGGGCGGCTGGGCCCGGGAGCTGAGCTTCGGGCCCAGTTACACCTACAGCCCGGAGCTGGGCCTGGGATTGCGTCTGGCTTGGCTGAACAGCGCGGACTGGCTGATCTGGCGCGCCGGCGAACGGGTCGACCAGTACGAACGCGAGCTCGTGACCGCGACCGCGAACCTCGTCGCTCAATGGCAAGACCGCCACGAGCTGCGCGCGAGTTTCCAGTGGCTGGGGTTGCGGGCCGAGGCCTTCCAGGGCTGGCGCGTCGCCGACCGCCGCCTCGCGCCTCTGGATGAGGCGGGACAGGATTTCAGCTTCGCCGATCTGGCCTTCCAGATCCGCTACCGCTACGCCATGAGCCCAGTCACGGATCTGTTCCTGGTCTACGGCCGCGGCGGGCAGTGGCAGGACGGCGAGCACCAAGCCTATGCCCGTCTGTTCGAGACCAGTCTGAGTGAGCCGGAGGCAGACTCGCTGCTGGTCAAATGGCGGCACCGATTCTGAGTGTGGTGCTGATGCCGACGCAGCCTAGCGGCAGAAAGGGTTTACTGCCCCGATGCCCTGGCGATCAGCTCCTGGGCGCGCCTGGCCAGGGCCGAGCCGGGCGGCAGCAGGGTCTGGGCGCGGCGGGCCAGTTGCACGGCGGGGGCGTATTGGCCTTGCTGGAAGCGGGCTTCGGCGAGGAGCAGCCAGACCTGGCCGTCCTGGGGAGCGATGCGCACGCCCCGCTCCAGCTCGGCGGCGGCCCGATCCCATTGGTTTTGGCCGGCGAACTCCTGGGCGCGGGCCACCAGGGCGGCCACGGCCGGGTTGGCGAGCGGCGGCGGCGCAGCCGGCTCGTCGACGATGGGTTGCGGTGGTTGCACGCCCTCGATGGGCGAAACTTCGACGCCGGAGGGCGCGGTTTGGCTGCTCGCAGCCTCCGAGTCTTGGCCGGAGACGATGACGCCGCGCTCGTCGGGCAGGGGCTCGAGGGGGGTGACGATACAACCGGATAGGCTCAGGAGCGCGGTGAGCGCGGAGGCGATGCGCAAGGCGGACATGGGGGAGTCTCGAAGAGGAATTGTCGCTAGTTTAGCGGGCCTAGGGACGCGGCGTCATCCGTGAGCACTACCGATGTAGGTCCCGCTTCAGCGGGACGCTGCGGACGTCCGACTGAAGTCGGACCTACGTCGAACGGGCCTCGGACCTACAAACAGCTCACCGTCGGGCCATGGCCGACGATGAAGGGCACTTCCCCCGCGCCCTGGCGGCAGGCAACCCCCTGGGACTTGTTGCCCTCGGCGTCCAGGGGCACCAGGCTGACGTCGGGCGGGGCCAGCAGGCTCAGGGGCTGGGGGTGGATCTCGGCCATCATGTCGGTCCAGATGGGCAGGGCGCCGCTGGCCCCGGTCAGGCCGGTGGGCTTGTTGTCGTCGCGGCCGACCCAGACCACGCCCAGGAGATCGCCGGTGAAGCCGGCGAACCAGGCGTCGCGGTAGTCGTCGGTGGTGCCGGTCTTGCCGGCGGCGTGCAGCTCCGGCAGGCGCTTGTGCAGGCTGGTGGCCGTGCCCTGGCTGACCACGTCTTGCAGGGCGGTGTTGAGCAGGTACACCGGACCGGGCTCGAAGCGCTGTTCCACTTCCAGGGGGAAGCGCTTGAGGGCCTTGCCCTCGGCGTCGGTGACCGCCCGGATCGACTGCACCGGCGTGGTGAAGCCACCGCTGGCGAAGGTCAGGTACATGCGCGCCACTTCCAGGGGCGAGAGCTCCAGCACGCCCAGGAACAACGAGGGATAGGGCGGGATCTCGCGGCTCACGCCCAGGCGCTGCAGGGTGTCGACGACCTTGGGGATGCCCAAGTCCAGGCCCAGCTTGGCGGTGGCCAGGTTCAGGGAGTGGGCCAGGGCCGAGCGCAGGGGCACGGCGCCGCGCGGGATCTTGTCGTAGTTGTTGGGCGCCCAGACCTTGCCGCCGCTCATGATCTGGAAGGGACTGTCGTCCAGATAAGTCATCAGGTTGTAGCGCTGGGGCATTTCCAGGGCGGCGAGATAGACCGCCGGCTTGACCAGGGAGCCGATGGGCCGGCGGATGTCCACGGCGCGGTTGAAGCCGGCCATATTGGCCTGGCGGCCGCTGACCAGGGCCATGACCTCGCCGCCGGTGGTGGAGGTGATGATGGCCGCGCCCTCCAGTTCCCCGGCTTTCAGCTTGCGGTTCTGTTCCAGCTGCTTGAGCTTGGTGGCCACCGCCAGCTCCGCATAGCGCTGCACGCGCGGGTCTAGCGTGGTGAAGATGCGCAGGCCCTCGCTGGACAGGACCTCCGGCGGGTAGTCCTCCTTGAGCTGACGGCGGATCAGATCCAGGAAGGCCGGGATCTTGGACAGGCTTAAAGAAGGCTTTGCCACCACGGACAGGGGCGTGGACAGGGCATCGTTCAGCTCCGGCTCGGAGAGCTTGCCCTCGTCGAACAGGGCGCGCAGCACCATGTTGCGCCGTTCCACGGCCCGCTCCGGCTTGCGGCGCGGATCGTAGACCGAAGGGCCTTGCACGATGCCGGCGAGCAGGGCCAGCTCGGGCAGGTTCAATTCCTCGAGCGGCTTGTCGTAGTAGAACTGGGCGGCCAGGCCGAAGCCGTGGATGGCCCGGTCGCCCTCCTGGCCCAGGTAGATCTCGTTCATATAGGCCTGGAGGATCTCGTCCTTGGAGTAATGGGTCTCCAGGAGCAGGGCCATCCAGACTTCGGTGAACTTGCGCGACAGGGTGCGCTCGGAGCTCAGGAGATAGTTCTTGACCAGCTGTTGGGTCAGGGTGGAGCCGCCCTGGGCCAGGCCCCCGGCCACGACATTGGCGTAGAAGGCGCGGGCTATGCCTTTCGGGGAGATGCCGTGGTGCTCGTAGAAGTCCCGGTCCTCGATGGCCAGCAGGGAATCGACGAGGCCCTGGGGCACCTCCTTGAGCTTGACCAGGACCCGGTCCTCGTTATGGGCCGGGTAGAAGCGGCCAATCAGCAGGGGTTCCAGGCGCGCCAGGCTGACGGGCTCGCCCTGGGGGCCGGTGATGCTGGCGATGCCATGCTCATTGAAGGCCAGGCGCATCAGGTTCGCGCCTTCCTTACCCTCCGGGAACTGGAAGCCGCGCTGCCAGATCCACAGCTCGCCCTCGCGGCGCGCGTATTCGCCCGGCCGCTCCGGCTTGGCGGTAGCGCGGTAGCCGAGGAATTTCAGCTCCTCCACCAGATCTTTCTCGCGTAAGGCCACGCCGGCGAAGAGTTCCAGGGGCCGGGCATAGACCTTGGCCGGCACATCCCAGTGGATGCCCTTCTCGAACTGCTTCTGCAGCTGGCTGTCCAGGTAGACCAGGTAGATGGCCAGGACGACGGCCAGGGCGGCGGCGAGCTTGGCGAAGAGTTTCCAGGGCAGGCGGCGCCAAAGCGCGGGCGCGGAGGCTTTTTTCTTAGGAGGCATGAGTTGATCGACGCTCGACAGGGAAAGGCCAGAAAAGGCCGCTTATTGTTTCGCCAGCATAAGGGAAACACAAGGAAACTCTGAAGAAGTCAGAGTTTCCGCCGGCCAGGGATGGCCGGACCGCGAATCAAGCACGTAAGTGGTTGATTCGGCGCGAGCAAAGTACGGACATGCGCCGGACTTTGCGACTGAAAAAGTCCATGGAGGGACTTTTTCAGTAGTTACACAAGTTTACATTTGCTGAATCGCGGGGGCTTGCTCGCTTCGCCCAGGTGTTATACAAATATAACACACCAGAACACAACCCAATGAGGATGGCCATGTTAGCGCCCTGGAATGACAGCCAGCCGATTTATCGGCAACTGCGGGACCGGGTCATCGCCCTGATCCTGGACGGCATGCTCAAGGACGGCGATGCCCTGCCCTCGGTGCGCGCCGTCGCCGCCGAATACAACGTCAACCCCCTGACCGTGTCCAAGGCCTACCAGGAACTCGTCGACGAGAAACTGGTGGAGACCCGTCGCGGCCTGGGCATGTTCGTCCTGCCCGGCGCCCGCGAGCGCCTGATGGACTCGGAGCGCCAGCGTTTCCTGCACGAGGACTGGCCGCCCATCCTGGAACGCATCCGCCGCCTCGGCCTGGACGCCGCCCGCCTCTTGAACCTGTCTTCCCCCTTACAAGGAGAATCCGCATGAACGCCCTCGTCAGCGCCCGTAGCTTGAAGAAGCGTTACGGCGGCAGCGAAGTCCTTCACGGCATCGACTTCGATATCCAGCCGGGCCGCATCGTCGGCCTGATCGGCCCCAATGGCGCCGGCAAGACCACGACCCTGAAGGCCATCCTGGGCCTGACCGGCTACGAGGGCGAACTCTCGGTCCTGGGCCTGAATCCCCAGACCCAGCGCGAAGAGCTGATGCAGCAAGTGGCCTTTATCGCCGATGTCGCCGTGCTCCCCCGTTGGTTGAAGGTCAGCCAGGCCCTGGACTACGTGGCGGGCGTGCATCCCCATTTCCGTCGCGCCAAGGCCGAGGACTTCCTCAAGCGCACCAGCATCAAGCTCAACGCGAAGATCGGCGAGTTGTCCAAGGGCATGGTCACCCAGCTGCACCTGGCCCTGGTCCTGGCCATCGACGCCAAGCTCCTGGTCCTGGACGAACCGACCCTGGGGCTGGACATCCTGTTCCGCAAGGCCTTCTACCAGACCCTGCTCGCCGAGTACCTGGACGAGAACCGCTCCATCCTGATCACGACGCACCAGGTTGAGGAGATCCAGCATCTGCTCTCCGACCTGATGTTCATCAAGAACGGCCGCCTGGTCCTCAACAGCGCCATGGACGCGGTGACCGAGCGCTACACCGAGGTCCTGGTCAAGCCCGAGCTGGAAGCCGCCGCCCGGGAACTCAGTCCGCTGCACGAGCGCGCCGTCCTGGGCCGCAAGGTTTTCCTCTTCGACGGCCAGTCGCGGGAGTCCCTGGCCCAGCTGGGCGAGCTGCACGTGCCGTCCATCGCCGATTTGTTTGTCGCCACCATGGGCGGCCTGCCCGAAGGAGTCGCCGCATGAACACCGCCACCACCCTGTTAAAGCGCGAATTCTGGGAGCACAAGGGCGGCTTCTTCTGGACGCCCATCGCCCTGGGCGGCTTCCTGCTGCTGATGACCGTCATCGCCCTGACCACCGGCCGCCTGCACGGCACCATCCGTGTCGACGAACATGCGCTGAACTTCGGCGACCTTATCCAGCACCTGGCCAACCAGCCCTTCGCCGACAAGGCCGAGCATGTGCAGACCGTCCTGATGGGCCTGAGCATGCCCTTCCATATCGCCGTGTTCTTCGTGATCTGCTTCTATGCCGTGGGCTGTCTGTATGACGAGCGCAAGGACCGCAGCATCCTGTTCTGGCGCTCACTGCCGGTCTCGGACAGCAAGACCGTGCTGGCCAAGTTCGCCACCGCCCTGCTCGTCGCCCCGGCCCTGGCCTTGGCCGCGAGTTTCGCGACCCAGTTCCTCTGGCTGCTGCTGATGAGCATGGCCGCCTTCGGCCACGACATCCCGGTCTGGGAAAACGTCTGGGCGACCTCGGCCCCGTGGAGCCTGTGGCCTAGCCTGACCCTGGCCACGGCCATCGACATGCTGTGGCTGGCCCCGCTCATCGGCTGGCTGTTCCTGGTCTCGGCCTACGCCAAGAAGGCGCCCCTGCTGATGGCGGTGCTGATCCCCCTGCTCTTGGCCTGGGCGGAGAGCATGTTCCTGCACAGCCATGTCCTGTTCGGCCTGCTGCGCGAGCGCTTCGAAGGGCCCCTCGCCGACATCTTCGAGCACCGGGGCGAAGGCTCGGTCCTGAGCGCCAGCACTAACCGCGCCCTGGAGCTGTTCGCCTCCAACAGCCTGTGGGCCGGCCTGGTGTTCGCCGCCCTGTGCCTGGCCGGCGCCATCTGGCTGCGCCGGCGCAGCGGTGAGGTGTGAGCCCCCGCACCTCCCTCGGGGCCGGCATTCGCCGGCCCTTTTTCGTTTCGCGCATTTCACGGGCGGACGTTCCGGGGAATAATGGCCACTTTTGCACCGAGCCCGCCCATGTCCCTGATCCGCGATGTCCGCGACTTCTCCGGTTTCTTCAGCCAGCAGAGCCTCGCTCGCGGCCGGCGCTATTGCGAGGACGGTCAGGTCCTGCATCTGGAATGCGCGGCTGACAGCGCGCAGCGCCTGGAGCTCTTCGCCGAGGTCCAGGGCAGCGAGCCCTTCCCCTACGAGGTGGGCATCCAGGTGGAGCAGCGCCGGCGCAAGCTGGAACTGGTCAGCGATTGCTCCTGCCCGGTGGGCTTCCTGTGCAAGCACGCCGCCGCCGCGCTCCATGCCTTCCTGGCGCGCCGCCAGCCCGATGCCGGCGAGAGCCAAGTCCGCCGCCTGCGCGCCGCCGAGGAACAGAGGCTGCGCGCCTGGCTGGACAACCTGGCCCAGGCCGAGCGCGAGCCCCCAGCCGGCAACAACGAAGAGCTGCACTTCCTCATCGGCCACCGGGAAGGCAGCGCGCCGCTCCTGGCCTACCACCTCAGCCCCGTCACCATCTACCGGAAGAAAACCGGCGGCTGGAGCAAGCCCAAGCCGGTGAGCCTGGGTTATTTCAAGCGTGCCACCGCCCCCGCGGCCCTGCAAAGCGACGAGGCCGTGCGCCTGCTCGCCCTGCTCAATGCCGAAGCCAGCTTCAGCGACTACGGCAAGAGCATCACCCTCACCGGGCCCGGCGGCGCCCATGCCCTGCGCGAGGTGGTGGGCACCGGACGCTGCCATTTCGGCGACGTGAATGCCCCTGCCCTCAGCTTGAGCGAGCCCCGGCGCATCGCGCCGAGCTGGCAGCCCGGCGCCGACGGCCAGCAACGCCTGGTCCTGGGCGAACCGGACTGGCGCATCGTCCCCTCCGCGCCGCCCTATGCCCTGGATCTGACCGCCAATCAGGCCTTCGCCCTGGACCTGGGCCTGCCCCCGGCCCAGGCCGCCCAACTCTGCCAGGCGCCGGCCTTGAGCGAGGAGCTGGCGGAAAGCGCGGCGGCCCTGCTGGCCCTGCGCCTGCCCGCCCTGCCCCGGCCGCGCGCCACGGGCCCGGCGGCCCGTGAGGACCTGCGCCCGACCCCGATCCTGCGCCTGGCCGCCATGGCCCTGCCCCGTTATCTCGACTACCTGGGCGGCGACAGCGGCCGGCTCTACTACGCCAGCCTGGAATTCGATTACGCCGGGACGCGCATCGCCGCCGATGCGACCGCCCCCATCATCGAGGTGGACGGGCAGCGCGTGCGCCGCCATCCGGAGGAGCAGGCCGCCGCCGCGCGGCTGAACGGGGAGTTCATGCCGCTCCTGAAGCGCGTCCCCTCCTATGCGGCACGCGAGCTGCCGGCCCCGGCCTGGACCTTGGAGACGCCCGGCCACTGGCTGCGCTGGCTGCTCGCCGGGCCCGCCGCCTTCCAGGCCGAGGGCTGGCGGGTCGAATTCGACACGAGCTTCGACCTGCGCCTGCTGGAACCCGGCGGCTGGTATGCCGATTTCGAGGAGGGCGGCAAGGACGACTGGTTCGATCTGGCCCTGGGCATCACCCTGAACGGCATGCGTTTCAACCTCCTGCCGGCCCTGCAGGAAGCCTTGATCATGGGCACGCTGGACCGCGACTGGCAGGACATCCTGCTGCCCGGTCCCGAGGCCGGCCAGTATGTGCGCCTGGCCGGCGAACGGCTCAAGACCCTGGTCGCCACCCTGGTGGAGCTCTATGGCGCCAAGCTCAACAAGGAGGGGCGCCTCAAGCTGCCCGCCTCCCAGGCCTACCGCCTGGAGCGTATCGCCGACCTGGAATGGCGCGGCGGCGAGCGCCTGAGAGCGACCGTCGCCAAGCTGCGCGACTTCCAGGGCCTGCAAGCCGCGGCGACGCCGGCCGGCTTCGCGGCCACCCTGCGCCCTTACCAGGGCCTGGGCCTCGCCTGGCTGCAATTCCTGCGCGACTACGATCTCAACGGCATCCTCGCCGACGACATGGGCCTGGGCAAAACCCTGCAGACCCTGGCCCATGTCTTGACCGAGAAGGCCGCCGGACGTTTGAAGCATCCCGCCCTGGTGGTCTGCCCTACGAGCCTGGTGGCCAATTGGCGCAGCGAGGCGGCGCGTTTCGCGCCGGACTTGAAGACCCTGGTGCTGCACGGCGCCAAGCGCCATGGCAGCTTCGCCGAGCTGAAGTCCTGCGATCTGGCCATCACCACCTACCCGCTGATCGCCCGGGACCTGGAAGCCCTGAAGAAGCAGCGCCTGCATTTGCTGATCCTGGACGAGGCCCAGACCATCAAGAACCCCAAGGCCAAGGCCTCCGAGGCCGTGCGCGCGCTCAAGGCCGCGCACCGCCTGTGCCTGACCGGCACCCCCATGGAGAATCACCTGGGCGAGCTGTGGAGCCTGATGGACTTCCTCATGCCCGGCCTGCTCGGCGACGCCGAAACCTTCCGGCGCGTCTACCGCAAGCCCATCGAGAACCAGGGGGACAGCGAACGCCAGGCGGCCTTGAGCCAGCGCTTAGGCCCTTTCATGCTGCGCCGGCGCAAGCAGGACGTCCTCGCCGAGCTGCCGCCCAAGACCGAGATCACGCGCACCATCGCCCTGAGCGGCAAGCAGCGAGATCTCTACGAGAGCGTGCGGATGTCGGTCCAGGAGGACTTGCGCAAGGCGATCGCCGCCAAGGGCCTGGGGCGCAGCCAGATCGCCGTGCTCGATGCCCTGCTCAAGCTCCGGCAAGTCTGCTGCGACCCGCGCCTGGTCAAGCTGGACAGCGCCAAGACCGTCAAGGACTCGGCCAAGCTGGACTTCCTCATGGAACTCCTGCCTTCCCTGGTCGAGGAAGGCCGGCGCGTCCTGCTCTTCTCCCAGTTCACCGAGATGCTGGGCCTCGTCGAGGAGGCCGTTACCCAAGCAGGCATCGCCTACGTCAAGCTAACCGGCCAGACCAAGGACCGGGAAACCCCGGTGCGCCGCTTCCAGAACGGCGAAGTGCCGCTCTTCCTCATCAGCCTGAAGGCCGGCGGCACGGGCCTGAACCTCACCGCCGCCGACACCGTGATCCTCTACGACCCCTGGTGGAACCCGGCCGTCGAGGCCCAGGCCGCCGACCGCGCCCATCGCATCGGCCAGGACAAACCGGTTTTCGTCTACCGCCTGGTCAGCGAGGACACCGTGGAGGAGAAGATCCTGGCCCTGCAGGAGCGCAAGCGGGCCCTGGCGGAGAGCGTGTACGGCGGCGAAGGCGGCGGCGCTGCGGCGTTCACGACGGAGGATCTGGAGGCGCTGCTCAAGCCACTGGAATGAAGCGATGTAACCGCGAAGGCCGCGAAGGCCGCGAAGCAAGAGCGTCATGGCAAAATGCCGAGCATGCCATGAATCCTTTGCGGCCTTGGCGGCCTTCGCGGTTAATCCTTCTTCACGTCCCGCGCGGCTTGGCCCTTGCGGTCGGCTCCGCCTCCAGGGGGTTATCCGGCCAGTAATGCTTGGGATAGCGCCCCTTCATGTCCTTCTTCACGTCCGGATAGCCGACCGTCCAGAAACGCGCCAGATCGTCGGTGACCGCCACCGGCTTGTGCCCCGGCGAGAGCATATGCAGGAGCACCGGCAGGGCGCTGCCCAGGATGCGTGGGGTCTGTGCCTCGCCGAACAGTTCCTGGAGGCGCACCGCCAGAACCGGCGTTTCGGGCGAATAGTCGAGGCGGATGCGCGAGCCGGTGGGCATGCGCACCGTCTCCGGCGCCAGGGCTTCCATCCGCTGCTGCGCCTCCCAGGGCAGCAGGCTCTTGAGCGCCGCCAGCAAGTCCAGCTGGGCCAGGTGCGACAGCCGGCTCATGCCCGTGAGATAGGGCAACAGCCAATCTTCTAGACCGGCCACCAAGGCCTGATCGCTGACGTCCGGCCATTCCGCCGGCTGCTTGCCGTGCAAGAAGCCCAGACGTTGCCGGTAGTTCATGGCCGCCTCGCTCCAGGGCAGGACCGCCAGGCCCTTGGCGCGTATGCCGGCGCACAAGCCCCGCGCCAGGACCTCCCCGGACAGGTTCTTGAGGGCCTCGGTCTTGAGCACGAGCTCGCCCAGACGCCACTCCCGGCGCGCCAGGACCGCCTCGTCGCGGGCGCTCCATTCGATGCGCTCGGTCTCCGCGATCCGTTCGGCGAAATGCCGTTCGATATCGTCCCGGGACAGCCGTGCCGCCAGGAAGATCTTGGCTTCCCGGGCCTGGCCGTCCAGTTCGGCGGCACAGAGATAGTCCTCCCGGGCCAGGGGGTCGGCCTCGTCCAGGACCGCCCCGCGCCCGCCGGAGAGCAAATACCTTCCGCGACCGCCGGGCCGGGCCTGGGCGATGCGATCCGGGTAGGCGAAGGCCAGCAGCAGGCCGGCCCAGGCCTCCTCGTCGCCGCGAGGCTCGGCGCGCAGCTCCAGTCGCCGCCGGTGTTGCTTGGCCGCATCCAAGGCCCGGTAAGCCGAGGCCCGATCCGCCGCCGCCGGCAGCGGCCGCTTGGCCTCCAGGGCGCGCAGGGCATGAACGCGCAGGACCACGTCGGCCTCGCGAAAGCCCCCGCCGCGCCAGATGTCCCGCTCGCCCAACAGGCCGGCCAGGAGGCAGGCCAGATCGCCCTGGCCCAGGGCCTTGCCCTTGAGGCACATATGGGCGAGGCGCGGGTGCACGGCCAGCTCGGCCATGGCCCGGCCGTGGCCGGTGATCCGGCCCTGCCCGTCCAGGGCGCCCAGCTCCTGCAAGAGCTCCCTGGCCTGCGCCACGGCCGCCGCCGGCGGCGCATCCAGCCAGGCCAGGGCATTCGGTTCGGCGCCCCAGGCCGCCAACTCCAGGAGCAGGGGCGCCAGATCGGCGGTGAGGATCTCGGGCTCGGTCTGCTTCTTGAGGCCAGCCTGTATGCCCTCGGTCCACAAGCGGTAACACACCCCGGCCTGCACGCGCCCGGCGCGGCCCCGGCGCTGATCGGCGGCGGCCAGGGACAGGCGCTGTGTGGTGAGCCGGGTCATGCCCGACACGGGATCGAAGGCCGGCGCCCGCGACCAGCCGCCGTCGACGACGACGCGGATGCCGGGAATGGTCAATGAGGTCTCGGCGATGGCCGTGGCCAGGACGAGCTTCCGAACGCCCGGCGGCGCCTCGTCCAGCGCAGCCTGCTGAGCCTCGCCGGCCAGCTCGCCGTAGAGCGGCGCGACCAGCAGGCCCGGCTCGGCATCGGCGCGCAGCCGCTCCTCCACCGCGCGGATCTCGCCCACGCCCGGCAGGAAGACCAGGACGTTGCCGGCCTCCTCGCGCAGGGCCTGGCGGACGCCGGCATGCACCGTCGCCGCCAGGGGCGTGCGCGGCTCCGGCTCCCGGCCCAGGTAACGGGCCTCCACCGGCCAGGCGCGGCCCTCGGAGGTGATGAGCGGCGCATCGCCCAGTAGCCTGGCCACCGGCGCCGCGTCCAGCGTCGCCGACATGACCAGGAGGCGCAGCTCTGGGCGCAGGGCGGCTTGCGCCTCCAGGGAGAGGGCCAGGGCCAGATCGGTGTTCAGGCTGCGCTCGTGGAATTCGTCGAAGATCACCAGGCCCACACCGGCCAGCTCCGGATCGTGCTGCAGCCGCCGGGTCAGGATGCCCTCGGTCACCACCTCGATGCGCGTTCTGGCTGAGACCTTGCTGTCGAAGCGGATGCGATAGCCGACGGTCTCGCCCACCGCCTCGCCCAAGGTCCGCGCCATCTGCCGCGCCGCCGCCCCGGCCGCGAGCCGGCGCGGCTCCAGCATGAGGATGCGCTGGCCGGCAAGCCAGGGTTCGTCCAGCACGGCGAGCGGCAGGCGCGTGGTCTTACCGGCGCCGGGCGGCGCCTGCAGCACGCAGGCCATGTGCCGGTTCAAGGCCGAGCGTAGCTCGGGGATCACATCGTCGATGGGCAGTTTTTGCATGGGCTGGGTGTACGGCAAGACCGGCGGGGTGCCGGAAAAGCCGCTATTGTAAGACGAAAGCCCGGAGCCCGTTTCGCCGGAACAGCCCATGGCCCGTTTGTTCTACGCCCTGTCCCTGCCCGCCAAGACCCGCAACGCCATCTGCGCCTGGCGCGAGCGCTTGCCCCTGGGCAATCCGCGCTGGAGCCAGGGCGGCAATCTGCACCTCACCTTGAGTTTTCTCGGCGAGCAGGCGGAGGAAAAACTCCCGCAACTGCTGAGCTGCGCGGCGGGGCTAGAGGCCCGGGATTTCCGCCTGGAGCTAAAGGAGCTGCATTACTGGCGCCACGCCGATGTGCTGGTGCTCAGCCCCCGGGACACGCCGGAGGCGCTGACGCGCCTGGTCGAGGCGCTGCAGACCAACCTAGCCGCCGCCGGCATCGGCCATGACCGCAAGAGCTTCCGCCCCCACGTCACCCTGGCCCGCCACTGCCGGCTGGACGAGGACTTGGACCTGCAGGCCCTGGCTCCCAAGCGGGCCTTCGGCTTTCAGGCCCGGGAATTCGGCCTCTACGAATCCCGCGACGGCCGCTATACGCCCCTCGCCCAGTGGAGGCTCAGCACCTGATCCTTTGCGGCATAAAATTGCGCGCGTAGCTCAGGAAAGCCGGCTCCGGCAGGGGTTTGCTGAAGAAATACCCCTGGCCCTCCTCGCTGCCCATGGCCGCCAACATCGCGTACTGCTCGGCGGTTTCGATACCCTCGGCGATGGTATGCAAGTGCAGGCTGTGCGCCAGGGTAATAATGGATTGAATGATCGCCCGGCTTTCCTCGTCCTTGAGCACGTCGCGCACGAAGGACTGATCGATCTTGAGGGCATGCACCGGGAATTGCTTCAGATAACTCAGGGACGAATAGCCCGTGCCGAAATCATCGATGGACAGGATGCAGCCCAGGCCGTGCAACTGGCGCAAGACCTGCAGCGTGCGCTCCATATTGTCCATGGTGGCGCTCTCGGTGATCTCCAGCTCCAGATTCTCGGCCGGCATGCCGGTTTCGCGCAGCGTCTTGGCCACCAGCTCCACCAAGCCATCCTCGCGAAATTGCACGGCCGAAAGATTCACCGCCACCTTGTCAACGACCAGCCCCTCTTCCCGCCACCGGCAATAATCGCGGCAGGCCTGCTCCAGGACCCAACGGCCGATTTCCACGATGAAGCCATTTTCCTCGGCGAGCGGAATGAACTGCCCAGGAGGAACCAAGCCCTTGTCGGGATTGCGCCAACGAATCAGGGCCTCCACCCCGCCGATGCCCCCCGAGGCGATGTCGATCTGCGGTTGATAATGCAACTCGAATTCGCTGTTCTTCAGGGCCTCGCGCATGCGGCTTTCCAACTCGAAGGCATAGCGCCCGCCGGCTTCCATGCTGGCCTCGTAGAACAGGAAATGCGTGCTGGAACGGGACTTGGCATGGCGCATGGCGATGCTCGAATGCCGAATCAACTCCTCCACGGATTGACTGACGAAGGGAAACAAGGAAATACCCAAGGACGAGGCGATGGAGATGCTATTGCCCGCCACGTGGAAGGGCTCGGCCAGGGCCGCCACGCAGCGCCCGGCCAGATCCACCAGCTGGCTGTAGCACTGCTGATGCGCGAGCGGCATGCCGCCCAGGGCAATCAGGAACTGGTCCCCCTCGAAGCGCACCACATGGGACTCCCCCTTCAACAAGTCCCGCAAGCGCCCCGCGGTCTGCTTCAGGATCTCGTCGCCCACGCTATGCCCATAGCTGGCATTCACCTTGCCCAGGCGATCCAAATCCACGAACAAGGCCCCGCAGGCATGCTCCCCGTCCGCCACGTAGTCCTGCAGATAGGCATTCACCACATTACGCAACGGCAGCCCGGTCAGGCTGTCGGTATTGGCATGATGCAAGGCGAGACGCATGCTGGCCCGCGCCAGATCCTGGGCCTCGTCCCGCTGCTTGCGCAGCTGGAAGGCGCTGCGCAGCGCCAATAAATTCGTCACCCGCGCCAAGAACTCGCCCTTGTCCACCGGCTTGGCCACGTAATCATTGGCGCCGACACTCAAGCCGGCGACGATGTCCTGCATCTGCGTCTTCGCCGACATCACCAGGATGGGCAGCTCCGTCAGCGGATAACGCTCGCGCACATGCTGACAAACCGCCAGCCCCGAAGCCACAGGCATCACCACGTCCACGCAGATCAGGTCCACATCGTCGTGGGCGTCCATAAAGGCGATGGCCTCGCCGCCATCGCGCACCAGACTGACCCGATAGCCGGCATCGGCGAGAAAATCCCCCATCACGCAGCGACAGACCCGCTCGTCGTCGGCGACCAGCACATGGGCGCCAGGCCCGGGCCGAGACAAGACCTCCTCGTCCTGAACGACGGCCGGTCTTTCACGCGCGGGCCTGCTCGCCGGTGCGCCATTCTCGTTTGCGCAGACCCTCGGCAGGGTGAACAGGAAGCAACTGCCTTGCCCGACGGGATTGTCCTCGACCCAGATCCGCCCGCCGTGCAGCGCCAACAAATACCGGCAGATAGGCAGCCCAAGACCCACGCCCCCGGCGCCCGAATCCGTATGAGCCTGAGCGAAATCCTCGAAGATCGACGCCTTCATGGCATCGGGCACGCCGATCCCCTTATCGCAGACTCGAACCGTCACGGACTCCTCATCCACGGAGCAATCGATCACCACCTCGCCCATGGGCGCGTACTTCAGGGCATTGCTAAGCAGATTGAACAAGACCTGTTCCAAACGGGACTCATCGGCCTGAACCCAGATCGACCCAAGAGGAATGGCATTCACCACCCGCTCCTGAGGCTGGTTGAACATCACCGAAAATGTCTCGATGGTAAAAGCAACGAACTCCCTGAGCTCCAAGGGCTTGGGAAAAATCTCCAGCTTGCCCTCCTTGAGCCGGGTAACGTCCAGGATATCGTCCACCAGCTTGGACAGACGCTTGCCGCTGGACACGATCATGCCCAGGCGGTTGCGAATGAACTCGGGGCTGTTCGCGCCACCGTCCTTCAGGGTTTCGGCGACGCCGATGATGCCGATTAATGGTGTGCGGAGCTCGTGGGAGGTCTTGGCGAGGAATTCGTCTTTGGCGGCATTCAGCGCTCTAAGCTCTCCACTTACCGCCTCCTGCATGGTGATTTTCAACAAATAGCCGCGTCGAATTAACAACAATGCGAACATGGTTAAAATAACGTAACCAGCATATGCCCACTTCGTAAGCCACCAAGGGGGTTCCATATGGATAAACAACTGCATGGGCTCGGACTCTGAACCGCTACTGGACGACACCGCCTTCATTTCAAGCTCATAATCCCCGGGAGAAAGTCCTGTTAAAGCAACGTAGCGTTCCCCCGACGGCAAAACAACCCAGTCCTCATGAAGCCTACCTATCCGATATCGGTAGCTAACATCACTGGCACCCCGCATACCCATGGAGGCAAAGTAAAGCCTGAGCAAATGTTCATTGTAGTTAACACGCAAATGCTTGGCGTCAAATATCTCGCGGTCTAGCCGACTATCCATATGGTCAAGCTCGTAATCGTTGACATAGGCCTTGATAAGCAAAGGCTTAGCTGGCACCGCGTCCTTCCAAAGCATCTTTGGCAAAAACATAGAAATTCCGTTCACCCCGCCAAAAGCAAGGCGACCATCGGGCAAGGCAATGGCAGCCCCTTTATTAAATTCACTGCCAGGGAGCCCTGAACCAACTCCATATTTTCTAATTTTTTTCGACATTGGATTTAAAGAAAACAGCCCGTTAGCGGTCCCACCCCAAATCACCCCCTCGAGGTCCTCGACCAGACTAAATACACGGGAAGATGGCAGACCGTGCTCTACACCAAAATAGAGGAAGCTGCCATCCGACTCCTGAAACATGGCGAGCCCTTGCATCGTAGCCACCCAAACGCCACCATCCCTTGCAACCAATATGCGCGACACATTGTCAGAGGGCAAACTCTTTGGCTCACTGATATTGTGCCGAAATATTCGCATCGATTCACTTAATGGCCATGCAGCAGGAAGGCGCACTAGACCGGAGTCGAACATAGCTATCCAGAGCCGCCCCATCGAATCCTTCGACGCGTCGCTCACGATAGCTGGACCATTAGAATCTAACGGGAAAAACGGGCGCACCGAATCTCCAAGCCTGACCTCATCAAGGCCAACTTTTGTGGCAACCAATACGCTATTATTAAAGCCTTCACCAATCCAAAATATCTCGTCACCTCGCAACTTAAGCGCGCCTTTAGTTCCTAGCCGAGCCAGCTCAACTCCATCTCTATTGAACACCTTAACCCCTGCATACCCACCGACCCACACGCCCCCATTCTTATCGGCATAAATAGCTTCGCTATGTGAGTCAGCGCCTGGCAGCAGTGAAATTTTACCATCACCATATTTGCCATCTAGACCAACAACGCCAGCCCCACCACCGGCAGTAGCAAAATACAAACCATTTACTTCATCATAAGTGAGCCCAGTAATCATATTCTCCGATATACGATTCTTAGATTGACCTTTTGTGTAGTTCTCTAGAACGCGGCTTTCGATTATCTCCTGTGCCACACCGTTTTCCGTCCCCACCCACAAGCACGCCTCCCTATCTAGATACAGTGACCATACCGTGTTGCTTGGTAGACTTGCCCTCTCGCTAACTGAGGCTACGTAGCGACTATTTTCTTTACCTTCGCCATCAATGATGGCAACTCCGGCGCTCAGCGTTGCCAACGCGATCCTATCATCACCTATTGGCTGAATAGAAAATATACCTACATCCTTGACCGAATCAGCTTCTTTCATGTACCTCCGGACAACAGCCTCATTTTTCGACTCAATCGCCATCAAGCCGCTATTAAGGCTGCCAATCCAAAGTCTGCCTCTATCGTAATGCAAAGCCGTTATGAAGGGGTCAATATCCGAGACAGGAGATATTCGCACAGGTATGTAGAGACCGGACCCGGTCATATTTGCTCGAAATAGACCAGAACCATAAGTACCAATCCAAAGCGTACCATCCGGCTCCGCCGCCAAGGCTCGAATTGGTGAACTAGCCTGCCCCCCATTTGAAACAGCTCCTACCATAAATAGCGACGGTCCAATTTTTGAGGCGTGCTTATACAATATCCCTTCTCGGTCACCGAAAATCCATACCCCGGCTTCCAGAGCCAGAGACGAAGACAACTTTAGCGTGCGTCCATGCTGTAGCTCGCGACTTTCAATTCCTACGATTAGACTTACGTCTTTTTTTATGTCATACCAATATGCACCCGACGTCGCTCCAACTAGCAACATGTCATCGCCAACGTACTCAATGACATTTACCTCGCTATTGAATGGATTGCCCCTCCCACTCCCGCCGACTTTGACAACTTCACGACCGTCATAGCGGTCAAGCCCCCCTTGCGTTCCGATCCATGCAAAACCTCTAGGATCGCGACGAATAACACGTATGGTGCTCTGGGAGAGCCCGTCCTCAACAGAGATCTTCCGAAAAGCCAAGGCTTGCGACTCCTCACAAACAATGGCTACAAGAAGCGCTGACACATGAATACACCACGAACACTTACGCAATCTGAACAGTTCAAATGCAGCTATCATAAACCACCCCACGCAGCCTTATAGAAATCTTCTATTTGCGCGCTCACAAACTCAATCTACTCTACTCACCAGCCAGTACATTTTTGCAATATCACTTACAACCAATCGCCTGCGAACATCAAAATTGTAGACAATCATGCGCAATCAAGTTTCACGAAAAACTCACGCACTGTAAAAATAACAATCCGGAATGGAGCCATTACCATGAACACATTTATCAAGCTCGCGACAGCATCCGCCCTTCTGGCGCCACTCATTGCAGCTATCGCGAATCCAAGCATCAGCAAAATTGAGTACATTGACTATAGCGATCCATCAAGATACCAAAACATTGATATTGGCAAATACAATGCTTTGATAATCGACAGCAACGACTACTACGCTAGAATCGTTGGAGAATATTGCGAAGAGAACCCTAAGACGCCGACTGGCTGCGCTGACTGGAAAACAAAACCAGAAGACATGAAAGTTGCTAAAATATCTCCAACACCATTTCACGCAATCTTTATTGTTGTCACCATTCAAGATGGAGCAGACAGCTATAAAAAGTCTTTTAGCTACATCAACAACGGCAACGAAGGCGACGTCGTCGGCCTATTCTGGACAGACGAAAGCGTTAATTGGTTAGATTATTATTATAGCGACGATATGTTCCCGTCTAAAAAAGGTGGGTTTTACGATCTATCTCCCGAGGATCAAATCCGCGTAGCCCAGCTTTTGAACAAGCGATTCCACGCGAGAGGGAAAGACAAGTTCGTCGACGGTAAAATCTTAAATCCCAAAAATCTTAACAACATGATTGATAGACTTTGGCGGAGGGGGCATCCCTACCAGGAAACTGAAGATTTAGGAAAGCCGCTGGTATTAGCTAAATACGGCAACTCGGCGTCTAGTGAACCCTTGCGTGTTCCCGTTCAAGCGCAGGCTACAACCACCTTAACCTCCGAAACACCAGCAACTGCCCCACAGCCAACACCAGCAACACGCCGCTGACGATATGAAATCCCAGCGGCGAGTCGGCGCCGGGAATACCGCCGACGTTGATGCCCAGCAGACCGGTGATGAAGGTGAGGGGCAGGAACAGGCCGGTCATCAGGGTCATGGCGTAGATGGTACGGTTCATGGCCTGGGACAATCGGGCGGCGCGCTGGTCCTGGAGGATGGCGGCGCGTTCGCGGATATTGTCCAGTTCTTCGACGTAGTGGGTGGCGATATTGGACAGCTCGCGCCAGGCGTCCTTGTGTTTGCCGAATAGCCAGGGTGGGCTCATGCCGCGCAGATGGGCGAACATGTCGCGCTGGGGCGCGAGGTAACGGCGCAGTTCCACGGCGTCGCGGCGGATGCCGGACAACTTTTGTTCCGGAAATTGCTTGCGACGCGCATCGGCGAGGATTTCCAGGTCGGCCAGCTCGTTGTCGACGGCGTCGATGGCGGATTCGAAGCGGTAGTTGATGCGCTCGGCGATGCGCCGCAGGAGTTCCGGGATGCTGCGCGCGCCCTTGCCCTTGCTTAGGGCCTCGCGGCAGTCCTTGGCGGCGAGGACATGGCGCTTTCTCAGGGTGATCAACCGGCCCGGTTCCACCCAGGCGCGCAGCGACACCAAGTCGGTGGGATCGTCGCCCTCGTTGAAATTCAGGCCGCGCATCATCAGCAGCAGGCTCTCGCCGGAGCCGAACTCGGCGCGCGGCCGCGTGTCTTCGCGCAACAACGCGCCGGCGTTGATGCTATCCAGCCCGCTCTCCTCGTAGAGCCAGGCCTGGACCTTGGGGTGGGAGCGGTCCACATGGGCCCACAGCGGTCCCTGCTCCGGACGCCAGGCCTTCAGCTCGTCCCAGCCGATCTGCCGGGAACCGCCCTGGCCATTGAGGATCAGCGCATAGACCAGGCCGTCCACCGGCTCCAGGTAGGGGAAATCAGAGCTCATCGTTCAGCTTGTCCATGGGCACACCCGGCACCGGGCTCTGGAAGAATTGCGGCACGCCGTCCGGGTAGCGGATATGCAGCTCGCGCTGCGGGAAGGGGATACTAATGCCGTTTTCCCGGAAAGCCTTGTCGATGGCGTAATTGATATCGCTTTCGACCAGGCGGGCCTCTTCCACATTGCGGATCACCGCGCGCACCTCGAAGTTCAGCGCCGAATCGCCGAAGCCTCGGAACAAGACGCGCGCCGGCGGCAGCGCCGGATCGTTGCGCACCACGTCCGGGTGTTTGCAGACGATGTCCAGCAGCAGGTCGCGCACCTTCTCCACGTCCGAGCCATAGGCCACGCCGATGGGGAGCACGATGCGCCCGAAGGTGTCCTGCAGCACGCGGTTGATGACCTGGCCGGTGATGAATTCGGAATTGGGCACGATGACGTCAGCGCGATCGGCGGTCTTGATGCGCGTCGAACGGATGGAGATCTTCTGCACGAAGCCTTCCGTGCCGCCCACCACGACCAGATCGCCGGGGCGGATGGGCCGTTCCAGAAGGAGGATCAGGCCGGAGATGAAATTGCTCACCACGTTCTGCAGACCGAAGCCTATGCCCACCGACAGGGCGCCGGCGATGACCGCCAGGTTGGACAGGTCGATACCTGCCAGGGACAGGCCGGCTACGGCCGCCACGGCGACGCCGCCGTACCAGAAGATGGTGGCGATGGCTTCACGGGCGCCCTTGGACACCTTGCTCTCGCGCACCCACTCGCCCTGCATGCGCTCGCGCAGCCAGCGGAATGCCGTGAGCAACACGGCGAAGAGCAGGACGCCCAGCAGGATGTTTTCCGGAACGATCTTTAGCTCGCCGAGCGTAAAGCCCTCGCTCAAGGCGTCGAGCAGCTTGCGGAAACCTTCGTCGGACAAACCCCAGATGCGCAGCAAGGCGATGCCGCCGCCGGCCCAGAGCAACGCGATCAAGACCACGTGCAAGGCCAGGACACCGGGAATGGCCTCGTCCTCGGCCAGACCCAGCTTGGCGCGCAGGCGCTGTTGCCAGGGGTAGTTGCCGCCGTCCAGGGCGCGGAAGAAGTCGCCGGCCAGGGACAGGGCCAGGCGCACGCCGCCCAGCACGCCGATGGACAGCATTTCGGCATTGAGCAGAGCGCGGGCCAGGACCCGGTAGCCGGCCACATCGCAGAAGAACACCACGACGCTGCCCGCCAGCAACAGCCGCCAACCCCAGCGCAGCACCGCCAGGGACGAGACCCGCGAGGCGTAGTAGGCGGAAAAGCCGGTGGCCACCGCCGTCACCAGGGTCAGGAAGCCGGTCAGACGGAAGGGCAGATCCAGGACCACCGCCGGCTCCAAACGCGCGGCCATCTGCGCCAGCAGGCCGAAGGCATACCAGGGCACGGCCGCTGCGTACAGGGCGCGCAGACTCCAGCGCAGGCGGCGCAGCATCGGTCGCACGCCCTCCTCGGCGCCGATGCTCAAGGTCAGGCTTTCCAGGACCACCAGGATCAGGGCACCCAGCCCCGCCATGCGCAAAACCTTGGCCCAGTACAGCTCGCCGTCGCCCAGATAGCCCGCCTTGGCGTAGGCCAGGGCGCTGGCGATGAGCAGCATCAGGGGCGCGTGAAAGAAAGCCGAGCGCAGGACGGCATTGACGAAGCGGCGCGAGAAGGAACGCGTGGCCTCCACGGGCGCCGGGCGGAAGCGGAAACGCAGGCTCAAGCCCAGGCCCAAGCTCAGGAACAGCGAGGTCCACAACCAGCCGCCGTCGAAGGGCGGCGCCTGCCAGAGGGGTCGGCTCCGTTCCTGCCAGCCGGGAACCGACGGGGTATGAGCCGGGCCCTCGGCGGGCAGGGGCTCGGCCGAGCGCTTGCCGAAAAGCAGGGTCCAGAGCGGGACTTCGCGCTGAAGATAAACGGCCTCCTCGGCGCGCTTGCGCGCGGCGCCCAGGCGCTCGGCCGCCTGGCGGATATTGAGCTGGAACAGGGCGCAGGTACTGGCGCGGGCGGTGAGCTTCTTCAGCTCGGTGTTGAGCTCGGCGCGGCGCTTCTTCAGCTCGGAGGTATCGCCGGCGGCATCGGGTGGCAGAGTCGCCACGGCGGCGTTGATGCCGGAGAGATCCTGCTTGGCCTGGGCCTCGCAGCCGCTGGCCAGCTCCAGGTAGCGGGTGAGCTCCGCCGCCTTGGTCTGCATCTCCGCCTGGCTCAGCTCATCGTCGTCGAGCTTGCGGTGAAGCCGGCGCAGCTCCGCCTCGACCTTGCGTTCCTCGAAGACCGGTTTCGGCTGGGCGTCCGGTTTGGCCGGTTCGGCGGCCTGGAGCGGCGTGCCAGCGCACAGGGCGGCGAGCAGCATGGGACCGAATCGTTTGAACAAGGCAAGCATAGAGACTCCGCGCGACGAACGATGCCGTTCACGAGAGCCGTTCGTGGTGAGCTTGTCGAACCACGTTCGGCCCTGCCGCAAGGGGAATAGCCCATTCACCCTTCGACTGGCTCAGGACGAACGGGCTATTCCCCTTGTGTAAACGGCGTTACGCATGACAAAAGCGTGTAGGAGCCCGAAGCCCCCCGCTAAAGCGCGGATTATTGCCCTTTCGACGGCGCACGCCAAGCGATTGCGGCATTCTTCGGACTTCAGCCTCGCCCCTTGGTCTTGGTCTTGTTGTGATGGGCGTTCTTCTCGATGAATTCGATGATCTGCCCGGCGATGTCCTTGCCCGTTGTGCGCTCGATGCCGTTCAGGCCCGGCGAGGAATTGACTTCCAGGACCATGGGGCCGCGTTCGGAGCGCAGGATGTCCACGCCGGCGACGCTGAGGCCGATGATCTTGGCGGCTTCGGCGGCAAGGGCGCGCTCCTCGGGGGAGATCTTGATGGCCGTGGCCACGCCGCCGCGATGCAGGTTGGAGCGAAACTCCCCGGCCTTGGCCTGGCGCTTCATGGCCGCCACCACCTTGTCGCCCACCACGAAGCAGCGGATATCGGCGCCCTGGGCCTCGCGGATGTATTCCTGGACCATGATATTGGCCTTCAGGTTCATCAGGGTGTGCATCAGGCTCTCAGCCGCCTGGGCAGACTCGGCGAGCATGACGCCGCGGCCCTGGGTGCCCTCCAGCAGCTTGACCACGAGCGGCGCGCCGCCCACCAGGTCGATGACCCGGGGAATGTCTTCCGGGTCGTGGGCGAAGCCGGTGGCCGGCAGGCCCACGCCCTTGCGCGACAGGAGCTGCATGGCCCGCAGCTTGTCGCGGGAGCGGGTGATGGCCACGGACTCGTTGACCGGGAAGACATTCATCATCTCGAACTGGCGCAGCACCGCCGTGCCGTAGAAAGTGATGGAGGCACCGATGCGCGGGATCACGGCATCGAAGCTGCTCAGGGGCTCGCCGCGCGAGAACATCTGCGGCGCGCCGGGCGCCATGTGCATGTAGCAGTGCAGGGGGTCGATGATCTTCATCTCGTGATCCCGCGCCTGGCCGGCCTCCACCAGGCGCCGGGTCGAGTAAAGCTGGGGATTGCGCGAGAGTATGGCGATCCTCATTCCAGGGTCTCCGGGTCCCAGCGCTCCGCCGACCCCGGCTCGGGCTGGCCCTGGAGGTAGGAATGCTTGGGATCCACCAGCATGCCCGGCAGCAGGGCGCTGCGCCCCAGGAGCATGCGGAAGCGCATGCTGTCGCGGTTGGTGAGGGTGATGTCGATGGGCCAGGCCATGCGCCCTAGCACGACCTCGGCACGGATCACGTAGCGCGCCTCCTGGTGGCCGCCGGAATCGGTCACCGGCCGGTAGTCGATGACCGGCGCCTCGCAGGTCACCACGTCCGGACGCTTGCGCGAGGGATGGATGGAGAAACGCACCCAATGAGCCCCATCGCGCACGAAGGGCAGCAATTCGAAGGCATGCAGGGCCGAGGTACGCGCCCCCGTGTCGACTTTCAGCTTGAGCTTGGCCAAGCCCAGCTCCGGCAGCGCAGCCCATTCCCGCCAACCCAAAACCATGCCTGTTCTCCGGCGTGATCCTAGGCCAAGTGTAGACGGGATAAAGAAAAAGGGGCATGCGCTTTCACCCTCTCCCCAACCCTCCCCCGTCAAGGGGGAGGGAGTAAAACCCTCAGGCCTCCAGCAGGGCCCTGGCGATGGTCCGGAAGCCCAGCGCCGTCGCTCCCGCGCCCCAGAGGCCGTTGTCGCTGTCGGCGAAGGCGCCGGCCAGATCCACATGCACCCAGCCCTGGCCCTCATTGGCCACGAAGCGCGACAGGAAACCGGCGGCATTGCTGGCGCCGCCGGCGCCGCCGCCCTTCACCGGCTTGGAATTGGCGGTGTCGGCATAGGGGCTGGGGCAGGCGCTCTGGTGGAAGCCTTCCAGGGGCAGGGCCCAGTGGCGCTCGTTCTCGGCGCGGCCGTGGCCCAGATAAGCCTCGCGCATGCCCTCGTCCAGGCTGAACACGGCATTGTAGTCGGTGCCCAGGGCTGTGACCGCCGCCCCGGTCAGGGTGGCGGCGTCGATGACCAGCGGCGCACCGCTGGCGGCGGCGTCCAGGAGGCCGTCGGCCAGGACCAGGCGGCCTTCCGCGTCGGTATTGACGATCTCCACGCTCACGCCGTTGCGGTAGCTGAGAATGTCGCCCAGCTTGTAGGCATGGCCGGACACCAGGTTTTCCGCACAGCACAGGAAGAGCTGCACGCGCTTATTGAGGCCGCGGGCGATGGCCAGCCCCAAGCCGGCGGTGACCGTGGCCGCGCCGCCCATATCGCATTTCATGGTGAGCATGCCTAAGGATTCCTTGAGCGAATAGCCACCGGAATCGAAGGTGATGCCCTTGCCCACCAGGGCCGCCGCCACGGGCGCATCGGCCTCGCCGCTGGGATTGAAGTCCAGGATCAACAGGGCCGGAGGCCGGCTGGAACCGCGTCCCACGTTCCACAGGCCGGCATAACCGCCCTCGCGCAGGGCCTCGCCGCTGACGATACGGTGGCTGACCTTCCCCGGCGCCAACTCGGACAGGAAGCCCGCCGCCGCCTCGCACAGGCCCAGAGGCGCGATGTCCTCGGGCGTGCCGTTGACCATGCGCCGCAGCCAGGCGGTGTTGTGCCGGCGCGCCCGCAATTCGGCGGACTCGGCCTCGGGCAGGGGCGCGAACGCGACGCCGTCCAGGTTCTTGGCCGAGGTGAAGCCCTGGTACAGCGCCCATTGCGCCTCCAGGTCCCAGCCCTCGCCGGCCAGGGCCACGGACGGCAGGCCCAGGGCGCCCAGGCGCCGCCCGGCCTGCTGGATGCGCCGCAGGCGCTCGGCCGCCTTGTCGCCGGCATGGACCCGGAAGCCTTCGCCCGCCGCGCTCAACACCGGGTTCTTGCCCCAGGCCTCGTCGGCCGCCTGCATGCTGAGCTGGACGCTCACGCTAGTCGCCATATCCACCACTCCTCGTTGTTGCTCCGGTCGCCGGCCCGCAGGCCGACCCCGATAAAGCCCGATTATCGACGAGACGCCGCCAAAACGTAGCCCGAGGGCTGGCCTGGGCAGCATCATCAAAACATTTCATTGGTTGCCGTGAACACCGCTTACTAGACTATGAGCGGTTGCCGCAGACATGCCGCAATCCCTCCCGCGCAGGACAAGGCGGCGCATCTTTGCATGCTCCCGCCGCGTTTTGCTCCGCGCCCGCAGGTTTGGTCCTCACGACGCAAGCCCAATCCCGCTTGGTCAGCTTCCAGTTTGCAAAAACCGGGCGGCCGTCCTGCGCCCATCGCATGGAGATTCCGATTATGGCCAGCATCACCGAGCTCAAGCTCAGCATCAACCACAACCACACCACCAAGACCGCCACCCCGCTCGTCACCGGGAAGATCGCCTTCTCGGCCTATGAGCTGAACCAGATGAAGGAAGGCTTGAAATTCCGCCTGAAGGTCCAGCTCTGGGGCGAGGACAGCGGCCTGACCGGCGCCGATGATTATTTGTACACTTTCGACAAGATCATCTACTACCCCGACAAGAGCCCTACGGCCCTGGAAAGCTTCACCTTCGAAAAGACCCTGGGCGAAGGCCTGCTGGACGAGGACCTGGGTACCGACGAAGTCTATGCCAAGGCCTTACTGAGCAATCTCTACACCCTGGTGACGGTCAAGAAGTCGTCCAATATCGTGACGCACAGCTTCTGATCCGCGACGGCCGGGGCACGCAGGTCGCGTGCTCCGGTTTTCCACTCCCATTCCGGGATTCGCACGGCTCCGCCCTTGCTCACAGCATATGCCCGAGCTTGCCGGATTTCGTGGCCAGGTAACGGGCGTTATGGGGATTGCCGCCGACCTTGAGGGGCACGCGCTCCGCGACGACGATTCCCGCCACTTCCAGGGCGCGCACCTTGCGCGGGTTATTGGTCATCAGGCGCACCTGCTTGATGCCCAGCAGCTCCAGGATCTCGCGCGCCGCCCGGTAATCGCGCTGATCGGCGCCGAACCCCAGGCGCTCGTTGGCTTCCACCGTGTCGAGGCCGGTGTCCTGTAGGGCGTAGGCGCGGATCTTGTTCATCAAGCCTATGCCCCGGCCTTCCTGGTTCAGGTAGACGATGACGCCGCGTCCGGCCTCGGCGATGCGTTGCATGGCCGCCTCCAGCTGGGCGCCGCAGTCGCAGCGCAGGGAAAACAGGGCGTCGCCGGTCAGGCAGGAGGAATGCACCCGGACCAGGACCGGCTCTTCGCCGGACAAATCCCCCATGACCAGGGCGATATGCTCCTCGCCGGTCTCGTCGTCGCGGAAGCCGTGCAGGGTGAACACCCCGTGAGCGGTGGGCAGGAGGGCATGGGCAAGCGGGGAGTAACTCATGGGCACAGCCTTGGGCAGGGGAAGCGGCCGATATGGGGGCAGCCCCCCACGTACACAAGAGCTAGTTTACACAAGCATCGCCCTGGCACTGTCATCTAGCTTGGCTACACTGGTCCAATCTGCCCCGTTTGCGGGCTGGCAGCGCAGCCGGAAACCGGTTATCGTCAGGCGCTAAACGCGGTTCAAATAATTGAACGCACCCGAACGATTCACAACTTATCCACAGACCTAAGAAAACAAGACCCAGGGGAAGCCATGACTCTCAACCGCCGCCATTTCCTGCATACCGTCACCTTGTCCGCAAGCGCCATCGCCACCGCCTCCTTGACCGGCTGCGGCGGCGGAGGCGGCGGCTCCGGCGTGGTGCAAGTACCCAGCTCCGGGGTCTCGGTCAAGCCCGAGTTCTTTCCCCAGTCGGTAGCCTCCGGCGACCCGCGCCCGTCCAGCGTGATCCTGTGGACGCGCATCGTCGACGCCGGCCGCAGCGGCGACATCCCCCTGACCCTGCAGCTGGCCGCCGATGCCGGGTTCACCACCGTCCTGGGCAGCTTCGATCTCACCGCCTTCGCCGAGGCCGATTACACCCTGAAGGTCCGCGTCGGCAGCCTGCCGGCGGATTTCCGCTTCTATTACCGCTTCGTCTACGTCAAGGACGGCCAGTTCCTGTCCTCCAAGACCGGCCGTACCCGTACCGCCCCTGCGACCGGCTCGACCCGTGCCGTGAAATTCGCCTACGCCTCCTGCCAGGACTTCAACGGCCGCTATTACAACCCCTATCTGAAGCTCCTGGACCAGGACCTGGATTTCGTCGTGCACCTGGGCGACTACATCTACGAGACCACCGGCGATCCGCGTTTCCAGACCCCCACCGCCGAGCGCCAGGTCAGCTTCACCGACACCGCCGGCGCCGTGGCGCTGGGCAGCGCCGATGCCCGCTTCTATGCCGCCCAATCCCTGTCCAATTACCGCGAGCTGTACAAGACCTATCGCGGCGACACGCTCCTGCAAAAGGTCCAGGAGCTTTTCCCCATCATCGCCATCTGGGACGATCACGAATTCGCCGACGACTCCTGGGGGGCCACGGCCTCCCATAGCGACGGCCGCGAGAACGAGAAGAACGAGACGCGCAAGCGCAATGCCGAACAGGCCTGGTTCGAATACATGCCGGTGGACCCCTCCGCCGGCGCCAGCACCGGAGCCCTGGGCGTGCAGATCTCCGAACTCTATCCGAACAGCAAGATCTACCGGGAGTTCCGCTTCGGCACCAACGTCCATTTGATGATGACCGACTTCCGAACCTACCGTCCGGACCACCTCATCGCCGAAGACGCCTTCCCGGGCACCATCGCCGTGGATCGCCTGAACCTGAGCATCCTGCTCGGCAATATCGGCATCCCCTACGAGGCCGCCAAGGCCAAGTTCGACCCCTATGTGGCCATCGACGCAGCGCCTTGGGATGCCTACAAGCCGGTGCTCATCGGCGTCGCCACCCAGGGCTACATGGCCGAGGGCCTGGCCCAGGCCGATGCCGCCGCCAAGGCCGCCTCGGTTATCAAGGGCAATCTTTCCACCACCGTGATCAACCAGTTCATCGCCAAGTACAATGCTGCCGTGCCCGAAGCCATGCGCGTCGCGCCCATCGCCCCGGAAGTCCTGGCCAGCCTGGACACGGGCATTTCCTATGCCTTCCTGGGCAAGACCAGCCTGTTCGGCAACCTGGGCGCCCGCTATTTCGCGGTCAAGGACACTTTCGACCTGTTCGCGGCCTACAAGTACAACCTGGTGTCCAACACCACCCAGGATGCCCTGGGCCTGTTCCAGGAAGACTGGCTGAAGTCCGCCATCGGCGGCTCGCCGGCCCGCTGGAAGATCGTCGGCTCCTCGGTGGCCTGGACCAAGCTCTTGCTGGATCTCTCCAACCCGGCCTTCGGCGTGCCGGCGCCCTTCAACCAGAAGTTCTACCTGAACCTGGACCACTGGGACGGCTTCGGCAATCGCCGCGACGCCCTGCTCGGCTCCACCTTCAAGAACAGCCCGGGCACGGTGATCATCTCCGGCGACATCCATTCCGCCTTCGTCACCGACCACGGCCAGGGCACCATCGAGTTCACCGGTCCCTCCGTGTCCTCCGGAACCTTCACCGACATCATCCGCCGCACGGTGGAGGCCGATCCGGTCTTAAGCCAGCTGCCGGCCGCCGGCCAGCTCGTCGCCAGCCTCGCGCCGCTGATGCAGCAGGCCTACCCGGCCATCAAGTACGCCAATTCCACCAGCCACGGCGTCGTGATCATGACCGCCGCCGCCGACGGCCTGAGCGCGGATTACTACGAACTGCCGGAAGCCACGGAAAGCCAGAACCTCTACGCCGACGCCGCCGGCGCCATCGCCCAGATGCAGGTTCGCAAGTTCAAGGTGAATAGCCAGAACAAGCTGGAGATCCTGGGCTGAGGCCCCTCTCCCCAACCGGCCCCCTCGCTTCGCTCTCCCCCGCAAGGGGAGAGGGGCAAAAGCAGCGCATCTCTTGTCCCCTCTCCCTTGATGGGAGAGGGCTAGGGAGAGGGAGATCTTCGGTCGCCCGCCGGGGCGAGACCCGGCCGTGCGTCCGTAATTAACGACCCTAAGCTGCCGGCCCCCACCTAACGGCAGTTCTCAAAACTCCATCCCCACCGCCACATGCAGACTCAAATCCGCCGAGGTGTCCAGGTTCACCAGGTTCTCGCTCAAGCCCAGGCTGTAATACCCGGCGTCCTCGCCGAAGCGCAGGCTGATGCTGGCCTGGTAGCTGTCGTCGGCCAGGTTCTCCTCGACCTTGCCCGGATCGAACAGGCTCTGGGTCCCGGTGATGGCGGTGAGAATGTGCAGATCCCGAGACCAGCGATAGACGTGATCGACCCGGAGCTGGTACAGCCGCTCGCGCAGGCTGGAGGGAAACAGGGGCGAATCACCCAGTTGGATGGCATGGGCGCTGAATAGCCAGTGCTGGTTCTCTCCGGCCCAAGCCAGGCTGGCCTGCAGGCCGACATCGTCATCGCCGCTGGCGTAGAAGTAACTGGCGTCCTGGGTCGAGAGCTTCGCCGCCGCCTGCAACTCCAGGCGCCAGACATCGGACAGCGCCTGACCGTAGCGCAGGCCCAGGACCGGATCGCCCAGGCCGCTGCGCTTGTCGGGCTCGAGCAGCAGAACCTCGTCCCGGCCCAAGCGCAGCGCCGCCTGGAATTGGTCGCGCTCCATGATGTCCCGGTCGGCGCTGCCGAAACCGAAAACATCATGAAACCCTTCGATCAGCCCATCGAACACCCCGCCGCCGTTGGCCTGGCCGTTGATATCCAAGTAGGCGCTGAGGCTGTCGCTCACCCCGTATTCCAGCCAGACATGAGCCTGGCTGAATTCGCCGTCGAGATAATAAAACTCATCGGAAAACCCGGCGAACAGCCGCTGGCCGTCTTCGGCGGAAATCGGCTCGTCATGGCCACGGAATTCCAGATAGCCCTTGGGCCAGTCGCTGAGGATGAAGACATTGCTATGACTGAGCGAAGCGCGCAGGGCCCATTCGCCGGCCTTGAGTCCTTCGCTGCGCGGCGCCGCCATCTGCAGGCTGAGGGCGGAAAACGGCGAGGCCAGGGGTAGATTTTCCGGCTCCGCGCCGGCCTGGGCCGTCGACGTGGTCAGGAGCAAAAGCCCAGAGCAAAAAAAACAGAGGCGAGACGGCATAGCCACTCCATGGATTGTTGTTTTTCCTGAGTGTAGCCGCTGCCGCCCTCAAGCCCGATTATTTGAGTGAGGCGCGCAGCATCCAGGCCTGTTTGTCGTGGACCTCGATACGCGCCAGCAGCATGCCCGCCGAGACCTCGTCACCGGCCTCCTGGGCCAATCGAGCGGCCTTGTGCAAATTGGCTACCAGGCTCTCCTGGGATTTCAGCAGGTCATCGAGCATCTCGGCGGGCTTGCCGCCGCCCTTGCACTCCTTCAGCGCCGCCCGCTTGAGGATCTCGGCGAAGCTATGGGGCGCATAGTCGCCGAGGGCACGGATGCGCTCGGCCAGCGGATCCAGGGCCAGCCAGAGCTCGTTGTACTGGCCCTCGAAGAGCAGATGCAGGCTGTGGAAATTCGGGCCCTCGATGTTCCAATGGGCGCCGTGGGTCTTCATATAGAGCACGAAGGTGTCGGCCAGGATGCCGTGCAGGGCGGCGGCGATATCCGCGCTCGCGGCGTCGCGTTTCTTGGCGGGTGCTTTGCTGGAAAGTTTGTTGGCGGTCTTGCTCATGGCGTTCTCCTCGTGCTCGGGTGTTGAACTTACTCTAGAAGCAACAACGCATTTTGCAAAATCAATCGCTACAACCAACAAAATAGCTTTTGACTATTAACATACCCAAGGCCATTGACAAGCGCATGCCGCTTTCCCAGCATGGTCCCATGAACATCCTCTGTTATCTCACCGAGATCCCCGATGGCCAGGCACGCGGCTTCTGCATCGGCGGCCGCGAGCTCATGGTCCTGCGCTTAGGGGTAGAGGCCAGGGCCTACGAGAACCACTGCCCCCATGTGGGCCTGCCCCTGGAATGGCAAGCGAACCAGTTCATGAGCCGGGACGGCGAATTCATCCAATGCGCCAACCACGGCGCCCTGTTCGACAAGGCCAGCGGCTTGTGCATCTACGGCCCCTGCGCCGGCAAACGCCTGCGCCCCGTGGCCGTGGCCGTGGAGAACGGCCGGGTGATCCTGGACGAATGAATGGGAAGGGGATTAACCGCGAAGGCCATGAAGGCAAGAACCTGATAAGAGGAAAAGGGGCCTGTCGCGGAGCAGGATGAAGCGTGGAGCTTGCTCACTCGTTTTTTCTTTGCGGCCTTCGCGGCCTTTGCGGTTAATCTCTTCACTTTTTAACATCCATGCACTACCCCCAGCCTCTCGCCGCCGGCCGTTTCCTGCGCCGCTACAAACGCTTTTTCGCCGATATCGAAACCCCCGGCGGCATCATCACCGCCCATTGCGCCAACACGGGGTCCATGCGCAACTGCCTCGGCGAGGGCTGGACCGCCTGGTATTCCGACGTGGGCCCGGACACCAAGCGCAAGCTGCGCTACAGCCTGGAGCAGGTCCAGACCCCGGACGGCGCGCGCATCGGCCTCAACACCGGCCTGGCCAATGCCCTGGTGGCGGAGGCGATCCGCGCCGGACTCCTGCCCGGGATTCCTCGGGACTGCGAGCTGCGCCGGGAAGTCGCCTATGGTGAGGAAGGCAGCCGCATCGACCTCGTCGCCGATGGCTGTTACATCGAGGTGAAGAGCGTCACCCTGCGCGAAGACGATGGCCGGGGCTATTTTCCCGACGCCCGCTCCGAGCGGGGCATTAAGCATCTGCGCGAGCTGGCGCGCTTGGCGCGAGATGGAATCCCGGCGCGCCTGGTCTATGCGGTGCAGCACACCGGCATCGCCAGCGTGCGCCCGGCGGAGCACATCGACCCGGCCTATGGCCAGGCCCTGCGCGCAGCAGCGTCCGCCGGCGTACACATCCAGGCCCTGGGCGCCGAGATCGACGCGCGCGGCATTCGGCTGGTGCGGGCGATTCCGGTGGAGCTCGCTTAGTCCCAGCTCAGGCCGCTCAGCCAGCCCGCATGCAGCCAGGTCTTGAGCAGGCTGGCGGCGCGCAGGGCCACGGCGCTCGGCTCATGCCAGGGCAGCAGCGCGGCGCAGACCTCGGGGAAGCCGCCGCCTCGGGCGAGCTGGGCGAAGGCCGCCGCCTCGTCGCTCTCCAGGCTGCGGTACTGGCAGACCCGCTCGGCATTGCGCCAGACGACGCTGGCCTGGGCTTCGGGCAGGCGCCGCGCCTCGGGTAGGGCCTCGCCCGCTTTCCAGGCCTTCCATAAGGCCAGGACGTTGAATTCGGATTCGACCCGCCACAGGGCCGGATGGAGCGCGAAGCTCAGGCTGGCCCAGGCCGCCGGCGGCAGAACCGCGATCTCGGCCTCGCCCAGGATCGGTGCCTCCGGGGCGTCGAAGACCTCGCAGAAGGCCCATTCGAAGGCCGCCAGTTCGGCCGCCCAGGGCCAGGCTTTCACGTTTTCCGGCTGCGCCAGGAAGGCCGGCAGCCGGGCGCCGAAATCCCGCAGGGTGAACGACGTAGAAGGATGCGTCGCCACATAGGCGGAAAACACGGCATCGGCCTCGGCGCCCAAGGCGGCCGCCAGGGCCGGAAAATCCTTGTGCAGCACGCCGGCCAGGCGCGCGCGATAGGCATGGGCATAGACCGCGAGGCGGGTGGGCGCATCGAAACCCGGCGTGCTGGGCACGGCCGCGAGGATGGCCGGGTCGCCGTGAAAAATGTACGCCTTGAGCGCTACTTGAGTTTGCGCGAGGTTCATGCCGCCTCCCGGCTCAGGACCGCCTCGCCCAGGCGGCGCGCCGTTTGCAGCTCTTCCGCCAGCTCGGCGAACTCCGGGAAGTTGTCGTCGCGCTCGATCATGGTCGACACCGCCCCGAAATGGCGCAGCGCCGTCTGGTACAAGTCCCAGACCTCCGCCCGGACCGGCTGATCATGGGTATCGACCAGGAAGCCGTCCGCCTCGCTATGGCCGGCCAGATGGAATTGCCAGACCCGCTCGGGCGGCAGGCCATGCAAAAAATCCTCCGGCTTGAAGCCGTGATTCACGGCGCTGACAAAGACATTGTTGATGTCCAGCAGCAGCAGGCAATCGGCCTCCTCGGCGATGGCGCTCAGGAACTGCCACTCGCTCATGCTCGACTGCCGGTAGCTCAGATAACTGGAGACGTTTTCCAGCAGGATGCGCCGGCCGAGAAAATCCTGGACCTGGCGGACGCGGGCGACCACGTGCCTGAGGGCTTCCTCGGTATAGGGCAAGGGATAGAGATCGTGCAGGTTATTGCCCCCCGCGCCGGTGAAGCACAGGTGATCGGAGATCCACCGGGGCCGGGCGCGCTCGGCCAGGGTTTTCAAACGGGCCAGGTAGGCGAGGTCCAGCGGCTCCGTCCCGCCTATGGACATCGACACCCCGTGCAGCACCAGGGGATAGCGCTCCGCCATGGCGTCCAGGACATGGAGCGGCTTGCCGCCGGGCACCATGTAGTTCTCCGAGAGCAGTTCCAGCCAGTCGACAGCCGCCTCGCCCTTGAGCAAGTCGTCGAAATAGCAGGGGCGCAGGCCCAGGCCGTAGCCGAGGAAGGGGCGGGGTTCGATGGGGGCGAGTCCGTGCATGGCGGAGTTATGCATCGCAGGGTTATGCATGGAAAATTCCGAGGCGGGTGGGAAACGAACCGGGGCGTTACACCTGATGCTGTTCAGTTAAGGGGGAATAGTCCGTTCGTCCTGAGCCTGTCGAAGGATGAACGGACTATTTCTCCGTGGTAACCACGCCATTCATGGTTCGACAGGCTCACCACGAACGGCTTAAGTGAATTGCATCAGGCGTAACGCCCCGGTTCACGGGGGTGGCTTACTTGGTTTCTTCGTGCTTGTGCTGGCGCTCGACCTTGCCGCCCTTGTCGGTACAGGCCTTTTCCGAGTCCATATGGACCCAGCCCTGGCCCTTGCACTCGGCGTGGCCCTTGCAGGCATTCTTGTCGGTCTTGCAGTCGTTGTGGCCCTTGCACTCGTTGGTGCCCCAACATTGCACGCCCGCGTCATTGGCCTGGGCGGCGGTGATGGGGGCCATGGCGAACAGGCTGGCGGCGGCAACGGCAAAGGCGATCGCGCTCGGGTTTTTCATAATCCATTCTCCGTGTTGATTAGTGTTGGCAACAGCCTTGATAGCCATAGTCCATACCGGTCGCTTTCGCCAATAATCTGGACTTGGGCACGAGGCTGTGCCCCCAAGTACGCCCTGGGGACGGAGATTGGATGCGGGGGCGTGGGCTTTGTTACACCGGCTTGCCGCAGACCCGGCACAGGGGATCCTTGGGCAGGCGCAGCTCGCGCCAGCGCATGGCCAGGCCGTCCAGGAGCAGGAGCCGGCCGGACAGGGGCTCGCCCACGCCGGCGAGGATTTTCAGCACCTCGAAGGCCTGGACCGAGCCGATCACGCCGACCAGGGGCGCCAGGACGCCGTTCTCCGAGCAGGTTTCCGGCACTTCGCTGGCATCGGGATAGAGGCAGGCATAACAGGGCGCATCGGCGCCATGGTTGAACACGGCCACCTGGCCCTCGAAGCGGATGGCGGCGCCGCTCACCAGGGGCTTGCCCTGGGCCACGCAGGCCGCGTTCACGGCGAAGCGCGTGGCGAAATTGTCCGTGCAGTCCACCACCAGGTCGACGCCGCTCACCGCCTCGCCGGCGGTATCCGCATCGAGGAATTTCCCGCAAATCTCCACGCGGATTTCCGGGTTGAGGGCCAGGATCCGGGTTCGCGCCGACTCAGCCTTGGACTGGCCGATGCTGGCCGTGTCGTGGACGATCTGGCGCTGCAGGTTGTGCAGATCCACCGTGTCGCCGTCGGCCAGAACCAGGCGGCCGACGCCCGCCGCCGCGAGATACATGGAGACCGGCGCCCCCAGGCCGCCCAAGCCCACGATGAGCACGCGCCCCGCGCAGATCTTCTCCTGGCCGGCCACGTCCAGCTGGGGCAGGAGGATCTGGCGGGAATATCGCAGCAGTTGGTCGTCGTTGAGCATGAGTAAATCCTGGATTGGCCGCCAAGAACGCCAAGGAGCTAAGACGTAGGTTGTTGCTATTCACTTCGTCGTCCCCGCGCAGGCGGGGACCCAGTCGGGGATTGTCGCTACTGACTGGATACCCGCCTGCGCGGGTATGACGGACTATTTTGTAATCCGCCCCACTGGAATTCTTGCCTTTTACTTGGCGTTCTTGGTGTTCTTGGCGGTTATTTCTGCTTCAGCCCGCTCACCACCCGGAACTGCCCGCCGAAGTCCTTATGGGCCTCGACGTCCACGAAACCGGCGTCACGAAAAAGGGCGCACACCGCCTCGCTCTGTTGCCAGCCGTGTTCCACCAGGAGCCAGCCGCCTGGATGCAAGTGCTCCGGGGCCTGGCCGATGATCGCACGCAGGTCCTTGAGCCCTTCCTCCTCCGCCACCAGGGCGGAACGCGGCTCGAAGCGCAGATCGCCCTGGCTTAGGTGAGGATCCGCCGGATCGATATAGGGCGGGTTGCTGGCGATCAAGGAAAAGCGCCTGCCGGCCAAGGGCTCGTACCAGGAGCCTTGCAGGAATTCGACGCCGGGCACGCGGTTCGCTTCGGCATTGTCCCGCGCCACGGCCAAGGCCCCGGCGGAAAAATCCACCGCCGTCATCGTGCACAGGGGCCGCTCGCGGGCCAGGGCCAGGGCGATGGCGCCGGTGCCGGTGCCCAGGTCCGCCAGGGCTTGTGCCGCGTCATCGGGGATGCGCGCCAGGGCCAGTTCCACCAGGAGTTCGGTCTCCGGGCGCGGGATCAGGGTGTGGCTGTCCACTTTCAGCCGCAAGGTCCAGAATTCCCGCTCGCCCAGGATATAGGCCATGGGCTCGCCGGCGGCGCGCCGCGCCAGCTGGGCCTCGAAGGCTTGGACTTGCTCGGGATTAAGCTCGTGCTCGGGCCAGGTTCTCAGCCAGCTGGCGCTCTTGTTCAAGACGCGGCGCAGGAGCAGTTCGGCATCCAGGCGCGGCGAGTCCGACACGCCGGTCAGGCGCGCGGCGGCGCCCTTGAGGATCGCGGCGACGGAATTCACTGCCCAAGCCCCCGGCACGCTGCGGAGGGAAGGCCGCCGCCCCCTCTCCCGGCGCTACGCGCCACCCTCCCCCGCGCGGGGGGGAGGGGCGGAAAGCCGGCGGCGCGTTGCGGCGCGCGAGTTTGCGTGCTCATTCGCACTGCAGCTTCTGCCCCATGGGCAGCAGCTTGAAGTCCATGAGGATGGCCTGGAACACCGGCTGCTCCCAGGTCTCGTAAGTGGTGTCGCCGGGCTTGACCGGGCAGGATGGGCTGTTGCTCAGCTTGCCCGCGCCGTCGTCGGCGATCAGCTGGTATTTCAGGGTCTGGGCGAAGGGATTGCGCACGGTCAGCACCATGTCCAGGCCCTTGTCCACCTGCTGGAACTTCAGGACCAGGGTGCGGCCGGGATTGCGGTTCCGCTCCACGGCCTTGAGGCCGGCCAGCTTGCCGCCCAGGACTTCGGCCTCCAGGAACAACTCCTCGCCGGGCAGCACGGTCACCGAGCCGTCTTGGACCACCGGGCTGAACCAGTCGAAGGAGCGCGACAGGTTCTCGCCGCCGGCCAGGTTCAGGCTCACTGTGGTGGCGCCGCGGCAGACATAGCGGCTGCACACGGCATCGCGTTCCGGATCGGGCTTGGCTGCCGGCTTTGCGGCTTCCTCGACCTCGGCAGGCTTTTCCGCCTCGGCGGCTTGCGGCGCGGCTTCCGGCTCAGGCGTCGACTCGCCGCCGAAAGGCAACCAGGAACAGGCGGAAAGGCTTAGGGAGGCGGCCAGGGCGCCGAGTCGGAACAGGGTGGACAGGGACTTCATCAATTCTCCAGAAAGTGCATGGGCCCGGCGCGGGCTTAATCGTTATCCGCCATGGCCGCCAGCTGGTCGGCCTGGTATTCGTTGTTGAGGGCATTGACCAGCTCGCCCAAATCGCCCGCCATGATGGCGTCCAGCTTGTAGAGCGTCAGGTTAATGCGGTGGTCGGTGCAGCGGCCTTGCGGGAAATTGTAGGTGCGGATGCGCTCGGAGCGGTCACCCGAGCCCACCAGGGAGCGGCGCTCCTGGGCCTGTTCGGCGGCGGCCTTCTCCTGTTTGGCGGCGTCGATGCGCGCCTTCAGGACGCCCATGGCCTTGGCGCGGTTCTTGTGCTGGGAGCGTTCTTCCTGGCATTCCACCACGATCCCGGTGGGGATGTGGGTGATGCGGATCGCCGACTCGGTGCGGTTGACGTGCTGGCCGCCGGCGCCGGAGGCGCGGTAGGTGTCGACCTTCAGATCCTCGGGGCGGATGTCGGTGACCTCCAGCTCGTCCGGCTCGGCCATGACCGCGACGGTGCATGCCGAGGTGTGGATCCGGCCCTGGGACTCGGTTTCCGGCACGCGCTGCACGCGGTGCGCCCCCGATTCGAATTTCAGCTTGGAATAGGCGCCCTCGCCGACGATGCGGGTGATGATTTCCTTGTAGCCGCCGTGCTCGCCCTCGCTCTCGGAGAGGATTTCCACCTGCCAGCGCTGGGTCTCGGCGTAGCGGGCGTACATGCGGAACAGATCGCCGGCGAAGATCGCCGCCTCGTCGCCGCCGGTGCCGGCGCGGACTTCCAGGAAGATATTGCGCTCGTCGTTCGGATCCTTGGGCAGGAGCATCTTCTGCATGGCCAGATCCATCCGCTCCAGGCGCGCCTTGGCCTCGGGCAGCTCGGCCTGGGCCAGCTCGCGCAGTTCCGCATCGCTGTCCTTGAGCATGGCATCAAGGCTGTCTAGCTCCTCGTGGGCCGCGCAGAAGGCCGTGAAGCCGTCCACCACGTCCTGGAGCTGGGCATATTCCTTGGACAGGGAGCGGAAGCGCTCCTGGTCGCCGGCCACCTTGGGTTCGGCGAGCAAATGAGCAATTTCCTGGTGGCGTTCCACCAGGGCTTCCAATTTTCGGAACAGGCTGTCTTTCATGGGGACTCGTAAGGGATTAGGGTCTGTTGGACAGGGCGAACAGCCTATCCAGGGCGGAGAGCACTTCGCCCTCGCCCTCGGCACCGGCGGCGCGGATCTGGTTGCTGGGCTGGTGCAGGAATTTATTGGTCAGACGGCTGGCGAATTGTTCCAGCACGGCCAGCGGCTCGGCGCCGCCCTTGATGAGGTCGGCGGCACGGGCCAGCTCGTCGGCGGCCATGGCCTCGTGCTTCTCGCGGAAAGCGCGAAGCAGGCCCACGGCGTCCAGGGACTTGAGCCAGCGCATATAGTCCTCGGCGCGCCCGGCGATGATGTCCTCGGCCTCCAGGGCGGCATTCTCCCGCTCCTTGAGCCCGACTTCCACCACATCCTTCAGATCGTCGACGGTGTAGAGATAGACATCGTCCAGCTCGCCCACTTCCGCCTCGATATCGCGCGGCACCGCCAGATCCACCATGAACATGGGCCGGCGCCGGCGCGCCTTGAGCACGCGCTGCACCAGGCCCTTGCCGAGTATGGGCAGGGGGCTGGCGGTGGAGGCGACGACGATATCGGCCTTGGCCAGGTGCTCCGGGATCTGCTCCAGCACGATGGCCGTGCCGCCGAAGACCTCGGTCAGATCCTGGGCGCGGCTCAGGGTCCGGTTGGCGACGGTCAGTTCGCGCACGCCCTGGCCGTGGAAATGCCGGGCGGCCAGCTCGATGGTCTCGCCGGCGCCCACATAGAGCACGTGCAGGCGCGACAAATCGGCGAAGATGCGCTTGGCCAGGGACACGGCGGCGAAGGCCACGGACACGGCGCTGCCGCCGATGGCGGTGTCGGTGCGCACCTGCTTGGCGACCGCGAAGACCTGCTGGAACAGCCGGTCCAGGTGGGCGCCGAGCATGCCGGCGGCCTGGGCATCGGCATAGGCCTGCTTCATCTGGCCGAGGATCTGCGGCTCGCCCAGGATCAGGGAGTCCAGGCCCGAGGCCACGCGCATCATATGGCGCACGGCCTCCTCGCCCCGGTGGCGGTAGAGATAGGGAGCCAGCACATCGGGCGCCAGGCCGTGCCAGCGGTGCAGCCAGGCCTCCAGGATCGGCAATTGGCCGTCCTCGGCAACGGCGAAGACTTCCATTCGGTTGCAGGTGGACAGGATGCCGGCCTCGGCGATGCCGCTGGCGCGCAGATCCGCCAGGGCCCGAGCCAGCTCGGCCGGATCGAAGGCCACGGTCTCGCGCAACTCGACCGGCGCGGTCTTGTGGTTGAGGCCGAGGGTGATGACCGGCATTGCGTAATCGCTGGCTGACAAAACGGCTAATTGTGAGGGAGCCCACGGTCAAAGACAATGCCGCCCCCTGTCGCAGGGCTCGGCATTGGCCTAAACTTCCGGTATGCACGCTGCCCTGCCGTACCCACGATGCGCCCGATGACAAACCGTTTGATGCCCCTGGCCGCTGCCCTGGCCCTGCTCATGGGCGGATGTGCGCACCAGGCCGGACAACCGGCGTCGGCGCCAGAGGCCGCTGAACCTTCCCCGGCGCCGCCGGTAGCGGCCCAGCCCACCGAGGCCGAGCGTAAGCTCAGCACCGAACAGCGCGCCCGCCTGTATTACCACATCCTCCTGGCCGAACTGGCCGAGGCTCGCGGGCAGCATGCCCTGGCTCAAACCAATTACCTGCATGCCGCCAAGGTCAGCGGACGGGCGGAACTGGCCCGCCGCGCCGCCGTGGCAGCCCAGCGCAGCGGCGAGACGGCCGCCATCGAGGCCAGCACGGCGCTGTGGGCCGAGCTGTCACCGGAGGAGGTCGATGCCCAGGGCCTGCTCACCGTCAATCACCTTCGGCGTGGCGATGGCGCAGCGGCCGCGGCCAGCCTGGCCAAGCTGCGCGAACGGGTCCGCGCTCAGGACGGCAATTTGCTGCGGGAACTGATGCGCATCGCCGAGTCGGTTCCCACGGAGGCCACCGAGGCCTTGTACCTGCGCCTGGCCGACGAGCACGGCGACTCCGAGGCGCGCCTGGCCGCCGCCCACCTTGCCCTGCGCCTCAAGCACTGGAGCACGGCGGAACGCCAGGCGAGCGCGGCGCTCGCGCAGGAACCCGCTCAACACGACGCCCTGCGCCTCCTGGTCCTGGCCCTGGACGCCCAGAAGCGCCGGCCCGAGGCGGTGGCGGCCGTTGAGGCCAGCCTGAAGGGTAGGGAGGATGATGCCGAGCTGGTGCAGATCGCCGGCCCCCTGCTGCAACACCTGGAGCAAGCCGAGGCGGCGCGGCGGATGTACGAGGCCCATCTGGCCCGTCACCCGGACAGCAAGGAAGTGCACTACGCCCTGGCCGGTCTGTTCTTCGACGGCAAGGACTACGGCCCGGCCCGCGAGCACTTCGAGACCGTGCTGCGCCTGGCTCCCGAGTCCCAGGCCTCCCATTACTACCTGGGGCAGATCGCCGAGCAGGCGCCCGCCGCCAGCGAGGACGCGGATAGGGCGCGCGCCCTGCTGCACTATCGCCAGGTCGTCAGCGGCCGCTTCTATTACGATGCCCAGCTGCAAATCGCCCGTTTGATGGCGGAGGGCGGCGCCCTGGCAAAGGCCCGCGAACAACTGCACGGCCTGGCCCAGCAGATCCCCGGCCGACGCCTGGATCTGCTGGTAGCCGAGCTGGACCTGCTGCGCGATGCCGGCGAGCTGCCCGAGGCGCGCCGCCTCCTGGCCGAAGCGCACAAGGAATTCCCGGGCAATGTCCAACTGCTCCTGGCCGAGGCCCAGGTCGCCAGCCTGGAGGAAGACTTCGATCTGACCCGCAAAGCCCTGGAGCAAGCCCTGGCCCAGGTCGACAGCCCAGGCTTACGCAAGCAGCTGATCCTGGCCGGCAGCGAGGTACTGCGCGGCGGCGGTCAGACGGAAGCTGCCTTGAGCCTGATCAACCGCGGCCTGGACGGCCAGCCCAAGGACGTGGACCTGCTCTATGCCCGCGCCATCCTGGCCGAATCCTTAGGGCAGAGCGGCCGTTCCGAACAGGATCTGCGCGCCATCCTGGCCCAGGAGCCGGACAATGCCACGGCCCTGAATGCACTGGGCTATGCGCTGGCTGACCGCAACCAGCGGCTGACCGAAGCCGGCGAGCTGCTGCAACGCGCCTTCAGCCTGAGCCCCGACGATCCGGCGGTCATCGACAGCATGGGCTGGCTGCACTACCGGCGCGGCGATCTGACCCAGGCCCTGGAGATGCTGCGCCGGGCCTATGCCCTCAATGCCGATCCGGAAATCGCCGCCCATCTGGGCGAGGTACTCTGGCAGAGCGGCGCCAAGACCGAGGCCAAGACCGTCTGGAACCAGGCCCTGGACAAAGCCCCCGAGCACCGCGTGCTGAAAAAAGTCATGGAGAGGTTCGTTCCTTGAGATTACGTTTACTGTGCCTGGCCGGCGCCGGCCTGCTCCTGTCCGCCTGCGCCACGGCGCCGCGCTGGCAGGCCAGCCCCGAGGCCCTGCTGCGCTGGGAAGCCCGCGCGCCACGCCTGGAACAATTGCAACACTGGAGCCTGGACGGCCGCTTCGGCTTCAAGCGCAACAAGGATGCCTTCGCCGCCAGCCTGAGCTGGACCCAGGGGCCGGAGGGCTATGCCCTGGAGCTCGTCGGCCCCCTGGGCCAGGACATCGCCCATCTGCAAGGCCAGCCCGGCGCCCACCGCATCGACCTCCCCGGCCGCCCCAGCCAGAGCGGACCGGATGTGGAGGAGCTGCTGGACGATGCCATCGGCTATCCTCTGCCCCTCAACAAGCTGGGCTACTGGGTGCGCGGCCTGCCGGCCCCGGGCGGTGCCGACGTTCGCGAACTGGATGCCCAAGGCCGCTTGGCGCGCATCGAGGACGACGGCTGGGAAGTGAGCTTCCTGCGCTACCAGCGCATCGGCGATCGGGAGCTGCCGACCCGCATCAACCTGGCAAACCGCTGGTTCACCCTGAAATTCGCCATCCTGGGCTGGGACCTCCCGGCCGGCGGTTGAGGACCGGGAATCCAGGCCGCTTCACGGTCCCAGGCTTAGCTTGACGCTACACTGCAATCCTCATTCTCATTGCCCATCGGAGACAAGCATGCTCACCACCCTCAAGCGCCCCGGCCCCTGGCTCACCGCCCTGCTCCTGGGCCTGGGACTCGCCCACAGCGGCCTGGCCCTGGCCGGCAAGAGCGGCAACCACGGCACCGTCACCGAGCTGGAACTGCGCCAGATCGAGGAACGCGGCGAGTCCCGCGGCGACGATGACAACAATATGACCGGCACGGCCATCGGCGCCGCCGCCGGCGCCTTGGTCGGCCGTTCGGTATCCGGCAAGAAGGACAAGACCAAGGGCACGATCATCGGCGGCATCGTCGGCGGCATCGCCGGCAACCAGGTGCAGAAGCAGATGGGCGACCAGGGCGGGCGCGAGGAAATCCGCTACCGCGACCTGTACATCGTGCACGTGCGCTTCGACGACGGCCACCGGGAGCGCTACGAATTCGACGAGGAGCCGGACTTCCGCGAGGGCGACCGGGTCAAGGACAAGGACGGCCGGCTGCGCCGGGAATAAGCTTGCCCAAAACCGGGGATTGACCGCCAAGGCGCGAGGGCGCCAAGGAAAACCAAGACTCTGCTTTCCCGGGGTCTAACGCTCTCTCTTGGCGTCTTTGCGCCTTGGCGGTTAATTCTCCTCTTATAAAATAACCCGCACACCCAACATGACCCCCACGACCTTCCCCTGCCCTGCCAAGCTCAATCTCTTCCTGCATATCACCGGCCGGCGCGCCGACGGCTATCACGAGCTGCAGACCGTGTTCCAGATCCTGGACTACGGCGACGAACTGACCGTGAGCGTCGATGACAGCGGCGAGCTCGTGCTGGAAACGCCGGTGCCCGGCGTGCCGGACGAGCACAATCTCGTCATGCGCGCGGCGCGGCTGCTGCAGGCCCATGCCGGCACAAAGCAGGGTGCCCGCCTGAGCCTGGACAAGCGCCTACCCATGGGCGGCGGCTTAGGGGGCGGCAGTTCCGATGCCGCCACGACCCTGGTGGCCCTGAACCGGCTCTGGGCCTGCGGCCTGTCCGAGGACGAGCTGGCGGCCCTGGGCTTGAGCCTGGGCGCCGACGTGCCGGTCTTCGTGCGCGGCAGGAGCTGCTGGGCCGAGGGAGTGGGCGAGCGCATCGTGCCGGTACAGGTCCCGGAATCCTGGTATCTGGTGCTGATGCCCGACTGCCATGTCAGCACGGCGGAAGTCTTTGGCGACAAGGACTTGACGCGGAACAGCGCCCCGATCACAATGCGCGCCTTCCTCGACGGGCAGGGCCGCAACGACTGCGAAGCAGTGGTATGCCGGCACTACCCGGCGGTTGCCGAGGCGCTCTCCTGGCTCAGCCAGTTCGCCCCGGCCCGCATGACCGGAACGGGCGCCTGCATATTCGCCGCCTTTTCAAACGAGGAAGAAGCCCGTAGAATAGCCGCCCTGCATCCGCCAGGTGTCGGTTGTCTGGTCGCCAAGGGCGTGGACATCTCTCCCCTGTATCGTTAGTAATCGATTGATTTTCTTACGATAACGCAGATTTTTGGGGCGTCGCCAAGCGGTAAGGCTCCGGTTTTTGGTACCGGCATACCTAGGTTCGAATCCTAGCGCCCCAGCCATATTTAGCCCGACGGGCTGATGTTGTGGCCACCGTTCGTCCTGAGCCTGTCGAAGGACGAACGAAGCCACCGGCGACGAAGCCGCTCATGGTTCGACAAGCTCACCACGAACGGCGCCTCGCAACGACCTCAGCGCCAAAGGCTACAATAAGAGTCCCCTGCCGGAAGGCCGGGGACTTTTGTTCGTTCAGTCGATTGGTTTGTTCAGACGAAAAAGGTCAGCCACCGTGTCCGACATCATGCTCTTCAGCGGCAACGCCACGCCCGAACTCGCCGCCGCCATCGCGGCCAAACTGGGCATCCCCCTGGGCAATGCCCTGGTCGGCACGTTCTCGGACGGCGAGATCCATATCGACATCAAGGAGCACGTGCGCTCCAAGGAAGTCTTCATCATCCAGTCCACCTGCGCGCCGACCAATGACACGCTGATGGAGCTGGTATTCCTGGCCGACGCCCTGCGCCGCGCCTCGGCCGAGCGCGTCACCGCCGTCGTGCCCTATTTCGGCTACGCCCGCCAGGATCGCCGCGTGCGTTCGGCGCGCGTGCCCATCTCCGCCAAGGTCGTGGCCGACATGTTCGCCACCGTGGGCGTGGATCGCGTGGTCACCGTGGACCTGCACGCCGACCAGATCCAGGGCTTCTTCGACATCCCAGTGGACAACGTCTACGCGACACCAACCCTGGTGGCCGACATCAAGTCCCGCGCCTTCGACAACCTCTGCGTCGTGTCCCCGGACGTGGGCGGCGTGGTACGTGCCCGCGCCCTGGCCAAGCAGCTGAACGATGCCGATCTGGCCATCATTGACAAGCGCCGTCCGCGCCCGAACGAAGCCCAGGTCATGCACATCATCGGCGACGTGGCCGGCCGCGATTGCGTCATCGTCGACGACATGGTGGACACCGCCGGCACGCTCTGCCTGGCCGCGAAAGCCCTCAAGGACTTCGGCGCCCGCAGCGTGCATGCCTACATCACCCACCCGGTGCTGTCCGGCAAGGCCATCGAGAACATCACCAACTCGTCCCTGGACCAGCTGGTGGTCACCGACACCATCCCCCTGTCCGCCGAAGCCAAGGCCTGCGGTCGCATCCGCGTGCTGAGCCTGGCCGACACCCTGGCGGAAGTGATCCGCCGCGTCAGCGAGGGCGGGTCTTTAAGCGAGCTGTTTGAATAAGAAGAGAATTTCACCGCCAAGAACGCCAAGAACACAAAGGAAGAATTGGGCACAGGCCTTCTTCCGCTTCAAACTTGGCGTTCTTTGTGTTCTTGGCGGTTAATCCCTCTTTCTAATGATTTCGCCGGTTCGCCGGCATCCCTGCCCGGGACAGGTCGCGGTCCAGGGCTGTTGCAACCGACCGCCGCGAGGCGGTCACTGACTGGAGTAGACCATGAGCGTCTCTTTTGAAATGAATGCCGAACTGCGCTCCGACATGGGGAAAGGTGCGAGCCGCCGCCTGCGTCGCGAAGCCGATCTGGTTCCGGCCGTCGTCTATGGCCTGGGCCTGCCCGCCCTGTCCATCAGCGTGACCCATAAGGACATGTTCCTGAACCTGGAACACGAAGGCTTCTACAGCCACGTGCTGACCATCAATGTCGACGGCAAGACCGAGAAGGTCATCCTTAAGGACCTGCAGCGCCACCCCTACAAGCCGCGTATCCTGCACGCCGACTTCCTGCGCGTCGACGAAAACGCCACGATCCACAAGAAGGTTCCGTTGCACTTCGTCAACGGCGATCGCGCCCCGGGCGTCAAGACCGGCGGCGGCCAGATCGAGAAGTCGATCACCGAAGTCGAAATCGTCTGCCTGCCGTCCCAGCTGCCCGAGTTCATCGAAGTGAACCTGATCGGCATGCAGCTGAACGACGTGCTGCACCTGTCCGACCTGAAGCTGTCCTCCGCGATCACCATCGCCGAGCTGGCCAAGGGCCACGACCTGGCCGTGGTGTCCGTGCACCGCAGCAAGGCCGGCACCGCCGAGGCTGCCGCCGCCGAGTAATCGATGGCCAAGCCTGTCCTGCTCATTGCGGGCCTGGGGAATCCCGGCCCGCAATACGAAAACACCCGCCACAACGCGGGTGTTTGGTTTTTGGAAGCCCTGGCGCGGCGCTTCAATATCGCCCTGTCCGCCGATCCCAAGCACTTCGGCCTGACCGGCCGGGGCCGCATCGCCGGCGAGGACGTGCGCCTGATCTTCCCTACCACCTATATGAATCTGTCGGGGCAGGGCGTCGCCAGCCTGGCGAACTTCTTCAAGATCGCGCCGGATCAGATCCTGGTGGTGCATGACGAACTGGATATCCCGCCCGGCAGCCTGCGCCTCAAGCAGGGCGGCAGCCACGGCGGGCACAACGGCCTGAAGGATATCGACGCCCGACTGGGGACGCGCGACTACCACCGGTTGCGCATCGGCATCGGCCACCCGGGCGACAAGTCGCAGGTGACCGGTTTCGTCCTGGGCAGCCCGCCGGAGGGCGAGCGCAAGCTCATCGAGGCCGCCGTGGACGAGGCCCTGGCCTGCGTCGAGGACCTGGTGGCCGGCGAGCATGCCAAGGCCCAGAACCGGATGCACCGGTTCAAGGCCGGGTAAGCGAAAACGCGCCGGCATGTTCGTGGTTCGACAGGCTCACCACGAACGGATACCACAGTACGAACCCGCCGTTCGTCCTGAGCCTGTCGAAGGATGAACGGCCCACACAGCATAGAGAGCATCATGGGTTTCAACTGCGGCATCGTCGGCCTGCCCAATGTGGGCAAGTCCACTCTTTTCAACGCCCTGACCAAGGCCGGCATCGAGGCCGCGAACTACCCGTTCTGCACCATCGAGCCGAACACCGGCATCGTGCCCATGCCCGATCCGCGCCTGGACGAGCTGGCCAAGATCGTCAATCCCCAGCGCACCGTGCCCACCACCATGGAGTTCGTCGACATCGCCGGCCTTGTGAAGGGCGCTTCCACGGGCGAGGGCCTGGGCAACAAGTTCCTGGCCAATATCCGCGAGACCGATGCCGTGGCCCATGTGGTGCGTTGCTTCGAGAACGATGACATCGTGCACGTGGCCGGCGCCATCGACCCGCTCTCGGACATCGAGATCATCAACACCGAGCTGGCCCTGGCCGACCTGGAATCCGTGGAGAAGGCCCTGACCAAGGCCGAGAAGGTCGCCAAGACCGGCAACAAGGAAGCCAAGGCGGAAGTGGAAGTCCTCAGCGCCTGCAAGGCCGCCCTCTTGAAGGGCGAGCCGGTGCGCGCCGTGGAAATGGATGCCGAGCACAAGGTCATCTTGAAGCGCCTCTGCCTCATCACCGCCAAGCCCTGCATGTACATCGCCAACGTCAACGAAGACGGCTTCGAGAACAACCCCTATCTCGACAAGGTGCGCGAGTTCGCCGCGAAGGAAGGCTCGGTGGTCGTCCCGGTCTGCGCCGCCATCGAGAGCGAGATCGGCGAGCTGGACGAGGCCGACAAGGCCGAGTTCCTGTCCACCATGGGCCTGACCGAGCCGGGCCTGAACCGCGTGATCCGCGCCGGCTATGCCCTCTTGGGCCTGCAGACCTATTTCACCGCCGGGGTGAAGGAAGTGCGCGCCTGGACCGTCGCCAAGGGCGCCACCGCTCCCCAGGCCGCCGGCGTCATCCACACCGATTTCGAGCGCGGCTTCATCCGCGCCCAGACCATTTCCTACGACGACTTCATCAAGTACAAGGGCGAGGCCGGCGCCAAGGAAGCGGGACGCATGCGCGCCGAAGGCAAGGACTACATCGTCCAGGACGGCGATGTGATGAACTTCCTGTTCAACGTCTAAGGGGGTTCCGCCCCTGTAAGCCTGAGTCGTAGATACTGTTATTCCGGTCAAGCCGCGTGAGCGGCTTTATCGAAAGGGCGGCCAGAGCGTACGACGCCGAAGGCTACTTGCAGCAGCTTGCGCATCATGGCGCCGATGATCAATTTAGCAGGCTTGCCGTTGCCGGCTAAGCGCTCCCGGTAGTGTTTACCCCAGGTTGTGCGATAGAGCGTGACCATGGCGGGCATGTACAGGGCCCGCCGCAGCGTACTGTGGCCGACCTTGGACAGGCGTGGCTTGCCGTGCACGCTGCTGCCGGAGTCATGCAACCGCGGGCAG
>JACPFT010000016.1 GCA_016182845.1 Gammaproteobacteria bacterium
AGCAATGTCTGGACGGGCATTCGCGCCGCCGCCGCCGGCGGCCTGGCCGGGATCGGCAAGCTGCTCGTCAACTGGTCCCCGTTGGGCCTGCTCTATTCCGCCTTCGCCGGCGTGCTGCGCTGGTTCGGCGTGGACCTGCCCGCCAAGTTCACCGACTTCGGTAGCCAGATCATCAAGGGCCTGGTGAACGGCATCACCGGCGCCATCGGCTCGGTCCGGGACACCATCGTCAAGGTCGCCGGCAGCGCCATCGGCTGGTTCAAGGAAACCCTGGGCATCCACTCGCCCTCCCGCGTCTTCGCCGAGCTGGGCGGCTTCACCATGGCGGGCCTGGATCAGGGCCTGACCGACAGCCAGGGCGGCCCCCTGCGCGCGATCCGCGACATGGCCAAGCAGCTCACCGCGGCCGGCGCTGGCATCACCCTGGGCACGGGCGTGGCCATGGCCGATCCGGTCCAGTTCGACCACCGCCAACCGCTGACCGCCCCCGCCGTGGCACAGAGCCAGGGACAGGGCGCGACCCTGGCGGCGGCCCCGGCCCAAGCCGGCGACACCTACATCATCAACGTCTACCCGGGCGGCGACGCCGATCTCGCCAAGCAGATCCGCCGGGAGCTCGAAGCCATCCAGCGCGAGAAGGCCGCCCGTGGCCGCTCGCGCCTGGTGGATCACGACTAGGAGATCGACATGGGCATGCTCGCCCTCGGACAGTTCGTGTTTAGCCTCCACACGCTGCCCCACCAGGAACTGCAGCGCCAATACGGCTGGCGTCACCCGTCCACCAGCCGGATCGGCCTGCGCCCGGCCCGCCAGTTCCTCGGCCCCGATGACGAATCCGTCAACCTGTCCGGCGTGCTGCTACCGGAAATCACCGGCGGCCCCAAGGATCTGGACCTGCTGCGCGCCATGGGAGATCAGGGCAAGGCCTGGCCCCTGGTGGATGGCGAGGGAACCGTCCTCGGTGTGTTCGTCATCGACGGCCTGAGCGAAACCCGCAGCGTATTCTTCTCGGATGGAACCGCCCGCCGCATCGAATTCAACCTGAGCCTGAAGCGCGTCGATGACGAGCGCGCCGCCCTGGGCCAGCTCACTCCCGCCATGCGGAGCCTGATCTGATGACGGCCGCCGTCCACCCCAGCCCGATCTACAGCCTCAAGGCCAACGGCAAGGACATTACCGCCAACCTCAAGGGCCGGCTGGAATCCCTGACCCTGAACGACATGCGCGGCTTCGAAGCCGACCAGTTGGACATCGTGCTCGACGACAGCGACGGCCTGCTCAACCTGCCGCCGCGCGGCACAAAGCTGAGCCTGGCCTTCGGCTGGGAAGCAACCGGCCTGGTGGACAAGGGCCTCTACATCGTCGATGAGCTGGATCACAGCGGCGCGCCGGACAAACTGACCATCCGCGCCCGCAGCGCCGATCTCCGCGACGGCCTTATCGAGAAGCGCGAGCGCAGCTTCGACCAGCAGACCCTCGGCGCCCTGGTCGGCCAGATCGCCAAGGAGCACGGCCTCACCGCCCAGCTCAGCCCGGCCCTGGCCCAGGAGTCCCTGGACCACGTGGACCAGACCAGCGAATCCGACGCCAACCTGCTCACCCGCCTGGCCACCGAGTTCGACGCCATCGCCACGGTCAAGAACGACCGCCTGCTGTTCATCAAGGCCGGCGACGCCCGGACCGCCAGCGGCCAACCGCTCCAGGGCGTGCTCATCACCCGCCAAGCCGGCGATCAACACCGCTTCAACCTCGCCGACGGCCAGAACTACACGGCGGTCAAGGCCTACTTCCAGGACACCAAGGCCGCCGAGAAGGGCGAGGTCCTGGTGGACATCAAGACCGGCGAACACCCGGGAGAAACGGAACTGGAACCCAGCGGCGACCAGACCAAGGTCCTGCGCCACACCTACGCCAGCGAAGCCAACGCCCTGCGCGCCGCCAAGGCCATGGCCGACAAGCTACGCCGCGGCGTCGCCACCTTCAGCATCACCCTGGCCTACGGCCGCCCGGATCTGTTCCCGGAACTGCCCGCCACCGTCCGGGGCTTCAAGCCCCTCATCGACAGCACGGAATGGCTGATCGCCCAGGTCACCCACACCATCAGCGACGGCGGCTACACCAACCAGGTCGAAATGGAGCTGAAGCTCAGCGAGTGAACCAAGGGCTTGCAAAATGATACTATTTAACAGTATCATTACCCCATGAAACGAAAACACGCCAAAACGCTTGAGCTGATTTTCTCCCGCCCGACACCGGGCGGCGTGCGCTGGACGGATGTCGAAGCCCTGTTCCTGGAACTCGGGGCGGAGATCAGCGAGCGCGAAGGCTCACGCATCGCGGTAGTGCTGTTCGGCGAAGTCCGCGTGTTTCATCGCCCCCACCCCTCGCCGGATACGGACAAGGGCGCCGTTGCTTCTATCCGGAAATGGCTGGATGACCATGGAGTGAAACCATGAAGAACGTGTTGACCATCGGCGGCTATCAGGCCGTCATCGCCTTCGACCCGGAAATCGAAATGTTCCGTGGTGAGTTCGTCGGACTGAACGGCGGCGCGGACTTCTACGCCGCCGACGTGGCGAGCTTGCGCCGCGAAGGCGAGATCTCGCTCAAAGTGTTTCTGGATACCTGCACCGAAAAGGGCATCGAGCCGCGCAAGCATTTCTCTGGAAAGTTTGTGCTCCGCCTGAATCGGGAGGACCATGAGGCAGCGGCCATTGCCGCTCAAGCGGCAGGCATGAGCTTGAATCAGTGGGCGGCCGAAGTGATCCATCAGGCGGCGCACTGATAGCGAGGGACAAAAATTGCGTCTCATTATGCAGAAATAATACAGGGCCAGAATTCCGGCCCTGAAATCAATTAGAACCACTCCGGTTCTTCATCTGGAAGCTCACCTGTTTCAAGCAATGCAAGGAATTGCGCCTGCGTCATGATATAGACGCGCTGAGCTCTAGCCTTTTCCAGTTTTGTTGGACCGGCATTCGGCCCGCCACACAAAAAATCCAAACCTTGCGTTACCGATTTCCTCACGTCCATTCCCGCGTCAGTAGCACGCTGCTCAAGAACTGATCTCTGCACTGAGGGGAATCCAGTGAAAACAATTTGGGCAGGGCGCCCCTCGCGCTGGGTATCTGAAATCAACGGCTGAGCAGAAGGGCGAGGGTCGATTAGCTGCGCATCGCTACCATCGAGATATTCAACAACGCGATCCTTTCGAAATGTGCGAACACCATTGCAGCAAACGCACCATCCTTTCAGGTAATGCCCGACCTCGGACCATCGAATGACGGAGTGCTGTTTCTCTTCGCCTTTCGAATCTCGATACAAGAAAGAAACGGCCCCTTGGCTCAACAATCCCTCAAACATTTACCCCCCCTGCCACACGGCAATTTCACTGTCAACATCCTTTGCGGTGCAAACCGCCTTTTGTCCGTTCATCATCACTGCGCTGCCCACGGAATACCGCTTTCCTTCCCACTCGCACCCGGGCGAAGTTGCGGGCACCCGGCTCGATACTGCCCAGCCTGTGGCGATAATCACCGAGGTCAGCACCAAGCCGACCAGGGCGATCAGGTAGCGCGTATGGACAAACTGGATCAATAGGTTCGGCGAAAGTGCGGCCGGAGTCCGGGGCGCAGCGGTGCGCGATGCGGGACGATCCGATTTGGCGAGTAAATCCACGGCTTGCGTTCCATCGCGTAGCGGCGTTTTCATCCACCGTCCCAGGAAGTCCATGGCCTCCTGAAAACGCCCGGCTGGTAGGTCTGAGACCCGGTTGACGCCAAACGAGGCGTACAGTTCCAACCGAAGCTCAGTTGGCGTTATCCCCGTCGCGGCGACGGCTTCGCCGAGCCTCGACAGCAGGGCCTGGCGCTGAAAATCGGAAATCAGGGAGGGCTTGTCCGAGACCACCGTGAGGTGGACCACGTTATTGACCGAGGCGTTCCCGCCTGAGTTGACCGTCCCTCCCGTAACCAACTGACCGACATCGCCGACTTCGAATTTCTTTTCTGGCATGGTCTGTTGCGACGGGCGCCTACGCTATCGTCGGCGCCGTCCTCCTGTCGAAATCGAGGCGCCCGTCTGATTCACCTGGCCGCCGCTGATCACCTGGGCGGTATCGCCAGCGATATGGACGCTAGTGCTGCCCTCGCTACCTGCCGTGTGATAACCGGTGATCAGGCAAATAGATGCCTTCTGGCCCTGCTCGTCCATGGCCCGATAACTTTGTAGGAGGGTGTGTTCGTCTTCGGACAGCGTCCCGGAGACACGCTTGCCTGTAATGATGTAGAGAATGTCGGCCCCCATTTCCGCTAAACGGCTCAGATAGGCCGCATCGGGAACGGTATCGCCTCTTTCGTACTGGCCTTGAGTCTTCGAGACCAGGCCCATTACTTCGCCGATTGCCGCCTGACTCTTGTATCCGAGGCGGGCGCGTTCTTCCTGTAAGCGCGATCCAATTTGCACTTTTTCCTCCCTGAAATCCTTATTGTCCGTTGACATGGGAGTTTTCATTCCCTATTCTGGCATTAGTACCGTACAAACGAACGAATACTACCACTTATGAAGCATAGCCCCAATGGACCGAAGCGCGCGCCACGCGGTGTAGGCCGGCGCGCAGTCAACATGCGCCTGCCTCCCCAAACCTTCGCTGAATTGGAGGGCCTGGCCGAAGCCGAGGGCCTGTCCCTCAGCGCGATGGCCGGCATCATCTATCTGGAAGGCGTCGAAGCCCGTAAATCCACCTCAGAAAAGGATGAAGTAGAAGCATGAGCCTGCGCCGCCACCTCCGTCGTATCCGTTGCCCTGAATGTGGGGGCCAGACCAGCGTCCGGACCAGCCGGATGCTGTCCTCAACCTGCAAGGAAGCCCGGCATCAATGCACGGCTTGCCAAAACGAATTCCGCAGCCTGACCCCTATCGAGATCGAACTCGTCCGCGTGGCGGTTCCGAAACCCAGCACCCTGCTTCCCCTCGCCAAGCGTAAGCGCACGCCGCCGGCGACCGCCCAACCGCACAGCGCCTAGCCCGAACAAGAACTGACCTCCCACCCCGGCTTTCCGGGGTGACGGGAAAACTTTGCCCAGAGAAACCCATGGACGCACGCTTACACGCCGACATCACTTCCCGCCTGGAGCGCGACTTCGCCTTCAAGCGCCATGGGGATTGGCTCCAGCAGGGGGTCTGCCCGTCCTGCAACAAAAAAGAACTCTACACCTCGGCGGAACACCCCTGGGTCCTGCGCTGCAACCGGCTCAACAACTGCAACCACGAAGAACCCGTCCGCGAGCTGTACGCGGACCTGTTCGAGTCCTGGTCGGAGCGTTTCCCGCGCACCCCGGAATTGCCCAACGCCACCGCCGACGGCTATATGGACGCGGCGCGCGGCTTCACGCTGGACAGGGTCAAGGGCTGGTATCGCCAGGAAAACTACTGGGATCACGAGAAAGAGATCGGCAGCGCGACCGTGCGCTTTCGCATCGCCGACGGCGTCTGGTGGGAACGCATCATCGACCGGCCGCACCGCTTCGGCAAACGCAAGGCCAACTTTGGCGGCGAGTACGGCGGCCTGTGGTGGGCCATTCCCAATCTCGACCTGGCGGCCCAGGAGGAGATCTGGCTCGTCGAGGGCATCTTCGATGCCATCGCCCTCTGGCATAACGGCAAGGCCGCCGCTTCGACGCTCTCCACTGTCAACTATCCCGCCGACGCCCTCAAGGCCCTGCGCGAGCAGGTCGGTGTCGGTAAGCTCCCGCGCCTGATCTGGGCCTACGACGGCGACAAGGCCGGGCGCAGTTTCACCAAGAAATGGGTCGCCAGGGCCCGCGAGGAAGGCTGGAACGCCACGGCGGCCCAGATCCCCCAGCGCGGCAAGAAGCGCGACTGGAACGATCTGCACCTGCTCGGCAGGCTCAGCGACAAGGACATCGAGGACTACCGCTACTACGGCGCCCTGCTGCTCGCCGCGTCCGCCATCGACAAGGCCGTGCTCATGTACAGCCGCAACGGCCTGTCCAGCTTCTCCTTCGACTTCGACAACCAACTCTACTGGTTCAAGCTGGATCTGGACGCCTTCAACAAGGCCGTCAACCGCATCTCGGATGAATCCGTCGTCGCCCTCACCGACGTGCAGGTGCGCGAAAAGGCCCTGCTGGAAAGCGGCCAGGTGGACGACGTGGCCACCTGCGCGCCCTCCGCCCTCTACTACCAGGCCAACGCCGTCACCGACGAGTCCTGGTACTACTTCCGGATCGACTTCCCCGGCGACAAATCGGTCAAAAACACCTTCACCGGCGGTCAGCTGTCCTCCCCCAGCGAATTCAAGAAGCGCCTGCTGTCCATCGCGCCGGGCGCGGTCTGGACCGGCAGCGCCGGCCAGCTCGACTTCCTGATCAAACGCTGGCTGCGCGATATCAAGACCGTCCAGACCATCGACTTCATCGGCTATGCCAAGGAGCACGCGACCTACGTCTTCGGCGATCTGGCCGTCCGCGCCGGCAAGACCTACGAGCGCAACGACGAGGACTTCTTCGAGATCGGCAAGCTCTCCCTCAAGAGCCTGTCCCAGTCCGTCAACCTATCCATCAACCCGGATCTCAAGGCCTTCCGCACCGACTGGCTCAACCGCCTGTGGACCTGCTTCGGCGCCAAGGGCATCGTCGCCCTGGCCTTCTGGCTGGGCGGCCTGTTCGCCGAGCAGATCCGCGACAAGCAGAAATCCTTCCCCTTCCTGGAAGTGGTCGGCGAAGCCGGCGCCGGTAAATCCACCCTGATCGAATTCCTCTGGAAACTGGTGGGCCGCTCCGACTACGAAGGCTTCGACCCGGCCAAGGCCACGGCCGCCGCCCGCGCCCGCAACTTCGCCCAGACCGCCAACCTGCCGGTGGTCCTCATCGAGTCCGACCGCGAGGCCGTGGACAGCGCCGCCGGCCGCCCGGCCAAGAGCTTCGACTGGGACGAGCTCAAGACCGCCTACAACGGCCGCAGCGTGCGCAGCCGGGGCATGCGCAACAACGGCAACGAAACCTACGAGCCGCCGTTCCGGGGCGCCATCGTCATCAGCCAGAACGCCACGGTCAGCGCCTCCGATGCCGTCATGCAGCGTATCTGCCACCTCTACTTCGACCGCTCCGGCCAGAACGAGGCCTCCAAGACCGCCGCCGCCGCCCTGGAAACCATGTCCATGACCAAGGTCAGCGGCTTCGCCCTGAAGGCGGCCCTGGCCGAGAAGGAAATCCTCGACCTGCTCGACAAGAAATTTCCCGAGCACGAACGCCGCCTGGTGGAATTGCCCGGCGTCCGCCACATCCGCATCGCCAAGAACCACGGCCAACTGATGGCCCTGGTCGATGCCCTGGGCCTGGTCCTGCAACTGCCGGAGGACATGCGCCTGGCTGCCCATGCCCATCTGGAGGCCATGGCCGTCGAACGGCAGCAGGCCATCAACGCCGATCACCCCCTGGTCCAGGACTTCTGGGAAACCTTCGACTACCTCGATGGCGACGAAGGCGAACCCCAGCTCAATCACAGCCGCGACGCCGGCCTGATTGCCGTCAACCTCAACCACTTCGAACAGCTCGCCGCCGAACGCAAGCTCAAGACCCCGCCCCTGTCCGAACTCAAGCGCGTCCTGAAAACCAGCCGCAGCCGCAAGTTCATCGACGTGCGCACCGTCAACAGCGCGATCTACGCCCGCCACAACGGGCGCGGCTACTCGCCGACGAAGCCCACGACCCTCAAATGCTGGGTGTTCGACCCCGGCCACAAACGCTAAGCCCAACGACAAGGAGTATGACCATGCACACCCTCCGGCCCTTGCTCAATGCCGCCGACGCCGTCCTGGCCCAGCTGCACAACGGCGAGCTGTTCTGCGACGAAGAGAAAACCGTGGACAAGACCTGCCAGGCCTTCGACCGCCTGGAACGCGCCGTCGGCGCGGCCAAGCGCGAACTGGACGCCCAGGCCCTGGCCGCCCGCGATCAATCCTCACCCTTCCTGCGCTACCGCTCCCAGATCCTGGGCGGCTACGGCACGGCCGCGCGCCTGCGCGCCCTGGTCCTCCACCTCTACAACGGCGGCAACTACCCGGTCCGCCTCGACAACCTGCTGGCCGGCGCCGACCAGACCCACGTCCAGATCGCCATGGACCTGATCGGCGCCTACGGTCGCCTGGGCGAAAACGATCCCGCCTTCATGACCCTCGCGCGAGAAATCCGCGAGGACTGGAACGACTGAAACAACAAGGAGAGACCCATGAGCCAGAAACTACGCTACGCCGCCGGCCTGATCGTCCACGTCGCCGAATCCCAGGCCAGCGCCACCGACTACGCCAACACCCACGCCGGCCAGGACCTGCATTCCGTGTCCTTCCCCCTGGGCCAGGTCGCCGTCTGCCGGCTCATCGGCAAGCCGACCGAATTTAAAGCCCAGGCCGAGGCGAAATGCCGCGAGCTCAACGCCAACGACCCGGCGCGCTACTACACCACGGTCCCGGTCATGGCGATGGAGGCAGCAGCATGAATCTGATTTCCTTCCTCTACCGCCTCACCGACCGCCGGCCCTCCAAGCTGATCCGCGTCAACGGCCAGGACTACCTGGAGCGCATCCACCTGGCCAGTCTGTTCGGCTGGGAATTCGCCATTCACCGCTTCCTCATCGGCGACGGCGACGAGCACCTGCACGATCATCCCTGGTCGGGTTTCTCGTTCATCCTGGCCGGCGCCTATGCCGAACTGCACGGCACGGCGCACACCCAGGGCGCTCTCATCCCCGGCTCGACCCACATGCGCTACCGCGTGGCCGGAGAAATCGTGCCGCTCGGTCTCAGCATCGCCCACCGCATCATCACGGTCCGCCGCGACACCTGGACCCTCGTCGCCCATGGCCCCCGCGTCCGCGCCTGGGGCTTCTACGAGGACGGCGCCTGGACACCGGCCACGAACCAAACCTCCGGGGCCTGGTGGAAGGAATGCACCTCCCGCGCGTCACGGCGGCGTGAGGCCCTGCAGGAACTCGGAGGGCTGGCCCGATGAGCGTCAACCATGCCAGCAAGACCCCGCTCGATGAGCGCGACTCCTGGCGCACGCCGCCCTGGCTCTTCGCCTGGGCGTCCAGCCTGGTCGGCGGCTTCCACTACGATGCCGCCTGCACCGAGGACAACGCCCTGGCCGAGCCGTTATGGGACGCCTGCGACACGCTGGGCGATGTGTGGATTGATGAAGATTCCTTGCACCCGGCGGCAATCTGGCCACCCAGCGCCAAGATCTGGATCAACCCGCCCTACAGCGACATCAAGCCCTGGGTGCGCAAGGCCATCGACAGCGGCGCGCTCTGCGTCCTGCTGATCCCCAGCCCCAACGGCGAAGCGATCTATGAGGAACTGCTCCCGGCCGCGCATGAGATCCACATCGTCGGGCGCATCGCCTTCATCGGCGCGGATGGCAAGCCCAAGACTGGCAACACGCGCGGTTCCAGCCTGTTCATCGTCAACGGCTACTCGCGTGGCACGCGCGCCGTGGTCAACCGCGACGACCTGGTTGCTCAGTTCTCAGGCAAAAAACCGAAGCGCCCCGGGCTCCAGCTCGTGCGCCAAAGCGAGCAGGGGCCGGCATGAGGCAGGGCACGGGCCTGAAGCAGACGGAGGCCGCCCAGGGCCTCTGCCTGTCCCATGCCGAGCTGCTGGAGCTCACCGGCTACGAACTGCCCGCGTGGCAGCGCCGTTGGCTGGACGCGCGCCAGTGGGTTTACACTCAGGACAGGAACGGGCGCCCCAAGGTCCTGCGCGCCTACATGGAAGGACGGCTGGGCCTGCGCGCCGCCATGCCCACCGCGCCGGTGACCACCGCCCCCGCCTTCGACCGAATCCGCTGACCCCGAAGAAGAACACCATGGGCCGACGCCGCACCAACAACCTCAACCTGCCGCCGCGCATGCACCTCAAGGGTGGTGCCTACTACTACGTCACCACGGGCAAGCCCCGCCGCTGGATTTTCCTGAGCAAGGATCTGGGCGAGGCCAAGCTCGAATGGGCGAAGCTGGAGCAGGCGCCGGTGCCCGGCGAGGTCGGCGTGTTCAAGGCCGTCGCCGAACACTTCCGCCAGGACTACATCCCCAAGCGGGCGGCCAAGACCCAAGCTGAGTACGACCGTGCCCTGGACCGTCTACTTGAGGTCTTTGGTGACATGGCCCTAGACGCCATCCTCCCGACCCATGTCCAGACCTATGTCGAACGCCGCTCGGCCAAGGTCGCCGCCAACCGTGAGAAGGCCCTGCTCTCGGCACTCTGGAATTGGGCCAGGGCCAAGGGCTACACCAGCCAGCCCAACCCCTGCGCCGGCATCAAGGGCAACCCGGAAGCCGGTCGAGGAGCCTATATCGACGACGCCCTGTTCATGCGCGTCTACCTGTGCGCCGACGAGCCGCTACGCCGCGCCATGCTGCTCGCCTACTACACCGGACAGCGCGTCAACGACGTGCTGCGCCTGCGCCGCGATGCCGTCCGTGATGGATGTCTATGGTTCAAGCAGGCCAAGACCGGCGTGATTGTTCGGGTAAGGGTTATCGGACGCTTGGCCGCGCTGATAAGAGCCCTGAAGAGACCGCTGGGGAAGGTGTCCTCCATCTACCTCCTAACAGACGAAGAAGGACGGGCGCTCAGTTACCATGCGCTGCGCTACCGGTTCGACAAGGCCAGGGAGTTGGCCGGCGTCAGGGGCGCAGAGTTTCAATTCAGAGATTTGCGCGGTAAGGCCGCGACAGATGTAGACGACATCAAGCACGCACAAAGCCTGCTCGGGCACAGCTCCTCAACCATGACGGAGCACTACGTAAAGCTCAAAGCCGGCGAAAAGACCGCCCCTGTGGCCAGAAGGATTCGTTCACATGGAGAGGAATTGTAGAAAGGGATTGTAGAATTGTAGAAAAGCCCGGCTGGACCGGGCTTTTTCTTTCGCGTAAGCGATTGATTTGTATGGTGCCGTTGAGAGGAGTCGAACCTCCGACCTACTGATTACGAATCAGTTGCTCTACCAACTGAGCTACAACGGCACGAAAGAGCGGCGATTATAGGCATTCGATCCCAGCGAGACAAGCCCGCCGGATCGCCGAAACCGAAAAAGAAAAGCCGGCGCGATGCCGGCTTTTCTCATGGCAATCCGCCGCTTAAGCACCGAAGGCCTGGGCCAGTTGCTCCTGGCGGATGCGGAAGCTACGCGGCAGGCGCTCCTTGAGCTTGTCGAACAGCTCGCCATGGGAGGCCAGCTCCTCGCGCCACTGGGCCGGGTCCAGGCTGGTGATGCGCTCGAACAGCTCGCGGCTCATGTCGATCCCGGTCCAGTCGATGTCTTCGTAGGACGGCATCCAGCCGATGGGCGTGTGATGGCCGTTGGCATGACCGCTGACGCGGCTGACGATCCACTTGAGCACGCGCATATTGTCGCCGAAGCCCGGCCACAGGAACTTGCCATTCTCGTCGGTACGGAACCAGTTGACGCCGAAGATCTTGGGCGGGTGCGCGACGCGCTCGCCCATGTCCAGCCAGTGCTGGAAGTAGTCGGCCATGTTGTAGCCGCAGAAGGGCAGCATGGCGAAGGGATCGCGGCGGGTCTGGCCCACGGCGCCGGCGGCGGCGGCGGTGGTCTCGGAGCCCATGGTGGCGGCCATGTACACGCCCTGGCGCCAGTCCACGGCCTCGTGCACCAGGGGCATCACGCCGGAGCGGCGGCCGCCGAAGATGAAGGCGGCGATGGGCACGCCCTTGGGATTTTCCCAGTCGTCGTCCAGGGACGGGCATTGGCTGGCCGGCGCCGTGAAGCGCGCGTTCGGATGCGCCGCCTTGCTGCCGCAGTCCGGAGTCCAGTCCTTGCCCTGCCAGTCGATGAGGTGGGCCGGCTTCTCGCCGGTCATGCCTTCCCACCAGACATCGCCGTGATCGGTCAGGGCGACGTTGGTGAAGATGATGTTCTTCTTGAGGGTAGCCATGGCATTCGGATTGGAGACTTCCGAGGTGCCGGGCGCCACGCCGAAATAACCGGATTCCGGGTTGATGGCGTACAGACGGCCGTCCGGGCCCGGCTTGATCCAGGCGATATCGTCGCCCAGGGTGGAAATCTTCCAGCCCTTGAGCGCCTTGGGCGGGATCAGCATGGCGAAATTGGTCTTGCCGCAGGCGCTGGGGAAGGCGGCCGCCACATAGGACTTCTCGCCTTCCGGGGACTCGACGCCCAGGATCAGCATGTGCTCGGCCAGCCAGCCCTGGTCGCGGCCCATGGTGGAGGCGATGCGCAGGGCGAAGCACTTCTTGCCGAGCAGGGCATTGCCGCCGTAACCCGAGCCATAGGACCAGATCTCGCGGGTCTCGGGGAAGTGCACGATGTACTTGGTGTCGGCATTGCAGGGCCAGGCCACGTCGGCCTGACCGGCGGCCAGGGGCGCGCCGACGGTGTGCATGGCCGGCACGAAGTCCTCGGACTCGTTGAGCAGGTCGTAGACCGGGCGGCCCATGCGGGTCATGACCTTCATGTTCACGACCACATAGGCGGAGTCGGAGATCTCGACGCCGATATGGCTGATGTGGGAACCCAGAGGGCCCATGGAGAAGGGCATCACGTACATGGTGCGGCCGCGCATGCAGCCGTCGAACAGGCCGTCCAGGGTCTGGCGCATCTCGGCCGGGGCCATCCAGTTATTGGTGGAGCCGGCGTCGTCCTTCTTCTCGCAGCAGATGAAAGTCCGGTCCTCGACGCGCGCCACGTCCGATGCATCGGAGCGGGCGAGGAAGGAATTGGGGCGCTTCTCGGAGTTCAGGCGGATCAGGGTGCCCTTGGCGACCATCTCCTCGCAAAGCCGTGCCGACTCTTCCTCGGAACCATCGCACCAGTAGATCCGCTCCGGCTTGGCCAGGCTGGCCATCTCGGCGACCCAGGTCAAGAGCTTGTGGTTGCGGACAAAGCTCGGGGCCGCCACGGCCTGTTGCAGGGCGGTGATATCGAGAGCGGAATTCATGGCTAGGGGTCTCTCCAAAGGCAAAGCCCGGATTGCTCCGGGCCCCACGCGGCCCTCCGGATCCCGGCAGGCCGCAGCAAAAGCGCATATTTTATTCGATGCGGGCGAGTTTCCGCTAATGATTATGCATACGAATGCAATAAAGCCCGGGAAATCCGGGCTTTATGCTCAAGCGGCCGTTCAGTGGGCGGCAGCCCGCTCCCTGAAGGCCAGGGGCGACAAGGCCAACAGCAGCCAGGCCAGGGCGCCGCCACCGCCGCCCCCACCGGAGGAAGGCGTGGGAGTGGGCGTCGGCGCGGCATTCACCGTCAGCATGAACTGGGTCGATGCCTGAGCCTGGCCGTCGCTGACCGTCACCGTGATGCTCGCCGAACCGCTCTTGCCGGCGGCCGGAGTGATGGCCAGGCTGCGGCTGGCGCCGCTGCCCGAGATCACCAGGGCCGAGACCGGCGCCAGTTCGGTGTTCGAGGAACTGACCGAGACTTGCAGATCCGCGGCGGCCGATTCGGCGTCGGCGAGACTGAGGCTGACCGTTGCCACGGCGCCGGCATTGATCGTTTGGGCAGCGATGCTGGCGATGGTCGGGGCGCTGTTGACGTCGCGCAGCTGCCACAGTTCCATACCGAACTCATCGGCACTCGCGGCGAACATGAGGCTCTCTCCGATGGAAATGGGATACGACATGGTCACCTCCTCGGGAATGAAGTGATCGGTCGCCCGCTCTATGCCCGAGCCGTCCGCCTTGACTCGCCAGAACTCGGAGCCATGGGCCTGGTCATTGGCCAGGAAATAGGCCGTATCCTTGTGCCGCACGAGGCCGTTGTTTCCGCCGCGCAAGCCGTCGCCCGCACCGGGCATGGTCTCTTCCAGCAGGCGGGTGCCTTCGGCGGAGCCGTCGGAGACCCACAGCTCCAGGCCGTGTTCGCCGTCGCTCCCCGCGAAATACAGGCGGTTGCCGACGATGGCCATGTCGTTGCCGAAACCGTCGCCGGCGCCCGGCATGACGTCCTTGAGGATATGGGTCGTCTCCGGCGTTCCGCCGGTCATCCACAGTTCAAAGCCCAGTTCCACATTTGGCGCGGCGAACACCACCGAACCATTCAGCTCGCGGATATAGCTCAAGGTCCTCTCGGCGCTGACGCCCGTAGCCTGGTACAGCAGTTGCACGGATTCCGGCGTGCCGTCGGTCACACGCAGTGCCTGCTCCGTGTAATTGTTACTGTGCGTGCGAAGATAGAGCTTGCCGCCCAGGGCCTTGAAGCGCGCGGGGTAACTGCTAGCCGGGCCGGGGATGATGTCTGAAAACAAGACGGTTCCCTCGGCGGTGCCATCCGTGCGCCACAGCTCCTGGCCCGTCGCCGGGGTATACGCCGAGAAATACAGCTGGTCCTGATATTCGCCCGAATAGACCGCGCCATTCTCCAACCACGGCCACGAGTTGCCCTGGCCCGGCGACAGATCCTTGAGCAGGGACGTGCCTTCGGCCGTGCCATCGCTGGACCAGAGCTCGATGCCAGCCTCCGCAGTAACGGCGCGGAAGTAGATGCGGCCCTTGAAGCTGGTCATGTTGGGCATACCTTCGAGCGCACCGTCCGGGCCAGGACGGATATCCCCGACCATGAGCGTGCCTGCGGCCGTGCCGTCGGTCTTCCACAGTTCCGCGCCATGGATGCCGTCGTCGGCGACAAAGTACAGCTTGCCATTGAGGATTGCCGTGGAGAGCCTGCCCCAACCGCCGCCATCGTCAAACGCCGAGTCGAGACCCACGCGAACATCCGCCACCATGCGTGTGCCGGGCGCCGTACCGTCCGTGAGCCACAGCTCCCGGCCATGAACGCCATCATCCGCCAGGAAATAGGTCGCGTCGCCGAGCTTAACGAAATGCTCCGGGTCGCTATCACCGTTGCCGGTCACGGAAAAGCCGACGGCCGACGTCAGGCTCCCGGCGGCGCCGTCAACCTGCCAGAGCTTACCCCAGCTAGCTTCGTTGCCGTATTGGCTGGGACCAATGAAAAGTTGGTCATCCACGCTGGCAAGGTCTTCCGGGAGATACCACCCAGACTCCAGCGCGATGGTCTTGAGGCCCGCGTCGCCGCCATCGGTGCTCAGGATCTGGGTGCCTTGATCGTTTTTTACTTCCAGATACAGGCGCGAGCCGGCCATCCAGTCGTCCTCCACCCGCTCGCCGCTGGCGAAATCGCGCAGCTTGACGGCATTGCCCCCCGGCGGAACGACCCAGAGCGACTCGCCCGTGGCATCCGACCGGGAGAAGGCGAACACCTTGCCCTGGGAACTGGCATCTTCCACGATGCCGATATGCGCGTTGCTGAGACCCAATTCGGTGACGCTGCCACCGCCGGCGCCTATGCGCACCAGATGGGAAGCGCCACTTGGGTCTTGCAAGCCAGAGATCAGTTCCTCACCAACCACGGCCACCTCGTCCTCGAAGCTGTCGTTTTCCTCAAGGCTGGAGTCATCAAGACCATTGGCCGCCCCCGGAGCGTAATCGGTCACCATGCGGGTACCGCCCGCCGTGCCGTCGGTCGTCCATAATTCGGTGCCGGCCGCCCTGGTGCGCCAAGGGAAGTAAAGATACTTGCCCACGGCGACAAAATCGTCCGAGGACAAATAGAGGCGCTCCGCGTCCGCTTCCGGTGTCAGCAAGGAAACGGTTCCTGCAGCCGTCCCGTTGCTGCGCCACAGGGTCGTATGGCCGGTGAAGCCGTCCTGCACGCTGAAGTAAACGGCATCGCTCGTTGCCACCTTACCCATGCCATAGAGGTCGAAGCTCAATTTACCCAGTGGAGCCAGGGCCGCGAGGGGCTTGGCCGACACCACGGCGGATTCCCTGCTCATGAGCGTCAGTTGCGACGAACCCGCTACGTCCTCGTAATGGACGAAATAATAGGCACCCTGGAACCAGATGCTATAGGCCAGATCGTCCCAGGCCTGCCTATCAATAGGCTTAGTGCCGGCGCGAGTACCGTCTGTTTCCCAGCACCCATTTTCGGTCTTTAAAAAGATGTGGTCATTACTCTTGACCGCGACATTTTGAATCCGAGTAGAGCCCGTGACTTCATCCAGGGACCAGGTCCCCTCCTTGGTTCCATCGCTGATCCAATAAATTTTGTCCGATGTGGAAACGAAGTCCGGCAGGCGCTTCGGCTGTAGCAGCACATATCGGGAGGTTGCGCTGACTTCGAGTCCTTGCGACCACCCGATATCCCCTTCGAACAGGCTGTGGCGTCCGGTCCCCGTTTCGGCCAACAGTTCAGCCACCCCGGTCTGAGGGTCGTAAACCCAGGGTTCGCGGCCATGCTGCCCGTCATTGACCAGCATGAAGACCTTGCCCAGATGGGATTGAACCTCGAACGGCCCAATGTCCTGGGCCGCGACCGCATGAGGAACCTGGTTGATATCCTTGAGCATCTCCGGCACATCGATGGCGAACGACGTGCTAGCAGCCAACAAACTGGACGACAGAAGCCATAGCTTCCCGGTTAGTTTTTCCATGCTAAACAGCCTTGAGTAGAGGGATCGAAGGGGCGAGAGTTTAATGACTGGCTGGAACGACGGCAAACGAGGGATTGTATCCGCCGGATACAATCCCTCGAATTGAACAATCAAGTCACCTGAAGTCGAGAGGCTAACTCATTGATGCGAGACAATGAGTCTGCATGAGGCGTCTACCGATTCAATCGCGGAAATTATCGAACTGGATCGGCATATCCAGCTCCTGGGCGCGCAGGAAGGCCATGGCGGCCTGCAGTTCGTCGCGCTTCTTGTCGGTGACGCGCAGCTTGTCGCCGTTGATCTGGGCCTGGGCCTTCATCTTGTTGTCTTTCAGGAGCTTGACGATCTTCTTCGCGAGATCCTGTTCGATGCCCTCCTTCAGCTTGACGACGAGGTGCATTTCTTTGCCGGAAGGCTGGTGCTCGCCCAGGTCCAGGCATTTCGGATCGATGCCGCGCTTGATGAATTTCAGGCGCAGGATGTCGACCATCTGATCGACCTGGTATTCGCTCTCGGCGACGACCTTGACCTGCTTGTTCTTCTGGTCATAGCTGAAGCTGACGTTGCAGCCCTTGAAGTCGTAGCGGGTGGCCAGTTCGCGGGTGGCCTGGTCGACGGCATTGTCGACTTCATGCCAGTTGAGTTCGGAAACGATATCAAAAGAAGGCATCACTCTTCTCCATGTTGCCCCATTCGTCCTTCGACAAGCTCAGGACGAACGGGGGAAACCAATAAATTCAGGCTTTCACGCCGAGCAGCTTGTCCACCGTGCCTTGGGCAATGGGGTGGTAGCCCGGGCGGGCGACGCGGTAGATGGCCTGGGCGCGGGCACGGCCTTCCGGCGTCTTGGCCAGTTCCTCGTAGAGCGGCACGATCAGGCGACGGCGCCCGATCTGCACGAGATAGTCCTTGAGGCGGGCATCGGCCGGCTTATAGCCCTTCTGGATGGCCAGCTTGAGCCAGGCATGGGCCAGCTCGGCGTTACCGGTCTGGGTGAATTTGAAGGCAGCATCCAGCTCGGCCATCTGCTCCAGGGACAGCTCCGCCGGCAAGGTGGCCAGGAGGTAGCGCCACTGGTGGAAGATCCAGGCGCCGGTGTCCAGTTCGGCGGCCTTCTTCTCGCCCTTGAGCCAGGCCTCACGCTGGGCGTCGACGGTCTTGAAGGCATCGGACTCATGCACGGGCGCATCGGCCGGCATGCCCGGCGCATAGATCCAGGCGCGCACCTGCTCCAACGTGACCGTGCCCGGGGCCTTCTGCAGCAGGTTCTCGTCCAGGTAGCGCACGAAGTCCTCGGTGGTCACGCTCTGGAAGGCATGGCTGTCGAACCAGCCTTTCAGGAAGGGATCGAAGCGCTCGCGGCCGAATTTCTGTTCCAGATAGACCAGGAACTGCTGGCCCTTGGTGTACTGGGAGGGCACGGTCTGGCTACCCTCGCCTTCCGCCGGATCGGGGCGGCTGGCCATGGTGGTGAAGCGGGGCTCGGCGGTAGCGAATTCCTCGTTCAGTTCCTTGAGGGACAGGACCTGCTCCATGACGGCGCGCTCGCGGCCGTAGAGCACTTCCATCTCGCGGTTCTCCACGTAGCTGGTGAAGCCCTCGTTGAGCCAGCCGTCGCCCCAGGTGGCGTTGGTCACCAGGTTGCCGGACCAGGAATGGGCCAGCTCGTGGGCGATGATGGACACCAGGCTCTTGTCGCCGGCGATGGTGGTGGGCGTGATGAAGGACAGGCGCGGGTTCTCCATGCCGCCGTAGGGGAAACTGGGCGGCAGGATCAGGAGATCGTACTGACCCCAGCGATAGGGCCCGAACAGGGATTCGGTGGCGACCACCATCTTCTGGGTGTCTTCGAACTCGGCGGCAGCCTTGGCCAGGACCGAAGGCTCGGCATAGACGCCGGTGATGCCGGCCATGGGCTGGTAGGCCAGATCGCCGACGGCGATGGCCATCAGATAGGAGGGGATGGCCTGGGGCATGATGAACTCGTAGTCGCCATCGCGCTCCTTATTGGCCGAGTTGTCGGCGCTCATCACCGCCATCAGATTCTTGGGCGTCTTCAGATGGGCGCTGTAGGTGATGCGCACGGCCGGCGAGTCCTGCAGGGGCGCCCAGGAGCGGGCATGGATGGCCTGGCTCTGGCTGAACAGGAAGGGCTGCTTCTTGCCGGCGGTCTGCACCGGCTCCAGCCATTGCAGGCCGGAAGCCTTGGGCGAGGTGCGGTAGTGCACGCGCACCTTGTCCACGCCGTCCGGCAGGTGCACGGTGAGGGGCGTGCCCAAGAGCGCGTCGGCCGTGCCCATATCGAAGGTGATACGCTTCCAGCGCCCGTCGCAGAAGCATTCCACTTCCTTGATGGTCAGCTCGCGGGTGTCCAGGACCAGGTCCTTGGCCTTGGGCTTGATGCGCTTCAGGGCCAGTTCGGCCGTGCCTTCCAGGGTCTTGCGGTTGAAATCCACGTCCAGGTCCAGACGCACATCGTTGACCAGGACTTCGTCGGGATTGCCGAAGGACAGGACATCGAAGCGGCTGTCATTGAGCGGGAAAGGGGTTTCGGCCCAGGCCGGCGCGGCCAGGGCGGACAAAACGGCGAGGCTAACGAGGCGCATGGGATTCTCCTTGGGAAAAGTGGCGTCATGATATAGCCGGGAATGAGGCAAGTCGATGCGTCGCGCTGCACACCCGGCCTGAGCACGGCTATGCTGATGCCATCCGCAAAGCCCGAGGAGAACGTGCGTGTTGGTGCTGCTGGTGGAAGACGATCGGGATCTGGCGGCCTCGGTCCTGGAGTACCTGGAGGCCGAGGGCTTCGAGGCCGACTATGCCGGCGACGGCGACACGGCCTGGCAGCGCCTGCAAGCGACGTCCTACGATGCCCTGGTCCTCGACCTGGGCCTGCCGCGCCGCGATGGCCTGGATCTGTGCCAGAGCCTGCGCGCCGCCGGCATCGCCACACCCTGCCTCATGCTCACCGCCCGCGACCGCCTGGACGACAAGCTGGCCGGCTTCGCCGCCGGCGCCGACGACTACCTGATCAAACCCTTCGCCCTCGCCGAACTCACGGCCCGGCTGCGCGCCTTGGGCCTGCGCCATCGCCACCGCCAGGATCTGGACATCGCCGAGCTGCATCTGGATCTGGCCAGACGCCAGGCCAGCCGCGGCGGGCGTGCCCTGGAGCTGGGGGCCAAGGAATGGCAGCTCCTGGTGGAGCTGGCCCGCGCCAGCCCCGCCGTCCTGAGCCGCGAGCAACTGGAGGACCGGCTCTGGCCGGACGGCCCGCCCTCGGAGAATGCCTTCAAGATGGTGGTCTACCGGCTGCGCCTGGCCTTGGACACCGAGGGCGAGAGCCCCTTGCTGCACACCCTGCGCGGCCAGGGTTTCGCCCTGCGTCCGGGGGAGCGGCCATGAGCCTGCGCCGCTTCATCCTCGTCCAGTTCCTGCTCATCGCCGGAATCTTAAGCCTCATCAACGGCGGCGCCATCCACGGCCTCTACCACTGGGGTCTGGACGATGCCAGCGAGTTCTATCTGTGGCGGGACGCCGAGCAGGCCATGGCCCGGTACGAGAGCGAGGGCCGCCTGCCGGAGGGCGATGCCTTCCTGCGTTTCTACCCGCGCCTGGCGGCGCTGCCGGACGGCTACCGCCAGGCCATCGCCGCCCAGGGCTGGAAGCGCGAACAGATGGGCATGCTCGGCCTGCCGGGCGAGACCGTGTACTTCCTGGCCTTCCCCCTGGCGGGCGCCGCCGAACCGGCCTGGGTCCTGCATCGCTTCCGCGAGGCCGACGACGAGGGCTACACCGGCCTATCCCTGGGCGAACTGAGCCTGCTGCTGCTGGCCGGCTCGCTCCCCCCGCTCGCCCTCATCGCCCATCTGCTGTTCCGCAGCCTGGTCCGGCCGCTGGCCCGGCTTAGCCGCTGGGCAGAGACGCTCCCGGGCCAGGCCGAGCCCTTGGCGCCGCCGGCCGAGGAACTGCGCTTTGGGGAACTGCAAGGTCTGGCGGCACGCCTGCACGGCGCCTTCACGGAAATCGCCCGGCAGAACACCCATGAGCAACGCTTTTTGCAAACCCTGAGCCATGAGCTGCGCACCCCGCTGGCGGTGGTGAGCGCCGCCGTCGAAGTCCTGAACCGGCGCGAGGCCGGCGCCGAGCAACGTGCGCCCCTGGCGCGCATCGGCCGTGCCGTGCAGGCCATGGCCAGCCTGACGACCAGCCTGCTCTGGCTGTGGCGCGAGGGCGGCCGCGAGCCGGAAGTCCAGGTCCTGGCCCTGGGCGACAGCCTGCAGGCGCTGTGGGAGGAGCTGAGCGCCAGCGGCCTGTGCGCCGGCTTCAGCCTGGACAACCGCGTCCCGGCGGAGGCGCGGGTGCTCATCGCCCCGCCCCTGCTGCGCATCGCGCTCGGCAACGCCCTGCGCAATGCCCTGAACTATGGCCGCCCCGGGGCGATCCAGGCGGACTGGGCGGAAGGGGAGTTGCGCATCGTCAATGCCCTGCCGGAGACCGATGCGGCCCCGGAACCGGAACCCGGCTTCGGCCTGGGCCTGTATCTGATCCGGCGCATCGCCGAGCGCCAGGGCTGGAGCTTCGCCACCGACGCCAACGAGGGATGTTTCATCCTGAGCCTGGGCTTGCGCAGCGCTCAGGTTACCTTGCCGTTACCGGGCGAGCGCTAGTCTGAACGCGTCCAAAACCCTGGAGTGTTCACCATGCCTCACCCTGCCCTCGCCCTGGCCTTGCTTGCCCTGATGCACACCCCCGCCGCCCTCGCCCTCGGGGCCGGCACGACCGACCAGACCCCCATCGAATTCGATGCGCGCGCCGCCGGCGATTCCCGCAGCCTGGCCTTGCTCAATGGCCGGGTCTATACCGTCGATGCCGAACAGCCCTGGGCCGAGGCCGTGGTCGTCAAGGACGGCCGAATCGCCTACGTTGGCAGCAGCCGCGAGGCCCGTGCCCATATCCGTCGCGGCATGCCCGTCGTCGATCTGAAGGGCCGCCTGGTCCTGCCCGGCCTGCACGACGTGCACATGCACCCTCTGGAGGCTGGCCTGGACGTCGTGAGCTGCATCCTCGACGCGGACCGGCCCATCGCCGAGCAGCGCGACACCATCGCCGGCTGTGCCGACCAGGGTGAAAGGGAGTGGGTCCTGGGTTGGGGCCATTCCCTGCGCCTGCTGGAGGCGGCCGGCGAGTCGCCGCTTGCCATCCTCGACGAACTCATTCCGGATCGCCCGGCGGCGTTCATGGAAGAGACCTCCCACTCGGTCTGGGTCAATAGCAAGGCCCTGGAACTGGCCGGCATCGACGCCGCCACGCCCCATCCCCAGGGCGGCGCCATCCTGAAGGACCGCCGGGGCATGCCCAATGGCATTCTCCTGGACGCCGCCGGCGATGCGGTCTTCGACCTTGCCCTGCCCGCCGGCCGGGAACTGGCCGAGCACAATTACGCCGGCCTGCTGCATGGCCTCAAGGCGGCCGCCGAGAACGGCATCACCTCCCTGGTGGATGCCCGGGTGTACTGGCGGCGCGGCTATCTCGCCGCCTGGCAGCGTGCCGAACGGGAAGGCAAGCTCAGCGCCCGGGCGTCCTTGAGCCTCTGGGCCTATCCGGGCATGGACGACGAAGAACAGCTGGGCGCCCTCAAAGCCATGTACCGGGACGAGCCGGGTAGCCTGCTGCGCGTCAACCAGGTCAAGTTCTACGCCGACGGCGTGCTGCACAACACCACGGCGGCCCTGCACCAGCCCTACCGCGACTACTACCCGGAAGTGGGGCCCTATGGCCTGAACTACTTCACCGAGGAGCGCCTGGCCCGCTACATCACCGAGCTGGAGAAGACCGGCTTCGACGCCCATGTCCATGCCATCGGCGATCGCGGCGTGCACGAGGCCCTCAATGCCATCGAGACGGCCCGCGAGGCCAACGGCATGAATCCCGGGGCCCGTCACCGGCTGACCCATCTAGAGCTGGTGGACCAGCGGGACCGGCCGCGTTTCAAGGCCCTGGGCGTCATCGCCGACATGCAGGTGGCCGGCGACTTCGCCCTGCCTCAAAATCATGGCGAGATGGAGCCGCTGATCGGCGAGCGCGCCTACGAGATGCTGCCGTTGCGCTCCTTGTGGGAAGCGGGAGCCAGACTCACCCTGTCCAGCGACTGGGACGTCAGCGCCCTCTCGCCCTTCGTCGGCATGCAGCATGCACTCCAGCTGGGCGAGGAGAGCCTGCCGGATCTCGCGAGCGCCGTGCAGGCTTATACCTTGGATGCCGCCCATGCCCTGCACCAGGAGAACCAGACCGGAAGCCTGGAGGTGGGCAAGGCAGGCGATCTGGTGGTGCTCGACCAGGACATCTTCCGCCTGCCGGTGAGCCGCATCGGCAAGACCAAGGTGCTCATGACGGTCCTGGGCGGCAAGCCGGTCTATCGCGGACGCTAGGTCATTACTCGCGATTGTGCCGACCCCAAGGCTGCGGTCCGTTCGTCCTGTTTTCCGTCAAGCCCCGTGGCGTATGGAGACCGATAACGGCTTGGTTCAAAGGCTTGCCCTGGCCGCCATGCAGGCTTGGGCCGACGACGAGTTGCGCAGCCTGAATGCCCAAATCGAATACGTCCTGCGCGAGGCCTTGATCAAGAGCGGGCGCCTCAAGCGCCCGCCGTCGAACCCGGAAATACGCGAGCCGGAAGCCTCATAGATACGTCCAGTCCGGGCGCTTGGCGACCAGCAGACCGATGGCGAAATAGGCCAATAGAGCCGGCACGGTCAGGAACCACAGGGCCGCCAGCGCGCCCAGGCGCACCAGCCAGCGCTCGGTCTTCCAGAAATCGGCGAGCCCGGCGCAGACCCCCAGGATGCGGCCCTGGCGGGTATTGCGGTACAGCCTGTCGGCATCGAAAACGTCGTGATAACGGGACATGGCACTCCTCCAGCCTATAGGCGGAAACGGCTCAGCAGGTCAGATCCTGGCGGCGCTCGGCCCACCACAGCAGGGGCACGAGCACCAGGACGTAAGCCGCCAAGGGACCGAAAACCACCAGGGAAGTCAAACCGACGCTGAGCATTTCCTTTCTCCTTCGCGAGTGGCCGCGTTACGCGGCCGTATTCATGCGGGCCTTGAGGGCCGCCAATTCCTGTTCCACTTTCTCGTTGCTGACCAGCTCGCTGATCTGGGCATTCAGGCTGCGGCCCTGGCCCAGGTCATAGGCTTCCACGGCCGCTTCCAGACGGTCCATGCGCCGCTCCACCTGCTCGAACTTGTGGAAGGCTTCGTGCACATGGCCGTCGTCCAGCTGCTTGCGCACCTTCAGGCGCGCCGTGGCGGTCTTGCCGCGCATGATCAGGGCGTCGCGGCGGGCGCGTGCCTCGTTGAGCTTGTCACTGAGACGGACCAAGTCGTCGGAAAGTTTGGCGGTCGCCTCGTCCACCAGGGCGACTTCCTTGGCCATGGACGCCGCCATGTCTTCCAGGCGCGCCTTTTCGGTGAGGGCGGCGCGGGCCAGGTCCTCGCGATCCTTGGTGAGGGCGATCTCGGCCTTTTCCTGCCAGCCGGCGATGTCCTTGGCCAGGGTGCCCTGCTTGCGCGCCAGCTCCTTCTTGTCGGCGATGAGCTTGACCGAAGAAGCACGGGCCTCGGCCAGGGTCTCTTCCATTTCCTGGATCAGATACTTGATGAGCTTCTCGGGATCTTCCGCCTTGTCGAGCATGGCGTTCAGATTGCTGTTGATGATGTCGGAAAGACGGGAAAACATGCCCATGGTAAACCTCGCTTTGAAAAACTCGTGACTTGAGAATCCGTGTCACCGCGACACTTGCGAGGTTTAATTCGAAAACCGTGCCAAGTTTTGAAATCTAGTTTTATGGCATTGTTTTCATTGAAAAATTACGAGCCGCATCACTATGGGAGATGTACCCCATGGGCGGATTGGGATCAGCGACTTGGCTAAGTAGTGGTCAAACCGACCACGGGAGTATCCGGAGACGGAGCCTGGCTCTTCTGTAGGTCCGGCTTCAGCCGGACGGTAGGCTCTTGGCCGGCTGAAGCCGGACCGACGAGGGCGTTACAGAGAAATACCCATCAAGGCCGCCGCGTCGCGCAAGACCTCGGTGCCAGCGCCCCGCTTGTGGGCGTTTTCGCTCAGGTAGCGGCGCCAGGCGCGGGCGCCCGGCAGGTTCTGGAACAGGCCCAGGATATGGCGGGCGATGTGCATCAGATGCTGGCCCTCGGCCAGCTGCCGCTCGACATAGGGCATGAGCTCAGCGAGCACCTGGGCGCGGGTCGGCAGCTCCGCCTCGGCGTCGTAGAAGCGCTTCTCGATCTCGGCGAGGATGAAGGGGTTGTGGTAGGCCTCGCGGCCGATCATCACGCCGTCCACGTGCTTCAGGTGTTCCTCGGCCTCGTCCAGGGTCCGGATCCCGCCGTTGAGGATGATTTCCAGCTGGGGAAATTCTTTCTTGAGCGCATAGACCACATCGTATTTGAGCGGCGGGATCTCGCGGTTCTCCTTGGGGGAAAGACCCGAGAGCCAGGCCTTGCGGGCATGGACGACGAAGGTCTGGCAGCCGGCTTGCGACACGGTCTTCACGAAGTGCAGGAGCTCGTGCCAGGAATCCCGGTCGTCGATGCCGATGCGGTGCTTGACCGTGATGGGCAGGCTGGTCTCGCGGGCCATGGCGGCGACGCATTCGGCGACCAGATCCGGCTCGGCCATCAGGCAGGCGCCGAAACGGCCCTCTTGCACCCGATCCGAGGGGCAGCCCACATTCAGGTTGATCTCGTCATAACCCCAGTCCGCGCCGATCTTGGCGCATTCGGCCAGGGCCTTGGGGTTGGAACCGCCCAGTTGCAGGGCGATGGGATGTTCGGAAGCGTCGAAGCCCAGCAACTTGTCGCGCTGACCGTGGAGGATCGCCGGCGCCGTGACCATCTCGGTATAGAGCAGCACATGCCGGGAAATCAGCCTCAGGAAATAGCGGTCATGCCGATCCGTCCAGTCCATCATGGGGGCTATGGAGAACTTGCGATCGAGCATGGCGGTTACGGCTGGCATTCACGGGGCGCGCATTCTAGCCTCTGGCGAAAAAACGCACAACCGGCGCTTAGAGCAGCCCATGGAGCAGGGCCGTCGTCGCGAAGGACAGCAGGATGCCATAGCCGACGATGGCGGCGCAGAGCTCGGGGGCGAGGCCGGCGGCGATGGCGAGGGCGCCCGCGCTGATCATGGCCGGCATGCCCGCCTCGAAGACGGTGACGCGCATGGCCTCCCCGTCCAGCCCCAGGAGCCGGCACAGACCCCAAGCGGCCAGCGGCGCCAGGATCAGCTTGAGCGATAGCGCGAAGCCCAGCTTGGGCAGACCCGAGGCGGGCAGGCGCAAGCGCCATTGCAGGCCCACGGCCACCATGACCACGGGCACCAGGGAATCCCCCAGGCGTTGGAGGGCCGAGCCCAGGGCCTCCGGCCAGTCCCAGCCGGCCAGGGCGAGGCCTAGAGCCAAGGCGATAAAGGGCGGAAAGGCGGCGATGCGCCGCAGCAAGCCCAGGGCGGTGGGCCGTTCGGCGGCGCCGTAATGGGCCAGGACATAGCTGCCGAAGAGGGTCAGTGCGAAGAACGAGCCCAGCTGATCGTAGATCACCGCATAGCGCAGGCCCTGTGGGCCGAACCAGGCCTCCACCAGGGGAAAGCCCAGGAAGGAAGTATTGCCGAGGCCCGTCATCAGCAAGAGGGCGCCGGTCTCGGCACGGGACCAGCGCCACACCCGCGCCGCCGCCAGGACCAGGACCCAGGCAAGGGCCAGCATGGCCCAGGGCATCAGGGCCGGCAGCAGCAGGTCGGCGGAAAAGCGCAGGCGATGCATCTGGGTGAGGATCACCGCCGGCAGGGCGGCATGGATCACATAGGCATTGAGCACGCCCGCCGCGTCGGCCGGAAAGCGCGGCAGCCGGCGCAGGCCTAGGCCCAGCGCCAGGCAGAGTAGGATCAGCAGGAGGTTGGACATGGATTTACCGTCCGGCGTACTGCGGCTCCGTGGCCGCGATCAAGGCTTCCAACGCCGCCAGCGGAGACTTCAGCGCGGCCATTCAGCAGCCATCGTCGAATTCGAAGTCGGGTGTATACGACGGAACCCGTTTCGTGATGGCGCAGACCAGCTCATAGGCGATCGTGTCGGCCCCCTCGGCGATTTCCTCCACCGGCAGATCCCGGCCCCAGAGCACCACCTTGTCGCCCACCTGCCCCGCAGGCTCCATGCCCAGATCCACGGTGATCATGTCCATGGACACCCGCCCGACGATAGGCAGGCGCCGGCCGTTGATCAGCACGGGCGTGCCCGTGGGCGCATGGCGCGGGTAGCCGTCGCCATAGCCCACGGCCACCACGCCGATATGGGTGTCGGCGGGCAGGACATAAGTGCCGCCATAACCGATGCGCTCCCCGGCCTTGAGGAAGCGGCTGGCGATCAGCTGGGACTCCAGGGTCATGACCGGCTGCAGGCCCAACTCCGGCCCGGTCTGTCCGGTGAGTGGCGAAATGCCGTAGAGCATGACCCCCGGCCGCAGCCAGTCGCCGTGGGCCTCGGGCCAGGCCAGGACGCCGGCCGAATTGCACAGGGAATGCTCGCCGGGAAAACCGGCAGTCAGTTCCCGGTAGAGGCGGAGCTGCTCGGCGGTCTGGGGATCGCGCATCTCGTCGGCGGAAGCGAAGTGCGTCATCCAGTTCACCGGCTGGGCCACGCTCCCGCACGCCGACAAGCGCCGGTAGAGGGCTTGCGCCTCCTCGGGCGCGCAGCCCAGGCGGTGCATGCCCGTGTCGATCTTGAGCCAGACCGTGATCGGCGTCTCCAGCTTGGCCCGCTCCAGGGCTTCCACCTGGGCCTCGCTATGCACCACGGTCCACAGCCCGTAGCGTTCCAGGAAGGGCAGCTCATGGGCGCCGAAGAAGCCCTCCAGCAGGAGTATGGGCTTGGCGATCCCGGTGTTGCGCAGTTCTAGGGCTTCCTCCAGGAAGGCGACCCCGAAGGCATCCGCCTCGTCCAGGGCGCGGGCCACCACGGCCTGGCCATGGCCATAGGCATTGGCCTTGAGGATGGCCATGACCCGCCGCTCCGGCGCCAGCTCGCGGATGCGGCGCAGATTGGCGCGCAGGGCGCGGGTGTCGATAAAGGCCCGAGTGGGACGCATGAACTAACCTACCAAAAAATCCGTTCGTGCTGAGTAGCGCGCAGCGCGTATCGAAGCACCAACCTGGCGCTGGCGTACTTCGTCCTTCGACAGGCTCAGGACGAACGGGCAACGCATCCGCTCGAAAAGCAAAGCCGTTCGTGGTGAGCCTGTCGAACCATGAACGGCATGCGCCGTGCCTACCGGCTCACCAGCCGCCCTCGATGCCCTCGCCCGAGGTGAAGTTGTCGAAGCGGGTGTACTTGCCCTGGAAGGTCAGGCGCACCTTGCCGATGGGGCCGTTACGCTGCTTGGCGATGATGATCTCGCCCGTGCCCTTGTCCGGGGTTTCCGGGTTATACACCTCATCGCGGTAGATGAACATGATGATGTCGGCGTCCTGCTCGATGGCGCCGGATTCGCGCAAGTCGGACATGACCGGGCGCTTGTCGGCGCGCTGTTCCAGGGAGCGGTTCAGCTGGGAAAGGGCGATGACCGGGCAGTTCAGCTCCTTGGCGAGGGACTTGAGCGAGCGGGAAATCTCCGAGATTTCCTGGGTACGGTTCTCGGACATGCCGGGCACCTGCATGAGCTGCAGGTAGTCGACCATGATCATGCCGATGTCGCCGTGCTCGCGGGCGATGCGCCGGGCGCGGGAGCGCACTTCCGTGGGCGAGAGGCCGGGCGAATCGTCGATGAAGATCTTGGCCTGGCTGGACAGCTTGTTGATGGCCACGGTCAGCTTGTTCCAGTCCTCGTCGTCCAGCTGACCGGTACGGATGCGGGTCTGGTCCACGCGCGAGATGGACGAGAGCGTACGCATCATGATCGATTCCGAGGGCATTTCCATGGAATAGACCAGGACCGGCTTGCCGGAGGCCAGGGCGGCATTCTCGACGAGGTTCATGGAGAAGGTGGTCTTGCCCATGGACGGACGGGCGGCGACGATGACCAGATCCTGGGCCTGCAGGCCCGAGGTCATCTTGTCCAGATCGGAGAAGCCGGTGGTCAGGCCGGTGATGCTGCCGCCGTGGGCCACCAGCTCGTCAATGCGGTCCAGGGTAGTGCCCAAGATGGACTTCAGATCGCGCGGACCCTGGCCCTTCTTGTCCCGGGATTCGGCGATCTTGAAGACCTTGGACTCGGCCTCGTCCAGGAGATCGGCGGAGTTACGGCCCTGGGGCCGGAAGCCGGAATCGGCGATCTCGTTGGCGACGCCGATCATGTCGCGCACCACGGCGCGTTCGCGCACGATCTCCGCGTAGGTCAGGATATTGGCGGCCGAGGGCGTGTTCTTGGCCAGCTCGGCGAGATAGGCCAGGCCGCCCGCCTCGTCCAGCTCGCCTTCCAGTTCCAGGAACTCGGAAACGGTGATGAAATCCACCGGCTTGGACTGGGCGGCGAGGCCGGCCATGGCGCGGAAGATCAGGCGGTGGTCGTGGCGGTAAAAATCGGCCTCGACAATGGCTTCGCTGACCTTGTCCCAGCCCTGGTTGTCCAGCATCAGCCCGCCCAGGACGGACTGTTCCGCCTCGATGGAATGGGGTGGGATGCGCAGGATGTCCGGCTCGGGCGCGCCACGGCGCGCTTCGGAAAACTCTTTGCGGGAACGAAACTCGGCCACGGTTACAACCTTTGCGTCAGGCTTCAGTCACGAGGAGCGCAATGCCTGCCCTGCCCCATCGGACATTCAATCAAGGAGGCGGCGGCGCGGTCAAGGCACAAGGCCATGCACAGCCTGTGCATAAGCTGTGAGCTCGATCTCGCCCAAATGAAAACGCCGCCCTAAGGCGGCGTTTTCCGGTACGCGAAAGCGGATCAGGCTTCGGCGACCACGTGCAGCTTGGCAACGGCGGAGACTTCGTTGTGCAGGGACAACGTGATCTCGTACTCGCCGATGTTGCGTAGCGCGCCTTCCGGCAGGCGGACTTCGTGCTTGTCGACAGCCACGCCCTTGGCGGTGATGGCTTCGGCGATGTCGCGGGTACCGATGGAACCGAACAGCTTGCCTTCGTCGCCGGCCTTGCCGGAGATGACGACGGTCAGTTCGGCGATCTTGGCGGCGCGGTCCTGAGCGGCGGCCAGGGCTTCGGCGGCCTTGGCTTCCAGATCGGCGCGGCGGGTTTCGAAGGCGGCGATGTTGGTCTTGGTGGCGGCAACGGCCTTACCCTGCGGGATCAGGAAGTTGCGACCGAAACCGGGCTTGACGTTGACCTGGTCGCCCAGGCCGCCCAGCTTGTGGATTTTTTCCAGCAGAATGACTTGCATGATAGCTCCCTAAATAGGTTCGAAACGGCGGCTTACTGGTGGCTGTCGGTGTACGGCAGCAGGGCCAGGTAACGGGCACGCTTGATGGCATCGGCCAGCTGACGCTGGTACTTCGCGCGGGTGCCGGTGATGCGGCTGGGCACGATCTTGCCGGTTTCGGTGATGTAGTTCTTCAGGGTAGCGATGTCTTTGTAATCGATTTCCTGCACGCCTTCGGCGGTGAAGCGGCAGAACTTGCGACGACGATTGTAACGGTTCATGGTGTTCTCTCCGATTCCTTAAGGCTTACTCGTCGCTGCCATCAGCGGCTTCAGACTCGACGGCGCGGCGCTCGCGGGCGTCCTTCTCTTCCTTCTGCTTCAGCAGCGGGGAAGGCTCGGTGACGGCGGCCTTGGTGCGGATGACCAGGGAGCGGATCACGGCGTCGTTGAAGCGGAAGGCATCTTCCAGTTCAGCCATGGGCTCGGAAGCGCATTCGACGTTCAGCAGAACGTAGTGAGCCTTGTGGATCTTATTGATCGGATAGGCGAGCTGACGGCGGCCCCAGTCTTCCAGGCGGTGGATCTTGCCGCCGTCCTTGGTGACGATGCCGGTATAACGCTCGATCATACCCGGAACCTGTTCGCTCTGGTCCGGATGGACCATGAACACGACTTCATAATGTCGCATGATTGCTCCTTGTGGATTAAAGCCACTCTCGGAGGCCTTCCACCGATGTCTCGGCGGCGCACTGACCCGGATGTGGCAAGGGTTATGCCCCTAGCGAGGGACGCTTAAAAGCCTTTGGGGGCTCGAAAAGGCCGCGATTTTACTGCTGGAGCGATGAAAAAGCAACCGCCGTGCTAGAGCTGACCGCGCGCGAAGGCCTGCAGCAACTTGCTCGCCGACTCGTCCAGATCGCGAAATTGCAGTCCCAGCTCGAAGAGCTCGTGGCGCATGGCGACATTGCGCACCACGGCCTTGGTCGTGAAGTCCAGGGTCCTGCCCTTGTGCACCGCGTCCAGCTTGAGCACCAGCTCCGTGCCCGGGACCAGCTTGACCGGCGACTCCAGCAAGGCACCCACGGGCGACACCTCCAGGAGGTGACCCAGACTCACCGGACCGGTGCCGCACTTGAAATAGCATTTCCAATGCACGTGGCGTCGAACGCTTTGGCCGGGCCCTGGGTTCATGGGTTCATCCTATTTGTGATTCCGCCTTGCCCAGAAGACCGGCTCGCAAAGAGTCGACCACGCCGCTCACGACCGCCTCTGGCGCACCGCCTCATAGAGGCAGACGCCGGTCGCCACGGAGACGTTCAGGCTGGACACGGTGCCGGCCATGGGCAGCTTGACCAGGGCGTCGCAGTGTTCCTTGGTCAGGCGGCGCATGCCCGCCCCTTCCGCGCCCATGACCAGGGCCAGGGGGCCGCGCAGGTCGGCGGCATAGAGCTCGTCATCGGCCTCGCCTGCCGTGCCGACGATCCACAGGCCGGCATCCTTCAGCTCGCGCAAGGCGCGCGCCAGGTTGGTGACCTGGATCAGGGGCACGGCCTCGGCAGCGCCGCAGGCCACCTTGCGCACCACCGGCGTCAGGCTGGCGGAACGGTCCTTGGGCACGAGGACCGCGTGCACGCCGGCGGCATCGGCGGTGCGCAAGCAGGCCCCCAGGTTATGGGGATCGGTGACGCCGTCCAGGACCAGGACGAAGGGCGGCACGCCCAAGTTAGCCAGGTAGTCGCCCAGCTCGTTTTCCGATAACTTCGGCGCCTCGCCGCGCACCAGGGCGAGGACGCCTTGGTGACGCCCTCCCCCGCAACGCTTGTCCAGCTCGGCCTTGGGCACGGCCGCCACGTTGAGGCCCGCCGCCTTGGCCAGTTGCAGCACGGCATTGAGCCGCTCGTCGCGCCGGCCGTCCATGACCATCAGGCTCAGCACGCTGTCGGCAGAATTCTTCAGCAAGGCCTCCACCGCGTGCAGGCCGTAAACCAGGTTTTGTTCGCTCATCTTATCTGTCGCTTGTCGGGACTGGGACAGCCCGAAAATCTGAGTGTGTGCAAGAAACCCGGGTTACGCCGCTACGCGGCTAACCCAGGCTACGGATTATTTCTTCTTGGGTCCGCGCGCCGGCTTCTTCCCGGCGGGCTTGCCTGCCGCGGGCTTCTTGCCGGCTGGCTTCCTGGCACCAGATTTCTTCCCGGCGGGAGGCTTCTTGCCCTCGCCCTTGGGCTTGCGGCCGCCGGGCTTGCGCTCCACCGGTTTATCCCAGACGGTTTCCACGCCGGAGCGGGCCTTTTTCCCGGTGGCGGTCTTGGCCACCAGGTCGAAATCGATCTTGCGCTCGTCCAGGTCGACGCGCGTCACGCGGATTCGGACTTGATCGCCTATGCGGAAGACCTCGCCGGTGCGCTCGCCTTTCAGGCGCGCCTTCACCGGGTCGAAATGGTAGTAGTCGTTATTGAGGGCGGTGATGTGCACCAGGCCCTCGACATAGATCTCGGACAGGCGCACAAACACGCCGAAGGCGGTGACCGTGCTCACCACGCCGTCGAACTCCTCGCCCAGCTTGTCCTGCATGTACTCGCATTTCAGCCAGTCGGAGACGTCGCGCGTGGCGTCGTCGGCGCGGCGCTCGGTCATGGAGCATTGCTCGCCGTAGCTGAGCATATGCGCCATGTCGTAGACCACGCCGGAGTCCAGGCCCGCCATCTTGCCGCCCTGGACCTCCAGGGCATGCTTAATGATGCGATGGGCCAGGAGATCGGGATAGCGGCGGATCGGCGAGGTGAAATGGGAATAGGCCGGCAGGGCCAGGCCGAAATGCCCGATGTTGTCCGGGCTGTACACCGCCTGCTTGAGGGAGCGCAGCATCATGGTCTGAATCAATTCGGCATCGGGTCGGCCGACGACCTGGGACAGCAATTTCGCGTAATCCTTGGGCCCCGGCTCCTCGCCGCCGCCCAGGTTCAAGCCCAGCTCGGCGAGAAACTCGCGGAAATTTTCCAGCTTCTGGGCGCGGCCGCCCTCGTGGATGCGGAACACCCCGGGCTTTTCAGCTTTCAGAATGGTTTTCGCCGCCGCCACGTTGGCGAGGATCATGCACTCCTCGATCAGGCGGTGGGCGTCGTTGCGCACGACCGGCACGATGCGCTCGATCTTGCGCTGCTCGTTGAACTGGATCCGGGTTTCCACGGTCTCGAACTCGATGCCGCCGCGCTCGACGCGGGCCCCGTGCAAGGCCTGGTAGAGGGCATGCAGCTCGCGTAAATGCGGCATCAGGAACTCGCGCTCCGCCGGCACCGGCTTGGCGCCCGACAGCCAGTCCCAGACCTGGGTGTAGGTCAGGCGCGCCTGGGAACGCATCAGGGCGGGATACATCGTGTGGCCCGACAAGCGGCCCGCCGCGCTCACCGTCATCTCGGCGACCATGCACAAACGGTCCACGGCCGGATTGAGGGAGCACAGGCCGTTGCTCAAGATTTCCGGCAGCATGGGGATGACCGAGCCGGGGAAGTATACGGAATTGCCGCGGCGCAGGGCCTCGGCATCCAGCTCGGTGCCGGGGCGCACATAATGGGACACGTCGGCGATGGCCACCCACAGGCGCCAGCCGCCGGATTTCTTGGCCTCGCAATACACCGCGTCGTCGAAGTCGCGGGCATCCTCGCCGTCGATGGTGACCAGGGGCAGCTGGCGCAGGTCGATGCGCCCCTTCTTGTCGGCCTCGGCTACTTCCGGCTTGAGGCTGGCGATCTCGTCCAGGACCAGCTGGGACCACGTGTGGGGCAGCTCGTGGCTGCGCAGGGCCACCTCGATCTCCATGCCCGGGGCCATGTGCTCACCGAGGATCTCGGTGATCTTGCCGAGAGGCTGGCTGATCGGCGTGGGCCTGGCCACGATCTGCACGACCACCATCTGCCCGGCCTTGGCCTGGCCGGCGTGCTCCTTGGGGATCAGGATCTCGGCGGTGATGCGCCTATCGTCCGGGATCACATAGGCGATGCCCTGCTCCTCGCGGAAGCGGCCGACGAACTGGGTGAAGCCCGGCTCCAGGACTTCGACGATGGCGCCCTCGCGCCGTCCGCGCCGATCCAGGCCGGTGACGCTGACCAGGACCTTGTCGCCGTGCAGGACCTTGCGCATCTCCCGGGCCGAGACGAAGACGTCGCCGCCGCCCGCCTCGGGGATCACGAAGCCGAAGCCGTCGCGATGGCCCTCGACGCGGCCCTTGATCAGATCCAGGCGCTGCACCAGGCCATAGCCGCCCCGGCGGTTGCAGAGGATCTGGCCGTCGCGCTCCATGGCGCGCAACCGCCGCTGCAGGGCCACCAGGTCGTCCTCGTCCCACAGGCCCAGGGCTCCGGCGATCTTCTCGAAGACCATCAGCTTGCCGCAGTCCTCCAGGAACTTGAGGATCACCTCGCGGCTGGGGATGGGCTTGTCGTACTTGGCGGCTTCCCGCTCGAAGTGGGGATCGATGTCGCTGGGTTTCTTGCGGGCCATGGGGGCTCCTTGGTGATGCCCTATAGTCTAACAGCTTGTTGCGGCAAGGCTTTAGCCGAGTGGTCGCGGCACCGCCACCGACGCAAAAGAGAATTTGCATCGCCGTGTTGACACCCTGGGGATCGCTGCGTATAGTGCACGCCTCACGCCGAGATGGCGGAATTGGTAGACGCACCAGTTTCAGGTACTGGCGGGGAAACCCGTGGAGGTTCGAGTCCTCTTCTCGGCACCAACTCTTACCAAGTTGGTGTTCTACCGGCGTGAAAACAAAACATCTCGTGCCGAGATGGCGGAATTGGTAGACGCACTAGTTTCAGGTACTAGCGGGGAAACCCGTGGAGGTTCGAGTCCTCTTCTCGGCACCATATATAACGAAAAAGCCCGGTCCTTGGACTGGGCTTTTTCGTTTCTAGCCGCCGCCCAAACTAGCGCCCCAGCACATCGTCCCGCATGCTGCCGGCCAGGGCCATGGCCTGGCCGATCAGCTCGGGCGCGATGCCCTGTTCGTGCAGGCTGGTGCGCAGATGCTCGATGAAGGCATTGAAATGCGTGTCGTCCAGGCCTTGAGCGACCAGATGGGCATGGGCGGCGCGCAGGTCGCGACCCGCGTAGTGCTCGGGGCCGCCCAGGGCCATGCTGAGGAAGGCCTTCTGCTTGACGCGCTGCTGCGCCATGTCGATGCCTTGGAAGAAATGAAACACGCGCGGATCGGTCAGGACGCGCCGATAGAACCGGTCCACCAGCACATCCAGCGTCTCGGCGCCGCCTATCCGCTCATACAGGGTCATGGGAAGCCTCGCTTGATCTCCATCAAACCTAGCCGATGAGCCTACCGACAGCCAGGAGCCTTCCCCGAAATGCAAAAAACCGGGATAAACCCGGTTTTTCCTTCGGCATCCATGCCGGCAGGACGTCGCCCTGCCCTGTCCAATGTGCGGCCCGTTCGGCGATGCGGTGGGGAACCGGGCCGATCCCCCGCGCCTTCAAGCACTTAGCCTTCCAGCTTCTTCAGCTCGGCTTCGACAATCTTGGCCGGCATCGGGATGTAGCCATCCTTCAAGACCACGCCCTGGCCGGACTGGGACAGCACGGTCTTGAGGAACTCCTTGACCAGCGGATCCAGGGGCTTGTTCGGAGCCTTGTTGACGTAGACGTAGAGGAAGCGCGACAGCGGGTAGGCGCCGCTGATGGCGTTCTCGGCGCTGGCTTCCACATAGTTGTTGTCGCGACCCTTGGCGAGCGGCACGGCGCGCACACCGGAGGTCTTGTAACCGATGCCCGAGTAGCCGACGGCGTTCAGGGACTGGCTGACCGACTGCACGACGGAGGCCGAACCCGGCTGCTCGTTGACGTTCTTCTTGTAGTCGCCCTTGCACAGACCGACTTCCTTGAAGTAGCCGTAGGTGCCGGACACGGAGTTGCGGCCGTAGAGCTGGATGTCCTTGTCGGACATGGAGCCTTCGACGCCGATGTCGGCCCACTTGGTGATGTCGGATTCGAAACCGCAGGCGTTGGTGCTAGAGAAAATCGCATCCACCTGGCGCATGGACAGGCCTTCGATGGGATTGTCCTTGTGCACGTACACGGCCAGGGCGTCGATGGCGACCTTGATGGCGAGGGGCTTGTAGCCGTACTTGCTTTCGAAACCTTCCAGTTCCTTGTCCTTCATCTTGCGGCTCATTGGGCCGAGCTGAGAAGTGCCCTCGGTCAGGGCCGGCGGCGCGGTGGAGGAACCGGCGGCCTGGATCTGGATATTGACGTTGGGGTACCAACGCTTGAAATCTTCGGCCCACAGGGTCATCAGGTTGGCGAGGGTGTCGGAGCCCACGGAGGACACGTTACCGGACACGCCATCGACCTTCTGGTAGGCGGGGATGCCGGCGTCGACCTTGACGTCAGCCTGGGCAACCGCCGAGATACCGATCAGCGCAGCAACAATGCCAAGACGCTTGAAGCTAGTCATTCTAAAAGTTCTCCAACGAGAGGTTTAACTGGCCGGTGTATTGTTGCCGGGTCTGATGGCGATTGTATGAAGCAATTATGACGTCGATGTGACAGCGCGCGGAGCCTTGTGACAGGCTCTCAGCCCGCGCGATTGAGTGCCAGCTTGGACAGCGGAAAATGGCAGGTGAAGCAGCTGCCCTTGCCCAGGACGCTGGTGATTTCCAGGGTGCCCAGGTGGCGCTCCACGACGTGCTTGACGATGGCGAGCCCCAGGCCCGTGCCGCCCTCGTCGCGGGAGCGGCTGGCGTCGACCCGGTAGAAGCGTTCGGTCAGGCGCGGGATATGCTCGGCGGCGATGCCGACTCCGGTGTCGCGCACCGAGAAATGCCCGCCGCGCTGATCGATCTTCCAGCTGAGCTCGATGCGCCCGCCGGGCGGGGTGTAGCGAACGGCGTTGAAAACCAGATTGGAGAAGGCACTGCGCAGCTCGTGCTCGCTGCCGAACAGGGCCGTAGCCTCGGCCTGGGTGAGCAGGATCTCGTGACGCTGGTCGCCTGACAGACTCTGAGCCTCGGCAACCAGGACGTTCAGAAGCTTGGCCACGGGCACGAGCTCGCTGCCACGGGTGCCGCGCGGGGACTCGACCTTGGACAGGAACAGCAGGTCGTCGATGATGCTGCGCATGCGCCCGGCCTGCTGCTGCATCTGTTCGAAGGGCCGCCGGTAGCGATTCAAGGCGACATCGTCCATGCCGCTCAGGGTTTCCAGATAACCGCTGATGACGGTCAAGGGCGTGCGCAGCTCGTGGGAGACGTTGGCGACGAAATCGCGGCGTACCTGCTCCAGCTGGGTGAGCAGAGTGATGTCGCGCACGATCAAGAGGCGCTGGTTGTCGCCATAGGTCGTGATCTGGGCGCTCAGGCTACGGCCATTGTCCAGGGGCGATGGCAGCTCCACCGCCCGCTCGTAGACGCCGCCCAGGACATAGTCCACGAAGGGCGGGAAGCGCAGCAAATTGGTGATGCGGTTCTTGACGTCGTTGCGCGTGATGCCGACCAGGGTCTCCGCCGAGCGGTTGACCCAGATGATCTCGCCCTCGGCCGATAGCACGATAGCCGCCTCGGGCATGGCGGCCGTGGCCACGCGGAACTGCTGCAGGCCGTCCAGGAGGCGCCGGCGGCTGCGCCGGTGGCGTTTATTGAGCCGGTAGACCTGGTAATACAGCTCGTGCCAGATGCTCATGCCATCGGGCATGGCGCCGCGCCCGTCCAGGGCCAGCCAGTGGTGGAAGCGGTACAGATGCCAGACATGCCAGGACAGATAAGCCAGCAGGCCGAGCATGAGCCATAGCGTGAAATGGCCGAATAAGCCGGCCAGCAGGCCGGCGCAGGCCCCCAGGGCCAAGCCGCTCCACAGCTCCTGTAGCCATGCCTTGTTCGTCGACATGGAGCGCCTTATTCCTTTTCGGAAAAGCGGTAGCCGGAACCGCGCACGGTCTGCACCAGGTGCTCCATGCCGTGCTCCGACAAGGCCTTGCGCAGGCGGCGGATATGCACGTCCACCGTGCGATCCTCGACGATGACCTGGTGACCCCAGACGGAGTCCAGGAGCTGGTTGCGCGTGAACACCCGATCGGCGTTCTGCATGAAATGCAGCAAGAGCCGGTATTCGGTGGGACCCAGCTTGACCGTGGCGCCCTTGGCGCTGACCCGATGACTGATCGGGTCGATGGCCAGACCACCGAGTTCCAGGCTGTTTTCCACCGGCGTGGCGCCGCTGCGGCGCAGGACCGCCTTGATGCGCGCCACCAGCTCGCGGGGACTGAAGGGCTTGACGATATAATCGTCGGCGCCGGCATCCAGGCCGCGGATCTTGTCATCTTCCTCGCCGCGCGCGGTGAGCAGGATGATGGGCACATCCTTGGTTTTCTCGCCGCGCTTGACGCGCCGGGCGAATTCCACGCCGGAGGCGCCGGGCAGCATCCAGTCCAGGAGGATCAGATCGGGCAGTTCGTTGCCGAGCATGGCCTGGGCCTGTTCGGCCGTGGCCGCCTGCTTGAGCCGGAACCCGGCATCCTCCAGGGCGAAACTGAGCATTTCGCGGATCGCGAACTCGTCTTCGACGACCAATAATGTCGCACTCATCGATGTCTTCACCGTTGTTGTTCAAGAGACTCTGCGGGCATTTCCTGAGGGAAATGCCACGCCCGGCGAGATTGCAGTGCCCCGTTTTCCCGGGGCCGGGACTCGATGATCCCCGGAGCCTTGCCGCGTCTTGTTCGCGCGGCTCAGGACTCCATGGCACGGTACATTGCCGTGCCGAATTAGTCTCGGGAACCGGTTTACGCTGACGCGGATGCCGGCCCCTTCTCCTTAGGGCTTGGCGCTCTTCACATGCTCGGCGATGTCTTCCAGCTTCACGTGGCGCACGTCCTTGCCCTGGACCATGTACACGACGTATTCGCAGACATTGCGCGCGTGATCGCCGATACGCTCCAGGGCGCGGGCAGCCCAGATCACGTCCAGCACGGCGGAGATGCTGCGCGGGTCTTCCATCATGTAGGTGGAAAGCTGACGCAGCAGGGCATTGTATTCGCTGTCGATGGCGCGCTCTTCCAGGGCGGTGGTGATGGCCGCCTCGACGTTCATGCGCGCGAAGGCGTCGAGGGCGCCGTGCAGCATGGTGCGCACGTGATTGCCCAGGTGCAGGATGGCGGCGAACTGGTTCTTGTTGCCGGAGAAGGTCTGCAGCTCGACCAGGTGATTGGCCATCTTCGCGACCTTGCGCGCCTCGTCGCCGATACGCTCCAGGTCCGCGATGGCCTTGATGATGGTCAGGATCAGACGCAGATCGCCGGCCGCCGGCTGGCGCTTGGCCAGGATGTAATTGCACTGGTGATCGATATCCATTTCCATGGTATTGACCCGCTCGTCTTCCTTGATGACCCGATCGGCTATCTCGGTGTCGCCTTCCACCAGGGCATGCAGGGCGTCGCCGAGCTGATGCTCGACGATGCCGCCCATGGCCAGGACCTGCTCGCGCAAGTTTTCCAGTTCGGCGTTGAACTGCTTGGAAATATGTTGGGAGATCTGGTTACTGTCCATTTGAAGCATCCTCGATAAGCGTTACGGGTAGTCTCGACGAGCGGATCAACCGTAACGGCCGGTGATGTAATCCTCGGTCTTCTTCTTCTGGGGATTGGTGAACACCGTGTTGGTGTCGGCGAATTCGATCAAATCGCCCAGGTACATGAAGGCCGTGTAATCGGACACGCGCGCAGCCTGCTGCATATTGTGAGTCACGATAATGATCGTATAGTTCCGCTTCAGATCGTTGACCAGCTCCTCGACCTTGAGGGTGGAAATCGGATCCAGGGCCGAACAGGGTTCGTCCAGCAGGAGCACGTCCGGCTGCACGGCGATGGCACGGGCGATGCAAAGACGCTGCTGCTGGCCACCGGAAAGTCCCAGGGCATTGTCATGCAGGCGATCCTTCACCTCGTCCCACAGGGCCGAGCCCTTCAGCGCCCATTCCACCACTTCGTCCAGGGTGCGGCGCTTGTTGATGCCCTGCAGGCGCAGGCCGTAGGCGACGTTTTCGTAAATGGATTTCGGGAAGGGATTCGGCTTCTGGAACACCATGCCGACGCGGCGGCGCAGGTCGGCGACATCGACACCGGGGGCGTAAATGTCCTTGCCGTGGTGACGGATGCTGCCCTCGATGCGCACGCCGTCCACCAGATCGTTCATGCGGTTGAAACAGCGCAGCAGGGTGGACTTGCCGCAGCCGGAGGGGCCGATGAAGGCGGTCACGCGCTTTTCCGGCAGCAGCATGTCGATGCTCTTGAGCGCCTGTTTTTCGCCGTAGAAGAGCTGGAGATCGTCGACTTCCAGGGCGATTTTCTCGCCGCTGAAATCCGGGGCGATGGCGGGATCGAGTGCTGCATTCATGTTCGTGGTATTCATGTTCGAAGTATTCATTTCAGTGCCTCGCTCGTTTAGTGCTCAAGCGACTTGTATTTTTCGCGCAAGCGATTGCGCATCTGGATGGCAATCAGGTTGAGCAGGATGATGACGAGCACCAGCAAAAAGGCGGTGGCGTAAACCAGGGGACGGGCGGCCTCGACATTGGGGCTCTGGAAGCCCACGTCGAAAATATGGAAGCCCAGGTGCATGAACTTGCGCTCCAGGTGCAGGAAGGGCGCATTGGCGTCCAGCGGCAGGGTCGGCGCCAGCTTGACCACGCCCACCAGCATCAGCGGCGCCACTTCGCCGGCGGCACGCGCCACGGCGAGGATGAGGCCGGTCATCATGGCGGGGCTGGCCATGGGCAGGACGGTGCGCCACAGGGTTTCCGCCTTGGTGGCGCCCAGGGCGAGGGAGCCTTCGCGGATGGCCTTGGGAATACGCGCCAGGCCTTCCTCGGTGGAGACGATGACCACGGGCAGGGTCAAGAGGGCCAGGGTCAGGGAGGCCCACATCAGGCCGGGCGTACCGAACATGGGCGAAGGCGCCACTTCCGGGTAGAACAGCTGGTCGATATTGCCGCCCAGGAAATACACGAAAAACCCGAGACCGAACACGCCGTAGACGATGGAGGGCACGCCGGCGAGGTTGTTGACGGCGATGCGTATGGTGCGGGTGATCCAGCCCTGGGTCGCGTATTCGCGCAAATAGACAGCGGCCAGGACGCCGAAGGGCGTGACGACCAGGGACATCAGGATGACCATCAACACGGTGCCGAAAATCGCCGGGAAGATGCCGCCCTCGGTATTGGCCTCGCGCGGTTCCTCGACCAGGAATTCCCAGAGCTTGGCGCCGAAGAACTGGATCTTGGCGGGCAGGCTCAGGGAGTTCGGGAAAAAGGCATGCACGAGCTTATGGGCCGGCAGGGCCTTCTCGCTGCCATCGGCCAGGCGCACGTAGATCTCGTCGCGCTGGGCCTCGCCATAGAGCGCTTCCAGCTGTTTCTGGAGGGCCTTGTATTCCTGCTGCAGCAGAGTCTTCCGAACCTCGATATCGGCCAACACTTCGGCCGGCACCGCCTCGCCGCGCACTTCATAAGCACGGGCGCGCAGACGCTCCTCTTCCAGGGCGTAGTTGATGCGGCCGATCTCGTCCTTCTCGATGTCCTTGATCTGCTCGGCCAGGACACGGTTGCGCGCGGTCAGCCGTTCCGCCGCGGCGCGCTGGGCAGCGAGATCCGGGGTCGCAATGCGCTTTCCATCTTCCTTGACCGCCAGGATATAGCCGTAAAAATTGCCCCATTCGCGGCGCTCCAGGACGGCCGCATCCTCCGGGTAATCCAGCTTCTTGACCCAGGCGGTGTCCAGCCACTTGAAATCGGCGCCATAGACATCGCGATTGCCGATCTTGAACAGCTGCTGCGGATAGAACTTGGAATTGCTCGAATCGTAGCGTTCGCCCTGGTCGTAGATTTCGCCCAGATACGCCTGCTTCTGGCCCTCGCCGTCCACCACCTCGACCGAGGCGATGGCATGGGGCCAGAAATGCACGGCGCCGCGCGCGAAGATGAAGACCAGGAGGCCCACCACCATGATGAGGCAGAGGCTGACCGCGCCGGCATTGAGCCAGACCCAGTGTTCGCCGTCTTTGAAGAAACGCTTAGTCATATATCTATCTTCCTGTGGGCCATGGAGGGCCCGCCCGTCAAGCCATCACCCTGGTTATGGCTTGAGCGTGAGCGAGTACGGGCGTGTACCGGACTCGCGATCCAGTCCCTGTGCAGGAAAGCATGGGGACTGGAAACCATTAAAGTGAACCGTATTTCTTGCGCAAGCGGTTACGCACCAGCTCGGCCAAAGTGTTGACCGTGAAGGTGAACATGAACAGCACCAGGGCCGCCAGGAACAGGACGCGGTAATGGCTGGAGCCGACTTCCGACTCGGGCATTTCCACGGCGATATTGGCCGACAAGGTGCGCAGGCCCTCGAAAATGTTCGCTTCCATGATCGGCGTGTTGCCGGTGGCCATCAGCACGATCATGGTCTCGCCCACGGCGCGGCCCATGCCGATCATCAGGGCGGAGAAAATGCCGGGACTCGCGGTCGGCAGGATGACGCGCACCATGGTCTGCCAGGGGCTGGCGCCCAGGGCCAGGGAACCGTTGACCAGAGACTTGGGCACGGAGAACACGGAATCCTCGGCGATGGAGAAGATGCTCGGGATCACCGCGAAGCCCATGGCGATGCCCACGATCAGGGAATTGCGCTGGTCGTAGCCGATGCCGGCCACATTGGACAGCCAGGCCGGCATATTGCCGCCGAACAGGGCGTCCTCGATGGGTTGATCGAAGGCGAAACTCAGACCCGCCGTGAGCAGCACGACCGGTATGACCAGGGCGCCCTGCCAGCCGGCGCCGACGCGGGAACGCAGGCCCACGGGCAGGCGCTGCCAGCCGAGGCCGAACCCGATCAGCATGAGCGGCAGGAAGAGCAGGAAGGCGAACAGGCCCGGCATATGCCGTTCCAGGAAGGGGGCGAGCCAGAGGCCGGCCAGGAAGCCCAGGATCACCGAGGGCAAGGCGCCCATGATCTCGATGCTGGGCTTGACCAGGGTGCGCATGGCCGGCGCCATGAAGTAGGCGGTGAACATGGCGGCGCCCAAGGCCAGGGGCACGGCGAAGAGCATGGCGTAGAAAGCCGCCTTCATGGTGCCGAAGGTGAGCGGCGCCAGGCTGAATTTCGGTTCGAAATCGTTGTTGGAGGCGGAGGACTGGTAGACGTAGTCGGGCTTGTCATAGCCCTCGTACCAGACCTTGCCCCAGAGCGCCGACCAGGACAATTCCGGGTGTTCGTTGTCCACGGCGAAGAAATGGGCCTGGCCCTTGGCATCCTCGATCAGCAGGCGGTGGCTGCGGTCGGAAATCGCCAGGGCGCGCAGCGCGCCGGCCGACAGCTCGTGACGCAGCAGGGTGCGCTCGGCGGTGGCGTGGAAGATGCCGAGCTTGCCGGCCGTGTCTATGGCCAGGAAGCCCTTGCGGCGGGCCTCAGGCTGGATGGCGACGATGGGCGCCGTGCCGAGCTGGAAATCGCGCACATGGGCCATGTGCATGGCGCCTTTCTCGCCGCGTACCGGGAACCATTGGCTGATGCCGCCCTGGCTGTCGCCGATCATCAGCGAGTTGGAGCCCAGCAGGAAACTCACCGTGCTCAGTTCGCGGCCCTGGGCATGCACGTCCAGACGCTCCATGAGCCTGGGCTCGGCGCCGGCCAGGGTGTAGAAGTCCAGGCTGCCGCGCTTGTCGGCCAGGTACAGGCGGCGGGCATTGCCGTCGAGCAGGACGAAGTCCGCCGCGCCGTTCAGCTCCAGCTCGCTGCCCTCTTCCCGGGCCAGCTCGGTGGTCTCGGTCATCAGGTTCTCCTGCAGGGAGAACTTGGCGATCAAGGCCTTGCCGCCCTCCACCACGCCCACCAGGACCAGGCCCGCGTCGTCGCCCTGAACGGCGATGCGGCTTAAGGGCCGGCCGGCCTCGTCGAAGGCCAGGGGGTCTTCGCCATAGGGGAAGGCCAGCTCCGGCGTGGTGACGCGGGTGTTGTTCGGGTAGGAGATCTTGTAATCCTGCTTCACGAGCAAGACTTGGCCGTTGGACAGACCCAGAGCCAAGAGCTGAGGATCGTTGGCGGCAATGGCCTGGCTGGTAATGGCCGCGCCGGCCGGCAGCACCAGGGCGTGCTCCTTGATGAGCTTGCCGTTCGTGGCGTCGAAGAACTGGGCCATGCCGCCGGCATCGACGCGCAGGCCCACTTCGCCGTACTCGTCCATGGCGAGATGCAGCGGCTTCTCCTGGCCCCGGCTCAGCGCATAGTCGCCGGCCGGCGTCAGCTCGGCGCCCTCGAAGGCGGGCGCGACTTCCGCCATCAGGTAGAAGAAGATGAGGACGACGGCGATGATGACCGATATGCCGCCCACGGCGACGCCGTGCTTGGCCAGGCGGTCTTTCAACTTGCGCCAGCGGTGGTAACGGGAATGGCTCTCCTGGGACAGGAGCTCGCGCATCCGCGCTTCGAAGGTTTGGGTATTTTCCATCATGGGGCGGCATGCTACCGGCAGAATGTGACAGAACGATGACAGGGCTGTCATATAAGGATGCCCCGTTGATTTGGCTAGGTTTTCACCGTCGAACGGCGCCGGGCCGGGCCCGGAGCGCCATGGCCGCATGGCATCAAGCCAGCCCCCGGGCGACGGTTCACGAAAACGGAACAAGTATGGCAGAGGATACCCGAAGCACATGCTCTCGCGCGTAGGAGCACGCCCTGCACATCGCCACAACCACACCGGCACAAGCCCTGGCTAACCCTGACGATTCCATTTCAGGGCAGCCGCTCCACGACTGTCACAAGACTGTCACATTGCCGTCGCCTTACTGACACATAGCCCACCTATCCTGCCGGCCCTAAGCGTAGTGCCCCTTTCCTGGGCTGCGCCAGCCGTTTCAGACGGTTATGCCAACGATAGGAGCGCCGGAAGGACGTCCGTCCCGCAGGTCGAGCTCCAACAAGAACCCAACAGGAGAAGGTAATGCAATCCAAGAAGTTCATGAGTCTTTCCGGCGTGGCCGTCGCCTGCCTGATGGCGCTTTCTGCTCCGGCTTTCGCCGCCGATGACATGGACGTGAGCCTGAAAGACGGCAGCCTGAAGATCAAGTCGGGCAAGAACGAATTCACCGTGGGCGGCCGCATCCAGGCCGACTATGTGCAGTACGACGAAGACTTCCTGGCGGGCGCCAATGCCAAGGTTCCGGGTACGGAAACCAGCCCAACCGCCTACCAGCGCGTCGCCGCCGAAGGTTACGACGATGGCATGGACACCCGCCGCCTGCGCCTCGGCATCGCCGCCAAGATCGGCGAGGACTGGGAATTCAAGTTCGAACACGATTTCAAGTCCAAGACCACGACCGACATGTTCCTGAAATACAAGGCCTGGGGCCCGACCATCACCGTCGGCCAGTTCTATGGCGCACTGGGCATGGAAGAGCAGTCCTCCTCGCGCTGGATTTCCTATATGGAACGCTCCATGGCCACCAATGCCTTCGCCGCCCCCTTCTCCCGCCGCCAGGGTCTGGGCATCAACGGCACGTTCGCCGATCAGTTCATGTACGCCGGCGCCCTGCAGTTTGACACCATCGATTCCGCGGAAGAGAACGATCACTCCGATCTGAAGAAGAACGGCGCCACCAACCCCGGCGATGATCCGCTGGTCTATACCGCTACGCTCGGTTGGGCCCCCATGAACAAGGACGCCGACAAGCAGTTGTTCCTGGGCGTGGCCTTCGGCATGCAGGATCTGGAAGATTCCGAGTCCACCTCTGCTTCCTTCAGCAGCCGCGCCGACCTGCGCATCGACGGCACGCCGACCATCATCGGTCTCGATGACGGCGTGAAGATCACCACCAACTCCGACGGCAGTAAGACTGCCGCCTTGAACTCGGTGTCCGCCGATAGCTTCACCGTCGTGAACCCGCAGGTCGCCTTCATCTACGGTCCGTTCAGCGCTTCTGCCGAATATTTCGATGTGTCCGTGGATCGCCCGACCGGCAAGAAGGACCGCGACTTCGACGGTTACTATGTGGAAGGTAGCTGGTTCATCACCGGTGAACACCGCGTGTTCAAGTGGAAGGACGGCAAGTTCGACCGCCCGAACATCAGCAAGAATGCCTGGGAAGTCGCGGTTCGTCACAGCAACCTGGACCTGACCGACGGGGCGGTGCCTGCCGACCTGACCGCTGCGGGCCTGAACAGCGTGATGAGCAAGGCCGGTGAGGCGGATTCCACCACCGTGGCCCTGAACTTCTACCCGAACCGCACCTACAAGTTCTCCCTGGACTACACCCAGGCCGAAGTTGATTATGTCGGCGCCCGTCCGGACGAGGACATCAGCGCCGTCGGCCTGCGTGCCCAGGTTTCCTGGTAAGCACTCGGTACACACCGCGCCGGCCGGGAACTCCCCCCGGTCGACGCGGGGCACAGGGTAGTGCCACCCTTTTAAAAGCCTGGCGAGGCTGCCCCGGTCGGATTTCGGCCGGGGATTTTCCCCTTCGTTCCCCTCCGAAAATGCCGCCCTCAGGGAAAGGCGATCACTTCCCGTTCCTCGAAACGGAAGGTCCCCGCGCCTCCCCGCACTTCCCAGATCAGATACGTCCCGCTGGCCGGGTCTCCGAAGCCATCCCAGTCGATGGCGCCCCCCGCCCCCTGGTAGTCGATATCCCGGCCCGCCTGGATGGCACTCAGCCCCGCGGCGAATTCGCCCGGATTGACGACCGCCGGCTGGGCCGTATCCGGGCCCGACACGGCGCGCAAATGCGCGACCAGACTGCCCGGGCTGTTGCTCCTCCCCTGCGCCATGGCCAGGGCCGCGAGATAGGCGGCGTCATAGGCCGATTCGGCGAAGAGATCCGGAGCATGGCCGACCGCCGCCTGGAAGGCCTGCGCGAAGTGCCGGTAATTGGCCGCCGCGCGGGGTGCGGTAGGCGCCGTGCCCTGCATGCCGGCAATCACCGGGGCGGCATTGGTCAGGAACTCGGCCTTGAAATTGCCATCCACGCCGAACAGCCGGGGCACGCCGCCGCGCTGTTGCAGGGCCAGGGTGATCCCCGCCGAATCCACGGTGAAGCCGATGATGGCCAGGGCGTCGGGCGTGCCGGCGGCGAACAGGCCCGCCACCTCGCTCTCGAAGCCCAGGCGCTTGCTGGAGGGATAGGCCACCCGGGCCAGGACCTGGCCGCCGGCCGCCTGGAAGTGTTCGGCCAGGACCTGGGCCAGACCCTGGCCATAGGCATCGTCCACGTGGATGATGGCCAGCCGCCCCAGGCCCTCGCGCCGGATCAAGGCCGCCAGCACCGCCCCCTGCAAGGCGTCGGAAGGCACGGTGCGCCAGACCGTGTCGCCATCGACCAGGGCGGTGATGCGCGTGGATGTCGCCGCCGGGGAGATCAGGGGGATGCCGGCGGGAATGGTGACCTGCTCGGCCGTGGGCAGGGTCACCCGGCTGGTGGCGCCGCCGATGATGGCCACCACGCCCTCGGCGATCAGCTCGCGCGCGCCCTTGGGCCCGAACTCGGCCTCATTCTTGTCGTCGCGCACCAGGAGTTCCAGGCTCTGGCCGTTGACGCCCCCGGCGGCATTGATCTCCTGCAGGGCCAGCCGCGCGCCCAGTTCGATGTCCACGCCATTGCCGGCCTCCACGCCGGTCTTGGGCACCAGCATGCCGAGCTTGGCCGTGTCCGGACTGGGCTGGACCGGGTTGTCGTCCACATGGGTGCCGCCGCCCCCGCCGCCGCAGGCCATCAGGCCCGCCAGCAGGACCGACGCGGCCCAGCGCGCATTGTTCATGCACCACCTCAGGGATAGCGATAACGGTATTGCAGATGCCAGACCCGGTCCTGACCCGGAATGTCCACGCCGTTGTAGCCGGGCTCGGCGTAGTCCTCGTCCAGGGCATTGACCAGACTCAGGCCCAGCTCGTGGGCGCCCAGGCTCTTGTTCCAGGACAGGCGCAGCACGTTGTAGGCGTCCAGCTCATAGGGCTCCAGGAAATTCTCCCGGACATTGGACTTGCTGGCCCGGCGCGGCGAGACATGGCGCCAGGCCGCCGCGAAATCCCCCCAGCGCGCGGCGCGGTACTGCCAGGCCAGACGCGCCACCAGGCGCGGATAGCTGGCGGCGGGCGCCTCCAGATCTCCCTGGAAGGGCAGATGCTCGATGTCGTCGGTATCGGCCCAGCTCAGCTGGCCGCTCAGGCGGTGGGCGCCGGCCGTCCAGCGGGCCTCGCCCTCCAGGCCCCAGCCCTCCTGGCGATCCCGGTTCTGGGGCCGCTGGTTGGGGCCGACGGGCAGGAGCTCCACCTTGTCGCGCACGGACTGCTTATAGGCATTGACCGACAGGGCCAGGGCCTCGCCGGCCTGCCAGGACCAGGCCAGCTCCAGGCTGCGTGCCGACTCCGGCTCCAGGCCGGGATTGCCCAGGACTTCGCCCGGATAGAGGGGGTGGGCATGGAGCTGCAGGAAGGACGGGGTCTTGTAGGACGTGCCGTACAAGAGCTTGAGCGCATGTCCCTGGGCCGGTTCGCCCAGCAGGCCCAGGCGGTAGCTGCGCTGTTCGCCGTGGGTGTTGTGCCGATCCAGGCGTAGGTTCGCGGTCAGTCCCCAACGCTCCCAGGGGTAGTGGATCAATTGCAGATAGGCGCCTTCCTGGCGCAGCACATGCCCGCGCCCGTCGCCCGCCACCAGGACCCGCCGGCCGTCGTCCCGGTTCACATGGAAGATGCGCATGCCCTCTTCCCGATCTTCGCTGGCATCCACGCCGCCGCTCAGCAGATCGCGCCCGCCCATCCGGTAACGCAGCTCCGCGGAATAGCGGTTGCGCTCGAAGCCGAAGTCCCGCTCCGGAAAGCTCTCGGCCAGGTCCAGGCTCAAGCGTTCCCGATCATCGGGACCGCCGCGCCCATGGGACAGGCTTAAAGCCAGCTCCCAATCCTCGGCCAGGCGCCGTTCATGGGACAGGCGTAAGGTCTCCTGGCGCAGGGCGATGCGGTTTTCGTGGCTGAGAGCGCCGAAATCCAGGAACTCGGCATCGCTGTCCAGGCGATAGGCATGCAGCATGAGCTCGCTGCTGGCGGACTCGGCCTCGTGGCGCAGCCTGGCCAGGACATTGGCCGGCCGGGCGCGGTCGCCGCGCGAGGCTTCCTCGGGAAAGTCGCGCCTCAGGGGCGAACTCCCGGGCAGGTCCAGGCCCGAACGATCCCAGTCGGCGGCGGAGGCCCCTAAGGACCAGGCGAACGCCCCCGCTCGACCGAAGCCATAGAGCTCGCCGCCCTGCCCCCAGAACCCCTGCCGGGACTCTGCCGCCACGCCCAGCTCCAGGGTCCCGCCCTGGCCAGGTTGGCGGGTGATGATATTGATCACGCCCAGGAAGGCGTCGGCGCCGTAGAGGGCCGAGGCCGGTCCGCGCACCACCTCGATGCGTTCCACGAGGCCCAAGGGCAGGAGTTCCGGCCCGAGGAACTGGCTGGCGTCGCTGGCGAAGGCCAGGGGTTCGCCGTCGATCATCACCTTGAGGATGCGGCTGTAGGCCCGGGAGCCGGCATTGATGCCGCGCACGCCCACGTTGGTGCTCAGGTAGTCGTAAACGCCATAGAGGCCGGGCACTTGCTCCAGGGCCTCGGCCACGGAGCGGTAGCCGAAGCCGCGCAGGTCCTCGGCGGTGATCACCGCGACCACGGCCGGCGCCTGGGCGATGGGCTGGGGCACCCGCGCCGCGCTCACCACTTCCAGGGCCTGCAACTCCTCGAAGCTTAAGTCGAAGACCGACTCGCCCGGCTCCGCCGCCGGCGCCATGCCCGGACCGGCGAGGACCAGGAGCGGGAGCAGGACGAAGCGGGATGAGCATGCGCGCATGGAGAGCCCCGGAGCCGCCCGGTACGGGCCGGGCTTGTCGCTTCCCCAAGTGTAGCCGGCCGGACGGAACCGGCCATGGCGACCGGGCTCAGGCGATGGCCGTGCCCGGCTCGCCCAGCCAATAGCCCTGGCCGCCGGAAACCCCCAGGGATTTCAGCATCAGCCACTCGGCTTCCGTCTCTATGCCCTCGGCCAGCAGACGCATACCGCCCTCGACGCACAGGGAATGCAGGGAACGGGCGAAGAGCTGGTTGGGCGTGGCCTCGTCGATGCCGCGCACGATGGAGCTGTGCAGCTTGACGCAATCGAAGTGCCGCTCGGCGAGGTAAACCGAACGGGTGATGGCCAGGCCCACGTGATCGACGCAGAGCCGGCAGCCCAGTTCGCGGAAATACTGCAGGGGCTGGTCCAGCTCGGCGCCCAGGCGCGCCACGGCGTACTCGTCCAGCTCGAACATCAGGCGCGCGGCCAGGCGCGGGTGTTCGGCTAGGCGGGTGCGCAGCCAGATCATGAACTGGTTGGACGTGAGGCTCTCCGCCGAGAGATTGATGCTGATGCAGGTCGCGGTATCGGCCTCGGTGCCCAGCATCAGCTGCTTGACGATGAGGTCCACGGCCAGGCGGTCCAGCTGGGGCGCTAGCCCCAGGCTGCGCGCCATGGGCAGGAACACCGCCGCCTTGATGAGCTCGCCCTTCTCGTCCTTGAGCCGGGAGAAGGCCTCGTAGTGCAGAATCTCCTCGCCGTCGGCGCTGCGCACCGGCTGGTAGTGGACCACCAGCTGGCGCTTGTCCAGGGCATGCTCCAGGAGGCTGCGCCAGCGCACCGAACCGCGCACCTGCTCGCTGGGCAGGGCGCCCTCGCCGTGCATGTACCAGGAATTGGGGCCCTGGAGCTGGGCCGTGCGCAGGGCCATGTCGGCCTGGGCCAGGATGGCATAGGGCTCGTCCCCGGCCCGATACTGGCTGACGCCGATATGCACCAGGTCCTGGGCATCGCTGCCGCTGGGCAGGACCAGGCCGGTCAGGGCGCGCAGCAGCTTGTTGGCCAGGGCGGGCAGCTGATTGGGCGGAAACTGGGGCACCAGCAAGGCGAAATCGGCACCGCCGCGCCGCGCCAGCACGGCGTTCTCGGTATCGCGCACCGTGCCCTCCAGGAGCACGGCGGCCTGCTTGAGCAAATCCTCGGCGCCAGACTCGTCGCCCCCCGCCAACTCGACCGGATCGCATAGCTGCAGGAGCAGGACCGCGCCGCCCGCCGCCTCCTCGGGCGCCCGGGCGAAGACCTCGAAGCGGGAATCGAAGAAATGGCGGTTGCCGAGGCCGGTCAGCCGGTCCTCGAAGCTGTGGGAGCGGATCTCCTCGGCGAGATCGTGCTTCTCGGCATTGGCCTGGGCCAGTTCTTCCAACAAGCGGTCATAGGCCCTCGCCCATTCCGGCTGGCTCAGCTGATGAGAGCCGTGCCGGATCTGGCGCTCGCCGCGCAGGATCTCGCTGGCTCGCGCGTCGCGCTCCCGCAGTCCGGCCTGATGAGCAGCCCAAGGCTTCCACAGCAGGCCCAGGCCCGCCGCCGCCACGACCAGGCCGGCCCAGCCCAGCAAGATGCCCGCGAGGCAACCCGCCCCCACGGCCAGGGCCACGCCCGAAAAAAATGCCTTTCCCTGTTCCATCTTATTGTTTTCGCTTTGTTGAACAAAAAGTAGTCATATCGCCCATGAGCATAACTCAGGCCAGGCGATCCTGCCGCCCGGCTTGGCCCGGGAGGCGAATCAGGCCCATGGACAACAGCCCGGCATAGGCGATCAACAGGCCGCCGGCCACCAGATGCCAATCCAGGTTTTCCTGGAAGAGCCACCAGCCCAGGAGGGCGGCGAAGACGATCTGGGAATAGGACAGGGCGCCGATGCGCCCTGCCGGCGCGAGGGTGAAGGCCTTGGTCATCAGGAACTGGCCGATGGCGGCCGTCACTCCCAGGGCCAGGAGCCAGGGCCAGAGACTCAGGCTCGCCGGCTGCCAGTCCAGGCCCAGAGGTAGGGCCGAGACTAGGGTGCTGATCAGGGTGAAATAGAACACGATGAGGGAAGACGGTTCCGTGCCGGCCATGCGCCGTATGGTGACCTTGGCGGTGGCGGCGAAGAAGGCGCCCAAGAGGCCCACCAGGGCCGCCGGCGCCAGGGGATGCTGCCAGGGCGCGAGAATGACCATGACGCCGGAGAAACCCAGGCCGATGGCGGCATACACAGCGGAGGTGCTGCGCTCCTTCAGCCAGACGCCGGCGATCAGCGGGATCAGGATGGGCGCGGTCTGGCCCAGGAGGACCGCCAGGGCCAGGGGCAGGTTGCCGATGGCGTAGAAATAGCAGTACATGCCGCCTATGCCCACGGCCGAGCGCAGGAAATGGTAGCGGAAGCGGGCGGGTTTGAAGTGGGCGAAGCCCTGGCGCAGCATCCAGGGCAGCATGACGATCAAGGCGGCGAGATTACGGAAGAAGACGATCTGCACTTGCGACAGCTCGCCCGCCAGCTCACGCACCACCACGGCTAGAAGGGCGAAGCTGAACTCCCCGGCCAGTAGGGCCAGGCCGCCCAGGAGCAGGGGCGAAATCGGCGGCGTAGCAGGCTTGGGCATGGGCGTTTCGCGGGCGAAGTGCCCGATTATACGCCCGCGTCGTGAAGAAAAACTGCCTTGGTATCAGAAACTTGCGTTACTCGCGTTCAGTTTCGCCAAGAAAAAGGCCGCGCAAGCGCGGCCCTTCCCCTAGGCGTAGACCTCGGTCAGCTGATGCCGAACTGCTTGAGCAGACGCACCAGCAGCCAGGCGATGCCGCCGGCGGCCGGGATGGTCAGGACCCAGGCCCAGAGCATGCGCTCGACCACCGTCCACTTTATGGAGCCGAAGCGCTTGGCGGCGCCCACGCCCAGGATGGCGCAGGAGATGTTATGGGTCGTGGACACCGGGATGCCTAAGCTGGAGGCCAGGGAGATCACGGAGGCCGCGCTGGTTTCCGCCGCGAAGCCGTGGATGGGCTGCAGCTTGACCATCTTGTGGCCCATGGTCTTGATGATGCGCCAGCCGCCGGCGGCAGTGCCGGCCGCCATGACCACCGCACAGCTCAGCTTGATCCACAGCGGGATCACCAGATCCTTGGCCGTGCCCTCGATGCGCAGGAACTGCAGCCATTCCGGCGCGCCGTCCAGGGTGCCGGCGCTGGTGGCCGAGACCAGAGCCAGGGCGATGATGCCCATGGTCTTCTGGGCGTCGTTGCTGCCATGGGCAAAGCCCATGAAGCCGGCTGAGATCAGCTGGGCCTTGCCGAAGAAGCCGTTGATATGGCGGGTGCGCACCATCCGAGCCAACAGGCCACCTAAACGACCCAGGCCGGAGATGATGGCGAAGAGCAGGCCCATGATCAGCAGGCCGGCGATGAAGCCCAGGATCGGCGAGGACACCATGGGGAAGACAACCTTCCACAGCAGGCCCTTGCCTTTCCAGAACGGGTGGTCAGGCTGGGACCAGATCAGGGCATCCCAGTTGTTCTGGGCGGCGGCCAGGGCCGCGCCGCAGAGGCCGCCCACCAGCGCATGGCTGGACGAGGACGGCATGCCCCACCACCAGGTGATGAGGTTCCAGATCACGCCGCCCATCAGGGCGCAGATGATCACCGGCGAGGTGATCTCCACGATGCTGGTATCCACCAGGCCCGAGGCGATGGTCTTGGCCACGGCCGTGCCCGCCAGGGCGCCCACCAGGTTGGTGGAGGCCGCCAGGAGCAGGGCCTGGCTAGGCGTCAGGACCTTGGTGGCCACCACGGTGGCGATGGAATTGGCCGTGTCATGGAAGCCGTTGATGTACTCGAACACCAGGGCGGCGAGGATGACGAACAATAATAAGGTGAGCACGGCAGCCGCCTCTTAGGAATTCTTCAGGACGACCTGGTACACGACATTGCCGGCATCGCGGCAGCGATCGATGGCCTTCTCCAGGAGCTCGAACAGATCGCGCTGGATCAGGTAGCGAATGGCATCGGTCTCGCTCTGGTAGCAGGCGCGGTACTGTTCCAGGATCAGGCGGTCGGCTTCCGACTCGATGGCCTGGATCTTGTCGTTCAGGCCCTTGACCAGCTCCAGGTTCATGCCCTTGCGCAGGGAACCGACCATCTCCACGATGACCGTGCAGGCGCGCTCCACCATGGCGGCGCGGCCGGCGAACTCGACGTCGCCGATACGGCTGGCGGCCATGCTGTAGCGCTCGGCGAACTTTTCCACGACCTTGGGGATCTTGTACAGGGCGCTGTTCAGGGCCTCGATGTCTTCACGGTCCAGGGCGGTCACGAAGCTGTTGACCAGCTCCTCGGAGAGCTTGGTGGAGATGTCCTTCTCCTGTTGGCGGGCCAGCTTGAACTTCTCCAGGGAGCGCTCCTGGGCGGGCGTCGCGATCAGCTCGTTGAGGGCGCGCGTGCTATTGTGGGCGGCCGTGGCGGCGCCCTCCAGCAGCCCGTAGAACTTGTCGCCCTTGCCGAAAATCGTTTGCAGTGAAAACATCGCGGTCTCCGTAGAAGCCGTAAGCGGGTGGGTAAAACCGCGAATTATAAGCGCCGCACCCTATTTGTGTCAGTTTCATGTCAAAACAATGACTGTTTGGTGGCAGATGCTTAGAGAAGCCTGGTCCTGGCTGATCACTCCTTGCCCCGCCGCCGCGCGGCGCCTGGGCTATCTGCGCGAGAGCATCGCCACGGCGGCACGCGCCCGCCGATGCCGCGAGGCCTGGGCTCCCCACCTCGAGCACACGCGCCAGCTCATCCTGGCCGAGGCCGGCGGCGGGCAGCATCTGCGCATCCTCGGCGCCGGCCTGATCCACGATCTGCCCCTGGCCGAACTGGCCGAGCGTTACGAGCGCATCGACTTGGTGGACTGGGTCTTCGCCAAGGCCACGCGCCGGCTCGCCGCCCGCTTCCCACGGGTGTGTTGCCGTGAGCAGGACGTGACCGGCATCGCCGCAGCCCTGTGCGCGGCGGGCTCCCCGGAAGCGGTGGAAGACCTACTGGCCAACCCGGAGCCGGATGAGGAAGCGGAGCTGGTGCTCAGCCTCAACCTGCTGTCCCAGCTACCCCTATTACCCCTGGAGCACCTGGCCCGGCGCTTTCCCCAGGTCGACGAGACCCGGCTCAACGCCTGGGGGCTGCGCCTGATGGAAAGGCATTTGCAGCGCCTGGCCCGCGCGCCCCGCGCCTTGCTGATCGCCGATGCCGTCCAGCAGGAGCGGGACGCCTCGGGAGCGTTGGTGGCGGAAAGAAACTACGGCGAGCATTTCGGCTATGCCGCACTGGCCATCGCGGCCTGGGACTGGCAGCTGGCGCCGGCCGGCGAGAGCGCGGACGGCCGAGTGCATCGGCATCGCGTGGTGGCCTGCCGTTTGGGCCGGCAGCAGGATTAAGCCGCCAGGGAAGTCTGCGGCAGGAAGCGCCCCTCGCCCACCACCCGACCCGACCGGAACAGCCGCCACTCGCCCGGCGCGAAGACCTGCCAGGCCTCGTTGCCGGTCAGGGGCTCGGTGGCGATGACGCTGACCACGTCCTCCGCGCTGGTGTGCTCGCGGAAATCGATGCGCGTCGAACAATCGCTAAGCTCGGCATCGCCGAAGGGCGCGCGCCGGGTCACGAAGCTGAGCTTGCTGGTGCAAAAAGCCAGGAGGCTATCGCCGTCGGACAGCAGGCCGTTGAACACGCCCTGCCCAGCCAGCTCGGCCAGGACCGGCTCCAGCCGGGGCACGGCCTCCTCCAAGCCGCCAGCGAAGCCGGTCCCGGCCAGGCGGTTGAGCAACTGGCAGAAGGCCGCTTCGCTGTCGGTGGCGCCAAAGGGCTGGAAGGGGCCAGCGGAGCGGCGGAGATCCGGCAGCTGGCCGTTATGGGCGAAGCTCCAGTGGCGGCCGGCATACTTGCGCGTGAAGGGATGGGTATTGGCCAGGGCGACGCCGCCCACATTGGCTTGGCGCACATGGGCGATGACGTTCTCGCTCTTGAAGGGATGCTCCTGGAGAAAGCGTGCCCGGTCCGAGTCGCAGCTGGCCAGGGGCTCCCGGATCACCCGCAGGCCGCGGCTGTCGTAGAGGGCGATGCCCCAGCCGTCCTTATGCGGGCCCGTGCGCCCGCCGCGCAGGGCCAGGCCCTTGAAGCTGAAGCAGATATCGGTAGGCACGTTGGCATTCATGCCGAGCAGCTGGCACATGGGCGTCGCGTCACAGTGGTCAAGTTGTGCACAGACTACGCAGCGGCCCCGGCCTCCCCAAAGAATCCTTCGCGCTAGGCTTATGCCGGATCGGGTTCTAAGCCTATTTCCCTTCTTTGGCCAGAGCATAGTCGTAAAGCCGGTTCTTCTTCTCCCCGGTCAGGCGCGCCCCCAGCTTGGCGGCCGCCGAGGTGCTCATCTCCTCCAGCAGGATGTCCATCACCCGCCGCGCCTCCGCCGGCAGGGCCTCAGCCTCGGCTTCCACGCCGCGCACCAGGAGCACGCACTCGCCGCGCTGCTGGTTGGTGTCCTCGCGCACCCAGGCACACATGGCCTCCAGGGGCAGGGCGCGGATGGTCTCGAAAGTCTTGGTCAGCTCGCGGGCCAGGACCACCTCACGGCCCTCGCCCAGCACCGTGCGCATGTCCTCCAGGCAGTCCAAGAGGCGGTGCGGCGCCTCGTAGAAGATCAGGGTGCGGGCCTCGTCCTTCAGCTCGGTCAGCCGGCTTTGCCGTCCCTGGGTCTTGGCGGGCAGGAAGCCTTCGAAGACGAAGCGATCCGTGGGCAGGCCCGCCGCCGACAGGGCAGCCACGAAGGCGCAAGCCCCCGGCACGGGCACGACTTGCAGGCCCGCCCCGCGCACCGCGTGCACCAGGGCATAGCCTGGATCGGAGATGAGCGGCGTGCCGGCATCGGAGATCAGGGCGATGGACTCGCCGGCCGAGAGGCGGCTCACCAGGGCGGCGGAGCGGTCCCGCTCGTTGTGATCGTGCAGGGCCATGAGCGGGGTGCTGATGCCGAAATGCTGGGTCAGGCGCGCCGAATGGCGGGTGTCCTCGGCGGCGACGAGCGCCACGGACTTCAAGACCTCGATGGCGCGCGGCGTCATATCGGCCAGATTGCCGATGGGCGTGGCCACCACGTACAAAATTCCCGGATCTGAGGTCATAATATCGCCTTATCTCGTTTTGGACCGGACGCCGACAGTATGCCCGAGCGCAAAAAGCCCGACACGATAATCGAGCCGGCCGGGAAAGCCCAGCGACGCAGGCTAGGCCGGCTGGGCATGGCTTTGAGCATCGCCCTGCTCGCCGGCTGCGCCGCCGGCCCGAAGCCGGAACCCGCCGCCGAGCAGCGCCCCGCCGCCCGGGCCGGCATCGCCACGGCCCAACTGCAGCGTGCCCGCGCCCAGCTGGAGGCCCGCCAGGGCCAGGCCGCCCTGGCCGAGCTGTCCACCGTGCCGACCCCGGAGGCCCTACCCGCCGCCGAGTTGCAGCAATACCGCGAACTGCGTGCCCAGGCCCTGGATCTGGCCGGCGATTGGCAGGGCGCCGCCGCCGAGCGCCTGGCCCTGTTGCGCGGCACCCAGGGCGAGGGCGCCAGGGCCGCCCGCGAGCAACTCTGGCGCGTGCTGCGCCGGCAGCGTGCCGAGAGCCTCGTGGCCGCCCGCGCGGCGGCGACCGATCCCGAACTGGCCGGCTGGCTGGAGCTGGCCGGACTGACCGCCACCTTCGCCATCGACCCGGCCCGCCTGAACCGCGAGGTCGAGGCCTGGCGCGCCGCCCATGCCGGACATCCGGCCGCATCGACCCTGCCCGAGGAGCTGGCCGAACCTAAGGCGGCGGCCCTGCTCGCCTATGCCCCCCGGCAGATCGCCCTGCTCCTGCCCCAGTCCGGCCCCCTGGCCGCGACGGCCAACCTGATCCGCGACGGCTTCCTGGCCGCCTATTATCACCGAGCCACGGCCGAGCAGCCCCAGATCCGCCTCTACGACACGGCGGCCGAGGACCCGCTGGCCGCCTATGCCCGAGCCCGGGCCGAGGGTGCCGATTTCGTGGTCGGCCCCCTGGAGAAGGAGGCCGTGGCCAAGCTCAATGCCGCCACCCTGCTGCCCCTGCCCACCTTGAGCCTGAACCGCAGCGACAAGCCCGGCCCCCACAAGTCCCATTTCTACCAGCTGGGCCTCATCCCCGAGGACGAGGCCATGCGCCTCGCCGAGCGCGCCGCCGCCGACGGCAAGCGCCGCGCCCTGTCCCTGATGCCGCGCAACCTCTTGGGTCAGCGCTTAGGGCAAAGCCTGCAGACCCAGTTCGGCGCCGCCGGCGGCCAGGTCGCCGAGACGGTGTACTTCGATCGGGGCCCGCTCATGGAGGGCGCCCTCAAGGACGGCCTGGGCCTCATGGACAGTCAGCGCCGCTTCGAGGCCATCAAGGCCCTGACCGGCCTCAAGCTCGCCTTCGAGGCGCGCCGGCGCGGCGATATCGACAGCCTGTTCCTCTCGGCCAGCCCCGAGGAGGCCCGCCAGCTCAAGCCCCTGCTGAACTTCTACAATGCCGGCGAGCTGCAGGTCTATGCCAGCAACCGCCTCTATGCCGGCGACCCCACCGCCGACCGGGACCTGGAGGGCGTGGCCTTCCCGGACCAACCCTGGCTCATCGCCCAGAGCGCCGAGCTCGCCGCCCTACGCGGGCTGGTGCGCGCCAGCCTGCCCGCCGGCGTGGACAAACGCCAGGGCCGGCTCTTCGCCTTGGGCTTCGATGCCTATCTGCTGATCCCGGAGCTGCATGCCCTGCACAACCAGCCGGGCCGCCGCCTGGCGGGCCTGACCGGCGAACTGGAACTGACCACGAACGGCTGGCTGGTCCAGCACCAGCCCTGGGCGCGCATCGTGCGCGGCGAGGCCCGGCTCTGGCCGCAGGCGCAGCCGTGAGCGCTCCCCTCCATGAATGAACATAGCCGCGCCTTCGGCACCGGGATCGAGACCCAGACCCGCCGTTATCTGGAACAACAGGGCCTGATCTTTGTCGAAAGCAATTACTCGGTGCGCGGCGGCGAGCTGGATCTGGTGATGCGCCACGGCGACAGCCTGGTCTTCGTCGAGGTGCGCTACCGCAAGTCGGAGCGCTTCGGCGGCGCCCTGGCCAGTGTCGATGTCCGCAAGCAGGCCCGGCTGCGCCTGGCAGCCGCCCATTATTTGCAGGCACGAAAGATCCGCGATACCCTGCCCTGCCGTTTCGACGTGGTGGCGGTTTCGCCCCGGGGCGAGGCCCTGCACTACGAATGGATACGCAATGCGTTTTGATAGCTTTTCCCAGATAGAGGTCATGCGATGGACGCCCTGAGCCGCATCCGCACCCTGTTCACCGAATCCATCCAAACCAAGATCGCCGCCGCCGACATGTTGCCCGAATCCATCGCCAAGGCCGGGGACATCATGGCCCAGGCCCTGCTCGACGGACACAAGATCCTGTCCTGCGGCAATGGCGGCTCGGCCGGCGACGCCCAGCATTTCAGCTCGGAGCTCCTGAACCGCTTCGAGCGCGAGCGTCCTGGCCTGCCGGCCATGGCCCTGACCACGGACAGCTCCACCATCACCTCCATCGCCAACGACTACAGCTATAACGAGGTGTTTTCCAAGCAGGTGCGGGCCCTGGGCCAGCCCGGCGACGTGCTCCTGGCCATCTCCACCAGCGGCAATTCCCGCAATGTGATCAACGCCATGGAAGCCGCCCTGTCGCGGGATATGCTCATCGTCGCCCTGACCGGCCGCGACGGCGGCCAGATGGCCGGCCTCATCGGCCCCCACGACGTGGAAGTGCGCGTGCCGGCCAATGCCACGGCGCGCATCCAGGAAGTGCATCTGCTCGTGATCCACTGCCTCTGCGATTTGATCGACCAACGCCTGTTCGGACAAGAGGAATAAGTCCAATGAATTTCACCCGTTTCACACTCGTCTCCGCCCTCGCCGCCAGCACGACCCTGCTGGCCGGCTGCCCGGCCGTCATCGTCGGCGGCGCCGCGGCCGGCGGCCTGACCGCCCATGACCGCCGCCCCTACGAGGTGCAACTGGACGACGAGAACATCGAGCAGAAGGCCAATGCCCGTATCGGCAACCACCCGAGCCTGGACGCCGAATGCCATGTGAGCATCACCAGCTACAACCACCTGGTGCTGCTCGCCGGCCAATGTCCGACCGAGGTCCTGCGCAAGCAGGCCCAACAGGTGATCAACGAAGTGCCGACGGTGCGCCGCGTCCAGAACGAAATCCGGCTACTGGGACCGCGCTCGACGCTTACGGCCAGTGCCGACGGCTGGATCACCTCCAAGGTGAAGTCCTTCATGGTCGCCGAAAAGGGTTTCGATTCGACGCGCGTGAAAGTCGTCACCGAGAACGGCGAGGTCTTCCTCATGGGCCTGGTTACCAAGCCCGAATCCCAGCGCGCCATCGCCATCGCCCGCAACGTCAGCGGCGTGCAGCGCGTGGTGCCGGTGTTTGAGTATGTGGAGGGGTGAGCCGGAGCTAGACCGAAGTCCAGAGGACTTCGGTCCCGGCGAACGCCTGGCCATGGATGGCCGGGCCGGGGGTTGCATGACCCACGCACATTGCGGCAAGGATGCCTAAGCACACCTAATACGAAAACGGCGCCACTTAGGCGCCGTTTTTCTACTTCACTACCTTCAGCGCCGGGCGCTTGCCGCCGCTGGGCTTGGTGGGCGGTGGCGTCTCGTCGTCATCGCGCGGCGTGGGCAGGGACTCGCCATCCGGCGGCTCGGCCATGAAGCCCGAGCCTTGGCCGTTCTCCCGGGCATAGATGGCCAGGATGGCGCCCATGGGGATGTACAGGCTATGGGCAGCGCCGCCGAAGCGAGCCTGGAAACTGATGGCGGTATTGTCCATGTGCAGATTCGGCGCCGCGGTCGCCGAGATGTTCAGGGTGATCTGCCCATCCTTGGCATAGCCCGGAGGCACGCGCACATCGGGGCGTTCGGTCTGCACGGCGATATGCGGCGTGCAGCCATTGTCCACGATCCACTCGTAGAGGGCACGGATCACATAGGGCTTCTGGGAGGTCATCTCGCTCATGGCAGTGCTCATCAGGCAAAAAGAAACGGGGGCGCGAAGCCCCCGTCGATTATCGCACGTCCGCCGGCGGCTTAGTGCACGTCCTTCCAGTATTCCTTCTTCAGCAGATAGGCCAGGAAGAAGAAAACCACCAGGAAAATCAGGACCTTGACGCCAATGGCCTCGCGTTCCAGGCGAACCGGTTCGCCGGAATAGGCCAGGAAGTTGACGAGGTCGCGCACGCTTTCGTCATAGGCCTCTTCGGACAGCTTGCCGGCCTTCACCAGCTCCAGTTCGCCGTCTTCGGTCTTCACCTGCACGCCTTGCAGTTCTTGCAGGACATGGGGCATGCCCACTTCCGGGAAGACCGTGTTGTTGACGCCGAAGGGACGGGAATCATCCTTGTAGAAGCCGCGCAGGTAGGTATAGAGCCAATCCACGCCGCGCACGCGCGCGACCAGGGTCAGGTCCGGCGGGGTCTGGCCGAACCACTTCTTGCCATCGGAGGCAGTCATGTTGTTGTTCATCAGATCGCCGATCTTGGCGTCCTTGACGAACATCAGATTGGTCTGCATCAGCTCTTCCTTGATGCCCAAGTCGACCGCCACGCGGTTATACCGCTGAAAACCGGTGGCATGGCAGCCCGAGCAGTAGTTCATGTAGAGCTGGGCGCCGTGCTGCAGGGAGGCCTTGTCCTTGAGATTGATATTGGCGTGGTCCAGGTGCACCGAAGTGCCCGAGGCCCAGGCCATGACCGGCATCACCAGGCCGGCCAGAATGAGTGCGATCTTCTTGTTCATTAGTGCGTCACCCTTTCAGGAACCGGCTTCATCTTGCCCCAGCGGCTATGCAGGGGCATGAGCAGGAAGTAACCGAAGTAGTACAGCGTGCAGATACGGGCGATCAGGGTCGGCGTCGGATCGGCCGGCTGGGTGCCCAGGTAGCCGAGGATGACGAAAGCCACGACGAACAGGCCCAGCAGCAGCTTGTTGATCCAGCTGCGGTAACGGATGGACTTCACCGGGTTCTTATCCAGCCAGGGCAGGACGAAGAGGATGGCGATGGCGGCGCCCATGGCCACGACGCCCATGAACTTGTGCGGCACGGCGCGCAGCACGGAGTAGAACGGGGTCATGTACCAGACCGGGGCGATATGGGCCGGGGTCTTCAGGCCGTTGGCCTGCTCGAAGTTCGGCCCTTCCAGGAAATAGCCGCCGCCCTCGGGCGCGAAGAACAGCACGATGCTGAACACGATCAGGAAGCCGACCACGCCCATGATGTCCTTGACGGAGTAGTAGGGGTGGAAGGGAATGCCGTCCAGGGGCTTGCCATGGGCATCCAGCTTGTCCTTGATCTCGATGCCGTCCGGGTTGTTGGAGCCGACATGGTGCAGGGCCACGATGTGCAGGAACACCACGCCGACAATGGCCAGCGGCAGGGCGATGACGTGCAGGGCGAAGAAGCGGTTCAGGGTCGCACCGGAGACCACGAAGTCGCCGCGGATCCACACGCCCAGGTCTTCACCGATGACCGGAATGGAGGAGAACAGGTTGATGATCACCTGGGCGCCCCAGAAGGACATCTGGCCCCAGGGCAGCAGATAGCCCATGAAGGCTTCGGCCATCAGCAGCAGGAAGATGACCATGCCGATGATCCACAGCAGCTCGCGCGGCTGCTTGAAGGAGCCGTACATCAGGCCGCGGAACATGTGCAGATAGACCACCACGAAGAACGCGGAGGCACCGGTGGAGTGCAGGTAGCGGATCAGCCAGCCCCATTCCACGTCGCGCATGATGTATTCCACCGAGGCGAAGGCGCCTTCGGCGGAGGGGTTGAAGTTCATGGTCAGCCAGATGCCGGTCAGGATCTGATTGACCAGAACCAGCATGGCCAGGGAGCCGAAGAAATACCAGAAATTGAAGTTCTTCGGGGCCTGGTACTGGGCCAGGTGGGCATTCCAGGTCTCGATCAGCGGAAAGCGCGAATCGAACCAGCCCAGGAGGCCCTTGGCCTCACTCTGCTTGAAAGCCATTATGCCGCCTCCTGATCAACGCCGATCATGAGCTGGGTGTCGCTCAGGAACTTATGGGGCGGCACGCGCAGGTTCTGCTGGGCAGGCACGCCCGAGAACACGCGGCCGGCCAGATCGAAGCGGGAACCGTGGCAGGGGCAGAAGAAGCCGCCTTCCACGCCTTCCACCACGGCATTCAGCTCTTTCTGATACAGCGGGGAACAGCCCAGGTGGGTGCAGATGCCGATCAGGATGGCGTATTCCGGCTTGATGGAACGGTAGGCATTCTTGGCATAAGCCGGCTGCTGCTCTTCTTCGGCGGACTCCGGGTCCTTCAGCTTGTCACCGATGCCATCCAGGTTCTTCAGCACATTGTCGGGGCGGCGCACGATCCAGATGGGCTGGCCGCGCCATTCCACCACCAGGCGCTCGCCGACCTGCAGCTTGCTGATATCGGCCTGCACCGGAGCACCCGCGGCTTGCGCCTTGGCACTGGGTTTCCAGGAAGCCAGGAAAGGATATGCGACAAACGCGCCCCCGATCGCACCGACCACGCCGGTCGCAGCGGTCAGGAAACGGCGACGCCCGGTATCAACCGCGTCGTTACTCATGGAAATCTCCCCATCGGAGTGGTTAGCTCGAAGAACCTGCCTAGGGCAGCTTGATCGTTATTATTTTGTCCTCACCCGAGCCCCGGCGTGTGCGGGAATGGATCGAGGGATCAAAGCTGGCTGATGATAAAGAAAAGCGGGCAAGCACGCAACGCGCCAGGGCGCTTTGACGCAGGGCAAGGCAGGAAAAGCGCGCCGACAACGAATCCTTGCGCTGTGGCAAGAATGCATGCGTTTTCAAGATGGAGCAGCAGGGTTGCGGCGGCAAGCCTAGGAATACGCATGGGATTTTTTCTGGCAAGGAAATGCTCAGCCATGCCAGACCTGGCCACCGGGGGTTTCGCCGACGCCGGCACTCCCTATTTCACCCGGCGGCGCGGCGCCAAGGGTCCCGCCTTTGCCGAAAAACACGCATAAAAAAACCCGGCCTTTCGGCCGGGTCTCTTTATGGCTGGGGGACTAGGATTCGAACCTAGATAAACGGAGTCAGAGTCCGTTGTCCTGCCGTTAGACGATCCCCCAATAAACCATTGCGTTCTAAGTGCGCGTATTTTAATAGCCAAATTACTATTTGGCAAGCACTTATTAACGCTTGGAGTACTGCGGACGCTTACGAGCCTTGTGCAGACCAACCTTCTTACGCTCGACCTGACGGGCGTCACGAGTGACGTAGCCAGCCTTACGCAGGGCGGGACGCAGGTTCTCGTCGTACTCCATCAGGGCACGGGTGATGCCGTGACGGATGGCGCCGGCCTGACCGGTGTTGCCGCCGCCTTCGACCGTCACGTAGACGTCGAACTTGTCGGTCATTTCCACCAGTTCGAGCGGCTGACGCACGACCATGCGGGAGGTTTCGCGGCCGAAGTAAACTTCCAGCTCGCGGCCATTGACGGTGATCTTACCGGAACCCGGGCGCAGGAAAACGCGAGCGGCGGATTCTTTACGGCGACCAGTACCGTAGAATTGAGTATCGGCCATGATCGTTCCTTAGATGTCCAGGACTTTCGGCTGCTGGGCAGCGTGATGATGTTCGGCGCCAGCGTAAACCTTCAGTTTACGGAACATGGCGCGGCCCAACGGATTCTTGGGCAGCATGCCCTTCACAGCGATCTCCAAAGCACGCTCGGGAGCACGCTGGATCAGCTTTTCGAAGCTGATTTCCTTGATGCCGCCCGGGAACTCCGAGTGGCTGTAGTACATCTTGTCAGACGCTTTCTTGCCGGTGACGGCAACCTTGTCGGCGTTGATGACGATGATGTAGTCGCCGGTGTCCACGTGCGGGGTGAACTCGGCTTTGTGCTTACCGCGTAGACGACGAGCGATTTCGCTCGCGAGGCGGCCTAGGGTCTTGCCATTGGCATCGACCAGGTACCAGTCGCGTTTGACCGCTTCCGGCTTGGCGCTAAAAGTTTTCATTACAGGGCTCCAGGCGGCTCTTCCTGTGAAAGAGCGTAAACTCTTTATTCAAGAGCATTAGGCTCTTTCTTTGAGAGCGCGAAATTCTATACGCAAAAGTCGCCGATGACAATAGCCAGTATTGCCGGCGACGTGTGTAACCCTTTAAAAACTTCCGCCTAAGAGCTTGGGGGGATGGGAAAGGCGAAAAATCGTGCTAAACGCTTTATCTCAGGGCACTTTTATTATAAAAACTTTGCAGGGCATTGCCTAGACCCTAGGTCGAGAGACTTTCTAGGCACCAGATTCCGCTCGTTTCTTGTCTTCTACCCATCATCACACAATAACGAGGCACCACGATGGCTGCGAAAAAACCCACCAGCAAAGACACCAAGGCCCCGGCCAAGAAGGCCGCCGCTCCGGCCGCCAAGAAGGCCCCCGCCGCCAAGCCGGCTGCAAAGAAGGCCGCTGCCCCTGTCGAAAAGAAGGCCCCGGCCAAGAAGGCCGCCGGTCCCATCGCCGAAGCCTTCAACAAGACCCAGCTGATGAATGAGCTCGCCGAGAAGACCGGCCTGTCCAAGAAGCAGGTTTCCGGCCTGATGGACGAGCTGGCCGAGATCATGGCCCGCCACGTCACCAAGAAGGGCGCCGGCGCCTTCACCATGCCTGGCCTGTTCAAGGTATCGGTGGTGCGCAAGCCCGCCACCAAGGCCCGCAAGGGCATCAATCCCTTCACGAAGGAAGAGACCGTGTTCAAGGCCAAGCCGGCTTCGAATGTCGTGAAGATCCGTCCGCTGAAGAAGCTGAAGGACATGGCGGAGTAAGCGCGCCGCTTTCCGCAAGCAAGGGGCTTGAAGGCCCCTTGTTCGTTTTGGAGCGCCAATAACCGGAGGAGAAGTGACCCGGATTCCGGCGCGGAGCGCCTTCATCCAGGCTACGGGAGGTGCTCCCGGGCAAGGTAGTCGTGGGACTGCATCTCCTGGAGGCGGCTGAGCGTGCGCTGGTAGACGAAGGTCAACTGCTCCCCGGCGTAGATCCGCTCCATGGGCACGGCCGCCGAGAGGATCAGCTTGACGTGGCGCTCGTAGAACTCGTCCACCAGACTCACGAAGCGCCTAGCCTGGTCGTCGGTAGCGGTGGTGAGCTGGGGCAGATTGGCGATGAGCACGGTGTGGAACAGGCGCGAGATCTCGATATAGTCCGCCTGGCCGCGCGGACCGTCGCAGAGCGCGGCGAACTCGAACCAGGCCACGCCCTCGGCGCATTTCACCGTGGCGATGTCGCGGTTCTCAATCTTCAGCACCTGCCCAATATGGCCCGGCTCCCCGGCTAGGCTCTCGAAGCTGCGGTTCAGGCTGGCATCGGCGCTCTCATCCAAAGGGCAGTGATAGAGCTCGGCCTGCTCCAGGCTGCGCAAGCGGTAATCCACCCCGCCGTCGACGTTGACGATCTGGCAGTGCCGCTTGATCAGGGCGATGGCCGGCAGGAAGCGGTCTCGCTGCAGGCCGTTCCGATACAACTCGTCGGGGGGGATGTTGGAGGTGGCCACCAGGGTCACACCCTCAGCGAACAGGCGCTCGAACAGGCCGCCCAGGAGCATGGCATCGGTGATGTCCGAGACATAGAACTCGTCGAAGCAAATGACCCGGCAGCCCTGGGCGAACTCGGCGGCGATGGCCTGCAGCGGGTTTTCCCTGCCCTTGAGGCGTTTCAGTTCCTGGTGGACCCAGTGCATGAAGCGGTGGAAGTGCAGGCGCTTCTTCTCGGCGAACGGCAGGCAGGCGAAGAAGGTGTCCATCAGATAGGTCTTGCCGCGCCCTACCCCGCCCCAGAAATACAAGCCGCGCACCGGCTCGGGCGCGCGCCACAGGCCCTTGAGCCGGGCCGCCCAGCCCTGTCCGGCATCCAGGCGCTGGCAGAGGCTCCGGTGCAGGGCCTCCAGATGCTCGACCGCCATGGCCTGGGCCGGATCGGCACGAAAACCGTTCCTTTGCAGGTCTGCCTGGTAGCGCGTCAGCGGCGTGCTCATCGGAGGCCCCTCTCCCGGCGCTGCGCGCCACCCTCCCCCGCGCAGGGGGGAGGGCCAAGAAGCTGGCGGCGCTGCGCGATGCTCATCGACCCACCCGCGCCGGCACGGCCGCCGCGTAGTGCGAGGCGATGGTCTCGCGCAGGGCGATCAGCTTGCCGTGGAAGAAGTGCCCGGTGTCCGGGTAGCGCACCAGCTTGGCCGGCGGCGTCATGTCATCCAACCAGGCGAACACCGCCGCCGGGGAGACCACCTCGTCGGCCTCGGGCATGATCACGAGCCAGGGACAGGCCGGCCGTTGAAAATCGCTGAAATCGAAGCGGTGCACCGGCGGCGCCACCGACAGGATCTGGCGCACCGGCCGGCGCGCGGCGGCCAGGAGGCTGGTGTAGGCGCCGAAGGAGAAGCCGGCCAGCCACTGCTCGTAGCCGGGGAACTGGGCTTCGGCCCAGGCCAGGGCGGCGAGGATGTCCTCGGTCTCGCCACGGCCCTCGTCCCAGGCGCCCTCGCTCAAGCCGGTGCCGCGAAAATTGAAGCGCAGGCTGGGCAGGCCCAGGCCGGTGAAGGCCTTGGCCACGCTGTGGATGACCTTGTTGGTCATGGTGCCGCCGTGCTGGGGATGGGGATGGCAGCAGACCACCAGGGCCGGGCGCTCCTCGCTCCGCTCGGGACGCATGAGCACCGCCTCCAGCCGACCGGCCGGTCCCGGCAGTTCGCAGCGGGTTTCGCCCGGGGCAAAGGTCTCGGCAGGCAGGCTCACGGCGGACTCCACGACTAAGGAATAAGAAAAGGCGCGCATTTTCGCACGGACTCGCACCGAGAACCAAGCCGCTGCCTCGTTGGGTGGAATAGCCTATAATCGCCGGCTTCCGGCACGCCCCCCCCCCCCCATGCGCCGGAGGGAGAACATTCAGGCCTTGCTCAGTTCGCCGGGCCTAGCCTGGGAAGGCTCGCGGTTTCGCCGGGCAGCTGGGTTTTACCGAGAAACTGGGTTTTAATTATAGATAGCGCGACGCGCGAATCTGGGAGTCCGTCATGAGCATTCTTACCGGCCTGTTGTTGGCCGCCCTGGCCTGCGTGGTGGGCTTTTTCATCGGCCGCCAGTCGGCGCCGGGTAAGCAGGAAGCCGGCGAGCTGAAGAACCAGCTGGCCGCCGCCGACAAGGCGCTCCATGACTACCGCCACGACGTCAACCAGCATTTCCAGCAGACGGCCCATCTGATCGGCCGGCTCACCGAGAACCACCGCCAGCTCTACCAGCACCTGGCCATCGGCGCCCATGAACTGACCCAGGACGGCCAGGCCGCGCGCCTGTACCGCCCGGAGCAACTGGGCCTGCAGAGCCGGGAGGAGCCCCAGGCCACCGCCCCCATGCCCGCCGAGGCGGCCATGGACAGCGAACTCCACGAGACCTATGCGCAGCCCAGCGCCGCCACCGCCCCGCGCGACTACGTGCCCCAGTCCCATGGCATCATGGGCAGCGCCACGCCGCAGCCGGAACGGGCCTGAGCACGCTTTCCCTGATGACCCCGGCCACGGCCGGGGTTTTGTTTTCGGAGCACGACACGCCATGCGCAATGCCGCCCTCGCCCTCCTCGCCTTCTGCCTCACACTGCCGCCGGTATCCCAAGCCAGCCTGCCGCCGACCGTGGCCGGCCAGGCCCTGCCCAGCCTCGCCCCCATGCTGGAGCAGGCCACGCCGGCCGTGGTCAATATCGCCACCAAGAGCACGATCGATGCCGAGGCGCATCCCCTGATGCGCGATCCCTTCTTCCGCTATTTTTTCGGCACCCAACCGCGCAAGCGCCCGAACAACAGCCTGGGCTCGGGGGTGATCGTGGACGCGCAGAAGGGCTATGTGCTCACCAATCACCATGTGGTCAAGGACGCGGACGTGATCACTGTCGGCCTCAAGGACGGTCGGCAGGTGGAGGCCAAGCTGGTGGGCACCGACCCCGATACCGACGTGGCGGTGTTGCGGATCAAGCCTGAGCGGCTGTCCGCCCTGCCGCTGGCCGACTCCAGCCAGCTGCGGGTCGGCGATTTCGTGGTGGCCATCGGCAATCCCTTCGCCCTGGGCCATAGCGTCACCTCGGGCATCGTCAGCGCCCTGGGCCGCTCGGGCCTGGGGATCGAGCAGTACGAGGACTTCATTCAGACCGATGCCGCCATCAACCCGGGCAACTCCGGCGGCGCCCTGGTCAATCTGCGCGGCGAACTGGTGGGCATCAACACCGCGATCCTGGCGCCCGGCGGCGGCAATGTGGGCATAGGCTTCGCCATCCCCATCAACCAGGCGCGCGGCCTCATGGCCCAGCTCATCGAGCACGGCGAAGTGCGCCGAGGCCTCTTGGCCATCGACGGCGACAGCCTGAACCCGGAGCTGGCCCAGGCCCTGGGCGTCAGCGTCCAGCAAGGCCTCATCGTCAGCGACGTGGCCGAGGGCTCCACCGCCGAGGCGGCGGGCCTCAAGCCCTATGACGTGATCACCGCCATCGATGGCCGTCCGGTACGCGGCAAGCAGGATCTGTTCAATTTCCTGGGCCTGCAGAATGCCGGTGCCACGGTATCCTTGCGCATCCAGCGCGGCGAGGACCAGCGGGAGCTGGCCGTGCGCCTGGAAAGCGAGCGCAGCTTCGAGGTGGAGGGCGCGGACGTGCATCCCCTGTTCGAGGGCGCGCGCCTCGGCAACCCGCGCCCGGGACGCCAGGACGGTCCCGGCGTGCATGTGCGCGGCGTGGCGGGCAGCAGCGTCGCCGCCCGCCTTGGCCTGAAGCCCGGCGACGTGATCCTGGCCATCAACCGCTACCGGACCCGCGACCTCGACGAACTGCGCGAACTGGCGGGAAACAGCCAGCGCGTGCTGGCCATCAATATCTTGCGCGGCGGCAACAACCTGCTGCTGACTGTGCGCTGAATCGCCAAGGGAATATCAAGAAGTGGATGCCAAAGCCCTCGCCCAATTCTTTGCCAAGGCCATCGCCCTGGGCCTGGTTACCGCCTTGGGCCTGTATGTGCTCAAACCCGAACTCTTCCAGGCGGGAGCGACCGGCGGCGTCGTGTCCTACGCCGACGCCGTGCGCCGCGCCTCGCCAGCCGTGGTCAGCATCACCACGGCCCAGTTTCCCGATTGGCAGGCCCGGGCGAAGGGCAGTTCAGGCACCGGCCTGGGATCCGGCGTCATCCTGCGCCACGACGGCTACATCCTTACCAACAACCACGTCATCGCCAGTGCCGATGCCATCGGCGTGACCCTGGCCGACGGACGCCAGACCGTGGCGGAAATCATCGGCCGCGATCCCGCCACCGATCTGGCGGTGCTGCGTATCCCCTTCCAGAACTTGCCCACTATCCCCCTGGCCAGCGCGCGCCCGGTCCAAGTCGGCGACGTGAGCATGGCCATCGGCAATCCTTACGGCATAGGCCAGACCGTGACCATGGGCATCGTCAGCGCCACCGGACGCGGCTACCTGGGCCTGGCCCTGTACGAGGACTTCATCCAGACCGACGCCGCCATCAATTACGGCAATTCCGGCGGCGCCCTGATCAATGCCTATGGCGAGCTGGTGGGCATCAACTCCGCGTTCTTCTCCACCAGGAGCGGTAGCAGCGGCATCAGCTTCGCCATTCCCGCGCAACAGGCCCTCGCCGTGCTGGACAGTATCCTCAAGGAGGGCCGCGTGGTGCGTGGCTGGCTGGGCCTGAGCGGCATCGACCTGGCCGGATCGCCGGACTGGGCCGACCGCAACGGCCTGAGCAGCCTGGCCGGCGTCATCATCACCGACGTGGAAACCCCTGGGCCGGCCGATGAAGCCGGTATCGAACGCGGCGACATCCTAGTGCGTGTCGGCAACCAAATCATCACCGGGCCACGCGATACTATGCGGCTGATCGCCAATACGCCGCCCGGCTCACGCCTGGTCCTGCATGTGATCCGGCGCGGCGAGTCCCTGAGCCTCCCGGTGACCATCGCCGAAAAGCCTTTGGATGCGCAGATGGAAGCGCCAAGCGGCGGCTAGGCGGAAACGAGAACGGGGCCCTAGGGCCCCGTTTTGCCATGCGGCGTCGCGGCTCAACCCACGCGGCGGATGCGCGAGCCCAGGAGCAGCAGCTTCTCCTCGATGGTCTCGTAGCCGCGATCGATATGGTAGATGCGATCGATCAAGGTCTCGCCCTCGGCGGCGAGGCCGGCCAGAACCAGGGAGGCCGAGGCGCGCAGGTCGGTGGCCATGACCTGACAGCCGGTCAGCTTGGGCACGCCGGTGATGATGGCGGTATTGCCTTCCAGCTTGATGTCCGCGCCCATGCGCTGCATTTCCAGGGCATGCATGAAGCGGTTCTCGAAGATGGTCTCGGTGATGGTCGAGGTGCCCTCGGCGATGGCGTTCAAGGCCACGAACTGGGCCTGCATGTCGGTCGGGAAGGCAGGATAGGGCGCGGTGCGCAGGTTCACGGCCTTGGGACGGTTGCCCTTCATGTCCAGCTCGATCCAGTCCTGGCCGATACCGATATGGGCGCCGGCTTCCTCCAGCTTGAGCAACACGGCCTCCAGGATGTCGGCCTGGGTGTCCTTGAGCTTGATGCGCCCGCCGGTAATGGCCGCCGCCACCAGGTAGGTGCCGGTCTCGATGCGATCGGGCATGACCCGGTGGTGACCGCCGTCCAGGCGCTCCACGCCCTCGATGGTGAGCGTCGCCGTGCCGGCGCCGGACACGCGGGCGCCCCAGGCGTTCAGGCAGTTGGCCAGATCGACGACCTCCGGCTCGCGGGCGGCGTTCTCGATGATGGTCGTGCCCTTGGCCAGGGTCGCCGCCATCATCAGGTTCTCGGTGCCGGTCACCGACACCATGTCCATGAAGATATGGGCGCCCTTGAGGCGGCCGTCGACGCGGCCGCGGATATAGCCGTTCTCCACCTTGATGTCGGCGCCCATGGCCTGCAGGCCATGGATGTGCAGGTTCACCGGGCGGGCGCCGATGGCGCAGCCGCCAGGCAGGGAAACGTCGGCGCGGCCGTAGCGGGCCAAGAGCGGACCCAGGACCAGGATCGAGGCGCGCATGGTCTTGACCAGCTCGTAAGGCGCGTCGAAGTTCTTGATGGTGGTCGGATCGACCTCGACATTGAGCTTCTCGTCAATGGTCAGGGACACGCCCATGCGACCCAGGAGCTCCATGGTCGTGGTCACGTCGTTCAGATGCGGCACATTGCCCACCGAGACCGGGCCGTCGGCCAGCAAGGTGGCCATGACGATGGGCAGGGCGGCATTCTTGGCGCCGGAAATGCGGATCTCGCCATTCAGGGGGATGCCGCCGGTGATCAGTAATTTATCCATGTTCGCTCGGCTTGGCGGTTTCAGGCTTGACTCGCCTGCCACTCGTCGGGGGTATAGGTTTTGAAGGAAAGGGCATGCAGCTCGCCGCTGGCCAGCTTGTCGTTGAGCGCGGCATAGACCATCTGGTGGCGCTTCACCGGACGCACGCCGGCGAAGGAGGCGCTGACGATGACGGCTTCGAAATGCACGCCGTCGTCGCCGGCGACGCGCAGCTCGGCGTCAGGCAACACGTTTAGGATCAAGGCCTTGATGGCATCGGGATTCATGGCAGTCTAGCCCCATGGCAGGAGTCGGAGCACCGGAGCGGTGCCCAAAGGCGGGAATTTTATCAGGCCATGCCGAAAAAGTCCCTCCTTGGGCTTTTCCGGCCCTGCATCAGGAGGCGGCGTTCTCGGCGAAAGGCAGGATGTCGTCCACGCCGCTGACCCGCGCCATGTCGCGCAGCTGGCCCGGCACCTGGCTCAGGACCAGACGCTTTCCAGCGTGGAGGAACGCGCCGTGCAGGTTGAGCAGGCAGGCGAGGCCCGCGCTATTGGCCTGTTCCAGTTCCGACAGATCCAGGTCCAGGCTGTCGCCCTGGGCCAGCAGGCGTTCCCGCTCCTGCCACAGCAGGGGGGCCGAGTCGAAGTCGAGGCGGCCGCGCAGGAGGAAACCGCCCGTGCGGGCTTCGAGCTGAAATCCGTTCGCGCCGCTCATCGGGTCAGGGGCTGGTTGTTCTTGCTGGTCAGCGTGGCGATGACGGCATCCAGGCCGTCCTTGCCGACCTGGGCGCCGTACTGCTTCTGGTTGTTGATCACCAGGCTCACGCCCTCGGCCTTGAAGTCGATGACCTTCCAGCTGCCGTCGGCCTGCTTCTGCAGGCGGTAGTCGACAGGAATGGTCTGACCGCTGCTCTTGACGATCTGGGTCTTCACCACGGCGAAGTCCGGCTCCTTGGAGGCGATTTCCGGCAGGATCTCCAGCTTCTCGCCGTTGTAATTGGCGAACACGCGGCTGTAGAAGCGCACCATGTAGCTGCGGAACTGCTCGGTGAACTTGGCCTGCTGCTCCGGGCTCGCGCCCTTCCAGTGCTTGCCCAGGACCTTGCGGGAGATGGTCGGCACGTCCATGGTGGGCAAGACCACGTCGTTGACGATACCCACGACGATGTTCGGGTCCTGCTTCATGGCGTCCTTCTGGGCATCCAGACGGCTGACCAGGGCCTGGGACGTGGCGTCGATGAGCTCGTGGGGAGTCTGGGCGGCCAGCACGGCGCTGGCGCCCGCCAGAGCCAGGGTGGCGACGACGGCTTTGAACCAATTCATAGCTAACTCCATTCGATCTGCCGGCTACACCGGCCTCACTGCGATTTTTTGCTGTCGTTGTTGAACAGGAACTTACCGACCAGCTCTTCCAGGACGATGGCCGACTGGGTGTCTTGCAGGCGATCGCCGTCCTTGAGGATCTTCTCGTCGCCGCCGGGGGTCAGGGAAATGAACTGCTCGCCGAGCAGGCCGGCGGTCTGAATCGACGCGGAAGTCTCTGAAGGGAAAGCCGAAAATTGGCTGTTGATGGCCAGCGTGACCTGGGGCTGCATGGTGTCGTCCAGGCCGATCTCCCGCACGCGTCCCACCAGCACGCCGCCGACCTTCACCGGCGAGCGTACCTTGAGGCCGCCGACGTTGTCGAAGCTGGCCACCAGGGTATAGCTGTCGTTGCTATTGGACAGGGTGGTGATATTGCTGACCTGAAAGGCCAGGACGACCAGGGCGGCGAGCCCAGCCAGCATGAACAGACCCACGCCGAATTCGATGGTCCGAGTTTCCATCAGCTGATTTCTCCAAACATCAGGGTGGTCAAGACGAAGTCCAGGCTGAGCACAGCCAGGGAGGAATGCACGACGGTCAGGGTCGTGGCGCGGGAAATGCCTTCCGAGGTGGGCTGGGCGTCATAGCCGCGGAACACGGCGATCCAGGTCACCACGATGCCGAACACGACGCTCTTGATGACGCCGTTCAAGACGTCCTCGCGCCAGTCCACGGCACTCTGCATGGACGACCAGAACTGCCCGGAGTCCGAGCCCAGCCACTCGACGCCCACCAGATAGCCGCCCAGGACGCCCACGGCGCTGAAAATGGCGGCCAGCAGGGGCATGGTGATGACCCCGGCCAGGAAACGGGGCGCGACGACGCGGCGCAGCGGGTCGACGGCGATCATCTCCATGGCGGAAAGCTGTTCGGTGGCCTTCATCAGGCCGATCTCGGCGGTCAGGGCCGAACCGGCGCGGCTCGCGAACAGGAGCGCGGCGATGACCGGCCCCATCTCGCGCACCAGGGACAGGGACACCATGGGACCGAGGCTGGCCTCGGCGCCGTACTTGATCAGGATGGTATAGCCCTGCAGGCCCAGCACCATGCCGATGAACAGGCCCGAGACGATGATGATCAGCAGGGACAGATAGCCGACGCCGTAGATCTGCTTGATCAGCAGGGGCAGGCCCTTGCGCAGATCGGGCTTGGCGAACAGGGCGCCGAACAACACGCCGCCGGCGCGCCCCAGGCTGGCCAGGTTGTCCACGCCGCGCACGCCCAGGCGGCAGATGCGTCGCGAGATCATGCCCGATCTCCCAACAGGTCCCGGGTATAGTCCTGGGCCGGGTAGTGGAAGGGCACGGGGCCGTCGGGTTCGCCGCGCATGAACTGCACGACGCGCGGCGAGTGTTCGCGCTTGACCTGCTCCGGCGTGCCTTCGCCGATAACCTGGCCATTGGCGATGAGATAGATGTAGTCGGCGATGCTCATCACTTCCTGGATGTCGTGGCTGACGATGACCGAGGTCAGCTTGAGGGCGTCGTTGAGCAGGCGGATCAGCTGCACGATCACACCCTGGGAGATGGGATCCAGGCCGACGAAGGGCTCGTCGTACATGATCATGTCCGGATCCAGGGCGATGGCGCGAGCCAGGGCGACGCGCCGGGCCATGCCGCCGGACAACTCGCTGGGCACCAGGTCCCGGGCGCCGCGCAGGCCCACGGCCTCCAGCTTCATGAGCACGAGGCTGCGCAGCAGGGCCTCGGGCAGGCGGGTGTGCTCGCGCAGGGGGAAGGCCACGTTCTCGAACACGGACAGATCGGTGAACAGGGCGCCGCTCTGGAACATCATGCCCATGCGCCGGCGCACGGCGTAGAGCTCGTCCTTGCTCATGGTAGGGATGTTCTTGCCGTTGAACAGCACTTGCCCGGATTGGGGCTTGATCTGGCCGCCCAGGAGGCGCAGGACCGTGGTCTTGCCACAGCCGGACGGGCCCATGATGGCCGTGACCTGCCCGCGGCGGATGTTGATGTTCATGCCGTCGCAGATCACGCGGCCGGAGATGCTGTAACGCAAGTCGCGGATTTCGACGAGATTTTCGCTTTCCGCCAGCATGGGGGAGGATTTCCTATTCTTGCTTCTTGGGATACCGGCCGGAGCATGGGCGCCGCGCCGTCCCGGGCGCGCGTCCACAACCGAGGCGGTATTTTACAGGGTTCGGCGGGAAAAAACCGTGGCTTGCATTCTTGTTACAATTCGACGCAGTTCGGAGACTTCGAGTTGCTGGAAAAAAGTGTGCCAAAATTTGCTTAAACACTAGCTGAACCGCAGCCCACTGGTTTACCCCGTAATCGGGCCGGACCTATACTAGCGCTTTGCGACCAGCGTCTCGACGACGCCCACGGAAACCACCATGCCCGAGTTCACCACCGATTTCTGCGCCAGCGGCCGCCGCGTCCTGGCCATTGAGGCCCGCGCCGTCGCCGAGCTTGAGGACCGTATCGACGAACGCTTCGCGGCGGCCTGCCGACTGATGCTGGACTGCCGGGGCCGGGTCGTGGTCATCGGCATGGGCAAGTCCGGGCATATCGGCGGCAAGCTGGCCGCCACCCTCGCCTCCACGGGCACGCCGGCCTTCTTCGTTCATCCCGGCGAGGCCGGCCATGGCGACTTAGGCATGATCACCGCGCAGGACGTGGTCCTGGCTCTCTCGAATTCCGGCGAAACGGCGGAGATCCTGACCCTGTTGCCGGTGATCAAGCGCCTGGGCGTGCCGCTCATCAGCCTGACCGGCCGCCCCCATTCCACCCTGGCCCAGGCCGCCGAGGTCAGTCTGGACGCCACGGTGGGCGAAGAAGCCTGCCCCCTGGGCCTGGCGCCCACCGCCAGCACGACGGCGGCTCTCGCCTTCGGCGATGCCCTGGCCGTGGCCTTGCTGGAGGCACGCGGCTTCACCGCCGAGGATTTCGCCTTCTCCCACCCGGCCGGCGCCCTGGGCAAACGCCTGCTCCTGCGCGTCGCCGACCTGATGCACAAGGACGAGGCCCTGCCCCGGGTTACGCTGGATACCGGCATCGTGGATGCGCTGAGGGAAATCACCGGCAAGCGCTTAGGCATGACAACGGTGCTCGACGCCGAAGGCCGCCTGGCCGGCCTGTTCACCGATGGCGATCTGCGCCGAGCCCTGGAGGCGCGGCTGGACGTGCACGGCCTGAGCATGGCCGAGGTCATGACCCGCCATCCCAAGACCATAGGCGCCGAGGAGCTGGCCGCCGAGGCCCTCCGCCAGATGGAGGAATACAAGATCACCTGCCTGGTGGTCGCCGACGGCGAGCGCCGGCCGGTGGGCATCGTGCACCTGCACGACATCCTCAAGGAGGGCGTGTGATGAGCGGAGCCCAGGAATTTCCCCCGCTGTTCGAGGCAAGCCCGGAGCTCCTGGCCCGCGCCGGGCAGATTAAGCTGCTAGTCTCCGACGTGGACGGCGTGCTCACCGACGGGCATATCTACATGGCCGGCAACGGCGAGGCCTTCAAGGCCTTCAATATCATGGACGGCTTCGGCATCAAGGCCCTGGCCGAGGCGGGCATCGCCTTCGCGGTGATCACCGGCCGCCAGTCCGAGATCGTCGCCAAGCGCATGCAGGAACTGGGCGTGCGCTGGGTGTTCCAGGGCCAGGGCGACAAGCTCTCCGCCTTTGCCACCCTGAAGACTCAGCTGCGGGTCGGCGACGAACAGATCGCCCACGTGGGCGATGACCTGCCCGATCTGCCCCTGATCCGGCGCGTGGGCCTGGGCGTCGCTGTGGCCAATGCCTATCCCGAGCTGAAGGCCCATGCCCATTACGTGACCCGGCGGGCCGGGGGCCAGGGCGCGGTCCGCGAGGTTTGCGATCTCCTGCTGGCCGGCCACGGCCAGCTCGATACCCTGTTGAACCGCTACCGCCATGCTTGAGCGCCAGCGCTTTCCCCTCCTGCTGGTGGCCCTGGCCATCGGTGCCTTGCTGGTCCAGAGCCTGCTGGACGAGCTCAACGCACCCGAGTTCGTCAAGCCGAAATCCGGCGCCGACCGCCCGGATTACACCATGACCGGCCTGCACACGCGCCGCTTCGATGCCCAGGGCCGGGTGGTCCGCGATCTGCATGCCGAGCGCCTGGACCACTACGCCGACGCGCGCGGTAGCCTGATGCGAGAACCCCGCCTGGAGACGCGCACCGCCCTGGGCAAGCCCTGGCGCATCGCCGCCGAGGAAGGCCAGGCGCCGCCGGAACAGGATCGGATCCTGTTGCGCCGGAATGTGCTGATCAGCCGCGAGGCCAGCCTCAATAACCAGGGCCTGGAGCTGCGCACCGATACCCTGCGCGTCACTCCCGAACAGAATTACGCCGAGACCGAGGCGCCCGCCGAGCTGCGCAGCCGGGGCATGGTCACCACCGGCACCGGCCTCAAGGCCTGGCTGGACAAGGAACAACTTCAATTGCAGAGCGATGTCCGAGGACAGTATGAACCCACTTCCCGCCGCACCACGCCCCGCCGCTAGGCTGGCCCTAGCGGCCGCCTTGCTGCTCGTCGGCGCCGTCCAGGCCAAGACCGGCGACAGCGAACAAGCCATCAACGTCACGGCACAGCGCTCCGAGATCGACAACAAGACCGGAACGGTCATCTACTCCGGCGCGGTCACCATCACCCAGGGCAGCCTGAACCTGAAAGCGGCGCGCGTGACCTTGTACCGCAATGCCGAGAACGAGCTGGACCGCCTGGTGGCCGAGGGCGAACCGGCGGTCTACCACCAACTCACCGATCAGGGCGAACCGGTGGAAGGTCGGGCCAAGCGCATCGAGTACCACACCGCCACCGAGGTGGTCGTGTTCCTGAGCGAGGTCAAACTGACCCAGGCGGGCGGCAACACCACCGAGGCCGAGCGCGTCGAATACCACAGCGCCAAGAACACCGCCCAGGCCACGGCCGCCGAGGGCGGCGTGGTGACCACGGTGATCCAGCCGCGCAAGAAGAAGCCGGAAGAGGCCAAGCCCCAGCCATGAACACCCTGAGCGTGCAAGGCCTGGCCAAGAGCTACAAGGGCCGGCAGGTCGTGAAGAGCGTCGCCCTGAACGTCAAGCAGGGCGAGATCGTCGGCCTCCTGGGCCCCAATGGCGCCGGCAAGACCACGACCTTCTATATGGTGGTCGGCCTCGTGACCGCCGATGCCGGCACTATCCACTTGAACGGGCAGGATATTTCCGCGCTGCCCATGCATGAACGCGCCCGTTCAGGGATCGGCTACCTGCCCCAGGAGGCCAGTGTGTTCCGTAAGCTCTCCGTGGCCGACAATATCCTGGCCATCCTGGAGACCCGGAGCGATCTGGATCGCGGCGGGCGTGAGCAGGAGCTGGAGCTCTTGCTGGAAGAATTCCATATCACCCATATCCGCGACTCCTTAGGCCAAGCCCTGTCCGGCGGCGAGCGCCGGCGCGTGGAGATCGCCCGGGCCCTGGCCTCCAAGCCCAAGTTCATCCTCCTGGACGAACCCTTCGCCGGCGTCGACCCCATCTCGGTGGTGGACATCAAGCGCATCATCGAGCATTTGAAGGCGCGCGGCCTGGGCGTACTGATCACCGATCACAATGTGCGCGAAACCCTGGACGTCTGCGAGCATGCCTATATCGTCGGCGCCGGCGAGCTGATCGCCGCCGGCACGCCGGAGGAAGTTCTGAACAACGCCAGGGTCCGCGAAGTTTATCTGGGCGAACAGTTCCGGCTGTGAATGCCGCCGGAACCGGACGGCAAGACGGAGCAGCTTGAGCTAGACTCAAAGCTAGGGAGCCGATCAGGGCCCCGGGAAACGCGCCGCGCAGGCACGAATGTTTCCCGCCCCGCGCCTTGTTGATCCGATAGTGACCCCCATTTCCTTTACCAAGGCGGGTCTCCTTAGGAAGCCGTACATAACAAGTCGAACGCATGAAACCATCTTTACAGCTACGTCTAGGCCAACAACTCACCATGACGCCGCAATTGCAGCAGGCGATACGCCTCCTGCAATTGTCCAGCCTCGATCTCAGCGCCGAAATCCAGGAAGCCCTGGACTCCAACCCCATGCTGGAAATGGACGAAGACAGCGGCGTGCCCGGCGCCGACGAGGGACAGCTTGCCGAACCCAGCTTCGAAGCCGCCTATGACGGCGAAAGCTTCGATTCCGCGAGCGACGACTATGGGACCGATACCTACACCGCCGAGCCCCACGACTCCGCCATGGAAACCGGCGAAGCCCTGAACCAGAGCTCCGTGCCCGAGGATTTGCCGGTCGACACCCAGTGGGAGGACGACTGGAGCCTATCCTCGGCCATGAGCGGCTCCCGCGGCGAGGACGAGGACCGGGACTTCGAGGTCCAGGGCCGCACCACCGAGTCCCTGCAGGATCATCTGCTCTGGCAGCTGCGCCTTTCGCCCATGAGCGACACCGACCGGGTCGTCGCCACGGCCATCATCGATGCCATCGACGAGAACGGCTATCTCACCGCCCCCTTGAACGACATCCAGGAAGCCCTGCGCGACGACGGCGCCGTGGAAATGGACGAGATCGAGGCGGTCCTGCATCGTATCCAGACCTTCGATCCGCCCGGCGTGGCGGCGCGCAACCTGAAGGAATGCCTGCAGATCCAGCTCAAACAGTTCGATGCCGCGACGCCCTGGCTGAAGGAGGCGCGCAAGCTGGTCGGCGATCACCTGGAGCTCCTGGGCGCCAAGGATTTCAAGACCATACAGCGGCGCATGAAGCTCAGCGAGGACGAGCTCCGCGAGACCATGCGCCTGATCCAATCCCTGAATCCGCACCCGGGCGGCATGATCGCCGCCCATCAGGCCGAATACATCGTGCCCGATGTCTTCGTCTTCAAGCAGAAGAACCGCTGGGTCGTGGATCTGAACCCGGACTGCTCGCCGCGCCTCAAGGTCAATGCCGATTATGCGGCCCTGATCCGGCGCGCCGACTCCTCGGCCGACAACACCTTTCTGCGCAACCACCTGCAGGAAGCCAAGTGGTTCATCAAGAGCCTGCAGTCGCGCAACGAGACCCTGCTAAAAGTTACCAAGTGCATAGTTGAACATCAGCAAGCTTTCCTGGAATATGGTGAAGAGGCCATGAAACCTTTGGTGTTGCACGACATCGCCGAAGCCGTGGGTATGCACGAGTCGACGATCTCCCGTGTGACGACGCAAAAGTACATGCACACACCGCGAGGTATCTTCGAGCTGAAATACTTTTTTTCCAGCCATGTCAGCACGGCAAGCGGCGGGGAGTGCTCGTCCACCGCCATCCGGGCCCTGATCAAGAAATTGATCGGCGCTGAGAATCCCAAGAAACCTCTCAGCGATGCCAAACTGACCGATCTCCTGGCTGACAACGGTATCAACGTGGCGCGCCGTACCATCGCCAAGTACCGCGAGGCCATGGCGATCCCTCCGTCAAACGAACGCAAGAGTCTTCTCTAGCGTTATCGAATAAGGAAGCGACTATGCAGATCAATCTGACGGGCCATCAACTCGACATCACTCCCGCGCTTCGTGACTATGTTTCGGAGAAATTCCAGAAGCTGACGCGTCACTTCGACCACATCAACAATGTCCATGTCGTCATGAGCGTCGAAAAGCTCGTGCAGCGCATTGAAGCCAAACTCAATGTCAACGGCGGCGAAATCTTCGCCGACGCCGAGCACGACGACATGTATGCCGCCATCGACGGCCTGCTCGACAAACTCGACCGCCAGATTATCCGCCACAAGGAAAAGCTGATTCGGCATTGAGTCCGGCAGCCCCCATGTCGTTAAAAGACCTGATCAGCCTGGAGCGCACCCACGTGGGTGCGCCAGGCTTGAGCAAGAAGCGCACCCTGGAACTGGCCGCCCGCCTGGCGGCCGAGTCCGCGCCGGCCATTCCCGGCCAGTCGCCCCCGAAATCCGCCGATTTGTTCGACGCCCTCCTGGCCCGGGAACGCCTGGGCAGCACGGCCCTGGGACAAGGCATCGCCCTGCCCCACGGCCGCATCGCCGCCGGCGCGACTGCCATGGGCGTCTTGATCCGCCTCGCCGATCCCCTGCCCTTCGACGCCCCGGACGGCCAGCCCGTGGACCTGGTCTTCGCCCTGTTCGTGCCGGAGGATCAATGCCAGCCGCATTTGGACACCCTGGCCGAGCTGGCCCGGCTGTTTTCCGAACCGGAGCTTTTGCAGCGGCTGCGCGCCGCGAACGACAATTTCAGCTTGCACGAGCGCATGCTAGACTGGCTGAACAGTACTCACCCCCAGCCTTAAGCCTTTGTAATACGCGGATATCAGCGTGAAAATGATGATCCTGTCGGGCCGCTCCGGCTCCGGCAAAACCGTCGCCCTGCGCGCCCTCGAAGACCTGGGCTTCAATTGCATCGACAACCTGCCGGTGAGCCTCTTGCCGGTCCTGGCCCAGAAGATCCGCTCCGAGCATGGCACGGTGGTCGTGTCCATCGACGCCCGGGCCATGGCCGAGGAGCTGTCCCGCTTCGATGATTTCATCGATGCGATCGAGGGCTCGGGCCTGCCCTGCGAGATCCTGTACTTCGACGCCGCCGACGACACCCTGCTCAAGCGCTTCTCGGAAACCCGCCGCCGCCATCCTCTGACCCAGGAGGGCGTGTCCCTGCTGGAGGCCATCCGCAAGGAGCGGGAGCTCCTGGAACCCATCGCCGCCAAGGCCGATCTGCTGATCGACACCAGCCTCCTGGGTCCCTACAAGCTGCGCGACCTGATCCGCGATCGGATCATCAACCGGCCCACGGCGCACATGGCCCTGGCCTTCCAGTCCTTCGGCTACAAGAACGGCGTGCCGGGCGATGCGGATTTCGTCTTCGACGCCCGCTGCCTGCCCAATCCCTATTGGGACCCGGCCCTGCGCCCGCTGACCGGGCGCGACCAGCCGATCATCGATTTCCTGCAGGGCGATGCCCTGGTCCTGGAATTCTTCTGGCAGGTGAAGGTCTTCCTGCACACCTGGATCCCGCGCTTCGAGCAGGACAACCGCGCCTACATGACCGTGGCCATAGGCTGCACCGGCGGCCAGCACCGCTCGGTCTATCTGGCCGAGCAGCTGACCGCCCATTTCGCCAAGGAGCGCGACAACGTGCAAGTCCGCCATCGGGAGCTGTCATGAACGTCGGCGTCCTGCTGCTCACCCAGGAAAACATCGGCGGCGCCCTGTTGCGCGCCGCGCAATGCCAGTACGAGCCCCTGCCCCTGGAGGTCTCGGTCCTGGCGGTCAATGCCGAGGCCGGCGTCGAGGTCTTCGCGCGCACCGTCGCCCAGCGCATCGAGCAGCTGGATACCGGCGGCGGCGTCCTGGTGCTCACCGACGCGGCCGGCACCGCCCCCCATGCCCTGGCCCAGGCCCAGATGTCGCCGCGATTGCGCATCGTCTCCGGCCTCAACCTGCCCATGCTCCTGGGCCTGTTCAAATACCCCCAACGCAGCCTGGACGAGCTGGCCAACGTGGCCCAGCAGGCCGGCCGCCAGGGCATCGCCGATGCGTCGAGAGCCGGTCATGGTCAGCCGCCGCTGCAAGATCACTAATAAGCTGGGCCTGCACGCGCGGGCCTGCGTCAAGCTGCAGAACACCGCCCGCCAGTTCGAGTCCCCGGTCATCCTGAAGAAGGACGAGCAAGCCGCCGCCGCAGCCAGCGTGCTGCAACTGATGATGCTGGCGGCGGGCCAGGGCACGGAGCTCGTCATCGAGGCCGAGGGCGAGGATGCGGAGGATGCGCTGAACGCCGTCGAGGAGCTGATCGCCAATCGCTTCGAAGAGGGGGAGTAACCCCCTCTCCCCTCCCCCTCTCCCGCGAGGGGAGAGGGGAAGACGAGGCGCTTCCCTCAGGAAAATTCAAACGCTTCCAACTTGTGATTTTTGCCGGCCACGGCCACAATTCCCGCCCATTCCCCTCCGGCCCGGCCTGAAACCGCTAGGCCCAGCCCTGGAGCCTGCATGGCCGAAGCCCTGGACCTCGAACAGAGCACGCTGATCGTCGAGCGCCTGAACCAGGCCCTGTCCAATGGCCTGTTCGTGCAGGCGCGCCGCCAGCTGAACGAGCTGGAGCCGGCCGATATCGCCTATGCCCTGGAGGCCTCGCCGCCCCGTGCCCGAAAGCTCGTCTGGAAGCTCCTGGACGAGGAGCGCGAGGGCGAGGTCCTGCAATACCTGGGCGAGGAACTGCGCGAAAGCTTTCTGCGCCAGATGGCGCCCCGGGAACTGGCCGCCGCCACCGCCGATCTCGACACCGACGATCTGGCCGACATCCTCAACTCCCTGCCGGACGAGGTGTTCCGGGAAGTCCTGCTGTCCATGGACGCCCGGGACCGCCTGCGCGTCGAGGCCGTGCTCTCCTATCCGGAGGACTGCGCCGGCGGCATCATGAACACCGACACGGTGACCGTGAAGCCGGATGTGACCGTGGAGGTGGTGCTGCGTTATTTGCGCATGAAGGGCGAGCTGCCCGAGGGCACCGATGCCTTGTTCGTGGTGGACGAGGAGGACCGCCTGCTGGGCAGCGTGCCGCTCACCATCCTGGTCACCAGCCAGCCGGAGCAGAGTATCGCCAGCATCATGGACAGCGACACCGAGGTCCTCCTGGCCGAGGAGAGCGACACCGAGGTGGCCAAGCTCTTCGAGCGCCGCGACCTCATCTCCGCGCCGGTGGTGGACCGCGGCAACCGCCTGATCGGCCGCATCACCATCGACGACGTGGTGGACGTGATCCGCGACGAGGCCGATGCCTCCATGAAGTCCATGGCCGGCCTCACCGAGGACGAGGAAACCTTCGCGCCGGTCCTGCCCTCGGCGCGCCGGCGCGTGGTCTGGCTGAGCATCAACCTGTGCTCGGCCCTGCTCGCCGCCCTGGTCAACAACGCCTTCGAAGGCACGCTGGAGAGCCTGGCGACGGTGGCCGTGCTGCTCACCATCGTGCCCTCCATGGGCGGCGCCGCCGGTAACCAGGCGGTAACCCTGACCATACGCGGCCTGGCCCTGGGCCATATCGGCGACTCCAATTACCGCTGGCTCATCGGCAAGGAAGTGGCCATCGGCGCCCTGAACGGCCTGGTCCTGGCCCTGGCCATCGCCTCGGTGGTGGGCCTGTGGAAGCACAACTGGCCCCTGGCCGGCGTCATCGGCGCGGCCCTGTTCTGCACGCTCTTGATCGCCAATCTGGCCGGCGTCGCCATTCCGCTCGCCATGCGCCGCGCCGGGCTGGATCCGGCCATCGCCGGCAACCTGCTCCTGACCTCGGTCACCGACATCATCGGCCTCTTGAGTTTCCTGGGCCTCACCACGGTGATCCTGCTGTGAGCCCGGTCCGCATCCTCATCGTCGAGGACGAGCCGGCCATCGCCGAAACCCTGGTCTATGCCCTCAAGGACGAGGGCTTCCAGACCGAGGTCCTGCACCTGGGCAGCGCGACCCTGGCCGTCATGCGCGAGCGCCCGGCCGATCTCGTGGTGCTCGATGTCGGCCTGCCGGACATCAGCGGTTTCGAGGTCTGCAAGGCCCTGCGCCGCTTCAGCGACGTGCCCATCCTGTTCCTCACCGCGCGCAACAGCGAGGTGGACCGCATCGTAGGCCTGGAGATCGGTGGCGACGATTATGTCAGCAAGCCCTTCAGTCCCCGCGAGGTGGCGGCGCGCGTCAAGGTCATCTTGAAACGCGTGAAGCCCCGTCAGGCCGACCAGGCCGACGCGGGCGAGTTCCAGCACGAGCACGCCGCCCGGCGCATCCGCTACCGGGGCGCGGCCCTGGAACTGACGCTCAGCGAATACCGGCTTCTGGCCTGTCTCCTGGAACACCCGGGCCGCATCTACACCCGCGCCGAGCTCCTGGATCGCCTGGAGCTGCCCGCCGAGATCTACGACCGCAGCATCGACGGCCATATCAAGACCCTGCGCGCCAAGCTCAAACTGGTGGACGCCGCCGCCGAGCCGGTTCAGACCCATCGCGGCCTGGGCTACAGTCTCAAGGCCGCCTGGTGAACCTCGGCGTTCGCATCTTCCTGATTTACTTCCTGTTCGTGGGCCTGACCGGCTATTTCGTCCTGTCCACGGTCATGGAGGAAATCAAGCCGGGCGTGCGCCAGTCCACCGAGGAGACCCTAGTGGACACGGCCAATCTCCTGGCGGAGTTCTTGCGCGAGGACATGGCGGCGGGCCGCTTAAACCGGGAGCGCTTCCAGGGGATCATCGCCGCCTACGGCCAGCGCCACCCCCAGGCCACGATCTGGGGCATAGCCAAGACCCGGGTCGATCACCGCATCTACGTCACCGATGCGAAGGGGCTAGTCCTGCTCGACTCCACGGGCCGCGACCTGGGCAAGGACTATTCGCGCTGGAACGACGTCTACCGCACCCTGCGCGGCCAATACGGGGCACGCACGACGCGGGAAGACCCGGCCGACGAGTTCTCCACGGTCATGTACGTGGCGGCTCCCATCCAGGATGCCAGGCGCATCCTCGGCGTGGTCACCGTGGCCAAGCCCAACCGCGCCCTGCAGCCCTTTATCGAGCGCTCGGAGGCACGCTTAAGCCGCATCGGCCTGGCCCTGATCGCCCTCAGCCTGGCCCTGGGCCTGGTGTTCGCCTATGCCCTGAGCCGTTCCCTGCGCCGCTTGAGCGACTACGCCACGGCCGTGGCCCAAGGCGAGCGCGCCGAGCTAGTCCTGCCGGCCGGCCGGGACGAGGTGGCGCGCCTGGCCCGCGCCATCGAGACCATGCGTAACCGTCTGGAGGGCAAGGCCTATGTGGAACACTATGTCCACGGCTTGACCCATGAGATGAAGAGCCCGCTGGCCGCCATACGCGGCGCGGCCGAACTCATCGACGAGCGCATGCCTGTCGAGGATCGGGAACGTTTCCTCGCCAATATTCGGGGCGAGACGGCACGGCTGCAGCAGCTCATCGAGCGCCTCCTGGAACTGGCCCGGCTGGAACACCGCCGCCGCCTGGAAGAAAAAGCGCCCGTAGCGCTTTCCCCGCTGATCGAAGACTGGCGCGAGGCGCGACTGGCGGCCCTGCACACGGCGGGCGTGCGGCTGGACAATGCGCTTCCAGCGGACCTGGAAATTCCCGGCGAGGCCTTTTTACTACGCCAGGCCCTGGCCAATCTACTGGACAATGCCCTGGACTTCACACCGCCCGGCGGGACGATCCGCATCCATGCCGGGGAGGAAGACGGACGATGGCATGTCGCAGTCGACAACCCCGGCGAGCCCATACCCGATTACGCCCTGCCCCGGCTCTTCGAGCGCTTCTATTCCCTGCCCCGCCCGGCCACGGGCCGCAAGAGCACGGGCCTGGGGCTCGCCTTCGTGCGCGAGGTGGCCTCCCTGCACGGCGGCGAGGTCCGCGTAGTCAATACCGAGGGCGGCGTGCGCGCCGAACTGGTGCTGCCCGCCCACTGAATCCCCACATAAGGCCCATCATCGCCCCATAAGACGCCCACACGCGCCGTGCATCCTTGGCTCCATCCCCACCGCGTCCAAGGAGCGTCGCCATGCAAAAAACCCTGCTCGTCAAATTCGGCTTCATCGCCCTATTGAGCTTCCTGTTGTTGATCCCCTTGAGCCTGATCCAGGGCATGGTCAGCGAGCGCGCCGCCAACCGCGAGGCCGTGCGCCAGGATATCGCCCGCAGTTCCAGCTATGCCCAGCGGATCACCGGGCCCATCCTCGTCCAGCCCTATGTGCGCCGCGTCGAGGAAACCCGTTTCGCCGCCGACGGCATCACCCAGGTGAAGACGGAAAAGGACGTGCGCGGCCAGCTGTATTTCCTGCCCGAGGACTTGCAGTTGAAGGGCCAATTGGCCAGTGAAGTGCGCTGGCGCGGGATTTATCCGGCGCGCCTGTTCCACGCCAAGAACCAGCTGCAGGCCAAGTTTCACATCCCCAGCCATTTCGGCATCGCCGAGGATTTCGAGCGCTACCGCTTCGAGCCGGCCTTCGTCAGCCTGGGCATTGCCGATATTCGCGGCATCGAGGCCGTCCCCGGCCTGAAGCTCGACGGCAAGGCCCTGGAACTGCGGCCCGGCAGCCGCGTGCGCTTCATCGAGAGCGGCATCCATAGCCCCATCGGCCTCTTGGCGCCGGACCGGGACAGCCACATGGCCCTGGATCTGAGCCTGGCCCTGCAGGGCACGGAAGGCTTTTCCCTGGTTCCGGTCGGCAAGAACAGCGATTTCCGCCTGAGCTCCGACTGGCCACACCCGAGCTTCCAGGGCGAATTCCTGCCGGTGGATCGCAAGGTCGATGCCCAGGGATTCGAGGCCCATTGGCAGACCTCGTTCTTCGCCACCAATCTCGAGGAAAAGCTGAAGGCCTGCGCCCGCGACGGCGAGCAATGCCCGGCCTTCCACGGCACGCAAATGGGCGTCGACCTGGTGGACCCGGTGGACCAGTACCTGCAAACCGAACGCTCGGTGAAATACGGCCTGCTCTTCGTGGTCCTGAGCTTCGCCGGCTTCTTCTTGTTCGAAATCCTCAAGCCCGTGGCCGTGCATCCGGTGCAATACGGCCTGGTCGGCCTGGCCCTGGCCCTGTTCTTCCTGCTGCTCCTGTCCCTGTCGGAACACCTGGCCTTTTGGCAGGCCTATGGCATCGCCGCCGGCGCCTGCATCGCCCTCATCAGCTTCTACGTCAGCCATGTCCTGGGTGGCCGTGCGCGCGGCCTGGCCTGCGGCCTGGGCTTGAGCCTGCTCTACGGCATGCTCTTTTGCCTGCTGCGCTCGGAAGATCATGCCCTCCTGCTCGGCTCGGCCCTGCTCTTCGCCGTCCTGGCGGGCGTCATGATCCTGACCCGCCGCCTGAACTGGTACCGGCTGGGTGGCCAGACGCCGGCATTGTGCGACTGAACCCGACCGGGGACCGGCGCCTACCGGTCCCCAGGCCCTTGTCTATACTGAGCCGTGAGCCGCAGTTCGCTGAGCCCAGCGAGGCCTAAGTCTGAGACAACAACAGACCCAAGGAGCCGCCATGACCCTGCGCAAGACCCTGATTGCCCTGCTGCTGTGCACGCCCCTGGCGGCGCCAGCGGAAAACCTCTTCGTCGTCGCCGGCCAGTCCGGCAACGACAGCTTCAACACCCATTTCAACGATGCCGAGGAGGCCACGGAATTCTTCGCCGACTCCAGCCTCACCGACTTCCTGCCCAGCTACGACGACGGCACAGGCGCCGGCGGCATCACCACCGCTTCCGCCGCCAGCTTCCTGCTGGATTTCCGCGGCCTGCCCATGAATCTGTCCTTCGACTCCGCCTCGCCCACCCTGAACCTCAATATCGGCAGCCTGGGCATACACCAGCATTTCGAGGGCGCCACGCGTCGGGAGAGCGTGGATCTCTTCGTGGAATGGATGAAGGAAAACCAGGACGGCAATCTGGACCGCATCATGGCCGCCCTGGCCGAGGTCTCGCCCGTGGATCCCATCGCCGGCAACCCGGCCTCGTTGATGAACCAGATGATCGACGATGTAGCGGCAGACTCCATGTTCGTCGATTCCAGCGAGATGAACAGTTTCACCGACCAGGGCAAGGACTCGGAAAACCGCATCGGCCTGGGGCTGGACTATGCCCGCTACGACACCGACCGGGGCAACCAGGATCAATACCGCCTGCCCCTGTCCTACACCGTGCGCTTCGACGGCAACCCGGATCGCCAGCTCATGCTGAAACTGCCGGTGACCTATACCACCGTGGACGGAGCGCGCAGCTATGCACTGCCCTTCAGCGCCATCCTGCGCTGGCCGGTCAACCCCAACTGGACCCTGACCCCGGCCGTGACCTATGGCATCACCGGTTCGGAAGAGCTGGGTTCGGGCGGCAAGGTCTACAGTTATTTCCTGACCAGTTCCTACGTGATCCGCCTGGACAGCATGGATCTGACCATAGGCAATATGGCCGGGCGTAGCGAAACCCTGGAAACCGATATCGGCGATTATTCCTTCGAGCCGGAGCTGAAAAACACCGTGCTGCGCAACGGCGTCCTATTGTCCATGCCCACGGATTGGCTGGGCGGCGGCAACCGCCTGGAATTCTTCCTGGTCAATACCACCATGAGCGGCTCGGATCTCTACCTGGATAAATACAACGTGGTGGGGGCGAGTTTCGGCCCGAGGCGTAGCCAGATCGGCAAGGCCAATGAATACAATTTCGGCTTTAAATACCTGTTTTCCAGCGATATCAAGGCCTATACGCTGAATGTGAAGTATTGGTTTTAGTGCGTAGCCTGGTAGGTCGGGTTAGCGCAGCGTAACCCGACATGGTCCCGGATCTGTCGTCGGGTTACGCCCTCCGGGCTAACCCGACCTACAGTTTGGTTGCTTGAAAAGCCGCCCTATTCCCCCGCCACCGTCATGCTGGGCAGCAGCATGGAGCCCGTCGCCACGGTCAGGCGCGGATCCCGGTCCGTGCCGATGGCGGCGATGTTGAGGAACATGTCCTTGAGATTACCGGCGATGGTGATTTCTTCCACCGGATATTGGATCTCGCCGTTCTCCACCCAGAAGCCGGCGGCGCCCCGGGAATAATCGCCGGTGACGATATTGACGCCCTGGCCCATGACCTCGGTGACCAGGAGTCCCGAGCCCATGTCGCGCAGTAGCTCCGCCTGGCTCAGCCCGGAATCGGAGACGCGCAGATTGTGCACGCCGCCGGCATTGCCCGTGGTCTTGAGGCCTAGCTTGCGCGCCGAATAGGCGGACAAGACATAGCTCTCCAGGATGCCCTCGTGCACCAGATCGTGCTCGCGGGTCGCCACGCCCTCGCTGTCGAAGGCGGCACTGGCCAGGCCGCGTTTGATAAAAGGCATTTCCCGCAAGCTCAACCAGTCCGGGAAGACCGGCTGGCCCAGGGCGTCGAGCAGGAAGGAGGATTTGCGGTAGAGATTGCCGCCGCGGATGGCGTTGACGAAATGCCCCAGGATCCCGGCGGCGATATCCGGGGAAAACAGCACCGGGTAGCTGCCGGTCTTGAGCTTGCGCGGATTCAGGCGGCGCAGGGTGCGCTCGGCGGCCTTGCGGCCCACGGCATCCGGCGACTCCAGCTTGTCACCCTCCCGCGACACCGTGTACCAGTAGTCCCGCTGCATGCCCTTTCCGTCCTCGCCGATCAAGACGCAGGACAGGGAATGGCGGCTGGAGGCATAGCCCTCCACGAAGCCGTGGCTGTTGCCGTAGACGCGCACGCCCCGGTGAGAGGACCAGCCGGCGCCCTCCGAGTTGGTGATGCGCGCATCGACGGAGCGCGCCGCGGACTCGCAGGCCAGGGCCCGCTCCAGGGCCTGTTCGGCGGTCAGGCCATAGGGGTGATCCAGCTCCAGATCCGGCAAGTCCGTCGCCATCAGCTCGGCATCGGCCAGGCCCGCGTAGGGATCCTCCGCCGTGTATTTCGCGATATCGCAGGCGGCACGCACCGCCGCGCGTATGGCATCGGGCGAGGTGTCGGAGGTGGAGGAGGAGCCCTTGCGCGTGCCCACGTAGACGGTGATGCCGAAACCGCCGTCGCGGTTGAATTCCACGGTCTCCACCTCGCCCAGGCGCACCTGGGCCGAGAGGCCGATTTCCTTGGAGACGCCCACCTCGGCGCTGGTGGCACCGAACTCCTTGGCCTCGGCGAGGATCTCGCGCACCAGGGATTTCAGGGCATTCAGCTCGGCGTGGACATCCAGGGCATCGACGGGCAGGGATTCGGACATGATGGAAAAATCCGGTGAGAAGCAATGCCTTAGCATATCACGGCGGCGAGCCTAACCCCCGCACCGCCAACTGCTATGCTTTTAGGCTTTGGCCGTCATTCCATCCATGAGCCCCATGAAGCCCTACGCCCGTGCAGCCCTCCTGTTCGTCCTGCCTTGCCTGCCGCTCGCCGCCGAGGAGCAGAGCGCCTTCGCCGAGCTGGACGAGCCGGGGGCCGAGATACCGGTGGTGCTCTCCGCCAGCCGCCTGAAGCAGCCGCAATCGGAGGCCCCCGCCTCGGTGACCGTCCTGGATCGGGAACTGCTGGAAGCCTCGGGCGTGCGCCGGCTGGTGGACGCGCTCAGGCTGGTGCCGGGCATGCAGGTGGGCTACGAGGAAGGCCATCAGCAAACGGTGAGCTACCATGGCATGGCCGACGAGAATTCCCGGCGCATGCAGGTCCTGGTCGACGGCCGCTCCATCTACCAGCCCTTCCTGGCGCGCATCCTGTGGAACGATCTGCCCCTGGCCCTGGAGGATGTGGAACGCATCGAGGTCATTCGCGGCCCCAACAGCGCCCTCTACGGCGCCAATTCCTTCCTGGCCGTGGTCAATATCATCACCCGCCACCCGGCCGACCGGGTGGGCACGCGGCTCTCGGCCACCCAGGGCGGACGCGGCGTTCAAGACGACCTGCTCAGCCATGCCGCCGCCGGCGAGCGCCTGGACTGGCGCCTGAGCCTGGGCGCCCAGGCCGACAACGGCTTCGACCACCGGGCGGACGGGAGCACGCACCACGACGACAGCGAGGCCTATTTCGCCAACCTGAACCTAAGCTACGCCCTGTCCGACGCCGACCGGCTGCATCTGGCCGCCGGTCACAAGACCGGAACCCACCAGATCAGCGGCTATGACGCGGCCGAGCTCTCGCCCTACCACGACAAGGACGTGGACAACGGCTTCCTGCAACTGCGCTGGCAGCACGAGGTCGGCGCCAGCCACGAATGGTATATCCAGGCCTCGGCCAGCCGCAGCGACACGGGCGAGGACTGGCGGACCTGCCAGCCCGGCCTGTTCTTCAGCGACGAGTTGGCGACGCTGTACGACGCCGATGCGGCCTATACCGATCGCCTGCTGGCCGCCTTGAGCCGGGGCCGGCGCCCGCCCGAACCGCCGGCCGCCCTCGCCGCCCTGGCGGCGGCCACCCTGGCGCGTGCCCAGGTTCTGGGAGCGGTCCAGGCCTGCGGGGAGGTCAACCAGGACCTCGTGGAAAGCCGCGTCGACCTGGAGTTCCAGGACAGCCTGAGCCTGGGCCAGGGCTTGCGCCTGGTGAGCGGCGCCAACCTGCGCCGGGAAGCCGCCGACTCGGAAACCTATTTGGGCGGCCGGGTCGGCAACGACATCGCCCGGCTGTTCGGCAACCTGGAATGGCGCTTCGCCGAGGACTGGCTCGCCAACGCGGGCGCCACCTGGGAGCGGGACGAGCTGGTGGGCACCAGCCTCTCGCCGCGCCTGGGCCTGAATTGGCATTGGAGCGAGGCGCACAGCTTCCGCGCCGTCATCGCCCGAGCCACGCGCACGCCCGATCTCTTCGAGGCCGAGGTGGACTGGCGTTATCGCGCCCGGGACTTGCAGCCTCCCGTCAATCCGGGCCGGACCGACGGGCGCTTCTTCGTCCGAACCACGGCCTTCGGCGATCTGTCCGAGGAGCGCATCCTGTCCCGGGAGCTGGGCTATTTCTACCGCCGCCCGGAGAGCGGCGTGGAAATCGATCTCAAGCTCTTCGACGACAGGCTGAGCGATCTGCTGGAAGGCAACAACAATTTCGGCGACTTCCTGATCCGCAACGACGGCCGGGCGCGCCTGCGCGGCGGCGAGCTGCAAGTCTCCTGGCGGCCCGGCGAGGCCTGGCGCGCCTGGCTGACCTATGCCTACCTGGACATGGACGAGCTGAGCCTGGCGCGCAACCGGGTCACCGCGCCGGTGCACCAGGCCGGCGCCCTGCTGCACTACCGCTTCGCCGAGGGCTGGAGCCTGTCCGGCCACTACTACTGGCTGGACGAGTTCCTGCGCGCCCGCCACGAGGGCCTGGATCTGCGCCTGGCCCATGAACTGGATCTGGGCGGCGGCAAGGCGCTAAGCCTGGAGGCCGTGGCCACCGGCCGGCTGGACCGGGAGTATTTCTATGACAGGGACAATAACTACGACCGGGACTGGACCGGTTTCCTGCGCCTGGCCCTGCATTTCTGATGCCGGCTGGGGAGCACGGAGCCGGCCATGCTAAAATGTTCGTCTTTGTTGCTTTTTCTGGACCACTAGCCGCCATGCGTGACGATTTTGCCGATCTGCCCGACCAGGACGAAGACGACTTCGGTCCCTCCAAATCCCAACGCAAGCGCGATGCCACCGCCGCCCAGAAGCTGGGCGAGGTCCTGGTGAGCCTGCCGGACAGCCAGTTCAAGCGCATGCCCCTGGAAGGCGATCTGAAGGACGCCCTGCTCCTGGCCCGGCGCATCAAGGACCACGAAGGCCGGCGCCGCCAGCTCCAGTACATCGGCAAGCTGATGCGTTCCACCGACACCTCGCCCATCCAGGAAGCCCTGGACAAGCTCATGGGCCAGTCGGCGAAGGAAACCGGCCTGCTGCATCTGTGCGAGCGCTGGCGCGAACGCCTGCTGGCCGAGGACTCGGCCATGACCGAGCTCCTGGCCAGCTATCCCCAAGCCGATGTCCAGCAGCTGCGTCAGCTGGTGCGCCTGGCCCACAAGGAAGCCGAGCAAGGCCAACCGCCCAAGTCCAGCCGCCTGCTGTTCAAGCTGCTGCGAGACGTGGTGGGCTCGGCCGGCGCCGAATAGGCCCGGCCTTACGCCCCCGCCTAATCCGCCACCACCACCCGGTTCCGCCCCTGGCTCTTGGCCTGGTACAAGGCCCCGTCGGCGCGGCGCAGCAGGGCCGGTACATCGGCGTCTGCCTCCGACAGTTCGGCCAGACCCATGCTGACCGTGTAGCGCAACTCGCCCCGCGCCGAAGGCAAGACCGCCTCCTCCACCGCGCGACGCAGGCGCTCCAAGGCCTCCAGGGCCTGGGCCTGGTCGGCGTGGACCAGGAGCACGCCGAACTCCTCGCCCCCCAACCGTCCGAAATAATCCTGCTCGCGCAGGACATTGCGCCCGCATTCGGCGAAGTGCACCAGGACCCAATCGCCCACCGCATGCCCGTGGCGGTCGTTGATGGCCTTGAAGTGATCCAGGTCCAGCATGGCGAAACTGAGCGGCTGGCCATAGCGCCGGCTGCGGGAGAACTCCGCCTCCATCAGGCTCAGGAACTGGCGCCGGTTGTAGAGCTGGGTCAGGCCATCGCGCGTGGCCTGGTGCTCCAGACGCCGCTCCAGGACGTATTCCTGGCGGCTCAGGCGTTGCAGGAACCAACCGAAGACCAGTTGCAGGCCGAACATGGAAACCAGGAAGACATTAGCATTGAGCATGAGCTTGGCGGGCACGCCGGCATAGGCCATGACCAGGTTGGGCAGGACCAGGCAGGCCAGGCAGCTCAGGACGTAGATGCGCCACAGCGGCGCGAAGGCGGTCATGGCCATGCCGGTCAAGAGCAGGCCGGGCAGGCCGTAAAGAAAACCCAGCTCCAGCCAGGACAGGAGGATGGACACCGCCATGACACCCAGCCACTGAGTCAGGGGCATGAGCAGGAACAGCCAGGCGCGCAGGCGCCGCACATAGCTCAGGGCCAGGAGGCCGCCGGCCACGGCGCCGAAGCCCAGGCGCAGGTAAAAAGCCTGGATGGGCACGCCCGGATCGACGAAGCGGTCCCAGAAGCCGAACAGCGGCGTGCCCAGGGCCGCCACCGCCAGGAAGACCCGCAAGAGCGGCAGGGAGCGCTCCAGGCGCAAGGCCTCGAAACCCTCCAGCTCCTCCGCTTTCCAGCCCTCGACCATGGCGCCTCCCGCTTGGCTCGCCCGTTTAAGCATAGGCGATGCCAGGAAGAGGGGTGCGAGCGCGCTAGGCTGTCCCGCCCACGGTGATCTCGTCGATCAACAGGGTCGGCTGGCCCACGCCCACGGGCACGGACTGGCCGTCCTTGCCGCAGACGCCCACGCCCTCGTCGAGCTTGAGATCGTTGCCGAGCATGGAAATGCGCGTCATGACTTCCGGGCCGTTGCCGATCAGGGTCGCGCCCTTGACCGGCGCGGTGATCCGGCCGTCCTCGATGAGATAGGCCTCGGAGGTGGAAAACACGAACTTGCCGCTGGTGATGTCCACCTGGCCGCCGCCGAAGTTCGGGGCGTAGATCCCGCGCTTCACCGAGCGGATGATCTCTTCCGGATCGTGAGACCCGGCCAGCATATAGGTGTTGGTCATACGCGGCATGGGCAGATGGGCATAGGACTCGCGTCGGCCGTTGCCGGTGGAGCGCCCGCCCATGAGCCGGGCGTTGCGCTTGTCCTGCATATAGCCGCGCAAGACGCCGTTTTCGATGAGCACGGTGTTCTCGGTGGGCGTGCCCTCGTCGTCGATGCTCAGGGAGCCGCGCCGTCCGGCCAAGGTGCCGTCGTCCACCACCGACACCAGGGGCGAGGCCACGCGCTGGCCGATGCGCCCGGAGAAAGCGGAGGTGCCCTTGCGGTTGAAATCCCCCTCCAGGCCGTGGCCCACGGCCTCGTGCAGCAGCACGCCCGGCCAGCCGGGACCCAGGACCACGGGCATGTTGCCGGCCGGCGCAGCGACGGCCTCCAGGTTCACCAGGGCCTGGCGTACCGCCTCGCGGGCATAGGCGAGACCCCGGCCGCTGTCCAGGAACATGCGGTAATCGCCGCGCCCGCCACCGCCCGAGGCGCCGCGCTCGCGGCGGCCGTTGTGCTCGGCGATCACCGAGACATTGAGACGCACCAGGGGCCGAATGTCCGCAGCGAAGGTGCCGTCGGTCGCCGCCACCATGACCACCTCGTAGACCCCGGAGATGGACACCATGACCTGGCTCACGCGCGGGTCGATGCGCCGTGCCTCGGCATCGACCTGGTGCAAGAGGGCGATCTTGTCCGCTTCGGACAGGGAGCCCAGGGGATCGGTAGCCGGGTACAGGGAGGTCACGGCACGCGGACTGCCCAGGGCCAGGCTGCCCGACTCGCCGTGACGGGCGATGGAACGGGCCGCGCCCGCCGCCTGCTCCAGGGCCGGCAGGACCAGGTCCTCGGAATAGGCGAACCCGGTCTTCTCCCCGCTCATGGCGCGCACACCCACGCCGCGCGCCACGTTGAAGCTGCCTTCCTTGACGATGCCGTCCTCCAGGGCCCAGGACTCGTGGCGGCTGGACTGGAAATAGAGATCGGCGCTGTCGATGGCCCCGCCCATCAACCCGCCCAGGAGGCGGGACAGATCGGATTCTGCGAGGCCGACGGGGCTGAGAAACAAATCCCGGGCGGTGGTCAAGGCGTTGTGCATGGAAGACTCTGTGCGTTCAGGTAGGTAGACAGTGTAACCGGCCCTTAGGAGGCGGGCGGAAATAAGTTGGACAAGATGGCGCCCGGATTTGGGTCGGATTGGGTTGTGGCGATTGAGCAAAACCGCAGGCGTAGCAGGGCTACGTCGAGGATTTTGCGATTGAGACACGGCCCAAGGCGGCCTGAAGCCGGGATGCAAGATGGACAAGTTATTTCCGCCCGCCTCCTTAGCCATGAGCGCCAAGAACCCGTGTGATTTCCCCCCCACCCCTGGGCCGAGACGCCCGGCCGCCGGCTCGGCTCCCCGCGACAAGCCGACACGAACGCCGTTAATGAATATCCCCCTGTCATCAAGTTTTACAATGCCGTCGCCGCCTAATTGCGCTAACGCATCATTTTCAATGAGATACAAACTTGGAATTGCATTTGCATCGCAAGTTTCAGCCAACAGGCTGCACAACTCGAACACGTCCCTACGGACAAGGAGCTTTCCATGAACAAGTGGTTATCTTCCCTGTTGAAGTTTGTCTTTATGGCCAGCCTCGCCGGCTCCGCCCAGGCCCTGGTGATCGACCCCTCCACCGGCGCCGCAGGCTCTGGATTTTGGGACGAAGGCCCGGGTGACTACATTGCCTATGATTTCTTCGGCGGCCCCGACACCACCCTGTTCATCACCCTGTCCGGCGCCTCCACCCTGGATATCATCGTCGACGACTGTTGCATCGCCGGCGACATGTTCGGCGTGGAAATCGACGGCGTGCTGTTCAGCTGGACCAGCGAGGGCTTCATCGCCGGCCTTTACCATGCCGTCCTCGACGACCTGATGCTCTCGGCGGGCAGCCACACCATCCGCCTGCTGGTCACCGCCGATTGCTGCGGCTCCGGCGGCATGTCCTGGTTCGTCTCGGAAGCCACCGCGGTCCCGGCCCCGGCCGGCCTGGCCATCCTGAGCGCAGGGCTCTTCGGCCTGGGCGGTCTGCGCCGCCGCCTGCGCCAGCAATAAGCCTGATGCCCCTAGACAAAACCCCAAAACCCCGCACGAGCGGGGTTTTGCTTTTCTGGGCGGGGCCAGGCTTACAACCGCCTATGCTCCAAACAAGGGATTGCCTCGCGCCGCCGCCGAATCTCCTCGCTGTCGATCTCGGCGAAAAGCACGCCCGTGCTCTCAGGTTTCTCCGCGAGGATCTCCCCCCAAGGGCCGACAGCCAGGGAATGACCGTAAGTCAGGCGGCCGCCGTCGTGTTCGCCGGTCTGCGCCGGAGCGAGGACATAGCAGAGGTTTTCGATGGCGCGGGCGCGCAGCAGGCTGTGCCAATGGGCCTGGCCGGTGGGCTGGGTGAAGGCGGAGGGGATGCTAAAAACCTCGGCGCCCTGGGCGACGAGGGCGCGGTAGAGTTCGGGGAAGCGCAGGTCGTAGCAGACCGACAGGCCGATGCGGCCGACGGGGGTATCGACGCAGACCGGCTCGGTGCCGGGCACGACCGTTGCCGATTCCCGGTAGACCTCGGCGCCGGCGCGCAGGCTCACGTCGAAGAGATGGATCTTGCGGTAGCGGGCCACTTCCCGGCCCGCCGCGTCGTAGACCGGGCAGGCGTTGTACACCCGATCGGGCTCCGGGCTTTGCTCGGGGATGGTGCCGGCCACCAGCCAGAGTCCCAGGCGCGCGGCCTCGCCGGCCAGGAAGTCCTGGATCGGCCCGCTGCCCGCCGCTTCGGCCAGGGCCAGTTTGTCCCGATCGCTGCGGCCCATGACGGCGGCATTCTCCGGCAGAAGGACGAGTTCGGCGCCGCCGGCCTTGGCCTCGGCGAGGGCGGCGCGCAGGAATTCACGGTTGGCCGGCCAGTCGGCGCGGCCGCTCATCTGCACCAGGGCGATTCGGCTCATGGTTTGGACTCCGGCTCGGGCTTGGACACGGGCTTGGTCTCCGGCTTCGCGGCCGGCGGGGGCGCCTCCACCGGGATCTTGCCCTTGGTCTTGGCCACTTCGGTGATGACTGGCTTGTCCCAGGTCCCGGTGACCTTGTAGTCGATCCGCGTGAACACATCCAGGGCCGGCTGCAGCACGGTGTTCAAGGCCAGGGCCACCAGGGCCATGGTGGGTTCCACGGCCCAGCCGGCGAGTAGGGGCAGGCTAGAGGACAGCCTGGGGCTGACGCGGATGTCCTGGTCGAAGGTCTGGCGCCCCAGGTCGGTCTTGCCCTTGATTTCGACGCCGGCGGCCAGACCGTCCATGAAGGTGCGCTCGGTGGTGGCCACGCCGTCCTCGATACGGAAGCCGCCGGTGATGCTGTTGTAATAGAAGCCCTTGCCGAAGACGTCGGAGAAATCCAGGGACAGGCGACGGCGCAGGCTCTGCAGGGAGAACAGGCTGAACAGACGCGCGCCCTGGTCGCTGACCTCGGCGAGATGGCCTTGGCCCAGGCGGCCGTTGAGGAAGCCGTCCAGGTTCCTGAGGGCGAACTGGGCCGGATCGCCGGGCCAGGCCAGCTCGAAGTCGGCCTGCACCGGGCTTTCCCGAGCCGAGAAAGCCAGTTGCCAGTCGCTGGCGAAGCGGCCGATGTCCGGCGAGCTCATGCGTCCGCGCAGCTCGGTACGCTCCGCCGAACCGCCCAGCCAGCGGCCGGAGAGGCTCACTTCGGTGGAGGCATTGCGCAGGGTGAAAGCCTTGATGGCCAGGCCGTGCACTTCCGGCTCGTCGGCCAAGGGCTCGGTGATGAGCCGCAGGGCGCCGAGCCTACGCGCGCCGTAACGGCAGTCGGCGCAGTTGACCACCAGGCGCGGCAGTTCTTCGGGCTGGAAGGGCAGGTCCAGGGCCTCCTCCGCGGCGGCGGCGGCCGCATCCATCTCGGCCTGGCCGGCAGGCGGGTTCCCAGCGGTGGACGGCTCGTCCGCCGGCAACCAGGCCCGCTCCAGGTCCAGGATCAGGGCCTGGCGCTGGAAGTCTTCGGGCAGGAGCATGCGCCCTGCCAGCTCCTTGGCCTCGATGGCGATCTCCAGGCCCTCGCTGGACGGGGTGATTTCCACTTCCGCCTGGCTCAGGGGCATGCCATAGAGCGCCAGCTTGCCCACCTCCAGGGCCAGGCCCCGGAACAGCGGCGGTTCGGGCGGCGTTTCGGTGGCGGCCTCCGACGCTTCGGTCTCGGTCGACACTAGCGAACGGGCGAATTCCACCCAGGGTCCGGCCTGCGCTTGGTCCCAGGCGCCGGTAACGAACAGGCCCGGCCGATCCGGCAGGGTCGGGGTCCCGGTCCCTGCGCTGAGGGTGGCGCGATCGAAGGCGAACCGGCCCTGCTCGTCCACCCGCCAGCGCAGGGCGGCCCCCAGGGCATTGCCCAGGCGGCCGCGCAGCACCGTGTCGGCCTCCAGATCCGCCTCCAGGCTGAGCATCTCGCCGCCGCCGTCCAGGCCCACCGGCGCCGGGAAGTCGGCCTTCAGGCCCTTGAGATCCGAGGCCAGGCTCAGGCGGTGGGAGCTGGTGCCGTTGTCTTGGGGCGTGATGGCCATGATGGCCAGGTACTCGCTCTGGCCGGACAGGCGCTCCGCCAGGGGCATGCCCAGTTCCTGCAGGGCCTTGGCGCTCATCAGCCCGCGCGCCGTGGCGGTGAGCTGAATACGGTCATGGTCCCGGCCCTTGTCCCGGCCCTGGGCCAGATCCAGGCGCAGGGGTTCGCCCAGCAGCTTGCCCGCGACGCCCGCCGCCGAGACCGCGCGCTCGGAATAGCGCAGCTCGCCCTTGAGCTCGGTGAGCAGCCGGCCCACGGGCTGGATGTCCAGGGCCGTGCCCCGGAAATGCAGCTTCCCGTCGAGCTTGAGCTTCTCCGGCGTGTCGAGGGGGATGGCCAGGGTGAGCTCGGTGGCGGCGGGGCCGGCCAGGCGCAGTGCCGTGATGTCCTTGCCCAGGAGGCCCGGCAGGGGGCTCTTGGCCACCACGTCGGAGAAGGCAGCGCCCTCGCCCTCGGCGGCGGCGACGATGCTCAGCAAGGGGTTGTCGGCGGAGAGCTGGAGGATTTCGGCACGAGCCTCGCGGGTCTTGACGCCCAGGAGGCTGCCGGCATCGGCGCGGATGCGCATGCTGTCGCCTTCGAAGAACAGATCGGCGCCCGTGCCCTCGAGGACCGGCCAGTCCGGCTGGAAGCGGAAGGGCAGGCCTTCCGCGCGGGCGGCGATGGAGAACTGGCCCTCGGCATTGTCGAAGGGGAAGTGCTCCAGGGGGCCGTGCAGGGCGATATGGGTATAGGGCAGGCTGCCGCCGACGCCGATGGAACCGTCCAGGTAGGCGACCAGGTCGGTGGTCATGATGCCCACCGGCAGGTAGCGGCCGGCGTGATCGCTGGCGGCATCATGCATCTCGCCGTAGAGCGAGATTTCCGGCGCGGCCTCGCCGGTCTTGTTCAGCTCCAGCGCGGCGATAAAGCCGGCATCGTCGGTGGCCAGGGCCGCGCCGGGGATGCGCAAGCGCCAGCCTTGCGCGCCCGTCTCCCAGGACAAGCCTGCGCGGAAGCGGGTGAACTGGAAGGGCTCGCGGAACAGGCCCTTGAGCTCGGCGCCGGCCAGGGAATCCAGCGCCGCCCAGCCGCCGTCCTGGCTGGCGCTCACGCTGGCCTTGAGGCCAGTCAGGCCCGGAATGCCCTCATGGGGAAGCAGGCTTAGGTCCGCCAGTTCCGCGGCGGCCTGCCAGCGCAGTGCCTCGCCCCGGCCCTGCCAGCGCGCCAGGAGCCGAGGCACCTGGCCTTGCGGCGCCAGGCCCAGCAGGGCTTCCCGCCACTCGGGCTTCAACCCCGGCAGGCGCAGCCCCAGGGCGGCGGCCTTGCCGATGTCCAGGCCGTCCAGGCCCAGGGCCTTGGCCCCGGAATCCTCGACCCTTAGGCGCAAGGCCAGGGGCTCCCAGTCCTGGGTCGGCAGGCGCAGGGACAGGGCCGGCAGCGCCAGCGTCCAGCCCTGGCCGTCCCGCTCGTAGCCCAGCTGGGCGCCCACTGCCGCGATGTGGAGTGTCTCGGCGCCCGCCGCCACGCCCTGCGGGCCTTCCTTCTGCAATTCGATGTCGCGGGCCTGCAGCCGCGCCCGGGCATGACCCCAGCGTCCATCCCTACGCTCGGCCCAGAGCTCGCCCTCCACTCCGGCCCGGCTCAGGGCATAGCCCTCCAGGCGCGGCAGGGGCAAGCGCGGCAGCCAATGGCCCCGGCTCTCCAGGTAGGCGCGCAACGGCGTCGCCGGCTCGCGGGGATCGCCGGCGGCCTCCAGCTCCAGGCGCACGGAATCGCCGGCCGCGCCCTCCAGGCTGGCCAGGCCGCTCAGGGCATAGCCCCCGCCGCCCCGGCGCAGGGACAGCTCGGAGAGCGTGATGGGCAGATCGGCCTCGCCGGCCCGGCGCAGGACCACGCGCCCGGCGCTCAGGCTCAGCTCGCGCTGGGCGAGGAGCATGTCCAGGATCGCATCCAGGGGCGTGTCCTCGCCGCCGCCCGGCAGGCCCAGCACCCGCCAGCGGCCGTTGGCCTCACGCTGCAGGACGGCGTCCAGGCCACGGGCATGGAGGCGCCGGGCCACCGGCTTGCGGGACAGGGAGGAACGCCAGACATCCATGGCCAGATCCAGCTCGGCCAAGCGGAGGGCGGCGCTGGCCGGGGCGGGCGCGGCCTGGCCCAGGCTGATGCCGCGCAGGCGCAGTTCCGGGCCCGCCAGAGCCCAGCCGGCCTGCAGCTCGGCGATGCGCACCGGCACGCCCAGGCGCAGGCTGGCCTCGGCCTCCAGCTCGGCACGGAAACGCGGCAGCTCGGGCAGGAGGATGCGCCCCAGGCTGACCACGACGGCGACGAGCACCAGGACCAGGGCCAGGAGCAGCCAGAGCTTGTTGAGCACGATACGTAGCATGGTCAGCCTATTCGGCGCCGGATCGCGAGCGCCCGGCAGGGCTTGGACCACGGGGAGCGGGGGAGAGTGCCCAACACGAGATTCTCCCCCTCCCCGTTCGTGCTAAGTAGGCTTGCTAAGCAAGCCGTATCGAAGCACGGGGGAAGGTCTCGGAGGCCCTTCGATACGGGACGCCATGCGTCCCTACTCAGGGCGAACGGTCTTTGGGAGGCATGCCAAATCACATCAGCACCACGTCGAACTGCTCCTGGCTGTAGAGCGATTCGACCTGGAACTTGACCGGCTTGCCGATGAAAACCTCCAGCTCGGCGACCGAGGCCGATTCCTCGTCCAGGAGGCGGTCCACCACGTCCTGGGAAGCCAGGACCAGGAAGGTCTGCACATTCGGGTAGGCGCGGTTGGCGCGCAGGATCTCGCGGAAGATCTCGTAGCACACGGTCTCCGCCGTCTTCACCGTACCGCGCCCCGCGCAGGCGGGACAGGGTTCGCAGAGCACGTGCTCCAGGGACTCGCGGGTACGCTTGCGGGTCATCTCGACGAGGCCCAGGGGCGAGATCTCGCAGATCTGGGTCTTGGCATGATCCCGCTCCAGGGTCTTCTCCAGGGTGCGCAGGACCTGGCGCTTGTGCTCCTCGTCGGTCATGTCGATGAAGTCGATGATGATGATGCCGCCCAGGTTGCGCAGGCGCAGCTGGCGGCCGATGGCGCCGGCGGCCTCCAAATTGGTCTTGAAGATGGTCTCTTCCAGGTTGCGGTGGCCGACGAAGGCGCCGGTATTGACGTCGATGGTGGTCATGGCCTCGGTCTGATCCAGGATCAGATAGCCGCCGCTCTTGAGCAGCACCTTGCGCGCCAAGGCCTTCTGGATCTCGTCCTCGACGCCGTAGAGATCGAAGATGGGCCGCTCGCCGGTGTAGTGCTCGATGCGCTCGGCGACGCCGGGCACGAACTCGCGGGCGAAAGCCTGCATGCGTCCCCAGGTCTCCCGGGAGTCGACGCGGATCTTCTCCACCACGGTCTCCACCATGTCGCGCAGGGTGCGGAAGGGCAGGGACAGATCCTCGTGGATCACCGAACAGGTCGGCGTGACGCGGATGCGCTCGCGGACGGCGATCCACAGCTTGCGCAGGAAGTCGGCGTCGGCCCTGAGCTCGGTCTCCCCTACCCCTTCGGCATTGGTGCGCACGATGAAGCCGCCCTCGGCGATGTTCTCGAAGCTGGAGACGATGGCCTTGAGGCGCTCCCGCTCGCCGGCCTCCTCGATACGCTGGGAGATGCCGATGTGGTGGGAATCGGGCATGAACACCAGGTAGCGGGAGGGAATGGTGATATGGGTGGTCAGGCGCGCGCCCTTGGTGCCCAGGGGATCCTTGATGACCTGGACCAGGACGTCCTGGCCCTCGCGCAGGAGGGCGGTGATGTCCTCGCTGGCGGCATGGTGGTTGGCGGCGAAGGCGTCATTGGGCTCGTCGACCAGGGGCACGATGTCCGAGGCGTGCAGAAAGGCCGCTCGCTCCAGGCCGATATTGATGAAGGCGGCCTGCATGCCCGGCAGCACGCGGCTGACCTTGCCCTTGTAGATATTGCCCACCAGGCCGCGCCGGCTGGCGCGCTCCACATGGACTTCCTGCAGGACGCCGTTCTCGACGACCGCCACACGCGTCTCGCGGGGCGTGACATTGACCAGGATTTCTTCGCTCATCGTCTTATTGTTTTCCTGGCATGAAGAACTAAGAGGGATTAACCGCCAAGGCGCCAAGAACGCCAAGGGGAATCGGGAGTGAAAACCGTACATCGTTCCGATGCACCACGATGCTCATGCCCGCCGTATTCAATCTCGCTTAGCTTTTCCTTGGCGTCTTGGCGCCTTGGCGGTTAAAAATTCTTCAGCGCGTAGGTCGGGTCAGCGCAGCGTAACCCGACAGCATTGTTCGACCTCCGAACATCGTCGGGTTACGCGCCAAGGGCGCTAACCCGACCTACATCGACTTACAACCCCACCCCGCAGCGCCGCAGCAGCTCGCCGGTTTCGGTCAGCGGCAGGCCCACGACGCCAGAATAGCTGCCGTGGATGGCTTCGACAAACAGGGCGCCCAGGCCCTGGATACCGTAGGCGCCGGCCTTGTCGGCCGGTTCGCCGCTGGCCCAATATTCCCGGGCCGCGTCTGCGGCTAAGGGCAGGAAGGCCACGCGCGTCACCGACAGCGCCGATTCGCAGCGCTCGCCGCGCACCACCGCCACGGCGGTCATCACCTCGTGCTCGCGTCCGGCCAGGGCCAGGAGCATGGCCACGGCCTCGGCCTCGTCGGCGGGCTTGCCCAGGATCCGGCCATCCAGGACCACCGAGGTGTCGGCGCCCAGGACCGGCCTATCCTGGGCCGAGACCGCCCAGCCGGCCCTGGCCTTGGCCTCGGCCAGGCGCAGCACATAAGCCTCGGGAGCCTCGTCGGGCAGGGGCGTCTCGTCGATGTCGGCACGGATCACCGCGTGTTCGACGCCGATCTGCGCCAGAAGTTCGCGCCGGCGCGGGGAGCCGGAGGCCAGGTAAATGGAAGGAAAGCGGAACATCATTGCACCCGGTAATACCCCTGCACGACGCGCAGGGCATGGTAAATGGCCGGCCAGACGCAGGCCGAGGTCAGGGCCGGCAGCCAATAGGTCCAGGGCCGGGGCGTGACCTGCACGATATTGCGCAACCAGAGCAGCAGCAGCAGGGACAGGCCGGTGAGCATGAGCACGGAGACGGCCTGCTGCCAGCGCGGGAACAGCTTCAGGCGGTTGTGCAGCAGGGTCACGATATAGGCCAGTGCCGCCATGACCAGGGCATGCAGGCCCAGCAGCGTGCCGGTCAGGGCGTCCATGAACAGGCCGGCCAGCCAGGCCTTGCCCACGCCGATACGGTGGGGCATGACCATGACCCAGTAGATCAGGGTAAGGCTCAGCCATTCCGGGCGCAGATCCTCCAAGGCCATCGGCAGCGGCAGGATGTCCAGCATCATGGCCAGGACCACCGACAGGAAGACCACCAGCCCCCCCTGCTTGCCTTGCGGACTCATGGGCGGGTCTCCGGGGAACGGGCCGCTTCCGACTGGGCGGCATCGGGCTTGGCGACCGGCTTGGCCGTATCGGACTTGACCGCCTCGGGTTGCGGGGCGGCGGCCGGCGCCGGCAGGCTGGGGATCTCGAAGCGCGGCCAGACCAGGAGCACCTGGCTGGCCCGATCCAGCTTGGCGCTGGGGGTCACGAAGATCTTCAGGAAAGTCTCGCCAGGATCCTGGACCACCTCGCGCACCGTGCCCACCGGATAGCCTTCCGGGAAGCGCTGGCCCAGGCTGGAGCTGACCAGGACGTCGCCGGCCTTGATGTCGGCCGTGGAGGGCACGTGCTCCAGGACCAGCCAGCCCAGGTTGCCGGAACCGGCGGCGATGGCGCGCACCCCGGAGCGCACGGCGCGCACCGGTAGGGCGTGGGAGGCGTCGGAAATGAGCAGCACGCGACTGGTGAGGGGATTGGCCTCGACGATCTGGCCCATGACGCCGTCGGCGTCCAGGACCGGCTGGCCCAGGTACACGCCATCGCGCGTGCCCTTGCTGATTAAGAGCTGATGGCTGAAGGGATCCCGATCCAGGTCGACGATCTCGGCCACCAGGCGCCGCTCGCCGCCCTTGCGCGCCGCGCCCAGGAGACCGCGCAGGCGCTCGTTCTCCGCCTCCAGGGCCACCAGGGTCTGCACCTGGGCCTTCAGGATGGTGTTCTCGTCGGACAGCTTCTGAACCTGGGACTCCAGGCTCTCGCGGGTCTCCAGGCTATCGGAGGCGGCGCCCAGCCAGCGGCCGGGCAGGTTGACCAGGAATTGCAGGGGCGCGACGACCGTGGCCAGGCCGGCGCGCACGGCCTCCAGGTGCTGGTAACGGTGGTCCAGCACCATGAGGGCCAGGGAGGCCATGAGCGCCAGACCGAGCCGGACATTGAGGGAGGGGCCGCGTGCGAAGATGGGTTTCATGGCCGCATTTCACCCGGACGCAGGCACGGCGCATGCACATTCAAAGGCACAGAAAACTCCGTTCGTGCTGAGTAGCCGCGCACGCGGCGTATCGAAGCATGAGCGGAGTTGCCGGCCCTTCGATACGCCTCCTAACGGAGGCTACTCAGGGCGAACGGACCCTTCCGCTACCCGGCTAGCTTACTCGTACGACAGCAGATCGCCGCCGTGCTTGTCCATCATCTCCAGGGCCATGCCGCCGCCGCGCGCCACGCAGGTCAGCGGGTCCTCGGCGACGATGACCGGCAGGCCGGTCTCGGCGGAAAGCAGACGATCCAGTTCGCGCAGCAAGGCGCCGCCGCCGGTCAGGACCATGCCGCGCTCGGAGATGTCGGCGGCCAGTTCCGGCGGCGCCTTCTCCAGGGCGGCGCGCACCGAGCGCACGATGCCGGCCAGGGGCTCCTGCAGGGCTTCCAGGACTTCGTTGCTGGAGATGGTGAAGGAACGCGGGATGCCCTCGGCGATATTGCGGCCGCGCACATCCAGCTCGCGCACTTCGGCGGTCGGGAAGGCCGTGCCGATCTCGCATTTGATGCGCTCGGCCGTGGCCTCGCCGATGACCGTGCCGTAGTTCTTGCGCACGTAGTCGATGATGGATTCGTCGAAGCGGTCGCCGCCGATGCGCACCGACTCGGAATAGACCACGCCGTTCAGGGAGATGATGGCCACCTCGGTGGTGCCGCCGCCGATGTCGACGACCATGGAGCCGCGCGCCTCGTGCACCGGCAGACCGGCGCCCACCGCCGCGGCCATGGGCTCTTCGATGAGATAGACCTCGCGGGCGCCGGCACCATAGGCCGATTCCTTGATGGCGCGGCGCTCGACCTGGGTCGAGCCGGCCGGCACGCAGATCAGGACGCGCGGGGACGGACGGAAGAAGTAGTTGCTGTCATGCACCTTCTTGATGAAGTGCTGGAGCATCTTCTCGGTGATCTGGAAGTCGGCGATCACGCCGTCCTTCATGGGGCGGATGGCGTTGATATTGCCCGGGGTGCGGCCCAGCATGCGCTTGGCCTCGGCGCCCACCGCCGCCACGCTCTTGGAGCCGCCGGCCCGGTCCAGGCGCACCGCCACCACCGAGGGCTCGTTCAGGACGATGCCCTGATCGCGGACATAAATGAGGGTATTGGCCGTGCCCAGGTCGATGGACAGGTCGTTGGAAAACATGCCGCGCAGCTTTTTAAACATGATTGAGGAGTTCTTGGCTCGGAAGGTGGGGGCAAATAAGCCGGGTATTCTAGCAACGCCGGGGCGTTTGGGCTATGGCGGGATTGGGCATAGCCGCCGCCTGTGATAAGTTAGGCGTTTTACCTTGCACCGCGACAATTGACGGAGTACGCCATGTCCTTAGGCTCTGAGGAAGTGAAGAAGATCGCCCATCTGGCGCGCATCGCCATCGATGACGCCAATATCCCGGCCTATGCCACCAACCTCAACAATATCCTGGCCCTGGTCGAGCAGATGAATGCCGTCGACACCAGCAGCGTCGAGCCCATGGCCCACCCGCTCAATGTCAGCCAACGCCTGCGCGAGGACCGGGTCACCGAGCCGAACCAACGCGAGCTGTTCCAGGGCCTGGCGCCCAAGACCGAGGCCGGCCTGTACCTGGTGCCCAAGGTCATCGAATAAGGCTTACCCCCTCTCCCCTAGCCCCTCTCCCGCGAGGGGAGAGGGGGTAGAAAGAACACGGATAAGGATTGAACATGATCGAAAAAACCATCGCCGAGCTGTCCGCCGGCCTTGCCGCCGGGGAATTCTCCAGCCGCGAACTGACCGATGCCTATCTGCAGCGCATCGCGACCCTGGACTCCAAGCTCAACAGCTTCGTCACCGTCACCGCCGACGCCGCCCGCGCCCAGGCCGATGCCGCCGATGCCGCGCGTCGCGCCGGCAACACGAGCCGCCTCCTGGGCGTGCCCTTCGCCCACAAGGACATCTTCTGCACCGCCGGCGTGCGCACCTCCTGCGGCTCGAAGATGCTGGACAGCTTCGTGGCCCCCTATGACGCGACGGTCGTGCGCAAGCTGAAAGAGGCCGGCCTGGTCACCCTGGGCAAGACCAATATGGACGAGTTCGCCATGGGCTCCTCCAACGAGACCAGCTACTACGGCCCGGTGCGTAATCCCTGGAACCTGGACACCGTGCCCGGCGGCTCCTCGGGCGGCTCGGCCGCCGCCGTGGCCGCGCGCCTGACCCCCGGCGCTACCGGCACCGACACCGGCGGCTCCATTCGCCAGCCGGCCGCCCTGGTGGGCATCACCGGTCTCAAGCCCACCTATGGCCGCGTGTCGCGCTACGGCATGATCGCCTTCGCCTCCTCCCTGGATCAGGGCGGTCCCATGGCCCAGACCGCCGAGGACTGCGCCCTGCTGCTCGGCGCCATGGCCGGCTTCGACGAGCGCGACTCCACCAGCCTGGACGAGCCGGTGCCAGACTACACCGCCGAGCTCAACCAGCCCTTGAAGGGTCTGCGCATCGGCCTGCCCAAGGAGTATTTCGGCGAGGGTCTGGACGCCGGCACCGCCGCCTGCGTCGAGGCCGCCATCGCCGAGTACAAGAAGCTGGGCGCCGAGGTCAAAGAGATCTCCCTGCCCAACTCCGGCCTGTCGGTGCCGGTGTACTACATCATCGCGCCGGCCGAGGCCTCCTCCAACCTGTCGCGCTACGACGGCGTGCGCTTCGGCCATCGCTGCGAGAATCCCAAGGATCTGCTGGATCTGTACAGCCGCTCGCGCGGCGAGGGTTTCGGCGCGGAAGTGAAGCGGCGCATCCTGATCGGCACCTACGCCCTGTCGGCAGGCTATTACGATGCCTACTACCTCAAGGCCCAGAAGATCCGCCGGCTGATCGCCGAGGACTTCAAGCGCGCCTTCGAGGAGGTCGACGTCATCCTCGGCCCGACCTCGCCCTCCCCGGCCTTCCGCATAGGGGAAAAGAGCGACGATCCGGTGTCCATGTATCTGAACGACATCTACACCATCGCCATCAACCTGGCTGGCCTGCCGGCCATGAGCCTGCCCTGCGGCTTCGTGAACGGTCTGCCCGTCGGCCTGCAGCTCATCGGCAACTACTTCGCCGAAGGCCGGCTGCTCAATGCGGCCCACCAGTACCAGCAGGTCACGGACTGGCACAGCCGCGCGCCGGCACTGTAAGCCTGACGACGACTCACCCCGTTCGTGCTGAGCCTGTCGAAGCACGAGCGGAACGCAGCATGAAAGCTTCGCCCTTCGACAAGCTCAGGGCGAACGGGCCGGCGGCGAAACGTCTTGCCCCCGCCCATGTTGAGGATAAAACGATGGACTTGATGAAAGACTGGGAACTGGTGATCGGCCTGGAAGTGCATATCCAGCTCGCCACCAACTCGAAGATTTTCTCCGGCGCGGCCACCGCTTTCGGCGCCGAGCCCAACACCCAGGCCTGCGCGGTCGACCTGGGCATGCCCGGCGTCCTGCCGGTCCTGAACAAGGAAGCCGTGCGCATGGCCGTGCAGTTCGGCCTGGCGGTGGACGCCGAGGTGAACCGCAAGAGCGTCTTCGCCCGCAAGAACTACTTCTACCCCGACCTCCCCAAGGGCTACCAGATCAGCCAGTTCGAGCTGCCCATCGTCGGCCGCGGCCACGTGGACATCGTGCAGAAGGACGGCACGATCAAGCGCGTGGGCGTGACCCGCGCCCATCTGGAAGAGGACGCCGGCAAGAGCCTGCACGAAGACTTCCATGGCATGAGCGGCATCGATCTGAACCGGGCCTCGACGCCCCTGTTGGAAATCGTCTCCGAGCCGGACCTGCGCAGCGCCGAGGAGGCCGTGGCCTACCTGAAGACCATCCATGGCCTCGTCCGTTATCTCGAGATCTGCGATGGCAACATGGCCGAGGGCTCCATGCGCTGCGACGCCAACGTCTCCGTGCGCCGCCGTGGCGAGGAGAAATTCGGCACCCGCTGCGAGATCAAGAACGTCAATTCCTTCCGCTTCGTGGAAAAGGCCATCAACTACGAGGCCGAGCGCCAGATCCGCGAGATCCTGGCCGGCAACAGCATCCGACAGGAAACGCGCCTGTACGACTCGACCAAGAACGAGACCCGTTCCATGCGCTCCAAGGAAGAGGCCAATGACTACCGCTACTTCCCGGATCCGGACCTGCTGCCCCTGGTCATCGACGACGAGTACATCGCCGGCGTGAAGGCCGGGTTGCCGGAGCTGCCTGCCGCCAAGCGCGAGCGCTTCATCGGCCAGTACGGCTTGTCCAACTACGACGCCACCGTGCTCACCGGCTCCAAGGAACTGGCCGCCGCCTACGAGACCCTGGTGGGCTTGGTGGGCAAGGAACCGAAGATCTGCGCCAACTGGCTGTCCCAGGAACTGGCCGGCTATCTGAACAAGGAAAACCTGGAAATCACCGAGTCCAAGGTGTCCATGGAGCAGTTGGCCGCCCTGGTGGGCCGCATCCTGGACGGCACCATCTCCGGACGCGGCGGCAAGGAAGTCCTGGAGGCTCTGTGGGCCGGCGAAGCCGAGGTGGATGGCATCATCGAGGCCAAGGGCCTGAAGCAGATGTCAGACACCGGCGCCCTGGAAGCCATCATCGACCAGGTCTTGGCCGGCGCCACGGCCCAGGTCGAGCAGTACCGGGGCGGCAAGACCGGCCTGTTCGGCTTCTTCGTCGGCCAGGTCATGAAGTTGTCCAAGGGCCAGGCCAACCCCGGCCAGGTCAACGACATCCTCAAGAAGAAGCTGGAAGGCTGATCGCCCCCATCGAACAAAGAGCCCTACGGGGCTCTTTGTCTTTATACCAACCATGGCACATTGCCTTCGCTGCGGGCGTGCACTAGCTTCTTAACAAACGGGCCGGATATCCGATTCCTTTCGTCGGAGAGGTACACCGCCTTGACGCGCAGCGCGCTCCGCTTTCTCCTCGCCCTGCTGATCTACGTGGTCGGCGTGGCGGGGCTCGCCTATGGCGTCTATGCCCTGGGCAAGCAGCAGTATCTGCGCGAAGTGGATCAGCGCCTGCTCACCGCCGCGAGCCGCATCACCCATTTGCTGCCGGCCAATTTCCACGACCGGGCCCGCGACGCCAAGGCCATCAGCGTCGAGGAAGACACCCGCAACATGGCCCTACTCAGCAGCCATGCCAATACCGGCGGCTTCGCTTACCTGTATTTCTACGTCGTGGATCAGGGCATGGTGTATTTCACCGCCTCCAGCGCCACGGCCGAGGATTACCTGAACAACGAGGCCTCGACCTACTGGACCGCCTATCCGGAGGGACCGCCGGAATTCCTTGAAGCCTACCGGGCCAATGCGCCGGTGCATGTCACCAATACCGATCGCTGGGGCAGCTTCCGCTCGGTGCTGGTGCCCTTGCGCTCGCCCTCGGGGCAGCCCTTCGTGGCCGGTGCCGACATCAATATCTCGGACATCGACGCCGGCCTGCTGCGTCAGGCCTTGGGCGTCGCGGCCCTGGGCCTGCTCATGCTGGGTCTGGCCGTGCCCATGATGCTGGCCTTCCGGCGCAGCCAGCTCGATGCCAACAAGGAGTTGCAGGAACTCAATGCCCGCTTGCAGGGCGATATCGAGCATGCCGTGCACATCGAGGGCGAGCTGCGCCATGCCCGGGACGAGGCCCAGTCGGCCAATGCCTGCAAGAGCCAGTTCCTGGCCCATATGAGCCATGACATCCGCACGCCCCTGCACGGCGTGCTGGGCCTGCTGGATCTGCTGCGCCAGACGCCGCTCAATGCCCAGCAGAACGGCTATGTGGACACGGCGCGCGATACCGGCCTGAGCCTGGCCAACACCATAGACCGGCTGCTGGACTTCACCGCCGCCGATGGCGGCAAGATCAGCCCGCGCCTGGAAGCCGTGCACATCCGTCGCTTCTGCGACGAGCTGGCGCGGGGCTTCATGTCCCTGATCGGCCCGCGCCGCCTGGAGCTCTTGATCTACGCCACCCACTCGGTCCCGGAATACCTGGTGCTGGACCCGGTCCTGCTCAGGCAGATCCTGGTGAATCTGCTGGGAAACGCGGTCAAGTTCACCGAACGCGGGCATATCGAGGCGGTTCTGGTCTGGCACCAGGACCAGCTCTCCGGGCGCATCAGCGACACGGGTACGGGTATCCCCCCGAACTGCCGGCAGCATATCTTCGAACCCTTCCAGCAGGCGGATAACTCCTTGAGCCGGGAGAACAGCGGCACGGGCCTGGGGCTGCCCCTAGCCAAGATGCTCTGCCTGGCCCTGGGCGGCGATCTCTGGCTGGAGCACAGCGACCCGCGCGGCTCGCGCTTCGCATTCCGCGTTCTGGCGGCGCGCGGCGATGGCCTGTCGGAGCTGCAACGCGTCCAGCAGGGCCGCCCCCTGGTCCTGCTCTCCAGCTTCAGCCCCCTGGCCCTATGGCTGCGCGAGACCGTCGAGGCCTGGGGCCTGAACCTGGTTTCCGGCAGCCAGCTTGCCGAGATCCCCGAGGCCCTGCTGAGCGAAGCCCATGTCGTCCTGGATGCCGCCTTGGGCGAGCCGTTGCTTGGGCCGATTCTGGAGCGACTGCCCGACCCGGCCCGCGTCGCTTGGCTGGACTGGGCCGACTCCCCCCAGGCGCCGCCGGCCGGCATACGCCAGGTCCTGCACAAACCCCTGTCCCGCCAAGCCCTCGCCGACTGGCTGACCCCGGCGGAACAGCGTGCCCCCATGCCACCGCCGGAACAGAAGACCCAGCTGGATGGCCAGGTCCTGGTGGTGGAGGACAACGAGGTGAACCGCTTGATCGCGGTGCGCGTGCTCAACAAGGCTGGGTTACAGACTGCCGTGGCGGAAAATGGCCAGGAGGCGCTGGAGCGCTGCCGCGAGCAGCACTTCGATCTGATCCTCATGGATATTCAGATGGCCGGGATGGATGGCCTGGAGGCGACGCGCCGCCTGCACCAGGAATGGGGCGCCGATACGCCGCCCATCGTCGGCCTATCGGCCCATGCCTATGCCGAGCACATCGCCGAGGCCCAGGCCGCCGGCATGTGCGACTACCTGAGCAAGCCCTTCCGTCACGAGGAGCTGCTCAACCGCGTGCGCCACTGGCTGGAGAAGAGCCACAAGACCCCGCCCGAACGGGCCGAGGCGGGTTGAAGCCTACCCTAGATGACGTCCCGTAGGGAATCCGGGAGGTCTCAGCCCCCGCTCGTGCGCCGGGGTGTCAGCTTGTCGCAGTAATCCGGATCGCCGTTCCAGCGCAGGCGAACGACCCGCCCGTCCTGGTCCAGCTCGGCGCTACGGGTGCAGACTCCGCCACCGCCGCCGCCCAGGCCGAACAGGGTGCCTACGGACACGCCCACATGGCCGCCGCCGCCGCCGACGCCCACTCCCATGGTGGGGCCGCCGCCGCGTTCGCGGCGCTGGCTGCTCCAGCTGAAGAACTGGCGCCCCGCCGCCTCGTACTCCCGATCCGGCGGCCCCCAGGCATCCATCAGAGTCTCGATGTGCACGCCCTCCCAGGCCTGCATGCGGGCATCCACATGGGCCGGCTGCACGCTGGCGCAGGCTGTGAGACCGAGAGAAACCACGCCAAGCAGCACACGCATCTCGCCTCCCCGGCCGCGCGCCGCGCGCGGCTCTCCATGCCTTTGGTGTATGACTTTCCCGAGGGAAACGCAAGCCCCGGCGTTTGCAGAATCCAGGGGGCCTCCGTTAAGCTGTGCCGCCTGATTTCCCGCCGCGCACGAACCCATGCCCAAGAAAAACACCCCGGATTTCGAGAGCCAGCTCGCCGAGCTGGAAGCCCTGGTCGAACAGATGGAGCAGGGCGACCTGCCTCTGGACGACTCCCTCAAGGCCTTCGAGCGCGGTATCGGCCTGGCGCGGTCCTGCCAGAAGGCCCTGGCCGAGGCCGAGCAGAAAGTACAGATCCTGCTCAGCAAGAACGGCGAGGAGTCCCTGGCGGACTTCCGCAATGACCAGGCAGAGGACGAAGACGCCTGATGCGCGAACGCCTCCAGCCCTGGCAGGCGCGCATCGAGTCCTGCCTGGCCCGCTACCTCGCCGAGCTCGCCGACGGCCCCGAGCGCCTGCGCGCCGCCATGGCCTATAGCCTGCTGGACGGCGGCAAGCGCGTCCGCCCCGTCCTGGTCTATGCCGCAGGCGAGGCCCTGGGCGGCGGCGCCCTGCCCGCCGATCTGGACGCCTGCGCGGCGGCCATCGAGTGCATCCACGTCTATTCCCTGATCCACGACGACCTGCCGGCCATGGACGACGACGCCCTGCGCCGGGGCAAGCCCACCAACCACATCGCCTTCGACGAGGCCACGGCCATCCTGGCCGGCGACGCCTTGCAGGCACTGGCCTTCGAGATCCTGGCCAGCCACCGCTTCGCGCCCGGCGTGCCGGTCGCCGAACTGCTGCGCAGCCTGGCCCGCGCCAGCGGTGCGGCGGGCATGTGCGGCGGCCAGGCCATCGATCTCGATGCAACGGGAAGGAGCCTGGACCTGGACGCCCTGGAGCGGATGCACCGCCTGAAGACCGGCGCCCTGATCGCGGCGGCGGTGCGCCTGGGCGCTTTGTGTGTGCCCGGGGTCTCTGAAGAAACGCTTACCGCCTTGGACACCTATGCGCGCGCCATCGGCCTGGCCTTCCAGGTCCAGGACGACATCCTGGACATCGAGTCGGATACCGAGACCCTGGGCAAGCCCCAGGGCTCGGACCAGGACCAGGGCAAGGTCACCTACCCCGCGCTATTGGGCCTGGCCGGCGCCAAGGCCAAGGCCGAGGAGCTGGTCCGGGCGGCCGAGCTGGCCGTTTCCGCCCTGCCCGGCCAGGCCCCCTTCCTGAAGGAGTTCGCCCACTACATCATCCGGCGCCGCGCCTGAGCGGCGCTTCGGGGCTCGCATAGTCCCGCCCCCTGGCTTATGCTCCCCAGGGGAAAAATAATTACAAGAACAATTCCTATGTCAGCCTTTGCCCCTACGACCGCCCTGGCCCTGCTGCTGGCCGCCGGCCCCGTCCTGGCCCAGAGCGAGGATGTCTTCGAGCTGAGCCTTGAGGAACTGAGCCAGGTCCAGGTCAGCGTCGCCTCTCGCAACCAGGAGTCCACCGCCGCCGCGCCAGGCTCGGTGACCGTGTTCACCCGCGAGGACATCCAGCGCCTGGGCGCACGCCGCCTGGGCGATCTGCTCAACCTGGTGCCGGGGGTGCAGGCCCTGTTCGAGGCCCAAGAAGGGCGCACGAATTTGCTGCAAGGCCGGGGCGTGCCCGAGGCCTATGGCCAGTCCTTCCTCCTGCTCCTGGACGGCAAGCGCCTGAACGAGCATTACACCGGCGGCTTCACCCTGGCCAACCGCTTCATCGAGCTGGGCAACGTGGAGCGGGTCGAGGTGGCGCGCGGCCCGGGTTCGGCACTCTACGGTTCCAATGCCTTCTCGGGCGTCATCAATATCGTCACCAGCCAGGACCGGCGCGAGCTGGAGCTCGATCTAGGCTCTCATCGCGGCCGGCGTGCCGCCGCCCAGTACGGCGCGCAGGGCGAGGACTGGCAGCTGGCCGGCTTCGTGGCCGCCTATGAGGATGCCGGCGAGTCCTATTCGGGGGTCTTCGATCGCTTCGGACGGCAGGACCGCACCCGCGACCCCCGCCGGCTGTTCGATGCCTATGTCAGCGGCAGTTACGGCGGTGCCTTCCTCACCCTGCGCCAGTCCCGGCACCGCCTGGAGGATTACTACGAATTCGGGCGCCTGGCCGATGGTCTCAACGAGGACATGAACGAGAGCCTGTTGGCCCAGGCCGGCTACCGCTGGGAGTCCGCCGGCGCCTGGTCCGGCGAACTGGCCCTGAGCGAGATGCGCGTATCCTGGGAACCCCTGGGGCGCCTGGCCCTGCAGGGACCGGAACTGCCCGCCGACCTCATCAACGGCGCCCACCTGGAATACCGTAGCCAGGAACTGACCGCCGACGCCCGCCATGCCTTCTCCGCCGACCACCGGCTCAACCTGGGCCTGAACCTGGAGCGGGCCGCCACGCCCGAGGCCGCCTCGGTCAGCAACTACGACCCCATCAGCGGCGAGTCCCTGGGCGCCGTGCGCGAGTTGCACGGGGACCGCTACCGCTTCGTGGGCGATCAGAAGCGGCGCATTCTCGGTGTCTATCTGCAGGACCAGTACCAGTGGAACGAAAACTGGAGCACCACCCTGGGCCTGCGCCACGACCATTTCAACGACATCGGCGCCGCCACCAGCCCGCGCCTGGCGCTGATCTACACGCCCGGCGAGGCGGATACATTCAAGCTCATGCACGGCCGCGCCTACCGCGCTCCGGGCCTGGGCGACCTCTACGACCAGGAGGCCGGCCAGACCCTGGGCAATCCCGAGCTGGAGGCCATCACCGTCCGGACCACCGAGCTGGCCTGGCTGCACCAGGCCTCGGCCTGGCAGGCCGGCATCACCCTGTTCGACAACCATGCCGAGAACCTGCTCTCGGGCGTGCCCCAACCCGATGGCCGCACCCTGGTGGATAACGTGGGCAGCAACGACAACCGCGGCTACGAGCTGGAACTGGCCGTGGAGCCGGGCGCCAACTGGCTCATCAAGCTAAACTACACGCGCATCGCGCAGAACCGCACCCGAGGCGTTCCGGATGCTTCGGCCATCATCGCCGAGGACTTCGGCGCGCCCGCCTTCGGATCCTGGATCCTCAACTACGCCGCCGGCGACTGGAACTTCAATCTCAACGGCTACTGGCGCCGGGCGCTCCCGGCCATCGCCGACGAGGGCGATTACCACCCCGCCAATGCCGTCATCAACTGGCGCGCCACGCCGGCCTTGGGCCTGCAGCTGGCGGCCTACAACCTGGGCGACGAGGCCGGCGCCATACCGGCCCGCAGCAGCGGCCTCGGCCGGCGGCCCGATGGCCGCATCGAACGCGCCGTGCCGCTGCGCGGCCGCGAGCTGTGGCTGAGCCTCAGCTATGCACTGGACTGAGCTCCGGGCATTCGGCCCTACAAGCCGCCGCCCAACTGCCGTACAATAGCGAGTTCTCGAACGAGTCCGCGCCTTGGCCGGGGCCGTCTGAAGCCAGATCCGTCTGAAGCCAAAACCGTCTGCAGAAGTAACACCGATGAGCCCGACGCCAAACGCCTTTCCGCTCCTGTCCCAGATCGACTCGCCGGCCGACTTGCGCCGCCTGTCGGAGGACCAGTTACAGGCCCTGGCCATCGAGCTGCGCGAATTCGTGGTACACACCATCAGCCAGTGCGGCGGCCATTTCGCCGCCAACCTGGGCGTGGTCGAGCTGACCATCGCCCTGCACTACGTGCTTAATACCCCGGAAGACCGCCTGGTCTGGGACGTGGGCCACCAGGCCTATCCCCACAAGGTCCTCACCGGCCGCCGGGATCGCCTGAGCACCGTCCGCCAGAAGGACGGCCTGCATCCCTTCCCCTGGCGCGGCGAAAGCGAGTACGACACCTTCGCCGTGGGCCATTCCTCGACCTCCATCTCCGCCGCGCTGGGCATGGCCATCGCCGCCCGCAAGGCCGGCTCGGACCGCAAGGTCGTGGCCGTGATCGGCGACGGCGCCATGACCGCCGGCATGGCCTTCGAGGCCATGAACCATGCCGCCGATGTGGATGCCAAGCTCCTGGTCATCTTGAACGACAACGAGATGTCCATCTCCGAGAACGTCGGCGGCCTGAACCGTTACCTGACCAAGATCCTGGCCAGCCGGACCTATGCGCACTTGCGCGAAGGCTCCAAGAAAGTGCTGTCCAAGATGCCGCTCGCCTGGGAATTCGCCCGCCGCGTCGAAGAGCATGCCAAGGGCATGGTCGCCCCGGGCACGCTCTTCGAGGAGCTGGGCTTCAACTACATCGGTCCCATCAATGGCCACGACCTGCCCACCCTGATCCACACCCTGGACAATATGAAGGACCTGACCGGTCCCCAGTTCCTGCACGTGGTCACCAAGAAGGGCAAGGGCTATAGCCCGGCCGAGAAGGATCCCATCGGCTACCACGCCACCGGCAAGTTCGATCCCAAGCTGGACTACATGCCCAAAGCGGGCGGCAAGCCCTCCTATGCCAACATCTTCGGCGAATGGCTCTGCGACATGGCGGCCGCCGACCCCAAGCTCATGGCCATCACCCCGGCCATGCGCGAGGGTTCGGGCATGGTGCGCTTCGCCCGGGAATTCCCCGGCCAGTATGTGGACGTGGGCATCGCCGAGCAGCATGCCGTGACCCTGGCGGCCGGCATGGCCTGCGACGGCTTGAAGCCGGTCGTGGCCATCTACTCGACCTTTTTGCAGCGCGCCTACGACCAGCTGATCCACGACGTGGCCCTGCAAAACCTGCCGGTCCTGTTCGCCATCGACCGCGCGGGCCTGGTGGGCGGCGACGGCGCCACCCACAACGGCGCCTTCGACCTGTCCTTCCTGCGCTGCATCCCGAATATGCTGATCATGGCGCCGTCCGACGAGAACGAGTGCCGGCAAATGCTCTACACCGGCTTCCAACACGGCGGCCCGGCGGCGGTGCGCTATCCGCGCGGCGCCGGCATGGGCGTCCAGCCCGAGAAGGCCATGACCGCCCTGCCCATCGGCAAGGCGCGGGTCCTGCGCGAAGGCCGCGACATCGCCATCCTGTCCTTCGGCGGCATGCTGCCCGACGCCCTGGCGGCCGGCGACAGCCTCGGCGCGACAGTGGTGGACATGCGCTTCGTGAAGCCCCTGGACGAGGCCCTGCTGCGCGAGCTGGCCAAGAGCCACCGCGTCTTCATCACCGTGGAAGAGAATGCCGTCCAGGGCGGCGCCGGCTCCGCCGTCAACGAGTTCGTGCTGGCCGAGTCCTTGAGCGTGGAGATCAGCAACCTGGGCCTGCCGGATCGCTTTATCCACCACGGCGAGGCGAATCTGGTGAAGCCGGAGTTCGGCCTGGACGCCAAGGGCATCGTCGCCGCCGCCGAACGCCACCGTGCCCCCGCCGCCGGTCTGAAAGCGGCGGGTTGAACGGCTAAAGCTTGGGCTCAAGCTCCAAGAGCTGGCCAGTGTCCTTAAGGTAAAGCCGCCCCAGGAAGGACATGCCCAGGAGCACGTCATCGCCGGGACCCGGGCCGGCCACCACGGCGGCCTCTACCTGGCGCAGCTCGATGCCCCCCAGTTTCACCCGTTCCAGGACCACGCGCCAAGCGCGTGCCGTCCCCGAGGCGGTGCCCACGGCCATGGGCCGGCCCTCGACACGGTAATCCAGCCCTAAGCGCCTTGCCGTGGCCTCGTTCATGGCCACCGAGGTCGCGCCGGTATCCACCAGGAAATTGACGGTCTGCCCGTTGATGGAGCCGACGCTCTGGTACATGCCATCGATGCCGCGCGCGATCTGCACCTTCTGGCGGCTGGGCGCGCTGAACTGGCCGTGCACATCCTGGCCCAGGCGGAACTCCTGTTCCCGACCGTCGATCCAGAGCAGGACGCTCGTGGCATCGGCACGCAGCAGACGCACGCCCTCCGGACTCTCCTGCCCCAGTCTCAGCTTGCGCGTATGCCCGTCGATCTTGACCACGGCCATGTCCTTGAACAGGCCGAGGACGGCGATGCGCTCCACGGCCAGGGCCGGTGCCGCCAGAAGCGCCGAAATCAGCCAGACCACCCTCATAGCCTTGCCACCAGATAGACCCCGGCCTGCAAGACCCCGGCCGCCATCAGGCCGGCCAGGACATCGTCCAGCATGATGCCGAAGCCGCCGTGCACCCGCCGATCGCACCAAGCAATCGGCCAGGGCTTGACGATGTCGAAGAAGCGGAACAGGGCGAAGCCGGCCAGCATCCAACCGGCGCCGGCCGGAGCGCCCAGCATGGCGATCCAGTAGCCGACGATCTCGTCCCAGACGATGCCGCCGTGATCGTGCACGCCCAGGCGCTTGGCCGATTCGCCGCAGAGCCAGATCCCTAAGGCGAAGCCGACTTGGATAACGGCCAGCTGCCAGGCCAGGGACAATGGCTCCAGGGCGGCGTAAGAGGCGACGCCAACCAGGGTGCCCAGGGTGCCCGGCGCCTTGGGCGACAGGCCGGCGCCGAAGCCCAGGGCGAAGAAATGCACCGGATCGCGCAGTAGACGGGGTGACAGGGGCTGACCTTTCATACGCTCAGAAATGTTGATAGCCGGCCGAGGCCAGGGAGTAGTCCGCACCGGCCAGGCGCAATTCCAGGCCCGGCTCGGCGCGGATCCGGCCGATGCAGGTTAAGGGCAGATCCAGCCGGTCCGCAAGCGCGGCCAGGGCCGGAGCGGTCTCGGGCGGCGCGGTGAATAGGAGCTCGTAATCGTCGCCGGCGCTCAGGGCCAACTCGCGGGCCCGTGCTTCGCCGGCCTCGGCCAGCAGTTCGGCCGACAGGGGTAGCCGTTCGACATCGAGCACCGCGCCCAGGCCGCTGGCGGCGAGCACATGCCCCAGGTCCTGGCAGAGGCCGTCGGAGACATCGATGGCGGCATGGGCCAGACCCCGCAGGGCCAGTCCCAAGTCCACACGCGGCGTGGGTCGGTTGAGCCGGGCCAGCAGCTTGTCGGCGCCCGGCCCCTGCGCGGCGGCCTGGCCCAAGGCCAGGGCCAGGCCCTGCCCCGCCTCGCCGGGATAACCGCTGATATAGACCAGATCGCCGGCCCGAGCGGCGGAGCGGCGTAGGGCCTGGTCCGCCGGTACGAAGCCATGGGCCTGGAGGCTGAGCGTCAGGGGACCGTGGGTGGTATCGCCGCCCACCAAGGCGACGCCAAAGGTATCCAGGGCTTCATGCAGCCCCCGGGCGAAGTCTTCCAGCCATTCGGCATCGAAGGCCGGCAGGGTCAGGCCCAGGGTCATCCAGGCCGGCTCGGCGCCCATGGCCGCCAGATCGGAGAGATTGACCGCCACCGCCTTGGCGGCGATGTCGGCGGGTGGGGTATCGCGGGGGAAGTGCACGCCGGCCACCAGGCTGTCCAGGCTGACGGCGAGCTGCATGCCCGCCGGAACCTCCAGCAGGGCACAATCGTCGCCCACGCCCAGGGCCACATCGGCCCGTTGCGTGGGGCGGGTGAAATAGCGGGCTATGAGCTCGAATTCGCCGGGCATGATAAAAGGACTCGGACAAACACCGTTCATGCTTCGACAAGGCTCTCCTGAGCTTGTCGAAGGGCTCAGCACGAACGGAGGGTGGTGCCGAAGCCTTGGGATTCCGTTCGCCCTAAGCCTCCTGAGCCTGTCGAAGGGCGAAGGGCGAACGGAGCGGCTCGGAAGCCTCAGCGGCGCGCTGCCTCGACCGGACGCGCCACGCGCGCCACCTTGTCCAGCACGCCGTTGACGTACTTGAAACCTTCCTCGGCGCCGAAGGTCTTGGCCAGTTCCAGGGCCTCGTTGATGACGACCTTGTAGGGCACGTCCGGACGCTTGAGCAACTCATAGGCGGCCAGGCGCAGCAGGGCGCGTTCGATGGGATCGACCTCGTCGATGGAACGCTTTTCCAGCACCGGCTTGAGCAGACCGTCGATCTCTTCCAGGTGCTGGGGCACGCCGTGCATCAGTTCGTGAAAATACTCGGTATCGACCTTGGCCAGATCATTGTCTTCGGCGAATTGGATCTCGATGTCGACGATGCGCGTGCCGGCGATCTGCCAGGAATACAGGCCTTGCAGGGCGAAACGGCGGGCCTTGCGGCGGGCGGAAGGGGTCATGGGATACCTCGTGGTGAAAGAGCCTCACACGGGCGGCGGGGCCGGACCGTGCGTGGATGGAACTTGTTTTTATCCGGCCTCGGGCATCCTGCCCTCGCCCGGAATCGCAGTGGCTGTGCCGCTTAGCGGCTCAAACCCCGCGCAGCAGGCTGACCATTTCCAGGGCCGACAAGGCCGCTTCGCCGCCCTTGTTGCCGGCCTTGGTGCCGGAGCGCTCGATGGCCTGCTCGATGGAGTCCACGGTAAGGACGCCGAAAGCCATGGGCACGTCGTGGCTGAGGGACACCTGGGCCAGGCCCTTGGTGCACTCGCCGGCCACGTAGTCGAAATGGGGCGTGCCGCCGCGGATCACCGCGCCCAGGGCGATGATGGCGTCGTGGGACTTCTTGGCCGCCACGCGCTGGGCGAGGATGGGTAGCTCGAAGGCGCCGGGGGCACGGTAGACGGTGATCTGCTCCTCGGCCACGCCGTGGCGCTTGAGGATGTCCAGGGCGCCGGCCAGGAGGCTCTCCACCACGAAACTGTTGAAACGGGCGACGAGGATGGCGAAGCGCGCGTCCTTGGCCTGGAAATCACCTTCGATAATCGTGGGCATAATCTCGCTCATGCGGGCTGTAGAGGTGGGCGTGCGAAAAGCGGCGGATTTTCGCACAGTTTAGTCCAGCTTCCCAGAAGTTCCGCCGAACTTACTCGCCAACGTACTCGACCACTTCCAGCTTGAAGCCGGAGAGGGCGTGGTAACGCTTGGGCGAAGACAAGAGGCGCAGCTTGTTGGCGCCGAGATCGGAAAGGATCTGCGAGCCCAGGCCGATGGTGCGCGAGGCGCCGGCCTCGGTCTTGCGGGCCGCGTTCTGCCCGGCATCCTCGGCGGCGAAGCCGCGCAGGCGCTCCAGGGTCTCGGCCGGGCTCTGGGGCTGGTTGAGCACGACGAGGACCCCGGCCTCCTCGCGGGCGATGCGCTCTAGGGCCCGCTCCAGTGTCCAGCTCAGAGCCGGGCCGCGTGCGCCCTGCAGGCTGTCGCGCAAGGGATCGGCCACGTGCACGCGAGTCAGGACCGGCTGCTCGGCGCGGATCTCGCCCTTCACCAGGGCATGGTGGATCTGCCCGTCGATGCGGTCGCGGAAGCTCACCAGGCGGAACTCGCCGAAACGGGTCGGCCAGGCGCACTCGCTCACCCGTTCCACGGTCTTCTCGTTCAAGGAGCGGTATTCGATGAGATCGGCGATGGTGCCGATCTTCAGACCGTGCTCGGCGGCGAAGATCTCCAGGTCCGGGCGGCGCGCCATGGTGCCGTCCTCGTTCAGGATCTCCACGATCACCGCCGCCGGGGTCAGGCCGGCCAAGCGGCCCAGATCGCAGCCGGCTTCGGTGTGGCCGGCACGAACCAGGACGCCGCCCGGCTGGGCCATGATGGGGAAGATATGGCCGGGCTGGACGATGTCGGCGGGCTGGGCGTTCGGCGCCACGGCGGCCTGGACAGTCACCGCGCGGTCGGCGGCGGAGATGCCCGTGGTCACGCCGGTCGCCGCCTCGATGGATAGGGTGAAGGCGGTGCCGAACTGGGCGCCGTTGGCCTTGGTCATCAGGGGCAGGTTGAGCTGCTCGCAGCGCTCGCGGGTCAGGGTCAGGCAGATCAGGCCGCGCCCGTACTTGGCCATGAAATTGATGGCCTCGGGGCTCACGTGATCGGCGGCCAGGATCAGATCGCCCTCGTTCTCCCGGTCCTCGTCATCCATGAGGATGACCATCTTCCCGGCGCGGATGTCTTCGATGATTTCGGCGGTGGTATTGAGCGGCATGGCAAACTCTGAAAACCCGTTCGTCCTGAGCCTGTCGAAGGATGAACGGGTTTTTCCTTCGGTGAAGACATTCGCCCTTCGACAGGCTCAGGGCGAACGGAAATCGTGAGCGGGAATTATCGCATAAACCCGTGCTCGGCCAGGAAGGCCTCGCTGATGCCTCCCGCCGTCGCGGCCCTGTCGCCCAGTAGCAGGCGCTCCAGGTAGCGGGCGATAAGGTCCACTTCCAGGTTGACCCGGCTGCCGGCCTGGTAGCTTCCCATGACGGTATGGGACAGGGTATGGGGCACGATGTTGAGCTCGAAGCGGGCGCCGTCCACCTTGTTCACCGTCAGGCTGACGCCGTCCACGGTGATCGAGCCCTTGTGGGCGATGTAGCGGGCCAGCTCCGCCGGGGCCTCGATGACGAAGCGCGTGGAGCGGGCGTCGTCCCAGCGCTCGCGCACGGTGCCGCGCCCGTCCACATGGCCGCTGACCAGATGCCCGCCCAGGCGCGTCGTGGGCGTCAGGGCCTTTTCCAGGTTGACCTTCTGGCCGGGCTTGTACTCGGCGAAGCCGGTCAGGGCGAGGGTCTCGCCGGAGACATCGGCACTGAAACTGGTCTTGTCGAAGGCGGTGGCGGTCAGGCAGACGCCGTTGACGGCGATGGAGTCCCCCAGTTGCACATCGGTCATGTCGAGGTCCCCGACGGCGATGCTCACGCGCAGATCGCCCTGCTGGGGGCTCAGGCTGCGGATCTCGCCGACGGCGGTGATGATGCCGGTAAACATTAGCGTGGCTCCGGTTTATAGCAGAGGCGTATATCGGTGCCGACCTGGCGGATATCAAGGAGGTCGAGCGCGATGGCATCGGCCATGCGCGCGAGACCGGGCAGCTGCATTAACCCCCGCGCCCCGTCGCCCATCAGCTTGGGCGCCAGGTAGACGACCAGCTCGTCCACCAGGCCGGCCTGCAAGAAGGCCCCGGCCAGGCCCGCGCCGGCTTCCACCAGGACCTCGTTGGCGCCGCGCCGGGCCAGTTCGGCCAGCAGGGCCGCCAGATCGACGCGCCCGGCATTGCCCGGCAGGCTCAGGACCTCCGTACCGTCGCGGGACAGGGCATCGATGTGCCGCGCCTCGTGGCCGGCGACCGTCGCGATGAGGCTGAGACCCGGTTCGGCCAGCAGCTTCGCCGTGAGCGGCGTCTTCAGGCCGGAGTCCACCACCACGCGCAGGGGCTGGCGGCCGATGGCGCAACCCAGCTCCTCGGCCCGTACGGTCAAGGCCGGATCGTCGGCCAGCACCGTGCCCGAGCCCGTGACGATGGCCGAGGAACGGGCGCGCAGGCGCTGCACGTCGCGGCGCGCCGCCGGACCGGTGATCCATTTCGATTCGCCCGAGGCCATGGCCGTGCGCCCGTCCAGGCTCATGGCGAGCTTGATGCGCAGGAAGGGCAGGCCGCTGCGCATGCGCTTGAGGAAACCGGGATTGAGCGCCTCGGCCTGGGCCTGCATCAGGCCGGCCTCGGCCTCGAGCCCGGCGCTCCTGAGGATGTCCAGTCCCTTGCCGGAAACCTGCGGATTGGGATCGACCAGGGCGCAGACCACGCGAGCCACGCCCGCCGCCACCAGGGCCTCGGCGCAGGGGCCGGTGCGCCCGTGATGGGCGCAGGGTTCCAGGGTCACATAGGCGGTCGCGCTCCGGGCGGCCTCGCCGGCGGCGCGCAGGGCATGGACCTCGGCATGGGGCTCGCCGGCACGCTCATGCCAACCCTCGCCCACGACGGCCCCGTCCTTGACCAGGACGCAGCCGACGCGGGGATTGGGGTCGGTGGTGTACAGGCCGCGTTCGGCCAGGCGCAGTGCCCGTGCCATGTGGCGGTGATCGTCGGCGGTGAAGGATACGCTCATGGAGTGACCTAAGAATCCTTCGATACGCGCCTTCGGCGCTACTCAGGACGAACGGAACGATAAACATTCATCCCAGCAACACCGTTCGCCCTGAGTAGGACGCGCAGCGTCCGTATCGAAGGGCCATGGGAAAATCAGGCCGTCTCGCCCTGCAGCTTGGCGATTTCCTTCTGGAATTCGGCGATGTCCTCGAAGCGGCGATAGACCGAGGCGAAGCGCACATAGGCCACGTGATCCAGGCCGCGCAGGGCGTCCATGACCAGCTCGCCGACCTTGTCGGAGGGCACTTCCCGCTCGCCGGTGGCGCGCAAGCGCGCCAGGATGCGCTGCACGGCCTCGTCGATGGCGTCCACCGACACCGGCCGTTTCTGCAGGGCGCGAGTCAGGCCGCGGCGCAGCTTCTCCTCGTCGAAGGGCTGACGCGTGCCGTCGCGCTTGATGAGCCGGGGCATGACCAGTTCCGCCACCTCGAAGGTGGTGAAACGCTCGTTGCAGACCTGGCACTCGCGGCGCCGGCGGACCTGTCCGCCGTCGGCGACGAGGCGCGAGTCGATGACCTTGGTGTCTTCGGCATTGCAGAACGGACAGTGCATGGCTGGTCCTTTGTTGTTATTCGATTCGTAGGGCGGGTTAGCGAAGCGTAACCCGCCGTCGTCGTCTATGCCCAAGCTCGGCGGGTTACGGCCTTCGGCCTAACCCGCCCTACGCCTTATTTACCGTAAACCGGTGGGCTTATTTACCGTACACGGGAAACTTCGCACACAGCGCCTTCACTTCGCCGCGCACGCGCTCGATGACGGCGTTATCGCCCTTGGCGTCCAGGACCTCGGCGATCCAGTTGGCGACCTGAACGGCCTCGGCGTCCTTGAAGCCCCGGCGGGTGATGGCCGGGGAGCCGATGCGGATGCCCGAGGTCACGAAGGGGCTGCGCGGGTCGTTGGGCACGGAGTTCTTGTTGACCGTGATATAGGCCTGACCCAGCCAGGCGTCCGCGTCCTTGCCGGTGATGTCCTGGGCCACCAGATCCACCAGCATGAGGTGGTTGTCGGTGCCGCCGGAGACGATCTTGTAGCCGCGCGCCATCAGGGTCTCGGCCATGAGCTTGGCATTGGTAACGACCTGCTTCTGGTAGTCCTTGAACTCCGGCGCCAGGGCCTCCTTGAAGGCCACGGCCTTGCCGGCGATGACATGCATCAGCGGGCCGCCCTGGATGCCCGGGAACACCAGGGAGTTGAGTTTCTTGGTGATCTCCTCGTTGGCGCGGGCGACGATGATGCCGCCGCGCGGGCCGGCCAGGGTCTTGTGGGTGGTGGAGGTCACCACGTCGGCGAAGGGCACCGGGTTCGGGTAGAGGCCGGCGGCCACCAGGCCGGCGACATGGGCCATGTCCACGAACAGATAGGCGCCGACCTTGTCGGCGATCTCGCGGAAGCGCGGGAAATCCAGGGTGCGGGAATAGGCGGAGAAGCCGGCGATGATCATCTTCGGCTTGTGCTCGAGGGCCAGGCGCTCGACCTCGGCATAGTCGATCATGCCGTTGTCGTCGATGCCGTACTGCACGGCGTTGTAGATCTTGCCGGAGAAATTGACCTTGGCGCCGTGGGTCAGGTGGCCGCCATGGGCCAGGCTCATGCCCAGCACGGTGTCGCCCGGATTGAGCAGGGCCATGTACACGGCGGCATTGGCCTGGGAGCCGGAATGGGGCTGGACATTGGCCCAGTCGGCGCCGAAGAGTTCCTTGACGCGCTCGATGGCCAGCTTCTCGGCGATGTCGACGAACTCGCAGCCGCCGTAGTAGCGCTTGTCCGGATAGCCCTCGGCATATTTGTTGGTCAGTACCGAACCCTGTGCCTCCATGACTGCCGGCGAGGTGTAGTTCTCCGAGGCGATGAGCTCGATGTGCTCTTCCTGGCGCACGCGCTCCGCTTCCATGGCGGCAAACAACTCGGGATCGAAATCGGCAATCTTCAGGGCTTTGGTGAGCATCGGCGGACTCCGCAGACCGTAGAGGGTCGGTTGGTGAAAAACTGGCCGTTATTCTACCGCAGTGCGGCAAATATCACAGAGCGAAATTCCCCGGCCACCCCGCAGCCCGTGACAAATTCGGCGCACTGCGGGCGCTTTCCGGGCCAGGGCGAAGCATGTTTGCCGGCCGAGTCAGGGCCTGATGGGCTTCAGCTCCCCGTCGGCCATGCCCACCAGGAGCGCCCTGCCCTCGGCCGTGACCCGGAACTCGCCGTAGCGGGCCTTTTCCCAGCGCTCGCCCTCGCCTTCCTTGAAGAACCACCCGTCGGTAACCAGGGTCCAGCCGCCGTCCTTCGGGCTCAGTTCGACACGCAGTTCACCCGCTTGCAAGGGCGTGTTAGCCAGACCGATGCGCTCCAGGGCGAGAATGCCCCGCTCGTCGCGCCGGCCGATGGCGTAGGGTCGCTCGAGCCCGGCCAGCGCGGGCCAGCGCTCGCCGGACGGCCGGGGCAGGCGGAAACGCAGGCGCATGTAATCACCCTGCATCAGCGAGCGCGGGTCCACGGGCATCAGCTCCACGAACACCGGCTGGCCGCCGGCGATGATCGCCTCCTTCTGCCAGATGGCGCCGTTGGCCACCGCCAGGGTCAGGCCCAGGGCGAGCACGACGCCCGCCAGGGGCAGGGGCGCGGGCAGGCTCAGGCGCGCCCAGGCTTCCGCCCCGCCCCGGCGCGGCCAGCCCCAGACCGCCAGAAGGCCGAGCAGGGCGCCGCAGGCCATGAGCAGAAAGGCCTTGTCGCGCAGAGACAGGCCGAGCTGGTAATAGAAACTGCCCAGGATCCAGACCGCCGCGAGGCCGGCGGCGCCGGCCAGAATCCAGCGCCTGGCGCCGACACAGAGCGCCAGGGCCAGCAGGACCGCTCCCAGGGTGGGCATGAGCGCTGCCAGCACCACCGCAATCCCCGCCACGCCCAGGCACCAGGGCCGGCGCAGCCCCGGCCAGCACCAGGCCAGCCAGGCGGCGGCCAGGGCCGCCAGCAGGCCCGACACCGCCTGCAGCCCATGGCGCGCCTCGCCCAGCAGGGCGAAGGACGGGCTCCATTCCCCGGCCAGGCGCCCGGCCTCCGGTCCCAGGCTGGCAGCGGCCAGGAAGCTGATGCCCGACCACCAGGCCAGGCCCGCCAGCACGCAGCTCAGCCAGCCGTCGGCGAAGGCGGCGAGCGCCGCCGCCCCACCGTAACGCGCCCGGCTGGCCAGCGCCGGCTCCAGGGCCAGCTTCGCCGCCAGCCACAGGGCGAACAGGCCATGCCAGAGCAGCCAGAACTGCGGCAGGGATTCGTCGGCCCGCTCGAAGATGCCCGCCGGCGCCACGCTCACCAGCACGGCCAACGCCGCGCTGGCGCCGAACAGGGCGCGCAGCCAGGCGCGGTCCACGGCCAGGGTCAGGCCGGCGGCCAGCAGGGCCAGCACCGCCGCTCCGCCTTCCATCGGCAGATCCTGGAACAGGCCGATGCCGAACACCACCACCCCGGCGATGAGGCCCGGCAAAGCCAGTTGCTCGACGAAGAGTGGTAGGCCCGGCGCGCGAAACACGGCCACGGCGCCGGCGATGACCAGGGCGCCCAGCACATAGCAGCCCGCCGGTTCGCGCAAGACATCGCCGAGCATCATGCCCATCAGGCCGAGCAGCGGCAAGGCGGCCAGCCAGGCGCCGAAGGCGGTGAGCAGGAGCACCGGCCAGGGGCGATGCTCTTCCGTTTGCGCCAGGCTACCGGCCGGCAACAGGCCGGCGGCGATGGCGGCGGCCAGGACGGCTTGCATCGGATCGCGGCTCACGGGGCCACCTCGGCGTCCAGCTGCCGGCGGCTCAGCTTCAGGATCAGGCTCACGCTGGCGGCCAGGAGGCCGGCGGCGACCATGCCGATCACCAACAGGCCGGGCACGACGATGTCGGAATGGCGGTCCAGCATGAAGCGCGCTAGGCCGGCCACCACCAGGGTATCGACCCCCAGGGCGGCGAGGCTCAGGCCGTAGACATCGAAGCCCTGGGGCGTGGCCAGGAGGCCGGCCAGGGCCAGGAGGGCGGCGAGGCCCAGGCCGTAGTGCAACAGGCCCTCGTCGTGGAATAGGCCGCAGAGCGCCAGGAGCCCGAAACAGCTCACCCCTAGGGTCAGAACGGTGCGCAGGGACCAGGGCCCCGCACCGGTCCAGCGCCGCGGGAGCGGCCCCAGGCCCAGGCCCAGCAGGAGCACCGCCAGCCAGCCGGCGGCATGCACCGGTAGATCGTCCGGCTCGAAGCGCCATTGGTGGCTCATGTGGGCATGAGCCCAGAGCGACAGGCCGGTGGCGACCACCAGGGCCCAGGGCGCCCACAGCACATCGCTGCGCAAGGCCAGGCAGAGCGGCAGGCCCAAGGCCGCCCAGATCGCGAAGAGCTGCCAGGGGTCGGCGCCGGTCTGGTAGGTCTGACCGAAATAGGCGAACAGCCCGCCGATGGCCAGGAAGGCCAGCAGGCCCGCGGGCAGGCGCAGGGAGGGCTTGAGCAGGACGCCGAAACCGGCGGCGAACACCAGGGCCTCGAGCAGCGCGAAACGGCCGAAGCGGCCCAGTTCCCCCCAGTTGGCCGCCAGCCAGAGGATGAGGCCGAAGCCGGCCAGGGCGGAAGCGAGCAGGGCCGTGCCGCGTGGCGCCTGCTCCGGCAGGGCGCTGGGCTCCGCCCCCTCGCCGGCCAGGATCTGGAGGCGGTGGAAATCGCCGGCACCGAGGCGATGCTCGGCGGCCATGCGGTACAGCGATAGTCGCAAGGACATTCCTTGTCTCCGAAAACCGGTGGAACCCGCATACTAGCCGAAACCCGGCCCCGGCGGTGGCGAGCCGCAGGGCGCCAGCGCGCCCCGGCGCGGATCGGGTACAATGCCCGCCATTTTTCCCCTCTTGAGGCAGCGCCATGGCTCAATACATCTACACCATGAACCGCGTGGGCAAGGTCGTGCCGCCCAAGCGCCATATCCTGAAGGACATCTCCCTGTCCTTCTTCCCGGGCGCCAAGATCGGCGTCCTCGGCCTGAACGGCTCGGGCAAGTCCACCCTGCTGCGCATCATGGCCGGCATCGACACCGATATCGAGGGCGAGGCCCGCCCCCTGGCCGGCACCAAGATCGGCTACCTGCCCCAGGAGCCCCAGCTCAATCCCGAGAAGGACGTGCGCGGCAACCTGGAAGAAGCCATCGCCGAGGTGCTGGACGCCAAGGCCCGCCTGGACGCGGTCTATTCCGCCTATGCCGAGCCCGATGCCGACTTCGACAAGCTGGCCAAGGAACAGGAAAAGCTCGAGCACTTCCTCACCGCCAACGACGCCGACAATATCGAGCGCACCCTGGAAGTGGCCGCCGAGGCCCTGCGCCTGCCGGCCTGGGATGCCGACGTCAACACCCTGTCCGGCGGCGAGAAGCGCCGCGTGGCCCTGTGCAAGCTGCTGCTGTCCAAGCCGGATATGCTGCTGCTGGACGAGCCCACCAACCACCTGGACGCCGAATCCGTGGCCTGGCTGGAGCGCTTCCTGGGCGAATTCCCGGGCACGGTCGTCGCCGTGACCCACGACCGCTACTTCCTCGACAACGTCGCCGGCTGGATCCTGGAACTGGACCGCGGCATGGGCATCCCCTGGCAGGGCAATTACTCCTCCTGGCTGGAACAGAAAGAGGCCCGCCTACTAATCGAAGAGAAGCAGGAGACCGCCCATATCAAGGCCATGAAGGAAGAGCTGGAGTGGGTGCGCCAGAACCCCAAGGGCCGCATGGCCAAGTCCAAAGCCCGCGTCGCCCGCTACGAGGAACTGTCCAGCCAGGAGTTCCAGAAGCGCAACGAGACCCGCGAGCTGTACATTCCGCCGGGGCCGCGCCTCGGGGACGTGGTCATCGAGGCCGAACACCTGACCAAGCACTTCGGCGACCGCATGCTCTATGAAGACCTGAGCTTCCGCCTGCCGCGCGGCGGCATCGTCGGCATCATCGGCGCCAACGGCGCCGGCAAGTCCACCCTGTTCAAGATCATGACCGGTCAGGAAACCCCGGACAGCGGGGCCATGCGCATCGGCGACACGGTCAAGCTCGCCTATGTGGACCAGAGCCGCGACGCCCTGGACGGCGACAAGACCGTGTTCCAGGAAATCTCCGACGACCAGGACCTGATCACCATCGGCGACTACACGACGCCCTCGCGCGCCTATTGCGGTCGCTTCAACTTCAAGGGCACGGACCAGCAGAAATTCGTCAAGCACCTGTCCGGCGGCGAGCGCAACCGCGTGCACCTGGCCAAGCTGCTGAAGAGCGGCGGCAACCTGCTCCTGCTCGACGAACCGACCAACGACCTGGACGTGGAAACCCTGCGCGCCCTGGAAGAAGCCCTGCTCAGCTTCGCCGGCTGTGCCGTGGTCATCTCCCACGACCGCTGGTTCCTCGACCGCGTCGCCACCCACATCCTGGCCTTCGAGGGCGACTCCAAGACCCAGTGGTTCGAGGGCAACTACGCCGACTACGAGGCCGACCGCAAGCGCCGCCTAGGTGTGGAGGCCGACCAGCCCCACCGTATCAAGTACAAGCGCTTCGATGCCTGATACCGGCCGATGAAAACATACCCGCCTCGAGCGGGTTTGTTTTTGCTGACATCCGCGCTCGCGACGCAAGGACGACTTCAGCATCTATAATCTAAAAATCACTCCGCACGACCTAGCAGCATGAACACCGACGACCGCCGCCACCACTCCCGTATCGACTTCGCCGCCACGGCCCGCATCGTCGGCCCGGACGGCCTTCAAGCCGGACGCCTCAAGGACATCTCCTTCAAGGGCGCCCTGTTGCTGCTGGATTCTCCCTGGCAGGGCGAAGCAGGCAAGAAATACATCCTGGAATTCGTCTTGAGCGGGTCCTACGAGGTGATTCGCATGGCGGTCACCGCCGCCTGGGCTCAAGACAGGGAAGTCGGCCTGCGCTGCGTCGGCCTTGATCTGGAAAGCGCCTCCCATCTGCGCCGCCTGGTGGAGCTCAATCTGGGCTCGGCCGAACTCCTGGAACGGGAGCTGGAAAGCCTGAGCCGGGGACAATGAGAGGCCTGGGCCTAGGTAGGACCCCGTTATCGCTCTCCCTCGTCGCCCTCGCGGCGTGCGCCCTGCCGCTCACCGCGCAAGCCGCCGAGGACACTCCGGACTTGTTCGAGCTCTCGCTGGAAGAGCTAGTCCAATTCTCCATCAGCACCGCCTCGCGCCAAACCGAACGCCTGCAAGACGCCCCCGCCACCGCCATCGTGCTCACCGGCGACGAACTCCGCCAGCGCGGCTACCGGGAATTGTCCGAGATCTACAATGATCTGCCGGGCATGGATCTGTCCCGCCCCTACGGCGACACCTATTTCCGCAACCAATGGCGCGGCCTGCGCAAGACCATAGGCACGCCCTACTTGCTGATGCTGGACGGCACGATCCTCAATCACTTGTATTTCAATCAGGACGAGGTGATCAGCACCCTGCCCCTGAGCCATATCGAGCGCGTCGAGATCGTCTACGGACCGGCCTCGGCCGTGTATGGCCCCAATGCCTTCGTGGGTGTGATCAATGTGATTACCCGCCAGGACCGGTTGGTTGACGGCTATAGCCTAACCGGTCAGCTCACCGGCGGCTCCTTCGACGGGCGCATCGCCGATTTCCACTACCTGTACAAGGAGGGCGATTGGCGCTTCAGCCTGGCGGGCCGCCTGGACGACGGCGAGTTGGACACGAGCCAAGCCGGCAATTACGAGTGGACCAAGGAACATTACCAGCAGGATCGCAGCCTCTGGGGCGCATTCGCCGATGATCACAGCCGGGGAGGCAAGTATTCCTCGCCCCATGCCAACCGGGCCCTGGATATGCGCGTCTTTCACAAGGACACCGAGTTCGCGCTGCAATACTTCAGTCTCAACACCCATTTCGGGACGGTCTATCCCTCGGACCGCGTGGCGATGCTGTCCTATTGGGCCGAACCGGATTTATCCGTATACCTGCGCCAACCCTGGCATTTTGGCGAGAGACTCTCGGCCACGCTGCTGCTGCGCTACCGCCAAAGCGGGCTGGATAATTATTCCGACACGTTGGAAGCCTACAACGTCACCGACCCGGTGACCGGCGAACCCGTTCGCGTCGCCAATTACTCCTATTGGGCTGCGGAAAACCAAAGCTGGGCACTCAATCTGGACGGCGAATACCGGCTCGGCGAGAACTGGAATCTGCTCGGCGGGCTGAAATACGAAAGCAAGGACTTGCAAAAAGCCTATCGCATCAATTTCGGCCCGGATATGCCGGTTAGCGAAATCCTCGAGATCGACGACTACCCGAATCCGAGCCGCCCGAACGGCGACAGCATCCCGCGCAACCGCATAGACACCCGCGATGCCGCGCTCTACGCCATGCTCCGTTATACCCACGGCGAATTGTTCGGCTGGAATGAAAGCCACCGGCTGCTGGCTGGCGTGCGCTTCGACCACAATTCGGAATACGGCACCGCGCGCACGCTGCGCGGCGGCTATGTGCTCTCCCTGAAACCCTGGACCGCGAAGCTGCTCTACGGCGAAGCCTTCAACGAGCCGGCGCCCCGCGAGCTCTACGGCGGCTGGCGCGGCTCCGGCAGCGATCCCAGCCTGGATCCGGAAACCTCGCGCACCCTGGAAACCAGTCTGGGCTATCAGGCGGGCGATTACAGCCTCCTGCTCAGCGCTTACCGCCTGCGCAGCCAGGGCGATATCATCACCTACTCGGGCGGCGCCAGGAACCTGGGAGGGCGGCAAATCCAGGGCCTGGACCTACACCTCAACGCGCGCCTGCCCTGGGGCGAGCGGCCCTGGAATCTCTGGGCTTATTATTCCCACATCCGCGCCCGGGAATCCCGGCCCCAGGCCGACGGCCGGCTCGTCGAGGGCCCGGTGGGCGACACTGCGCCCAACAGCCTGCACCTGGGGCTGACCTGGCCCATGAGCGCGAGCTTCAGCAGCACGCTGCGCGCCCGCTACGTGGCGGCGCGGCGCACCGTGCCCACCAATCCGGTCAAGGAAGTGCCCGCCTACACGGTCTTCGATCTGAACCTGCTGCACCGGGATTGGCCCATCAGGGGCCTGGGCTGGTCCTTGAGCGTCTTGAATCTCACCGATAAGGACTATTTCCATCCGGGCCTGCGCGAGGCCAATGCCGGCACGGCGCCCGGCTTCCGCGACGAAGACGGCCAGTGGCAGGGCAGCGCCGGCTATTACAACTCCCTGCTGCCCCAGGAGGGGCGAGGGCTCTACCTGTCCTTGCGCGTGGATTTTTGACGGCCCCCAGAGCCTGTTCACGAGCTCGATCAATGGATGGAGCGCTTCCAACGCCGCGATCCGCCATTCAGCGAGGTCGTGGACAGGCTCTTAGAACACGGCGTCCAGGGCCTCTTTCAGATGCTGCACCGGCACGATCTCCATGCCCTCCACACCCTGCTTAGGCGCATTGCCCTTGGCCACCACGGCGCGCTTGAAGCCGTGCTTGGCCGCCTCGCGCAGGCGCTCCTGGCCATTGGGCACCGGCCTGATCTCGCCGGCCAGGCCGATCTCGCCGAACACCAATAACTCTTGTTCCAGGGAGCGGTTCTTGAGCGAGGACAGCACGGCCATGACCAGGGCGAGATCCGCCGAGGTCTCCAGGACGCGCACCCCGCCCACCACGTTGACGAAGACGTCCTGATCGTAGGTGGGGATGCCGCCGTGCCGGTGCAGGACGGCGAGCAGCATGGCCAGGCGGTTCTGATCCAGGCCTAAGGTCACGCGCCGGGGATTGCCGATGTGAGAGCTGTCCACCAGGGCCTGGACCTCCACCAGGATGGGCCGGCTGCCCTCCCAGGTGGCCATGACCACCGAGCCGGGCACGCTCTCGCCGTAGCGGGACAGGAAGATGGCCGAGGGGTTCTTCACCTCCTTGAGGCCGGTCTCGGTCATGGCGAACACGCCCAACTCGTTAACCGCGCCGAAACGGTTCTTCACGGCGCGGATCACCCGGTAGCGGGAATCGCCCTCGCCCTCGAAATAAAGCACGGCGTCGACCATGTGCTCGAGTACCCGCGGCCCGGCCAGGGCGCCCTCCTTGGTGACATGACCCACCAGGAACATGGCCGTGCCGGTCTGCTTGGCGAAGCGCACCAGCTGGGCGGCCGACTCGCGCACCTGGGCCACGCCCCCCGGCGCAGATTGCAGCATGTCGGTGTGGATGGTCTGGATGGAGTCCACCACCATGATCTTGGGCTTCTCCTCGCCGGCCAGGCGGGTGATGCGCTCCACGTTGGTCTCGGTGAGCAGGCGCAGGCTGCCGCCGTCCAGCCCCAGGCGCTGGGCGCGCATGGACACCTGCTCCAGGGATTCCTCGCCGGTGATGTACAAGGCCTTCTCGTGCTTGGCGAGATGGCAGAGGGTCTGCAGCAGGATCGTCGACTTGCCGATCCCGGGATCGCCGCCGATCAGGACGATGGAGCCGGGCACCATGCCGCCCCCTAAGACCCGGTCCAGTTCGGACAGGCCCGTCGCGATGCGCGGCGTATCGGCGATGCGCACCGCCGACAGGTTCTGGATCTGGGACTGGGCCCCCGCATAGCCGGCGAAGCGCGCGCTCTTCTCGCTCGCGGTCTCCGCGACGGTTTCCACCAGGGTGTTCCAGGCCCCGCAGTCGCCGCATTGCCCGCCCCATTTGCTGGCCACGGCGCCGCATTCGGTACAGGTGTAGGTGATTTTCGCCTTGGCCATGCTCATCGCTCGAATAAAAAAGCCCCGCCATGATAGGCGAGGCTAGCGGGAGCACAAAGTCCCGTGCGCTGTCCGGCTGAAGCCGGACCTACAACGATGGCCCCGTAGGTCCGACTTCAGTCGGACGGCAAGGCTCAGGGCTTCTTCGCCGGCGGCGGAATATCCTGCACCAGCTCGCTCAGCGGCCGCGCCAGGCTCTCGCCGCGCGTGGCGTAGAGCGTGAAAATCCAGCCCTCGGTCCGCTTCGCCCATTCCTCGACCTGAGCCTTGGCGGCCTTGGCCGCCGCCTCGTCCAGCTTGCCGCCCGGCGCATGGGTCTTGGCCTGGGCTTCGTCGAAGCGCGCGCTCAGGCGCAGCAGGGCATGCTCGCCGCGCTTGGCCAGCTCCAGCTCGACGACCCGGCCGTCGTAGGCGTAAAAGCGGACGGAGCGCTTATCGGCCTGGTCGAACTCGGCGCTGGGGGCGCGCTGCACATCGACCAGCTCCAGGCCGGCCAGGGCGCCGGCCGTTCCCGCCAGCAGATAGCTGTCGCCGAGCTGCTTGCCGGCCGGCAGGGGCGACAGCTGCCAGGCCGAGGCGCCCCGCTCCCGCGTGAGCACATAGCTCCCGCCCTGCTCGACCCTTTGTACCTCCGCCTCCGGCAGATCGAGCAGGGCCGTGTCCAGCCAGCTGGCCGGATCGGCGCCCAGCTCCAGTTCCTTGTCCAGCAGGTAGGACGGCGCCTCGTCGGGGAGGCGGGCGAACTGCCCGCGCGTGGCCGAGGCCTGGCGGCCGACGACCAGGCGCCCCAGGGTCTTGTCGCCGGCCAGGGCCGTGACCAGGGTGCCAGACCCGCCCTCGGCGGGCGCGGCCACGCCCAGCTTTTCATAGTTTTCCCGCAGGGCCGTTTTTTCCTCGACGATCTTCGCCGTGGCGAGAAAATCCACCAGGGTTCTGAGCTTGGACAGGCTGGCCGGATAGCCGCGCTCGGCCACCAGCCAGCGGCCCTGCTCCTGCTTGAGGGTGGTGGACTTGTCCTCCTTACCGGCGACGCGCAGCTCGCTGAGCCGGTCTTGCGCCGCCGCGAAGCCGGGCAGGATGGCGGCGGATTCGGTCGCAGGGCCCATTTCGGACTTATTGAGGCTGAAGCTGGCGGCCAGGGACAGGACCAGGACGCCAACCGCCAGGTAGGCGAGGTGCTTATGCTGCATGACCAACTCCTTCACGGCGCTGGCGGCGGCCGCGCCGTGCCGCCGCGACGCCCATGGCGATGAGGATCAGGATGGACGGGACTAGGACGATATTGATGAGCTTGAGGCGGTTGCCCAGGGCGTCGATGTCCTTGTCCAGCTGGTGGCGCACCTCGCGCAGCTCCTTGCGGATGCGCGCCTTCTGTTCGGCGAACTCCTGGACGGCGCGCTGCTGCTCGGCGTTTAGGCTGACGGCGCCGCCCTTGAGGCCGCCCTGCTGCAGCTCGTTGAGCTTCTTCTCGGTGTCGTCCAGCTGCTTCTGCAGGTTCTCCGCATGGGCCAGGAGCTGGCCCTCGGCCTGGGCCTTCAGGGCCTGGACGCGCTCGAAGGGCCTGCTGTAGCGGCCCCGGCCGCGCAGGGAGACCAGGGCCTCGCTGCCGGAGAACTGCTCGGCGGCATTGGCCAGGAAGTCGCCATTGTCGGCGAAGGGATTGGCCAGGGTCTGGCCGAAGAACTGCTGCTTCTCCACCCACAGGCGATCCGACAAGACATCGGTGTCGGCGACGACGAGCAGGTTCACTCCGATAGTCGCCTCCGCCAGATGGGGGCCGGCGGCCGGCGCCGGCTTGGCCTTCAGGCTGGCGTCCAGCGCGTTCGCCGCCGGGGCCTGCGGCTTGCCCTCGGGGAAGGCGGTCTTGGCCTTGCCGCCGATCCGCGCCGCCAGGACATAGGCGGTAGTGCCGGGCACGAAGCCCTGCTGCAAGGCGGAAGGATCCGGCAGGAAGTCGAAGCGGCCGCGGTCCAGCAAGGCGCTGCTCGGGCTGCTGGTCACCAGGGGCTCGATGACGGTGCTCTTGCCGTCCAAGGGCAGAATGGCGCCGGTGGAGGCGAAATTCAGGGACTCCAGGTTGGCGGTGATCAGATCCTCGCGGGCAATGGCCTGGGGACCCAGGCCCAGCAGGGCCAGGTGGGTGATGGGTCCCTGGCCCGGACCGGCGACGATCTGCAGGGCATGGCCCGGATCGGCCACGACCTTGTCCATGGCGATGGAGAAGCCCCAGGCCTTGAACAAGGTATTCAGGTCTTGGCCGGCGATGGTCTTGGGAAAGGGCATCTGCGGGCTCTGGGGCAGCCTGTCCTGCTCGGCCACCGGATCGACAAAGACCAGGGTCTTGCCGCCGCCGAGCACGTACTGATCCAGGGCATAGAGCATGGCCGGTGCCAGGCCCTTGGGCTGGACCACCAAGAGGGCATCCAGATCCGCGGGGATCTGCCCGTCTTCCGCCTTCAGCTCGCGCAGGTTGGCGAACTGGCGCAACTGCTCCGTCACCACCCAGGGCTCGCTGCGCTGCCGGGTCATCATGTCCCAGCCGCCCAGAATCGGCAGGCCGGACAGCACCCCGATGGTGGGCTTGCGCGCCGTGCCCAGGCGATGGATCAGCTTGCTGATCTCGTATTCCAGGCTGGCTTCCTTGTCGGGCTGGAAGAAGCCGATGATGTCGCGGGCATCGGTGCTGCTCGTGCCCACCAGGCCGAAATACAGCTCGGTGCCGCCCACGGGCACGGCCTGCAAGCCGGCCTGGGCCGCCCGGTCCTCTTCCTCGGAGAAGGCTTGAGGGTCCACCACGGACAGGCGCAGCTTCCCGCCGCTCTCCTCGGCATATTGCTGCAGAAGCTCGCGCACGCGCTGGGCATAGCCGCGCAGCTCCGGAATGTCCTTGGAGGCGCTGTCGGAGAAGTACAGATAGAGATTGAGGGGCTCCTTGAGCTCGCGCACCAGGCGCTTGCTGCCCTCGGACAGGGTGTAGAGCCGGCTTTCGCTCAAGTCCAGGCGCGCGCCGCGCAGGACCAGGTTATTGAGCACGGCGAAGGCGATGAAGCCCACCGCCAGGATCGCGAGGCCCGTGGCGCTGAACCACTGGCGGGTCGCACGAGCTTGGTGCTGTGTTTTCGGCGTCATGGGAGCTTTCCTCATTGCGCTTTTTTCATGTCGATGACGATGGCGGTCGCCACCAGCCAGACCGCGATCACGGTGACGAAATACAGGACATCGCGCAGGGCGATGACGCCCTTGCTGATGGCATCGAAATGGCTCAGGAAACTCAAGGAGGCGATGCCATCCACCAGGGCCTGGGGCGCCCAGGACTGGAAGGCGTCGAGCACCAGGGGGAAGCCGCTGACGATGAACAGGAAACAGACCGCCACGCTCAGGATGAAGGCGATGACCTGGTTCTTGGTACAGGCCGACAAGCAGGAGCCTATGGCCAGGAAGCCGCCCGCCATCAGGAAGGAGCCCAGGTAGGCGGTGAGAATCACGCCGTTATCGGGCGAGCCCAGGTAATTCACCGTCAGCCACAGGGGGAAGGTCAGCGCGAGGGCCAGGCCGCAAAATGCCCAGGCGGCGAGGAATTTTCCGAGCACGGCCTGGGCGATGGTCACCGGCAAGGTCATCAGCAATTCCAGGGTGCCGCTCTTGCGCTCCTCGGCCCAGAGGCGCATGGAAATGGCCGGCACCAGGAATAAATACAGCCAGGGATGGAAATAGAAGAAGGGTTGTAAATCCGCCTGGCCGCGTTCGAAAAATCCACCGATATAGAAGGTGAAGGCGCCGCAGACGGCGAGGAAGATCACGATAAAGACCAGGGCCAGGGGCGTGGCGAAATAGCTGGCGAATTCCCGGCGGAATATCTGTTTTACGGCATCCATCTCAAGCCTCCGCGGTGAGGGTGCGGAACACATCGTCGAGGCGGCCGCGCTCGACGCTCATGCCCAGGAGGGGCCAGCCTTCCTTCAAGGCCAGGGCGCTGACCGCGTCGAAGAGCGCATGCCCCGGACGGGCCAGGATCAGGCGCTGCAGGCCCTGCCCTTCCAGGCCGGCGACGCCGGGCAGGGCGCGCAAGCGGGCATCCACATCCACCTCCCGGGCGAGCTGCAGGAACACGGCATTGTGGTAGCGCGAGCGAGCCTCCAGCTGTTCCGGTCCGCCGTCGGCCACCAAACGGCCCCGGGCGATGATCAGGGCGCGGCTACAGACCGCGCTGACTTCCTCGAGGATGTGGGTGGAGACGATGACCAGCTTGTCGGCGGCCAGGCCCTTGATCAGCTGGCGGACCTGGTGCTTCTGGTTGGGATCCAGGCCGTCGGTGGGCTCATCGAGGATGAGGACGTCCGGGTCGTGCAGGATGGCCTGGGCCAGGCCGACGCGGCGCTTGAAGCCCTTGGACAGGGTGTCGATGCTCTGGTGCAGGACTTCCTGCAGCTCCAGGCGTGCGATGGCCATGGCCAGGGCCTTGAGCTTGGCCTCGCCCTTCAGGCCGCGCAGCTCGGCGGCGAAGGAGAGGAACTGCCAGGGGCTCATCTCGCCATAGGCGGGCGCGCCCTCCGGCAGATAGCCGATACGCCGCTTGGCCGCCAGGGGCTCCCGCTCCACGTCATGGCCGCAGACGCGCACCGTTCCACTGCTTGGCGACAAAAAGCCGCAGATCATCTTCATGGTGGTGGATTTCCCGGCCCCGTTCGGGCCGAGGAAGCCCAGGACTTCGCCGGGCTGGACGCGGAAGGACAGGTCGTCCACCGCGCAGAAATCCCCGAAATACCGGGTCAAATGGTCGATTTCGATCATGAGTGCATCCTGATCCATGGGGAAACACAGCAATGGGGTTGCACGTCGCCGCAAGCATCCGCAGCAGAAGAGTGCCGGGCGGCGCAAGGTAATGCCGATCGACGAACAGACCGTCATCCCCCCGAAGGCGGATATCCAGTCAGTAGCAATAGCCACCGGCTGGGTCCCCGCCTGCGCGGGGACGACGAAAAGTCGCGCCGCTGACAGACATTGGCGGTGCAAGGTGCTTTAACGTAAGGTTTTCTCAGGATTTTTCAAGCCCGTTCGTCGCCGATGGGCTGCGGGAACTTATTTGGCGGGTTGTTTAAAACCGCGTAGACCTTGCAGCCCCCCGGTATGGACTAGGACCAGGCGGGTGCCGGTTGCGATCTGGCCCTGCTCCAGCATCCGGCCTATGCCCTGAAACAGCTTGCCGGTATAGACCGGTTCCAGCACCAGCCTCGTGCTGGCCTCCACCTCGGCGCAGAAGCTCAGGAGCTCCGGGCCGACCCGGGCATAGCCGCCGCCGTGATGGCCATGCTCCATGCTCCAGGGGCCGGCGGCCAGGCCGGCGCCGGCCAACAGCCCCCGCACTTCTGCCTCCAGGTACTCGGCGCCCTTGAGCACGGCCAGCCCCAGGGCCTGGGCCCCGGGCGGCAGGGCGGAGGCGATGCCCGCCAGGGTCGCGCCGCTGCCCACGGCGCAGGCGATGAGGTCGAAGGGCCGGTCGATCTCGGCCACCAGTTCGGCGACGCCTCGCAGGGCCAGGGCATTGCTGCCGCCCTCGGGCAATACCAGGCAGGGCCCGAAACGCCGGGCCAGCTCAGCCTGGAAGTCCGGGTCCTGGCGGCGCCGGTACTCGGCGCGGGGCAGGCGCTCCAGGCGCATGCCCCAGTCCCGGCAATCGCGCAAACAAGGCGTCAGGGCCTCGTGGGCCTCGCCGCGCACCAGGCCTAGGGTTTCAAAGCCGAAGCGCCTCCCGGCATAGGCCAGGGCATGCAGATGATTGGACCAGGGGCCGCCGAAGCTCGCCAGGCGCGAGATGCCCTGCTCCCTGGCGGCCAACAAGTTGTATTTCAGCTTGCGCCATTTGTTGCCGGACAGGGTCGGATGGATGCTATCGTCGCGCTTGACCCAGATCGGTACGCCATGGCGACGCCAGGGCGGGAAATCGAAGTCTTCCAGGGGAGAAGGGAGGTTGAGCGCGGGGAAGCACAGGGCCGGGTTCGGTCCGGTCATGGCGCAGACCGCCGGCCCAAGTTTGGCGGACTGCGGCTCAGGCGGCCTGGTCGGACAACAGCAGCCAGGACGTATTGGCCTGGCGGCGATCCGAGAGATAGCGGCGATCCAGGCCGAAGTCGCGCAAGAGCTTTTCGAAATGGCTCAGCTTGCCGGCTCGGCGGGGAGTTCCACGGCGATCGGCGCCGATGTAGGCACGTGTTCCATTCTGTACGATGAAATCCGTTTCCGGAAGACTTATCGGGGTCATCATAACGCTCCTCAAGGGCGTGGTGGCTCCTGCTACCGGAGAATCGGCGCTGATTCTGGGCGCCGATTTGTGACACTCGTCACAATGACATTTTAGTTCAGTCAAAACCTGTAGGGCAATACCGCTTGTCCGTGTAGGAAAACCGCCCGGCGGTCTGTCGGGCGGTTTGGCCAAATAGTAGGCAAATCTGAAGCTTGATTCTCAGTAGGCGTAGCGCAAGCCCTTGTCCTTGAGCTGGGCGGCGCTCAGGCGCTCGGCCTGGCAATCGCTCAAGTCCTTGCGGGAGAACACATAGTACAAGTCCTGGCGGCCCTCCTCGCCGCGGACGGCATCGTCCAGGATCAGGGTGACATGCTCCTCCTTGGGCACCGACTTGAGCGAGCCGCCGTAGTTGCACAGGGTCGTCACCAGCTTGCTCTCCAGCTCGGCGAGGGCCTTGGTCCAGGCGGCTTCCGCCTTGGACTTCTGCTCGGCCATCAGGGCCCGTTGCTTCTCCCGCTCGGCCTTGAGCTCGGCCTTGAGCGCCTTGATTTCCTGCTCGGTGCGGGCGCGGGCCGCGGCATCCTTACTATCGCGCAGCTGGCGCAGCGCCTTGGCCTTGTCGCGCAGGGCGCGGGACTTGGCGCGCACCGCCTCGGTCAGGGAGCGCAGGGCCTGGCGGTCGGCGTCGTTGCTGGCGGCCCCGGCCCCGTCGTGGGTGCGGAAACTATAGGCATGGGCGGGTTCCGCCGGTTCGGCCGGCTCGGCCGGCTCCGGTGGCTCGGGCAGGTCCGGCAGCTCGACCTGCATGCCGCTCTGCTCCAGGGATTCCATGGCGCTTTCCATGGCCTCGTTGGCGGCCTCCCAGTTGGCTTCCCAGAAATCCTGGTTGACCTCGATATGGCGCATGAAACCGCCCTGCTGCCGGAAGGGATCGGTGTCGATGCGGAACACCACGCCCTGGCGCGCCAGATACCAGCTGCGGATCTGATCGCGATCCAGCCAGTCATTGCGGCGCTTGCCCTCGCTCAGGGCCGAGGCCAGGATGCCGCGCAGGATGTCCACGTCGCCGGCGATGGGCTGGGTGTCGAGCGCCTTGGCATAGGCCGGCCAGGAGGCCAGGCAGCCGGCCAGGAGGCCGCCGCTCACCAGGGTGCTCAAGGTTTTCAGGATGAACTTCCGGGTATTCATAAGGACTCCGTGGTGCTGGCCGGACTCAGGTCCGGGTTATCGGTGGATTCTTTGGCATTGAGTTCTTTGAGCAGGCCGCTCAGGACCCGCGTGCTACGCAGCTGTTGGCTGCTGACCGTGTTGAGCTTGGTCTCCAGGCGCACGGACTCGCTCTCCTGCTGCTCCCGCCAGTAGGCCAGCAGGGTGTCGATATCCGTGCGCCGCTCGCGCTGGTTCTGGGTCGCCACGGCCTTGAGCAGCTCGCGGGTGAGGCCGGCTTGCGCCTCGTCGCGCCGGGCCAGCTCGCCCTCCAGGTAGGCGGCTTGGCTCAGCTCGAAAGTCTTGAGGCGGCGCTCCAGGCCGCCGGCATCGGCCACGGCGGCGGCCGGCGCCTCGCCCAGGCTCAGGCTCCAGCCCTGGACATCGTGCCGGACATCGACTCGGCTCAGGGCCAGGACCAGGGCGGCGAAGGAGGCGCCCAGGCTCAGCCATTGGGGCCAGGCCAGGCGGGGGCGCTCGGCACGCGGCAGTGCCCCGGCCCGGTTCCAGTCGGGAACCGGCGCGTCCTGCCACTGGGCGGCGGCCTGGTGCAGGAAGCGCATCTGCTCGAGATCGGCGGCACAGGCCGGACAGGCTCGGCACTGGGCCTCGACCGCCGCCAGCTCCCCGGCGGACAGCCGCCCTTCCGCGGCGGCCAGGAGCAAGTCCTTGTCGTGGACACAGCTTGAGGGTTCAAAGGGCATGGCTCATCTCCACATGACCGCGCAGGCGCGACAGGCCGGCATACATCCGGGTCTTGGCGGTGTTGACCGGTATGCGCATCTGCGCGGCGATTTCCTCGAAAGTCAGGTCCTGGAAGAACTTCAGCTCCAGGACCAGGCGCTGCTCGGCGGGCAGGCGCTGCAAGAGTTCCAATACATGGCCGCGCTTCTGAGCATCGGCCAGCTGCTCGAAGGGCGTGGTCCCGCCCGCCACCTGCTCCATGGCCTCCTCGGCATCCTCGGCGAAGTGCTGGCGGGTCAGCTGGCGGCGGCGCAGGAAATCCAGGGCGCGGTTGCCGGCGATGCGCATCAGCCAGGCCGGGAAGGCGCCCTCGCCCCGGAAATTGGGCAGGTTGCGGTAGGCCGCCAGGAAGGCGTCCTGCATCAGATCCAGGGCATCCTCCGGGTTGCCGGCGAGGCGCAGGGCATGGTTGTAGACCTTGCGCTCGTAACGCTGGACCAGCTTGGTCCAGGCGCGAGCCGAGCCCTCCAGGGCACGGCGTATCAGGTGTTCATCGCTGTCCAGCAGGCCCAGCATGGCGGCCATTCCTTCTTAATGCGGTGTTTGTTTTCCCAGGCGCGGGCGCCCGGCAAGCCGCTGTTTTACTCGGTCTTGAGCTTAATGGCGGATAAACCGGGGAAAAAGTTTGCGGGAAGAGAAAAATTTACGCGGTGGCCACATACACCGGCGAGCCCTCGCCGAGGCCCAAGGCCGCCTGGGCCGAGCCGCAGTAGACCGCCAGCTCCAGTAGGCCGTCGCTGTTGATGAGGGCCATGCCCGGCTGGCCCTCGCCTTCCGCGTAATGGCGCACCAGGGGCAGCCAGGCCTCGCCGACATAGATCAGGGGCTTGCCGGCCAGGCCTTCCAGGTGGCGGGCGCGGATATTGGTGAGGGCATTGCCGAAGCGGTCGAAGGTCAGGACTTCGCCATTGAGCCGCCCCTCGGTCCAGGCCGGCGTGGGATCGGGTAGGTGGTGAAAGGCCTTGACCGGCTTGCCCAGGGTATCCGGTGCGTCGCCCAGGGCCAGACGCGCCGCCGCTGGCACGAAGACATGCAGGCCGTCGAAGCTCTGGTGCGCCTGCCAGTGGGGGTGTTCGCGGTGCAGATGCCAGAGGCCTACGGGCGGCTCCTGCTCCAGGAGGCGCCCGAACAGGCCGTTGTCGGGGCCTAGCAGCCAGTGCCGCGCGGTGCGCGCCAAGAGGGCGGAGCGCATCGAGCCCACGCCCGGATCGACGACGGCGAGGTGGATCGTGCCTTGCGGAAACTCCGGCGCCGCCCGCGCCAGACACCAGGCCGCCTGGCGTATGGCCTGCGCCGGGATGTCGTGGGAGAGATCGACGAGCTGGGCGCCGGGGCACAGGCTCAGGAGGCGGCCCTTCATGGCGCCGACATAGCCGTCCTGGGAGCCGAAATCCGTGGTGAGAGTGATAAGCGGGGTCATACACGCCTCGTTTTGCGCCGGCCTTTCGCTACAATAGCCCATTTTGCGCGCCGCGCCCGGCGCAGCCCGAGTGCGGCCATGCTGTTCAGCTCCTTCATCTTTATCTTCGCCTTCCTGCCGCTGACGGTGGGGGCCTATTGGTTCCTGCGCCCGCGCTTCGGCCAGGAGCCGGCCATCGCCTTCCTGGTGACCGCCTCCCTGGTCTTCTACGGCTGGTGGAACCCGCTGTACGTGCCCCTGCTTATGGCCTCTCTAGGCGTTAATTACTTCCTGGGCCGCCAACTGGCGCGCCGGCCCAACAAGGCCCTGCTGGCCCTGGGGCTGGCCGGCAATCTCGCCCTCCTGGCCTGGTTCAAGTACGCGGACTTCCTGATCGGCAACCTGAACCTGCTGGGCGCGGAGCTGCCGCTCCTGCATCTGGTCCTGCCCCTGGGCATCAGCTTCTTCACCTTCCAGAAGCTCGCCTACCTGGTGGACTCCTACCGGCGCCAGGTCCATGACCATGGCTTCAATCACTACGCCCTGTTCGTGACCTTCTTCCCCCAGCTCATCGCCGGGCCCATCGTCCACCACGGCGAGGTCCTGCCCCAGTTCACCCTGAGCGGTGAGAAGCCGAAATGGGAGCTCATGGCGCGGGGCCTGTTCCTGTTCCTCATTGGTCTTTCCAAGAAGCTCATTATCGCCGACGAGTTCGCGGCCCTGGCCAACCAGGGCTGGGCCAGCCCCGAGCGCCTGAGCCTGCTGGAGGCCTGGGCCACGACCGGCGCCTACAGCCTGCAGCTGTATTTCGATTTCTCCGCCTATAGCGATATGGCCATGGGTGCGGCCCTGATGTTCAACATCCACCTACCGGCCAATTTCCTGGCGCCCTACCGGGCCCTGGACATCGCCGATTTCTGGCGGCGCTGGCATATCACCCTGGGCCGCTTCCTGCGCGACTACCTGTACATCCCCCTGGGCGGCAGCCGCCACGGCCGCGCGCGCACTAGCCTGAATCTCTTCATCACCTTTTTTCTGAGCGGCCTCTGGCATGGCGCCGGCTGGACCTTCGTGCTCTGGGGCGCGGCCCACGGCTTGGCGGTGGCCGCCCATGGCCTGTGGCGCGGCGCGGGCTTTCGCCTGCCCAAGGCCCTGGCTTGGTTCTGCACCCTGCTGTTCGTGCACCTGGCCTGGGTCCTGTTCCGCGCCCCGGATCTGGCGGCGGCCCGCGCCATGTATGGCGCCCTGCTCGGCGCCCAGGGCCTGGAGCTGCCGGGCCGGTTGGCTCGGCTTGGCGACGGCCCGGTCCTGTCCAGCTTCCACGCCATGCCCAACCTGGGCCAGAGCGAGGCCATCTGGCTGTTGGCTGCTCTGGGTCTCGCCACCCTGGGCAAGAACAGCATCGACCTGCACACCGCCGAGCGCCTGGGCCGCCGCCAGGCCTTGGCCGCCATCGCGCTGGGCGTCTGGGCGGTGATGCTGCTCAACCGGGTCGGCGATTTCCTCTACTTCAATTTTTGAGAGGCATGATGAACCCACGCCGCTGGTTTATCGCCGTGGCCGGCAGCCTGGCCGGGTTGTTCGCTCTCGTCGCGGGCCTGAATGCCTGGATCGATCCCCTGTTGCAATACCGCTACCGGCCCGAGTTCTCGCCCTATCTGGACGCCAGCCAGCGGCTGCTCAACCCCGGCGCCCTGCGCCGCCTGGACTACGACGTCCTGGCTCTGGGCACGTCCATGGTGCAGAACCTGCGCCCGTCGATGATCCGCGCGAACCTGGGTGGCCAGCCCTTCAACGCCGCCCTGGCCGGGGCCAGCGCCCACGAGCAGGCCAGGACCTTCCAGCTGGCCGTGGCCACCGGTAAACCCAAGCGCGTGCTCTGGGGCATAGACCTATTCGCCTATTCGGGGCCCGTGGCACGCGGCGCGGAAAACCTGCCCGATTACCTCTACGACCAGGCCCATGGCGACGACATCCGCTACCTGCTCAACCCGGACACGACGCGGCGCAGCCTGCGCACGCTCAAGGGCCATGCCCGGGGCAAGCTGGATAAAGACTTCGATTGGGACTGGCTGTCCGGCAAGGAACGGGACTATGGCCTAGCCCTGGTGCGGGCGGCGGTCGCGGAGGGCCGCTTCCTGGACAGCTACCGCCCGGCGGCCTATGCGCCGGAGGTCTTGCGCGCCAGCGCCCGCGCCAATCTCTTGGAGCCCCTGCACCAGCATCCCGAGCTGCAGGTGGATCTGTTCTTCCCGCCCTATTCGCTGCTGGCCTGGGAGCACTTGGGCCGAATCGGCGCCCTGGACGGCCTACTGACCTTCAAGCGCGAGCTGGTGGCCGAGCTGGTGAAGTTGCCCAATGTGCGCGTGCACGATTTCCAGGCCTGGGAGGAAGTGACCGGACAGTTGGGGAACTACCGGGACGAGAGCCATTACTCGCCAGTCGTCGGCCAGCGCCTCCTAGAGCGCCTGGCCCGTGGCGAAGCGCGCATCACCGATGCGGCGGCCACGGAAGCGACCCTGCGCGCCCAGCTGGCGGGCCTGGATCAGGAGACGCTGCTGCGCGGGGATGGCAGGCGAGACGGTCGGACGGACTAAGTCGCCGCCGGTCTAGGGCTTGGGGCCGGGCTCCGGAAGCTCACCGCTATAGTGCGCCAGGATGGCCTGCCATTCCGGGTCCTGGCGGGAAGCCGCCACGACCCTCTCCAATTCCGGCAGGAAGTCGGTGTTGACCGGCGAGAGCAAGATGCGCCGCTCGAACTCGTCATGGGCCTTGGGCGAAATGTAGAGCCGGGTCTCCATGGGCCGGCGGCCCAGGAGGTAATTGAGCGTGGAACGGCTGATCACCGCAAAGTCGATGCGCCCCAATAACAAGCGGTTCAGGCTCTGGGGTTCGCCGATGGAGTCCTCGCGGATGAGGCCGCCCTTCTGCGCCAGCTCGTCCAGGCCGTAGTAGTAATAGCCCAGAGAGGCGGCGAAACGCTTGCCGCGCACCGACTCCGGCCCGTCGTAGTTCACCGGGTTGCTGCGCAGGGACACCACCTCGTCCCGGTCGTGCATCCAGGTGGAGGTCCATAGGAAGCGGGTCTGCCTTTTGTCCTTGAACCAGATCGGGCTGACGCCGATCACCGCGTCGTGAAACACAGGACTGTCCACCCGCGCCTCCAGGCGCTTGCGCGGCTCGTACTCGGTGCGCACCGCCTGGCGGCCCAGCTTGCGGTTCACGTACTCGCCGAAGTCGAAATACAGGCCCTCGCGGCGCTCGACGTCGACGATGAAGGGCGGTTTGTAATGGTAGGCATAGAGGATCAGCGGCTCGGCCAATACCCGAGTCCCGGAAACCAGGCTTAGAAACAGGTAGCCAACGATGGCCAGGGCGATGCGTAGCGACATATCCACCTCGCTGCGGCGGTCAGGCGACGCTCCCCAGACATCGGTGGTAGGCGTCCAGAACCCGCTTGTCGAAGGCGACCAGGTAAACGACCTCCATCTCCGGCCAGAGCGGCAGTTCCTCGGCCAGGGTCGTCACGGCCACGCGACAAGCTTCCTCTACAGGATAGCCGTATACGCCGCAAGAGATGGCCGGAAAGGCCAGGGATTTTGCCCCCGCCTGGGCCGCAAGCGCCAGGCTGTTGCGGTAGCAGCTGGCCAGCAGCTCGGCCTCGCCGCGACCGCCGCCATGCCAGACCGGCCCCACCGTGTGCACGACGAAGCGCGCCGGCAGGCGATAGCCCTGGGTAAGCCGGGCCTGGCCGGTGGGACAGCCGCCCAGGCGGCAGCACTCCACCAGGAGTTCCGGCCCGGCGGCGCGGTGGATGGCGCCGTCGACACCGCCGCCGCCCAGGAGGCTTTCATTGGCGGCATTGACGATGGCGTCCACGGCGAGCCGGGTGATGTCGCCTTGCATGAGCCGAATGCGCGGATCCATGATGGGCCCTGCCCCCATAACAAGTTCCCGGATTCCGGTCCCCTGGACCTTCATCCGGGCTAGCGGTCCTCAGTCCAGGTTCTCCAGCCTGAAGTCCAGGCGCACCCGGTTGCCGCGCCGGATCCCGCCGCCGATCTCGGCCTGGTATTTCCAGCCCGCCAAGGCCCGCTGGGCGGCCTTCTCGAAGACCAGGCGGGGCTTGGCGGCCAGGACCCGGATCTCGCCGACGCTGCCGTCGGGCAAGACGCTGAATTCCAGCTCCACCCAGCCCTGGACCCCGGCCCGCGCCGCTTCCGGCGGGTAGACCGGCTCGCGGCGCAGCAGGGGCATCAGGTTGTCGCCGCCAGCCATCAGCTCCTTCGGCGCCACCGGTGCATCCGGGCCGCCCCAGCGCCGAGTCATCTCGTTGCCGCTGCCCTTAATGTCCACCCGCCCCGGCGGAACCTCGATCTGGACGCCGGTCTTTTCCGGCGGCAGGTCGATATTGGCTATGGGCGAAGGCCGTGCGCTGAGCTGGGGCGCCGCCTCCGGCTCGGTCTTCGGCGACTTGACGTCGGTGGGTGCCAAGCGCGGCGACACGAAATCCAGGGGCGTCGCCGGCTTGACGACCGGAACCGGTCCCTCCGGCATCCGGATCAAGCTGGCCATGAACAGGAACAGGCCCGTGGTCACGCCGGCGGCCAGGACGGGGGCGGCGAGGGTCGAAGCTTGGGGTAGGCGCATGGCGGCTCTCCTTGTTGTTGTCGTCAGCAGCTTCAGACTGGCCCAGGAAGCGCCGCGTGCCGAGTGCACTACGCCACAGATCCGATGAGCACTATCACGCCTCGCCGCGCCGACCGGGTGCCTAGAATGAATGGCGCTCAAACCCTGTGTCTTGCGCCTAGTAGCGACTCCCGGTAAGGTGCCGCGCACCTCCCTGCCGAGCGAGTAGCTCCCATGCCGACCTCCACCGCCCTGATCACCAACGACGCCGTCGTGCTCGGTCTCCTGGCCAGCGTGCTGGGCCTGGTGTTCTACACCAACAGCCATAAGAACCCGCGCCTGCGCAAGTTCTACACCTATGTGCCGGCCCTCTTGCTCTGCTATTTCATTCCCTCCTTGTTCAACACCTTCGGCATCATCGACGGCGAGCACTCGGCCCTCTATCCCATCGCCAGCCGCTACCTGCTGCCCATGTCCCTAGGGTCTGTTTACCTTTGCCGCACCGCTGCGACGGCGCCTCCTGTCGCGCAGTGCAAGGAATGAGGAGCGTGATGTACTTGCCGTACATGAGCGACGAATGACGCCGCAATGCGCGACAGGAGGCCCGTCCCTTCGGGTTGCGCCCAGAAAAGCGCCATGCCGCGTTGCTCGTCGTTCATTTGGAATGACCAAACTTCTCTCCTTGCGCCTTGCCTGGCGCTTTTCTGGGCGGCAACGCAGCGGTGCGGCAAAGGTAAACAGACCCTAGCTGTTCACCCTGTCCATCGACTACAAGGCCATCGCCAGCCTGGGTCCCAAGGCCATCACCCTGTTCCTGACCGGGACGGCGGGCGTCATGGTCGGCGGCCCCCTATCCCTATTTCTCGTCGGCCAGTTCGCGCCCGAGACCCTGGGCGGCGATCATGCCAATGCCGCCTGGCGCGGCCTGGCCTCCCTGGCCGGCTCCTGGATCGGCGGCGGCGCCAACCAGACCGCCCTCAAGGAAGTCTTCGGCACCGGCGGCGACATCTTCTCGGTGGTGGTCACTGTCGACGTGATCGTGGCCAATCTGTGGATGGCCTTTTTGCTGTGGATGGCCAGCCGCGCCCAGGAACGCGATGCCAAGATCGGGGCCGATACTCGCGCCATCGAGGCCCTGAAGGAGAAGATGGCCCGTTACGAAGCGGAAAACGCCCGCATCCCGACCCTGTCCGACCTGGTGCTGATCGTCGCCATCGGCCTGGGGGTCACCGGCCTCGCCCATTTCGCCGCCGACCTCATCGCGCCCTGGCTGGAAGCCAACTACCCGGCGCTGGCCCGCTACAGCCTGACCAGCAAGTTCTTCTGGCTGGTGGCCATCGCCACGGCGGCGGGCATGCTCCTGTCCCTGACCCGCCTCCGCCACCTGGAGGCCGCCGGCGCCTCCAAGCTCGGCTCCCTGGCCCTTTACCTGCTTATCGCCACCATAGGCATGCAGATGAACATCACCGCCATCGCCCAATACCCGGTGATGTTCCTGGTGGGCGCCCTGTGGATCTCCATCCACGGCCTGCTGATCTTGGGCGTGGCCCGCCTCATCAAGGCGCCAACCTTCTTCATCGGCGTGGGCAGCATGGCCAATATCGGCGCCGCCGCCTCGGCACCCGTGGTCGCCGCCGCCTTCCACCCGGCGCTGGCGCCGGTGGGTGTCTTGCTGGCGGTCCTGGGCTATGCCCTGGGCACTTACGCCGGCTATTTGACCGGCTTAGGGTTGCGGTTCGCGGCGCCCTGAGCCGCGTTGCGCGAGTATCCCAACTCACAGCCCCTGCCACGAAGCTGCCGGGCCGCTTGAGTCACGCTCTAGCGCCCGGCGCAGTCCTCCGCTTTCTTGGCCTGGCACCTTGTGCTATGGTCCGGGCCTTGCCAAGGGAACCTCTAAAAATAGCCTGAAGCCGCGCTGGCTGCGTTGGAGCGCGAAAAAGTGTCCTCATTTACTTCAGTAAACTCCGGTACTTTTTCGCGCCCCGCCTTGCCATCATCGACTTAAGCCCATTTTTAGAGGCTCCCTAATGAGAGCGTCCATGGTCTAGCGGCCACGGGCGGCCCCCGTTGAAACACCAAACGAGAAGAAGGACCCCATGAACCAACTCTGGCGCACCAAGCCGCTGTCCGAGCTGACCGGCGACGCACACGACAAGGACGGCCTCAAGCGCGTCTTGACCGGCTGGATGCTCATCGCCCTCGGCATCGGCGCCATCATCGGCACCGGCATCTTCGTCCTGACCGGTACCGCCGCCGCCAACCACGCCGGGCCGGCCCTGGTCCTGTCCTTCGTCCTGGCCGGTATCGGCTGCGCCTTCGCCGGCCTGTGCTATGCCGAATTCGCTGCCATGATCCCGGTATCCGGCTCGGCCTATTCCTATTCCTACGCGACCCTGGGCGAAGGCGTGGCCTGGTTTATCGGCTGGAACCTCATCCTCGAATACCTGTTCGCCGCCTCGACGGTGGCCGTTGGCTGGTCCGGCTACCTGGTCAGCTTCCTGCACCAGGTCGGCATCGACCTGCCGGCACAGCTGGTCAATGCCCCCTTCGGCAAGCTCGCCGACGGCCATATCGGCGCCACCGGCGCCCTGCTCAACTTCCCGGCCGTGGCCATCGTCCTGCTGATCGGCTCGCTCTGCTATGTGGGCATCCAACAGTCCGCCTGGGTCAATAACCTGGTCGTGGCCATCAAGGTCACCGTGATCCTGCTGTTCATCGCCTTCGGCATCAACTATGTCAGCGCCGACAACTGGACCCCCTTCATCCCGGAAAACACCGGCACCTTCGGCCACTACGGCTGGTCGGGCGTCGCCACCGGCGCCGCGGTGATCTTCTTCGCCTATATCGGCTTCGACGCCGTATCCACCTGCGCCCAGGAAGCCAAGAATCCGCAGAAGGACATGCCCATCGGCATCCTCGGCTCACTCCTGGTCTGCACCGTGCTCTATATCATCGTCGCCGCCATCATGACCGGCATGGTCAACTACACCGAACTGAATGTCGCCGCCCCGGTGGCCAAGGCCCTGGACACCCACCCGGCCCTGGCTTGGCTGGCCATCCCGGTCAAGATCGGCGCCATCGCCGGCATGACCTCGGTGATGCTGGTCATGATGTTGGGTCAGCCGCGCATCTTCTTCGCCATGAGCCGCGACGGCCTGCTGCCACAGTTCATGGGCAAGGTCCATCCCAAGCACGGCACGCCCCATGTGGCCACCATCATCACCACCGTGCTCGCCGCCATCATCGGCGGCCTGTTCCCGGTGGACGTGCTGGGCGAACTGGTGTCCATCGGCACCCTCCTGGCCTTCGTCACCGTGTGCATCGGCGTCCTGGTCCTACGCGTGACCAAGCCAGAGCTGGAACGTCCCTTCAAGACCCCCCTGCCCTGGTTCACCTGCACGGCCGGCGCCTTGGTCTGCGGCTATTTGATGTACGCCCTGCCCAACGACACCTGGGTCCGTCTGGCGGTCTGGACCGCCATCGGCGTCGTCATTTACCTGGGCTACGGCCGTAAGCACAGCAAGCTGCGCAACGCCGCCTAGGCTCCGCTCCAAGAACAAACGGCGCCCTAGGGCGCCGTTTTACTTTCCTCGGGCAACCGGACTCAGCAGGACGGGACCATCCCGGCCAACCACTGCGCCTGGGGTCGCCCCAGGGCATAGCCCTGAACCCAGTCCACGCCGGCGGCGCGCAGGGGCGCCAGCAAGACCTCGTCCTCCACCAGGGGCGCCAGGACCGGCCGGCCCAGGGCATGGGCCACCTCGGTCATGGCGCGCAGGAGGATGTCCGCCACCGGATCCTGGCCCAGGTTCTGGACCAGGGCGCCGTCCAGCTTGACCGCCTTGAAGGGCAGGAGCTTCAGGCTCGCCGCCTGGGCGCCGCTGCGCCCGAACTCGTCGAGCACGAAGCTCAAGCCCGCCTCGGCCAGCTCCTGCAGGGCCCCCAGCTGAGCGGTGAGCGGCGCCACCAGCTCGCTATCGCGCAGCTCCAGACAGAGCTGGCCGGGGGCGAAGACTCCCTGATCCAGATAGCGGCGCAGCTTGACCCGGTAGGCCGGATCGGCGAGCGAGGCCGACGCCACGTTAACGTGGAATCTCAGGCCCGCGGCAGCCGCCTCGCGCAACTGCCCTGCCAGACAATCCAGGACCCAGGCGTCCAGGGCCGGCAGGAGCTCGAAGCGCTCGGCCTGGGACAGGAAGGCGCGCGGCGTCACCGGCTCGGCCATGTCGTCCAGGCGCAGGAAGACCTCGTAGCCGTACAGCGCCGCGCCGCCCTCCAGGCGACGTATGGGCTGGAACTGCAGGGCGAAGGCGTCGCTGGCCAGGGCGCCTCCCAGGCGCGCCGACCAGGATTGCTCCAGCATGGCCAGGTGTTCGGCGTCGTCGTGGGCGTTGAACAAATGCACCTGGTTGCGGCCCTTGCGCTTGGCGATCTGGCAGGCGGCGTCGGCATAGTCCATGGCCAGGGCCGTGGAGCGCGTGTAGCGATCCAGACGGGTGACGCCCACGCTGCCGGAGACGTCGAACTCCCGCCCGGCGAAGGCGAAGCGGGTCTCGTCCAGGATGGCGCGGAACTGCTCGGCGAGCCCCGCCACCTGGCCGCTGTCCACATGGCGCAGGAGCACGGCGAACTCGTCGCCCCCCAGGCGCGCCAGGACGTCGGAGCGGCGCTGGCGGGACATGAGCTTCTGGGCGATGGCCACCAGGAGCGCATCGCCGGCGGCATGCCCGGCGCTGTCGTTGATCTGCTTGAAACGGTCCAGATCGATGAACAGCAGGGCCGAGGCCTCCTCGCTGCGCTTCAAGCGCATCACTTCCTGGCTCAGTGCCTCGTCGAAGGCCCCGCGGTTGAGCAGCTGGGTCAGGTGGTCGTGGCGCACTTGCCATTCCCGCTCCCGCTCGATGAGCTTGCGCTCGGAGATGTCGCGGAAAGCCACCACGGCACCCACCGGCTCGCCGTCCTGGCGCAGCGGCTCCAGGGTGCATTCCACGCTCAAGGCGGTCCCGTCGGCGCGCCAGAACTGGGTCTCCCAGTCGCGCAGGGAGTCGCCCAGCTCGTAGGCCTGGTGCAGGAAGCAAGTGTCCAGGGGCACGGGCCGGCCGCGCTCGTCGGCGGGATGGAAACACTCGTGGGCTAACCGCCCCACCAGCTCGCTCTCGTGGCTCCAGGCCAAGAGACGCAGCGCCGCCGGATTGACGAAGCGGATGCGTCCCTCGCCGTCCACGCCGTAAACACCGTCGCCCACCGAGGCGAGGATGCGGTTCAGGCGCGTCCGCTCCGCCTCCAGGCGCCGCTCGCGCAGCCGCCCGCGCGCCAGGCCATGGACCCGGGCCAGGAACAGCTCCCGGGATTCGGTCTTGAACATGCACTCGGCCGCGCCGGCCGCCAGGCAGTCGTTGATGACCCGCTCCTGGTAGGAACCGGTGAGGATGGCCAGGGTCAGCTCGCGGGTTTCGGCCCGCTCGCGCAGGGCGCGGCAGAGCATGGCGCCGTTCATGCCCGGCATGAAGTAATCGATGATGGCCAGGTCGAAGCTGTCGCCGGCCACGGCCGCCAGGGCGGCCTCGGCATCCTCGACGGCCACCACGGCATAGCCGTGGGCTTCCAGAAGCTTCTGGTAATTGAGGCGTATGGTCCGCGAATCGTCCACCAGGAGCACGCGCAGCCCGGTCTCGGCAGATTCCCGGGAACGGGTCTCGCGGCGGATATAGGCCAGGAGGCCGCGCATCAAGCGCGGCACGTCACGGTAGCGTTCCCAGCGTTCGATCAGGGTGAAGGGCCGCTCATTGAGCAGGCGCTCGTCGACCCGCTCGGTTTCCTGGGCCAGGATCAGGAGCCCCAGGGTCTCGCAGTCCCGGGCCGCGAGACGAAGCAGCAAGGCATCCAGGGCCGGCGTGCGCGCCGGCGACCAGCCCAGGATCGCCCCGGCCCAGTCCTGGGGCGGGTTCAAGAGCGCCGTGGCCGCCGCACCATCGGCGGCGCTCACCACCTCGAAGCCCTGGCGGCACAGCAGTTTTTCCAGGCCGCGACGCAGGGTCGGGGAGGGTTCGAGAAGCAGGATTCTAGGCATGGCACGGCCCTGTGCGGCGACAACAACCGACCTACGTTAGCACAAAATTTCGCCAATCCGGCATCGGGAATGGCAAAGCGTGAGCCATGGCAGTCCGAATGGCGGCAAAGGGGTCTTTACACCGTCTTTACGCCCCAGCCGCCTATCCTTACCCCGATTTCACGCTCCGTTTCCTAGGATCTCCGTCATCCAAATCACCAAGGAGTCGTCATGGAATTTGTCTACCAAGATGCCGCCTATCTGGGGCTTGCGGCCCTGCTCTTCCTGATGACGGTCGGCTTCCTGAAAGCCTGCGTAGCCCTGCGAGGCCGGACATGAGCGCCCTGTACCTTGTTGGCGGACTGCTGGCCCTGGGCCTGTTCGTCTACCTGCTCATCGCCCTGTTCTTCCCGGAACGCTTTTCCTAAGGAGGGAGTCCCCGTGACCGCCCAAGGCATCCTGCAAATCGCCCTGTTCCTCATCGCCGTGGTCCTCGTGACCAAGCCCCTGGGCCAGTACATGACCGCCGTTTTCGATGGCCGTGCGAACTTCCTGCGCCTGCTCGAAGCCCCGCTCTACCGCTTGGCCGGGGTCAAGAGCGGCGAGGAGCAGGACTGGAAGCACTATGCCGGCGCCATCCTGTTCTTCAACCTGCTGGGCGTGGCCGCCGTGTACGCCCTGCAACGCCTGCAGGCGGAACTGCCCCTGAACCCGCAGGGCATGGGCGCCGTGACACCCGATTCGGCCTTCAACACCGCCATCAGCTTCGCGACCAACACCAACTGGCAGGGCTACGGCGGCGAGACCACGATGAGTTACCTGAGCCAGATGCTGGGCCTCAGCGTGCAGAACTTCCTGTCGGCGGCAACGGGCATCGTGGTCGCCATCGCCCTGGTCCGCGGCTTCGCCCGCAAGGGCAGCGACACCCTGGGCAATGCCTGGGTGGACCTGACCCGCTGCACGCTCTACGTCCTGCTGCCGATCGGCTTCGTCTATGCGCTGTTCCTGGTCAGCCAGGGCGTCATCCAGAACCTCTCGGCCTATGCGAACCTGGACACCCTGGAAGGCGGGCGGCAGACCCTGGCCATGGGCCCCGTGGCCTCCCAGGAAGCCATCAAGATGCTGGGCACCAACGGCGGCGGCTTCTTCAACGCCAACTCGGCCCATCCCTTCGAGAACCCCAATGCCCTGACGAACTTCGTCGAGATGCTGTCGATCTTCGCCATCCCCGCCGGCTTGTGCTGGGTCTTCGGCGAGATGGTCGGCGATCGCCGCCAGGGCTGGGCGCTACTCTCCGCCATGGCCGTGATCTTCGCGGGTTTCGTGCTCCTGGCCTTCGCGTCGGAGCAGGCCGGCAACCCGGTCTTGAGCCGGCTCGGCGCCGACCAGGCGGTCAGCGCGTGGCAGTCCGGCGGCAACATGGAAGGCAAGGAAGTCCGCTTCGGCATCGCCAACTCCGCCCTGTTTGCCACCATCACCACGGCGGCGTCCTGCGGCGCGGTCAACGCCATGCACGACAGCTTCACGCCCCTGGGCGGCCTGGCGCCGCTGCTCTTGATCCAGCTCGGCGAGGTGGTATTCGGCGGCGTCGGCTCGGGGCTCTACGGCATGCTGGTCTTCGCCATCCTGGCGGTGTTCATCGCCGGCCTGATGATCGGCCGTACCCCGGAATACCTGGGCAAGAAGATCGAGGTCTACGAGATGAAGATGGTGTCGATCGCCATCCTGACCACGCCCTTCCTGGTCCTCGCGGGCACGGCCATCGCGGTCGTCCTGGAGCCGGGCCTGGCCGGCCGCGCCAACCCGGGCGCCCACGGCTACTCGGAGATCCTCTATGCCTTCTCCTCGGCGGCCAACAACAACGGCTCGGCCTTCGCCGGCCTGTCCGCCAACACGCCGTACTACAACAGCCTGCTCGGTATCGCCATGTGGCTGGGCCGCTTCCTGCCCATGCTCGCCGTACTGGCCATCGCCGGCAGCCTGGCGGCCAAGAAACGCGTGCCGGCCGGCGTCGGCACCCTGACGACCCACGGCCCGCTGTTCGTCGGCCTGCTGGTGGGCACCGTGCTCTTGCTCGGCGCGCTGACCTTCATCCCGGCGCTAGCCCTGGGGCCGGTGGTCGAGCAGTTGATGCTGTTTGCACAGTGAAGCCGAAACCCAAGCTGTCAGCCGTTCGCCCTGAGCCTGTCGAAGGGCGGGCGGCTGACACGCGCCCCCGTTCATCCTTCGACAAGCTCAGGACGAACGGGGGAAGTGCCACCTTGTATCGGAACCTAACGCTCATCCCCCATTTCAGCCCGAGATTGCCATGTCCTCCCATGCCAAAACCCTGTCCCTGTTCGACCCGGTCCTGGTGAAGCCGGCCCTGGCGGAGAGCGTCAAGAAGCTCTCGCCCAAGGCCCAGCTCAAGAACCCGGTCATGTTCGTGGTCTATGCCGGCTCGCTCTTGACCACCGGCCTGTGCCTCGACGCCTTGCGGGCCACCGGCGAGGAGCCGGCCTGGTTCCTCGTCGCCATCACGCTCTGGCTGTGGTTCACCCTGCTCTTCGCCAACTTCGCGGAGAGCCTCGCCGAGGGCCGCGCCAAGGCCCAGGCGGCGAGCCTGCGCTCGGCCAAGCGCGACATCGCCGCCAAGCGCCTGCGCGAGCCCAAGCGCGGCGCCAAGTGCGAGTCCGTGCCGTCCAGCACCCTGCGCAAGGGCGATGTCGTGCTCATCGAGGCCGGCGACTTCGTGCCCGGCGACGGCCGCGTCCTGGACGGCGTGGCCTCAGTGGACGAATCGGCCATCACCGGCGAATCGGCGCCGGTGATCCGCGAATCCGGCGGCGACTTCTCCTCGGTGACCGGCGGAACGCGCGTGCTCTCCGACTGGCTGGTCGTCGAGATCACCGCCAACCCGGGCGAGGCCTTCCTGGACCGGATGATCAGCATGGTGGAGGGCGCCAAGCGCCAGAAGACCCCCAACGAGATCGCCCTGACCATCCTGCTGGTGGCCCTGACCCTGGTCTTCCTGCTGGCCACGGTGACCCTCTTGCCCTTCAGTCTCTATGCCGTGCACGAGGCCGGCGCCGGCTCGCCGGTATCGGTGACCGTGCTGGTGGCGCTCCTGGTCTGCCTCATCCCCACCACCATCGGCGGGCTGCTCTCGGCCATCGGCGTGGCCGGCATGGGCCGGCTGCTGCGCGCCAATGTCATCGCCACCTCCGGCCGTGCCGTGGAGGCCGCCGGCGACGTGGACGTGCTGCTGCTGGACAAGACCGGCACCATCACCTTGGGCAACCGCCAGGCGGCGAGCTTCATCCCGGTGTCCGGCGTCACCGCCCTGGAACTGGCCGATGCCGCCCAGCTCGCCTCGCTGGCCGACGAGACGCCGGAAGGCCGCTCCATCGTCGTGCTCGCCAAGGAGAAGCACGGCCTGCGCCAGCGCGACATCGAGGCCCTGCACGCCCATTTCGTCCACTTCACCGCCCAGACCCGCATGAGCGGCGTGGACCTGGACGGACGCCAGATCCGCAAGGGCTCGGCCGACGCCATCCGCCGCTTCGTCGAGGACCAGGACAGCGTCTTCCCCAAGGAAGCCACCCGCTTCGTCGAGGAAGTGGCACGGCGCGGCGCCACGCCCCTGGTGGTCGCCGACAACACCAAGGTCCTGGGCGTCGTGGAACTGAAGGACATCGTCAAGGGCGGCATCAAGGAACGCTTCGCCGAGTTGCGCGCCATGGGCATCAAGACCGTGATGATCACCGGCGACAATGCCTTGACCGCCGCCGCCATCGCCGCAGAGTCGGGCGTCGACGACTTCCTGGCCGAGGCCAAGCCCGAGGACAAGCTAGCCCTGATCCGCCGCCACCAGGCCGAAGGCAAGCTGGTCGCCATGACCGGCGACGGCACCAACGATGCCCCGGCCCTGGCCCAGGCCGACGTGGCCGTGGCCATGAACTCGGGGACCCAGGCCGCCAAGGAGGCCGGCAACATGGTGGATCTCGACTCCAACCCCACCAAGCTCATCGAGATCGTGGAGATCGGCAAGCAGATGCTGATGACCCGGGGCTCCTTGACCACCTTCTCCATCGCCAACGATCTGGCCAAGTACTTCGCCATCATCCCCGCGGCCTTCGCCACCACCTACCCGGCCCTGAACCAGCTGAACCTCATGGGTCTGGCCAGCCCCCGAAGCGCGATCCTCGCGGCGGTGATCTTCAACGCCCTGGTCATCGTCGCCCTGATCCCCCTGGCCCTGAAGGGCGTGCGCTACCGGGCCGTGGGCGCCGAGCGCCTGCTGCGCGACAACCTGCTGATCTACGGCCTGGGCGGGGTGCTGGTGCCCTTCGCGGGCATCAAGCTGATCGATATCGTCCTGGCCGCGGCCGGACTGGTGTAAGGAGTGAATACCATGCGTCTTATCCGCCCCGCCCTGGTCCTGTTCACCGGCCTGTCGGTCGTCACCGGCATCGCCTACCCCCTGGCCACGACCGGCCTGGCCCAGCTCCTGTTTCCCCACCAGGCGAACGGCAGCCTGGTCGAGCGGGACGGCAAGCCCATCGGCTCCGCGCTGATCGGCCAGGCCTTCACCAGCGAGCGCTATTTCTGGAGCCGACCGTCCGCGACTGGCCCGGAGCCTTACAATGCCGGCGCCTCCGGCGGCTCCAACCTGGGCCCCCTGAACCCGGCCCTGGCCGAAGCCGTGCAGGGCCGCATCGCGACCCTGCATAAGGCCCATCCCGACCAGGACGGCCCGGTGCCCGTGGATCTCGTAACGACTTCGGCCTCGGGCCTGGACCCCCATATCAGCCCGGCCGCCGCCAACTACCAGGCCTCGCGCATCGCCAAGGCACGCGGCCTTAGCGCCGCCCAGGTCCAGGCCCTGATCGCCGAGCACACGCAAGGCCGCTTCCTCGGCCTGCTGGGCGAACCGGTGGTCAATGTCCTGGCCCTGAACCTAGCGCTGGATAAACTCAAACCCTGAATCCCTGGGGCAAAGTCGATGCATTCACTACAATAACAATCACTTAGACCGCGAGTCCGCCATGCCCGAGCAACGTCCCGATCCCGATGCCCTGCTGGCCCGTGTGCAGGCCGACGAGGCCAAGGCCAGGCGCGGCAGCCTGAAGATCTTCTTCGGCATGTGCCCGGGCGTCGGCAAGACCTACACCATGCTGCAGGCGGGCCAAGCGCGCCGCGCCGAGGGCGTGGACCTGGTCATAGGCATCGTCGAGACCCATAAACGCTCGGAGACGGCGGCTTTGACCGAGGGGCTTGAGCAGCTGCATCGGCGCTCGGAGCGCTACCGGGGCCACACGCTCTACGAGTTCGATCTGGACGCGGCACTCGCGCGCCGGCCTGCCCTGATCCTCGTCGACGAGCTGGCTCACACCAATCTGAGCAGCTGCCGCCATGCCAAGCGCTGGCAGGACGTGGAGGAGCTGCTAGCCGCCGGCATCGACGTCTACACCACGGTCAACGTGCAACACCTGGAGAGCGTCAACGATCAGGTGGGCCGCATCACCGGCGTGCGCGTGCAGGAAACCTTCCCGGATCGGGTGTTCGAGGCCGCCGACGAGGTGGAGCTTGTCGATCTGCCGCCGGACGAGCTCTTGCAGCGGCTCGCGGAAGGCAAGGTCTATCTCGCCGAACAGGCCGAGCGCGCCGGCCAGCATTTCTTCCGCAAGGGCAATCTCATCGCCCTGCGCGAGCTGGCCCTGCGCCGCGTCGCCGAGCGGGTCGACGCCCAGATGCGCGACTACCGGGAGCGGCACGGCATAGCCGAGGTCTGGGCCCTGTCCGATCAACTGCTGGTAGCCCTGGGACCGACCCCGGACGCGGAGAACCTGGTGCGCGCCGGCAAGCGCCTGGCATCCGCCCTGAACGCGACTTGGACCGTGGCCTATGTGGAGACGCCCAAGCTCCAGGCCGCGCCCCGGGAACAGCGCGAATCCCTGCTCAAGGCACTGGCCCTGGCGGAGAGCCTGGGGGCGGAGACCGTGACCCTGGCCGGCCCTCTGGTCAGCGCCGAGATCCTGGGCTATGCCCAGGCACGCAATATCGGCAAGCTCCTGCTCGGCAAGCCCAGCACCCAGGGCTGGCGGCGTTGGCTGAGCGGCTCGGCCGTGGACGCCATCGTGCGCCAGGCGCGCAATATCGACGTCTACGTGGTCGGCAGCGAGGCCCAGGGCGAGGGCGCCCCGCGCGCCAGCCGGCGCTTCCTGGCGCGCAGCGAGACCTGGGCCAGCGTCGCCGGCATCGAGGAGAAGCAGCGCCGCCTGCGCCTGCGCGTCGCCAAGGGCGCGGCCCTGGTCGGCCTGGCCTCGGCCGTCGCCTGGCCTTTGCACGAGCGCCTGGACAACGCCGTGCTGATCATGATCTACCTGATGAGCGTCGTGCTCGCCGCCGTGCGCTATGGCCGCGCGCCGGCGGTCATGGCCTCGATCCTGGCCGTGGCCGCTTTCGATTTCTTCTTCGTGCCGCCCTATCTAACCTTCGCCGTCGCCGACGGCCAGTACCTCATCACCTTCGCCATCATGCTGGTCGTCGCCCTGGTGATCTCGCGCCTGGCCTCGGGCCTGCGCCTACAAGCCCAGGTCGCCGGCTTCCGCGAGCGGCGCATGGGCGAGCTGTACGGCATGAGCCGGGAGTTGGCCGCCCTGCGCCATACCGACGCCATCTGCACCGGCGCCATGCGCCACGTGAACGTCGTGTTCAATGCCTTGTCCCTGGTCCTGCTGCCCGGCGAGGACAAGCGCATCCGCTACCCGCAGCACCTGGAAGGCCCCAAGCTGCACGTGCCCCAGGCCGATCTGGCCGTGGCGCAATGGGTCTACGACCACGGCCAGGCCGCCGGCCACGGCACCGACACCCTGCCGGCCACCGAGGCCCTATTCCTGCCCCTGATCGGCACGGCCGGCACGCTCGGCGTCCTGGGCATACGGCCCCAGGACTGGGAGCGCCTGCGCAATCCCGAACAGCGCCGCCAGCTGGAGACCTTCGCCGGCCAGATCGCCCTGGCCCTGGAGCGCGTGCAGCTGGCGAGCCGCGCCGAGGCCGCGCGCCTGGCCGGCGAGTCCGAGCGCCTGCGCAACTCGCTGCTGGCCGGCATCTCCCACGATCTGCGCACACCGCTGGCCACGGTCCTGGGCGCCGCGACGACCCTGGCCCAGGATGCCGAACTGCCGGCGGAGACGCGCCGGGAGCTGGGCCGGCATATCGCCGAGGAGGCGGCGCGCATGAACGAGCTGATCGCCAAGGTCCTGGACATGGCGCGCCTGGAAACCGGCGACATGGCGGTCACGCCGGAATGGCTGAGCCTGGAGGAAGTGGTGGGCGTGGTGCTGCAAAGCCTGGGGCCGCGCCTGGCCCAGCATGCGCTGCGCCTTTTGCTGCCCGAGGACCTGGGGCTGATCCAGGCCGATCCGGTCCTGCTCGAACGGGTCTTGAGCAATCTGCTGGAGAATGCCGGAAAATACACGCCCGCCGGCAGCCAGATCAGCCTGGCCGCCCGGCGCCGGCCCGAGGACGTGCTGATCACGGTGTCCGACAACGGCCCTGGCCTGCCGGCCGGCACGGAGCAACAGGTCTTCCAGAAGTTCTACCGGATCCACCCGGAGAGCCCAAGCCCGGGCGTGGGCCTGGGGCTGACCATCTGCCGCGCCGTGGTGGAGGCCCATGGCGGAAGCATCTGGGCCGAGGCCAATCCGGGCGCGGGGGTCAGCTTCCACTTCACCCTGCCCCAAACCGGTCGCGCGCCGGCGCCCCTGCCGGAGAACGGCTGGGAACCCAGGCCGGCATCGACCGGGGATAGGAACGAACATGAATGAGCAGCGCCCCCTGATCGTCCTCATCGAGGACGAACCGCCGATCCGGCGCTTCCTGCACACGGCCCTGGGAGACGCCTTCCGCCTGGCGGAGGCCGAGGCGGGACTGCCCGGCCTCAAGCTCATCGCCCGCGAGAAACCGGATCTGGTGATCCTGGATCTGGGCCTGCCGGACCTGGATGGCGTGAGCCTGATCCGCCAGCTGCGCGAATGGTCGTCGGTGCCGGTCATCGTCCTGTCCGCTCGCGATCAGGAAAGGGACAAGGTGGCGGCCCTGGACGCCGGCGCCGACGACTACCTGGTCAAACCCTTCGGCGTCGAGGAGCTGCTGGCGCGGTTGCGCGTCGCCCTGCGCCACGGCAGCCGCGTCGCCGATGCCCCCGCCGCCACCGAACTCAGCCTCGGCGAGCTGCACATCGACCTGTTCCGCCGCCAGGTGCGCAAGGCCGGCGAGCCGGTGCACCTCACGCCCATCGAATACAAGCTGCTCACCCAACTCGCCAAGCACGCCGGGCGCGTACTCACCCACCGTCAGCTGCTGAAGGAGGTCTGGGGGCCTAGCCACGTGGAGGATGCCCATTACCTGCGCATCTACATGGGCCAGCTGCGCCACAAGCTGGAGGACGACCCGGCACGGCCCCGCTATCTGCTCACCGAGCTGGGCGTGGGCTACCGGCTGGCAGTGGAAAGCTAAGGCAGCGGGCACCGGCGGGGCTTGCATCACGCCTTTCAATAGTAAATGGGAATTGTTATCATTAGCATATACAAGCAATCCCATGCGCGCTCATGCCCATCCATATCCCCTCCCACCGCTGGCTGGCCGGGCTACTCGCCCTGGTCCTGCACGCCGGCTTTGCCTACGGTCTGAGCCAGGCCCAGGGCACGGCCGCGCCGGCGGCGGAGGCTCGGCCCCTGCGCGTGCACTACCTGAGCCCGCCTAAGGTCAAGGCGGCCCCGCCCAAACCCGTCCCCCAGCCCAAGGCCGAGACTCCGCCGCCCAAGGCACCTCCGGTCAAGCGCAAGCCGCGCCCCAAGCCCTTGCTGGCCAGCAAGACCGCCAGCGCCGCCCCGGTGGCCGCGCCGCCCCAGGCCAAGCCCACGCCGCTTCCCAGCCGCCCGGCGGCCAAGCCTGCGCCGGCCCCCGTGCCGATCAGCGCCGCCCGCTCGGACCTGGACTACCTGGCCAACCCCGCGCCCAGCTACCCGGCCCTGTCCCGGCGCCTGGGCGAGGAAGGCACGGTCCTGCTGCGCGTTGCCGTCTCCGCCAGCGGCGAAGCCGGTGTCGTGGACCTGGAACGCAGCAGCGGCCATGAGCGCCTGGATCAGGCCGCCCTGCGCGCCGTGCGCCGCTGGCGTTTCGAACCGGCCCGCCAGGCCGGTGCCGCCGTGGCCTCCGTCGCCCTGGTCCCCGTCGAATTCGAACTGAAGAAGAAGTCCTGAGCATGAACGAGAGCATCACCCCGATCGCCAGCCCCGCCGCCCCGATGGGCATCGCCGATGCACTAGCCCATGGCGACGCCGTGAGCATGAGCCTCCTGGGCCTCATGGCCGCCATGTCCCTATTGTCCTGGTATTTCATCCTCACCAAGGCCTGGGGCTCCTGGGTATTGCGCCGCAAGAGCCAGCGCTTCGAGGCCCTGTTCTGGAATGCCACGGATCTGGCCGAGGTCAGCCACGAGATCCAGACCCATGGCGCCGAGGAGCCCTTCGCCCACCTGGCCAGCCACGCCATCTTCGCCCGCGAACACCATGCTCGCGCCGGTCATGCCAAGCTCAATGAATCCGGCAGCCTGGCCGATTTCCTGACCCGCACCATGCGCCGGGTCATCGACGAGGAGACCGCCCGCCTGGAATCCGGCCTGACCCTTCTGGCCTCGGTGGCCTCCACCGCCCCCTTCGTCGGCTTGTTCGGCACGGTCTGGGGCGTGTTCCATGCCTTGATGGGCATCAGCACGGCCGGCGCCGCCACCCTGGACAAGGTGGCCGGCCCGGTGGGCGAGGCCCTGGTCATGACCGGGCTGGGCCTGGCCGTCGCGATCCCGGCGGTCCTGGCCTACAACAGCGTCACCCGCTTCAACCGCGTCTACCTGGCCCGTCTGGACACCTTCGCCCACGATTTGTTCGCCTTCCTGACCACGGGCCAGGCCCAGGCGCCGGGCGCCGTACTGCCGGGCAACGTGGCGCCCCTGAAAACCGCCTAGGAGAAGCCCCATGGCCTTCGGTAATTCCGGTCAGCTGCGCAGCAACGCCCCGGTGGGCGAGATCAACATGGTGCCGCTCATCGACGTGATGCTGGTCCTGGTGGTGATCTTCCTGGTCACCGCCCCCCTGCTCAGCCACGCGGTGAAGATCGAACTGCCCCAGGCGGCCTCGACGCCCGACACCCAGGCGCCCTCCGAAGCCGTGGACCTGGCCCTGGACGCCGGGGGCCAGGTGTTCTGGAACGACAAGGCCGTGGACGACGGCGCCCTCAAGGCCCTAATGACCGAGGCGGCGGAGCGCCAGCCCCAGCCCGAGCTGCATATCCGCGCCGACAAGAACACCCGCTACGAGCGCATCGCCCAGCTCATGAGCCAGGCCAGTCTAGCGGGCTTGAACAAGCTGGGCTTCGTCTCCGACCCCGGGAACGCCCGATAACCCCGTTTTCCCAGCCAGGCCGGACAAGGAAGGCGGCCCAGCCAACAGCATGCAACCCCTGGAATCTGTCATGAACCACCGTCAAACCCCGAAACCCGGTTTCGCACTCACCCCGGTCGCCCAAACCCTCGCCGCAGCCCTGATGCTGGGCCTAGGCCTGCCCAGCTTGGCCCAGGCCCAGGACGCTGCCGCCGTGCAACGCCTGTCCACGGTCAAGGTCAGCGCCGAGGCCGAACAGGCCAAGCGCTATGCCGCCAAGACCACGCGCACGGCCACCAAGACCGACACCCCCTTGCGCGACGTGCCTCAGGCCGTGACCGTGGTCACCCAGGCCCTCATCAAGGATCAGGCCATGCAGAGCATGGCCGACGTGGTGCGCTACGTGCCGGGCGTGGGCATGGCCTCCGGCGAGGGCAACCGCGACACCCCGATCTTCCGCGGCAACAGCACGACCGCCGACTTCTTCATCGACGGCCTGCGCGACGATGTGCAGTATCTGCGCGATCTCTACAACATCGAGCGCGTCGAGGCCCTCAAGGGCTCCAACGCCATGATCTTCGGCCGCGGCGGCTCCGGCGGCGTCATCAACCGCGTCAGCAAACAGGCCAATTGGCAGGACGGCAGCGAGCTAGGCCTCCAGCTCGGCTCCTGGAACAACCGCCGCGCCAGCCTGGACGTCAACCAGGCCCTGGACGAGACCGCCGCCCTGCGCGTCACCGGCGTCTACGAGAAATCCGACAGCTTCCGCGACGGCTTCGAACTCGAGCGGCAGGGCATCAACCCCACCGCCAGCTTCCGCCTCTCCGAGGCCACCCGCCTAGAACTGGGCTATGAGCATTTCGAGGACGAGCGCACGGCCGACCGCGGCATCCCCTCCTACCGGGGCAAGCCGCTCGCCGTCGGTCGCTCCACCTTCTTCGGCAGCCCGGACGTCAACCGCGTCGAGGCCGAGGTCGACGCCTTCAACGCCCTCGTCGAACACGACTTCGCCGGCGGCCTGAACCTGCGCAACCGCACGCGCTACGCCAGCTACGACAAGTTCTACCAGAACCTGACCCCCGGCGCGGTCAATGCCGCCGGCAGCCACGTCGCCTTCTCGGCCTACAACAACGCCACCGAGCGCGACAACCTGTTCAACCAGACCGATCTGACCTACAGCCTGGAGGCCGGCAGCGTCGTGCACACCCTGCTGGCCGGCGCCGAGCTGGGCCGCCAGGTCACCGACAACTTCCGCCAGACCGGCTATTTCGACGGCCTGGGCAGCAATGTCAGCACCGCACAAGTGCCGCTCGCCAACCTGGCCTCCCTCCCGGCGGTCAGCTTCCGCCAGAAGGCCAGCGACGCCGACAACGAGGGCGTCGCCACCGTCGCCACCGCCTATGTGCAGGACCAGATCGCCTTCACGCCCGCGTGGCAGGCCGTACTGGGTCTGCGCTACGACCGCTTCAAGGTGGATCTGGACAACAAGCGCAACAACACCAGCCTGGACGCCACCGACCATCTGGTGTCGCCGCGCGCCGGCCTGATCTACAAGCCGGTGGAGGAGATGTCCTTGTACGGTAGCTATAGCGTGGCCTTCCTGCCCCGTTCCGGCGACCAACTGTCCTCCCTGACCGCCAGCAACCAGGCCCTGGACCCGGAAGAGTTCAAGAACCTGGAATTGGGCGCCAAATGGGACTTGAGCGACCAGCTCTCGGCCAGCCTGGCCGTCTACCGCCTGGAGCGCAGCAATGTCGTCGCGCCCGACCCCAGCGACGCCACCAAATCCATTCTGGTCGACGGCCAGCGCACCCGGGGCATGGAATTCGGCCTGGGTGGCCAGCTCACCGAGGCCTGGAGCGTCATGGGCGGCTATGCCTATCAGGACGGCGAGATCACCAAGAACCTGTCGGCGACGGCCAAGGCCGGCGCCAGCCTGGCGCAAGTGCCCAAGCATTCCGCCTCGCTGTGGAACCGCTACGACTTCAGCCCGGCCTGGGGCGCGGGTCTGGGCGTCATCTACCGCGATGAGATCTATGCGTCCACCGACAACACCGTGGCCCTGCCCAGCTTCACCCGTTACGACGCGGCCCTGTACTACACCGCCAGTAAGACCCTGAAGCTGCAGGCCAATGTGGAGAACCTGGGCGACAAGACCTACTACGCCTCGGCCAACGGCAATAACAACATCGCCCCCGGCTCGCCGCGCGCCCTGCGCGTCTCGGCGACGCTGCGCTTCTAAACCTGCCCGGCCGGGCATTTTCCGGCAAGCTGCGCTACACCTGTCAGGAGTCCCCGCCTGACAGGTGTCGCCATGACCAAACCCATTCCCGACGGCTACCAACGCCTCATCAGCTATGTCGTGGTCGACGACGCCACGGGCCTTCGCCGCTTCCTGACCGAGGCCTTCGACGCCCGGCAGCTCGAGTGCATCACCGACGAAGTGGGCGGCATACGCCATATGGAACTGCGCATCGGCGGCTGCGTCCTGATGATCGCGGAGAGCATGCCCGACTGGCCGGCCCGGCCCACCGCCTTTTACCTCTATAACGAGGACTGCGATGACCTGTACCGGCGCGCCCTGGCTGCAGGCGCCAGCAGCCTGATGGCGCCGGCCGATCAGTTCTACGGCGACCGCAATGCCGGAATCGTCGATCCGGCCGGCAACCAGTGGTTCATCGCCACGCGGGTCGAGGATTTGAGCAGCGAGGAAATCCAGCGCCGGGCCTTGCAACATCCCCGACCCGGTGCCTGAACGGCTGAAAAAAGACGAAAAAAAGGGGCCTAGAAACCTAGGCCCCGATTAGCAAGCAGTTGTGGCGGGCTTGAAGAGAGGGGGGCCCACCACGACGCTAATCAAAAGACAGTCACAACACGCTGAAAACAAACCAACCTTTTCGGGACTCACGCCCCTCGGGACTCACACCCCTTGGAGCTCACCGCGCCAGTTGGGCGTAGTGCATTCCGCGCTCGACAGCGAACACCGGGGTGTTCGCCAGGTTGCGTCGAGCCAAGTCCATGACACTCTCGCTGATCCGGCTCAGCATCTCGCGGCCGATGGTGTCGGACGCCTGGATGGCCTGGGCCGTAATCTGACGGTCCGTGCTGCGGAGGAAACCATGCTCGCGGACTTCGATGACTTCGATGGCGCTCGCCGATTGGGCGGCCACCAGAGCCAGAACGCCAGCCACACCTAAGACCATTTTCTGAAGCGAATGTTTCATCTTCATGACTCCGTAACGCTTATCCATAAACCACGGGGATCCGGTCGCGTAAGACCCCGCCTGCCTTAGATAATCTAAGCCTCTGCATACTTATGCTAAAGCGTAAATTTTTACACATTCGTAACAATACATCATTCATGTTACGTTAATGTTTCCAGCATTGGCGGGGCCTAGGCCTTACGCTGCGGTGCAAAATATAGTATTCGCTTCACCTCGAAGCAAACGATCATTTATAATGTTTCGCATTAGTTATTTTTGTGATTAATTTTTCGTTGTACGTAGGACGCACCATGACGAGACGGATCCCCCCCCTGAATAGCCTGCGCGCCTTCGACGCCGCGGCCCGCCACCTGTCCTTCACCCGCGCCGCCGAGGAACTGCACGTCACCCAAGCCGCCATCAGCCACCAGATCAAGGGCCTGGAGGAATTCCTGGGCACCCAGCTGTTCGTGCGCCGCAACCGCGCCCTCTTGCTCACCGAGGAAGGCCAGAATTACTGGCCGCAGATCCGCGAGGTCTTCGAGATCATCGCCGACGCCACCGAGCGCCTCATGGCCCGTGGCGCCCAGGGCGCCCTGACCATCAGCGTGCTGCCCACCTTCGCCGTGCAATGGCTGGTGCCGCGCCTCGCGGACTTCTCGCGCATCTACCCCGAGATCGACGTGCGCATCAAAGCCTCGGACTCGGGCGTGGACTTCATGCGTTCCGACGTGGACGTGGCCATCTACTACGGCAAGGGCGACTACCCGGACCTGAGCTCGGCGCGCCTGTTCAACGAATACCTGACTCCGGTCTGCGCCCCGACCCTGTTGGCGGAGCTGAAAACCCCCGAGGACCTCAAGCACCAGACCCTGCTGCACGACGCCTCGACGGAAGAATGGCAGCGCTGGCTCAAGCTCGCCGGCGTGGACGGCATCAAGATGACCGGTCCCATCTTCAGCCACTCGGCCATGGTCCAGCAGGCCGCCATTCACGGCCAGGGCGTCGCCCTGGGCCATAACGTCCTGTCCCAGGCCGATATCCAGGCCGGCCGCCTGGTCCGCCCCTTCAACATCATCCTGCCCAGCGAATACGGCTACGACGTGGTCTGTCCCGATCCCTGGGGCGACCGGCCCAAGATCGTCGCCTTCCGCGACTGGCTCTTGTCCGTGGTCAAGAAGGAAAAGGACGCCGACGAGTTCGGCAAAGCCAGCCAGTTATAAGCAGCCCAAGTCACCAGGCCAAGCCGGTCTATGGCAAGCCTTGATCGCCACGGCGGGAGGGGGTAACCTCCTTCCCGCTGTCGGTATGAGACTCCGTTCTCCCTATCGCCGACACCCTTCCCGCATTACCCGCCAGGGCCCGAGCCGGCGGTTCCCAATCCGAGTGGTTTTCATGGCGCATCTGCCCCGCGCCAGGCTTGCTTTTGTCCAGAAAATCGCCTTTACGCTCAAGTTGTGCACAGCGGATGTCGCTCCGGAACGCCGCCAGCAGCCCCTGTCAACCGCCCATGCGCCGATCCGGCGAAATATTTTATCTGTTTGATTTCATTGATATATTTTTGATTGCGCAGTTTCTGCCCGATCCGAGGGCAAGCCAGTAATGACGCGGCCTGCAGCCATCTTCCCAAAAACAGATCACAGAGTTATGCACACAATCTGTGGGCATGTGGATATCGTCGATGTCCTTGCCGCCGGCTTGTGCGGAAAGCATCCGATTCGCTCACGCCTTGACCGGTTCGCGAGGCCCCCGGAGCCCGCTGGCCGATAGGGGCGAAATTTCGACCAGCCGCCGCCAGGCCAGCGCCCACGCCGCTCCGCGCCGCCTATGCCTAAGCTATCCCCGCGCTTATCCACATCGGCTGTGGATTTCCATAAAACCGTCCAGCGACTCGACGCGGTCCCTTAGGAGGCGGGCGGAAATAAGTTGGACAAGATGGCGCCCGGATTTGGGTCGAATTGGGTTGTGCCGATTGAGCAAAACCGCAGGCGTAGCTGGGCTACGTCGAGGATTTTGCGATTGAGGCGCGGCCCAAGGCGGCCTGAAGCCGGGATGCAAGATGGACAACTTATTTCCGCCCGCCTCCTTAGGCCTGCAATAACCGAACACAGGGCGAACCGGTCGCGCCAGCCCTCGATCAGAAACCGCAATTCAGGGTTTGGCAGAGTTCGAGCACGCCCGAAGCGCGCTTCAATCCGCCCGCAGGAGTTCAACGCTTCCGGTGGGTTGTAGCGCGTAGGTGAACTTGCGCGCTACATGCTTTAAGGCTGAAAAAATTTTCGCCGCCACGCACCTACCGAGTGCATCGGGAACGAAAATCCGCAACTCAACTTGCAAAAGTTGCCCGGCAAGGCCTTCTTATACGGAGGTGTTGCAAGTTCAGTTGCGGAAAGTTCGCCACTGATGCCGGCCGCTGTTGCAAGTTCGTCTTCGGACTGTTGCAAGTTCATCTGCGCCGCAACAAATCGATGCCGCGGCGCGCAAAACTGTCGAGGAGTTTTACACATGGATCGCGAAAGCTTCACAGATCCGGCCTGGAAGCCGCGAATTCCCTGAGCCGCGCCGCGAAAACCCTAAGGCTCAAACCGTATCTATTTGTTTTGTAACGATTATTTTATTTTGGTTAAATTTTCACCAGCTTAAATCAAAAGCCGGCACCACGGGGCTTGAGCAAGGTTCAATAAGCGAAACCCACAGGTTTATCCACAGGATCTGTGGGCAAGCATTTAACCGAGGTTCAGCCTGCCCCTTGCCAGACCGCCCAGCCTTGTCTAGGCTGAGGTTTTACCCCCGCCCCGCCCATGATCTGCCAAGAACTGCGCCTGCCGGCCCGCGATGGCTATGCCCTGGCGGCCAGCCTCTATCTCCCCGATACCGAAGCGCGCCAGGCCGTCCTGGTGAATTCCGCCATGGCCGTGCCGCGCCGCTATTACGCGGCCTTCGCCCGCCATCTCTGCGAGCGCGGCGCCGCCGTGCTGACTTATGACTACCGAGGCGTGGGCGACAGCCGGGATCGGCACTGGCGGCAGATCCGCGCCGATTACCGGGACTGGGGCGAGAAGGATCAGCCGGCCCTGCTGGACTGGCTGCACGGGCGTTTCCCGGCCGCCTCCCTGCGCGTCCTGGGGCATTCGGCGGGCGGGCAGATCTTCGGCCTGGCGGACAACAACGCGCTGGTGGCTCGCGTCCTGGCCGTGGCCTCGGGTTCCGGCTACCACGGTCATTGGCGCGGCAGGGAGAAGCTCAAGCTCCTGCCCTTCTGGTATCTGTTCCTGCCGGCCAGCACGGCCCTCATGGGTTATTTCCCGGGTCCCTGGTTCGGCATGCTGCCGCTGCCGGCGGGCGTGGCCCGGCAATGGGCGCGCTTCGCCCGGAACCGCCATTATGTGTCCGACGCCCAAGGCCAGGCCCTGCGCCAGCACTTTCACGGTTATCGCGGCGCCATGCGCTTCCTGGCGATATCCGACGATCCCTTCTATGCGCCGGAGGGCGCCGTGCGCGCCCTGGCCGGCTATTACGCCAATGCCCGCACCGAGGTGGCCCTGCGCCATCCCTGCGACTACGGCATGGCGAAGCTCGGGCATTTCGGCTTCTTCCGCGACAGCACGCCCCGCGCCGCCTGGGACGAGGCGGCGGACTGGCTGCTGGGCTGAGGGCTTGCAAACGGCGGGTTGCGGCCTTCGGCCTAACCCGCCCTCCGCTCCAAGCGTTCACGGCCGCATGCCCGCCGCGTGCAGCATCAGATGGAATAGGACGTTCTGCTCCAGGGAGCCGGTGAACAGCTGGGCCCAGGGGCCGTCGGCATAGACCGGCACGTCCTCGGCGGAGTGGGTCTCGCTCTTGAGCGGGATCAGGGCCTCCTGACGGTGGTTCAGGGCGGCGGTGTCGCGCTTGCCCAGGTCCACCCGGCCACCGGTATGGGGCTCGCCGTCCAGCTCACCGACGCCGGGGCCGTTGGTGTAATTGAGCACGGCGATAGGCAGGCCGTTCAGGTCGGTCACCGGCTTGGCCTTGCCCCGCCCTTCCTCCACCAGGCCCAGGACCGGGTTGCCGCGCCGGGGATAGGCGCCGCCGAAGCCCAACGTATGACCGTGGTCGGCGGTGACCACGATCAAGGTGTCCTCGGCCGAGGTGGCGGCGCGGGCGGCCTGCACGGCCTTGGCGAATTCGATGGTCTCCTCCAGGGCACGGCGGGCATTGCCGGCATGATGGGCATGGTCGATGCGTCCGCCCTCCACCATCAGGAAAAAGCCGTCCTTGTCGCCCTGGAGCAGAGCTATGGCCTTGGCGGTCATCTCGGACAGGGAGGGTTCGCCGGCCTTGTCCTCGGCCCGATCCGCCTCGTAGTCCATGTGGGAGGGGTCGAACAGGCCCAGGACCGGCTTGTCGCCGGCCTTCAGCGCCGCGAAGCCCTTCGCGTCCATGACATAGCGGCCGGCCGGGTGTTTGGCCCGCCATTCGGCGATAAGGTTGCGGCCGTCCTTGCGCTCGCCGGATTTCTTGGGGTTTTCCGGGTCGTTCACGGCCTCGGGCAGGAACTTCCCGCGCCCGCCGCCAAACGCCAGCTCGATGCCGTCGCCGAGGGAAAACTCGACGAACTGGCGGGCGATGTCGGTACAACCCTTGGCCTTGGCGGCCTCGGGCAGTGTGTCGTCGGCCTCCCAATCGCGGTCGGCGCTATGGGCATAGGTGGCGCCGGGCGTGGCATGGGTCAGGCGCGCCGTACTGATGATGCCGGTGGCCTTGCCGGCTTGTTCGGCCCGTTCCAGGAAGGTCGCGACCTTGTGGGCCTCGGGACCGTCGCAATGGCCGATGCGCGCCCCGTCATCCAGGGACAGGACGCCGGCCTTGGTCTTCACCCCGGTCATCAGGGCGCTCATGGTGCCGGCCGAGTCGGGCACCATGGCATCGGTGTTATAGGTCTTGATCAGGCCGGTGTAGGGGAAGGTCTCGAAGAACAGCCGGTTCTCCTCGCCGGTGCCGCCGGCCCGCTGGCCCTCCAGAACGCGTGCGGCATTGACCGTCGCCAGGCTCATGCCGTCGCCCAGGAAGAAGATGATGTTCTTGGCTTTCTTGGTATTGGCCTGGCGCGCCAGGGCCGATTTCAGGCTGGCCTGGCCGGCGGCGAACCAGGGATCGGCGGCGGCGGTCGCGGACAACAGGGCGGCGCAGAGCAGGGTCAGGGCGGCGGCTGGACGCATCGTGGACACTCATTCGTAAAGGAGAAAATAGGGCCGCGCGATTATACGCGCGGCCCGGACTCGGGAAATGACGGCGTCGAGGCAGTGCCGAACCGATAGGCCGTTCGTGGTGAGCCTGTCGAACCATGAATGGCATGGCAACCACGGAGAAAATGCCCATTCACCCTTCGACAGGCTCAGGGCGAACGGACATTTTCCCCTTAGCAGACTAGCCTCGCCGCCTCAAGGCAGGCGCAGCGCCTCGGCCACCGCCTGCCAGGGCAGCAGCTTGAAGTTCTGCCGGCCCGCCGGCAGGCGCTTGCGCCCGTCCTGAACCACCACCAGGCCCCGGCCATAGGCGCCGCCCAGGTTCGCCGAGCTGACCTCCAGGCCGTCGGTCTCGGAGGCGCCGTCGATGCCGGCGGCGGCATTCAGGCCGATGCGGAAGGCGCCGCGCGGGGCATGGGGCGGCGCCGCGTCCAGGACCACATAGCTGTCATTGCCCTGGCTGGACACCAGGAGATAGCTGGCATCCGCGCCGTGGTACAGGCCCATGCCCTCGATATCCGGGTGCAGCCACCGACCCTTGCCCAGCACGCGCTCGAAGCGGCCCGGGGCCTTGGGCTCGGCGGACACGCTCCAGATCGCCTGGTCTTCCTCGCCGACGAAGAGGCGGTGGTTACGGTCGTCGGCCACGCAGCCCTCGGGCTGGCTGGGAAGCCGGAGCGTGCGCAGCAGCGTGGCGGAGAGCTTGCCGCCCTTGCCGCTCAGCCGGTACTGCAGGATGGTCCCGTCCTTGTCATTGGGCAGGGCATGGATCTCGCCGGGACGCGGCGAATACAGGCAGATGCCGTAGATGTCCTTGAGCGGGGTGGCGAGCTTGCCCAGCTCGCGCACTTCCCCGCTCGTGCGGTCGATGCCGAAGACGTTCAAGCTGTTGTCCACCCGGTTGCCGGCCACGGCGATGTCCAGGATCTCGCCGCCGAAGCGGAAGCCGTAGCGCAGGTCGACGTTATTGATATCGCCGACCGGCAGGCTCTGCAGGCGCTGGCCCGCCAGATCGTAGACTTCCAGGCCGCGCTTCTTGTCGGTGGCGAGGATACGGCTCCTGGCCGGATCGTCCGCGTGCACCCAGATGGCCGGATCGTCGGCGGCATCGCCCTGGCTCCGCACCGGCTCGGTCTGGGCCTCGGGCAGAAGCACCGGCAGGGCCGCCGGCGCGGCGGCCTGGGGCGCGGCCCAGGCCAGGGTCGTTTCATGGAAGCGGCCGTCCTCGTCGTCGCGGGCCAGGATGCTTAAGTGACCGTCCCGCCACTGGGCCGCCAGCGCCTCGCCGGATTCGACCCCGGCCAGGCGCAGGCCGGGCGCCGCCGAGAAACCGTCCGTTCCGGCGCGGTAGGCGTGCACGACCCCGCCGTCCACGGCCAGGACCCCGCCCGGCACCACGGCCAGGGCGGCGGCGCCCTTGTCCAGGCCGCCGAAGGGCTGCACCAGGTCCACCGGGGCGCGCAGGCCGTCGCTCTCCGGATGGGCCTCATAGGCCCAGAGCCCGATGCCTTCCTCGTTGACATAGAGCCGGTCGCCGGCATCCTCGGCGCGGCAGCGGCTCGCCGCCGGCGGCAGGCTCAAGCTCCGCACCGCCTTGGCCTCGGCCAGCAGGGCCTCGCCCCGGCCCACCAGCCATTGCTCGCCCCGGCCTTCCTCGCCCACCACGAAGGCGTAGAGATTGCTCTGGGCATCGCGGTACAGGCAGACGTCCTCGACGGCGTAGTCCGCCACCGGCAGGCGCAGGGCCGGCCCGAAGCCGGTCTCCGGCATCAGGGGTAGCACGCTGACCTGCTGACGCTCCCGGTCGTAGCTGGCCAGGGCCAGGCCTTGCCCCAGGGCCCGGCTGTCCAGGCCGGAGAAACGCCCGGCCTGGCGGCGGACTTCCTTACCCTTGCCGTCCACCAGGACCAGGCCCTGGCGGCGGCTGGCCACGACGCGCTCGGCACCCTGCCAGTCGCCGGCCGGCAGGAAGGCCACGGCCTCAGCCTCCAGGGCCGGGTCCACGGCCCAGACCTCGGCCTGAAGCGGCAGGGCTGCCAGCAGCAAAGCCAGTGCAGGCAGCATCTTCATCGACTTCATCATTCCATCCTCAAATAACTTCGCCAGACCCCGGGGCCTTTGGCGAAAACACCGTTCGCCCTGAGTAAAGGCGCGAAGCGCCTTGTATCGAAGGGCATGGGGGCAACACGCGGCTTGGCCGACGGAGCGCTTCCGCTCATGGTTCGATACAAGCGGCCTTGCCGCTTTACTCACCACGAACGGAAGCTTCGTGCCGTTGCGTCGTCTCAGAAATGCGTGTAGCTCAGGCCCAGGACATAGGTCGGGCCGTATTCCTCGTACTGGGCGTTATAGGCCCGGCGCCCGGTATAGGCGTAATAGGGCTCGTCGTTGAGGTTCTGTGCCTCGACATAGACCTGCAGGTTCTTGCTCAGGAAATAGTGAGCCGAGAAGTCCAGCTGGGTCTGGGCATCCACTTCCACGTCATGGGCCTTGTCGCCGACGCCGGCCACTTCCAGCAGGTAGTCCGACTTGTAGTTGGCGGTCAGACGCAGGTTCCAGTGCTCGGTCTCATAGCCCAGGGTCAGGTTGCCCGTCAGCTCCGACTGGTTGGGCAGGCGAATCGTCCGGCGCAGGCCCTCGCCATTCTCGATCTCCGCCTCGGAATGGCTCCAGCTGGCATTGGCGCCGATCAGGAGGCCGTTCCAGGGCGCGGGCAGCATGGCCAGCTTATGGCTGTAGTTCAGCTCCAGGCCCAGCAGCTCGGCCTCCTCGCCATTGGCGAAGCTCAAGGCGCTGTCGAAATCCGCCCAGCGGCCGCTACCGGCCAGATCCGTGTTGTACACGAAGTGCTCGATGTCCTTGTAGAACAGGAAGGCCGAGAGCACGCTGGCCTCGCCCAGATAGTGCTCGATGCCCAGATCCAGGTTGGAGGCCTCCAGGGGCTTGAGCTCCGGGTTGCCGAATTCCGCTTCCGCGCCGTCGATGAGGAAGCCGGGGCGGGCCTGCTCGAAGGTCGGGCGCACCACGCTGTGGGTCCAGGCCATGCGCAGCTGGGTCGCCTCGCCGATCGGGTAGCGGGCATGCAGGCCCGGCAGCCAGTGGCCGTCCTCGCGCTCGGTGTCCACCGCGACGAATTCGCCGTCTTCGACGCCGGTGCCGACGGCGCGGAAGTCGGTGCCCTCGTAACGCAGGCCGGCGATGAGCTGCCAGTCCTCCAGGTCCAGGCGCTGCATGACGTAAGCGGCGTCGATGTCCTCGTGGATCCGGTAGTCCTCGATGCGCGAGGCCTCCTCGTCGTAGAAGTCCTCGCGGTCCAGGCCGCTCAGCAGGCCGGCGATGGGGTCCAGGGCGATGCCCTGGCCGAAGGGCTGCAGGCTGTAGTCCACATCGCCGTCGAGATAGGCGCTCATGCTCAGGGCGCTGGCCGGCACGCCGGCGTCCTTGAGCTTCTTGAAGGCCCAGAGTTCGCTGTCGCCGGTCTTCTCGCGGCGGCTGGCCTTGGCGCCGAACTTCAGCTCGGCCTCATGGCCGGCCCAGTCGAAGCTGCGCGCCAGATCCAGGCGGGCATTGCGCTCCCGGTCCTCGGTGTCCGAAGACTCCAGCTCGGCCTTGTCGAGGCTGAACCTGGTCGGGTCGAAGAACAGGCCGGGGGCGATGAGACGGGGCCGCTGGCCGCCCGTGTAACCGAAGCCGGACTGCTTGCCGGCGGTGAACACGATGGGATCGAAATGCTCCGGCGTGTCCTCGCCGGCCCGGCTGACACCGGCCTGGCCGCTCAGGGTCCAGTCGCCGAGGCCGCGCTTGCCGCCCAGGACGAGCGAGCGGATGGTCTGCTCCTCGTAGCGATCCTTCAGCCGGCGTTCGACCTTGGCCTTGCCGGTCTCGCCTTCGGCCATGGCCTTATCGAAGCTGAGCTTGGCCGACTGGCGGGTCTCTTGATCGGAGAAGCGGCTGGCCAGGGTGCGCAGGTAATAGCTGTCGCCCTCATCGCTCCGGTAGTCCAGGTTCAGGGCGCCGCCGCGGCGCTCGCGTCCGATGCGGTAATCGCGCAGCTCCACCGATTCCAGGCGGGCGCCGTCCTCGAAGTCCCAGGCGCCGCCCGTCTCGACATTCTCCGAGCCGAAGCGGTGCTGGTGCCCGTTCAGGGCGCCGGCCAGGGCCCATTCGCCGCCGGCGACCGGGAAGCGCTGGCTGTAGGCGCCGGAGTATTTCGGGCTGTACTGGCCGGTGTTCTCGTCATAGCCGCCCTGGGCGGTCAGGGCATAGAAGCGATCGCGATGGTCGAAACCGGACAGGCTCTCCACGTTGATCGTGCCGCCCAGGGAATTGGCGTCCATGTCCGGGGTCAGGCTCTTGACCACGGTCAGGGACTGGACCAGCTCGGCGGGCACCACGTCCAGGGCCACGGCGCGCCGGCCGCTCTCCGGGGCCGGCACCAGGGAGCCGTTGATGGTCACGGCATTCAGATCCGGCCCCAGGCCGCGCACGCGGATGAAGCGGCCCTCGCCCTGGTCGCGCTCGACGGACACGCCGGGCAGGCGCTGCAGGGCCTCGGCGGCATTGGCATCGGGCAGCTGGCCTATGCCATCGGCATGCACGACGCTCTCGATACTGTCCGCATAGCGCTGCTTGCGCAGGGACTCGTCCAGGCTGGCGGCCTGGCCGATGACCACGATGCGCTCGGTGCCGGCGTCATCATCAGGCGTTTCCGCCTGGGCGCTGCCGGCCAAGACGGCGAGACAGAGGGCGCTGTAACGAAAGGCCGCCGAGGCGGCGCGGGTATGGAATCTGGACACGGTGTCTCCCCAGGAACGGCTATGGGGCCTGCGAACCAGGCCGATGGCTGCGCACCCTAGGGCGGGTCCGTGACGATTGCGTGACAGGGTTCCGCCCCAGCCCAGGGAAAACGGGGATTTTCGGATCATTGAACGGCGTTTTGAGCTTTTCGGACCTTGGGGAAGGCGAAACCCGAGTGCGCATGGCCTCGTAACCCCCGAGCGGAAGCTGCCAGATACCCGGGGCGACGGCCCTTCGATACGGCCGCTACGCGGCCTACTCAGGGCGAACGGGGTATCGATCGCGAAGGGATAAGTAAACCGTTCGCCCTGAGTAGCCGCCGTCAGGCGATGTATCGAAGGGCCGCGTGCCGCCATGCGCCGCACCTATGCCCTGAGCCGTTCGGACCCGTTTCCCGGTTTTCCCCGCTGACACATCCTTGTCACACCACCGTGTTTAGCTGCGCCCCATCCTGGATCACGACCGCCTCCGCCATGCCTCATGCCCTCACCCGCCTCGCCCGCGAGCACGGCCAGAAACTCCTGGGCCTGTTCCTGCCCAGCCAGCTCGTGCTCCTGGCCTGTTTGGCCCAGGGCCAGCTCAAGCCCGCCGCGGAATGGGTGTGGATCGATATTCTCGGCGAGGGCGGCACGGCCCTGTTCATCCTGATCTGGCTGGGTTTCATCGTCATCAGCCGGCCGGCCGGACGCATCACCAATCTCCTGGTCCTGGGCCTGTCCGGAGTGTTCCTGTCCATGTGGGTGGATACCCTGGACGAGTTCATCCGCCTGCCGGCCACGGCCCGCTGGGACCAGTGGCTGGAATCGGGGCTGATGCCCCTGGGTTTCGTGCTCCTGACCTGGGGCCTGCACGGCTGGCAGCAGGAACAGCGCAGCCTGATGCGCCAGCTCGCCAAGCGCGAGCGCCTGTTCCGCGACCATCGGCTCTACGACAAGCTGCTGCCCTTATGCGGCGCGGCGTACTTGCGCGAACAGCTGCGCCTGGAGCTAGGCACGCGCGACGAGCGTCAGCCGGTGTTCTCGGTCCTGATGCTGGATCTGGACGAGTTCGCCGACCTGAACCGCCGCCATGGCCGGGCCGAAGGCGATCGGGTCCTGGAGGCCGTGGCCCAGATCCTGGTGCTCAATCTGCGCCACGGCGACCTGCTCTGCCGCCTGGCCGGGGATCGCTTCGTCGCGCTCCTGCCCCGAACCGGCGAGACCCAGGCCCAGGGCCTGGCCCAGGAACTCTGCGCCGCCCTCGCCTGTTACGCCCACAAGACCGCACCGGCCGGGGAGCGCCTGCATCTGTCTTCCAGCGCCGCCGTCGTGATGTGCGAGGCCCAGGACACGCCCGAGGGCCTGCTGGACCGGCTGACCCGCCGCCTGCTGGCCGCCAAGGAGCGCAAGCCCCCGCTGCGGAGGGCCTCGTGAGTCCCGCCTGGTACGAACGCGACGAGCGCTTCATTCCGGCCCGCCACCAGCCGGCCCTGCTCATGGATCTGGCCCTGTCCCGCGAGGTGGACAGCCATGCCCTGCTGCGCGGCACCCGGCTGTTTCTGGAGGATGTGCTCAAGGCCCCGCTGGACCTCAGCCCGGAGCAGTTCCTGCGCCTCATCGCCAATGCCCAAGACTGCCTGGACGCACCGGACACGGCCTTCCTCCTGGGCCAGCAGCTGCTACCCGGCCATTACGGCCCGGCGAGCCAGGCCCTGGAGCATGCCGCCAACCTGGGCCAGGCCCTGGACATCCTGGTCGGCGAGCGCCAGGTGCTCAGCCCCCTGCTGGTGCCGCGTCTGAAGCTGGACGGCGAGCATGCCTATCTCTACTGGCTGGACCCTTGGGGCTCCGGCGAGGCGCGGCGCTTCCTGGTGGAGATGAGCCAATGCGCCGTCCAGTCCATGAGCCGCTGGCTGTCCGGCGAACGCCTGCCCTGGCGTTTCCTGTTCAGCCACGAACGCCCGGAACACCTGGAGCAATACCAGGCCCATCTGGGCATGGCCCTGCATTTCGGCTGCCGCATCGACGTCATGGTCCTACCCCGCGAGCACCTGCTGCGGCCCTGGCCGCGCGCCTCGGCGACGGTCTGCCAGGCGGCACTGGCGGAAGGCCGGCGGGAGCGGACCCTGGCCGGCCGCGAGCATGGCCTCCTGGATCGGGTGGAGGAGCTGTGCGCGGCGCGCCTGCGCGCCATGCCGGACCTGGACAGCCTGGCCGCCGAGCTGGCCTTAAGTCCGGCGACCCTGAAGCGCAAGCTGAAGAAGCATGGCAGCTCCTACCAGGCCCTGCAGGACGGCGCGCGCCTGCATGCCGCGCTCTACTTGGTTTGGGCGCGCGGCTATGACAACGAGGCGGTGGCCGAGCGCCTGGCCTTCCACGACGCGCCGAACTTCCGCCGCGCCTTCCGGCGTTGGACCGGTCTCGTGCCCAGCGTGCTGCGCGGCTGGCTGGAAGCCTGAACCGGCTCTGGCCGCCAAAAAGCGGCTTATACTCAGGTAAAAGACCCGTGGAAGCCTGCATGCGCCGCTTGTCCGCCCTACTCCTCGCCAGTTTCTGCCTTCCCGCCTACGGCCAATCCGGCCAGCTCATCAGCATGCCCCCGCCCGAGACCGCCCAGTTCGTGCAACTGGCCTGGTCCGGGACCGGCACGCCCATCCCGGTGCGCCTGGCGCCGCTCGTCAATCTGAGCGCCCGGGACACCGGCCAGCCGGAGAGCGCCCGGGACGGCCTATCCCAAGCGGCCGAGCGCGGCGACGTGCCCCTGGCGGCTCTGGATGCCCTGTGGCGCCAGCAGGTGGCGGCCAGCGGCCTGCTGAAACCCGTGGAGGTACGCGACGGCATCGCCCCTCGCTACGACCTCCGCCTGGCCGTGGTCGATTACGCGCCCCAGTACGCCTCCGGTTTCGGCGGCTGGTTCGGCTCGGCCTGGGAGTGGAGCAAGTCCCAGCTGCACCTGGGCAGCGCGACGGCGCGCGCCGGCCTGCGCCTGCATCTGTACGAAGCGGGCCGTGAGGCGCCGATGCTGGCCCTGGAGCTGCGCGGGGGCTTGCGCGACTGCGACGTCCAGGACTTCGCGCCGCTCGCCCAGGCCGGCGGCGAAGCGGATGCCTTCCTCAATACCTGGGGGCGCACGACCATCGGCCAGACCCTGCATGCCCTGATGAACCGGGGCCTGGCGGAGCTGGCCCGGGCGCTCAAGCCGGCCCGGCCGGGCGGCACGGTCATCGCCGTCGGGCGCGGCGAGGTCTGGGTGGATCTGCGCAGCGCCCTGCCGGGCGAGCGGCTTCAAGCCCGCCACCGCGACGATCAACGGCCCCTGGGCGAGCTGAGCATCGCCGACGGCGAGCCCGGCCGCTACCGGGCCCTGCCCCGGGATCTGCCGGCCTCGGCCCTGGTGCCCGGCGATGCCCTGGTGCAGCTGGACGCGCCGGCACAGAACAGTTATCGGAGCCTGAGCAGGGAGGCCTCGCGCTGCGAGGCCGACGCTGGCCCAGAACACGCGGCCCAGGACGAGCCCAAGCACAGGAGAGCGCCTCATGGCTGAGAAGAAACACTACCCCACCGTGCGCCGCCACAAGCAGCGCATCCCTTCCGCCAGCGACAACCTGGCGCGGGCCGGCCGGGTCATGGACACGCCCCAGACCCGTGCGCCGTCCTTCGCCCTGGCCTTCGCCGACCAGGACTTCCTGGTGCGCGAGGAACTGCGCGCCGTGCGCCTGCAGCTGGAACTGCTCAAGCCGGAAATCCTGCTCCAGGAGCGCCACATCGAATCCACCGTGGTGATGTTCGGCAGCGCCCGCATCGCCTCGCCGGAGAAGGCGCAGATGCTCATCGAGAAGGCCGAGCGCAAGCTGGCCAATTACCCGGAGGACCCGGAGCTGCAGCAGGAGCTGGCGCGGGCCCGCGCCAAGCTGAGCATGAGCCGCTACTACGCCGAGGCGCGCAAGCTGGGCCAGCTGGTCTCCGAGCACGGCACCCTGCCCGGTAATGGCCGCCTGGTGGTCATCACCGGCGGCGGCCCGGGCATCATGGAGGCCGCCAACCGGGGTGCCCACGACACGGGCGCGCCCTCCATCGGCCTCAATATCGTGCTGCCCGAGGAACAGGCGCCTAACCCCTATATCACGCCTGCGCTATGCTTCCAGTTCCACTATTTCGCCGTGCGCAAGATGCACTTCATGCTGCGCGCCGCCGCCATGGTGGCCTTCCCGGGCGGTTTCGGCACCCTGGACGAGCTGTTCGAGGCACTGACCCTCTTGCAGACCAATCGCATCACGCCCATGCCCATCATCCTCTTCGGCGAGAGCTTCTGGCAGCGGCTCATCGATTTCGACTACCTGGTGGAAATGGGCATGATCGCCGCCGGGGACAAGGAATTGTTCCGCTTCGTGGAAACCGCCGAGGAAGCCTGGGGCTTGATCGCCGAGCAGTTGGGCTTGAGTACGCCCGAACCCCTGGCCACCGATCTCACCTGAGGAGCAGAGCACGCCATGAGCAAACCCGATCGCCAAGCCCGAGGCTATGCCCAGATGCTGGAACGCCTGCGCGCCGGCAGCGCCGAGGGCCTGCACACGGCCCGCGCCATGGCCGTGCGCCTGGGCGAGCTGTCCCAGGAAGAGGCCGAGCTGGTGGGCAACTACCTGCGCCGGGACCTGACCGCACTGCGCCGCTGGCTGGATCGGAGCAGCCATGCCTTGAGTCAGTGGCTGGACTTCGACCTGGACATGCTGGAAGGCGAGCTCTGGGACTGGCTGAAACGCAGCGCCGATCCCACGGAACTGGCCTGGCTGGAGAACGCCCTGCAACAATCCGAGGCCGCCGAGGCGCCGGACAGCGTCCACACCGGCGAGGACTTTCACACCGGAGAGATCTGCGGCCTGGGCAGCCTGGAATGCCAAGCCTGCGGCCAGCGCGTGCGTTTCACCAAGCCCGGCCCCATTCCGCCTTGCCCGCGCTGCCATAAGACGCTATTTTCGCGCCTGGCGGACAGTTAATATCTAATTTTGGCAAACTTGCACTCTGGCCCAAGGAGGGAGTTATAGTGATAGTCAATTGCAAACTGCGGTATTGCATGTTTCTTTCAATTTGCTGCGTTCTACTGAATGGGTGTGAAAAGAGACTTGATGGTTCAAGTAAGGAGCGCTACGAACAGAGCGTCTTTGAACTAAAAGAAAGCATTAACAATACACATGAAGAATTGCGCACCGACTTTTACAATGGCTTATCGGTAAAGAAAGAACACTGCCCACAACAAAAACCTTTCGACTATCACTGCTTCCACGATCTGAGCGCTACAGACTTGATTGTCATTGGCATGCAAGAACGAATATCCAATCTCCAACATGAAATTTCACAAGCAAAAGTTGACAAGGAGGCAGTTGAGCGACTCATAGACACCGTTCAAAACTCATTGCAGAAAGGGATGTCAAATGCGAAAGAAATGCTTAAAGGCGGAGAGGTCACACGTAAGGAGCTAACAACAAACGACGACAAAGAACAAGTAGTAAAAGTGACCTTTAGAAACTGGAGACAAGGTCCCGATTCCATTATCGTCAAGATGCTTGACATGGAAACAGGCCACATCCTCTCCCAATGCGTAGTGAGCCCCTTCTACAGAGATGAAGTTAGTTGCGACTTTCAAATTGAACGCAACACTTTTGTGACGGAAAGACTAATAACCCAACAGACATCCTTCACATTTGAATTTGAAAACGGAGGTGCACAGTACAACTCTTGGGAGGAAAGCGTCTTGAAAGTTCGCGACGAACTACATAAAAAACAGCATTCGCTGTCAGAACGTATCAAGAGAGGGAATAAGTTGCAAAGCAAGTGCATGGCTTTTTTAGAAATGGTAACCAACAATAACGCCCGCGACATAGCAGTGTATGAATGCACAGAACACATAAACCAACCACTTTAACCAACCACGACTGACCGAAACCGAACCTAAATAGGGATTATTAAATGCTCACTCTTTATGCTCCGGCAACATATCCAAGAGAAAAGTCAGCAATTCGGGCATATACGGTAGCAGCATTCCGCATAACACAGCAAAGCGTACAGCTATCGCTCATTCCAATGCAAGCTGACATTCTACACTTTCTTGTAAAACCACGTGCTTTAAGGTATTGGGTTAGCAATGGATGGCTTTTAAAATTTAACACTACGTACACCCTTACAAAAGAAGGACTTGCCACTTGCCAACAGTCACTCGCGGGGCAGTTAGACACCCACAATACAACTGCAACACTCGTTGAATACTGGCAGCATCAGTTTTTGGAGAACTCGGGACTTCCTAGAACTGCACAATTTGCCTGAATCTAACAGTTCATTTCACTCCCTCTGCCTTACATCAAATTATTTGCCCTCGGCACAGACTCACTACCTTGCAAACCGAATCCCTGATCAACTACAGCCTCCAGGCCCTGTTCTTCCCGCCCGGCGTCCAGATCCTGATCCTGCTCCTGGCCTGGCGGCTGGCGGCGCGGCGGCCGAAACTGGCCCGGGGCATCGCCGCCCTCGCCCTGGCCAGCCTCTACGCCCTGAGCATGCCCTGGCTCGCCAACCGGCTGATGGACGGCCTGCAGCCCTATGCCGCCCTGAGCGTGCACAAGCTGCAAGCCCCCGCCGACAGCGCCATCGTCATCCTGGCCGGCGGCCGGCGCGAGCGCGCCGTGGAATACGGCGGCGTCGACACGGTCAGTACCTACAGCCTGGAACGCCTGCGCTACGGCGCCTGGCTGGCGCGGCGCCTGAAGCTGCCCGTGCTCCTGTCCGGCGGCACGGTATTCGGCGAGGCCACGCCCGAAGCCGTGCTCATGAACCAGACCCTGGCCGACGAATTCGGCATCGCGCCGCGCTGGCTGGAGACCGAGAGCCGCAACACCGCCGAGAATGCCCGGCTTTCCGCCCAGAAGCTCAAGGCGGAGCGCATCGGCCATGCCTACCTGGTCAGCCACGCCTGGCATCTGCCCCGCGCCGTGCCGGAATTCGAGAAGCAGGGCCTGGCCGTCACGCCCGCGCCGCTCGCCTTCGTCAGCGACTCCGAGCTGAACCACGGCCCCCTGCCCTACCTGCCCAGCGCCGCCGCCCTGCATGTCTCGCGCCTGGCCCTACACGAATGGGTAGGGCGCTTGTGGTACCGGCTGCGGTACTAGCAGGAAACAAGTCCTTACCATTGTTCTTTTCCGCCGCCGGCCGGCGGCGGTTACAGTCGCGAATCCTGACGAACCGACCTCCCGCCGGAGCACATCATGAAAACGCTTTTCTTCAATGCAGGCGGACACCTGCGCAACGGCTGGTGGGTCGCGGTGTTCCTCGCCTTATTCGCCGCCTCGCGCCGGATCTATACCCCCCTCTCCCGCAGCCTGCAGGACGCCGGCATCCCCGAAGCCGCCCTGGACCCCCTGCCCGTGCTATTTGCCCTGCTCGTCACCTGGGCCTGCACCCGCCTGCGCCGCGAGCCCCTGAGCAGCGTGGGCCTGCGCCTCGACGGCCGCTGGCTCAAGGATCTCGCCGCCGGCAGCCTGGTGGGCCTGAGCTCGATGCTGGCCATCGCCACCCTTATCGGCCTGGCCGGCGGCGTAAGCTTCAGCCTGAACCCCGGCGCCAGCTGGAGTGCTTTGCTTTCCGGTCTGTACTTTTTCGTCTTCGTGGCCCTGCTGGAAGAGCTGTTGTTTCGCGGCTTCGTCTTCCAGCGCCTGGTGGACGGGATCGGCATCTGGCCCGCCCAGCTCGCCCTGGCCCTGCTCTTCGCCGCCGGCCATTGGGACAACCCCGGCATGGACGGTATCACCACGATCCTGGCCAGCCTCGACATCGGCCTGGGCGCCATCCTCTACGGCCTCGCCTATTTGCGCACCCGCAGCCTGGCCCTGCCCGTGGGCATGCACCTGGGCTGGAACTTGACCCAGGGTTCCATTCTCGGCTTCGAGGTCAGCGGCTTGGAACAGACCGGCCTGTTCCAGCGCACGCTGCACGGCGAATCCGTGTGGTTGAATGGCGGCAGCTTCGGTCCCGAGTCCAGCGTGTTCGCCGTGCTGGTGGATGTGGCCGTTCTGGTCGCCCTGTGGCGCTGGAAGGGCAGGCAGGGAGCCGCCGCACTAGCCCCGCCCCCCGCCGTGGCGGCGCTGGCGGAATCCGCCTAGGCCCAAATTCGACTTATGCTATTCACTTATCGACGAGGACTCGCCATGTCGCCCAGCCTGCCACGGACCCTAGCCGCCCTGCTCGGCCTCGCAGCCACGCTGCCGGTCCAGGCCGAGGACGCCCGCGCGGCGTTTTTTCAGGGCCTGAAAAGCCTGTGCGGCGCGCGCTTCGAGGGGCAGATGAGCTTCCCCACCAGCGGCCAGGATGCCTTCGCCGGCAAGCGCCTGGTGGCCGAGATCCGCGACTGCGGGGAGAAGGAGATCCGCGTGCCCTTCGCGGTCGGCGAGGATCGCTCGCGCACCTGGGTGTTCACGCGCGGACCCGATGGCCTGCAGCTGCAGCACGATCACCGCCACGCCGATGGCACGCCCGATGCGCAGACCCTGTACGGCGGCCTGGCCCGGGACACCGGCACGGCCCATGCCCAGTCCTTCGCCGCCGATGCCTACACGGCCAAGCTGATCCCCGCCGCCGCCAGCAATGTCTGGACGGTAAGCCTCAGTACCGACGGTCAGGAGCTGACCTACCACCTGGAGCGCCACGGCCAGCCCCGATTCACCGCCGTGCTGAAGCGCCAGGCCCAGCCCGGTAACAGGCCATGAGCGACAAGAAGCATTGGGAACAGGTCTACCAGACCAAGGCCGAGGACGCGGTGAGCTGGTTCCAGCCTCGCGCCGAGAAGTCCCTGGGCCTGATCCAGGCCTGCGGCTTGCCCAAGGACGCGCCGATTATCGACGTGGGCGGCGGCGCCTCGGTCCTGGTGGATGACTTGCTGGCGGCGGGTTTCACCGAACTCACCGTCCTGGATCTCTCCGGCGCGGCCTTAGGCCAGACGCGGACGCGTCTTGGCCAGGCGGCGGGGCACGTGCGCTGGCTGGAGGCGGACATCACGACGGTCGAGCTGCCGGCGGCCCAATACGCCCTCTGGCACGACCGCGCCGTGTTCCATTTCCTCACCGAGGCCGACCAGCGCGCCGCTTATGTGGCCCGGCTCAGGCACGCCCTCCAGCCGGGCGGCCATCTCATCCTAGCCACCTTCGCCGAGGACGGCCCGGAACGCTGCAGCGGCCTGCCGGTCTGCCGCTACAGCGCGGAAGCCCTGAGCGCGGAACTGGGCGCGGAGTTCGTGCTTCAGACCGAACTGCGCGACGAACACCACACGCCCTTCGGCACCAGCCAGCGCTTTCTTTACTGCCATTTCCGCTACCAGCCGGAAGCGGCCGGCGGCTAGGCCAAAAAAAAGGGCAGGGTTCGAACCCTGCCCTTTTCGCATCAACACACCCGGCTCACTTCTCCACGAAGGCGCGCTCGATGACGTAATGGGCCTGCTGTCCGTGGCGGGACTCGTGGAAGCCGCGCGCCTCCAGGATGGCGCAGGTATCTTTCAGCATGCTGGGGCTGCCGCAGATCATGACGCGGTCGGTGTCGGGATTGAGCGGGGGCAGGCCCAGGTCGGCGGCCAGCTTGCCGCTCTCGATGAGGTCGGTGATGCGGCCCTGGTTCTCGAACTCCTCGCGGGTCACCGTCGGGTAATAGACCAGCTTGGCCTTGATGTCATCGCCGAAGAATTCGTGCTCGGGCAGCTCCTGCTTGAGCATCTCCCGGTAGGCCAGCTCGTTCACCTGGCGCACGCCATGGGTCAGGATCACCTTGTCGAAGCGCTCGTAGACCGCCGGGTCGCGGATGATGGACAGGAAGGGCGCGAGGCCCGTGCCCGTACTGATCAGGTAGAGATGCTTGCCCGGCAGCAAATGGTCGAGGACCAGGGTGCCCGTCGGTTTCTTACTGACGAAGATGCTGTCGCCTTCCTTCAGATGCTGCAGGCGCGAGGTCAAGGGGCCGTTCTGCACCTTGATGCTGAAGAACTCCAGCTCGTCCTCGTAATTCGGGCTGACGATGGAATAGGCGCGCATCAGCGGCCGGCCCTCGATTTCCAGGCCGATCATGACGAAATGCCCGTTCTCGAAACGCAGACCCGGATCGCGGGTGGTCTTGAAGCTGAACAGGGTATCGTTCCAGTGGTGAACGGAGAGCACGCGCTCGGTGGTCAGGGTCGTCATGGCTTTGCACATCGTCTCATGAGGAAAACAAGCCGGCCGGGGAGGCATCCGGCGCCATGGCCGCCGTTCGTCCTGAGCCAGTCGAAGGGCGGACGGCGGCGCACTACGGCGACGCCATTCATGGTTCGACAGGCTCACCACGAACGGCTTGCGGCGCGGTGATGCGGGGGCCTCCAGTGGCCGGGCGCTATTTTTTCATAATGATGCGCCGCGATAAACGTCGAAGCGAAAGAATTTCCGGATATGAGCATGTAGCCAATTGCCGCAGGCTACACTCCGCCCCCATCGTCAGTGGAGTGTTGCGTCGTGGATATCGTCTTGTATAGCGCCAAGGATTTGCAGGAATGGCGGCAGGCCCTGGCGGCGGCCCTGCCGGAAGCCCGGGTGCATCGGTGGTCCGAGGCCCTGGACATCCAGGCCGACTACGCCGTGGTCTGGAAGCCGCCCGCCGCCCTGTTCGCGCAGCAGCGCGGCCTGAGGGCCATCTTATCCCTGGGCGCGGGGGTCAATGCCCTGCTCGCCGACCCGGCCCTGCCCGCCGACGTGCCCCTGGTGCGCATGGAGGACGGCGGCATGGCGCCGCAAATGGAGGAGTACGCCCTGTACTGCGCCCTCTCCGAGCTAAGGCGCCTGCCCCATTATGCCGCCGAGCAGCGGGCCGGGCGCTGGAGCCCCAGGCCCTTGCGCAGCCGCAGCGACCTACCTGTCGCCGTGCTCGGCGCGGGGGTGATGGGCCGGGCGGCGGCGCGGGCCTTGCGCGCTTTCGGCTTCCCGGTCGGCGTCTGGAGCCGCAGCCCCAAGACCCTGGAAGGTCTGGCGCATTTCACCGGCGAGGCGGGTCTGCGGGAGCTGCTGGAGCGAAGCCGGCTGGCCATCGCCCTGCTGCCGCTCACCGCCGACACCACGGGCCTGCTCGATGCCCGCCGCCTGGCCTGGCTACCGGAAGGGGCGGCCCTGGTCAATCTGGCGCGCGGCGAGCTGGTGGACGACGAGGCGCTGCTGGCGGCCCTGGACTCGGGGCGGCTGGGCCATGCCTACCTGGATGTCTTCGCCAGCGAGCCCTTGCCGGCCGGGCACCGCTTTTGGAGCCACCCGTCGATCAGCCTGACACCCCATGTGGCGGCGCTGACCCCCTTCGACGCGGCCTGTGCCCAGATCGCCGACAAGATCCGCCGCCTGGAACGGGGCGAGGCTATCGGCGGCGTGGTGGACCGCTCCCGGGGCTACTAGAACCGCGTTTGGACGAACACCATGGCGCCCTCGTCCACCGGCACGACGCTGAGCGCCGTGCCCGGCTCGGGCCGATCCAGGAAGGCGCCGTACAGCCACTGGCCCACGAAGCTGCCCAGGGCCGCGCCAGCCAGGACGTCGCTGGGATGGTGCTTGCCGGCTTCCACCCGCGACCAGGCCACGGCGCTGGCCGTGGTGTAGAGCCCGATATTCCAGGCCCAGCGCGCCCCGGTGGAGGCGCCGGCGTCCTCCAGGTTGCGTGCGGCGATACCGGCATAGGAGAACGCCTGGGTAGCATGGCCGGACGGGAAGCTGCGGTCGCCGGAATCGTCCGGACGTTCCCTACCCACGGCCGACTTCAGGCCCTCGCCCACGCCCGCCGCCGTGCCATGGGCCAGGATCAGGGCGCCAGTGCGCCGCAGCGGGCCGTTGCCCGCGCCATCCGGCTCCACGGATCCCGTGTACCAGGCCGTGCCCAGGGCCAATAGCCCCAGGGCATTCTGTCCCCGATCGCCGAATTCCTGGGCGTCATCACCGTCGTCGAAGAGCCGGGGATCCTCCCGGGCCGAATCGGACAGCCGGTGATCGGCATCGGCGGCCACGACGATGGCCGCCCCCAGGGCCGGCGCCCAGCTTGCCGGACTCTGGGCGGCCTCGACCGCCGAATCCCGCCATTCCTGGCCCGAGGGCCAGAAGCCCCGGGAGGAGCTGGCGCAGCCGGCCAGGGACAAACCGCTCAGGGCGAACAGAAGAGTGCACAGGGCGCGCATGGAAAACTCCGTCGAAGGGCGTCTTACCAGCATAGCCCCTGGGGGCTAATCTGCCCGGCGCCACCAGGCCAGACCCAGCATCAACGCGGCCAAACCCGCCAACAAGCCCGCACCGAAGCGCGCGAAGGGCGTGCGTCCAGTCGTGGGCTGAATCTCGCCCGACAGGACGCCCGGCTCGAACTGGGGCAGGCGCGCCGTCACCCGGCCCTGGGCATCCACCAGGGCGGTGATGCCGTTGTTGGTGGCGCGGATCAGGGGCCGGCCATTCTCCAGGGCGCGCATGCGGGCGATTTCCAGGTGCTGGTGCGGGCCTATGGAGTCGCCGAACCAGGCGTCATTGCTAACCGTGAGAATGGCATCCGCATCCACCGCCGCCACCTGCAGCGGATAGGCGATCTCGTAGCAGATGGCCGGATTTAGGGTGATGCCACCGGATTTCAGGGCGGCGCCGGACTCCCCGGCGGTGAAAGCCGACATGGGCAGGTCGAAGAAGCCGATCAGGCCGCGCAGGGCGGCCTCCAGGGGCACGTACTCGCCGAAGGGCACCAGGTGCTGCTTATGGTATTCGCCCTCGCCGCGCCCGTAGACCACCACGGAATTGTGATAGCGGCGCGGGTTCAGCTCGGCCGTGGGCAGGCCCATGACCAGGGCGGAACCGGATGCTTGCGCCTTCTTGTCCAGCTCGTCCAGCAGGGGCTTGAGCTGTTCGCGCAAGGCCGGCAGCGCCGCCTCCGGCCAGACCACGATGGCCCTGCCCCAATGGGGCGCCGACAGGCCCGCATAGGTCTCCACCGTCGGTTCCAGGGACTCCGGGTTCCATTTCACTTCCTGGGGCACATTGCCCTGGACCAGGGCCAGGGACACCGGCGCGCCCTTGGGTGCTACCCAGGACAGCCGTCCCGCCGCCCAACCCAGGGCCAGCACGGCGGCGGCCAGCGCGGCGAAGGCATAGCGCCCTGACAGGCAGAGGTACAAAGCGCCGATGACCATGGCCAGGCCCAGGCTCAGGCCATAGACGCCCAGAACTGGCGCCAGCCCGGCCAGGGGCCCGTCGATCTGGCTATAGCCGAAGAACAGCCAGGGAAAGCCGGTGATGAACCAGCCGCGAAACGCTTCCTGGGCCAGCCAGAGTACCGGGAAGGCCAGGACATGGCGCGCGGCATCGTCCTTCGGAAACCAGCGGGCCAGGGCGGCCATGGCCAGACCGGCATAGAGCGCCATATAGGCGGCCAGGAGCAGGACGAAGCCGGCGGCCAGGACCCAGGGCGCCTGGCCGAAGACATGGATGGAGACGTGCACCCAGGACACGCCGAAGCCATAGAAGCCCAAGGCCCAAAAGAAGCCCCGGGCGAAAGCGGCCTTGGGAGTCAGCCCCCGGGTGGACCAGAGCAGCCCCAGGCCGCTGAGGATCAGGGCCGGCCAGAAGCCATAGGGGGCGAAGGCGAAGACGCCCAACAGACCCAGGAGCAGAGCCAGGCCATGCCCGCGCCAGCCTGGCGCGCGCCATTGATGCAACATCGTGTATCCCTTTGGGAATTCGAACAGAGAACCGTTCGTCCTGAGTAGAGTCTCACAGAGACTCGTATCGAAGGACGGACATGGGAAGCAGGGTTGTACCACGCCGTCCATGGTTCGATACAAGCGGCGAAGCCGCTTTACTCACCACGAACGGACGTTGTGTCAGCGGTTACCCCTAAGGCCCGTCCTCCACCGGCGAGCTTTCCACCATGGCGCGCACCTGCAGGAGCCCGATGCGCCGCGAGTCGCCGGACAAGACCTTGAACTGGAAGCGGCCCAGGTCCACGCTCTCGCCCTTGGTCGGCAGATGACCTATCTGCTGCATGACCAGGCCACCCACGGTGTCGTATTCCTGGTTGGAGAAGCCGGCGTCGAAGAATTCGTTGAAGTCCTCGATGGGCGTCAGGGCCTTGACCAGGTATTCGTTGGTGCCGCTGGGCTTGATGTCTTCTTCTTCGTCGTCGAAATCGTACTCATCCTCGATGTCGCCGACGATCTCCTCCAAGACATCCTCGATGGTCACCAGACCAGCGACTCCGCCATATTCATCGACCACGATGGCCATATGGTTGCGGCTGGCGCGGAACTCCTTGAGCAGGGCATCGAGCCGCTTGGTCTCGGGGATGTGCACGACCGGCCGCACCAGGCTGGCGAGGGCGAAATCCTCGGTCGAGCCCTTGCCGAACACCGGCAGCAGGTCCTTGGCGAGCAGGATGCCCACCACGTCGTCGCGGGACTCGCCGACGACCGGGAAGCGCGAATGCCCCGACTCGATCAGGACGGGCAGCAGATCGCATAATGCCGAGTCGCGCTCGATCACCACCATCTGGGAGCGCGGCACCATGACATCGCGCACCTGCATGACCGACACCTCCATGACCCCTTCGATCATGGAAAAGGCGTCGTGGTCGATGAGATGGCGCATCTCCGCCGCTTTCAGAACTTCCAGCAGCTCCTCCCTGTCCTTGGGTTCACCTTGCAGGATTTGGCCTAAACGTTCCAGCCAGGACGGTTTATGTCCGGGACTACTGTCGTCGCTCATGATGGTGTTTCAGTCACTCTCTTGGTAGGGATCGGGGATGCCGAGGCGGGCGAGGACCTGGGTTTCCAGAGCTTCCATCTCTTCCGCCTCGTCATCGTCAATATGGTCATAGCCCAGGCAGTGCAAGACGCCGTGCACGGTCAGATGGGCCCAGTGGTGCAGGACCGGCTTGCCCTGTTCCGCCGCCTCGCGGGTCACCACCGGCGCGCAGATCACCAGATCCCCCAGGAGGGGCAGATCCACGCCGGGCGGCGCCTCGAAGGGGAAGGACAGGACATTGGTCGCATAGTCCTTGCGCCGGTATTCTCGGTTCAGCTCGCGCCCCTCGACCTCGTCGACCAGGCGCACGGTCAGCTCCGTGTCGGTTCCACGCAAACCGTCCAGTGCCGCCGCTACCCAGGATTCGAACTGCTCGGGGCCGGGCAGGCCGGTGGTCTCGCTGGCCAGTTGCAGATCAAGGCTGAGCATCGCCCGCCTCGCCGCTGGCGCCGGTTTCCCGTGCTTCACCGCCCTGACTCTCGCGCGGCCGGCGTTCGCCGTAGAACGGGTTGTCGTGCTCGAACTTCTCGTAGGCCTGGACGATGCGCTGCACCACGGGGTGGCGCACCACGTCGTTGCTCTGGAAAAACGTGAAGGAGATCTTATCGACACCACGTAACACTTCGATGGCATGGCGCAGGCCCGAGGCCTTGCCGCGCGGCAGGTCGATCTGGGTGATGTCGCCGGTGACCACCGCCCGCGAGCCGAAGCCGATGCGGGTCAAGAGCATCTTCATCTGCTCCACCGTGGTGTTCTGGGACTCGTCCAGGATGATGAACGAATCGTTCAGGGTTCGACCGCGCATGAAGGCCAGCGGCGCAACCTCGATGATATTGCGCTCCATGAACTTGGCGACCTTCTCGAAGCCCAGCATCTCGTACAGGGCATCATAGAGCGGACGCAAATAGGGGTCGATCTTCTGGGTCAGATCGCCGGGCAGGAAGCCCAGGCGCTCGCCCGCCTCCACCGCCGGACGGGTCAAGACGATACGCGACACCTCGCCCCGCTCCAGGGCATCCACGGCGCAGGCCACCGCCAGATAGGTCTTGCCGGTCCCGGCCGGACCGATGCCGAAGGCGATGTCATGAGTGCGGATGGCATGCACGTACTGCTGCTGGTTGGCGCCGCGCGGCTTGATGAGGCCGCGTTTGGTCTGGATGGTGTAGAGCTTGTCTTCCGCATCCGGCTTGGCCAGGGCTTCCAGGGAGGCCTGCTGCAGGAACAGGTGCACGCGCTGAGGTGTCAGGGCCTCGGTCTCCTCGCCAGTCTCGTCGTAGAGCTGGTGCATCAGATCCCGGGCAGCCTGGGCATGGGCCTGGGCGCCGATGACGCGGAAGGTATTGCCCCGGCTGTTGATCTCGACGCCGAGACGGCGCTCGATCTGGCGCAGATGTTCGTCGAATTGGCCGCAGAGCGAGGCCAGACGCAGGTTGTCGGCGGGTTCGAGGGTGAAGTCGAGAGTCTTTAAGCGTGCGTTCAAGGTAAATGGAGAACAGCCTTAGGGGACTTTAAGCATAACAGAGAACGGGAAAAGCCGACACCGTGCCACCATCTTCCTCCCCGGATCAGGGATGAAAGAGCCATCTTCCTCCCCTCTCCCCTTGTGGGGGAGAGCGAAGCGAGGGGGCCGGTCGGGGGAGAGGGGGGGGGGGTCTTACACCAGCTCCCCGCGCAGCGAATTCGGCAGGGCCTCGGTCACCCGCACCTCGGCGAAGCCGCCGATCAGCGTGTGCGCGCCGGCAAAATTGACGATGCGGTTGCACTCGGTGCGGCCCTGGATCTCCAGGACATTCTTCCGGGACACCCCGGTGACCAGGACGCGCTGCACCGTGCCCACCAGGCGGCGGGCGTATTCCTGGGCGAACTGGTTGATGCGGCCCTGGAGGATGGCCAGGCGCTGCTTCTTGGTTTCGAGCGGCAGATCGTCGGGCAGGTCCGCCGCCGGCGTGCCCGGGCGGGACGAGTAGATGAAGCTGAAGCTCTGGTCGTAGCGGACTTCCTCCACCAGCTTCATGGTGGCCTCGAAATCGGCGTCGGTCTCGCCCGGGAAGCCGACGATGATGTCGGTGGACAGGCGCATGTCCGGACGCACGGCCATGAGCTTGCGCACCTTCGACTTGTACTCGAGGATCGTGTGGTTGCGCTTCATGGCCGCCAGGACGCGATCCGAGCCGGACTGCACCGGTAGGTGCAAGTGATTGACCAGCTTGGGAATGTCCGCATAGGCCTGGATGATGCGGTCATTGAATTCGATGGGATGGGAGGTCGTGTAGCGGATGCGCTCCAGCCCTTCGATCTCGGCGACGAAGTACAGGAGCTCGGCGAAGTCGCAGATCTCACCGTCGTGCTTCAGGCCCCGGTAGGCATTGACGTTCTGGCCCAGGAGGGTCACTTCCTTGACGTCCTGGGCGGCCAATACGGCGATCTCGGCGATCACATCGTCGAAGGGCCGGGAGATCTCCTCGCCGCGCGTATAGGGCACGACGCAGAAGGAGCAGTATTTGTTGCAGCCCTCCATGATGGACACGAAGGCGGTCGGACCTTCCGCCGTCGGCTCCGGCAGGCGGTCGAACTTCTCGATTTCCGGGAAGGACACGTCCACTACCGGCGAGCGTTCCTGGGTCACGGTATTGAGCATCTCCGGCAGACGGTGCAGGGTCTGGGGGCCGAAGACCATGTCCACCAGGGGCATGCGCTTGCGGATCGCCTCGCCTTCCTGGCTGGCCACGCAGCCGCCCACGCCGATGACAACGCCGGGCTTGGCGGCCTTCAGCTCGCGCCATTCGCCGAGCTGGGAGAACACCTTGTCCTGGGCCTTCTCGCGAATGGAGCAAGTGTTAAGCAGGAGCACGTCGGCCTCTTCGGCCTTGTCGGTGATCTCGTAGCCATGGGTGGACTTGAGCAGATCGGCCATCTTTCCGGAATCGTACTCGTTCATCTGGCAGCCCCAGGTCTTGATGAACAACTTCTTGTTCTCGGGCTTGTCGGTGGACAGGCTCTTGGGCGCTTCGGTCTGGCTCATGGCTTCACGGCGGGGGTAGCGAAATCGGGGGCGGGATTATAGCGCAAGCGCGGGGCGATGGGAGCGGGATTCTGGTCAATTTTCGACCAGGCGGGGGAAGCGGTTCAGAATTCGTCGTCGCGCTCCAGGGCCTTGGCGGCCATGGCCCGATGGGCCTGGAGCTGAGCCATGCTCTCGCGGGTACGGCGCACGGCGCGGGCCATGATCTCGCCGGCCACCTCGCGCATGGCCTCGCGGATCAGCTTGAGCTTGGTCATGTCATGCTCGTCGTTGAAGGGCACTTCATTCAGGCTCATCAAGAGCTTGAGGCTGCGCTGATCCAGCCATTTGCGCATCGTGTCATCGGGATTGATATACGGCATGACCACCTCGCAAAGACATCCCTGGCGGGCACGGGTTCCCGGTGCCCTACGCGGACGGCGGCACATGGCCGTCCTCTCCGAAGCATACACGCTTTTGCGGGATTCTCCTCGCCCGGCCCGCCCTCAGGCTAGCGCGGCGCTGGCCCCGCGCCGCGAGAGCAGGGAATTCAGCACCAAGGCGCCGATCACGAGAACCGCCCCGGCCAGCTCGGCGGCGGAGAAGCTCTTGCCCTGAGCCACGCCGATGGCGAAGGCGGAGATGGGTAGCAGGTTGATGAACAGCACGCCATTGAGCGGGCCGATGATGCGTATGCCGACGTTCCAGGCCACCACGGCGGCCACCGAGGCGAACAGCACGATATAGGCCAGATGCCAGCCTATACGCTCCATGTCGGCCACCGTGGGCAACTCGGTCCAGCCCAGGACGAAGGCCAGGGCGACCACGGCCAGGACGGTCACCGTGCCGCTCAGGGTGGTGAGCGTCGTGTAGCGCAGGGGCGACCAGGCCGCGTAGCGGGCCGACATCAGGGTGTAGACCACCCAGCAGCTGGCGCCGCCCAGGAGCAGGAGATCGCCCAGGGCGCTCTTGCTGGCCAGAAGGCTGGCGAAGTCCCCGCGCGTGATCACCAGGACCACGCCGGCCATGGCCAGGGCGATGGAGGCCAGGGTATGGGCGGCCGGACGGCTCCCGCTGCGCGCCCAGTTGATGCTGGCCGTGATCATGGGCATCAGGGCCATGATGATGGTGCCGTGTTCGGGCGTGGAATAGGACAGGCCGATGAAGGTCAGGAAATTGAAGGCGGCGAAGCCGATGGCGCCGGTCAGGAACAGCCGGCTGCCCTCGCCCTCCATCCGGAAGGCCTTGAGCCCCTCGAAACGCCAGAGCATGAGCGCGAACAGCAGGCTGGTGAAGCCATAGCGCAGCATGACCATGCCGAAGGCGTCGATGACCGAGAGCACGGCCTTGGCCACGTGGTAGAAGCCGCCCCAGGTCACCCCAGCCAGGAGCAGCAAGAGCATGGCGCGATTGGCGTTCGGCGTATTCACAGTCGGCTCACTCAATAATACAGCTAATCACAAACCGAGCGAACTTAATGCACCTTCCCGCGAATGAGAAACGGCGCACAAACCGCAGTACGCCTGAATAAAACCGGAGGACAGACCAGGCGCGCCGCGGATCATATTGCGTCGCAGCAGCCTAATTCAATACTCAATTTATCTAATGATTAACCGCCAGGGCGCGCAGCACCCCGACCCGGGGCATGGCCAGATCGGTGAACAGCTCGGCATGGGACACGCCGGGCATGGCATGCAGGCAGTCCTTCAAGGGCGCCACCCCCGGCAGCTCGCCGTCGTTGGCCTCGAAGCCCAGATCCAGCTCGCGGCCCAGGCGACGGTACTGCCATTCCAGCTCGCCCAGGAGGATGCCCACCTCCTCCATCTCGTCGTAGGCGAAGGCCAGACGCTCGGCCTGGACATGGCGGCACCAGCGTTCCAGCTCCAGGCTGAGCAGACCGGAGCGGTTGCAACAGGCGGCGATGCGCTGCATCAGCAGGAACAAACGCGGCGGCAGACCTGGCTGCGTCAGCAGGACCTGCATGGCCTCGAAGCAGGCGCGCAGCTGCGCCTGGCGCTGCAGGAGCTCCTCGACATACTCCGGGATCTGGGCATCGGAATGGCGACGCGCCGGCGGCGGGGAATGTTGCGCCAGGAGGCGCAGGGCCGCCTGTTGGGCGGAGTCGGGAAACTCCAGCATGCCGCTCTGCAGGAGCGGTTTGAAGCCGCCGAGGCCGGCATGATAGGGCGCCAGGCGCAGCAGCCACTGGGCCTGGAGGGCATCGGCGAAGCCCAGGAGCCGACCCAGGGGCGAGATCTTGTCGCCTGCCAGGTGCAGCGGATAACCGGAGCCGTCAAGGCGCTCGTGATGTTCGAGCACGGCCTGGGCGATGGCCGGGGACAGGCCCGGCGAATCGACGAGGATGGTGCGGGCGATCACCGGATGGCTCTGCAGGGCCCGCCACTCCCCCGGCGTCCAGCCGGCGCCGTCTTCAACCTCATGGCGGCGCAGCATGTCCGGATCCAGATGCAGATAACCGATGTCGCGCAGCAACGCCGCCAGGAGGCCATCGCCCAGGAGGGGCGGCGGGCAGCGCATGGCCGTGGCCAGAACGGTGTAGAACCAGGCGCCGAGCAAGGCCTTGTGATAGACATGGGGCAGCTGGCGGCTGAGCACGGTGAGCTTCTGCACCAGGGCCCGGTGGCCGAACAACGCAGGCAAATGGCAGTTCCAGGCCGCCTGCACCGACGCCGTGTGCAAGACATCCAGGGCCGGCGACAAGGCCAGGACCTGGCCCAGATCCAGCAACAGGCGCGAGGGGTTGAGCATGCCCTCCACATCGACCACGTCGGTGAGGGGGCGCACCAGCTTGTGGCGAGCGATCTGCGCGGCAATGCGCGCCGTGATGGCGCCGCCCTTGGCGACCAGCAGCATGCCGCCGGCATTGTAGATATCGGCGTTGGCCGTGACGCCGCTGTGTTCGTTGACTTCCGCCAGATGCTTGGAATAGGCATCGGGCTGACCGGGATCAAGATCCACACCAGACTCCTGGGCCTCGCGGGGTGGCCTGCGATTCGGACGGGGTCAAGGCGCCGCGAAGCTGCGTGGAGGCGCGGAACAGCCGGGGTTTGGCAGGGCTGCTCGAAAGCCGGACTCGGTTTTGGGAATCCGGCTAACTCACTATAGTTCACTCGCCCTGACCCTGCGCAAGCGCGGGCTTAGAACCAGCACAGCCCCCGGTATCCCGTAGGTCGAAGCCGCCAGAGCCACGGCGCCGAAACTAGCGCCAACGCAGCCGCAACGCGCTGGCCGCAAAGGCCAGACCCAGGCCAGCCAGGGCCGCGATCAGGAAGGGCTCGGGCGCCGCCGCGCCCAGGAAGTCCAGGCCCGGTCCCTGCTGCAAGGGGCCGGCATACCAGAGCAGCACGTACACGCCCTGGAACAGCTTGCTGCCCCGGCTCAGGCAACCGCAGGCCAGGCCCAGGGCCGGAATGAAGCCCACGGCCACCATCAGCCCGAGCAGGGCCTGGACCTCGTCGTCCAGGCCCAGGCGCAACAGCGGGCCGGCGAAAATCAGGGCGGTATAGAGGCAGGCCGCACCGTAGGCGGCGAAGAGCTGGCGGCGCAGGGGGTGGGCGCAGGCGCCCAGCAGGCCGTCCACCCCCTGGGCGGCGGCGCGCTGGCCCAGGGAAGACCAGACCAGCACCGGCGCCAGGCCTAAGGCCGGCAGCACGACGCGGCGCAGGGGCTCGGCATCCGTCACCAGGGCCGCCACATTCAGGCCCAGCACGGCCAAGCTCCACCACCAGGCGGTGTGGCGCAACAGCAGGCGCAGCTCGGCGGCCCAGGCCGACGGCAGCAGGGCCAGGACCGGTCCCGACGGGCTGAACCGGCCCAGCCAGCGCGCGAGCCTACCCGAGGAGGGCCGCGCCGCGCCGCGCGGCTGGCGCAGGCGCTCGAAGCGGCGGAACAAGAGCCGGGCCAGGAGCAGCAGGGGCAAGGCCAGGAGGCAGACCCGGCCGCGCTGGGCGATTTGTTCGGCGCTCCAGTCCATGCCGGTCCAACGCCAGACTCGATGCTCCGTACCCGGCTTCTCCAGACGGAAACCCAGGCTGAAGGAAACGCCGTCGTAGTCTGGATCCACGGCCTGAACCTGGGCCTGCATGCCGCTGGTCACTTGTTTCAGGTTGAGCATGCCGGAGCTCAGCTCCACGTCCATGCCGATGGAGGACATCCAGAAGAACACCCAGAGCACATTGCCCATGCCCCGGCGCAGCCCGGGCGTGACCTCGAAAAGCAGGGCCGAGGCGGCGACCAGCACCAGGGCCGGGCCCACGATCAGCAGCAGGGGCAGGACCAGGGGCAGGAACTGCAGGTGGCGATCCTCGCCCCACCACAGCTGCAGGCCGGCGCCGGCCAGGGCGACGACCAGGGCCATGCAGAGCAGGACGGCCAGGTTGCTGAAGAACTTGCCCAGGAGGTAGACGCTGGCCGAGACGCCGCTGGTCAAGACGATGTCGCCCACCCCGGATTCCTCGTCGCGCGCCAGCGCGTTCTTCACCAGAAAGAAGCCGATCAGGGGCAGTAGGGGCGTGGCCATCAGGGCGATGGACATGCCCACCCAATGGGAATCGTAAAGGCCGCGCCAGCCGCCGACGTCCACCGTGTGATAATCGGCACCGGGACTGGGCAGGAACAGGGCCGCCAGGATCAGCATGGCCAGGAGGGCGACGCGGAAGACCGGCCGGCGGGTACGCTCCCGCCAATCGGCCAGGGCCAGCAGGGTCAGGGCGCGCAGGCTCATGCCGCCGCCTTGGCGCTAACCGGAGCACCTTGATGGTCGTTGATCAGGGCCAGGTAGGCATCCTCCAGGCTGGGCGCGACGCCATGGGCCTGGGGATGGGGCTGATGAGCGGAAAGCACGCGCGCCAGGACGCCGTCGCGCCGGCGCAGGCTGGCGGTGATCTTGTGCTCGCGGCGCAGTCCCTGGAAGGCCTCGTCGCTGACCAGGACTTCCCAGACCTGGCCTTCGGCGGCCTTGAGCAGGCCTTCGGGCGTGCCATGGCTGAGCAGCCGGCCCCGGTTGATCACGGCGATCTGCCCGGCGGTGGCTTCCACGTCCGAGACGATATGGGTGGACAGGATGACGATGCGCTCGCCGGACAGCTCGGTGAGCAGATGGCGGAAGCGCACCCGCTCTTCCGGGTCCAGGCCCACGGTGGGCTCGTCGACGATCAGGAGCTTGGGATCGTTGAGCAGGGCCTGGGCGATGCCCACGCGCTGACGCATGCCGCCCGAGTAGCCGCCCAGGGGCCGATTCGCCGCGCCCTCCAGGTTAAGGGCGGTCAGCAGCTCCTCGATTCGGCTCTTGGCCTGGCGCGCCGACACGCCCTTCACGGCGGCCAGGTAATGGAGGAATTCGCGGGCGGAGAGCTGGGAATAGACGCCGAAATCCTGGGGCAGATAGCCCAGCTCCCGGCGCAGGGCATCCGGTTTCGCGACGATGTCCACGCCGTTCCAGGACACCTGGCCTTCCGTGGGCCGGGTCAGGGTGGCGAGGATGCGCATCAGGCTGGACTTGCCGGCGCCGTTGGGGCCCAGGAGGCCGAGGATGCCCGGCTTGAGCGTGAGGCTGACGTGATCCAGGGCCAGGGTGCCGGCGCGGTAGGCCTTGCTGAGGTTGTGAATGGCGAGTTGCATCTTGCTCTCCTTGTTCGGTGGAAAGTCTATAGCAACCTTTGTTCCAAATTGTTATCTTCTTGTTTTTCTTTGAGTTATTAGCAAAACCATTCCGTGAAAACTCGGAGAGACTGGCCTCCTTCACCAAAAAAACGTCGATGCGGCCACGGTTTGCCCGGAAAATATGAACTACGCTCACTGAGCGTCATAGTGGTCCATGCGGGGTGTGGTTAACGTCAGTTCGGATGCATGAAGCCCTGAGACAAGGCGCCGCGACGAGTCATGGCAGGGCCATGGCGAGGAGCGGCAACGCTGTATCAGGGTTTCAGGCGCCGAAATCATGTAACTGACACCCCGCATGGACCACTAGCGCCAGCGAGCGCAGTCGAGGGAACTCCCGCATGCCACAAGACGGGAGACTGCCTGGTTCCGAGGTCCGCTGCCAACAAGCCAACCCAGGAGCCCGAATCATGCTTCGTACCCCATTCATTGCCCTGGCCATGTACCTGGGCAGTGCCCTTGCCCCTGCCCAAGCCACCGTCATCGCCGATTCGCAAGCCCAGTTCTCCGGAAGCCAGGGCAGCGACGGCTGGTATTACGGCTACTACAACCGCAGCCTGGACGGCGATGCCCAGTTCAGCAGCGGCGAGTTCGCCCAGTTCGACACGTATTGGGCCGGCAGCCAGAGCTGGCGGCGCAGCCAGGACGGCGAATCCGGCGACGAGTCCGGCGTCTACCTGGCCTTGAACGCCCAGGGCGGCCATCCCAGCGGTATCGGCCCCGATGCTCAGCAGATCCACGAGATCTGGGCCATGCGCCGCTACGTGGCGGCTCAGGCCGGCCAATTCTGGCTGGACTTCGAGCTGTTCAAGGAAAACCTGAATCCCCGAGCCGGCGGCATCACCGGGCATATCTTCCTGAACGGGGTGGAGCTTTTCGCCCAGTACATCGCCACCGACGACGGGCTGGGCGTGCATCTGGTCATCCCCATCGTGCTCGAGATCGGCGATCTCCTGGATTTCGCCATCGATCCGACGGGCATCGCCACGGATCGCGACAACCCGCGCTCGGGCCGCTCCGACGGCACGGTGTTCCGCATGCGCCTGCTCGACGCCTTGGAAATACCGGCCCCGGCGGCCTTGGGCCTGGTGAGCCTGGGGCTGGTTCTACCGCGCCGCCGACGCGTTCACCAGTAGACCCGCTCCACCTCGCCCAGGCTGCGCCCCAGGAAGCGCTCGCCGATGGTCTGGAAACGCAGGGGCACGTCGGTAACGAAATAGCGGTAGCTCGGGGCCTTGTGCCCCGGGTTGCGCAGCTTCTGGGCATCCAGCAGGGCCGCCGCCTGCTCGGCCGTGGCCAGGGCCGAATCCACCAGGGCCACGTCCCGGCCCACCACGTCCTGGAGCAGCGGTTTCAGCAAGGGATAGTGGGTGCAGCCCAGGACCAGGGTGTCGATGTTCTCCACCAGGGCCGGCTTCAGGTACTCGCGGGCCGTGAGCCGGGTCACCTCGTGCTCCAGCCAGCCCTCCTCCACCAGGGGCACGAACAGCGGGCAGGCCTGGGAATAGACGCGCAGGTTGGCATCCAGGCGGTGCAGCTCCAGGGCATAGGCATTGGAATTGACCGTCGTGGGCGTGCCGATCACGCCGATGGCACGGCGCCGGCTGGCCTGGTGAGCCGCCAGGGCGCCCGTCGCGATCACGTCCAGGACCGGCACCGGCGAAAGCTTACGCACGATGTCCGCGGCCACGGCGGCCATGGTGTTGCAGGCGATGACCAGGAGCTTGACCTCGCGCTCCAAGAGGAACTCGGTAATCTGTTTGGTGAAGCTCTGGATGGTGGGCACGGACTTCACGCCATAGGGCACGCGCGCCGTATCGCCGAAATACAGGATGTCCTCGAAGGGCAGGCGCTCCATCAGGGCGCGCACCACGGTCAGGCCGCCGATCCCGGAGTCGAAGACGCCGATGGGGCTGGAGGCTTTGGGGCTCGGGGACGGACTGGTAATGCTCACGGGCGAGGACTCATGGGCTGGAGGCTAGAAAGACAACGGCCTGCGCGAGGCAGGCCGTTGTAAAACCGAGGTGCATTCTACACCCGTTCGTCCTGAGCCTGTCGAAGGACGAACGGACAAGCAGCTTACTTCGACTCCGCCTCGTCCGGCGCCGCCGCCGGCTCCGGATTGGAAGCGCCTGCGCCGCCGAAGAAATTGCGCTGCATGCTCTGCCACAGCGCCATATTGGTCTCGGCCACCTGCTGCAGGATCCCCAGGGGATTGCCCGCCGCCAGGGGGCTGACCGGCTTACCGGCCTGCTGGCTGACGAAGAACTGCATGGATTGCTCCAGGTAGCGGCTCATCATGCCCTGCATGGAGTCGCCGTAGTAGCGGATCACCATCTGCAGGATCTCGGTGTTGAAGATGGGCGCGCCCTTGTCCTCCTGCTCGGCGATGATCTGCAGGAGCGTGGAGCGGGTCAGGTCCTCGCCGGACTTGGCATCGACGACCTTGAAGGCCGTGAAGGTCAGCACCAGGTCCTTGACGTCGTTCAAGGTGATGTAACAGCTGATGGCCGTGTCGTACAGCCGGCGGTTCGGGTACTTCTTGATGACGCGCAAATCGCTCATTCCAACACCTTGTGCATAGCAATATCTCGGGGTGACTTTCGAGCTTAACAGAATCCCGCGGAAGGCGTCATGGGCGCAAGACGAGGAATTTCCCGACAAAGCCATCGCTCCCGGGGCCGGAGCATGCTTTGACAAGAGACATCAGGGCACGCGCCCGCCTGGCATCGGCCTAAGAACCTGTTCAGGATCTCGATCAAGGGATGGAGCGCAAGGCGAAACCGGGGGCTCAAACCGGCAGGACGCCGGTTTGCATGAGCATAGCGAACTCGTGAAGTGCAGGGATGCACTTCATCAAAAGCGGAGCATACACGGAGTATGTGAGCATTTTTATCCCGGTTTTAACGCCGCGATACGCCCTTCAGCGAGATCCTGAACAGGTTCTAACGCTCCACCCGATCCCGCCCGGCCGCCTTGGCCCGGTATAGGGCGGCATCGGCGGCCGCGACCAAGTCCGCGACGCTGTAGAGGGCTGTGCCGGGAACGGGACAGGCCCGGAAGTCCCGGGTCGCCACGCCCAGGCTGATGGTGACCCGGGGCGCGGTGGGCGAGTAAGCATGGGCGAGCTTGAGCTGGGTCACGCCGGCGCGCAGGGCGGCGGCCAGGCCTAAGGCCTCGGCCTCGCCGGTCCGGGGTAAGACGATCATGAACTCTTCGCCGCCGTAGCGGGCGGCCACCGCGCCATGGCGCATGCCTACGCTGTCGGCGACGACCTCGGCGATGCGCTGCAGGCAGGCATCGCCCTGCTGATGACCGTAGTGGTCGTTGTAGGCCTTGAAGTGATCGATGTCGAGCATGATGAGGCTCAGGGACAAGCCGCCGCTCTGAGCCTGCTGCCAGACCCGGTTCAGGGCCTCGTCCAGGCCGCGTCGGTTGGCGAGCTGGGTGAGCGGATCCAGGCGCACCAGCCGACGCAGTTCCGAGGCCGCGCGCAGATGAGCCTCCACGTCGTGCATGATGCCCAGGTACAAGGGGCGCAACACCGGCATGCCGCACAGCGCCAGATCCACCGCGTGGCCGTTGCGCAACTTCAGCTCGGCGGGGCCGTAGCTGACCATGGTCTCGGGCGCCCGGCTGGCCCGCCAGGACTCCAGAAGCGCGCCATAGGTCTCGGTGTAAGGCGGGGCCAGGTGGTCGACGAAGCGCGTACCCAATAGTTCGCCGGAGGCCGCCATCAGCCGCTCGCAGGCCGGGTTGAGCATTTGCAGCCGGCCGTCGCCGTCCAGCATGAAGATGGCCTCGGCGATCTGGGTAAGGATGATGCGCAGGCTCTCGGCCTGTTCGCTCTGAGCCCGGAACAACTCCTCGCGCTGCTTGACGAGACGCCGCAGGCTCAGGTGGGTACGCACCCGCGCCCGCACCTCCTCCTGGCGTATGGGCTTGGTCAGGTAATCCACGCCGCCGGCGGCGAAACCCCGCAGCAGGTCCATGGCCTCGTCGCGGGCGGTGACGAAGATGATGGGCAACAGATCCTGACCATGGCTCTCGCGCAGGCGGCAGCAGGTCTCGAAGCCGTCCATGCCCGGCATCATCACGTCCAGCAACACCAGGTCCGGCTCGACCTGGGCGCAGATCTCCAGGGCGCGCTCGCCGGAGGTGGCGAAATACAGGCGGTAGCCCTCCGGTTCCAGGATCTTCACCAGCAGATCGATGTTGACCGGGGTGTCGTCCACGATCAGGATGCGGGCGCCCTGCAGATCCACCTCATCCGGTTTCATGGCTCACCTCGGCGAGAAAATGCAGCATGCCGTCCACGTCGTAGCGGCTCATGAAGTCCTCGACCCGGCTGGCGACGCCGGGAAACTCGGCCAGAGCCGGCTGCAGGGCGCGCAGAGCGCTCAAGTCGGCCTGGTTCGCCGCCTGGGTCAGCTGGTCCTTGAGCGCAGCGGGCAATCGCCACTCGCCGGCAGCGACGGTGCTCGCCGCCGGGGGCGTCGCGAAGAAATGGGCGCCGGTGAGCTCGGTGATCAGGGAGCACACGGCGCCGAACACGAAGGGCTTGGGGATGAAGCCGTCGAAGCCGGCGCGCAAATACGCCTCGGGCAGGCGCTCGAAGCTGGAGGCGGTGATGGCCACGACCTTGATGCCGGCGAGGCCCGGCTCCGCCCGGATCCGAGCCAGGGCGGCGAAACCGTCCATGCCCGGCATGCGGATATCCATGAACACCAGATCCGGCGCTTCCCGCTCCAGGGCCGCCAGGGCGCTTTCGGCATCGGCGAAGTCATGGGCCGCCAGGCCGACCTGGGCCAAGAGCTGGCACAACACATCCCGGTTGCCCGCCACGTCGTCCACGACCCAGACCGCGAGCGGTCGGTCGGCCTGGCCCAGCTCGCCGGGCAGGCGCTGCTGGCTGGCCATCTCGCCCGGCGGCAGGCAGAGGGCGAAGCGGAAGCGCGCCCCCGCGCCCGGCGCCGACTCCAGGGCGATGGCCGAGCCCATCAACTCCAGGTGACGCTTGACCAGGGCGAGGCCCAAGCCCGTGCCGCCCTTCTGGTGGCCGCTTTCCCCCTGGTGGAAGGGATCGAAGATGAAGGCCTGCTGGGCGAGCGGGATGCCCGCGCCCGAGTCGGCCACGGCGAAGGCATAGTCCTCGCCGTCGCCCTGCACCGACAGCTCCACATAGCCCGAGTCGGTGAACTTGACCGCGTTCCCCAGGAGATTGATCAGCACCTGGCGCAGCTTGCTCTGGTCGCCGCGCACCAGGGTTCCCGGCTCGATATTGCTCGCCAGGCGCCAGGCCAGGCCCTTCTGCTCGCAGCGCAGCTGGAACAGCTGGGCCATGCCCTCCACCAACTCGCGCAGGTCGAAGTCGGCGATGCGCAGCTCCAGGGCCCCGGCCTCGACCTTGGACAGGTCCAGGATGTCGTTGATGATGTCCAAAAGATGCAGGCCCGCGCTCTCGATGGCGGACAGGGCCTTGGCCTGCTGCTCGCTCAGGCCGGCGTCGCTGCGCAGCACCTGGGTGTAGCCGAGCACCGCGTTCATGGGCGTGCGGATCTCGTGGGACATATTGGCCAGGAAGCTGCTCTTGGTGCGGTTCGCCTGCAGCGCCTCGTCGCGGGCCTTGAGCAGCTCGGCGGTGCGCTCGTCCACCAGGCGCTCCAACTGGTTCTTATAATTCTTGAGTTCTCGGTCCCGGATCTCGATCTGGGCCAGCATGTCGTTGAAGCCGCCGACGAGGCGGCCGATCTCGTCGCGGCTCGCGCTAGCCGGTTCGCGCAAGGAATAGTCCTGCCAGCGCGACACCTTCTCCATGGTGCCGGCCAGGGACAGGACCGGCCCGGTGATGGTTTTCTGCAGGCGCAAGGCCAGGAGCCCGGCGAAGGCCAGGGCGGTGAGCAGCGTCGCGGCCAGGATCTCGATACTGGTGAGCAGCCGCGCCCGCAAGGGGCTCAAGCTCGCCCGCAGCAGCATGTGCCCGATCACGTCGCCGCCGGCCAGGATGTCCCGGGACAGCTCGAGATAGCCGGCATGGAACTGGATGCGGTTGTAACTGGGCTGGGGCGGCACCGTCTCCGCCACCTCCACCGGAACGTCCACCGGCACCGGCGCCGCCTCGCTGCGGGCATAGCGGGCGAACTGGCGGCCTTGGCGGTCATACAGGGCCGCCACGCCGATGTCCTCGTGCCCCGAGAGCACGTCCAGGTTCTCCCGCGCCGTGCGCCGGTCACCGAAGGCCAGGGCGGGCGCGCTGTTCAGGGCCACGAGATCGACCCGGCTAGTGAGCTCGCGCACCATCTCGTGACGGAAACGCAGATAGTCCGAGACTAAGAAGGCGGTGGCGGTGAGCAGTAGGGCCGCGGCGCAGGCGAACAGCACCAGTCCCAGGAGCTTCTTCTGTAGCGGAGCACGGGCGAGCCAGGCCCTCACGGCGTCGCCTCGCCGACCGTGCTGACCTGGGGCAGGGCCAGGAGCCGGGCACTGATGTTGAGCCCGGCGGCGTGCACCGACCCCAGATTGACGCCGATGCGCACCCGCCCGTCCTGGCGGCGCAGGCCGATCATGCCGCCGCGCTCGACGAAGTCGCCCATCTCGGCGACGGTGAGCACGTGGGAACCGGCCAGTCCGGCCAGGAGCTCGGGCATGCGCCCGGCCTGATCGGCGCCGATGTAGAGGATATGGCAACCCTGGCCTGAGTCGGCCGCCTTGAGCTGAAGCAGGTTGATGCCGCGCCCGCGTACGGGCCGCTCCTTGAGGGCCGGCAGGTTCGCCGCCAGTCGCTCGCCGCCCAGGGTGCAGATCTGCCAGGACTGCGCGGCCTGGGGCAGGCTGGCCTGGGGCCAGTCAACGAACAGCAGGAAGTTGTAGAGCAGGGCCGCCAAGACCGCGTGCTCTTCGCTGACGTAGGCCGGTTTGTCGGCCATGGCCTGGCCCTGCCCCTGGCCCAGGCTGCTGGACAGGAGCAGGCCCAAGGACAGCAGCCGGAAGCGCCATCGCTCCCCAGGGTTTCGCCGCTGGCGATGCATCATTGCGGGATCCTTACGCGGTCATGCTTGAACCCGGAAAAAGCCGCTGGCCCCCCAATGGCTTTTTCTAGCTTAAAGAATAGTCGAGGTCCGAGACCTCGGCAGCCGACTGGCGCTTAGCCTCGCAGCGGCTAGGCTTAGACGATACGAGCGCAGGGCTCCATGCCTTGAGGGATCGCACGATGCCGGTCAAGCTCCCACCGCCACTCACCATCCGCCTCCTAGGCCATGCCGCCGCGGCCCTCCTGGCCGCGCTCTGCGGCCTGCCGGCCTCGGCCGCCGAGCCCAAGGCGCAAGAACTCTCGGTCGGCGAGCTCCTGGGCCTGGAGCTGGAAACCCTGTTCGACGTCCACATCAAGACCGCCACCAAGCTCGACCAGAAGGCCGTGGATGCGCCGGCCGTGGTGTCCGTGGTGGGCCGGGACGACATCGAGCTCTGGCATTACCGCTCCGTGGCCGAGGCCTTGCACCAAGTGCCCGGCCTCTACGGCATCGACGACTACTTCAGCCCCAACCTGGGCGTGCGCGGCATCAACGGCGGCCTGCGCGGCTACAGCAAGGAGCTCAAGCTCATGATCGACGGCCAGCCGGTGAGCTTCCGCACCGACGGCACCAACTACCTGGGTCCCGAACTCATCCCCATGGAGCTGGTGGAGCGCATCGAGATCGTGCGCGGGCCGGCCTCGGCCCTGTACGGCGCCAATGCCTTCCTCGGCGTGGTCAACGTGATCACGCGCCGGGCCGTGCCCGCGAGCCTGAGCGCGCGCGCCCACGGCCGCTACGGCTACGGTCTCAGCGGCGCCTATGCCCATGCCTACGGGCCCTGGCAGCTCCAGCTCGCGGCCAGCGGCGAGCGGGTGGACAACGCCAAGGCCAGCCTGCCCGAGAGCTCTCCCTTCCGCAGCTTCTTCGCCGACCGGCGCTCCGACGAGGCCGCGACCCGGCCCTTGAGCGGGCTGGGCCAGCTGCGCTATGCCGCGGAAACCTGGCAGGCCGAGCTCGTGTTCCACTACAGCCGCTTGTCCAGCGAGGCCGAGTTCCTGGACTTCGGCACGCTCACCCACGAGAACCGGGTGGCCCTGGAACAGAGCACGACGGCGGCGAGGCTGGAGTGGCAGCTAGGCCCCACCCTCACCCTGCGCCTCAACGCCGCCCTGGCCCAGGGCGAACCCGGCGCCGACGAGCGCCTCAGCCTGGGCGCCGCGCGCGCGACCTATCCGCGCCGGGATTTCGCCTACGACGCCAAGGACGCGGGCGCGGAGCTGCACTACGCCCTGGGGGGCCAGGACTCCCTGAGCCTGGGCCTGGACTGGACCTCCGATCGGGAAGAACTGTTACGTATCTACAGCGTGGACAAGGCCAGCGGCCGCAACACCCTGGTGAGCCTGGACCAGGGAACGGAAACCCTGGCGAACCGGGGCGTCTACTTGCAATATGTCAGCTATCCCTGGGACGCCCTGGGCCTCACCGCCAACCTGCGCCGCGATCGCCACTCGATGTTCGGCAGCGACACCAATTATCGCGTCGGCGCCGTCTACCACTGGACGCCCCGGCTCGTCGCCAAGCTGCTGCAGGGAACCTCCTACAAGGCGCCTGCCGCGGGCCAGCTGTTCGCCCAACCCCTGTACCCGGGAGAAATCATCGGCAACCAGGCCCTCTCCGCCGAAACCGCCAAGACCACCGAGCTCGCCCTGTCCTGGCAGATCGCCGACGCATTCGAGCTGCAACTCAACGCCTTCGACACCGAGCTGCGCGACAAGGTCGAGCTCCTCCTAGTGGGCAGCAACTTCCAGCCCAACAATGTGGGCCGGGTCGAGGGCCGGGGCGGCGAAATGGAGCTAGGCTGGGCACGCCAAGGCCACAGCCTGCACGCGGCCCTGGCCTACCAGGACATGGAAACCACGCTGCGCCACCCCTTCCGCGGCGAGCTGACCACGCCCACGGATCTGTACCCGCGCTACAGCGCCCATCTGCGCTGGCAGTACGAGGAGCCGGGCTTCGGACGGTTCGGCCTCGCGCTCGCCTATGCCTCGCCGCGCCGCGCGTCGGCGGCCAATATCCGCGCGAATTTCCAGACTCCCTACCAGCTAGAGGACTACTGGCTCGTGCACGGTGTCTACGGGAAATCCTGGGGGCCGCACCACGCCTATGTGAAGGTGGACAACCTGCTGGACGAAGACTATGCGGAACCGGGCTTCAACGGCATCGACTTCCCGGGCCGGGGCCGGGAATGGACTCTGGGCTATGAATACCACTTCTAGGCATGCACTGGGCGCCTGGCTGGCCCTGGGCCTCGCCGCCTGCTCGGGCGGCGGCGGTGGCGGCGACGTGGACGACGACCCGATACGGTTGGACGCCAGCGCGGCCAAGATCGGCCTGCTCTTCCCCCAATCCGGTCCGAGCGCCACTTTCGGCGTCGACCACGAATACGCGGCCCTGCTGGCGATCCGGGAGATCAATGCCGCCGGCGGCGTCAACGGCCAGCGCCTGGAACTCATCGTCAAGGATTCCCGCCGGGGCCTGCCGGACAATGCGGCGACGGTGGTGGCGGCGGTCGATGCCTTGGCCGACGAGGGCGTGGTCGCCGTGATCGGCCCCTCGACCAGCGGCGAAGTGCTGCTCATGAAGGACCGCCTAGTGGCCCGCAACCTGCCCCTGATCTCCCCTGCAGCGACCTCGCCGGCCCTTAGCTCCCTGGCCGACAACGGCACGATCTGGCGCACCCCGCCCTCCGACGCCTTCCAGGGCGGCTTCCTGGCCGGGCAGATCCAGAAAAGCGGGGTCAAGACCCTCGCCGTCATCTACCGGGACGACACCTACGGGCGCGGTCTGGCCGGCACGCTGGTGGAACGCTACCAGGCCCTGGGCGGACGCGTGCTCAACCAGATCGCCTACCCCCCCAGCCAGAGCAGCGGCTTCGAGGCCCCGGTGAGCGCCCTGCTCGCCAGCGGCGTGCCCGAGGGTATCGTCATCGTGGGCTTCAACTTCGACTCGGCGAACATCCTGATCGCGCTCAGCACCCACAGCCTGCAGCCCTTCCCGGCCCTGTTCGGCGTCGACGGCAATCGAAATCCCCCCTTCCTCGACAATTCGCCCCCCCTGGTGGAGGGCATGCGCGGCTCGGCGCCTACGCCGGCCAGGGACTCGCCAAACTACCTGGGTTACACGGCCCGCTACCAGGCCGCCACAGGCAAAACCGGTTCGGCTTTCAGCGAGGGCACCTACGACGCCGTCTATCTCATCGCCCTCGCCATGGCCAAGGGCCACGTCAACAACCGGGAGGCGGTGCTCACCCGCCTGGGCGAGGTCTCTCGCCCGGACGGACCGAACGCCGTTGCGGTCAATCCGAACGAATGGGCACAAGCCCTCGCCGCCATCGACCGGGATATCGACTTCCAGGGCGCCAGCGGCAAGATCGATTGGGACGGCAGCGGCGACGTCACCGCCGGCACCTACGCTTGGTGGCAGGTGCAGCGCGGTCCGGCGGGATTGCGCTTTGTCGAGTTGGAAAGCGCGCCGTTTCCGTGAGAGGGGTTTCCTACGTAGGTCCCGCTTCAGGAAAATCCCGTAGGTACTGTTATTCCGGTCAAGCCGCGTGAGCGGCTTTATCGAAAGGGCGGCCAGAGCGTACGACGCCGAAGGCTACTTGCAGCAGCTTGCGCATCATGGCGCCGATGATCAATTTGGCAGGCTTGCCGTTGCCGGCTAAGCGC
>JACPFT010000017.1 GCA_016182845.1 Gammaproteobacteria bacterium
CGAACAACCATCATGGCTCGGACCCGTTACGGGTCCACCGAGAAGCCGGATATACGGTTGCAGTCGATACCCGAAGACAACGAGGCGACAGCTTGCAAGCCGGGAGGAGTCCATATACGGGTTAGCGCAGCGTAACCCGACGTTATCGCTCAACAACCGACATCTGAAGGAACCCGCCCCGGCGGGTTTTTTCTTGGCCTTTAGAGGCGCGCTCCGCTCCGATCTTGCCCCTCCCCCATCTCGGGGGAGAGCGAAGCGAGGGGGCCGGTTGGGGAGAGGGTCTTACGGGCCCCCTGGCTAAACCAGCGCCGCCCCCGCGCTTTGTTATACTCGGCGTTTTTTTGAGCACCGAGCCCCGCCATGAAAAAAACCCTGCTCAGCCTCGTCGGCCTCCTGGCCGGCCCCGCCCTGGCCAACGAAGGCCAGTGGCAGCCGCATCAGCTCAAGGATCTGTCCGCCGAGCTGCACAAGATCGGCCTGAGCCTGCCGGCCGACCTGGGCGATTTGAGCAAACCGCCCATGAGCGCCATCGTCTCCACCGGCGGCTGCTCCGCCTCCTTCGTCTCGCCGAAAGGCCTCATCGTCACCAACCACCATTGCGCCTACGCCGCCATCCAGCGCAACTCCACCGCCGAGAACAATCTGCTGGCCAGCGGCTTCCTGGCCCATGACTTGAGCGAGGAACTGCCGGCCGGCCCCAACGAGCGGGTCTATGTCACCGAGTCGGCCACGGAGGTCAGCGATAACGTCCTCGCCGGCCTGGGTGAGAACCTGCGCGGCGAGGCCCGCCACGAGACGATCCAGGCGCGCATCAAGTCGCTGATCGCCGAGTGCGAGAAGGACCCCGCCTACCGCTGCTCGGTGCCCGCCTTCCATCGCGGCGCCCAGTATTTCCTCGTCAAGCAGCTCATGATCCGCGACGTCCGCCTGGTCTATGCCCCGGCGGAAATGATCGGCAATTACGGCGGCGAGGAAGACAATTTCGAGTGGCCGCGCCACACCGGCGACTTCGCCTTCCTGCGCGCCTACGTGGGCAAGGACGGCCGTCCGGCCGACCCCTCGCCGGATAACTTGCCCTATGCGGCCAAGGACTTCCTGAGCATTTCCAGCGCCGGTCTCAAAGCCGGCGATCCCATCCTCCTGCTCGGCTACCCGGGCAAGACCAGCCGCTACAAGCTGCCCAGCGAAGTGCGCTTCGCCCAGGACTGGGATTACCCCAAGCGCATCGCCGAATACCGGCGCGATCTGGCCGCCATCGCGGCGGCCACGGCCGGCCAGGCGGAAAGCGCCGTGCGCTATGCCAGCGTGGTCAAGAGCATCAATAACCGCATGAAGAAGCTGGAAGGCCTCCTGGCCGGCTTCTCCCGCCAAGACATCTTGGGCCTCAAGACCGCCCAGCACGACGAGCTGCGCGGCTTCCTGGCCAACCAGGCCGAAGCCTCCATGTACCGCAAGCTGCTCGCCGATCTGGAAAGCCTGGTCGCCGAGGATCAGGCCCTCGCCCAAGCCGAGCTGTACTACGAGCTGGCCAAGGCCAGCGAGCTCCTGAAGAGCGCCGTCACGCTCCACCGCCTGGCCAAGGAGGGCGAAAAGCCCGATGCCGAACGCGAGCCCGGCTACCAGGATCGCGACCGCCCCCTGCTCAAGGCGCGCCTGGCCCGGCTGGAGCAGAACCTGGTGCCCGCCGTCGATCAGGCCCGCTGGCTGTCCGCCCTGGAACGCTACGCCAGCCTGCCCGCCGAAGCGCGCAACCCCGGCTTCGACCAGGCCTTTGGCCTGGGCAAGCTCAATCTCGCCAAGGCCCTGGGCAAGCTCTACGCCCGGACCGAACTGGCCGAGACGCCCAAGCGCCTGGCCTGGCTGGACAAGCAGCCCGCCGATTTCCAGGCCTCGCCCGATCCCCTGATCCAGCTCGCCATCGCTCTCCACGACACCGAGCTCGCCCTGGAGCAGCGCCGCAAGGCCGTGGACGGCGAATTCGAACGCCTGGTGCCGCGCTACATGAACGCGGTCATGGCCTGGAAACATGCCCAGAACCTGCCGGTCTATGCCGACGCCAACAGCACGCTGCGCATCACTTACGGAACCGTCGACGGCTACGCCCCCCGCGACGGCCAACGCAACCTGCCCTTCACCACCGCCAAGGGCATCCTAGAAAAGCACACCGGCGCCGAACCCTTCGCCGCCCCCGCCCCCCTGCGCCAATCCATCGCCGCCCGCCGCTACGGCCGCTATGCCGATAAATCCCTCAACGATTTGCCGGTCAATTTCCTGTCCAGCGCCGACACCACCGGCGGCAACTCCGGCTCCGCCATCCTCAATGCGAAAGGCGAGCTGGTCGGCCTCAATTTCGACTCCACCTACGAATCGGTCACCAAGGACTGGTACTACGACCCGAAAAACACCCGCGCCATCCATGTGGATGCACGCTACATGCTCTGGGTCATGGAACAGGTCGACAAGGCGGGGAATGTGCTCAAGGAGCTGAGCATTCGCTGAGGCCAAGCTCGGCGAGCCTCTATCCCCTCTCCCTTGACGGGAGAGGGGTTGGGGAGAGGGTGAGCTGCGGTAATCCTGGAAAAAGGCCCCTAAGGCCGGAATCCGGGTTCTTGAGAGTCATTGATCACATTGATCCACTCGATCCTCTACGCGCCTCTTCCCCGCCCCTAGCTCTCGAACTCCACCCGGTTGCGGCCATTGCCCTTGGCGCGGTACAGGGCATTGTCGGCGCGGCCGGTGATGGCGCGCAGGTCGGCGTCGTCGGGCTTGAGCTCGGCGACGCCGATACTGATGGTGGTGCGCAGATCCTCAGCGAGATCGCGCATGACCACCGAGGCGACGCCGGCGCGCAGGCGCTCGGCGACCTGGACGGCTTGCATCAAATTGGTGTTGGGCAGGACCACGAGGAACTCCTCGCCGCCGGTACGGCCCAGGCGGTCGAATTGGCGCAGCACGGCCTGGCTGGCTTTGGCGACGCGCACCAGGACCTGGTCGCCGACGCCGTGGCCGTAGCTGTCGTTGGTGCGCTTGAAGTAGTCCACGTCGAAGACCAGGATGGACATCGGCCGCTTGTCCTCGCGGGACTTGCGAATGGCCTCGGCGCCGTCCATCTCGATGTGGCGGCGGTTGGCGATCTGGGTCAGCTCGTCGGTCATGGCCAGGACGTGGAGGCGCCGCGCGCGGCGGATCTGGCGGCCGGCCAGGCCCAGGAGGATGACGAGCAGTATGCTGGCCAGGGCGATCACGCCCCATTGCCAGCGCCGGGCCTCGTCCAGGGCGACGACCTCGCGCTCCTTGAGGGCCTTCTCCATCTGCAGCTGCTTGTTCTCGGTTTCCTTGCGCTCGGTGTCGAATTCGATGCGCAGGCGCGAGGACTCGTGTTCGCGCAGCAGGCGGTCCAGGGCCTCGTGGGTCTGCTGGAAGGCCAGGCCTTCCTCGTAGGCGGCCTGCCAGCGGCCCTGGGCCGCCAATACGTCGCGGCGGGCCTGTTGCAGCCAGGCGAGGTAGCGGGTCAGCTCGCTCTTGCGGAAATGGGGCTCGGCGGCAGCGAAGCGGGCCAGGGCTTCCTCGTGGCGGCCCAGGCCGGCCAGGGCCTGGCCCTCGAAGAGATCGACGAGGCCGATGCCGCCCGGGTTTTTCAGTTTCTCGGCATCGGCGCGCGCGGCGGCCAGCGACTTGAGGGCCTCGGCATGGCGTCCCAGGTGCAGCAGGGCGCTGCCCAGGCCCAGGTGGCTGGGCGCCTCGGTTTCCGACAAACCGCCCTTGCGCCGGTATTCCGCCGCCAGCCGGTAGGTGGCCAGGGCTTCCTCGTAGCGCCCAAGGTCCTCCAGGGCGTCGGCGGATAGGGACAGGATGCTGCCCACCGCCAGGTAGTCCTTCTCGGTCTCGTGGATCTGGCGCAGCTGGTTGTAGTACTCCAGGGCCTTTTCCACGTCCCCCAGGCGCCGGTAGGTGTTGGCGATATTGGCCAGATTGTCCCGGCTCCAGTAATGCAGCTGGAGCATCTCGTAGATGCGCTGGGCGGTCTGCAGATCGCGCAGGCCCTCGGCCAGACGCCCGGTCTGGGACTCGCTCATGCCGCGCAGGGAATAGGCATCGGCCAGGAGCCGGGTTTGCTGGTATTGCTCGGCGAGCTTGAGGGCGGTGCTGTAATCGTCCTCGCCCTGCTTCTTGTCGCCCGCGGCCTCGTGGTAATAGCCCCGGCAGAGCAGGAAATCGACCTCGGCCGCCTTGTCGCCGGCCCGGCGCGCCTCGGCCAGCTGTTCATTGGCATAGAGCACGGCGGACTCGCTGCCATCGTCCTGGCCGTTCCAGCACCACAGCCGCCGCCAGCGCCGCCAGGATGCCTGATCGCCCTTGGGGATCTGCTGCTCGATGGCCTTGAGCTCGGCCAAGAGGTCCTCCTGGGTCCGGCTCAGGGTGTCGTCCTCGAAATGCTTGAAGCGCGCCTCCAGCTCGGCATCGGCCGCCAGGGCCGGGACGCAGCACAGGATCGGCAACGCCGCCAGGAGGATGCGCAGGCAGAAAACGTCGAGAAACCTGGAATTCTGGAATAGGATCATGCGTCGTTCTTCTTAAAGCAGCGCAGCCAACAACGCGCCGTCCGTCCTGCAAGCATGGAACAAAGCGCCAGGTCGGGCAAGCCGGGGCGCGATCGCCCGGCTCAGCTCTCGAACTCCACCCGGTTGCGGCCATTGCCCTTGGCGCGGTACAGGGCATTGTCGGCGCGCATGGTGAAGGCGCGCAGGTCGGCATCGGCCGGTTTCAGCTCGGCGACGCCGATACTGATGGTGGAATGCAGGCCCTCGGCCAGATCGCGCATGCTCGTCGCCGCCACGCCGGCGCGCAGGCGCTCGGCGACTTGGACGGCCTGCATCAGGCTGGTGTTGGGCAGGACCACGAGGAATTCCTCGCCGCCGGTGCGGCCCAGGCGATCGTTCTGGCGCAGTGCCGCCTGGCTCGCCTTGGCGACGCGCACCAGGACCTGGTCGCCGACGCCGTGGCCGTGGCTGTCGTTGGTACGCTTGAAGTAGTCCACGTCGAAGACCAGGATGGACATCGGCCGCTTGTCCTCGCGGGACTTGCGAATGGCCTCCGCGCCCACCAACTCGATATGGCGGCGGTTGGCAATCTGGGTCAGCTCGTCGGTCATGGCCAGGGCATGCAGGCGCCGCGCCTTTCGGATCTGACGTACGGCCAGGGCGACGAGGATCACGAGCAGGATCGTAGCCAGGGCGATCACGCCCCATTGCCAGCGCCGGGCCTGGTCCAGGGCGGACAGCTCGCGCTCCTTGAGATCCCGCTCCAGCTGGAGCTGGCGGTTCTCCGTCTCCTTGCGCTCGGTGTCGAATTCGACGCGCAGCCGCGAGGACTCGCGCTCGCGCAGCAGGCTGTCGAGCTTCTCGTGGGTGGCGTAGTAACTCAGGCCTTCCTCGTAGGCGGCCTGCCAGCGGCCCATGGCCGCCAGGGTGTCGCGGCGGGACTTGTGCAGCCAGCCGAGGAAGCGGGACTGCTCGCTGTCGCGGAACTGCGGTTCGGCCAGGGCAAAGTGGCCCAGTGCCTGCTCGTGCTGGCCCATGCGCGACAAGGCCTGGCCCCGGTACAGCTCGACCATGGCGAGGCCCAGGCTGTCCTCGTTCTTCTGGGCATTGGCCCGCGCCAGTTCCAGTTCCTCCAGGGCCTCCTCTGGCCGTCCCAGGAGCACTAGCACCGAGGCGATGCTCAGGTGGTCGGTGGCATCTTCCGGCGTCAACCCGGCTTGCCGGGCCAGCTCCGCCGCCTGGCGGTAGGTGGCCAGGGCTTCCTCGTAGCGGGCCATGTCGAAGAGCACATGGCCGCTGAGATTGATGATGCCGGACTCGCCCAGGGCATCCTTGTCGTCCTGGAAGGAGCGCCGCAACTGCTTGTAATACTCCAGGGACTTGTCTAGATCTCCCAGGCGCCGGTAGGCATTGGCGATCTCCGAGAGATTCTGGCGGCTCCAGCTCTTCAGCCCCAGGCTCTCGTAGTGGCGCTGGGCGGCCTGCAGATCCAGCAGGGCCTGGGCCAGTTCACCGCGCATGGAGGCCAGGGAGCCGCGCAGGGAATGGGCATCGGCCGCCAGGCGCCGATCACCGATCTGCTCGGCCATCCGCGCGGCGGCGCCGTAATCGGCCAGGGCCTTGTCGGTCTGGTTGAGGGTGTTTCGGACATAGCCGCGACAGAGGATGAAATCCGCCTCGGCGCTGACATCGCCGGCCTGCTTGGCCTCGGCGGCCTGGGCCTCGGCATAGGCGATATTGGCGGCGGCCTGAGCCGGGAAGCCGTTCCAGCACCAGACTCGGCGGAAACGGCGCCCCAGGGCGGCATCCTCGGCGGGCAGCAGCGGCTCAAGGGCCTTGAGCTCGGCGATCACGGCCTCCGGCGTCGTGCCCTCGCCGTCCTCGATGACGCGCAGGCGCTCCTCCAACGCGGCCAGATCCGCCGCCCATGCCGGGCCGGCGCACAAGAGGATGCCCAAGCAAACCGCGCGCAGGACGCGCCGGCCGGATCTCGGGCGGGGGTATGGGATTACAGGGCTGCTCATGCTTATATTCTTTGTGTTGAGCGTTAGCGCCAGTAAAGGCTCTCTTCTTTATAAGCTCATTTTCTCACCAATCCCGGATTTGCGCCATCGCATCGGGCTTGCCTGTGCCGGGGCGAAGGCCGACAATCGGCCCGCCACCGGGAGTCCGCAGGGTCAGCACGATGCCAACGCCGAGTTATTACCGCGCCAGCGCCCCCGCCGACGCGCCCCGCCCCGCCGTCTCCGGCGCCCTGGACGCCGAGGTCTGCGTCATCGGCGCCGGCTTTGCCGGCCTGGCCACCGCCCTGGGGCTCTTGGAGCGGGGCGTGGAATCCGTCGTGATCCTGGAGGCGGAGCAGGTCGGCCACGGCGCCTCGGGCCGCAACGGCGGCTTCGTGTTCGGCGGTTATTCCCTGGGCTGCGCCGCCCTGCTCGAGCAGCTGGGCCGGGAACGCGCCCGCCATCTCTACGGCCTGACGCTGGGCGCCGTGGACAAAATCCGTTCGCGCATCCGCGATTACGGGATCGCCTGCGACGCCGTCGATGCCGGTGTCATCCTCGCCAATTGGTTCGACGACGATAAGGCCCTGCACGAGACCCGCGAATTCATGCTCCGGGAATTCGACGCGGACTGGCGCTTCCTGCCCCGCGAGGAACTGCGCGAACAGCTCAAGACGGAGCGCTATTTCGGCGGCCTGCTGGAGGGCAATGCCTTCCATTTCCACCCCTTGAAATATGCCCAGGGCCTGGCCCGGGTCATCGAGACCAAGGGCGGGCGCATCTTCGAGCAGACCCGGGTGACCGGCCTGGATGCGGACGGCCCGGTGAAGCGCGTGCACTGCGCCGCCGGCACCGTCACCGCCAAGGAAGTCGTGGTCTGCTGCGGCGGCTATATCGAACGCCTCTACCCGGCCCTGTCCCGCGCCGTCCTGCCCATCGCCACCTATGTCATGGCCACCGAGCCCCTGGGCGAGCGCCTGGACCAGGCCATGAGCACCCGCGCCGCGGTCTACGACACCCGCTTCGCCTTCGACTACTACCGGCCCCTGGCGGACACGCGCCTGCTCTGGGGCGGGCGCATCGACGTCTTCAAGCGCCAGCCCGACGAGATCGCCAAACTGCTCTACGGCGACCTGCTCAAGGTCTATCCCCAGCTTCGGGGCGTGAAAGTGGACTATGCCTGGGACGGGCTGATGAGCTATGCGCGCCACCAGATGCCCCAGCTGGGCCGGCTGCCGAACGGCGTCTGGCACGCGCAAGGCTTCGGCGGTCACGGCGTCGGCCCAACGACCCTGGCCGGGGAAGTCGTGGCGGCGGCCATCGCCCAGGGCGAGTCCCTGCCGGCCGGCTTCGAGCGCTACGGCCTGCCGACCACCTTCGGCCCCCTGGGCCTGGTCGGCGCCCAGCTCACCTACTGGTATTACGAGATGAAGGATTGGTGGCGGCAATGAGCGCGATGTCCTGGGAAAAACTCCTGAGCCCCAAGCGTCATGGCCATGCCGACGAGGAGCCGACCCCGGGACGCAGCCAGTACCACAAGGATCACGATCGCATCGTGTTCTGCCCCAGCTTCCGGCGCCTGGGTCGCAAGACGCAAGTGCACCCCCTGGCTCTCAACGATCACATCCACACCCGCCTGACCCATTCCATCGAGGTGGGCAGCGTCGGCCGCTCCCTGGCCCTGCGCGTCGGCGAGCGCCTGGTCCCCGAGCTGCCGGCCTGGAGCACGCCCCATGATCTCGGCGTCATCGTCCAATCCGCCTGCCTCGCCCATGACATCGGCAATCCGCCCTTCGGCCACACCGGCGAGGATGCCATCCGCGACTGGTTCAAGCGCCCGGAGCATGCCTACCTGAGCGCAGAGCTCAGCAGCGAGGAACGCGCCGATCTGCAGACCTTCGAGGGCAATGCCCAGGGTTTCCGGCTGATCACCACGCTCGAAAACCATCTCTTCGACGGCGGCCTGCGTCTGACCTATGCGACCCTGGGCACGACCCTGAAATACCCCTGGCTGGCGCTCAAGGGGCGCGATACGGCCAAGTTCAGCTGTTATTTCTCCGAAAGGGAAAGGCTGGACGAGTTGGGCGAGGCCCTGGGGCTATTGCCGCAAGGCCCGCACCACTGGAGCCGCCACCCGCTCTCGTATCTGATGGAGGCGGCCGACGACATCTGCTACGCCCTCCTGGATCTGGAGGACGCGGTGGAGCTGGGCATCCTGCGTTTCGAGGACATCCTCCCGGTCCTGCGCACCATCGCGGGGCGGGAGGATTTCGACGATCCCCATCTGCACGGCAATCTCTCGGCGCGGCGCAAGCTGTCCTTCCTGCGCGGCATGGCCATCGAGAGCATGCTCGCCGACGTGGTGGAGGCGTTCTTCCGCCATTATGACGAGATCCTGCGCGGCGAGCTGGCCGGGGATTTGTTCAGCCACACGCGCGGCCATGTGCGCCAGGGCATCGCCCAGGCCAAGCAGCTGGCCCGGGAGCGGGTGTTCAACTCCCTGCGCAAGACCGAGGTGGAAGTGGGCTCCTACACCGTGCTGGGCGTGCTCCTCGAAGCCTTCTGCAAGGCCGCCCACGAGCAGCATGCCCAGGCCGAACCCTCCCTGCGCAGCCGGCGCATCCTCGATCTCATGGCCGCCCATGCGCCGGAGCCGGGCATGCCGCTCTACCAGGCGTACTTGCGCGTCCTGGACTTCATCAGCGGCATGACCGATTCCTATGCCACCTACCTGGCCCACCAGGTGGGCGGGCTGGTGCGCTAGTCCAAAAGCTGCCATCGGAACGTCATGTTTTTGCCATGAACGACCTCTAGGCTACGCACGCCCGGCCCCGCCATGGAATGCGGCGGCCGTCCGTATCCCCAAGAGGTCCCCCATGAACGCGAAGCATTTCATCCCGGCCGCCCTGAGCCTGGCCGTCCTCAGCGCCTGCGGCAGCGGCGGCGGCGGCAACAACCCCAGCGGCCTGCTCTACGACGCCCCCATCGCCGGCGTCAGCTATAGCTCCGGTTCCGTCACCGGCAGCACCGACAAGGACGGCAAGTTCTTCTACGAAGCCGGCAAGAAAGTCAGCTTCAAGCTCGGCGACGTGGTGCTAGGCACCGTCGACGGCAGCCTGGGCACCGTCACCCCCTTCGATCTGGCCGGCGACAGCGCCAGGACCGGCAACCTGGCCAGCATGAATCTGCTGCGCTTCCTCCAGTCCATCGACGCCGACAACAACCCGGACAATGGCATCGAGATCCCGGCCGCCGCCGCCGCCGCGCTCACCGGCGTCAGCCTGGATTTCAGCAAGAAGCAGGAAGGCAAGCTGACCAGCCTGGTGAAGCAGATCGCCGGTCCGGAGCGCGAGCTGCGCGACGAATGGAGCGCCTGGAGCCATGTGAAGGCCAGCCTGGCCAAGCTGGGCGTGAAGCTGCCGGAAGCGAGCGGAAAAGTCAGCGCCAAGATCATCGGCTTCAACGATTTCCACGGCGCCCTGGATATTCCGCAGAGCACCATCACTGCCGCCGATCCGGCCGATGCCAGCAAGACCCTGCGCATTCCCGCCGGCGGCGTGGCCTATTTCGCCAGCCTGATGAACCAGCTCAAGGCCAAGAACCCGAACCACGCGGTGGTCTCCGCCGGCGACATGATCGGCGGCACGCCCCTGGTCTCCGCCCTGTTCGTCGACGAGCCCACCATCGAGGCCATGAACCAGATCGGCATCGATTTCAACGGCGTCGGCAACCACGAATTCGACAAGGGCTATAAGGAAGTCCTGCGCATGCAGTACGGCGGCTGCGAGAAGAACACTCCGCTCGCCACCTGCGCCGGCAACGACAACGCCTTCGCCGGCGCCAATTTCCGGATGCTGGCCGCCAATGTGAAATACAAGGACAGCGGCAAGACGATTTTCCCGGCCTATGGCACCAAGGTCTTCAACGGCATCCCGGTGGCCTTCATCGGCATGACCCTGGAAGGCACGCCCACCATCGTCACTCCGGCCGGGATCAGCAACCTGAACTTCGGCAAGGAGCCAGAGGCGGTCAATGCCCTGGTGCCCCAGCTGAAAGCCCAGGGCATCGAAGCCATCGTCGTGATCATCCACGAGGGCGGAGTGCAGACCGGCTTGTTCAATGCCTGCACGAACCTCTCCGGTCCCATCACCGGCATCCTCGACAAGCTGGATCCGGCCGTGGACCTCATCGTCTCCGGCCACACCCACCAGGCCTATAACTGCAACTACGAGAGCGCCGACAAGAGCCGCCGGTTCCTGCTCACCAGCGCTGCCGCCAATGGCCGCTTGCTCAGCGAGATCGACATCGAGCTGGATCCCAAGACCCGCGACATCGTGTCCAAGAAGGCCGCGAACCTGATCGTGGCCAGCGAGGGCTTCGGCACGACGCAAACCCATGCCGCCTTCCCGGTCTTGTCCAAGGATGCCGGCCTCGCGGCCCATGTGCAGAAATACAAGGCCCTGGCCGCGCCCCTGGAACAGCGCACCATCGGCAAGATCAACGCCACCATCACCCGGACCCAGAACGGCGCCGGCGAATCGGCCCTGGGCGATGCCATCGCCGACGCCCAGCTGGCCGCCACCAAGGCCGCCAACCTGGGCGGCGCGCAGATCGCCTTCATGAACCCGGGCGGCATCCGCGCCGACCTGACGTTCAACGGCGACGGCACCGTCACCTACGGCAATTTGTTCACCGTCCAGCCCTTCGGCAATTCCCTGGTAGTGGTCAGCCTGACCGGCGCCCAGCTCAAAGCCCTGCTGGAACAGCAATGGACCACCGGCCGCGGCCGCATCCTGCAGGTCTCGGAGGGCTTCCGCTACCGCTACGACGCCACGGCGCCGGAGAATGCCAAGGTGCTGAGCATGACCCTCAATGACCAGCCCATCGTCCCGGAAACCAAGTACCGGGTGACCATGAACAGCTTCCTGGCCACCGGTGGCGACGGCTTCACGGTGTTCGCGGCGGGCACGGAACGCCTGGGCGGCGCCCTGGACGTGGACGCCTTCGAGGATTATTTCAAGGCCAAGTCCCCGCTCAGCCCGGCCACGCTGTTGAACCGCATCGAGCGGGTCAATTGAGGCACCGGAAAGCCTGTGTAGGTTGGGTTAGCGCCCTTGGCGCGTAACCCAACGCTATTCGGCAATCGGGCGATAGTGTCGGGTTACGCTGCCCTAACCCGATCTACGCTTGTTCGCCGGGCTCAGCGGCCGGGCTTGGCCTGTTCCTGGGCCTTCTGCGCCTCGAAGCGGCGGATGGCCCAGTAGATGCCCAGCGGCATCAGGCAGATGAAGCCGATGATGAACAGGCTGAGTAGGCCGCCCAGGCTACCGAACAGATCGGTCAGGACCACGTTCATGCTGGAAACTCCCCTAGAAAAATTGGGGTTATTTCAGCGCCTCGGCCCCGAGCCTCCCTTGACCCGGATCAAGCCCCGCCGATCTGACAATCCCGGCGCCCTTGGCTAAGCTTCGATCCACCCTCTCCCTGGGACGAAGCCCATCATGGATGTCCATGACAGCGCGACCCGAAACCTCGTCACCGCCGCGCCCGGCGGACCGGACGAGCTGGAGCACGATCCCACCGAGCTCCTGCAAGCCCTGTACGCCATCGCCGACCTGGCTTCCTCGGCCGTGGACATGGGCGCCTTCTACCGCGAGGTACACAGCATCATCTCGCGCCTGATGTATGCCGAGAATTTCTTCATCGCCCTGGAGGACAAGAGCGCCCAGACCGTGTCCTTCCCCTATTTCGTCGACACCGTCGACGCCCTGGACGGCACGACCCTGAGCGCCATGCCCCGCGAACGCCTGCGCCGGACCCTGACCGGCCTGGTCCTGGCCAGCGGCGAGGCCTTGTTCGTGGACACGCCCGCCATTCACGGCCTGGCCATCGAGGGCGTCATCGACCTCTTGGGCTCGCCGGCCGTGGAATGGCTGGGCGTGCCCCTCAACACCGCCGGCGAGCTCCTGGGCGTCATGGTGGTGCAGAGTTACCGGGAGGATAGGCGCTACAGCGCCAGCGCCAAGCAGCTCCTGGTCTTCGTTTCCCAGCACGTGGCCACCGCCCTGCAGCGCCGGCGCAGCGCCGAGGCCCTGGTACATGCCCATTACGATCTGGTGCGCGCCTATGACGAGCTGGAGGACCGCATCCAGGAACGTACCCGGGAGCTGCAGCAGGCCAAGGAAGAGGCCGAGAAGGCCAATATCGCCAAGAGCGTGTTCCTGGCCAATATGTCCCACGAGATCCGCACACCCCTCAACGTGGTCCTGGGTTTCGCCCAGATCCTGGTGCGCGATCGCGGCCTGATGCCCCAGCAGCTGGAGAAGATCGAGGCCATCGAATCGGCCGGCAACCACCTCCTGGAACTCATCAACGACATCCTCGACCTATCCAAGATCGAGGCCGGCAAGATGGAGCTGCACTGCGCCGCCTTCGACCTCACCGAGCAGCTCAAGACCCTGAGCCAGATCTTCCGCTCGCGCAGCCATATGAAGCGCCTGGATTTCAGCCTGGACATGGCGCTGCCGGAGCATCGCCTGGTCCTGGGCGATCAGGCCAAGCTGCGCCAGGTCCTGATCAACCTATTGGGTAATGCGGTGAAGTTCACCGACCGGGGCGGGGTCGGGCTGAGCGTCTCGCCCTGCGGCGGGGACCGTTACCGCTTCGAGGTGGAGGACAGCGGTCCGGGCATCGCGGCGGAGTCCATGAGCCAGCTGTTCCAGCCCTTCCAGCAGGGCGATGCCGGCCGCGACAAGGGCGGCACCGGCTTAGGCTTGGCCATCAGCAAGCGCCAGGTGGAGATGATGGGCGGCAGCCTGGAGGTCAGCTCCACCCCGGGCGTGGGCAGCCGATTCCGCGTCGAGCTACCCCTGCCGGTCGCCGAGGCCGCCGAACTCTATGCGCCGCCACCGTCCAAGAAGACCCTGCGCCTGGCCGCCGGCCAAACAGGCAATATCCTGGTGGTCGACGATGTGCAGATGAACCGCGACATCCTGGCCCATATCCTGCGCGGCTGCGGGCTCACGGTGCGCCTGGCCGGCGATGGCCTGGAGGCCCTGGAGGCGGTGGCCGCCCAACGTCCGGATCTCGTGTTCATGGACATCCGCATGCCGCGCATGGACGGCATGGAAACGGTGGCCGAACTGCGCCGCCGCCACGGCGAGGCCAGCCCGCCCTGCATCGCCATCACCGCCTCGACCCTGGAGCACGAGGTCAGCGAGTACCGGAAAGTGGGCTTCACCGACTACATCGCCAAGCCCTTCCGCTTCGAGCGCGTGCAACAGGCCCTGGAACTCTGGTCGGGCTTGCGCTTCTGCGAGGACGAGGAGACCGCGCCGTCTCCGCCCACTAGTCCTGCAGCGGCCAAACCGGGCCCCTGCGCGGCCAGCGCCGAGCTGCAGCAGCGCATCCGCGAACACGCCGAGCTCTATCGCCTGACCGAGCTGGACAAGGCCCTGGAGGAGCTGCGCGCCCTGGGCGAGGCCGAGGCCGCCCTGGCCGGCGAGCTGGCCGAGGCGGTGCGCCGCTACGACATGGAGGCCCTGGTGCGGCGCCTGGAGCTAGCCTGTGGCCGATGAGATCCTGATCGTCGACGACACCCCGGCCAATATCGAGGTGTTGCGCGGCATGCTCGAGGCCGAGGGCTATCGCATCAGCGCCGCGCCCTCCGGAGCCATCGCCCTGCGCATCGCGCCGCGCCTGCAGCCCGCCCTGATCCTGCTGGACGTCATGATGCCGGAACTGTCCGGCCTGGAGACCTGCCAGCGCCTGCGCGCCGATGCCGAGACCCGCCATATCCCGGTGATCTTCGTCACCGCCAAGAACGACACCGGCGACATCGTCGAGGGCTTCGGCGCCGGCGCCAACGACTACATCACCAAGCCCTTCCGCCGCGAAGAGGTCTGTGCCCGGGTCAAGACCCATCTCAGCCTGTACGAACACCGGCGCGAGCTACAGGAACAGGGCGAGCGCCTGCGCGCCATCGTCAACAACATCGCCGACGGCATCCTGATCTTCGACACCGAGGGCCGCTTGCGCTTCCTGAACCCGGCCGGCGAGCATCTCCTCGGCTATGCCAGCCAGCAACTGGACGGCCAGACCCTGCAACAGCTGCTGGATCCGGAACATCCCTGCCTGGGCGGCGATGCCCTCGGCGACACGTGGCGCGCCAGTGCCCACGGTAGCCAGGAAGTCCGTTTGCGCCGCGCCGACGGCGGCTGGCTGGAGGCCGACATGGCGGTCAACCCGGCCCATGGCGCCGAGCCCTTGTTCGTGGCCGTGTTTCGCGACGCCCGGGCGCGCAAGGATGCCGAGGAAGCCCTGCGCCAACTGGCCCTGACCGATGCCCTGACCCAACTCGGCAACCGCCGCCATTTCGACGGCCGCCTGGCCGAGGAACTGCGCCGGGGCCAGCGCCACGGCGAGCCCCTGGCCCTGCTCCTGGCGGACATCGACCACTTCAAGGCCTATAACGATCATTACGGCCACCAGGCCGGGGACCGCTGCCTGCGCGACATCGCCCAGATCTTCCAGGGCTTCGCCCGCCGTCCCGGGGATCTGGCGGCCCGCTACGGCGGCGAGGAATTCGCCCTGCTCCTGCCCCAGACCGACCGGGCCGGCGCCGAAGTCCTGGCCACCAGCCTGGTGGCCACGGTCCAGGCCCGGGCACTACCCCACGCCGCCTCGCCCACCGGCCCCCACGTCAGCATCAGCCTGGGCCTGAGCATCGCCGATGCCGTCGACGAGGGCGACGCCGCCGCCCTGATCGGCCGCGCCGACCAGGCGCTCTATGCCGCCAAGCACGCCGGCCGCAACCGCTGGCAGGCGGGCTAGGCCGCTTCGGCCAGCGGGCTCGGCGCCGGCGTTGCCGGATTGAGCCAGCGTTCGCGCCAGGCCAGGAAGGGCCGCTCCACCAAGAAGTAAAGGAGGCCGCCGGCCACCAGGGCCAGGCCGCCGTAGACGAAGAAGGCCAGGACGCCCCGGCCCTCCAGCTCGGGGCCGAAGGCCTCGCGGACCAGGTGGAAGGCCGGTTTGTGCACCAGGTAGAGGCTGTAGGACATCAGGGCCAGGCCATGGGCGCCGGGCAGGCGCAGGCGCGCCAACAGGCCGCGCTCGCTCACCGCGCTGAGCAGGACGAGGCCCAGGCTCAGGGACAGCAGGGGATAGCCGTAGACGCTGGCCGGGAAGCCGGCGCGATCCTGGAACAGGGCCATGGCCCCGGCCAGGCCCAGGACCCCCAGGGCCAGGAGGGCATGGGTCTGGCGTAGGGCCCATGCCCAGAGCGCCGGCCGGAAGGCCCGCAGGGCGGCCAGGGCCACGCCGGTCAGGAGGCCGTCCAGGCGCGCATAGGTCGGGTAATAGATGTCCTCGACGAAACGCTGATAGTAGCCGCCCTCGCCGGTCAGGTTGCCCAGCTGCGGCTCCAGCAGGGAAGTCCACAGCCCGGCGCGCAGCAGCATGCCGCCCAGCAGGACCAGGAGGAAAACACCCAGCACGCGGCCGGCGCCGCCGAAGCGGTACAGTCCCAGGGCCAGCAACGGGAAGAGCAGGTAGAAATGCTCCTCCACGCACAGGGACCAGGCATGGGAGAAGGCCCGGTTGTGGGCATAGTCGATCTGGAAATTCACCGTGAAGGACAGGAACTGCCAGAGCGGCTGCATGCCCGGCGCCTCGCGGAAGGCCGGCCACAAGGCGTACAGGCCCAGGACAGCGAGGAAGGCCGGCAGGATGCGGAAGACCCGCTTGATATAGAAATCCCGCCAGGAGAAGCCCCGCCCCTCGGCCAGGCCCTTCAGGACCGGCCAGCCGATCAAATAGCCGCTCAAGACGAAGAAGATGTCCACGCCCATCCAGCCCAGGTTGCTCAGGGGCCGCCAGGGCGTGCCGTAACCGCCGACCTGGGCGTGGAAGATCATGACCCAGGTGATGGCCAGGGCGCGCAGGAGATCGAGGCCGGGCAGGCGTGGCATGGTTCGTCCTTGCAGGGCGGATGGGGCTTGGATTGTTCGGGAAACGGGGGGCCGCCATTCTAAAACTGGCGCGGGCGGCAGGAAGCCGCCCGGCGGGGAGAATTCTGTAACGAACTGTGTGGGCGGCGTTGGGGGCACCGCGCCTGGGCAAGTGCCAGTGGCCTGCGCGGCGCTTTTCGGCGCACAATAGCCGCCTTAATCACTACCAGCCCAAGGCCAACGCATGAGCACTCCCCTTTCCGAAACCGATCTGGACCGCCTGGAAGAACTCCTGGACGGCTACCCGGACGGCCTGACCCTCGATTCCCTGCAGGGCCTCGTCGCCGCCCTGGCCAGCAGCCCCAAGCCCCTGGCCCGCGCCGACTGGCATAAGGCCGCCCTGGCCACGGACGAGACCGCCGAACCCGAGCTGGCCGCCCTCCTGGATCGCTTCTATGCCGAGACCGAGAGCCAGCTGGCCACCGGCCAGGAATTTCCCTTCCTGGTCTATGGCAGCGAGGACGACGAGGAGCGCCCGGACTACGAGGGCTGGTGCGCCGGCTATGTGCACGGCTTCACCCTGACCCCCTCCGAGGTCTACGAGGAAGCCGTGGACGCCGAGGAGATGGACGAGCTGCTGCACCCCATCTTGCTGCTGTCCGGCGTGCTCAAGGAAAGCCTGGAAGGCACGGACGAGTGGATGAAGCCGGAAGAGGAAGAAGCCGCCTATGCCGAGGCCGAGGACGACCTGGGCGTGTCGGTGCGCGGCCTGTACGTACTGACCCATCCGGTGATGAAGCACTGAGTTGAGCGAAAGGAAGCCGCAGCTGCCCTTTCCCCCGTTCGCCCTGAGCCTGTCGAAGGGCGAACGGACAAGTCCACCGAAACCTCCCGAACTGGCGCCCCAAAAAAACCGCGCCTCGTGCCGTAATGCCGGCGCTCAACACGGCGGCCTTCCGCCCGCCGCGCCAGGACGGCCAGCTGGATCTGTTCTGATCCGATAGGCATATACTGGTCCGGCCCCCCCGATCGGATACGCACATGGAAATCGCCCTCGGTCTCTTCGCCCTCAGCCTGCTCAGCCTTTCCGCCGTCCTCGCCTGGTGGCTCAAGAGCCGCCGGCCGGCCGAACCGCCGGCGCCGGACATCGCCGGCCGCCTGGTGGAGATGCGCCGGGTGGGCCAGCTCTCGGTGTTCAAGCTGGTGACCCAGGAAATCGTCACCCAGAGCGATCACTCCTGGGGCGAGTTCGGTGCCAAATACCTGAGCTGGATCCTGTCCAAGAAGAAACTGGCCATCATCTTCGAGTTCGAGATCGACTTCCGTTTCGATCTCTTGCGCCCGGAATTCCGCATCGAGTCCCTCGACGACAAGCGTTTCCGCGTTCATCTGCCGCCTTGCGCCCAGCAGGTCTTCATCCGCAACATCCAGTTCTACGACGAGCAGAAGGGTCGGCTCCTGCCCTGGCTGCTGCCGGATCTGGTCAACGGCTTCCTCGCCGCCGGCTTCGACGAGGAGGACAAGAACCGATTGATCGCCGCCGCACGCGGCCATGCCGAGCAACAGGCCCGGGGCCTGATCGGCGATCTGCAGTCGGAAGTGCGCGCCTCCGCCGTCGCCACCCTCCAGGCCCTGGCCTCGGGCTTCGGCGCCGAGGAGGTGGAATTCGTCTTCGACAGCGGCGCGGTCGTGGCGCTGCCGGTAGGCGTCAGCGAGGCCTTGGCGGCCTGAGCGCGTGCCGATGCGCCATCCATCTTCTACTACAGTTGCAGAGACGGGGCGACCCGAACGCGAGAGCAAGGGCATGGGCATGGGCAAGGCGATGAAACGACTCGCGGCGATCCTGGTCCTGGCACTGCCCCGCGGGGCCTGGGCCGAGACCGTGGTCATCGGCGCGGAGGACGACTGGTATCCCTACTCGGGCCTGGTGGACAAGAAGGTCCAGGGCATCACCATCGACCTGGTGCGGGCCGCCTTCGAGGCCGCCGGCGTGGACATGCGCTACGAGATCATGCCCTATGCCCGCTGCATGGCCCTGACCAAGGCCGGCCAGCTCACCGGCTGCTTCGACACCCTGCGCCACCCGGGCATCGAGCACGACTACCTGTGGCATGAACAACCCATGTTCGCCGTCCAGTACCAGATCTACGCCCGCACCGGCTCGGACGAGCGCGGCCTGCGTCCCAAGGATCTGGAAGGCCAGAACGTCGCGGTCACCCGCTCCTACGAGTACGGCCCCGAGTTCGACACCAACCAAAAGATCGTGCGCCTGTTCTCCCGCAACGACGAGAGCAATTTCCGTATGCTGTTGGCCGGACGGGTCCGCTACACCGTGGCCATGGAATGGAACACCCTGGAACTCATCAAGCGCAGGCCGGAATTCGAGGGCCAGTTCCAGATCGTCGGCGCCGTCGCCGAGTCCGGCGTCTACACCGTGTTCTCCAAGTATCATCCCCAGGGCCCCAAGGCCATGAAGCATTTCAACGAGGGCATGGCCAAGCTGCGCAAGAGCGGCCGCTACCAGGCCATCCTGGACGACTGGCGCGCGCGCCTGGCCGGCGACGTCCCGGCCTGCGCCAGCAACCCCATGCTGCGCCCGGTCCTGAGCGACGAAGCCAAGACGCCGGCGACCCATTGCCCCTAGGCAGGGAGCCTGGCTACACTGCCGCCCCGCTCCGCTCCGCGCCGTGACGCCCATGCCCGCAAGCTCCCCCCTCAGCCACTATCGCCGCGCCCTGAGCCGGGGTTTCCACCCCGACGCCGCCCAGGAGCGGGCCGCCCTGGCCCTGGAAGACTGCCACCAGGCCCTGCATGGGAGCGGCTCCAAGCCTCGCGGCGTCTATCTCTGGGGCCCCGTGGGCCGGGGCAAGACCTGGCTGATGGACGGCTTCCACCGCAGCCTGGGCGTGCCGGCCCGACGCCAGCATTTCCATCATTTCATGCGCTGGGTGCACCGGCGGCTGCATGCCCTGAGCGGAACGCCCGAGCCCCTGGCCGCCCTGGCGGATGAGCTGGCGGCGGAGGCACGGGTCCTGTGCTTCGACGAGCTGTTCATCGCCGACATCGGCGACGCCATGCTCCTGGGCGGCCTGCTCCAGGCCCTGTTCGCCCGGGGCCTGGTCCTGGTGGCGACCTCCAACCAGCCGCCGGCCGAGCTGTACAAGGACGGCTTCAACCGCGAGCGCCTGATGCCGGCCCTGGCGGCCCTGGAGCGGCATATGCACGTGCTCGCCGTGGACGGCGACCGGGATCACCGCCTGTACCCGGGCCGGGCGCGGACCCGCTACTGGGTCAAGACCGCCGAGGGCGGCAGCGCCCTGGAGGCGGCCTTCGCCGCAGAATCTGCCGGCCTGCCGGAGAGCACCGAGCCGCTGGAGCTGGGCCGGCGCGAAATCGCCGTGCGCCGGCGCAGCGACAAGGCCGTCTGGCTGGACTACGCCGAGCTCTGCGGGGCGCCGCTGGCCGCCCTGGACTTCATCGAGCTCTGCGAGCGCTTCCCGGCCATCCTGCTCGGCGAGGTGCCGGCCCTGAGCGGCCGGGCCCGCGAGCCCCGCATCGCCCGGGGCACGGAGGACGGCGCGGCCCGCGTCGCGGCCGGCGACCGCGTGCTCCCGGCCTTGAGTCCCCGGGACGACGGCGTGCGCCGCTTCATCGCCCTGGTGGACGAGTGCTACGACCGGCGCCGGCCCCTGTTCCTCGAGGCGGCCGTGCCCCTGGACGAGCTCTATGTCGAGGGCGGCCTGGAATTCCCCTTCCGCCGCGCCCTGAGCCGGCTCAAGGAGATGCAGCTGGAGCGCTTCGGCGCGGCATGATGCCCGCTTGATTTCACAAATGAGAATATTTATCATTTAAACCCCGCCAGCCGCGCCTCCGCGCCCGCCAGCCTTGAACCCATTGCAAACCAAGGTTGGCCATGTCTCCCGCCACTCCCGTCCTGGGCGCCGCCTGCGCGCTCGCTCTCTGGTCCGCCGCCGCGCCGGCGGCCGAGACCCCGAAACCGGCCCAGCGCCTCAACAAGATCACCGTCAGCGCCACCCGCGCGCCGCGCCAAGTCAGCGAGGTCACCGGCTCGGTGGACGTCGTGGAACGCGAACAGCTGGAGGCCGAACTGGCCCGCGACATCAAGGACGCCGTGCGCTACCTGCCCGGTCTTTCGGTGCGCGACAACGCCGGGCGCTTCGGCCTGAGCGACATCGGCATACGCGGCCTGGACGGCAACCGCGTGCTGATCGAGGTGGACGGGGTGCGCGTCGCCGATGCCTTCGCCATCGGCAGCTTCACCAGCGCCGGGCGCAATGCCGTGGACCTGGACATGCTGCAATCCCTGGAAGTGGTGCGCGGCGCCGCCTCCTCGCTCTACGGCAGCCAGGCCATCGCCGGGGTGGTGAGCTTCCGCACCAAGGATCCGGAGGACTTGCTGCAGGGCCGGGCGCAGTACCTGGGCGCCAAGCTGGCCGGCTACAGCGCGGACGGCGAGCGGGTCCTGGCCCTGACCGGCGCCGCGGGCGGCGAACAGTTCTCCGGCCTGGTGCATGCCGTGGGCCGGCGCGGCCACGAGGGCGACAACCAGGGCGGCAAGACCAGCCGCGACAACACGCGCACCGCCCTCAACCCCCAGGACACGGAGCACCAGGCCCTCCTGACCAAGCTGCTCTGGCAGCCCGACGAGGCCCTGCGCCTGCGCCTGACCCTGGACCGGGACGAAGGCCGCAGCGACACCGAGCTCTACTCGGCGCGCGGCCCGTCCCGGCTGGGGGCCAGCACGGTGATGGTGCAAGATCTGGACGGCGAGGACGAGCAGCGCCGCGAGCGCGTGCAACTGGACGGCGAATGGGCGCCGGCCCTGGCCTGGCTGGACAGCGCCGAGGCCCAGCTCTTCCGCCAGGACAGCGAGACCGTGCAAGAGACCTTCGAACGCCGCGAGACGCGCACTCCGATCCCCGGCCAGGGCGAGCGCATCACTCCCGCCGAGCGTTACCGCCGCGCCGATCTGGACCAGGAGAGCCGGGGGCTCAAGCTGAAATTCCAGTCCCAGTTCGCCGGCCAGCAGCTGGTCTACGGCCTGGAACGGGTGGAGAGCGAGCAGGCCGAGCGTCGCGACGGCTTCCAGAAGAACCTGCTGACCGGCGCCGTGAGCACCATGGTCCCGCCCGACGCCTTCCCGGTGCGCGACTATCCCCTGTCCACCCTGACCGAGACCGGCGCCTATGTGCAGGACGAGATCGCCCTGGGCGGCTTCCGCCTGGTGCCGGGCCTGCGCTGGGATCGCACCGAGCTCGATGCCCGCCTGGACCCTATCTTCGCCGGGGACAATCCGGACCATGTGCCCGCCGATCGCGCCGTCCAGCAGCTCTCCCCCAAGCTGGGCGCGCTCTGGGCGCTGAGCCCGGATTTGTCCCTGTTCGGGCAATGGGCCACGGGCTTCCGCGCCCCGCCCTACCAGGACGTCAATATCGGCTTCACCAACCTGCAATTCGGCTACCAGGCCATCCCCAACCCGGACCTGGAGCCGGAGCGCAGCGAGAACCGCGAGCTGGGCCTGCGCGGCACGCCTAAGGGCGGCTACTGGGAGCTTGCGGTCTTCGACAACCGCTACCGGGACTTCATCGAATCCCTGGCCGTGGCGCATATCGACCCGCAGACCCGGGTGACCACCTACCAGGCCCAGAACCTGCACCGCGCCCGGATCTACGGCGCCGAGCTGCGCCTGGGCTGGGATCTGGACGCGGCCTGGGGCTGGGAGGGCTGGCAGCTGCGCGGCGCGGCCTCCTATTCCCGAGGAGAAAGCTGGGCCCGGGGCGAGAACCGGGAAAACGGCCAGCCGCTGAACAGCGTGGATCCGGCCAAGCTGGTCCTGGGCCTGGGCTGGGAGCAGGCCGATGGCGTCCTGGGCCTGGAGCTGGCGGCCACGGCCGTGGTGCGCAAGACCCATGTGGACGACAGCGCCGGTGAGCGCTTCCGAAGCCCAGGCTATGCCAGCTTCGATCTCCTGGGCCACTGGAGCCTCGCCGACAACACCGAGCTGCGCCTCGGGCTCTACAACCTCGCCGACAAGACCTACTGGGACTGGGCCGATGTGCGCGGCGTCGCCGCCGACAGCCCCATCCTCGATCGCTACACCCGCCCGGGCCGCAATGCGGCCTTGAGCCTCAACGTCCACTTCTGAGGAATGATCATGCGCATCCACTTCATCGCCCTGGCCGCCGGCCTGCTCGCCGCCTGCCAGAGCACCGGTCCCCGCCCCGACACCGCCGCCGTCCCGCCCGCCGTCCAGGACGGCTGCCGGCCCGGGGAAACCGCCCTGGCCTGCGACCGGCGCGCCATTCTGGGCATGGCCGGCGAGTACGCGGTCAGCTTCGCCTTCGACGAGGTGACCGCCCTGCGCCCCGGCTACGAGCTGAAGAAGCCCAAGCGTTCCGGCGCCCGGGAATGGGTCCAGCTCATCGAGGACCGGGGCGACTTCCTGTCCCTGCAACACATCCTGGTGGACGGCGAGGGCCATGTCACCAAGCACTGGCGCCAGGACTGGCGCTACCAGCCGGAGTTCCTGTGGAACTTCACGGGCCACAAGACCTGGACCAAGCACGCGCTCGCCGCCGGCGAGGCCCGGGGCGCCTGGTCCCAGACCGTCTACGAGGTGGACGATTCGCCGCGCTACACGGGCCTAGGCCGCTGGCGCCACGACGGCAATGTCGCCGCCTGGACCTCGGAGTCCAGTTGGCGGCCCCTGCCGCGCCGCGAGTACACGACGCGCAGCGACTACGACGTGATGGTGGCGGTCAACCGCCAGGAAATCGCCCCGAACGGCTGGGTGCATACCCAGGACAATCTCAAGCTGGACACCCGGGCGGAGGCCGGCACCCGCTACATCGCCCGCGAGGAAGGCGCCAACCGCTACGTGAAGCTGGCTGGCCACGACTTCGGCCCGGGCAAGGCCTATTGGTCCAAGACCGCGCCCTTCTGGGCGGAAGTGCGCGCCGCTTGGGCGCGCCGTTTCGAGACCGCCGAGCACATCGCCATCCGGGAGAAGATCGAGGGCAAGCCCCTGTGGCAGGCCATGTTCGAACTGGCGGAAAACCCGCCGGCCGGCGCCGAGGCCGGGGCCCGGATCGAGGCAGTGTTGAGCCGGTATGTCAGCACCGGCCCGGAGCCGCGGCTCAGCCAGCGTTGAGGCCGGTAGATCGGGTTAGGCCACAGGCCGTAAGCCGACATTCCTGCCGGAACGCCGAGGTGCTGGGTTGCGCTGCGCTAACCCGTATATGGACTCCTCCCGGCTTGCAAGCTGTCGCCTCGTTGCTGAACCCCGGCATCGTCTGGGCCCTGATCCCCCTGGGCGGCATAGCCCTCTCCGCCCTACGCGCCTGGCTCATCCACCAGGAACGCATGACCCGCATCCGCGCCGGTCTGGACCCGGAGCGGGCCGCCGATTACGAACGCTGAGCGGGCTCAGTCGCCGTACACCACGCGCGGCAGCCAGGTGGCCAGCTCGGGCCACAGCGCCAGGATGGCCAACATGGCCACCTGGATACCGATAAAGGGCATGACGCCGCGATAGATCTGCCCGGTGGAGATGCTGGCCGGTGCCACGCCGCGCAAATAGAACAGGGCGAAGCCGAAGGGCGGGGTCAGGAAGGAGGTCTGCAGGTTGACGCCCATCATCACGCCCAGCCAGATGGGATCCAGGCCCATCTTGAGCAGGACCGGCGCGACGATGGGCACGACCACGAAGGTGATCTCGATGAAGTCGAGGATGAAGCCGAGCAGAAACATGACCCCCATGACCACGGCCATGGCGCCCACCGCGCCGCCGGGCATCCGGTCGAAGAGGTGGTGCACCAGCTCGTCGCCGCCGTAGGCGCGGAACACCAGGGAGAAGATCGAGGCCCCGAACAGGATCATGAACACCATGGCGGTGTTGTGCAGGGTGCCCTCCATGACCTCCTTGAGGCGGCTCAGGGTGAACTCGCCCTGGGCGATGGCCAGGAGCATGGCGCCCAGCGCCCCCACCGAGGCGGCCTCCGTGGGCGTGGCGATGCCGGCCAGGATGGAGCCGAGCACGGCGACGATCAGCCCCAAGGGCATGGCCAGGCTGGTCAGGGCACGGCGCAGTGCCTGGCCGTGGCTGATGCTCCGGTCTTCCGGCAAGGCCGGCACCGCCGCCGGGTGGCGCCAGGCCAGCCAGGCCACGTAGAGCAAATAGCCGACCACCAGGGTCAGGCCTGGGATGATAGCGCCGACGAAGAGATCCCCCACCGACAGGGCATCGGGGTTGGTGATGCCCATGGATGCCTGGGCCTGTTGGTAGGCGCTGCCCAGCTGGTCGGCGAGCAGGACCAGGACGATGGAGGGCGGGATGATCTGGCCCAGGGTGCCCGAGGCGCAGATGACCCCGGTGGCGAAGCGCGGGTCGTAGCCGCGCTTCAACATGGTGGGCAGGGACAGCAGGCCCATGGTCACCACCGTCGCGCCGACGATGCCCGTGGAGGCGGCGAGCAGCATGCCCACCAGGCAGACCGAGTAGCCCAGGCCGCCCCGGCGCGTGCCGAACAGGGCGGCCATGTTCTCCAGGAGGCTCTCGGCGATGCGCGCCCGTTCCAGCATCACGCCCATGAACACGAAGAGCGGCACGGCCATGAGCGTCTGGTTGTCGAGGATGCCGTAGAAGCGCCCGGGAGCGGTGAGCAGGCTGTCGTCGAAGAACTCCATGCCGTAATACCAGTCCAGCCAGATGCCGAGACCGGCGAAGCCCAGGGCCGCGCCCGCCAGGCCGAAGGCCACCGGGTAGCCGGAGGCCAGGACCAGGCAGACGCCCAGGAACATCACGAGGGGCATGAACTCGGCGAGGATCTCGGGAGCGAACTCGTAAGCAAACATCAGAGCTCACCTCCCTCGGCGCGGCCATGGGGATCAGGGCCGCGCCCGGCCAGGAACAGGGTGGACTTGCCCGCCTCGGCCAGGCCCTGCAGGGCCAGCACGACCGGCATCGCCAGCAGCAAGCCCTTGAGCAGCCAGACAAAAGCCAGGCCGTCCGCCTCGCTGGAACGCTCGCGGATCTGCCAGCTCTGGGCCACGTACTCGAAACAGGTCCAGGCCACGAAGGCGCAGAAGGGCAGGAGCAGGAAGCAGGTGCCCAGGATGTCCGCCCAGGCCTTGCCGCGCGGCGACCAATGCCCGTAGAAGATGTCCACGCGCACATGCCCGCCGTGCTTGAGCGTATAGGCCGCGCCGAGCATGAACACCCCGGCCTGCATATAACTCAGGGACTCGGCCATGGCATTGGAATTGAACTGGAAGGCATAACGCAGCACGACCGCCGCAAAAGTGACCAGCACCAGGCTCAGGGTCAGCCAGCTGACGGCGCGGCCCAGGGCGGTGCTTAGCGCATCCACCCAGCGGATAGGCCAGGGATAGGGGGAAGGCAGGGGCATGATTCTACTTATTGTGGGGACCGGCGAAGGGCCGATGATAGCGAAGCGCGGGGCCCCTGGGATCAGGAAGGCCCGGAAGAAATTGCGCAGGCCTAAGCTTCGTGCCGAAACTGTCCACATTCAGCCCGGGTCAGTGGCTTAGGGGAACAAGTTCCCGTAGCGCTTAAGATGATAATCGTATAGCATTGTTTTTATTGGTTTTAATTGGAGTTTCACTCTGCCGTGCCGCCGCTGCGGCTCGCCTGTAGGCGGTGGCGATGCGCCTATTCCCCAAAGCACGCACAGACTTATCCACAGAATGGACGCTGCTGTGCACAAAATGGCGGCGTCCTCGCCCGGCGAGGAGCCTCACTGGACCGATGGCGTTTCGAGCCGGAATTTGCCAGCAAGGGAAGCGGCCTAGGCTGGACGAAGGCACTCCGGGCCGGAGTCCGGGTTCAGCGCAAGCAGCCACCTCTCGGCCGTGCGCTTAGAGTCCTGGCTTCCGCTCGTGTGATATGCGGCCGACGAGCACTCGCGTCCGTTCCGAGGCGCTCCCGGCTTAAGCCGGATTTAAGCCAGGACTGCCATGATGCCCACCGTCCCGGCCTCCCTGCCCTGGTGGTGTCTTCATGCTGTCCCTGCCCCGCTGGCCCATGGCCCCCGAGCGGGTCGTGCTTCTGCTCGCTCTCTGGCTCAGCCTGAGCGGCAATGGCGCGCTGATGGCCGCCGCCGGCCGGGTCCTCCGCCCCTGGTCGTGGCCCAACCTGCTCATCGCCTTCGCACTGGCGGCAATGGTCCTGGGCAGCCACGTGCTGCTGCTGGGCCTGCTGGCCTGGCCGCGGCTGTTCCGCCCGGCGGCGACCCTGCTGCTGCTGGCGACGGCCGGTAGCGGCTACTTCATGCAAGCCTACGGCGTGATCATCGACACCGAGATGATCCGCAATCTCCTTGAGACCGATCCCGCCGAAGCCGGCGAGCTGCTGAGCCCGCCCCTATTGGCGCACTTGGCCCTGTTCGGCCTGCTGCCCAGCCTGCTGCTCTGGCGCGTGACGCCATGCCGCCGTCCCTGGCGTCAAACCCTTCGGCGCCGTCTGGTCCTGCTGGTCGGCAGCCTCCTGGGCATGGCCGCCGTGCTGGCCCTCGGCTACCCGCAGCTGGCGCCCTTCGTGCGCAACCATCGGGAGCTGCGCCAGCTCGTCAACCCGGCCTATCCGGTCTATTCCGCCCTGCTTTACGGCCTGGCCAAACCCGGCGGAACCGCCCCCGTTGTCCTACCCGTCGCCAAGACCCACCAGGCCCGCCCGGCCGCCGAACAGGCCCGCGCGCCGCGCCTCCTGGTCCTGGTGGTGGGCGAAACGGCCCGCGCCGATCACTTCGGCCTGAATGGCTATGCCCGGGCCACGACGCCGGAACTCGAGGCTCTGGACGTGCTCAACTTCCCCAGAGTCCAAAGCTGCGGCACGGCGACAGCCCAGTCCCTGCCCTGCATGTTCTCCAACTTGGGCCATGCCGCCTTCTCGGTGAACGCCGCCGCGGAACGGGAAAACCTGTTGGACCTGCTGCACGAGGCGGGCCTGGAGGTACTCTGGCGCGACAACAATTCCGGCTGCAAGGGCGTCTGCGCCCGGGTGCCCCACGAGAAAGCCCGGCGCGGTGGCGATGCCGCGCTCTGTCCGGACAATGAATGTTTCGACGAAATCCTGCTGCAGGACCTGGAAGCCTGGCTGGCCAAGTCGCCCGAACGCGACCATGTACTGGTCCTGCATCAGAAGGGCAGTCACGGCCCAGCCTATTTTCGCCGCTACCCGAAGACCTACGCGGTTTTCGCGGACGCCTGTCAGGACGAATCCCTGGCCAGCTGCAGCCCGGCCCAGGTCTCGGCGGCCTACGACAACAGCCTGCGCTATACCGATCATGTACTGGCCAGCGCCATCCGCCGCCTGCAGGCCCAATCCCATTATGCCGCAGCCCTGGTCTATGTCGCCGATCACGGCGAATCCCTGGGCGAGAACGGGATTTATCTGCACGGACTGCCCTATGCCCTGGCTCCGGATGCCCAGACCCATGTGCCCATGCTGGCCTGGTTCTCGCCCGGCTTCCTGCGCCAGACCGGGATGCATCCGGGCTGTCTGCGCCAGGCCAGCCAGGGCCCGCTCAGCCACGACAACGTGTTTGCCCTGAGCCTGGGCCTGATGGACGTGCAGAGCGATGCCGCCTTGCCCGCCCCCGACCCGCTGCGCGCCTGCCGCCCTGCCTCGCCGTCCCTGGCGGGGGGTTGAGGATGCCGCGCGCTTGGCTTTACCGTCTGCTCGCGGCGCTGGCCTTGGCCAGTCCGGCCATGGCGGCCCTGGACGAGGGCTTGCAACAGGCCTTGTACACCTGGGGTGGAGACCGTTTCCCGGCCGCCGGCCTGGACTGGTTCAAGCTCTGGTTCCATGACGCGGCGAAATGGCCGGTCCTGCTGGTGTTCCTCGCCGCACTGGGCATGGGCCTGGCCAGCGGTTTCAGCCCGCGGCTATCGGCCTGGCGCCGGCCCCTGGCGGTCCTGCTCCTGGGCATGGGTCTGGGCGCGGGCACGGTCGCCGCCCTGAAAACCATTTCCCCGGTGGTCTGCCCGGCCGACGACCAGGCCTTCGGTGGCGAGCTGCGCAACCAAGCCTTTTGGCATTGGCAGCTCCGCCCGCGCCCGGCGGGGCGCTGTTGGCCGGGCGGCCATGCCTCCGCCGGCTTCTGCCTCATTGCCGGTTATTACGCGGCCCGCCGGGCCGGAAAGCCCCACTGGGCCCGGGGCACCCTGTGCCTGGCCCTGGGTTACGGCAACTTGCTGGGCATCGCCCAGGTCTTGCGCGGCGAACACTACCTGAGCCACCAGCTCTGGACAGCGCTGATCTGCGCCCTGGCCGGTCTGGCCGCCGACCGGCTGGTGTATCGACGCCGGGCCATGGCCTGAAGCCTCACTTCTCGTCGAAGCGCGTCACTCCCGCCCATTCCCCGGGCGGCCCCTGGTCCAGGAAACGCCGGCAGCGGGCGATGTAGAGCCGGGCCACCGTATCCTCCGGCTGGGCCTCGGCCAGGGTCTCGAACTCCGCCAGGGCGCGCTCGAAATCCTTGGCCCGGTAATGCACCAGGGCCTCGCCGTGGCGGCGCAGCCGACCGCGCTCTTCCGGGCTTAGCGCGTCGAAGGGTCCCAGGGGCTGGTGTATGCCCACCGGTTCCGCGCGGCCCTTGACCTGGACCCGGTCCAGCTCGCGGAAGGCCAGGCCCGGGCAGGCGGCGCGGGTCGGCGTGGAGACGATGATGGGCACGCCATAGGTCTTGCACAGGCCTTCCAGCCGCGAGGCCAGGTTCACGGCATCGCCCACCACCGAGTAATTCCAGCGGCTCTCCGAGCCCATGTTGCCGGCCACGGCCACGCCGGAGTGGATGCCCACGCCGATGGCGAGGCGGGGCCAGGCGCGGGCGGCGAATTCCCGGTTCAGGACCTCCAGGGCCTCCACCATGCCCAAGCCGCAGGCCACGGCGCGGGCCGGGTCGTCCACGCCGGCGAGCGGCACGCCGAACAGCGCCATGATGGCGTCGCCGATGTACTTGTCCACCACGCCGCCGTGGCCGTCGACGACGCGGCTCATGCGGCCCAGGTAGCTGTTGAGCAGGGCCAGGAGTTCGGTGGGCGGCAGGCCCTCGCTCAAGGACGTGAACTCGCGGATGTCGGAGAACAGGATGCTGACCTGGCGTTCCTCGCCCCCTAAGGCCACCGGCCGCTGCATCAGCTCCTCGGCGATGGCCGGCGACACCACCTTGCCCAGGAGATTGCGCACGCGGTCGCGCTCGGCGAGGCCTTGTACCATGTGGTTGAAGCTGCGCGCCAGACGGCCCAGCTCGTCGTCCTGGCGCGGCTCGGGCACCGGCTGGAACTCGCCGCGCGCCACCGCCTCGGCCCCCGCCGCCAGGCGCGTCACCGGCTCGGTGACCCGGCGCGCCAGCCACAGCGCACCCAGGGCCGAGAGCCCCAGGCCCGCCAGGGCGACGACCAGGAGCAGGCGCTGCAAGCCCTGGTAGGGCGCCAGGGCCAGCTCCAGGGAGCGGCTGAGCACGGCCAGGATCTGGCCTTGCTCATCGCCGCTCAGGCGCAGGGCCAGGGCCTGCTGGGCCATGCCGGCCAGAACCAGGCGCTGGCTGCGCCCTTCGGCCGCCGCCAGGCGCGGCGCCTGGAGCAGGAGCTGGGCCATGGCCTCCTCGGGCAGGGCCCCGGCCAGACGCCGGGCATGGCCGTCCTTGCCTAGCCAGACCAGGCTGACCTCGGTGCGGGTCTGCTCGGCCAGGCCCTTGGCGAAGGCATCGCCGATGGCGAAACCGATCACCGGCCAGGCCGCCGGCTCCGGGGCGAACAAGGGCGCCAACACCAGCTGATAAGGAGAACCGTCGATGAACACCAGGTCCGAGGCCTCGCCGTGGTCGTCGGCCTGGGCGGCGCGCAGCAGGGCGGGGAAGGCGAAGGCCTGGCCGCGCGTGTCGGGGTGCAGGGTATCGGCCAGGACCTGCCCGTCCAGATCCAGGAGCATCATCATGTCGGCGCGCACCCGGCCCTGGTGGTTCTCCAGCACGGACAAGAGGGTGGGCAGATCGCCCTCGCCGAAGGTGCTCTTGAAGGCGTAATCCCCGGACAGCAGGCGCACTTTCTCCAGGAGGCTGCGCCGCCGCGTCTCCAGGGCATCGCCCAGGGCGGAGGCGGTAACCTGCAAGGCCTCGTCGGAGGTGCGCCGGGCATTGTCCTCCACGGCGCCCTGCACGGCGAAGAACACCCCGGCCTGGATCAAGACCAGGAGCAGGAGGATGAAGGCCAGCAACCGCCCCCGGAAACTGCGGAAGCGCAGGAGCATCAGACGCCCCGCCCGGCCCGAGCCGGCCGCCGGGTGCATGCCCTACGCCCGGGCCCCATCAATAGCCCGCCGTCTTCAGGGCCGTGGGCGCACGCCAGGGCCGCAGCAGGGACTTGCGGCTCACCGCGAAGCGCAACTCCCCCTGGCCCTCGGCCGTCAGGCTCAGGGCCTGGGCAGTCTCGGCCGGCTCGCCCTGCTGCTTGGGATGCCAGACCTGGATCCGGTAATCGCCGGCGGGCAGGCCCTCCAGCCGGGCCTTGCCGCTGGCGTCGGTCACCGCGAACCAGGGCGTGGCGCTGACGAAGACGAAGGCGTTCATCCAGTCGTGGATATTGCAGCCCAGGGCCACGACCCCCGGCTGCTCGAAGGCCACCGGCCGGTGCGGGTTGCCCTTGTACAAGGGCAGCTCGAAGCTCTTGGCCGGCGAGAAGGAATAGACCTGGTGGCGTATGGCGTCGTTATTCGGAAAGCTGATGGCCGAGCCGGCCTGGATGGCGGTCACATAGGGCAGGAACTCGCGATCCTGCTGATCCACCACAGCCTCGGCGGGCGCCGGCAGGACCTGGCCCGCAAGCGGGGCCACGTGCACCACGGCGAAGGCCAGGGGCGAACCGGACTCGTCCACCACCTGGGCGGCGATGCTGGCGGCGCGCGCCGGGGCCGCCGCGGCGACCAGAACCGACAGTATGATCATAGGCAGTGCATGCATGGCGCCCTCCTAGAAGCTGTAGAGCAGGCCGGCCGTCAGCTGCTCGTCCCGGTAATCCAGGGTGCGCGACTCGCCCCATTGCCGCCGCCAGGAGGCCACCACCGACCAGTGGCCGCTCAAGGCGTAACTCAGGTCCAGCGTGGCGGCATCGGCGGTCGCGTCCAGGGCATAGGTGCAGCCGCCAAACACCGGATCGAGCACGATGCGGCTGATGCGCTCGGCCTGGACCGTGGGCGTCACGCCCCGGCTGGGGCAGCCGGAAGCGAAGTCGCCGTCGAAATGCTCCAGGCCCAGGCTCAACAGCCAATCCTGGGCGAGCAGCACATGCCCGGCCAGGCGCAGCCGCCAGGCGTCGCTGTCGAAGACGTCGGTGGGGAACAGGAAGCGCGGGTGCGGCTCACCCTCCTCGTCGGCGCGGAAACGCTGGCGGGACAGGCCGAGATCGACATCGAGGCGCTCGCCGAAGCCCATGCCCAGCCTTAGCCCCAACTCGCCGCGCCATCCGCTGCGCGTGTCGTCGTCGGCCCAGACCTTTCCCTGCCGGCCGTAGAGCTGCAGCCAGGGCACATCGGCGCCGACCCCGAACTTGTGGCGCAGCATGAGCAAGGCCCCCAGCCGCTCATGATCCAGGCCATCGAAGTCGCGGAATTGCTCGTGCCCCGCCTCCAGGGCCAGGGCCAGGCGGGTCCGGTCGGAAAACTGGAAATAGCGCCCGGCACGCCCCTCCAGCAGCCAGTAACGCTCGGACTGCTGATCGTCGGTGAAGGCCGTGAGCCCGATATTGTCGTCATGACCTTGGCTTAAGCCGGCCTCCGCCAGCCATTCCACCCACTCGGCCCGCGCCGGACCGCTAAGCCCCGCCGCCAGGCCGGCTGCCGCCAGATACCGCCGCCAGTATGGTTTCATGCCCTCGCTCCCAATGCCCTAGGACAGCCTGGAACGAGTATAGGAAAGGAATCTCTGAAAAAGTCCCTCCATGGACTTTTTCAGCCGCAAAGTCCGGCACATGTCCGTACTTTGCTCACGCCGAATCAACCACTTACGTGCTTGATTCGCGGGCCGGCCATCCCTGGCCGGCGAAAACTCTGCCGGCTCTGCCGGGCGGTTCAGAAGCTCACCACTCCATAAGCACCCAGCGCGGCACTTCCAGGTTCGGACCCATGTCCGGGCCGAAGCGCTGGAACTGGCCCGAACCTTCCCGGTCGACCAGGTAATAGGGCTTGCCGCCCTTGGGCTGGATCTTAATGGCGCGGATCTGGCCGGCGATCCGGTACTCGGTGATGGTCTTGTCCTTGCCTTCGGTGATGGTCACCTCCGGGTGGATGGTCTCGCCAGGCTGGACCTTGGGCGGCGCCTCCACCGACTTGCCGGCCGCCGGCTCGGCGGCCGGCAAGTCGGTGGAGGCCAGGGACAACAGGAAAAGGGTCGTGCGCAACATGGGGACTCCAGGGCGAGGATACGGGGTAGAATGCAGCTCTTTTTATCATAGCGCGGCCCCTCCGGCTCCGCGCCCGCGAGTCTCAACGATGACCGAAGAAAAACCCCTGATCCTGGTGGACGGCTCCTCCTACCTGTACCGCGCCTTCCATGCCATGCCCAATCTGACCAATGCCGCCGGCGAGCCCACCGGCGCCGCCTACGGGGTCACGGCCATGCTGCGCAAGCTGGTCCAGGACCACGGCCCCAGCCATATCGCCGTGGTCTTCGACGCCAAGGGCAAGACCTTCCGCGACGACATCTACCCGGAATACAAGGCCAACCGCCCGCCCATGCCCGACGATTTGCGCCAGCAGATCGCGCCCATCCACGCCTTGGTGCGGGCCTTGGGCCTACCGCTGATCGAGATCGAGGGCGTCGAGGCCGACGACGTGATCGGCACGCTCGCCGCCCAGGCTTCAGCCGCCGGCGGCCATGTGCTGATCTCCACCGGCGACAAGGACATGGCCCAGCTGGTCAACGAGCGCGTCACCCTGATGAACACCATGACCGACACGCGCATGGACGTGCCCGGCGTGGTGGAAAAATTCGGCGTCGCCCCCCACCAAATCATCGACTACCTGGCCCTGATGGGCGACTCGGTGGACAATATTCCCGGCGTGCCCGGCGTGGGGCCGAAAACCGCCGCGAAATGGCTGGCCGAATACGGCTCCCTGAGCTGTCTGATGGAAAACGCGGCGAAAATCGGCGGCAAGGTCGGCGACAATCTGCGCGCCCATCTGCAGCAGCTACCGCTCGCCTACCAGCTCGCCACCATCAAATGCGATCTGGCCCTGCCCTGCTCCGCCGAATCCCTGGTCCTGCAGGCCCCGGACAAGGAGGCCCTGCGCGACTGGTTCGCGCGCCTGGAATTCAAGACCTGGCTCAATGAATTATTGAAGGATCAGGGCATGGCCGCGCCGGCCAGCCCCACGGCCTCGGGCGGCATAGACCGCGGCGGCTACGAGCTCATCACGACGCAAGATCGCCTGGATGCCTGGCTGGAGAAATTAAATGCCGCCAAGCTCGCCGCCTTCGACACCGAGACCACCAGTCTCGTGTATCTCGATGCGCGCATCGTCGGCGTCTCCTTCGCCGTGGCGCGCGGCGAGGCGGCCTATGTGCCCCTGGCCCACGATTACCTGGGCGTGCCCGAACAGCTGGATCGGGAGGCGGTCCTGGCGGCGCTGAAGCCGCTGCTGGAGGGCGAGGAGAAAAAATTCGTCCTGCAGAACGCCAAATACGACCGGCATGTCCTGGCCAATCACGGGATTGATCTGCGCGCCATCGCCGAGGACACCATGCTGGAGTCCTATTGCTATAACAGCGTGGCCAACCGTCACGACATGGACACCCTGGCCCTGAAATTCCTGGCTCATGCCACCATCGGTTTCGAGGACATCGCCGGCAAGGGTAAGGGCCAGCTGACCTTCAACCAGATCGCCGTGGACAAGGCCGGGGAATACGCCGCCGAGGATGCCGACGTCACCCTGGCCCTGCACGAGGTCTTGAGCGAAAAACTGTGCGAAACCGAGGGGCCGGCACGGATCTACCGCGAGATCGAGCTGCCCTTATTGAGCGTGCTCGGCGACATGGAGCGCAACGGCGTCTTGATCGACGCCAAGGTCCTGCATGCCCAGAGCGAATTCCTGAAAAAGCGCATCACCGAGCTGGAAATCCAGGCCTATGCCCTGGCCGGCGGCGAATTCAACCTGGGTTCGCCCAAGCAGCTGGCGGAGATCTTCTTCGAGAAACTGGGCATGCCCGTGCTCAAGAAGACGCCCACCGGCGCGCCCTCCACCGCCGAGGAAGTGCTGGAGGAACTGGCCCTGGATTTCCCCCTGCCGAAATTAATTCTCGAACACCGGGGCCTGTCCAAGCTGAAATCCACCTACACGGAGAAATTGCCGGAACAGATCCACCCGCAGACCGGGCGCGTGCACACCTCCTACCAACAGGCCGTGGCCGCCACCGGCCGTTTGTCCTCCACCGACCCGAATCTGCAGAACATTCCCATCCGCAGCGAGGAGGGCCGGCGGGTGCGCACCGCCTTTATCGCGCCCAAGGGCTATAAAATCCTCGCCGCCGACTATTCCCAGATCGAGCTGCGCATCATGGCCCATCTGTCCCAGGATCCGGGCCTGCTCTACGCCTTCCGCCACGACATCGACGTGCACAGGCACACCGCCTCGGAAGTCCTGGGCGTGCCCGTGGACCAGGTGACGAGCGAGCAGCGCCGCAGCGCCAAGGCCATCAATTTCGGCCTGATCTACGGCATGAGCGCCTTCGGCCTGGCGCGCCAGCTGGATATTCCCCGCGATGCGGCCCAGGCCTATATGCACCGCTATTTCGCCCGCTATCCGGGCGTCGAGGGCTATATGAACGCCATCCGCGAACAGGCCCGGGACCGGGGCTTTGTGGAGACCCTGTTCGGCCGGCGCCTGTATTTACCGGACATCAAGTCCAGCCAGTTCGCCCGCCGCGCCGCCGCCGAACGCACCGCCATCAATGCGCCCATGCAGGGCACCGCCGCCGACATCATCAAGCGCGCCATGCTGGCCGTGGATGCCTGGCTGAAGACCGGCGAGCTGGACGTGAAGATGATCATGCAGGTCCACGACGAACTGGTCTTCGAGGTGCGCGAGGACCAGGTGGAAGTCGCCCGGACTAAGATCCGCGAGCTGATGCAGGCCACCACCGAGCTGTCCGTGCCGCTGATCGTCGACGTGGGCGTGGGCGACAACTGGGACGAGGCGCATTGAGGCACCGGGCCAGCGCACGATGCACGAGAAGTCTGCCTGGGAGCCCTTCGATACGGCGCGCGCGCCTACTCAGGGCGAACGGGCTTTAGTACACCGTTCGTCCTGAGTAGAGGCGTAGAGCGCCTCGTATCGAAGGACGGGTTTCATCAACCGAGAATCCCCGATGGCCAACAACAAGATCTACCTGGGCTACGCCGTCGTGGCCGTGCTCTGGCTGCTGCCCCTGCTGCTGGTGATATTCAGCCGTAAGACTCGGGGCAAGGAAAAACTCGCCTGGAGCGTGCTCACCGCCGGCGGCGGTGCCTTCGTCTACCTGGCCTATCTGATCCTGGCGCCGGTTAGCGAAGGGAACTAAAGCAACGGGAACTTTTTCCCGCGGACCAGCTCCAACCCTGTGACATTCGACGGAATGTCCCCCGCTCTCCCTCCTACGCGGGGTTTGGCATGGTTATCCCCAATGCCATGCCATCCTGACAACCCCGGCCGGGAACGCGGCCGGGGCTTTTTTTTGCGCAGCTGCCGCCCTGGTCTACCCTTAGCAATGTGTCACCCCGCACAGCGCCTCCTCATGCACCGTTACTGCCTTTATCTGCTGATCGTCGCCCTGCTGGCCTGGCAGGATGGCGACGCACGCGAACTGCGCCTGGCCTTGCCCAGCGGCAAGCCACCCTATGTCTATATCGAGCAGGGACAATGGCACGGCTTCGAGTACGAGCTTACCCGGCTGGCCTTGGAAAGGCTGGGGCACCAGGTCAGCGTCGAGGACGTGCCGCATAATCGCCTGGATTACGCCCTGCGCGCCCTGCAATTCGACGCGGCGACCCCCCTGCTGTCCGATGGGCCGGAAGACGAGGGAATCCACTTCTCCGCGCCCTTCATGCGTTACGAGAATGTGGCGATTTCCAAGCAGGCGGATGGCTATCACATAGCCCGCATCGCCGATCTGGCCCCCTATCGCGTGCTCACCTGGCGCAATGCCATCAATCACCTGGGTCCGGAATTCAAAGGGATCTACAACGATGCCTTCCGCCAGGGCGATGCCAGCCGCTATCGGGAATTCAGCGATCAGGCCGATCAATACCGCCAGTTCTGGGCCTCGCCCGGCAGCGTGATCATCATCGAGAAGCGAATCTTCCGCTGGCATCTGAACCGGGACCGGTTGCGCGCCGCCCGCGAACCGCAGCTGGCCATCCACCACCCCTTCCCGGCCAATGTCTACCGGGTGGGCTTCCGCGACGCCGCCTTGCGCGACGCCTTCGATCGGGAACTGACCAAGCTCCAGGCCAGCGGCGAATACCAGGCCGCCATCGACCGCTACTTGGAGCCTTAGAGCTCGCTGGATTCTTCCGCGTACCAGCCATCCATCCGCGCCCTTAGCGCGTCCAGGCCGATGCCGGCATGAGCGGAGAAGACCTGAACCGAGGCCGTGTCGCCCAGATTTTTGAGGGCTTTCTGCACGGCGAACAGGGACTTGTTCTGCTCCATGCGCGACAGCTTGTCGGCCTTGGACAACAGACAATGCAGGGCCAGGCCGCGCTCGGCGGCCCATTGCACCATCTGCTGGTCGGTGTCCTTGAGGGGATGGCGGATGTCCATGACCAGGACCAGGCCCTTGAGGCACCGGCGCTGCAGCAGATACTTGGACAGGGTGGCCTGCCAGCGCGCCTTCATCTCCAGGGAGACCTTGGCATAGCCGTAGCCGGGCAGGTCGACGATGCGCCGGCCCTCGGTGAGGCCGAACAAATTGATCAGCTGGGTGCGCCCCGGGGTCTTGGACACGCGGGCCAGGGCCTTCTGCTGGGTCAGGGCATTGAGGGCGCTGGACTTGCCGGCATTGGAGCGCCCGGCGAAAGCCACTTCGATGCCGTCCTCGGCGGGCAGCTGCTTCAGTTCGGCGGCGCCCATGAGGTAATGGGCCTGTTGGTAGTTCATGCTGGGACTCCGTAATGCCGCGCACCTTAGCGCGAAGTCTGGGGCAGGGCAATCAGAATGCCGGCATCAGCTCGCGCTCCGCCAGCTCCCGGCGCGTCGCGGCGGCCTCGGCGCGCAGCCAGTCGAGGACCGGCGCCAGGGCCGGATCGGCGACCCGCCCGGCGGCGCAGACCAGGTAGAAGGCCCAGTCCAGCTCCACCGCGAGCGGCAGGGGGCAGATCAGGCGCCCACCCAGGAGCTCGGCCCAGGCGATGGCCTCGGACAACAGGGCCACACCCTGGCCGGCCAGGGCCGCCTGCAGGAGCACGTTGCGATCCTCGAACACCGCGCCGCGCCGGGCATCCACCGCCTCCGCCTCGGCTCCCGCCGCCTTCAGCCAGCGCGCCCAGGCGCTGCGATCGTCGTCGTGCAGCAGGGGCAGACCGGCCAGATCCGCAGGTGTCTGCAGGCGCTCCGCCAACTCCGGCGTGCACACCGGAAACACCGCCGCGCCGAACAATCGCTCGGCATGCAGGCCCGGCCAGCGGCCCGCGCCGTAGCGTATGCCGATGTCCACCGCCTCGCGCTCGAAATCCGCCAGGCGCACGCTGGTGCTGATGCGGATATCCCGCTCCGGATGGCGGGCCTGGAACTGGGCCAGGCGCGGCACCAGCCAGCGCGCCGCGATGGACGGCACCGTGGTCAGGGTCAGGACATCCGGCTCCGCCAAACGGCGCAGCTCGGCCCAGGCGGCCTCCAGGCGCGACAGCCCTTCGCGCACCCCCGCCGCCAGGCGCAGCCCCTCGGGCGTGAGGCGCAGGCCCCGGGCGTGGCGCTCGAACAGGCGCTTGCCGGCCTGTTCCTCCAGGAGCTTGATCTGCCGACTCACCGCCGCGTGGGTGACGTGCAGCTCCTCCGCCGCCTGGCTCAGATTGAGCCGGCGGGCGGCGGCATCGAAGGCGCGCAGGGCCGAGAGGGGCAACCGGGACATGGCGAGACCTGTGAATTTTCCTGATAGCAGCCTAGCAAAAACACTCGCTATTCAGCGGAATATTCCCGGAATAGGCTATCAACAAATCTCACAGCAACCGACAAGGAGTCCACCATGATCAAGCTCTACCACGCGCCCCGCGCCTGCTCCCTGGCCGCCCTGAGCCTCTTGCATCATCTGGACGCGCCCTTCCAGCTTGAGCTGATGGATCTGCGCAGGAACGAGCATCGCCAGAGCGGCTTCCTGGCGCTCAATCCCCTGGGCCAGGTGCCGGTCCTGGTGGACGGCGACTTCGTGCTCACCCAGCTGGGCGCCATCCTCGGCCATATCGCCCGGCTGCACGGCGCCGGCCGCCTGCCCGAACTCAATGCCCGCGAGCAGGCCGAACAGGAACGCTGGATGTATTTCTTCGCCAGCGTGCTGCATATCCAGTTCGCCGGCTACTGGCGCCCGGAGCGCTTCAGCGACGACGTCCTGGGCCACGAGGCGATCCGCGCCACGGCCAGGAAGCACTTGGCCCAGGCCTTCGCGGAGCGCAATGCCGCCATGGGCCGCAAGACCTGGCTCCTGGGCGACAAGCTCTGCCTCGCCGACTTCTATTTCCTGCCCGTGCTCGGCTGGCTGCCGCGCGTCCTGCCGGAAGGCTTCGCGCCCTACCCGACGCTCGAGGCCTATTTGGACCGCCTGCTGGCCCTGCCCGCCGTGCAGCGCGCCCTGGCCGACGGTGGCGTGGACCGCCAGAGCCTGCTGGCCGCCTGAGGCGGCCATGAACCCGCCGACGCCCGGCCCAGGCCATGCTCGTGTTCCTGGCGCCTGAGCCGGGCGGCGGACCGGGGCCGCTGCGGCGAGCCGCCGCAGTCTGATCACGTCTTGACCACCTTTCGGGCTCGCTGTGTATAATCGGGCGTTTTTTCCAGGCATCACGGCCGGGCGCGCCGTCCCGGACCCCGAAGGAAACCCAAGAATGAAAAACCTCGCCGTTCTCGCCGCTCTTCTTCTCGGCCTCACCGGTAGCGCCCAGGCGGGCGATGCCGAAGCGGGTAAGGCCAAGGCCGCCACTTGCGCCGCCTGCCACAATGCCGATGGCAATAGCGTCAATCCCGTGTGGCCCAAGCTGGCCGGCCAGAACGAGGGCTATATCGTCAAGCAGCTTCAGGACCTCAAGAAGGGCATGGAAACTCAGGGCAAGGAAGGCCGTCTGAATCCCACCATGTCGCCCATGGCCAGCCCGCTGTCCCAGACCGACATGGAAGACCTGGCCGCCTACTTCGCCAGCCAAACCGCCCAAATGGGCGCCGCCAAGAAATCCACCCTGGAACAGGGGCAGTCCCTGTGGCGCGGCGGCGACAAGAAGGCCGGCTTGCCCGCCTGCCAGGCCTGCCACGGCCCGACCGGAATGGGCATGGCCGCCGCCAAGTTCCCGCGCCTGTCCGGCCAGCACGCCGACTACATCAAGGCCCAGCTCATCGCCTTCAAGAAAGGCGAGCGCGGCAATGACCTGAACGCCATGATGCGCGATGTCGCCAGCCGCATGTCCGAAGAACAGATCCAGGCCGTGGCCGACTATGTCGGCGGCCTGCACTGAGCTGTCCGCGAGCCAGGAAGGGCGGCCCAGGCCGCCCTTTTTTGTTTGCACAGTGGCCTGTGCGGATAATGCCGTTACATGATTTCGGCGCCTGGAACCCTGATACGGCGTTGCCGCTCCTCGCCATAGCCCTGCTATGACTCGTCGCGGCGCCTTGTCTCAGGGCTTCAGGCATCCGAACTCAAATTAACTAATTATCCGCACAGGCCACTAGCCGTTCGCAAAAACCATCCCACGCCTTCTATACTCACGATCCCAAAGAACGCCGCCCGTCGGCCCATGCCCCGAAGATGATGAAGCTGCATCTGCCCTGCTTGTTCGCCCTGCTGCTCAGCCCCCCGGTCCTCGCCGCCGATCCCATGGCCGCAGGACTGGCGCCCGGCCGCGACTATGTGGAGCTGCCCCTGGCGCGCCGACCCCAAGCCGACAAGCCGCTGATCCGCTACTTCTTCTGGCCGGGCTGCAAGCACTGCGCCCGCTTCGAGCAGGAGCTGCCGGCCTGGCGGGAGCGCCAGGGCGATGCCATCCAGTTCGAACGCATCCCGGCGGTGTTCCGCCCCGCCTGGCGCCTGCATGCCCTAGGCTATTACGCCGCCGAGCAGCTGGGCCAGGGCGATGTCTTCCTCGCGTCGCTGTACAAGGCCTTGCTGGACGAGGGCCACGAGCTGAAGAGCCGCGAGGAACTGGTGGCCTATGCCGCCGCCCAGGGCCTGGACCGCGCCGCCTTCCTGGAAGCCCTGGACCTGCCCGAGGTCAAGGCCCGGGTCCTGGCCGCCGAGCGCCTGCAGAAGCAGTACAGCCTGCCTGGCGTGCCGGCCCTGGTGATCAACGAGCGTTACATGACTCACGGCAAACTGGCCGGCCGGGTCGGCGAGCTGTACCGGATCACCGAGATCCTCGCCGAGCTGCCGGTCACGACGGCGCCGCCCGAGACCGCCTCGCCCTCGGCGGTGGCGGATCTGGAACCCTAGGCGCCATGATGCAGGCGCATCCGATCCCGCATCTGCCCAGCACCTCGCGCAAGCGCCTGCGCCTCCTGTCCTACAACATCCAGGTGGGCATCGCCAGCCGCGGCGCCCGCGACTATCTGACCAATGGCTGGCGCCATGTCCTGCATCACGCCGGGCGCTTCGAAAACCTGGATCGCATGGCCGAGCTGATGCAGGACTTCGACATCGTCGCCATCCAGGAGGCCGACGCCGGCTCCATGCGCTCCGGGCACATCAACCTCGTGCAATACCTGGCCGAACGCGCCCGCTTCCCCCACTGGCATCTGCAGAACAACCGCCGTCTGGGCCGGCTGGCCCGGCACAGCAACGGCCTGCTCACGCGCCTGCCGACCCGGCAGATCACCGACCACAAGCTGCCCGGCCTCATCCCCGGCCGGGGCGCCATCCAGGCCCAGTTTGGCGAGGGCCCCGAACCCCTGGTGGTCATCGTCGCCCACCTGGCCCTGTCCCGCCGCGCCCAGGCTCAGCAACTGGATTACCTGGCCGAGCTCATCGGCGGGCATAAGCATGTCATCGTCATGGGAGACATGAACTGCGCCGAGAACCTGCTGATGGAGCGCTTCGCCCTGCGCGACGTATCCCTGAGCGCCGGCGCCGGGTCGCCCGCCACCTACCCGAGCTGGCGGCCGACCCGCCACATCGACCATATCCTGGTCAGCCAGAGCATCCGCGTCCTGGATCTCAAGGCACTGCCCCTGCCCTATTCCGATCATCTGCCGCTCGCCATGGACATCGAGCTGCCGGAGGAGTTGATGCTGCACCACCACCCCGCCCCCCTGAAGCGAGCCGCCAGCCTATGAGCGACGACCCCATCGCCACCGACACGCCCACGACGGAGGGCTTGGCCATCCTGCGCCGCTGCCTGGCCAAGCTCAGCTTCGCCGGCATGGGCCTGGATCGAGAGTTGGACAAGCGCCTGGAGAGCCTGCGCCAGGCCGTGCGTAAAGAGCAGTCGCCGGAGGAGCTGCAGGCCGAGGTGGAGGCCATCACCACGATCCTGATGCAGATGGAGGATGCCGCCGCCCGGGCCGCCAAGGTGGAACCGGATTATGCGGGCCTCTTGGCCCGCTTGGCCGAGATGGCCCAGGGCTCGGCCGCCAAGTCCGTGCGGAGCTTGCGCCGCGAGGTCGACGGCCTGCCCAGCGAACAGCAGGGCGAGGCCACGGTCGCCGGGCTGGCCAAGCTCCTGGCCGGCGGTGGACTGCTGTCGCGGCTGTTCGGCAACAAGGCGGCCGACCAGGCCCCCGGGCCGGGCGAAGCCCAGACCCTGGCCGCGCCGGCCGTCCTGGAGCCGGTGGCCCGGTTGCTGGCCCAGCTGTCCCTGCCCGAGATCTACCAGGAGCGCCTGGCCCAGCTGCGCCAACGCGGCGAGGCCGGCCTGCCCGTGACCCAGCTGCCGGAACTCATCGAGAGCATCGTCGACCTGGTGCTGGACGCATCCAGCGACGACCAGACCCGGCTGGAGGCCTTCCTGCTAACCCTGAACCAGCGCCTGGAGCAGGTCTACCAGTTCCTGGCCACCACCACCAGCACCCAGAACCAGGACGCCCAGGACTGCGCCCAACTGGACCGTAGCCTGCGCGACCAAGTCCAGGACATGCAGGACAGCCTGCGCGACGCCACCTCCCTGGACCAGCTCAAGCACACCGTGGAGGCGCGGCTGAACGCCATCCTGTCCAGCGTCGGCCAGTTCAAGTCCGGTCAGGACGAGCGGCGCGGCGTCCTGCAGGCCCAGGTCGCCCAGCTGGAAAACCAGTTGCGGGTCATGGAGACCGAATCCAATCACCTGCGCCAGACCCTGGTGGAACAGCGCCACCGCGCGCTCACCGACGTACTCACCGGCGTGCCCAACCGGACCGCCTACCTGGAGCGCCTGGAACAGGAATACGCCCGCCTGCGCCGCTACCGCAGCCCGCTGACCCTGTCGGTCATGGATATCGACCATTTCAAGCGCGTCAACGACCAATACGGCCATGCCGCCGGCGATGCCGTGCTCAAGAGCGTGGCCCGGCTGCTGCAAGGCGGCTTGCGCAAGAGCGATTTCCTGGCCCGCTACGGCGGCGAGGAATTCGTGATCCTGATGCCGGAAACCAGCCTGGCGGACGCCACCAAGGCGGTCAACAAGCTGCGCCTGGCCATCCAGAACCGCATGATCGAGGCCGCCGGCCAGGGCCTGGCGGTCACCGCCTCCTTCGGCGTGGCCGACTTCCGCGAAGGCGACACCACGGCCGAAGTCTTCTCCCGCGCCGACAAGGCCATGTACCGGGCCAAGGAACGGGGGCGCAACCAGGTTTGCTGCGAATTGCCCCGAAATGGCACGGAAGGCGAGGTTTAATCGACCAAACCAGGCCTGGAACGCTGCTTATCTGGTGAAGAAACGCGCAATAGACTTGGAAAAGCATAAAATTCATGCATAAACTCAGGCCTTGCGGCTGCCGGGGCTACCCGGCGCAGTGCCCCAATCCTCTGTAGTTGCCTAGGGAGTCCGAGAGCCCATGTCCCTGTCGTTCACCGTGATCCAACGCATCGCCGGCGGCTTCGCCCTGATGGTGCTCCTGCTCATCGCCCTAGGTCTGTCCGGCCTGTCCAGCAAGAACTCCCTCAGCGGCAGCCTGGACGAGGTCAGCACGGCCACCACCTCGCGCGGCCTCAGCTACCGCCTGCAAGTGGCGCTCCTGGAAGTGGGCCATTATGCCGACGCCTTCCACCTGAGCCAGGAGCTGGGCAGCGAGACCGAGATGCGCGCCGGCTTCGACAAGGCCCATAAGAAGCTCGACGAGCTGGCCGGCCAGCTCAAGCAGGCCAGCGCCGGCTACGAGGAATTCGCCCAGCCCCTGAAGGCTTTCGAGGATAGCGCCGCCACGGTCGTCGCCACCGCCGAGGAGCTGTTCAAGACCCACCACGCCGATCTGGAGTTCGCCGCCGGCGCCAAGCGCCAGAAGCCGCAGCTGGAGAACACCGGCGACGAGCTGGACACCTTGCTGGCCGACGCCCTGGATGCCGGCGCCGAGGGCGAGGCCAAGGATGCCCTGGAGACCCTGCGCCAGAACGTCAAGGAATCCCTGATCACCGCCTCCGATGCCCTGCGCTTCGACTCCACCGACAGTATCCGCGTCGCGGTCAAGGACGTGAACGCCCTGGCCGACAGCCTGTCCCAGGCCGGCGACAAGGTCGCCAAGTCCAGCCTCGCCAATGCCGGCGAGATCGGCGCGGCGGTCGCCAAGTTCAAGGATCTTCTCAATGGCGCTCAGGCGCCCCTGCCCCTGTACCTGCAGTCCTACGAGATGTATGACAAGGGCCTGGCGACCGGCAAGACCCTGGAAGGCCAGATCGATGCGGCGCGCACCAAGGCCGACAAGCTGGTGGAGCTGACCAATAAGCGCGCCGACACGGCCAAGTCCGATGCCGGCACGGCCTCCGCCACCGCCACGGCCTTGATCCTCATCATCAGCCTGTCCGCCATCGCCATGGCCGCCGTCGTGGCCTGGTGGGTGATCGGCAGTATCCGTAAGCCCCTGGCGCGCATCGGCCATGTGCTGCAGCAGATCGCCGGCGGCGACTTCACCCAGCGCGCCGAGATCAAGACCGCCGACGAGTTCGGCGAGCTGGGCCGCAATGTCGACGAACTGACCCACCGCCTGCGCGGCATGCTGCGCAATATCGCCGGCAGCTCGGTACAGCTGGCCGCCGCCGCCGAGGAAACCGCCGCCATCACCAGCCAGACCTCCACCTCCATCGCCCAGCAGAAGCTGCAGACCGACGCCATCGCCACCGCCATGGCCGAGATGGCCGCCACCGTGGACGAGGTGGCGCGCAGCGCCGAGAACACCCTGCGCGAGGTCAAGGGCGCCCAGGACGTGGCCCAGAACGGCCAGGCCGTGGTCAATGCCAATATCGAGACCATCAACAACCTGTCCGGCGAGATCGAGGATGCCTCCAAGGTCATCACCCAGCTCGACGAGTACAGCAACAGCATCGGCAAGGTGCTGGACGTGATCCGCTCGGTGGCCGACCAGACCAACCTCCTGGCCCTCAACGCCGCCATCGAGGCGGCCCGCGCCGGCGAGCACGGACGCGGCTTCGCCGTGGTGGCCGACGAGGTGCGCACCCTGGCCTCGCGCACCCAGGAATCCACCCGCGAGATCAACACCATGATCGACAACCTGCAGAGCGGCGTGCGCAATGCGGTCATGGTCATGGAGCTGAGCCGGAAGGAAACCGCCAACGGCGTGGAGCAGGCCGGCGAGGCCGGCCGCGCCCTGGAAGCCATCACGCGCATGGTGGGCGTCATCAACGACATGTCCACCCATATCGCCAGCGCCGCCGAGGAGCAGAGCGCCACGACCCAGGACATGCACCAGAACATCGTGAGCATCAGCGAGATCGCCGAGCAAACCTCGGAGGGCGCCAACCAGACCAACCAGGCCTGCGAGGACCTCGCCAAGCTCGCCGAACAGCTGCAGCACTTGGTGGCGCAGTTCAAGGTGTAATCAGTTCAAGGTGTAATCAGTTCAAGGTGTAATCAGTTCAAGGTGTAATCAGTTCAAGGTGTAATCAGTTCAAGGTGTGACGAGAACCGTAGGTCCCGCTTCAGCGGGACCGGCGCGGCCAAGAAAAAAGGCGGGATTCCCGCCTTTTTTCTTGGCCGCGCGGCAGCTACTGAGACTTGGCCTTTAGCATGTCCAGGACCGGCTGCATCAGGGCCTTGCCATTGGCATCGGCGGCTGCGACCTTCTCCTCGGCCCAAGCGACCGGTGACTTGCCATCCTTCTCCGCCTTGCCCAGGGCGTTCTTGCCGACCTTGGTGGCGATGAAGGTGGCGGCATCGACGGCGCCCGCCTCGGTGGCGACGCGCAGCAGGCTCATGCCGCCCGGGCAAACGATGGCGTCATAGACGCGGCGCAGGTCCAGGCCGGCGCCATCGAGCTTCTTGCGCAGATTGCCGCGGTCATTGGCCTTGGTGTATTCACAGACACTGGCCAGCACGCGGCCCATGTCGTCGGCAGCCGCCGGCACCGGCAGAACGACAGCGAGGGCGAGAGTGCAAGCAATCAAACCTTTCATGAATGGACTTCCTCTACAGGTCAATATGGGCTTTCAGCAAGCATAGACCAAATCTGCCGACTGCTTGGCACATTGTCAAATTTCCTGACACTAATCCTGTTCAGTCATGCCAAAACCTGGGTGAAAGCTCAACCCGCCGCCAGGGTCATCGCCCTCAGGCTCTTGGCATGAAACTCGCGTCGATAGAGCACCGAAACCACCCAGGAAGCCGCCAGAATCAGGGCCAGGGGATGCAGAAACCAGGCAAGCGCCCCCAGGCTGAAATAATAGGCGCGCAGGCCGAAATTGAAGGCATTGCCGGCCAGGGACAGGATGTCGGCGGCCTGGGCGCTGAAACGCTCCTGTTCATAGGCCGAGGCGTCCACCGCCGGCGCGCCGCCGATGAGGATGGCCACGAAATTGTACTGACGCATGGCCCAGGTGAACTTGAAGAAGGCATAGACGAAGCTGACGACGAGCAGCAGGACCTTGAGCTCGAACAAGGCGCGGCCCGGCTTGACCGAGATGGGCAGGTAATAGAGCACGGCCAGGACTTTCTCGGCGGCCCCCAGCAGGGTGAGCAGGCCGGCCAGGATCAGGATGGTGGTGGAGGCGAAGAAGCTGACATTGCGCTCCAGCAAGGCCACCGTCGTGCCATCGGCGACGCGGTTGTCGCGGGCCAGCATGCGCTGCATCCACAAGAGGCGATGCTGATGCAGGATCGTCGCCAGGGAAGGACGGCGCCGCCCCTGCCAGCTGGCGAAACGCGCATAGCCGAACCAGGCGACGAGAAACCAGGCCAGGGCCAGACCGTCCAGCCAATAAAGGTCGAAGAGTCGCTGCACGGTTTCCATCAGTCTGTCCCACAAGGTGTTTTTCTTCTGCTCTCCATCCTAGCCGGCGTAAACTGAAAACGCACTGAGCACGAGTCCACGCCATGAACCGCCTCGCCGACCAAGCCAGCCCCTATCTGCGCCAGCATGCCCATCAAGCGGTGGCCTGGCAGCCCTGGGACGAAGCCGCGCTGGGCCAGGCCCGGGCCGAGGACAGACCCATCTTCCTGTCCATCGGCTATTCGGCCTGCCACTGGTGCCATGTCATGGCCCACGAGGCCTTCTCCGATCCGGAAACCGCGGCGCGGCTCAACGCGGAGTTCGTGTGCATCAAGGTGGACAGGGAAGAGCGCCCGGACCTGGATCGGATCTACCAGCTCTGCCACCAGATCCTGGCACGCCGCCCCGGCGGCTGGCCCCTGAGCGTCTTCCTGGACCCCCATAGCCTGCGGCCCTTCTTCGCCGGCACTTACTTCCCGCGCGAGGCCGGCCAGGGCCTGCCCGGCTTGATCGAACTGGGCGACACCCTGGGCCGGGTCTGGCGCGAGCAGCGTGCCGAGATCGTCGCCCAGAACCAGGCCCTGCAACAGGCCCTGGATGCCCTGGCCGCTCCGGCCGCCCCGGGCGAGCCCAGCCCCCTGGCCCTGGCTGCCTTGGACATGGACTGGGACGCGGCGGTGGACCGCGAGCAGGGCGGCCTCAAGGGCGCGCCCAAGTTTCCCCAGACGCCCCTGCTGATGCAGCGCCTGGAACGGGAGGCCCGGCCCGGCGCGGCGGCAGATCCCGCCCTGCGCCTGAGCCTGGATGCCCTGCTGCGGGGCGGGCTGTTCGATCAGCTGGGCGGCGGCTTTTTCCGCTACTGCGTGGACGAGACCTGGAGCCTGCCTCATTTCGAGAAGATGCTGGGTGAGAACGGCCTCTTGCTGAGCCTGTGCTGCGCCGCCGCCGGCCACTACGGCGAGCCGCGCTATGCCGAGGCGGCGCGCCTGACCGGCGAATGGCTGCTGGAGGCCATGGCCCTGCCGGTTGGCGGCTTCGCCGCGGCCCTGGATGCGGACAGCGAGGGCCGCGAGGGGCATTACTACCTGTGGACCCGCGAACAGCTGGCCAGCCTCCTGGATCCGCAGGCCTATGGCCTGGCCCTGGCCTGGTACGGCCTGGGGCAAGGCCCCAATGTCCAGGAGCAGCCGGGACACGAGGGCCGCTGGCATCTGTCCGCGCGCCAGGATCCGGCGGCGGTGGCGGAGGCCTTGGGCCTGCACCGCAAGCACCTTCCCCTGCTCCTGGAAAACACCCGCCAGTGCCTGCTCGCCGCCCGCCGGCTGCGCACGGCGCCGGGCCGCGACGACAAGCTGCTGGCCGGGGCCAACGGCCTGGCCCTGGCCGGCCTGGCCCGCGCCGCGCAACGCCTGCACCGCCCGGATTTCCTGGAGGCGGCCCTGGCCTGCGCCGACCGCCTGCGCCGGGACCTGTTCGTCGACGGCCGGCTCTTGGCGGTCTTCGCCGGCGGCCGCGCCTACCAGGCCGCCAGCCTGGACGACCTCGCCCAGCTGATGCACGGCCTGATGGAGCTCTTGCAGGTACAGTGGCGCGGCGCGGATCTCGACTTCCTCCGCGCCCTGGCCGACAGTCTGATCGACCATTACACCGCGCCGGAAGGCGGATTCTGCTACACCCCGGACGACGGCGAGACCTTGATCCAGCGGCCCCGGCCCCATGCCGACGACGCCCTGCCGGCGGGCAATGCCCTGGCGGCGCGGGTCCTCATGCGCCTGGGTCATCTCTTGGCCGAGCCGCGTTATCTCCAGGCCGGCGAGGCGGCCCTGCGCGCCGGCGCGCTTGCCTTGAGCATGCATCCCCTGAGCCACGCCAGCCTTGCCCTGACGCTACAGGATTACCTGGAACCGCCCGAGCTCATCGTCCTGCGCGGTCCGGCCGGGGAGCTGCCCGCCTGGCGCTCGCCGGCCGAGGCCGGTTACCACCCTCAGCGGCTGGTGTTCTGCCTGGCCAACGAGACGGCCCTGCCGGCGGCGCTGGCGGAGCGCTACCCGCCCAGCGCCGAGGTCCAGGCCCTGGTCTGCCAGGGTCGGAGCTGCCAGGCACCCATCACCGGGCTCGCGGACTTCGGCGCCTGGCTGGGCGCCGGCGGCGGCGATTCGGCCTGGAGCCTGCCATGAGCGCCGAGACGGACAAGCCCGTCGCCTCGCCCTGCGTGCGCAATTGCTGCCTGGACGACGAAGACATCTGCCTGGGCTGCTTCCGGCATATCGAGGAAATCACCGGCTGGTCGGCCATGGACGATGCCCAGCGGCAGGCCTGCCTGGCCCGCTGCGCGTCGCGCCGTGCCCAGCGGGAAAGCCTGGGCCGCTGGCCCTTCGCTTCCCCTTAGGCGGCCACTGGCCGCCGAAAGCTGGGCAGCAAGGCCGCCGCCGCCCAGAGGCTGAGCACGAAGGCGATGCCGCCGATGGTGATGGACTCGGTGATCTCGTTCTGGCTCTGGCGCAGCTCGGTTTCGCTGCGCGACAACTGATTTTCCAGGCCAGTCACCAGTTCCTGCACTTTCTCGCGACTGGCGAGGCCCCGGGCGATCAGGCCGTGGGTGCGCTCCAGCTCGTCCGGGTAGCGGCGCAGCAGGGAGTTCAGCTCGGCGAGCAGGGCGATGCGCTGGTCTTCCGGGGCATTGGCCACCAGGGCATCCGGATCGCTCTGGGTCATCACTCCCAAGAGGGGCAGGCTGGCCAGGGCTTGCGCCTGGGTCTGCATGCGCAGCACGCGTTCATCCAGGGATTTCTTGAAGGCCGGATTGCGCGAGGCGAAATAGCGCTGGCGGGCATGAGCCAACTGGCGCAGCTCGGCGTTCAGGCCCTGGATGCGTTGGCCGTAATCGAAGGCCGCGCGCGGGTTACGGGCATAGCCGTCGCGAGCATAATCCACCAGGGAGGCCAGGGCATCGCCCAGCTCGCGCTCGGCATTGATGAGCAGGCCCTGAGGGTCGCCGGCCAGCTTGCCGGCGGCGGTGAAATCGCCGGTGAGCTTGTCCAACAATACCTCCAGCTGCGGCGCCACGCCCTGCGCCAGCTCCGGCGGCAGCCCGCGCAGATCGCCGATGGCATCACGCACGCTGTGTTCGGCTTCCAGGAGGCGCATGGCATCGCCGGTTTCCAAATAGGCGCCTATGGCCTGGCGCGTGTCTATGGAGACCTGGGATTGCAGCGCATAGTACTGCTGGTTGAGCCGAAAGGGCTCGTCGACGCGGTTCAGGCTCCAGTACAGACCGGCGGCCAGTACGGCGCCCAGGCCGGCCAGGCTCAGGGAAACATGGGTGACGGAAAAACGCATGGCGACCTCGCAAGACTTCCGTGGAAAGGCGGCCGGAGTCTAGCGAGGCGTAATGACAATTCGGTTACAGAAGCAGGGTTTAGCCGAGCAGAATTACTCGGCTTCGGGATTCAGGAACGCGGCCCGAGGGTAATTCGGATAATCCGCCCCTGATCGAAATCCACGAAGCGCAGGAAGGAGCCCGAGCCCGGATCATAGGTCCAGCGTTCGATCTCGCGGTATTCCGGTTCCTGCTCCTGGGCATCGATGACCCGCTCGCCGCCCGGGCGCCCCGAATCCTGGATCACCAGGCGCCGATTGCGCAGCGCGAGGACCGGCTCGCGGATCCACTGCTTGTAGACCGGTTCGCCGCATTTCTGCAGCAGCTCGTACTGGCTGGCGCCCTCGGTGATGAGGTGGGTGCCGCAGCGCAGATCGCCGGCCTGGGCGGCCGTACTGAGAAGAAGAAAAAGGGCCGCCAGACGCATGTTGCCGCTCCGTGGATCAGTGACGCTCCACAATAACGCCGCCAAGCTGAATGCGGACTAATTAACGCGTTCCAAGGTCACGAAGCGATAAGCATGGGCATTGCGCGCATCGGCTTCGTGGCTCTCGCTGGCAAGCTCCCGCCAGGCCTCCGGCTCCCAGGCGGGAAAGCAGGCATCGCCGTCCACGCCCAGTTCGATGAAGGTCAGGTACAAGCGGTCGGCGCGCGCCAGCATCTGTTGATAAATCGTCGCGCCCCCGATGACCATGATCTCCGGCGCGTCCCCGGCCGCCGCGATGGCCGCCTCCAGATCCGCGACCACGGTCACGCCCTCGGGCCGGAAATCCGCCGAGCGCGACACCACGATGTTATGCCGCCCGGGCAGGGGCCGGCCTATGGATTCCAGGGTCTTGCGGCCCATGATCACCGGCTTGCCATAGGTGACGGCCTTGAAATGGGCCAGATCGGCGGGCAGATGCCAGGGCATCTGGTTGTCCTTGCCGATCACGCGGTTCTCCGCCATGGCGGCGATCAGGGAAATCAGCGGCTGCGTCATACGGCCACGGGTGCGCTGATATGCGGATGCGACTGATAATTCTCCAAGACCACGTCCTCGAAGCGGAAGGCGAAAATATCCGTCACCTCCGGGTTCAGCTTCAGGCTCGGCAGGGGCAGGGGTTCCCGCGACAGCTGGAGCCGCGCCTGTTCCAGGTGGTTGGAATACAGATGGGCATCGCCGAAGGTGTGCACGAAATCCCCCGCTTCCAGGCCGCAGACCTGGGCCATCATCAGGGTCAAGAGGGCGTAGCTGGCGATGTTGAAGGGCACGCCCAGGAAGATGTCGGCGCTGCGCTGGTAGAGTTGGCAGGACAGCTTGCCGTCGGCGACATAGAACTGGAACAGGGTATGGCAGGGCATCAGCGCCATCTGGTCCAGCTCGGCGACGTTCCAGGCCGAGACGATCAGCCGGCGCGAATCCGGGGTCTTCTTGATGAGCTCTACGACCTGGGAAATCTGGTCGATGGCACGGCCGTCCGGGCAGGCCCAGGAGCGCCATTGCTTGCCGTAGACCGGGCCCAGATCGCCGCTCTCGTCGGCCCACTCGTCCCAGATGCTGACCTTGTTGTCCTTCAGATAGGCGATATTGGTCTCACCCTTCAGGAACCAAAGCAGCTCGTGGACGATGGAGCGCAAATGGCATTTCTTGGTGGTGACCAGGGGAAAGCCCTCGGCCAGATTGAAACGCATCTGGTGGCCGAACACCGAGCGCGTGCCGGTCCCGGTCCGATCGGTCTTCACCGCCCCGTGCTCCAGGACATGGCACATCAGATCCAGGTATTGCTTCATTTCCGTGCTCCCAGTGCGGTGCGGCGGTGGGCGATGATCACGAAGGCAATGCCCACTAGGACCATGGGCAGGGACAGCATCTGGCCGCGCGAGATGCCGTCCACCAGGCCGATATGGGCGTCCGGCTCGCGGGCGAATTCCACCAGGGAGCGAGACAGGCCGTAACCGATTAAAAACAGGCCGGACACCGAACCCACCGGGCGCGGCCTGGCCGAATAGAACCACAGGATGAGGAACAACAGCAGACCCTCCAGCCCGGCCTCATAGAGCTGGGAAGCATGGCGCGGCAGGTGCTCCGGATCGCTGGGGAAGACCATGGCCCACCAGGCATCGGGATCGGTGGGCCGGCCATAGAGCTCGGCATTGATGAAATTGCCGATGCGTCCGGTGAGCAGGCCCACGGGCACGAAGGGCGCGAAGAAATCGCCGACCTGGAAAAAGCTCCGACCGGTCTTGCGGCCGAACCAGGCGAAGGCCGCCATGACGCCCAGCAGGCCGCCGTGGAAGCTCATGCCGCCTTCCCAGATCCGGAACAGATACAGGGGATCCTGCAGGAACAAGGGGAATTGATAGAAGAAGACATAACCCAGGCGGCCGCCGACGATTACCCCCATGAAGGCATAGAACAGGCAGTCGCTGACCGCCTCGGCATCCCAGCCGCTGCCGGGTTTCTTTGCGCGGGCATTACCCAAGGCCCAGGCGGCGAAGAAGCCCAGGAGGTACATCAAGCCGTACCAGCGCACGCTCAGCGCCTGCGGCCCAAAGTACGGTAGATCAATCGGCCCAAGGCTAAAGGCCACGGGGTCGATTTCCGGCAAGACAATCATGTGGATTCCTTAAAACAGCAACATTTTGGCGCCGACCAGGGCCAGGAAGCCGGCGAATACTTTCTTCAAGACCGTGACCGGCAGGCGGTGCGACCACCGCGCGCCCAGGGGGGCGGTCAATACCGAGACCAGGCCCACGACGACCAGGGCCGGCGCGTAGACATAACCCAGGCTACCGGCGGGCATGCCCTGGGCCGACCAGCCGGCCAGGACCGCGCCAGCCGCGCCGCCGGCGGCGATGGGCAGGCCGCAGGCCGAGGACGTGCCCACGGCCTTCGGCATGGGCACCGAGCACCCGCTCAGGAACGGCACCACCAGGGAGCCGCCGCCGATGCCGACAATGCCGGAAATCCCGCCCATGAGCAAACCGATCACGGTGGTCGCCAGCGTGCCCGGCAGCGCGTGGCGCGCCTTGGCTTGCAGCCCCAGGGCCATCTGCGCCGCCACGACCAGGGCGAAGACCCCGAACACCTGCTTCAGGCCCGCGCTGGGCAGGGCATCGGCGAGCTGGGCGCCCAGGGCCGCACCGAGGGCGATGCCCGGCGCCAGGCGCCAGAACACCGGCCAGAGCACGGCGCCGTGGCCGTGGTGGGCGCGCACCGATGACAGCGAGGTCAGCAGGATGGTGGCCAGGGAGCTGGCCACGGCCGCGTGCATCAGATGCTCGGCGGGTACGCCCAGGGCCGGCAGGATGGCCACCAGGGCCGGCACGATGATGAGGCCGCCGCCGACGCCCAGCAGTCCGGCCATGACGCCGGAGCAGGCCCCGGTCAGGGCCATCAGCAGGATCCCGGTCATGGTCATGCACTCGCCTCGCGTCGCCGGCCGTAAAAAACAGCCGAGCATTCTACACCAGGGAGGCTCTGAATAAGTCCGCTCATGGTTCGACAAGCTCATCACGAACGGACGGATTGGCGGATAACTCATTGATTTTCCGTTCGTCCTGAGCTTATCGAAGCCTGTCCTGCGCCTGTCGAAGGATGAATGGAAAATCAGGGACTGGCGATTCCGAGCGCCCCCAACTTGTCGCTTCGGGCCCGCTGGCGTAGGCTGCGCCCATTCCCCAGCCGCCGCGACCACCATGCGCCAGACCCTGAGCCTGCCCCAGTTAATTGCCCGCGCCGAGGCCGGCGACGCCGAAGCCCAGTACTGTCTGGCCAGCGCCCTGCACGGCCAGGGCCGCGCGGCGGAGGCCGCGTCCTGGCTGGAACGGGCCGCCGCTGCCGGCCATGGCCATGCCTTGTGCAGCCTGGGTCTCATGACCCTGGACGGCCGGGGGCTTAGCCCTGACCTGGAGCGGGCACGCGCCTTGCTGCGCACCGGTGCCCGGGCCGGCTCGGCCCAGGCTGCCTACCACCTGGCCGAACTGCACGGCTTCTCCGACTACCCCGGCGCCGACAACGCCCTGAGCCTGGCCTGGCTGCAGCAAGCCGCTAGACAAGGCTTCGGTCCGGCCCTGCGCTGCCTGGGCTTCGCCTGGGCCGCCGGTGGCGCCTGGGAGCCGGCCCGCGCCCTCTTCGCCGCCGCCGGTGACGACGGACCGGGTCTGCATGCCTTAGGCCTGTGCTGGCTGCGCGGCCTGGGCGGCGCGGCCGAACCAGGTCCGGCCCGCGCCGCTTTCGAGGCGGCCCTAGGCCTGGGCGAGACCCGCGCCGCCCATCACCTGGACGGCGAGCTGGCCGGCATCGCCCCGGCACCGCACCCGCTCCCGCCGCCCAGCGCCGAACTGCTGAGCGCGACGCCGCCCGCCGCGCCCCTGCCCGAGGCTAGAGACTTGCTCGCCGCGCCGCGCGTCTACACCCGCGTCGGCCTGTACAGCGAGCTGGAATGCGATTACCTGATCAATCTCGCGGCGACGCGGGTGAGCCGCTCGCTGGTGGGCGATCCCCTCACCGGCGGGCAGATGCAGGACCCGGTTCGCACCAGCCGCCACTTCACCGTCGGCCCGGCGCTGCGCGACCTCGTGCAGGAAGCCCTGGATCGGCGCATCGCCCGCTGCGCCGGCCTGCCCCTGGCCAACGGCGAATTCCTCTGCCTGCTCAATTACCGGCCCGGCCAGGAATACAAGCCCCACCACGATTATTTCCGCCGCGAACAACCCGGCTCAGCCCAGCGCCTGCGCCTGGGCGGCCAGCGCGTGCAGACCCTGTTGGTGTATCTGAACGAGGACTACGCGGGCGGCGAAACCGTCTTCCCCCGGGTCGATTTCCGTTTCCGGCCGCGCCGCGGCGATCTGCTGCATTTCCACAACGTCGATGCGCAGGGCGTCGAGGACGAACTGAGCCTGCATGCCGGCGAACCGGTCCTGTCCGGGGAGAAATGGCTGGCCAGCAAGTGGCTGCGCGCCAACCCCTACCCGCCGCGCCGCTTCGGCGCGCAAGGCCTGGAAAGCCAGGCGGGCCATTGAACTGTTATGTGCCTGATCGTCCTCGCTCTCAACCACCATCCGGACTACCCGCTGATCCTGCTCGCCAACCGCGACGAATTCCGCGCCCGGCCCAGCTGGCCCCTGCACTGGTGGGAGGATCCGGCCATCCTCGCCGGCCGGGACGAGCAGGCCGGCGGCACCTGGCTGGGCGTGACCCGCGACGGCCGCTTCGCGGCGCTCACCAATGTGCGCGAGGGCGGTAAACCGAGAACCGGAACCCGCAGTCGCGGCCGGCTGCTGCTCGACATGCTGGACGCGGACGATCCCTTGACCGCCGTCCGAGGCGTCGAGCAGGACCTGTACGACGGCTATAACCTGCTGACCGGCATCCTGAGCCCCACACCCGAGCTGTTGTGGACCAGCAACCGCTCCGGGCCGCCCCAGCGCCTGCCGCCCGGCATCCACGGCCTGTCCAATGCCGCCCTGAACACGCCCTGGCCGAAAGTCCGCGCCGCCCGTGCGGAACTGGCCGAAGCCTTGAAAGCACCGGACCCCGATGCGGACGCGCTGTTCGCGCTGCTGCAGGACCGCGAGCTTGCCGAGGACCGGGATCTGCCCGCGACGGGCGTGCCCCCGGAGTTCGAAAAGGCCTTGTCGGCGCGCTTCATCGACCTGCCCGGTTACGGCACGCGCTCCAGCCTGCTCCTGCGGCTGCGGCGCGATGGCTGGGTGGAGGTGGAGGAGCGGGGATGGGAGGGAGCGCGGAGCCTGCGGCGGGAAGCCTTCCAGCTCGCGCAATAAAAAGGCGGATGCATCGCGCGACGCACCCGCCCCAGGCAATTAACGGAAGCCCGCCACCGTGCCCGCCGTGGTGTTCAAGACGCGCGCGTTATCGCTCTTGGTCGTCGTGCCCATGGTCTGGCCGTCGCTATAGGTCTTGTTGGGATTGGACCAGTAATTGATGCGCGGGCAGCCGGCGCCGGAACAGTTATAGGCCATGACCGTGCGCCAGGCCTTGTTGGAGGCCTGGTAGCCGTGCCCGTAGGCATAGGGCTTCCTGGTGGGATCATTGCTCGGATCATGGCGCGCCGACTGCAAATGCCCCAGTTCGTGGGCGAAGGAATAATAGCCGGTGGCGCAATCGTCGAAGACCTCGGCGAAGGCCGTGGTCGCCGTGGCGCCGATGGCGGAGGCCAGGCCGCAATAGGCGTCGTTGGTCACCATGAGCATGTTCAAATCGGCCGCATTCTGATCGCGTAGCGTGTGGATATTGTCCATGTAGCCATCGCTGGTGCCGCGGAAGCGGCTCAGATCGGTGTCGAAATTCCCCGTTTCCGTGTAGCTGACCTGGACGCTGGCGGCCAGTTCGGCGGTGATGTTGACGCCGCTATTGCCATAGCCCTGGTTGGTTTCCGCGATGGCGAGATTGATGAAGCTGCCCATATTGCCGTGCTTGGCGGCGACGGCGGGCGTGTAGGCGACCAGGATGCGCTGGGTGGTCACGGCGGCCGCCGTGACCTCGCCGGAGGGAATCGGCGCGGCCTTGGAGAACAGCGTGGCATAGCTCGCCGGGTGATCGGCGGGCATGCGGTTCTGATCGATGCGCATCACCACGTGCTCGCCATTGCTCAGCGGACGGATGGCATAGAGCTCGCCATTGGCGCGCACATTGCCGGTAATCAAGCCGGCCTGCTCCACCAGGATGGCATTGTCGTCGCCGGCGACGTCGGCGGCGCGGGTCAGCTGGTTCAAGGCGATTTTCCCGTACCAGATCGTGCTGCCATCGGCGGCCTTTTCCACGCGGGTTTGCCGGGCCAAGAGGCTCACGCCCGGCAAGAGATTCAGATTCAACTCCTTGGGCTTGGCGCTGAGCAGGGTCGGCGACAGCCGGGTCAGGGCCATGGCCGTGACTTTCGCGTCGGCCTGGTGCTGGGCCAGAATATTCTGATCCTTGGCCGAACGCGCGCCGGCCTTGCCGGACACAAACAATTCGTTGGCGGCCTGGGCGGCATTGATACCGGCGCAGCTGAGGGCGACGGCGATCAGGGTCTTGGTTTTCGCGTGCATGGTGGTCCTTGTTGATTGTTATAAGCGTGATGTGCCCCCGCATCGCTACGACGCGGCCGTCCTGGCCGTCAGCCTGCTCTTCAACACCGCTGGGTGCGGGCACTGGAAAACCATAGTTGCCTGGTGGCGTCTACGCAAAAACACCGAAGCAGGTCGGGCCAGTCAGAGCTGACCGCCATGAAAAATTCACAGAACCAACTACCGCGCCGATTTTTCACCTAGCCACGTCATCGCAGGGCAATTCGCCAAAAAAAGGCCGCTACTCCCTCCCTAGTCCACCCCTAACCGATCCCCGTCATAAAAGCGTCAAGCCGCCCGCCTAAGGTGCGCTGGAATACCGACGCCGGTGGCGGCGAGAAACACGACGGTTTAGCAACGGATTCGGAGAAGCAAGATGGCTTTCGAACGGCGGGATTTCTTGCGCATGATGGGTATTTCAGCCGGCGCGGCGGCCGGCTTTGGCCTCGTGCCGAAAAGCATACGCGATGCCCTGGCCATTCCGGCCGCCACGGTCACGGGCACGATCCAGGACGTGCAGCACGTGGTCGTTCTGATGCAGGAAAACCGCTCCTTCGATCATTATCTGGGCACCCTGCGCGGCGTGCGCGGTTTCGGCGATCCGCGCCCCATCCCCCTGCCCAGCAAGAACCCGGTCTGGTATCAGCCGAAGGCCAGCGGCTCGGGCTATACCCTGCCCTTCCGCCTGAATACCCTGACCACGGGCGCGCAATGTCTCGCGGATATCAATCACAGCTGGAAAGGCTCGCACACGACCTGGAAAAACTACGACGCCTGGGTCAAGGTGAAGGGCGATATGTGCATGGGCCATTTCACCCGCGCCGACCTGCCCTTCTATCACGCCCTGGCCGACGCCTTCACGGTCTGCGATGCCAATTACTGCTCGGTATTCGGCCCGACCAATCCCAATCGCATGTTTTTGTTCACCGGAACCAGCGGCCTGTCGGTCGGCAATTCCGGCATCCAGGCGGTTAACAATGCCGACGACGGTAACTGGACCGGCGACATGAGCAAGGACAATCCGAACTTCGCCGGCTACACCTGGACCACCTACGCCGAACGCCTGTCGGCTGCCGGCGTCGACTGGCGCGTCTACCAGGAACACGATAATTACGGCGATAATTCCCTGGCCTATTTCTCGGCGTTTCGCAACTTGAGCACAAGCTCCGAGAAATACCTGCGCGGCCGCGCCATGGTGCCCGGATCCAACGCCGGCAATGCCTCGGCCTCGCGCGGCGAATACTTGCTCGCGGAAATCGAAAAGGACGTGCGCGCCGGCACCCTGCCGCAGGTATCCTGGATCGTCGGCCCCTATATCACCACCGAACACCCGGAAGCGACGCCGGCCTATGGCGAGCACTTCGTGTCCCGCCTCCTGGCCGCGCTCACCGCCAATCCGGAAGTCTGGGCCAAGACCGTGTTCATCATCAATTACGACGAAAATGGCGGCTTCTTCGATCACCTACCGGCGCCGCTGCCGGCCCTCAATGCCAATATGGGTTTGAGCACGGTGAGCACGGCCGGCGAGGACTATTTCGGCGTTCCCCTGGGCCTGGGCGTGCGCACGCCGATGTTCGTGGTCTCGCCCTGGAGCAAGGGCGGCTTCGTCAATTCCGAGGTCTTCGACCATACCTCGGTGTTACGCTTTCTGGAGCAGCGCTTCGGTGTCCTGGAACCGAATATCAGCCCCTGGCGCCGCGCCGTGACCGGCGATCTGACCAGCGCCCTGGATTTCGCCGCGCCGGATCTGTCCTGGCCGGCCCTGCCGGACACCGACAACGCCATGAGTGAGGCCGATGCCAGTTGCCGGCTGACCCAGCCCAAGCCGCCGCGCAAACAGGCCCTGCCCAAGCAGGAGATCGGCCAGCGCCCGGCGCGCGCCCTGCCCTATGCGCTGCAGGCGGACGGCCGCATCGAGGCCGCATCGGGCCGCTACTGGCTGGATTTCACCAATACCGGCGCGGCCGGCGCCGGCCTGACCGTCTACGCGACGAACCGTACGGACGGGCCCTGGTACTACACCCTGGAGGCCGGAAAATCCCTGTCGGATTACTGGAGCGCGAAATCGGTGACCGCCGGGCTCTACGATCTGCAGGTGCATGGCCCCAACGGCTTCCTGCGTCATTTCAAGGGCGATCTGAACAAGGCCCAGGCCGCCACCGGCGCCAACCCGGAAGTCCGGGTGAGTTTCGGCAACGGCCTGTTGCTGCTCGCCCTGAGCAATACCGGCAGGGCCGGCTGCCAAATCACGCTCAAGCCCAATCTGTATTCCACCGCCGCGCCGCGCAGCTACGACTTCCCCGCCGGCGCGAGCATCACAGTAGAATGGCCCATCGCCGCCAGCCAGAACTGGTTCGATATCAGCCTGAGCTGCTCGACCGACACCGGCTATCTGCGCCGCATCGCCGGGCATCGCGAGGACGGCTACTCGAGCGTCAGCGATCCGGCAATCGGCCAAGCCTAAGCCCATCGCGGGGCCGCGCCGCCTGGCCACACACACGGGTGGCTCGGCCTATCTGGTCGGACCTGATTGGCCGACCGAGGGGACATTTCACGCAGCTCGTGGTCAGAACCTTTAGGCTTTGTTTAAAAAATGCGAGGTTCCCATGAAGCCGAGAACTGCCTTGGTGCTGGCCAGCCTGTGGGTCCTAGGGGCTTGTGCCGGTCCCGGCGTCGCCGACGCGGAACGGGTTTACGTCATCGAGGAAGTCCTGGGCGATGACGAGGTATTCGTCATCAACGGCCAGGAATACGAGGCCTGGACCAATTGCCTGGGTTGGGAGGAAGGCGATCGCGTCGCCTTCGTCGACGACCGCCATCTGCCCAGCCACACCTCCGATGTACTGCTGAACCTGCGCACCCGCGAGCGCTGCGAAGTGTCCTATCACTAAGGGCCTGCACGGGCCACGAAATAAGCACTGAAAAAATCCCCGGGGCTTTTTCAGTGCTTCGGAATTACCCGCACAAACCACTAGACCTTGCCCCTCAAGCCGCCACAGCCTCCGGCCGCGCAACCGGCCCGCGGATCAGATGGTCGAAGGCCGACAGGCTGGCCTTGGCGCCCTCGCCCATGGCGATGATGATCTGCTTGAAGGGCGCGGTGGTGGCATCGCCAGCGGCGAAGACACCGGGTAGCGAGGTCTGGCCGCGGGCATCCACTTCGATCTCGCCTCGCGGACTGAGTGCCAATGTGCCCTTCAGCCAATCGGTATTGGGCAGTAGGCCGATCTGCACGAATATCCCTTCCAGATCCAGCTGCCTTGCCTCGCCGCTGACCCGGTCGATGTAGGCGAGACCGCTGACGGTCTTGCCGTCGCCGGTGACGGCGGTGGATTGGGCGTTCAAGATCACCCTGACATTGGCGAGGCTATACAACTTGGCCTGGAGCACGGCGTCGGCGCGCAGCTTGCTGTCGAATTCCAGCAGGGTCACTTCGCTGACGATACCGGCCAGATCGATGGCGGCCTCGACGCCGGAATTGCCGCCGCCGACCACCGCGACGCGTTTGCCCTTGAACAAGGGGCCGTCGCAATGGGGGCAGTAGGCCACGCCCCGGCCCCGGTATTCTCGCTCGCCGGGCACGCCCATCTCGCGCCAGCGGGCGCCGGTGGCCAGGATCAGGCTGCTGGCCTTGAGGCTGGCGCCGCTGGCGAGGCGCAGCTCGTGATAGTCCTCGCCCGGACCCTCTCCAGCGGGGATCAGGGCCTCGGCACGCTGTAGGCCCATCACGTCCACGGCATAGTCCTTGACGTGCTGTTCCAGGGCCATGGCCAGCTTGGGGCCCTCGGTCTTGGATACGGAGATGAAGTTCTCGATGCCCAAGGTGTCCAGCACCTGGCCGCCGAAGCGCTCGGCGACCAGGCCGGTGCGTATGCCCTTGCGGGCGGCGTAGATGGCCGCCGAGGCGCCGGCCGGGCCGCCGCCCACCACCAGCACGTCATAGGGCTCACGCTCGTTCAACTCGGCGGCGACACGCTCAACCGTGCCGCTGTCCAGCTTGGCGAGGATCTCCTCCAGGCCGATGCGGCCCTGGGCGAAGGGCTCGCCGTTCAGGTAGACGGTCGGCACGGCCAGGATCTGGCGAGCCTCGACCTCGGCCTGGTGCAGGGCGCCGTCGACCATGGTGTTTTCCACGCCGGGATTGAGCAGGGCCAGGAGATTCAGCGCCTGCACCACGTCCGGGCAGTTGTGGCAGGACAGGGAGACATAGGTCTCGAAGCGGTAGTTCCCGGGCAGGGCGCGGATCTGGGCGATCGTGGCGGCATCCAGTTTGGGCGGATGGCCGCCGGTCTGCAGCAGGGCCAGGACCAGGGAACTGAACTCGTGGCCCAGGGGGATGCCGGCGAAGTGGATGCGCGCCGCCTCGCCGGGGCGGGCCAGGGCAAAGCTGGGCCGGCGCGAGGCCGTGCCATCGTGGCGCAGCGTAATCTTGTCCGAAAGCGCGGCGAGCTCGGCCAAGAAGGCGGCCAGCTCGCCAGACTTGGCGCCGTCGTCCAGGGAGGCGATGAGCTCAACGGGCTGGACCAGCTTGTCCAGATAGGCCTTGAGCTGGGTCTTGAGTTCGGTGGTCAGCATGGGAGTCTCCGAAGGGGAGGAGGAAACCGTAGGTCCCGCTTCAGCGGGACAGGTAGTCCGACTGAAGCGGGCCAGGGCGTCCGGCTGAAGCCGGACCTACGGGGAGCAGGGCTTAGATCTTGCCCACCAGGTCCAGGGACGGAGCCAGGGTGGCATCGCCCTCCTTCCACTTGGCCGGGCAGACTTCGCCCGGGTGGCTGGCCACGTACTGGGCGGCTTTCAGCTTGCGCAGGAGCTCGCTGGCGTCGCGGCCTATTCCGCCGGCATTGATCTCGACGATCTGGATCCGGCCCTGGGGGTCGATGACGAAGCTGCCGCGCTCGGCGAGGCCAGCCTCCTCGATCATCACGCCGAAGTTGCGAGTGAGCGTGCCGGTCGGGTCGCCGACCATCGGATAGTCAATCTTGCGGATGGTCTCGGAATGGTCGTGCCAGGCCTTGTGGGTGAAATGGGTGTCGGTGGACACGGCGTAGATTTCCGCGCCGAGCTTCTGGAATTCGGGGTAGTGATCGGCCAGGTCGCCCAGTTCGGTGGGGCAGACGAAGGTGAAGTCGGCCGGGTAGAAGAAGATCACCGACCATTTGCCTTTCAGGTTTTCCTCGCTGACCGGGACGAACTGGCCGGCATGGAAGGCGGTGGCCTTGAAGGGTTTGACTTCGGTGTTGATGATGGTCTGCATGGCGTTTCCTCGTGGTTGCCGTTGATGAAGCTCACGAGGGCAATGCTAGGTTCGCCGGAGTTATTACTCCAATGAATTGATATGATTCATATGATAGCTAATAGCTATTTATTATTCCCAGGCGGGCCTCCAGCAGGGCACGCACCTGCTCCGCCTCGTTGCAGGCCAGGGCCGCGGCCAGGCAGTCCCGGGCGGCGGCGAGGCTGACGCCGCGGATCGCCGCCTTGACCCGCGGGATATTGGCGGCGTTCATGGACAGGCCCTCGAAGCCCATGGCCAGGAGCAGGACGGCGCCAAGAGGATCGCCGGCCAGCTCGCCGCAGACATGGGCGGGCTTGCCGGCTCGCAGCGCGGCCTCGGCCACGGTCTGGATCAGACCCAGGACCGCCGGGTGCAGGCTGTCGTAGAGCCGGGCCACGCGCGGGTTGTTGCGATCCACGGCCAAGAGGTACTGGGTCAGGTCATTGCTGCCCACGGAAATGAAATCCACCCGCTCCAGGAAACGCCCGGCGCGCAGGGCCGCCGCCGGCACCTCGATCATGGCGCCGACTAGGGGCATGGGCATCAGCTCCCCGCCCTCGGCCAGGACCTCGGCCCGGGCTTGGGCCAGCAGCAACAGGGCCGCGTCCAGTTCGTCCACGGTGCTGAGCATGGGGATCAGGATCTGCAGATTGCCGTGCCCGGCATTGGCCCGGATCAGGGCGCGGGCCTGGATCAGGAACAGCTCCGGGTGGTCCAGGGACAGGCGGATGCCGCGCCAGCCCAGGGCCGGGTTGTCCTCGCGGATGGGGAAGTACGGTAGGGGCTTGTCGGCGCCGATGTCCAGGAGGCGCATCACCACCGGCTGGCCCGGGAAGGCCGCCAGCACCCGCCGGTACAGGGCCACTTGTTCGGCCTCGCTGGGGAAGCCGTCGTGCAGCATGAAGGGGATCTCGGTACGGTACAGGCCCACGCCCTGGGCGCCGCAGTCCTGGCCCCGCTCCAGATCCGGGCTGAGGCCGGCATTGAGCAGCAGGCGTAGCCCGACGCCGTCGCGGGTCTCGGCCGGCAGCCAGCGCAGGCCCCGATCCCGGTCCGCCAGCTGGGCGCGGGCCTGGGCCAGGCGCTCGAACTCGGCGCGCAAGGCGCCGTCCGGCTCCAGATGCACCCGCCCGCTGTCGCCGTCCAGGGCCAGCTCCCGGCCGTGCAAGGCCTCGGCCGGCAGGCCGGACAGGCCCATGATGGCCGGCACGCCCAGGGCGCGTGCCAGGATGGCGGCATGGGAATAAGTGGAGCCGGTGAGCGAAAGGATGCCCGCCAGGCAGTCGCGCGGCACTTCGGCGAGCATGGCCGCCGACAACTCCTCGGCCACCAGGATGGTGCGCTCCGGCCAGTCGGTCGGCGGCTCGCGCAGGCCGGACAGCCGGGCCAGGACGCGCCGGCCCAGATCGCGCAAGTCGGCGGCCCGTTCGCGCAGATAGGGATCGCCGGCGCCCTGCACGCCATGGGCATGGGCCTCGATGACCGTGCGCCAGGCGGCCGGCGCCCACAGGCCGGCGCGGATCAGGGTCTCCACGTCGGCGCTCAAGCCGGCATCGGCGAGGATGGCCTGGTAGGCGTCGAAGAGGCTTAGCTCGTCGCCGACCAGCTCGTCGGTGAGGCGCGTGGCCAGGAGGCTCAGCTCGCGGCCGGTGGCGGCCAGGGCGGCACGGAACAGGCCGAGTTCCCGGGCCGGATCCTCGCAGGGCCGATCCGGCACGGCGTCCAAGTCCAGGGGCGGGCGCCGCCAATGGGCCCGACCCAGCACCAGGCCGGGCGCGCCGGGCAGGCCCTGCACGATCCGGGGCCGTCCGGCCCGGGCCTGTTCGCGCAGCAGCCCGCTGGCCTCGGCGGCGGCGATGGCGCCGGCCAGGGTCGCGGACAGGGTGACCAGGGCGGCTTCCTCGCCCGTGCCGAAGCACCGCCCGGCCTTCTCCTGGACCACGAGGACGCCGAGGACGCGGCGCTGATGCACGATGGGCACGCCCAGGAAGGCCTCGTATTCCTCTTCGCCCAGGGTCGGTACGGGACAGAAATGGGGGTGGCTGGAGGCCTGCTCGATATTGACCGGCACGGCGCGGGTGGCCGCCAGGCCGACCAGGCCCTCGGACAGACCTAGGCGCACGCAGCCCACGGCCTCGGGGCGGAACCCGGCATTGGCGCGCAGCACCAGGGCTTCGTCCTCGACCAGGTACACGGAACAGACGCTGGTGGCCATCAGCTCGCTGACGCCCGCCACGATGAGGCCCAGGGCCTCGTTGAGGCTCTGGGCATGGGAGACGCCGTCCACCAGGGCGCGCAGCTCGTTCAGCATGCGTGCCCCCGGTTCCGGCGCGAGGCTTCAGGCTTCAGGCATCGCGCTCGGGCGGCTCGGAACGAGGCGCCTCGGGCCGGTTGGTAGTCCCGCCGCGCCGTTCGCGCCGGGGCCTGGGCCGGCGCCGCCGATCCCGCTCGCGGGGCGGACGCGGCGCGGCCTCCTCGACCGGCGTGCCGCTGAACAGGAGCGGCAGGAGCTCCTTGAGCGCGCGGCGATACACCTCGCGCTTGAAGGACACCACGTGGCGTAGCGGATACCAGTAATTCACCCATTGCCAGTGATCGAACTCCGGATGATCGGTCACATCGAACTGGATGGCGCTTTCCGGCGCCACCAGCTGTAGCAGGAACCAGCGCTGTTTCTGGCCTATGCACAAGGGCTTGGCATCGTGGCGCAGCAGGCGCTTGGGCAGGCGGTAGCGCAGCCAGCCGCGCGTCACGCCCAGGATCCTCACCGCGCCCTGGTTCAGCCCCACTTCTTCGTGCAGCTCCCGAAACATGGCGTCCTCGGGAGTCTCGCCGGCGTGGATGCCACCCTGGGGGAACTGCCAGGAGTCCTGGCGGTGACGGCGTGCCCAGAGCAGCCGCCCCCGCCCATCGGTGATGATGATGCCGACATTGGGCCGAAAGCCCTCGGCATCGATCATCTGATTGTCGCGTGGTCCCATGACGATCTCGCAGGCGCCCGGCGCTAGGCCCCTTCCGCATCACGAGGGACGGAAGGCGCACGCACTCGTCCGGCGGGGCCGCGCGGCCGGCGCGGATGCGCTGATCGCTCCGCGAAACCCGGCGAAACCGGCCCCTGGGCACGAAAGGCATTGCCCGTTTCCGAGCGGGCCACTAGCCTATGCGTCAGGCGCAAATAATTCGTAATTGCCTTCAGTATATAGGCTTTTTTCTTCAGGTGGTCCCCAAAAGCATGGCACTGGCACTCTTCGATCTGGACCACACGCTGATCGCCGGCGACTCGGACCAGCTCTGGGGCGATTACCTGGCGGAGCGGGGCCTGGTCGGCGCCGATTACCAGGCGCGCAAGAACGCTTTCTACACCGACTACCGCGCCGGGCGCCTGGACTACCCGGCCTTCGCCCGCTTCGTGCTGGAACCCCTGGCGCGCCTGCCCATGGCGGAATTGCTGCACCTGCGCGCCGGCTATGCCCGCGACACGCTCAAGCCCATGCTCCTGCCCAAGGGCCTGGCCCGCATCGCCCAGCATAGGGCGGCCGGCGACACCGTCGTGATCATCACCGCCACCAACCGCTTCATCGCCGAGCCGGCAGCGGCCCTGTGCGGGGTCGGCGAGCTCCTGGCCACCGAGCCGGAGCGCGCCGACGACCGCTTCACCGGCGCCTATGCGGGCGAGCCCTGCTTCCAGGCGGGCAAGCTCGCGCATCTGCGGCGCTGGTTGGAGAGATCGGTCGGGAGATCGGGGTCAGCCACCAATTCTTCAGAAACGAGTCCGGAGAAACCGTTCGTCCTGAGCCTGTCGAAGGGCGAAGGGTTTCGAGACCAAGGCGGCCTACCCGTTCATCCTTCGACAGGCTCAGGACGAACGGGTATGGGTGAGGAGCAACCGGGAACAGACTCTATTTTCTCGCAACTGGCCTCCGCCTGCTTCTACAGCGATTCCCACAACGACCTGCCCCTGCTGGAGGCCGTGGGCCGGCCGGTGGCCGTGGACCCGGACCCGGTCCTGCGCGCCCACGCCCAGGCCGCCGGCTGGGACATCCTCTCCTTCCGGGAGGGCTGATGCGTCCGGCCCTGCTGCTCCTGCTCCTGGCCCTGGCCGCCCTCGCCGCCTTCTTCCTGGCCAGACAGGCCGGCAGCGCCGGCTTCGCCTGGAGCGTCGATCCGGCCCTGGCCGGCTGGCGGTTGTCCCGGGCCTGGACCGCCTTCATCGTCGGCGGCCTCCTGGCCCTGGCCGGCACGCTGATGCAGCTGCTCTTGCGTAATCCCCTGGCCGAGCCCTTCGTCCTGGGCGTGTCCGGCGGCGCCTCGGCGGGCGTGCTGGCCGCGCTCTTGCTGGGGATCGCCGCCTGGGGCCGGGAGCTGACCGCCTTCGCCGGCGCCCTGGTCGCCATCGCCCTGGTCTTCGCCGCCAACCGCCGGCGCCTGGAGCCGACCCGGCTCTTGCTCAGCGGCGTGGTCCTGGCCGCCGGCTGGGGCGCGCTGCTGAGCCTGGGGCTGGCCCTGGTGCCGGACCGCCAGCTGCCCGGCCTGGTGTTCTGGCTGCTCGGCGAGATCCGCGACGATGCCGACAACGTCCTCGGCTTATCCGTGCTGATCGCCGGACTTGGTCTATCCCTGGCCGGCCACCGGGCCCTGGATCTGCTGCGCCTGGGCGACACCCAGGCCGCCCTCCTGGGCCTGCCGCTCAAGCGGGTGCGCCTGTTCCTGTATTTTCTGGCGGCGGGCCTGGCGGCCACGGCGGTCAGCCTGGCGGGCAGCATCGGCTTCATCGGCCTGGTCGTGCCCCATGGCCTGCGCCTCCTGGGCCTTACCGAGCATCGCCAGCTGCTGCCCGGCGCGGTCCTGGCCGGCGGCGCCCTGCTGGTCCTGGCGGAGTGCGGCTCGCGCAGCCTGGCCGCGCCCCTGCAACTGCCGGTGGGCGCACTCACCGCCCTGCTGGGCGTGCCGGCCTTCCTCTGGCTGATGCGGCGCAGCCTGCCATGAGCCTGAGCCTCGCCCAGATCGGCGTCGCCCGCGACGGGCAGCCCCTGGTGCAGGCCCTGGACCTGCGCCTGGAGCCGGGACAGTGCTGGGCCCTCCTGGGCCGCAACGGCGCCGGCAAGTCCAGCCTGCTGCACGCCCTGGCGGGGCTATTGCCCTATGCCGGCTCGGCCAGCCTGGGCGGCGAGGCGCTCCAGGGTGGCGATGCCCGGAGACTGGGGCTGTTATTGCAGGAGCCGGAGCCGGCCATGGCCATCAGCGTCGCCGAGGCGGTGGCCGCCGGGCGCTATCCCTGGCGCGGCGCCTGGGCGGCCCTGGACGGCGGGGATCGGGCGCGGGTCGCCGCCGCCCTGGAGCGCCTGGGCTTGGAGGCCTTGCGCGACCGGCCCCTGGATCACCTGTCCGGCGGCGAGCGGCGGCGCGTGCAGCTGGCCCTGCTCCTGGCCCAGGACCCGGCGGTCTGGCTCCTGGACGAACCCATGAACCACCTGGACTGGCGCTGGCAGGCCGAGGCCGAGTGCCTGCTCATGGGCCAGGCCCAGGCCGGGCGCATCCTGTTCCTGGCCCTGCACGATCTGAACCTGGGCGAGCGGCTGTGCAGCCATGCCCTCCTGTTGGAAGGCGGCGGCGCCTGGCGTGCCGGGCCCTGGGGCGAGGTGGTGACGGAAGAGCGGGCGAGCGCGCTCTACGAGCTACCCCTGGTCCGCGACGTCGGCGCGCAAGGCAGCTGGTGGCACCCGGGGCGGCGGCCATGAAGGCGCCGCACAGCGCCGAGGAGCTGCTGGAACGGGCCTTGAGCCTCGCCGGGCTGAGCCTGGCCGAACTGGCGGCGAGCCTGGGCGTGGCCGTGCCCGCCGATCTGCGCCACGACAAGGGCTGGGGCGGCCAGCTCATCGAGCTGGCCCTGGGCGCCACGGCCGGTTCCCGGCCCGAGCCGGATTTCGCCCACCTGGGCATCGAGCTGAAGACCCTGCCGGTGGACCGCCAAGGCCGGCCCCTGGAATCCACCTATGTGTGCACGGCGCCGCTGACCGGCCTCATGGGCCTGACCTGGGGCAACAGCCTGGTGCGCGCCAAGCTGGCTCGCGTGCTCTGGCTGCCCATCCTCGCCGAGCGCGGCATTCCCGTGCCCGAACGCGTCCTGGGCACCGCCCTGCTCTGGTCGCCTAGCCCGGAGCAGGAGGCCTTGCTCGCCGCCGATTTCGAGGAACATCTGGAAGCCATCGCCCTGGGGGCCGTGGAGCGCATCACCGCCCGCGCCGGCCAGGTCCTGCAGGTCAGACCCAAGGCCGCCAACAGCCGCGTGCTCACCGAGGCAGTGGGCGAGGACGGCGGACGCATCCTCACCAACCCGCGCGGCTTCTACCTGCGCCAGCGCTTCACTGCCCAGATCCTGGCCGGGCTTGCGACGTTATAAGATAACACTTATAGTCGGAGTCTTTCCCCAGCCCGGAAGCCCCGTGTCGGCCACCCTGCGTCTTCGTGCCGCGCTCGTCGCCCTGTTCCTGCTCGCCTATCTGGGCCTGCAGGCGCTGGCGCTCGCCCACGAATACGAGGGCAAGCAGCACGCCGCCGGCGAGGTCTGCGGCCTCTGCCTGGCCTCGGCCCAGCTGGACAAGCCCCTGAGCCATGCCCAGCCGCCTCTGGCCCTGGGCAACCAAACGGCCGGCCCCTTCCTGGCGCCGGCACCGTCGGCTGCCCTGGCCGCCCGCTATTTCCACCCGGCGCGCGCTCCGCCCGCCAACACCTGATCATCGCTCGCAGCCCAATGCCCAGGCTAGAACTCCGCCTGGGCATTGCCTATTCGCATTGATTTTTCAGGTATTTTCATGCAAACCCAGCACACCCGCCTCTTCCTCGCCCTAAGCCTGGCCCTCAGCCTCAGCCCCGCCGCCCAGGCCGCCGAGGGCCTGCTCAGCAACGGCAGCGTCGCCGTGCCCGCCGCCCGCATCCGCATCGGCAAGCTCGTCGCCACCAGCGACGAGCAGGGCCGCTTCAGCCTGCCCGAGCTGAAAGCCGGCAACTACCGCCTGGAGATCCAGACCGCCCGGGGCGAGCACTACGACATCGAGCTGCATTACGACGGCGTGGATCCCATGAGCGTGGATCTGGCGCGCCTGGGCGTGGACCAGATGGTGGTGACCGCCAGCCCCCTGGCCCGCAACGCGCTCAGCATGGCCAACCCCGCCACGGTCCTGGCCGGCGACGAGCTGGTGCGCCGGCGCGAGGCCTCCCTGGGCGAGACCCTGAGCGGCCAGGCCGGCATCCAGGCCGGCGGCTTCGGCGCCGGCGCCAGCCGCCCGGTGATCCGCGGCCTGGACGGGGCGCGGGTGCGCGTGCTCTCCGATGGCGTGGACGTCCTGGACGCCTCCACCATCAGCCCGGATCATGCCGCCAGCACCGAGCCCCTGCTGGCGGAGCGCATCGAGGTCCTGAAGGGCCCGGCCACCCTGCTCTACGGCGGCGGCGCCATCGGCGGCGTGGTCAATGTGGTGGACGAGAAGGTGCCCACCCATGCGCCGGAGGACCACGTGGAAGGCGCCGTGGAGCTGCGCGGCAATAGCGCCGCCGGCGAGCGGGCCGGCGTGTTCGGCATCACCGCCGGCGGCTCGGATCTCGCCTTCCGCCTGGAGGGGGTCAAGCGCGATGCCGGGGACTACGCCATCCCCGGCTTTGCCGAGGCGGAACCCGAGCCCGAGGAGATCGCCGAGGGTCATGCCGCCAAGAACCGCCTGCCCAATAGCTTCAACGACACCGAGACCGCGACGGTCGGCGCCTCCTGGCTGCTGGACGGCGGCTACCTGGGCCTGGCCTATACCCGCCAGGCCAATCAATACGGCCTGCCCGGCCATGCCGAGCACGAGGAAGGCGAAGCAGAAGAGGAGCACGAGGCCGGCGCGCCCTTCATCGACCTGGAGCAGGACCGCTGGGACCTGCGCGGCGAGCTGGCCGACCCCTATCCCGGCTTCTCGCGCCTGCGCCTGCGCCTCGGGCATGCCGACTACCGTCACGACGAGATCGAGGGTTCCGGCGAGCTCGGCACCCGCTTCGACAACCAAGCCACAGAAGGCCGCGTGGAGCTGAGCCACGAGCCCCTGGCCGGCTTTCGCGGCACTTTCGGTGCCCAGGGCCTGCGCCGCGACTTCGCCGCCACCGGCGAGGAAGCCTATGTGCCGCCGACCCTGACCCGGAGCCAGGGCCTGTTCCTGCTGGAGGAATACGAGGCCGGCGACTGGCGCTTCGAGGCCGGCGCCCGCGCCGAACGCCAGCGCATCGCCGTGGACACGGCGGGGCTGCCGGACTACCGGGGCTCGGGCCGCTCCCTCTCCGCTGGCGCGGTCTGGAAGTTCCTGCCCGGCTATTCCCTGAACCTGAACCTGGCCAGCGCCCAGCGCCTGCCCTCCGCCGAGGAGCTTTATGCCGACGGCCCCCATGCCGCCACCGCCACCTTCGAGCGGGGCGATGCCGGGCTAGATGCCGAGACGGCGCGCAATCTCGATGTCTCCGTGAAGAAGCACGAAGGCGATTTCACCTTCGGCCTGAACCTGTTCCGCAACGCCGTCGCCGACTACATCTATGCCGCCGACACCGGGGCCGAGGTCGACGGCCTGCGCGAGATCGCCTACACCCAGGCCGATGCCCGCTTCCGGGGCATGGAGCTGGAAACCGCCTATGCCTTCAACGAAAGCTTCAGGCTGGCGGCCTTCGCCGACCGGGTGCGCGGCGAGCTGGAGCACGGCGGCGAGCTGCCCCGCATGCCCGCCGATCGCGTAGGACTGCGCGCCGAAGCCGAGTGGGAGGCCTGGTCCGGGCGCCTGGAATTCTCCCGCGTCGCCGACCAGGAACGCACCGCCGATTTCGAGACGGAAACGGACGGCTACGACCTGCTCAACCTGCACCTGGCCTACCACGGTTACCTGGGCGACAAGGAGTACCAGCTCTTCCTGAAGGCGAACAACCTGCTGGACGAGGAGATGCGCAGCCATGCCTCCTTCATCAAGGATCTGGTGCCCCAGACCGGGCGCAACCTGACCCTGGGAGCCCGCCTGGCATTCTGAAGCAGGGGAATTCGACAAGACCGGAAGCCGCTAGGGCCGCTACACTGCGGCCCTTCCCCTTCTTTAAGGACAGCCCTGATGAACATCCAACGCCACAAACCCGCCGCCCGCTATTCCGAGGCCGTTATCGTCAACGGCCTGGCCTTCCTGTCCGGCCAGGTGCCGGAGAACACCGCCGCCGATGCCCAAGGCCAGACCGCCGACGTGCTCGCCCAGATCGACGCGGTTCTGACCGAGCTGGGCACGGACAAGCGCCGCCTCGTGGATGCCACCGTCTATCTCAAGGACATGGCCGATTACGCCGCCATGAACGCCGCCTGGGATGCCTGGGTCGCCCCCGGCTGCGCCCCGGCGCGTGCCACGGTCCAGGCGCTCTTGGCCAAACCGGAGTGGAAGGTGGAGATCAAGGTGGTGGCGGCGCTGTGAGCGCCTAGCGGCACTCGCCAAAGGCCTGGGCCAGGCCGCGCATCAGCGCCAGATAGCCCTCGCCGTCCCCGGCCAGTTCCTGGCCCAGGGGATCCAGCTCCACGATCCGCGCGCCCAGCTCGGCCAGGCGCGCCAGGGCCTGGCTGCCCCGGTACTGGCGGTCAACCAGCACGCAGGCGCCCGGCGCCGCCGCCAGACGCGCCAAGGCCGAGGGCGCGAGGCTATGCTCGGCCTTGCCGCCCAGGACGCCGCGAGCCTTGAGGCCGTAGCGCGCCTCGAAATAGCGGTAGCCGGGGTGGAACAGCCAATAGGCCGGCTTGTCGGCCAGGGCGGCACGCAGCTCGGCGTCCAGGGCGTCCAGGCGCCGGCCATAGGCGGCGGCATTGGCCCGGTAGCGGGGGCCGTGCTCGGGGTCCAGGGCCGCCAGGCGCTCGCCCAGGATAAGGACCAGGGCCTTGGCGCGCAGCGGATCCAGCCAGACATGGGCATCGACACCGGCGTGCCCGTGCCCGTCCTCGCCCAGGGGCAGGGCCCGGGCCTCCGGCCAGTCCAGGAGCCGCTCCACGCGCACGCCCTCCGGCAGGCCGGCCAGGGGCGCCGCCAGGCTGCCCTCCAGGCTGGGCCCGAACCAAAACACGGCCGTCGCGCCCTGCAGCCTTGCCAGCTGGGAGGGCTTGAGGGCATGGCTATGGGGCGAGGCCGTGGCCGGGATCAGGAGTTCCGGCTCGGCGAGCCCGTCGCTGACCGCCGCGATCAGCATCTGCAGGGGCTTGACCGAGGCGATCAGCACCGGCTCGGCGGCGGCCAGGGGCGCGAGCAGCAAGAGGGACAGGCCGAGCAGGCCTAGGCGTAGCGCGTCGCGCATGGACAATCCGGGTAAGGGGAGAAAGTGTTATATTATCACATTACATCCCCGCCCCGGACCGCCCCGTGAGCTTCCCCCATCCCGAACACGATCACCGCCACTGCGTGCACGATGCCCTGGCCCGGGCCGAGCGCCTATGCCAGGAACGCGGCGCCCGCCTCACCGACCAGCGCCGGCGCGTCCTGGAACTGGTCTGGCAGAGCCACCGGCCCCTGGGCGCCTACGAGCTGATGGACGCCCTGCGCAAGGACGGCAAGCCCGTGGCCCCGCCCACGGTCTACCGGGCCCTGGACTTCCTGATCGAGCAGGGCCTGGTGCACCGCCTGGCATCGCTCAATGCCTATATTGGCTGCGAGCACCCGGGCGAGCGCCACAGCGGCCAGTTCCTGATCTGCCGGGCCTGCGGCCTGTCCGCCGAGCTCTCCGATCCGGCCGTCGCCGCCGCCCTGAGCCGCGAGGCGGAGATCCAGGGCTTCCGGGTCGAGCAGCAGATCGTCGAGATCGCCGGGCTCTGCGCCCGCTGCCAGGAGGACGCGCCATGAGCACGCCCCTGCTGCGCCTGGAGCAGGCCTCCTTGAGCCTGTCCGGGCGGCTGATCCTGGACGCCGTGTCCCTGCAAGTCGAGGCCGGCCGGATCACCACCTTGATCGGCCCTAACGGCGCCGGCAAGACCTCCCTGGTCAAGCTGGCCCTGGGGCTGCACCGCCCCACGGCCGGCACGGTCTGGCGCAAGCCGTCCTTACGCATCGGCTACATGCCCCAGAAACTGCAGCTGGACGCCACCCTGCCCCTGAGCGTCGGCGACTTCCTGGACCTGGCCGGCAGCGTGAGCCCGGCGCAGATCGCCGCCAGCCTGGCCGAGACCGGCGTGCCCGAGCTGGCCAAGGCGCCCCTGCACTCCCTGTCCGGCGGCGAGCTGCAGCGCGTGCTCCTGGCTCGCGCCCTCTTGCGCGAGCCGGAGCTCCTGGTCCTGGACGAGCCGGTGCAGGGCGTGGACGTCCTGGGCCAGACCGAGCTCTACCGGCTGATCGGCGAGCTGCGCAATCGCCACGCCTGCGGCGTGCTGATGATCTCCCACGATCTGCACCTGGTCATGGCCGCCACCGACGAGGTGGTCTGCCTGGATCGCCATGTCTGCTGCCACGGCCATCCGGACGCGGTGAGCCAGCACCCGGCCTATCTGGAGCTGTTCGGCCGCTCCGTCGCCGACGGCCTGGCGGTGTTCACCCACCACCACGATCACGTGCACGACTGCGCCGAACCCAGCCACCACCACGGCCATGGGCACGAGCATGGCCATACTCACGAGCAGGCCCGCGAGCACCACCATGACTGAGTTGTTCCCCGCCTTCCTGCTGCCGGCCCTCCTGGCCGGCCTCGCCCTGGCCGCCGTGGCCGGCCCCCTGGGCTGCTTCGTGGTCTGGCGGCGCATGGCCTATTTCGGCGAGACCCTGGCCCATGCCGCCCTCCTGGGCGTGGCCCTTTCCCTGAGCTTCGCCCTGGCGCCCCTGCCGGCCGTGCTCTTCGTCTGTCTGGCGGTCGCCCTGATCCTGGTGGTCCTGCAGGGCCGCTTCCTGGCCGACGACACCCTCCTGGGCATCCTCGCCCAAGGCAGCCTGGCCCTGGGCCTGGTGATCATCGCCCTGGCCGCGCCAGGCAGCGGCGATCCCACGGCCTGGCTGTTCGGCGAGATCCTGGCGGTGACCCGGGTCGATCTCGGCGGCATCGCCGCCGTGGCCGCCCTGGTCCTGACCGCCCTCGCCGCCCTCTGGCGCCCGCTGCTGGCGGTCACCGTGCATGAGGAGCTGGCCGCCGTGGAAGGCCGCCCGGTCAAGGCCCTGCGCCTCGCCCTGGTGCTGATGCTGGCCCTGGTCATCGCCGTGGCCATGAAGGTGGTGGGCGTGCTCCTGATCACCGCCCTCCTGACCATCCCCGCCGCCGTGGCCCGCCGCCTGAGCAGGACCCCCAAGGGCATGGCCCTCGCCGCCAGCGCCGTGGGCATTCTCGCCGTGGCCGGCGGCCTCGCCGCCTCCCTGCGCCTGGACAGCCCCAGCGGCCCCAGCATCGTGGTCGCCGCCCTGGGGCTATTCCTGCTCAGCCTGCTGGTGCCGCAACGAGCCTGAAAACGAAGTTTCAGCGCAACTCAAACGAAGTTTCGGCGCGGCTCAAAGCAAAAGGCTCGCCGAAGCGAGCCTTTGTACCGGACGCGGGGACTTTCAGCGGCAGATGCGCGAACCGGTTCGGATCTCGCAATCCTCCTCAAGGGCGAAGGAAAAGACCTTGCGCCGCCGTTCGGAAACCGCCTGACCGTCTTCCCGACGCGGCTCGAAGCGCCACTGGGCCAGGGCCTTGCGCACGCTGCGCTGGAAGGCCGGCTGCACGCCCGTCTCGAAGGCGATCTCGCCGACCCGGCCGTCGGAGCCCACGGTGAAGCTGACCGGAACCTCGGCTTCGCCGCGCAAGCGGCGGGCGGCATTGGGAAACTCCGGCGCGGGCGTATGGACCGCCACCGAAGCCTCGACCTGCTTGAGGTCCTGGACCGCCACCGGCTTCAGGCTAGCCACTCGGACCGGCGCCGGCGTGTCTTCGGCCCGCACGGCCTGAACCGAAACCGGTACTTCCGGCTTGGCGGTAGCCGGTGGCAAGGCCTTCGCGGCGAGCTCCGCCTGGCTGCGCTTGGCCACCTGGACCAGGCGCTGCTGGGCGGGCTTGACCGCCGGCTTGACGACGGGCTTGGTCACCGCGACCGGCGTCTGGATGGCACGCGGAGCCGGCTCCGCCGGACGAGCCAGCGCTTCGGGCTGGACGGCCGCGAGCTGGGGCGCGGGCGTCGTCGCCGGGACGGGCGCCACGGCCACGGAGGCAGGCGCCTCCGCCAGCGGCGGCAGCACCGGCTTGGGCACGGCCTGGACGCGGGCGGCGATGCCGGTGCCGGTCACCAGGAGCAGGACGCCCAGGGCGGCCAGGGTGCGGCTGCCCCAATGGGGATGGCAGGCATGACCTTGGAACAGCCGGGTGACGCGCAGCTTCAGCTCGCCGCCGGTGGCCGCCAGGGCCAGGGAGCCATGGTGATGACCGTGATGGCAGAGATCCGCCGTATCGGCCAGGGTGCGCGCATAGGCGATGGGATCCTGGCACAGGGCCACGGCCATGTCGTCGCAGCAGTGCTCGCGCTCGTGGCGCATCTGCCGCGAGATCCACCACACCGCCGGATGGAAGAACAAGAGGATCTCGGCCAGGGTCTGGGCCAGGTTGACCAGGTAATCGTGGCGGCGCACATGGGCCAGCTCATGGGCCAGGATCATGGCGATCTGCTCGGGCTTGAGGCCGGTGACCACCGCCGCCGGCAAGAGCACCACCGGCTTGAACCAGCCGATGACCATGGGCACGTCCACTGCCGCCGACTCCAGGAGCCGCCAGCCGCGACGCACGCCCATGACCTCGGCCAACTCGGCGCACAGGCTCTGCAGGACCGGCGCCGCCGGGCGCACATGGCGGCGCACCAGGCCCTGCACCTGCCAATACTCCAGGCCCATCTTGGCCACCAGCAGGAGCACGCCCAGCAGCCAGACATGGCTCAGCCAGGGCAGGATGGGCGCCAGCTCGCTGCGCCAATCGCCCTGTTCCATGGCCAGGGCCGCGCTCACCACCGCCGGGGCCTCGTCCACCAGGCTGGCCGGCCGCAGGGCCGTGCCCACCGGCTCGGAGGCCAGCAGGAAAAAGGTCAACACCGGCGCCAGCACCGAGACCACCAGGGCCAAGCCCGCCAAGCCATAGCGGGCATTGGCATAGCGCCGCGGCACGAAGCGCAGCAGGGCATACAGAGCCAGGGCCACCAAGGCGCATTGCCACAAGGAATGAATCAACACCCAGCCCAAACGCTCAGCCAGGGCCGAATCCAACATGCCCGTCCAACCTCCCATGTCCCAGGCCGCCATGGCTAACTCCTTTCCAGCTCATCCAGGAATCGACGGATTTCCGCGATTTCCTCGGGTTTGGAGGACTCGCCCAGGGCGCGCATCACCAGGGCCGAGCGGGAGCCGGAGAAGGCCCGGGTCACCAGATCCGAGAGGATCGCCCCCTGAGTCGCGTCGCGGCTGCTGCTGGTACGGTAGACATGGGCACGCTCCGACTCGTCGCGCTGCACCAGGCCCTTGTCGAACATGATCTGCAGGAGCTTCAAGACCGTCGTATAGCCGGTGTTCTGGCTGCTCTGCAGCTTGTCGTGGACATGACGCACCGTGGACGGGCCGTCGGCCCAGAGCACATTGAGGATGGCGAGCTCCGCCTCCGTGGGGTTCACCGAACGGCGCCGAATCATGGAGTTCTCCCAAGTTAAGGATGAAGGAAATGTACGCCGGGATTCGTAGAACGTCAACGAAGGGGATCGTAAAAAACGAGGGTAAAGTGCTACTCCTCACCACTAGCTAGGCGTTTGAGTAGATAGAATTGGCATCTATGTATAACCTAGCAATGACTGTCATGACAGGCTCATGGAACCGTGTCACTAAGCATGCCACGATTTATGTGGCGGTAGGTATACCTAAGGCCGGTGGAGAAGGCAGTGATTGAGGTGGCGCTGGGTTCTTTATGTAGCTAAGCGCGCCAAAGACAACACCAATAATAGTTAGAAGAAGGCCCCCCCACGTAATAATCGTTTGCCGGTTTTGCCGCCTCAGTACCTTGATCAAATCTTCTCTATAAGACTCGAGAGTCTCAAAGCAATCTCGTAACGCTTCCAGATGTACAGTGCACTCGGAATAATAGTCTGCTCGGTCAATACCATCACGTTTTGGCTTCACCATTAAATCGCGCGCAGCCCGAAGTTGCTTTTGCAATTCACAATAGCTCGGGATATGTTCAGAAAGCACGAGCATTCGAAAATCCTTCTGAAAGGAGCAAATCATCTCGAGCTGATGCGTAACGCCAGCTTCGACTGCATCGTAAATCGCCCGTTTGCAGTGATTTTCGGCTTTTTTTAGTTCTTCGGGGCTACCACTATTAATGAACTGTACGAGGTGGTAGCCCGCATAGCGGAGCTCATTAATTGAAGGAATCGGCAACTGTTGATTGAGATGCTCTATCAGCTTGATCTTTTCTTCGGCTTGACTGTAGAGGTTTGCAACCTCTGACGCTTGTTGCAACCAAAGACCTACAGCACGCTCCTCGAACGTCACGACAGTGTTCACAGCAAAGACTACTTAGAAAGCGTGTCGAGAAAGTGCATGCTTGCGTTCTTCAAGCTGCTCGCCCGTTAGATAACGACCATACTGAAGATTTACGTTTCCACGAGCATAAGCGCGCACAAGACCACGGGCTACTTCATCTCCCATGTCTTTGGAGCTTTTCCTCGGAATTGGAACGAGCGAGGGGAAAAGGGCTTTAAGCAGCGCTTCGAATCGCATCGTATGATCCTTCATAGCCAGTAGAACAGCCCCACTCCCCGCATACACTGATGCATGAGCAAGGAACTGTTTTGATTGTTCTTATGTGCCATTTGTTATGGCTTCACTAGTTGCCGCTAAAAAAGCCATCAAAAACGGGCGGGGAATATAACACATCGTATAGGTATTGTGCAAGTAGCACACAAATGCAGAGCTAATGCTACTTTTCTGGACTCAACCGCCCTCCGTTTAGGTCTACCTAAAGAAACACCACTTTGCAAGAAAAAGTTGTTCATATTTGGCCTGAGACCGTTGTATGGCCAGGTATTGGTACATTTCTAGATTCTGGTGCATAAAACGTAATCGCAATCTTGCTCTTACGACATCCTAGCACTCATTTAGCCAATAGTTTCATCGACATAGGCGGCTACCTCAGCCCCGCTCCCGCACCGCCAACAAGTCCGCCGCCAGGCGCTCCGGATCATAGGCTCCTTGCGCCGCATTCTCCGGGCGCAGGATGGCGCGCAGCCGGCCTTGCGGATCGAAGGCGTACATGGCGACGCCGTGATCGACGGTGTATTGCCCCGGCTTGGCCGGATCGTCGGGCGGATTGAGGATGGCGACGATGCCCAGTGCCTTGTAGAGGCTTTCCGGTGCACCGGACTCGCTGCGCAGGGCGCGGAACTCCGGGTGGAAGAAGGGCACATAGTCCTTGAGCCTTGCGGCCGTGTCCCGTGCCGGGTCGACCGTCAGGAAGGCATAGGCGAAATCCTCGGCGGCCCGCGCATCCAGCTCCCGGACCCGCCGCGCCGCCTTGGCCAGGCTGGCCAGGGTCGTCGGGCAGATGTCCGGGCAATGAGTATAGCCATAGGCAAGCACGGTCCAATGCCCCTGCAACTGGGCATTGCCGAAAACGGCACCGTCCGCGTCCTTCAGGGCCATGGTCGGCATCGGCCTGGCCTCGGGCAGGTAGATCCCGGCGATCACCGGCGCCCTGCCCGCCTCGTTCAGGTACTGGCGCAGGCCAAAACCGGCTCCCAGGGCCAGGGTGCCCAGCATCAGCATCGCGAGCAACAGGCGGCGGCTCATCTCAGCCTCGCGGCAGGTAGTGGTCCACCAGCAGGACCACGAACAGGCCCATCAGGTAGACGATGGAATACCCAAAGGTCTTGATGGCGGTCTGGGGCTTGGCGAAGTGCCGGAGCTGCACGGCATAGCCCAGGAACACGAAACCCAAAACCAGGGCGCCGATGAGATAGACCAGGCCGCTCATGCCCACCAGGTAGGGCAGCAGGGTGGAGAGGCTCAGCAGCACGGTGTAGAGCAAGACCGCGGTCTTGGTGAAGGGAATGCCATGGGTCACCGGCAGCATGGGGATGCCGGCCTTGGCATAGTCCTCGGCGCGGTGGATGGCCAGGGCCCAGAAATGCGGCGGGGTCCAGGTGTAGATGATCAGCACCAGGAGCAGGGCATGGGGATCCAGGCTGCCGGTCACCGCCGTCCAGCCCAGGAGCGGCGGCGCGGCGCCGGACAGGCCGCCGATGACGATGTTCTGGGGCGTCGCCCGCTTGAGATACAGGGTATAGAAGAAGGCATAGCCCACCAGGGAACCCAGGGTCAGCCAGGCGGTGAGCGGGTTGATATAGAGGGCCAGGATCAGCATGGACGCCACCGCCAGCACCCCGGCGAAGATCGCGCCCTGCAGCGGGCTAACCTTGCCCTGGGGCACGGGACGGCGCGTGGTGCGCGCCATGATGGCGTCGATGCGCCGGTCGACGATGTGGTTGACCGCCGCCGCCGAGCCGGCGGCAAGGCCTATGCCCAGGGTGCCCAGGATCAGCACGTCCAGGGGCACGGCGCCCGGCGTCGCCAGGTGCATGCCGACGATGGCGGTGAGCAGAATCAGGGCCACGACCTTGGGCTTGGTCAGCTCCAGGTAGTCGCGCCAGCTAGTCGCTTGCGCCTTGTGTTCCAGGGTCTGTTCCATGTTCAGGCTCTCCGCAGGCGGTAGTTCGCCGCCACCAGGGCCAGCAGCAGCAGGGCCGCGCCGCCGTTATGGGCCACCGCCACCGGCAGGGGCAGGAGGAAATGGATATTGGCGAGCCCTAAGCCCAGCTGCACGAGCAGGAGGCCGCCCAGCACGACGGCCAAGGCCCGGTGGCGCGGCTCACGCCAGAGCAGGACCGCCAGCAGGCTCAGCAGGCCGGCGGTCAACAGGGCGCCGAAGCGATGGCTCACGTGGATGGCGGTGCGGCCTTCCAGGCTCTTCACGCCGAACTCGTAGCTGGCCTTGCCCTCGTGGTGAGGCTGGAAGCCCTCGGCGAAATCCAGGCGCTGGCTCCAGCCTTCCTGGCAGACCGGCAGGCTGTCGCCGCAGACCACGGCGGCGTAATTGGCCGAGGTCCAGCCGCCCAGGGCGATCTGGGCCACCAGGACCAGGAGGGCCGCCGCCGCCACGCGGCGCAGGCGCGCCGGCGCGGCCAGGGCCGGCCGGCCGGACAGGCGCAGCCAGGCGAGGAAGCACAGGGCGAAGGTCATGAAGCCGCCCAGCAGATGAGCCATGACCACCGCCGGATGCAGCTTCAGGGTCACGGTCCACATGCCCAGGAGGCCCTGGAACACGACCCAGGCCAGCATGAGGTAAGCCTGTTTGCGGGGATGGCCCTGGGCACCCCGCTTGCGCCAGGCGATGACCGCGAAGATCAGGATGGTCAGGCCTATGGCCTTGGCGAAATGGCGGTGGATCATCTCCGGCCAGGCCTTCTCGGCCACCAGGGGCTGGGCCGGGTACAGGGCATTGCCCTGGGCGATGTCATCGGCCTTCGTCGGCACGGTGAAATGGCCGTAGCAGCCGGGCCAGTCCGGGCAGCCCAGGCCGGCATCCGACAAACGCGTCCAGGCGCCCAGGAGGATCACGGCCAGGGTCAGCAGGCAGGCGAAGGCCATCAGGCGGCGCGACAGGGTGTTGGGGTTCATATCCGCCTCAACCGATATTGGAAAGCTTGAGCAAGTGCTTGATGTCCTTGAGCACGTTCTTGCCGATGAGGGCCGAGGCCTGGGGTTCCTCCGCCAGGGTGTAGCTCAGGGCCACGACGCCGCGCGGGTCCACGAGATAGAGCCGGCCCTTGGCCTCCGTGGCGACAAAGTGCAGACCCTGGGCCAGTTCGGGCTTCAGCTCGCCCAGGCGCCACCATTGCAGCTGGCCGAACACCGGCTTGATCTTCTCGGCCTGCCCCAAGGCGCCCGCGCTCAGGAACACCGGCTGGACCCGGTCCTGCTCCTTGCCCAGGGCCGACCAGACCTGGTGCAGGGTGTAGAGATTGTGCTCGCAGGCGGCGGCGCAGTCCGTGCCCAGGGCATAGACCAGGCGCCAGGGGCCCTGGCGTTCGGCCTGGGGCAGCTCGACGCCGTCCATGCGCCGCAGGGGCAGCTCGGCCAGGCTGGGCGCGCCGCTCAAGAGTTCGCCCTTGTTGACGCTGGCCGGGGTGAACCAGCCCAGGGACAGGGCCCCATAGGCGCCCAGCACCGGCCCGGCGAAGACGCCGAACAGGGCCAGGAGGGTCAGGCGATTCTTGGTGCGCGTGGCATCATTCTTGTTTTCAGCGGTCACCGTCAGACTCCTCGCGGCGGAAATTCAAGACGAAATACAGGATGGACAGCAGGCTGCCCAGGGCGAACCATTGCACGGCATAGCCGAAATGCCGCTCCGGATTCAAACCCGCCGGGCGCCAGTCGCGCAAGTAGCCATGGGCCTCGCCGCGGTCCAGCTGGACCACATAGTCCTGCAGGCCCTCGCCCAGGATGCCGCGCAGGGCCGGCAGGTCCAGGGCCTGGACGCGCCAGGGCGAGCGCTCGCCCTCGATCAGGGCATTGCCCAGGCGAAAAGCCGGTTCGGGGACGGCCACCCGGCCGCGCAGGACCAACTCGCCGGGCACGGCCGCTACGGCCGGCAGCTGGCGCCGATCCGGATGCGCCGGCACCCAGCCCCGATCCACGAGGATGCGCCGGCCCTGAGTAACGAACACGGTCAAGACGTGATAGCCGGGACGGCCCTCGTGGGGCTGGTTGTCGAGCAGGAGCTGGGCGCCGTCGGCGTAATGCCCGACCAGGCTCACGGCGCGGAAGCGGATGTCTTCGCCGGCGCGCAAGAGCCCGGCCAGGGCCTCGGCGTCCACCGGCTGCTCGCGGCCGCGTGCCTCATAGGCCAGCTGACGGGCCGCCTTCTCGCTGCCGCGCGAGAGCTGCCAATGGCCCAGGCTGAGCAGGAACGGCAACAGGACCAGGACCAGGCTGGTGTTGAGCACGCTGGGCGCGAAGACGCGCCGGCCGATCCGGATCCGGACCATGGGCGCCTTGAGGAAAGACCACATTCTTACATCCTGCTTGAAGGGCATCGCGCCGGGCTTGCGATGAGCACCGCAAAGCCCTCTATACTGCCGCGATTCCGCCCCTCAAGGTACCGCCATGTTATTCAAACTGCTCGTCATCGCCCTACTGATCGCCCTCACCCTCAGCCTGGGCTCGGCCCTGTTCGGCCTGGTCAAACCCAAGGACGAGGATCCAAAACGCGTCGTACGCAACCTCACCTGGCGCGTCATCCTCGCCGCCGCCCTGCTCGTCACCCTGGCGGTCGGCTATCTCACCGGACAGATCCAGCCGCACGGGCTGATGCCGTAAAACCTAATCCGGGATTCACCGCCAAGGCGCCAAGAACGCCAAGAAAACCAGGAAGATATAAACCGCGAAGGCAGCCAAGGCCGCAAAGGATTACTAGAGCATTGAAACCGCCTATGAAATCTTCCCTTCGCGGCCTTGGCGGCCTTTGCGGTTAATAAACTCTTTCTTCTCTTGGCGTTCCTGCCGCCTTGGCGGTTAACTCTTCTCTTCTTAAAACCAGTACACAAAACAGAACAGGAAGAGCCAGACCACGTCGACGAAGTGCCAGTACCAGGCGGCGGCTTCGAAGGCGAAGTGGTTTTCGTTGGTGAAATGGCCCTTCAGGCAACGGCCCAGCATGACGATCAGCATGATGGTGCCTATGGTCACGTGCATGCCGTGAAAGCCGGTGAGCATGAAGAAGGTGTTGCCGTAGATGCCCGAGTGCAGGGTCAGGTTCATCTCGGCATAGGCCTCGTGGTACTCGTGGGCCTGGAGGAACAGGAAGGTGGCGCCCAGGGCCACGGTGATGAACAGCCAGAGGTTAAGCGTGGACCGCTTGCCGGCCTGCAGGGCATGGTGGGCGATGGTCAGGGTGATGGAGCTGGTGACCAGGATCACGGTGTTGATGAAGGGCAGGCCCCAGGGCAGCATCTGCGTGGTCGAGGTCTTGCCATCCGGGGTGGTCAGGACCGGCCAGGAATTCTCGAAGGCCGGCCACAGCCAGTCATGGGTGGAGACATCGTCGCCGGACAACCAGGGCATGACCAGGTTGCGGGCGTAGAACAGGGCGCCGAAGAAGGCCGCGAAGAACATGACCTCGGAGAGGATGAACCAGAGCATGCCGTAGCGGTAGGAATGGTTCAGCTGGGCGTTGTGCTTACCGGTGATGGACTCGTCGATCTGGTTGCCGAACCAGCCGATCATCATGAAGATGATGGTGCCTATGCCGGCCATCAGGATCAGCCAGCCCGGAATGGGCACGCCGCTCTGCACATGCCCCGTGCTCTGCTGGATGGTGGTGGCGGCGCCAAAGGCGATCAGCAGGAGCCCCAAGGCGCCCACCGCCGGCCACTTGCTCTGGGCCGGGACGTAGTAATGATTCGGATTATGCTGTTCGGCCATGGCCGCTCTCCTCAAAACGCTGTCTTGTTATTGGGCCGCGACTTTCGCCGCGACCTGCGCTTTATCCGTGACGTTGTATAGGGTGTAGGACAGGGTCAGGGTGTGGATGTGCTCGGGTAGGGCCGGATCCACATGGAAGCGCACGGGCATCTCGATGCTCTCGCCGGCCTTGAGCGTCTGCTGGTTGAAACAGAAACACTCGGTCTTCTGCAGGTAGAGCGCGCCCTCGCCCGGCGCCACGCTGGGCACGGCCTGACCGACCATGTCCATGCCGCGCGGGTTCTTGGCGTAGAACTTCACCGTGGTCGGCTCGCCCGGATGCACTTTCACCGCCTTGACCAGGGGCTGGAACTGCCAGTCCATGGACCGGTCGTTCATGGCCAGGAACTGCACGGTGACGGTGCGCGAGCGATCCACCTCACCGGCATAGGCCAGGCGTCCGGTGGGCTTGCCGTTGATCCCCAAGGCTTCGCAGAACACGTCGTAGAGCGGCACCATGGCGAAGCCGAAGCCAAACATCAGCAGGGCGGCTACGCTAAGCTTGCCGGCGAGCTGGGCGTTGGTCGGGCGGGTCGTGGTACGGCTCATGACACTGCTTTTTCCTGTTCGGCGGATTACGCGCCTTTGGCGCTAATCCGCCCTACACCTATACGACTTATTTAACCACTGGCGGTTCGGTGAAGCTGTGATAGGGCGCCGGCGAGGGCAGCGTCCATTCCAGGCCTTCCGCGCCTTCCCAGACCTGGGCCGTGGCCTTGGGCGCCTTGCCGCCCCAGATGGTCTTCCACAGGATGTAAAAGAAGAACAGCTGACCTATCCCCAAGCCAAAGGCGCCGATGGAGCTCAGCATGTTGAAGTCGGCGAACTGGATGGCGTAATCCGGAACGCGGCGCTGCATGCCGGCGAGGCCGGAGAAGTGCATGGGGAAGAAGGTCAGGTTCACGGCGATGATGGACCACCAGAAGTGAATCTTGGCCAGCTTCTCGCTGTACATGCGGCCGCACCACTTCGGCAGCCAGTAGTACACGGCGGCGATGGTGCCGAAGATGGCGCCCGGGAACAGCACGTAGTGGAAATGCGCCACCACGAAATAGGTGTCGTGGTACTGGAAGTCCGCCGGCGCCAGGGCCAGCATGATCCCGGAGAAGCCGCCGATGGTGAACAGGATCACGAAGGCGATGGCGAAGAGCATGGGCGCCTCGAAGGTCATGGAGCCCTGCCACATGGTGGCCACCCAGTTGAAGACCTTCACGCCCGTGGGCACGGCGATCAACATGGTGCAGATCATGAAGAATAGCTCGCCGGCGAGCGGCATGCCCGTCGTGAACATGTGGTGGGCCCAGACGATGAAGGACAGGCCGGCGATGGACGCCGTGGCATAGACCATGGAGGCATAACCGAACAGCGGCTTGCGCGCGAAGGTCGGGATGATGGCCGAGGCGATGCCGAAGCTGGGCAGGATCATGATATAGACTTCGGGGTGGCCGAAGAACCAGAACACGTGCTGGAACATCACCGGGTCGCCGCCGCCGGCGGCGTCGAAGAAGCTGGTGCCGAAATGGCGGTCGGTGAGCATCATGGTCACCGCGCCGGCCAGGACCGGCATGACCATGATCAGCAGGAAGGCGGTGATCAGCCAGGTCCAGACGAACAGCGGCATCTTCATATAGGTCATGCCCGGGGCGCGCATGTTCATCACGGTGACGATCACGTTGATCGCGCCCATGATGGAGCTGATGCCCATCAGGTGCACGCCGAAGATGAAGTAGTCGGTGGAGGGCGGGCCGAATTTCGTCGACAACGGGGCGTAGAAGGTCCAGCCGAAGTTCGGTGCGCCGCCGTCCATGAACAGGGACGACAGCAGCATGCCGAAGGCGACGGGCAGGATCCAGAACGACCAGTTGTTCATGCGCGGCAGGGCCATGTCCGGCGCGCCGATCATCATGGGAATCAGCCAGTTGGCGAGGCCGGTGAAGGCCGGCATCACCGCGCCGAAAACCATGACCAGGCCGTGCAGGGTGGTCATCTGGTTGAAGAATTCCGGCTTGACCAGCTGCAGGCCCGGAATGAACAGCTCGGCGCGGATCACCAGGGCGAACAGGCCGCCGATGAGGAACATGGTGAAGGCGAACCACAGGTACAGCGACCCGATGTCCTTGTGGTTGGTGGTATACAGCCAGCGGGTCAGGCCCTTGGCCGGTCCGTGGTGATCATCGTGGTGATGATCGTGTTCGTGAATCACAGCACTCATTCTTCTACTCCTTAGCGCGCGGCTTTCACGTCTTTCGGCTGCACGGCGTCGCCGGTCTTATTGCCGAAGGCGTTACGCTCGTAGGTGATCACGGCGGCGATCTCCATGTCGGAGAGCATGGCGCCGAAGGCTGGCATGGCGCCCTTGCCCTTCAGCACGCGGCCGATGTGGTCCGGGATCTGGGCCTTGTCGGTGGCGATCTTGCTGCCCGCCAGGGCCGGGAAGGTGGGCGGCATGCCGGCGCCGGTCGCCTGATGGCAGGCGGAGCAGTTCTTCAGGTAGACCTCTTCGCCCTTCTTCATCAACTCGTCCATGGCCCAGACGCGGTCCACGTCGGCCTCGGCGGCCTTCTTGGCCTCGGCCATGGCGGTACGGGTGTCGGCGACCCAGGTCTGGAACTCTTCCGGCGACACGGCTTTCACCACCACGGGCATAAAACCGTGGTCCTTGCCGCAGAGCTCGGCGCAGACGCCGCGATAGACGCCCGCCTCGTTGACCTTGGTCCAGGTCTCGTTGATGAAGCCGGGCACGGCGTCCTTCTTCACGGCGAAGGCCGGCACCCACCAGGAGTGGATCACGTCCTCGGAGGTGACCAGGAAGCGGACCTTCTTACCGGTGGGAATCACCAGGGGCTTGTCCACTTCCTTGAGATAGGTCTCGGACTTCTCGGTGGTCTTGCCACCGTAGTTCTCGAAGGTGTCGCGCGGGGTGGAGAGCAGGGAATAGAAGCCGATGTCGGAGAGATCCTTGCCGTCGGCATCCACGTATTTGTAATGCCATTTCCACTGGGAGCCGGTGACCATCACCGTCATGTCGGCATCGCGGGTGTCTTCCATGGCCACCAGGGTCTTCACCGCCGGTATGGCCAGGCCCAGGAGGATCAGGACCGGGATGACGGTCCAGACGATTTCCACCAGGGTGTTCTCGTGGAAATGGGCCGGCTTGGGATGCACGGACTTGCGGTGTTTGACGATGCTGTAAAACATCGCGCCGAAGACCACGGCACCGATGATCCCACAGATCCATACCGCTGCCATATGCAAGTCGTAGGCTCTATGGGCGTTATCGGTGACGCCGGGCGTCATATTGAATTGCGTTTCGGCGCCGGCACCGGCGCTGAACAGCATGGCGGCGAGCCAGGCACCGGATTTGTACCACTGCTTAGACATGCTACTCCTCTCTCCGCTGAAAGAACGCGAGGGCGTTCCTTGGGCTCACCGGCGCAGCGGGCGGCAAGCGCCGACAGGCCGGGGAAGGGCTTGTTGGAATACGGCAAGAAACGGGGAGGAGTCGGACGTTCGGGCGAACCTGCACGGCAGCCCCCCGTCTCTTGGCGTTTTCCTTGTTTTTTTTGTTGGTTCCCTTACTCGTGGACCGGACCGAAATCCGCTACGCGAATCCTAGTCCAGACGAGTCAAGCAGGCACACAAACGCGCCAAGAATAGCGCAGCACGCGACAATTTGACACAGAAAAACGCGGCGATTTGTCGCGCCCGGAAGCCCCCATGACACTTGCCTTTTTCGCTGCATTGCAACACACGGGCCTGGACTATGCTTAGCGGGAAGCACCCCCTGGACTTGCCATGAGCGCCGTCAGCAGCAAACCCCTCCTGCGCCCCCATCTGGACTATGTCGGCCATCCCATCAAGATCCGCTTCGCGCGCAAAACCGTGGAGGCCATCTTCGCCGGCTGGTTCCTGGATGTGCCCGTGGTGCTGATGCTGGACGATGACGGCTATCTGACCGGCAAGGTCCATGCCCTGAAGGACAAGGATATCGTCGACCTGCCGCCGATCATCGGCGATCCTCCGGCCATCTACTGCCGTCCCAACACCGCCTCCAACCCCAAGAAGCACTGATCCGCCCCTTCGGACTGGCGCCCGCGCGCGCCATGGGGTAATTTTGCGGGTTTGTTGGGAACCGGCTGCGATCATCCGCAGTCTCATCCCGAAATTCCCCGTAACGACAACGCGGCCCCACACGCCGCGCTCGGAGTCAGCATGCGCAAGATTCTCATCGCACTCGGCCTCGCCGCCGCCTTCACCGCCGGTCCCGCCTTGAGCCTGGAACTGAAGGAAAACAGCAATTACGAGGTCGTCGGCTTGGAGCGCAGCGAGAAGCCGAAGGTCCTCGAGTTCTTCTCCTACGGCTGCCCCCATTGCTTCGAATTCGAACCCCATGTCAAAGCCTGGCTGGCCACGAAGCCGGCCGACATCCAGGTGCTGCGCGTGCCGGTCAGCTTCGGTCGCGAGGAATGGGGCTTCTACGCCCAGGCCTATTACCTGGCCGAGGCCTTGAAGCTGCAGGAGCAGAGCCACGAGCGCCTGTTCGATCGCATCCACAAGGACGGCAAGCCCATGCACAACGAGGACGATCTCGTCGCCTTCTTCGTCGAGCTGGGCCAGGACGAGGCCAAGGTGCGCGGCACCCTGAAATCCTTCCCGGTGCAGAGCAAACTCAAGCAGGCCGATTTCCTCATCAAGAAATTCCGCATCGACAGCGTGCCGACCTTCATCGCCAATGATCAGTACAAGCTCATCATGAAGAGCCGCGACCATGCCGACGGCCTGGATCAGACCACCCTGGCCGAGGGCCTAACCGCCCTGGCCCACAAGCAGTGAGGGGTTTGGACATGAACAGCCTGCGTTGTACCGCCCTGGTCCTGGCCCTGGGTCTGGCCGCCTGCTCGAAGCCGGAGGCTCCGGCCCCCAAGGCCGAGCCGACCCCCCAGCCGGCGGCGCCTAGCGCCCCGCAGCCGGCGCCAGTCACCGCCCCGGCTCCCGCCGCGAGCCAGCCCGCCAGCGTGTTGCGCGAGGGCGAGAACTTCCGCGTCGCCAGCCAGGATGCGGAGAGCGCCCAGCCCAAGGTGGTGGAGTTCTTCTCCTACGGCTGCCCGGCCTGTTATGGCATGGAAGCCTTCATGGCGGACTACAAGGCTAAGCGCCCCAAGAGCATCGTCCTGGACTTCGTGCCCGTACCGATCCATGACGAGAAGGGCCTGTTGATGCAGGCTTACTACATCGGCAAGCGCCTGGGCATGCTGGAGAAAAGTCATGGCGCCCTGTTCCGCCATCTCCATGACGAGAAGAAGCACATCGAGTCCGCCGAGGATCTGACCGCCTTCTTCGTCGCCCTGGGCGCCAGCCCGTCTCAGGTCAAGGAGCTCGTGAACTCGCAGGGCATATTGGATGAAGCCAAGGCCGGCGTGGACAGCGCGGTGAAATTCGGCGTGCAGTCCACGCCCAGCTTCGTGGTCAACGACAAGTACTACACCGACGGGCGCATGGCCAAGGAAAACTTGGGCGCCGTGTTCGACGCCCTGGCCCTGCGCAACAAGCCGGCGATCTTCCAGTAAAAGAAGAAAAAAGAATTAACCACCAAGAACGCCAAGAACACGAAGGGAAGAAGGGAAAGAGAAATTAGCCGTTTTTGGCGAGTCCCGCCCGGCGCGGCTCCTCTCCTACTTGGCGTTCTTGGCGTTCTTGGCGGTTAATCTTCCCGGCTTTCCTTCCCTCAATCCCGCTTGAGCATGTCCGCCAAGCGCGCGTCTTTTTCCTGCCAGATGCCGTTCAACCAGGTCTGGAAGCGGGCGCGGTATTCCTTGTCGCTCTCGTAATCGCCGAGCATGTCCGCCGCGATGGGTAGGCTGCGCACGTGCACGTGCACCCGGCGGATCTTCCCGCTCAGGAATTCCCAGAAGCTGGGCGCGCCTTCCGGATAGGCGATGGTGACGTCGAGCATGCGGTGCAGCTGTCCGCCCATGGCGGAAAGCACCATACCCGCGCCGCCGGCCTTGGGTTTCAAGAGGCGCTGGAAGGGCGAGGCCTGTTGCGCCTTCTTGGCGGGCGTGAAGCGCGTGCCCTCGACGAAATTCATAACCGAAATGGGGATATGGCGGAATTTCTCGCAGGCCTTGCGCGTGGTCTCGGCGTCCTTGCCCTTCATATGAGGATTTTTCTTCAGATAATCCTTGGAATGGCGCTTCATGAAGGGGAAATCCAGGGCCCACCAAGCCAGCCCCAGGACCGGGACATAGAGCAGCTCCTGCTTCAAAAAGAATTTCAGGAAGGGGATCTTCCGGTTGAAGACCTTTTGCAGAACGAAGATATCAGTCCAGCTCTGGTGATTGGCGACCACCAGATACCAGTCATCGGATTTCAAATCCTCCAGACCCTCTACCCGCCAGTCCAGATCCAGGGTCAGACCGTGGACCAGAGAATTCACCGAGATCCAGCTCGTCGCGCAGAAATTCAGCGCCCGACTCAAGGCCCGCGTCAGCGGCGGAATGGGCAGGGCGAGCTTGAGCAGGGCCAGGAGGAAGATGGGCAGGGCCCAGAACAGGGTGTTGACGGTGTGCAGGGAGAAGGCGAAAGGCGCCTTGATGGGGCCGGGCAGGAAACGGAACATGAGGGTCCTTGTCATGGACGGCCGACCAGGCCATCCGAAGTTAGGCCGTCATGCCCGCCCTTCGACAAGCTCAGGACAGGCTTCGGCGGGAATCCAGCCAGTTGCTCCTGCCACCGACTGGGTCCCCGCCTGCGCGGGGACGACGGGCTATTGGTTGATTAATTCGCCAAGGTCTTATTCGCTAGGCTTGGCGCCGCCGGCCAGGGTCTGCCAAAAGGTTTTCTGCAACTGGCTCATGGCCTGCAGCGCCTCGGGCAGTACCGGCTTGAGCAGGCTGGCCGGATCATAGCCGGCCACGCCCTGGTCCATGTTTTCGCGGAATTTCGCCACCAGTTCAGCATTGAGTGCGCTGATATCGGGCAAGCCCAGGAAGCTGCGCAACTCCTCGGGGGTGGCATCGATCTCGACATGCAGTTTCATGGCATCGCCTTCTGTAGGGCGGATTAGCTTAGCGTAATCCGCCATGAACCAACCATGCGCAACAGCGGCGGGTTACGGCCTCCGGCCTACGCCCGCCCTACGCCTTACTCCTCGAGATAAGAGTACCCCGAGAGCCCCAGAGTCAACTCCTCCAGGTAAGCCTTCTGCTGCGCCTTGGACAGGCCGCTGTCGCCCAGCTTGTGGCGGTAAGCGGCCAGCAGATCCTTGGGATCGTAGTCCACGTAGCGCAGCATGTCCGACACGGTATCGCCATCGATGGGGTTGGTGAAGCGGTAACTGCCGTCGGAGCCCAGCTCGACGTGCACCGAATGGGTGTCGCCGAACAGGTTGTGCATGTCGCCGAGGATTTCCTGGTAGGCACCGACCATGAACATGCCGATGAGCGCCGGGCCGCCGTTCGGGCCGCGCGGCATGGGCAGGGTCGGCTCTATGCCTTCGCCGTCCACGTACATGTCCAGCTTGCCGTCGGAGTCGCAGGTGATGTCCTGGAGGATGCCGCGCCGCTCCGGCTTGATATTGAGCTGGGTCAGGGGCAGGACCGGGAAGACCTGCTCGATGGCCCAGGCGTCGGGCATGGACTGGAACAGGGAGAAGTTACAGAACAGCTTGTCGGCCAGCTTCTCGTTGAGCTCGTCGAGGATCTCGTTGTGCACGCCCGGGTTCTGGGCCAGGGTCTCGCGCACGCGGAAGCACGAGGCCGAGTAGATCTCCTCGGCGCGGGCCCAGTGCTCCAGGCCGATCTGGCCGTTGACGTACATGGCCTGGGCCTCGCCCATGTAATACACGGCGTCGTGGTAGGCCTCGAGCGCCGTGCGCTTGGAGATATTGGAATAGCCGCGCCACAGATCGTGGAGGATGAAGGGCTCTTCCTCGCGCACGGCCGCCGGGACCAGATTGCCCGGAGCATCCTCGGTATCGATGACATTGGTGATGAGCACGGCGTGGTGCGCGGTGAGGGCGCGGCCGGACTCGGAGATCAGATTGGGGTGGGGCAGACCGCGCTCGTCGCAGATGTCGAAGATGGCGCCCACCACCTTGTTGGCGTATTCCTGCACCGAGTAGTTGGTGGAACAGGTGGAGCGCGACTGGGTGCCCTCGTAGTCCACGCCCAGGCCGCCGCCCACGTCCACCCAGGCGATGGGCGCGCCCAGGGCGCGCAGCTCGGCAAAATAGCGGGCGCACTCGCGCAGGGCGCGCTGGATGTCGCGGATATTGGCCAGCTGGGAACCCAGGTGGTAGTGCACCAGCTGCAGGGCCTCGATCTGGCCGGCGTCCTGCAAGGTCTTGATCACGGTGAGGATCTGGCTGGCGGACAGGCCGAACTTGGACTTCTCGCCGCCGGAGTTCTGCCACTTGCCCTTGCCCACCGAGGCCAGGCGCACGCGCACGCCGATGCGCGGTTTCACGCCCATCTTGCCGGCTTCTTCCAGGACCACGGCCATTTCCGAGAGCTTCTCGATGACGATGAACACCGAGTGGCCGATCTGCTCGCCGATCAGGGCGGCGCGGATGTATTCGCGGTCCTTGTAGCCGTTGCAGACGATGACCGAGCCGGGCTTGGCCAGGCCGAGGACCGCCATCAGCTCGGGCTTGGAGCCGGCCTCCAGGCCGAAGCGCTCCTGGCCACCGTGCTTGAGCAGCTGCTCCACGACATGGCGCTGCTGGTTGACCTTGATGGGGTAGACGGCGCGGTACTGGCCCTGGAAGCCGAAGCGCTGCTTGGCCTGCTCGAAGGCGCCGCAGAGGCGGTCGATGCGATCGTGGAGGATGTCGTTGAAGCGCACGAGCAGCGGCAGGGGCATGCCCCGCGCCTCCATCTCGGCGACGATCTTGGGCAGGTTGACGGTGAAATGGGGGCGATCCGGATCCGGCTTGGCCATCAGTTCGCCGGCATCGTCGATGTCGAAATAACCATCGCTCCAATGGGCGATGTTGTAGATCTCGCGGGCGTCGTCTATCGACCACTTGCTCATGTTCTGTCTCCATGAGGCCGGCACGGACCCTGGCCCGATGCCGAACACCTCGTTCTTCTGCACACGCGGTCATGCCCCGTAGGGCATGACCCGACTGAAGAGCCTGGGCTGTTCAGCTCGTTGCGCGTGGCGTCCAGAGGCCTGGCGAGACTGTCGAGGGCTTGCGCTCGGTCCTCCCCACTCTCGGTTTCCAGCCCTCTCCCCTTGCGGGAAAAAATCGCCGGGAGCGATTTTTCGCGCCAGCCCCGAAGGGGAGAGGCGCAGGGATGCGTCGAACACTGGGTGGCGCACAGCGCCGGGAGAGGGGTCGGACAAGGCGCGCATTGTAAGACCATCGTTTTGCGATTGCATTCACTTTTGTGCCCGCGAAGGCACAAATCCGGCGATTTTTTCACCTAGGCTTGGGCTAGGTCATTCCAGCCGTTATCCTTGCCCGCCAACGACGCCGCATTGGGAGCGAAGCAAATGCATAAACTCGATGAAAATCAATGGGTCAGCGATGTCTGGCCGGACTTGGGCACGGCCTTTTCGCTGAAAATCAGCGCCAAGCTGCACGAGGAGCAATCGCCCTTCCAGCGCATCGCCGTGTACGAGACCAGCCACTTCGGCCGGCTGATGACCATAGACGGCATCATCATGCTCACCGACCGGGACAACTTTCATTACCACGAAATGCTGGCCCATCCGGCCCTGTACAACCATCCGGCGCCCAGGAATGTCGTCATCATCGGCGGCGGCGACTGCGGCACGCTGAAGGAGGTGCTCAAGCACGACGAGGTCGAGTCGGTGATCCAGATCGACATCGACGAACGCGTGACCCGCGTCGCCGAGGAGTATTTCCCGGCCCTGTGCGAGAGCAACGGCGACCCGCGCGCCACCCTGGCCTTCATCGACGGCATCCGCTGGATGGCCGAGGCGCCGGCCGAGTCCGTGGACCTCATCATCGTCGACTCCACCGATCCGGTGGGCCCGGCGGAAGGCCTGTTCAATGTCGATTTCTACCGGAACTGCCGGCGCGTGCTGCGCTCGGGCGGCATCCTGGTCCAGCAGTCCGAGGCGCCCTTTTTACAGCTGCCCTGGCTGCTGGACATCCGCGCCGCCATGGCCGAGGCGGGCTTCATGAGCCGCAAGACCCTCAGCTTCCCCCAGCCGGTCTACCCCTCCGGCTTCTACTCGGCGACCCTGGCCGGCAAGGATCACGACCTCGGTTTCTTCCGCGAAGCCGATGCCCGGGCCAAGCCCTTCGTCACCGAGTATTACAACGCCGGCATCCACCGCGCATCGGCCGTGCTGCCGGAGTTTCTGAAGCGTGCCCTGGACTGAGGGCCTTGAGCAAAACCGCGCCGGATTGGTGAAGCCCGCCAATCCGGCCAGCACGGCGCTCCACAATATTCAATAAATTCAATTAGATATTTTTTGGCACGGTCTTCGCTTGGTGGAAAAACCTTTCGTGGAGATTCCCATCATGACCCGCCTGCCCCGTCTTTCCCTGCTCAGCCTCACCCTGGGTAGCGCCCTGTTCAGCGCCAGCGCCCTGGCCGATAGCGATTCGCGCCGCTTCGAGAAGGATTTTTCCGCCGAGGACATCAAGCTCGTGCGCCTGGACGGCGGCGTCGGCGAGATCCGCGTCAAGGCCTCGGACGACGAGCGCATCCATGTCAGCGTCAAGGTCGATGCCCAAAACAAGAGCTGGTTCAGCAAGGACGTGGAGCTGGATGAAGTGGAGCTCAAGGCCGAGGAGGACGGCGACAGCCTGCAACTCTCGGTGGAAGGCGAGGACATCGGCGAGGACTGGGAACTCGCCCTACCGGCCGGGATGGCCCTGGACATCGACCACGGCGTCGGCGAAGTGCGCGTGGAAGGCGTCAGCGGCGATATCGCCGTGGATCTCGGCGTCGGCGAGCTGGACATCGAGGCCGAGGAGAAGCAACTGGGCCAGGTCATGATGGACGTGGGCGTCGGCGATGCCGATATCCGCGGCGGCAAGCTGCGCAGCCGCAAGAGCGGCATGCCCCTGGCCCAGGAAATGCGCTATGAGGGCGAGGGCGAGCAGGAAGTGCGCGTCGAACTGGGCGTGGGCGATGCCAAGCTGAGCCTGCGCTAAGTTAAAAAATCGCGGCCATGCGCGGCAAAGGACGTGTCTGATGAGCAATCCCCACAAGGACGCCGGCTTCCTGCAACTGGAATCCGTCCCCGCCACGGCTCCGACACAGGGAGGGGCTCAGCCCGCGCAGCTGCGCCGCGCCACCACCGCCCTCAACGGGGCTGCCGGCTTCTGGTACCTGGTCACCGCCTCCGGCCAGCTGATGTTCGTGGCCTATCTCCTGGCCTTCTACGGCGGCGCGACGCTGCGCGGCGATCTGGCGGCCTGGAACCGGGTCGTGCCCCATGCCTTTGTGCCCGGGGATACCCTGGGCAATGGCGCCATGGGCCTGCATGTCCTGCTGGCGGCTGTCATCATGAGCGGCGGCTTGCTGCAGCTGATCCCGGGGCTGCGGCAGCGTGCGCCTGGCCTGCACCGCTGGAGCGGACGCTTCTACCTGGCGGGCGCCTGCGCCGCCAGCCTGGCCGGCTTGTACATGGTCTGGTTTCGCGCCGGCGAAACCGGCGATCTCGTCCAGCACCTGGGCATTACCGGCGACGCCGTGCTGATCCTGCTCTGCGCCGGCATGGCCTTGCGCCATGCCCTGGCCCGGGATTTCCGCGCCCATCGCCGCTGGGCCTTGCGCCTATTCATGGCGGTGAGCGCCGTCTGGTTCTTCCGCATCGGCCTGATGGCCTGGCTCCTGGTCAACCAAGGCCCGGCGGGCTTCGATCCCGAGACTTTCCGGGGCCCCTTCCTGAGCTTCCTGTCCTTCGCCGATTACCTGTTGCCGCTGGCGGTCCTGGAACTGTATTTCCTCGCCAGGGAGCGCACCGGCGCCTGGGGCAAAGCCGCCATGGCAGCGGGTCTCATCGTTCTGACCCTGGTCATGGGCCTGGGCGTCTTCGGGGCCGGCATGGCCTTGTGGCTGCCGCGCATCCAGTGAGTTGAACTCAGCGGCAGTTCCTCGCGATCGTCGCGCTCAGCTCCGCCTCGCCACGGGCGCGCTGGGCGGCGTCGTAGTAGCGGCGCTGGCCTTTCTCGTCCAGTTCGTAGACGCCGCTGGCGCCGCGCATCTGGTCCAGCTGGTCGCGGGCCCACTGGCAGCGCCGGTTCAAGTCCTGGGCCTTGGACTCGCGGGCCTTGCGCTCGACCGCGGCCTCCTCGGCCTCTTCCTCCAGGGCCTGGGACAATCGCCCGGCCCGCTCCCGGCGCTCGGCCAAGTCGGCGGCATCGGCCGCCGGCTGGCTTTTCAGCAGCGTCATGGGCTTGGCCTCGTCGTGAGGCGGCTTGTCGCTGTAATGCACCCGCCCGTGCTCATCGGTGTACTTGTAGACCGCCGCCTGGGCGCTCCCCGCCATCAGCGCCAGTACCACGCATGCCATCCCGGCTTTGACCATGACCGCGACTCCTTCTAAGCTGACCGCCAACTTTTCATTCTACTGCGATAACTCATCATGCTCGACCCCAAGACCCTGGACGATCTGGCCCGCCGCCTGTCCGATGCCCTGCCCCAGCCCCTCAAGCAGCTCCAGGGCGATGCCGAGCAGCAGTTCCGCAATCTGGTCCAGGCGGCCTTCGCCAAGCTGGACCTGGTGACCCGCGAGGAATTCGAGGTCCAGGCCCAGGTCCTGGCCCGGACCCGCGCCCGCCTGGAGGCCCTGGAAGCCCAGGTGGCGGCCCTGGAAACCAAGAAGCCCGGCTGAGCCTTTGATTGTTATCAATTTCCGCTGAGCGCCCCGGGGTAAGCTGGCGGCACGACCTAGCCCTCCCGGAGCCGCCATGCCGACCGCCTTCCGCAATCTGCGCCTGCGTTACAAGTTCTGGCTGGTCAATGCCACGGCCTTCCTGGGCATGCTCCTGGTGGTCGGCTTCGCCATCGCCCGCGAGCACGAGCGCCTGGTGCTCCTGGCCAAGGCCGCCGGCAAGACCGCGCCGGCCTTCGGCCAAGCCTTCTGGGCCGCCGCGCCGGCCTATGCCCTCTTGGTCGCCCTGCTGATGGGCGGCGTGCTGGCGGCCTCCCAGCTCCTGATCCTGTTCGTCCAGCGCCATGTGGAGACCCTGCGCGGCGAGATGCTGGCCGTGCAGCAGGGCCTGGACCTGACCCGGCGCGTGCCCCTGGACTGCGGCGACGAGATCGGCGAGATGGCCCAGGCCTACAATGCCCTGCTGGGCAGCGTGCAAAACCTGGTGCATGAGGTGAGCGAGACCAGCGGCGCCCTGCGCGCGGCCAGCACGGAAGTCCAGGCCGAGAGCACGCGCACCCGCGACGGCATGCGCCGCCAGCAGGCGGTAACCCAGAGCGCGGAAACGCGCCTGGGCCAGTTGCTGCACCAAGTCCAGCACGTCCTTGACCAGACCACGGCTGCCCTGGCCGATTCCCGGGAGGCCCGGCAACTGGCCGGCGAGGGTCGCGCCGTGGCGCGCGATGCCGATCAGGCCATACGCGCCCTGGCCGACGAGGTAGACCAGGCCGCCGAACTGATCACCCGGGTGGCCGGGGACAGCGAACGCATCGGCTCGGTGCTCAACGTCATCGGCGAGATCTCCGAGCAGACCAATCTCCTGGCCCTGAACGCCGCCATCGAGGCGGCGCGCGCCGGCGAGAGCGGGCGCGGCTTCGCCGTGGTGGCCGAGGAAGTGCGGCGCCTGGCCCAGAACGCCGGGCGCTCCACCGAGGAGATCCGCCAGATCGTGGAACAGCTGCAGGCCGGCACGCGCCGCGCCGTGGGGGTCATGCGGGCCGGCTCGGCCTCGGCCGCCGACAGCCGCCAGCGTGCCGCCGCCGCCGGGACCGCCCTGGAGCGCATCGAGACCGCCGTGGCACGCATCGGCGAGGGCAATGCCCGCATCAGCACCGCCGCCGAGGAACAGGCCCAGCTATCCGAGGCCGTGGCCGGGGAGATGCGCGCCATGGCCGAGACCACGGCCCAGACCCGAGCCGGCGCCGACAAGACCGCCGAGTCCAGTGCCCGGCTATTGGCCCTGAGCCAGGCCTTGGACGAGCAGACGCGGCGCTATCGCGCCTGAGTCCCGTTTCTGTCCCGCCCCGCGGCCGGGCTCAGATCGCCTCCGCGAAGGCGTCGCGCAGGCCCAGGCGCGCGGCGAACACCGCCGCCGGTTCCGGGCGGCCCACCAGATAGCCCTGCAACTCGTCGCAGCCGAGCTCACCCAGGCGCAGCCGCTGGGCCTCGGTCTCCACCCCTTCCGCCACCACCTTGAGGCGCAGGCCCTTGGCCATGGCGATCATGGTCTCGGTCAGCGCCAGGGCGTCGGGGCTGTCGGCCAGCTCGGCGACGAAACTGCGGTCGATCTTGAGCTTGTCGAGCGGGAAGCGGTGCAGATAGCTCAGGGACGAGTAGCCGGTGCCGAAGTCGTCGATGGCCAGGCACAAGCCCAAGGCGCTGAGCTGGCGCAGGGTGTCCAGGGTGATCTCCACGTGCTGCATCAGCACGCTCTCGGTGATCTCCAGGTGCAGGTATTCCGGGGCCACGCCGGTCTCGTGCAGCACGGCGGCGATGCGGCTCGCCAGGTTGCGGTCGCGGAACTGCAGGGCCGAGAGATTGACCGCCACCGGCACCACGGCCATGCCCGCCGCGGCCCAGGCACGGATCTGCCGGCAGGCCTCGCGCAGGGTCCATTCGCCCAGGGCGCCGATCAGGCCGCGCTCCTCGGCGATGGGGATGAACAGGCCCGGCGGAATATCGCCGCGCTCGGGATGGGACCAGCGCAAGAGCGCCTCGGCGCCGGTCAGCCGTCCCCCGGCCATGGCGAACTGGGGCTGGAAATGCAGGCGCAGTTCCTCCCGCGCCATGGCGCCGCGCAGCTCGTTCTCCAGGGACAGGCTCTCCAGGGCCCGGGCATTGAGCTCGGCGGTGTAGAACTGGTAATTGTCCCTACCTTGCGCCTTGGCGTGGTACATGGCGGCATCGGCATTCTTGACCAGGCTGGCCACGTCCCGGCCGTCCTGGGGAAAGAGGGCGATGCCGACGCTGGGGGTCACGAGCAGTTGGTGCCCGTCCAGGTCCACCGGCGCGCGCATGGCCCGGCACAGCTTGGCGGCCACCTTGGCGGCATCGCGGCCGTGCTGGATGCGCGGCAGGATCAGGACGAACTCGTCGCCGCCCTGGCGGGCCACGGTGTCGCCCTCGCGCAGGATACCGCGCACCCGCTCGGCGACGGCCTGCAACAGGCGATCGCCCAGGTGGTGCCCCAGGGAGTCGTTGATGTTCTTGAAGCGATCCAGGTCGAAGAACAAGACGCCGACCTGGCAGCCGTCGCGCTCGGCCTGGGTCAGGGCCAGGCCTAGGCGATCCTGCATCAGGCTGCGGTTGGGCAGGCCGGTCAGGGCATCGTAATGCGCCAGGAACTCGATGCGCGCCTGGTGTTCGCGGCGCTCGCTGATGTCGCTGGCGATGATGATGTAATGGCTGAAGCCGCCTCGGTCGTCGGGCACGGCGATGATGGACTCGTCCACATAGAGTTCATGCCCGTCGGCATGGACATTGATCACCTCGCCGGCCCAGAACTGCCGGCGCTGCAACGCCGACTTCACCGTGGCGAAGAACTCGGGCGGCTGGTGAGTCTCCACTAAAAAGTGCGGTCGGCATCCCACCACCTCCGAGGAGGTGTAGCCGGACAGGGCGGTGAAGGCGCGGTTCACCGACAGGGTGCGCCACTGGCTGTCGGCGATGAGGATGGCGTCGTGGCTGTGCTCGAAGACCCGCGCCGCCAGGCTGAGCTGATCCTCGCCGGCCTTGCGCGCGGTGATGTCGGAGTTCGTGCCTACCATGCGCAGGGGCTGGCCCTGGTCATCGCGCTCGATGATGCGCCCGCGTCCCAGGATCCAGCGCCAGACACCGGACTTGGCGCGCATGCGCATCTCGCATTCGAACACCGGGACTTCGCCGCGCTGGTGCCGCTCATAGGCCTCGTTGACCCGGGGCAGATCCTCCGGATGCACCAGCTTCTGCCACTCGTCATGCCGGTCGGCGAGCTCCTCCACCCCATAGCCCAGCATGGCCTTCCAGCGCTGGGAATGGCTGATGCGTCCGCTGGGCACATGCCAGTCCCAGAGCCCGTCGCCCAGGGCCTCCAGGGTCTCGTCCCAGCGCCGCCGGCTCTCGCGCAGGGCGGCCTCGGCCGATTCCCGGGCGCTGACGTCGAGGATCAGATTGAGCCGGGCCGGGCGGCCGGCATGGCGGACATTATGGGGATGGACTTCCACCAGGATTTCACGGCCGTCCCGGCAGCAATGCCGGGACACGCGCGTCGCCTCGTCACCCAGCCGGGCGCGGGCCAGACGCTCGCGCATGCCCTCCCGCTCCGCCTCCGGGCGTATGGCCAGCATGTCCAGGCTCAGGAATTCCTCGCGGGTATAGCCGTAGTGCCGCAGGGCCGCCTCGTTCACCGCCAGGAAGCGCAAATCCTCCAGGCTGTAGATCCACATGGGCAGGCTGCTCTGTTCGAAGAGCAGGTGTTCGGTATCACTAGTCAGGGGCGCGGCGCGGTGCGAATAGCCCAGGGCATGAGCCAGGCAGCCGCCGGCCGCCAAGACGGCGAGCAGGGAGCCCAGGGGCGCGCCGCTTCGCCACGCGCCGAACAGCAGCAGGAGCGAAAACGCGCACAACAGGGCCGGTAAGGGTCGGCGTAGCGCATGCATGGGCTGAAAGAATCCTAGGAATTCGGCTCGAATCGGTGTCCGAGTATACCCATATGTGCTCCGCAGAAAACTCCGACATGCAGGCTCGCAGGGCCGCCACGGCTGGCCCGTTCTCGCGGAGACTTGGCGTGACGACGCCGAGCCGCCGGCCAGACCCTCCGGGCGCGGCGGCCAGGGTCCGGCTAAGCTGAGGATCTGCCCATCCGCCAGGGAATGCCGATGTCGCTCTCCTTGATCACGACCCGCGCCGCCGCGGGCATCCACGCCCCGCTCGTTACCGTCGAAACCCATCTGTCCGGCGGCCTGCCGGCCCTGGCCATCGTCGGCCTGCCGGAGGCGGCGGTGAAGGAGAGCAAGGACCGGGTGCGCAGCGCCCTGCTCACCGCCCAGTTCGAATTCCCGGCTAGACGCATCACCATCAACCTGGCCCCCGCCGACCTGCCCAAGGAGGGCGGCCGCTTCGACCTGCCCATCGCCCTGGGCATCCTCGCCGCCTCCGGCCAGATCCCGGGCGATGCCCTGGAGCGCTACGAATTCCTCGGCGAGCTCGCCCTGACCGGTCAGCTGCGCCCGGTGCTGGGCGCCCTGCCGGCCGCCCTGGCGGCCCGAGAAGCCGGACGCATCCTGATCCTGCCGGCGGCCAATGCCGCCGAGGCCGCCCTGGTGCCCGGCGCCCGGGTCCTGGCCGCCGACCACCTACTGGCGGTCTGCGCCCATCTCTGCGGCCGCGAAGCCCTGCCACCGGGGCGGGCGGAGGCCGCTGACGAGGCCGAAGAGCGCCCGGATCTGGCCGATATCGCCGGCCAGGCCCATGCCAAGCGCGCCCTGGAGGTGGCTGCCGCTGGCGGCCACAACATCCTGCTGGTGGGACCGCCCGGGGTCGGCAAGTCCATGCTGGCCAGCCGCCTGGCCGGCATCCTGCCCGAGCTGGATGAAGAAGAGGCCATCGAGGCCGCCGCCATCGCCTCGGTGGCCGGTCGGCCGGTGCTGGCCCAGCAATGGAAGACCCGACCTTTTCGCGCACCGCACCATACGGCCTCCGCCGCCGCCCTGGTGGGTGGCGGCTCCATGCCCAGGCCCGGCGAGATCTCCCTGGCCCATCAAGGCGTTTTGTTCATGGATGAGCTGCCGGAATTCGACCGCAAGGTGCTGGAAGTCCTGCGCGAGCCCTTGGAAACCGGCTCGGTCACCATCTCCCGCGCCGCCCGCCAGGAGGAATTCCCGGCCCGCTTCCAGCTCATCGCCGCCATGAATCCCTGCCCCTGCGGCCACCACGGCAACCCCCAGGGCCAGTGCCGCTGCACGCCCGACCAAGTGGCCCGCTACCTGGGCAAGCTGTCCGGCCCCTTTCTGGATCGCATCGATCTGCATTTGGAGGTCCCGCCCCTGCCCAAGGGCGCCCTGCACGATGCCGGTCCCCGGGAAACCAGCGCCCAGGTGCGAGCCCGAGTCGTCGCCGCCCGCGCTCGCCAGCTGGACCGGGCCGGTAAGGCCAATGCCCGCCTCAATCCGCGCGAGCTGGATGCCGTGGTCAAACTGGGCCCGGCGGAGCGCCAGCTCCTGGACTACGCCATGGAGCGCCTGGGCCTCTCGGCCCGCGCCTATCACCGCATCCTGCGCGTGGCGCGCAGCATCGCCGATCTGGCCGACAGCGCCGAAGTGGCCGGCGAGCATGTGCGCGAGGCCCTGGGTTTTCGCCGCCTGGATCGGGTCCTGGGACAGGGCCGGGCCTGAAGGCCGGCCGGCGGATCGGGCGGCATTGGCCCGTTAGGGCGATTGGTCACAACAGGGCCACCCCAAATAAACATTCGTCATTGGCGCGACCGGGCTCCCCTGGCGATACTTTTACCCGGCGCAATCCGCGTCACTCGCCGGGCGCTGTCGGCAGCCTTTACAGGCCCCAGCCAAGGCATGGAGAAAACATCATCTTATTCAATAAGATAATGTTTTCGGATCGACTATTGCTTCATCCTCCGTTGTGGAACAGGGAGTTTTCGCACATGGAAAAAGGAACCCCAGTGGCTTTGCATTCGGTACCGCAACAACCCGGGCATTATCGCTTTCGCAAGTACGCCCTCATGCCGTGGCTGTCGGTGGATGTCTTCAAGGATTCGGCGGAACACCCGAATGCCTTGCGGCTCCGCTGCGCGGGTCTGACCTTCGCGGTCGGTCCGTGGTTCGATAACGGCAAGTGGGAAGGTCCGCTGACGCGTTGAGCCTCAAACCCCCGGCCACCCTGGCCGGGGCCCTCCCGGGAAGAGGAGTGGCTATGGCCGTGGTCCCGCCTTCGGGCAGCACCATGATTCACACCCCGCGCTACCACGGCCCTGATCGCCGTGGCACGGAGCGCCGTCATGGCGTGGAACGCCGCACCCAGCCGCGCCTGGGCTACGGCTGGTGGGACAACCCGGATCGCCGCCAGGCCAGCGACCGGCGGAGCACGTCCTGAGTTCCAAACGGTTATCAAGGGCAAGAGCCGGGCGCTGCGCCTAGTGCGCCCTAAGACCCTCTCCCTAACGGGCTAACGGGCCCCTCGCTTCGCTCTCCCACGAGATTGAGGAGGGGGGCTTAGAGCGGCGCGCTGGGCACGCTTCTGATCCCCTCTCCCTTGACGGGAGAGGGTGAGCTTAGTGCACCCCGCATTGCCCCACGCCAAGCCCAGCGCCTACAATAACGCCCCTCCTCTCCCGCCGTGACCGCCGTGACCGCCGTGAAACTCAATCCCGCCCAGGACGAAGCCGTACGCTATATCAGCGGCCCTCTCTTGGTCCTGGCCGGCGCCGGCTCCGGCAAGACCCGCGTCATCACCCAGAAGATCGCCCATCTGATCCACCACTGCGGCTACCAGGCGCGCCATATCGCCGCCGTGACCTTCACCAACAAGGCGGCGCGGGAGATGAAGGAGCGCGTCGGTGGCCTGATCGGCGGGCGGGAGGCCTCTGGCCTCACCGTGTCGACCTTTCACAACCTGGGCCTGAATTTCATCCGCAAGGAGCTGAAGCACCTGGGCATGAAGCCCGGCTTCTCGGTCTTCGACGACCAGGACTCCCTGCTCCTGCTGAAGGAACTGACCCATTCCGATCTGTCCGCCAACAAGGACGAGCTCCAGGCCCTGTCCGGACGCATCTCCAATTGGAAGAACGACCTGGTCCTGCCCGAGCAGGCCTTGCGCGAGGCCCGGGACGAGAGCGACTACCTGGCCGCCGAGGTCTATGCCGCCTACAGCCGCCATCTGCGCGCCTATAACGCCGTGGACTTCGACGATCTGATCCTTGTGCCCACCCTGATGCTGCAGGCCGACGCCGAGGCCCGGGAACGCTGGCAGAACCGCATCCGCTACCTGCTGGTGGACGAATACCAGGACACCAACACCAGCCAGTACCTGCTGGTGAAACTCTTGGCCGGGGTACGCGCCGCCTTCACCGTGGTGGGCGACGACGACCAGTCCATCTATTCCTGGCGCGGCGCCAAGCCGCAGAATCTGGTGCTGCTCAACGAGGACTTCCCGGCCCTCAAGCTCATCAAGCTGGAGCAGAACTACCGCTCGGTGGGCCGGGTGCTGAAGGCCGCCAACACCCTGATCGCCAACAACCCCCACGTCTTCGAGAAGCGGCTGTGGAGCGACATGGGCTATGGCCTGCCCCTGCGCGTCCTGCAATGCCGTTCCGAGGAGCACGAGGCCGAGCGCGTCGCGGCGGAGATCCTCAACCACCATTTCCAGCACCAAAGCCGCTACAGCGACTACGCCATCCTCTACCGGGGTAACCACCAGGCGCGCGCCTTCGAGAAGGCGCTGATGGAGGCTGGCGTGCCCTACAAGCTCTCGGGCGGCACCAGCTTCTTCGCCCGCGCCGAGATCAAGGACGTCATGGCGTACTTGCGCGTGCTGATCAATCCCATCGACGACAATGCCTTCCTGCGCATCGTCAACACCCCGCGCCGGGAACTGGGCCCCTCCACCCTGGAGAAGCTGGGCACCTACGCCAACGAACACCAGCTGTCCATGTACCAGGCCAGCTTCGAGCCGGGCCTGGAAGAGCCGCTGAACGGCCGCCAGCTGGAGGCCTTGCGCATCTTCACCGAGATGCTGGCGGACACGGCCGAGCGGGTGCAGCGCGAGGATCCCATCCCGGTGCTGGAGGGCCTCCTGAAGCGCATCGCCTACGAGGAATACCTGTACGACAACGCCAGTTCGCCGAAGATCGCCGAATTCCGCTGGAAGAACGTGCAGACCCTCCTGCTCTGGATCACCGAACTGATCGGCAAGGACCCTAGCGGCGAGACCGATCTGGCGGCGGCGGTGAACAAGATGGTGCTGCGCGACATGCTGGAGCGCCTGAAGGACGACGAGGACGTCGACGAGGTGCAGCTCTTGACCCTGCATGCCGCCAAGGGCCTGGAATATCCCCATGTCTACATGGTGGGCATGGAGGAAGAGATCCTGCCCCACAAGACCTCCATCGAGAACGACGACATCGAGGAGGAGCGGCGCCTGACTTACGTGGGCATCACCCGCGCCCGCGAGACCCTGACCTTCACCATGGCCGCCCTGAGAAAGCGCTACGGCGAGCAGCAGATCTGCGAGCCCAGCCGCTTCCTGAGCGAGCTGCCGGCCGACGATCTGGACTGGGAGAAACCCCAGGCCCAGCAGGATCCGGACAAGCGCCGGGAGACCGCCCGCAGCCGCATCGCCGGCCTGCGCGGCATGCTGGATCTGGGCTGAAACCACTAGGGTCTGTGGACCTTTGCCGACCAATGCTCCGAGTGCCATTTCAGCTCTTTTCTTTTTTCACGAAATAGCCATACTCCGAATGTTGGTATTCGGCTCCGGGCAAACCCGAACGCAGCTCCGCAGCGAAACCCAACCGCGTGTCGTCACTCTGTCCCCAACCCCGACAGAACATGAAGAAGCATTCTGGAGTTGGGTTATGTTCCGCTTGTCCGAGAAACTGTTCTCTCATCTGGGGGTGGTGCGCCCGCGCGAATCCGCCCTGATGTTCGACCCGGCCCTGCCCCAGGGCTGGATCCAGACCCGCACGTACTACGGCCCGGACCGCCGCCTCGGCGAGCGCCGCGGAGGCGTGGAGCGCCGGGAAACGCCGCGTTCCGGCCTGAACTGGTGGCGCAGCGCCGACCGCCGGGCCGCGCTCGATCGACGACAACCGGCCGCCAACTAGTCGGGCCCCAGCCTCTCAGGCTCTGAGAGGCACTCAGCGCCAGACGCTGGCCAGGAGCGCCGCCAGGACCGTGGTGGCGCGCTGGATCTCCTGTTGCTCCACCCCCGCATACCCCAGCACCAGGCCGGAGGGCGTGGCATTGAGCCCGTAGAGCGACAGAGGCCTTAGGTTCAGACCGCGCGCCGCGCCCAGGCGGCTCAGGGCCAGATCGTCCAGGCCGGCGGGCAGGCGCGCGGTCAGGTGCATGCCCGCCTCGCCGCCGGACAGGGGCAGATCCTCGCCGATATGCCGGGTCCAGGCCTCGCGCAGGACCTGTTGGCGCTCGGCATAGAGCAGGCGCATGCGCCGGATATGCGCGGTCAAGCGCCCCTCGCGGATGAACTCGGCCAGGGCCGCCTGGTGGGTCTGGTGGCCCTCGTGATGCACGCGCCGCAAAAGCCTGGCCCCCGCCTCGGCCAGGGGCTCGGGCAGGACCAGATAGCCTAGGCGCAGTGCCGGGAACAGGATCTTGGAGAAGGTGCCCAGGTAGAACACCCGACCGCCGCCGTCCAGGCCCTGCAAGGAGGCCAGCGGCGAGCCGGAATAGCGGAACTCCGAATCGTAATCGTCCTCGACGATATAGCTGTCATGGCGCTCGGCCAGGGCCAGGAGGGCGCGGCGCCGAGTCAGGGACATGACCGCGCCGCTGGGATACTGGTGGGAGGGCGTGACATAGAGCAGGCGCGGCCGCGCCGCCCAGGGCACGCCGTCCAGGTCCAGGCCCTCCTCGTCCACGGGCACCGGGTAGAGCTCCAGGCCATTGGCCTGCATCACCGAGCGCGCGCCCAGATAGCCCGGATCCTCGATCACGGCGGCATCGCCCGGATCGGTGACCAGGCGCAGGGCCAGCTCCAGACCCTGCTGGGCGCCGGCGGTGATGACGATCTGCTCGGGCCGGCAGCGCACGGCGCGCACCACCCCCAGGTATTCGGCGACGGCCTGCTTCAGGGCCGGCAAGCCGCCGCCGCGCCCATAGTCCAGGTCCGCCAGGCGCGCGCCGCGCCAGTGCTTGGCGAGCAGGCGCTGCCAGTCCTTGTGGGGGAATTGGCGCAGCTCGGGCAAACCGGGCAGGAAGGCCGTGCCGGTCTCGGTGCGCGCGATGTCGGTGCCCGAGAGAACCAGCTGCGCCCGGCGCGACAGACGCAGGCTAGTGGCCGGGGCCGGCGTCGCGGCGCTGGCCGCCTCCAGGTAGTGATCCGGCAGGGTGTCGGCGACGAAGGAACCGGCGCCGACCCGGCTGACCACATAGCCCTCGGCCACCAACTGCTCGAAAGCGCCGGCCACGGTGTTGCGGCCCAGGGCCAGATCCTCGGCCAACTGACGGGTCGAGGGCAGTTTGCGGCCCGGGGCGATGCGCCGCGCCAGGATGGCCTCGCGGATCAGGAAGTAGAGCTGCCGCTGCAGGGACTCGCCGCGCGCCCTATCCAGGCGCCCGCTCAGCATCTCCGCCAGCCAGATCGAGGGCATACGCTATTCCTTCTCCCGCCCGTTTGTGCACGCCGCCCTGACGGGTCGGTCGGCATGGTGTAGTCTGTGGCCCTGTGCATGCACCGCAACAAGGAGTCCCGTGAGCATCGACGCCATCCGCAACGGCTATGTGCTGAGCACCGACAAGAGCCGCATCGACGTGCCCACGGTGCACGCCTTCATGCAGGATTCCTATTGGGCGGCCGACCGCCCCATGTCCACCCTGCGCCTGGCCATCGACAATTCCATCTGCTTCGGCATCTACAAGGACCGAAACCAGGTGGGCTTCGCCCGCGTGGTCACCGACGGCGCCACCTTCGCCTGGCTCTGCGATGTCTATATCGCCCACGCCCACCGGGGCCTCGGCCTGTCCACCTGGCTGATGGAAGGCATCCTCGCCCACCCGGACCTGCAGAACCTGCAGCGTTGGCTCCTGGCCACCAAGGACAGCCACGGCCTCTACGAACGCTACGGCTTCAGCGCCCCCCACAAACCGGAGCGGCTGATGGAGCGCTACGACGAGAGCGCCTACCGGCGCAGCCCCAATCTCGGCGACTGAGACCGTTCTCGGCATAATGGCTCTATCATAGCGTCGAAAGTGGCACTTTTCGAGGAGCCATAATCGGCCTAGTCTCGGAACTCCCCCGTGCCGACAGCCATTCCGGCCCGGCACGCTGCCAGCGGAGTCCCCATGCACTGCCACCCGCCCCACCGTTTCAGCACCGACCCCGCCGAGATCACGCCGGAGGCGGTGCACAACTTCCTACGCAACAGCTATTGGGCCGCCGGCCGCAGTCTGGCGCATCAGCGTGCCGCCATGAGCCATTCCCTGAACTACGGCCTCCTCGCCGATGGACAGCTCCTCGCCTATGCCCGGGTGGTCAGCGATCGCACGACCTTCGCCTACCTCTGCGATGTCATCGTGCACCCGGCCCATCGCGGCCGGGGCCTGGGCAAGACCCTGCTGGCCGAAGTGCATGCCCGTCCCGAGCTGCAGGGCCTGCGCCGTTGGCTGCTGGCGACTCGCGACGCCCATGGCCTCTACGCCGGCTACGGCTGGCAGCCCCTGGCCAATGTGCCGGTCTGGATGGAGCAGTACCGCCCCGATGCGGAGCCCGTCCATGACTGAGTTCCACCTACGCCGCGCCGGCCCGGACGAGCTCGCCGCGCTGCTGCCCCTGTTCCAGGCCTACCGGGACTTCTACCGCTGCCCGGCCGACGCGGCCGGCTGTGCGAACTATCTGGCCCAGCGCCTGGCGGAACCGGCCACCGGCATCGCCCTGGCCACGATAGCCGGGGCGGCGCGCGGCTTCGTGCAGCTCTTCCCCCAGCCCAGCTCCTTGAGCCTGGGGACCAGCTACTACCTGAGCGATCTCTATGTGGCCCCCGAGGCCCGGCGCCTGGGCCTGGCGGCCGCCCTGCTGGACTGGGCCAGGCACTTCGCCCACGCCCAGGGCGCCCGTGGCCTCAGCCTGGAGACCGCCCGCGACAACCATGCCGCCCAAGCCCTCTACCGCCGACTGGGCTGGCGCCTGGACGAGCACTTCCTGACTTTCCGCCACGAGGACTGAACATGAACACCATCCGCCTGTTGAGCGAGGACGACCTGCCCGCCGCCTACCCGGTCATGGCCCAGCTGCGCCCCCATCTGTCCGAGGACGCCTTCATCACCCAATGCGCCGTACAGTTCGCCGAGGGCTTCCAACTCGCAGGCCTGGAACAGGGCGGCCGGCTGCGCGCCCTGGCCGGTTTCCGCATCCACCACAAGCTGGTGAGCGGCAAGACCCTGTACGTGGACGACCTGGTCACCGACGGCGACAGCCGCTCGGCCGGCCACGGCGCCGCCCTGATCGCCTGGCTCCGGAACTATGGCCGGGAACGGGGCTGCGCCCTCCTGAGCCTGGATTCCGGCGTGCAACGCTTCGCCGCCCACCGCTTCTACCTGCGCGAGCGCTTCGACATCGGCGCCCACCACTTCATCCTGGAGCTGTGAGGGAAAGCCCGTGTACAGGCCCGCCGCCTTTCGCCTGGCCGACCCTAAGGGATTTTGACCTGGCCAACGGGGCCATCTGCCTGGCATCCTCATGGGTTAACGACTCAGCAAGCTGGAGCACAGCATGGACCTTAAGGCAATTTGTTTCTTGGGCGCGTTCTGGAGTGGAAGTGCTTTCGCTGGCGATTCTACAGCGCTGCTCATCGATGACGATGCTTACCTCCACCCACAAGTCCTGGTCGAGGTTGAGCCTGGGCGCAAGCTCAATCTGTACTGTACCGGGACCGGCAGCCCCACGGTCGTCTTCGACGCCGGCCTCACTGACCCGATGAATGTATGGGGCTTCGTACACCCGGCAATATCCAAGAAAACGCGCGCATGTTCTTATGATCGCGGCGGCATCGGCTTCAGCGACGAGCCGAGGCGCGCATCCACCAGCGCCAATATCATGGACGATCTGCACAAACTCCTGGCGGCAGCGCACATCGACCCGCCCTATGTGCTGGTCGGGCACTCCGCGGCCGGGCTCAATATGAAGCTGTATGCATACACCTATCCTAAAGACATCGCCGGGATGGTTCTGGTCGACCCATCGCATGAAGACCAGCGAGACGAATTTCGTAAACTCGACCCTCGAAAGCTCGGTGCCGAGGACTGGGACACTCAAGTGGTGAATCCCGGTTTGGATCTGCGTCGGGACTGCATCAAAGCTGCAGGCGCCGGCCTAGTACCCGGAACGGATGAATATAAGAAATGCGGATTTCCCCAGTATCCGCAGCTTAGTAAGCCCGTTCAGGCTGCGACGGTCCGCATGCAGATGACGGCAAGCTTTCAAAAAGTGCAGCTATCCGAGGAAGAGAATGTCTTCCGGGCCAGTGCGAACGAGGTGCGGGCCGCTCGTCGCAGCCTAGGCAAATTACCGCTGATTGTGCTGACGGCAGATCACCCGGCCCCTCCAACAAAGCCCCTCTCAGCAGCAGACCTCTCGCTCCGGGAGGCGCGATATGCGCTGTGGGCCAAGCTGGGCCAAGAGACCGCCAAGATGTCGTCTCGCGGCATCAATCGAATCGTCCAAGGCGCCGGGCATGTTATCCAGCTCGAGAAGCCGGAAGCCGTGATCGATGCGATTGAGGATGTCCTTGGGATGACGCGAGAAAAGAAACCGGGGACGGACCACGGTTTCACAAGATGAGGGTACTGGTTTCCCCTCCCCCTTGCACGGCCGGGTTTCGGCCCGGCGGCCGCCTTACTTGAGCTGCGCTGAAGCACACCCCGAGGCTTGCCGGCTTCGCCGGTTCCCTGCGCTTCTCGGTCAAACCGGGGGTCTGGCCAAGAGCACATCCTAAGTCCCCGGGCCAGACGCTCGGCATTCGGAGGACCGAAAGTCCGGGGCTGGACCACAGGTCCAGCCCGTTCGGCGGGGAAATGGTCCATTGGACCTTTTCCTTGATCCGCCTCACCCATGCCGAGCCCCTAAAGGGCTATTCGCGGTTTGCCCTGCGATGCTCGGCGGCGCCTAGGGGCCCGGGGGAACACCCTCTCCCTAGCCCTCTCCCGTCGAGGGAGAGGGGACAAGATCGGCGCGCGACGCGCGCCTCTTCGCGAATCCGCGAAGGCGGATTCGCTCTTTTGGGCGCCCTGTGCAGCGCCGAGCACTGGAGGCCAAAGTGGAATCAGCTCGGAGGGGCGCGGCATGGACGCCGCGCTTCCGGCCTGGGGACAGGGATGGCCCCTGGCCGGAACCCACTTTGGCTGAAGCGCGCAGGGGACCCGGAGCGAAAGCTCCGGGCGTGACACCGGGCTGCATTTCTTTGGTTACTTTCTTTGGGCACACAAAGAAAGTAACTCGCCCGCCGAGGCGAGACTCGGCCGTGTGACAGCAATCATGAAACCAAAGTATTCCATTGCCACCGACTGGGTCCCCGCCTGCGCGGGGACGACGGCATAATCCGGTAATGCCGAGTCCTTCGATACGCCGCCTTCCAAGAGCTGATCGGAGCCTGTCCCCGCGAAGGAGGGGGACCAACGGCGGTTCCATGCTCGCCCGTTCACCCTTCGACAGGCTCAGGGCGAACGGGCATTTTTCGCTCAGAGGGATTTGAAGACGCCGCCGCGCTACTCCTCCACCCCCTTCACCAAGCCCCGCCGCTGGGTCACCGCGTACAGCAGGCTGGCCACCGCCAGCGTCGTCAACAGCGCGCTCCACTCCGCGACGGTGATCGAAGTCAGCAGCCAGGCGATCAAGGCCACGGTGAGCAGCGGCACCAGCGGGCCGCCGGGGACCTTGAAGGGCAGGCCGCCGCCCTGTTGGACGCCGCGCCGGCGCAGCAGCAGGGTGGCCAGCGCCACGGCGGCGTAGAGCAACAAGGCGGCGAGGTTGGAGATCACGGCCAGCTGCTCGAAGGAATTGAAGATGGCCACGAAGAGCAAGAGCGTGCATTGCACGAGGATGGCGACATGGGGCGTGCGGTAGTCCCGGTGCACGGCGGCCAGCGGCTTGGGCAAGAGCCCCTCGTCGGCGAATTTCCACAGGGCGCGGGGCACGGCCAGGGTCATGCCGCTGACATAACCGAACATGGAGATGCTGGCGCCGATCAAGAGCAGTAAATACCCGGGTTGGCCCAGGAAGGCCTCGGCGGCGAAGGCCAGGGGGGCGACCGTGGCTTCGGCCAGGCGCGGGCCCAAGAGGCCCTGGGCCACCAGGTGCACGGCCAGGTACAACAGGGTCACGCCGATCATGGCCAGGGCGAGGGCACGCGGTACGGTGCGCGCCGGGTCCTTCACTTCGCCGCTGGGCACCAGGGCGCTCTCCACGCCGCTGAAGGCGAAGATCAGAATGATGGCGGCACGGGCCAGATCGGCGGCGGCGGGCATGCGCTCGATGATCAGGTTGTCCGGGGTGATGAAGAACACGCCCACGCCGACGAAGACCAGGAGGGGCAGGAGCTTGGCGACGCTGGCGACCAGGATGAGGCGCGTGCCCTGTTCGACGCCGCGCACATTGACGGCGGCCAAGAGGCCGAAGGTCGCGACCAGGATGGCGATGCGCGCCGAGGGCAGGCCGATGAGGGTGGCGACGCCTTCGGCGAAGGCCGAGGCCACGCCGGCCACGGCGGTTGTGCCCACCATCCACAAGAGCACGCCGGCCAGGAAGCCGGCGTAGCGGCCGAAGACCGCCTCGATATAGGCATAGGGGCCGCCGGTCTGGGCGACGCGGCTGCCGGCCTCGGCGAAGCACAGCACGACGCAGGCCATGACCGCCGCGCAGATGAGGTAGACGAAGGGCGCGGCGGAACCGGCGGCGGCCGCCGCGCCGGCGGGCAGGCGGAAGATGCCGCCGCCCACGGTGCAGTTGAAGATGGCGGCCGATAGGCCGAGGACGCCGACGGCGCGGATGAAACCGGGGCTGGAGGCCGCCGGAGTGGACTCGGACATGGGAGCTCCCAAGATCAGGTAATTTCGCTTGATAGCATGGCGGCGCCGGGAAAGGGAAATGCCCTTCGGCTATGGATACGGTTGAAAAGGTTTGTAACGCTTGGGGTTTCATGGCGGGGCCGGTTTTCCGATAGGCTCGGAACAGGTTTCATTTCGGAAATGCTCATGCCCGCCCCGTCCCGCCCCTGGCTGCTCCTATTGGCCGCCCTCGCCGCTGCCGCCCTGCTCCTGGCCGCCGGTCCCATTCCCCAGCCGGAGAATTATCACGCCTTCGTCGATACCCGTGCCTGGCTTGGCCTGCCCAATGGCGCGGATGTCCTGTCCAACCTGCCCTTCCTGCTGGTGGGTCTGGCGGGCTTATGGCGGCTGCGCGGCGCGTCCCCGGCCTTGCCGGCCTGGCGGCTGTTTTTCCTGGCCGTGGCCCTGACCGCCTTCGGTTCGGCCTGGTATCACCTGGCGCCGGACAATACGCGCCTGGTCTGGGACCGCCTGCCCATCGCCCTGGCCTGCGCCGCCCTCAGCTGCGCGGTCCTGGCGGAGCGGGTGCACTCTGGTTTCGCGCGCCTGGGGCTAATCCTGGCCTCGCCGCTCGCCCTGCTCAGCGTCTGGCATTGGTCCTGGACGGTGGCGAGGGGCGCGGAGGATCTGCGCGCCTATTTGTACGTGCAATTCCTGCCCATGCTGATCGTCCTGCTCATCCTCGCCCTGTATCCGCTGCCCAGCGGCGAGCGTCGGCGCTGGGGCGGGATGCTGGGCCTGTATGCCCTGGCCAAGGCGGCGGAGCTGTCCGATGGGCCGATCTATGCCTTCACCGGCTTTGTCAGCGGTCATAGCCTGAAGCATCTCTTGGCCGGCTGGGCGGCCTGGCAGGTGGCGGCTCTGCTGCGGGGGCGTCGTCAGGCCGCCGACTGTTGGCGCTCGGAGTAGCGTTCGCGGATGGCGAGGGCTTCCTGCAGGCAGTCCTCGAAGACCGGCATGAGCGCCGGGTCGAAGTGATGGCCTATCCCTAAGCGCATATGGGCCAGGGCCTCGTTGACCGGCCAGGCCTTCTTGTAGGGCCTAGCGGTGGTGAGCGCGTCGAAGACGTCGGCGACGGCGACGATGCGCGCGCTCAAGGGGATGTCCTCGCCCTTCAGGCGGCGCGGGTAACCGCTGCCGTCCCATTTCTCGTGGTGGCAATAGGCGATCTGATGCGCCTCGCGCAGCAGGTCGTTGTCATGTTCGCCGATGATCTGCGCGCCCATCCAGGGATGCTTGCGCATGGTCATCCATTCCTCCTCGCTGAGCGGCCCCTTCTTGAGCAGGATGGAATCGGGGATACCGATCTTGCCGACATCGTGCATGGGCGCGGCATTGAGCAGCAGCTCGCCCTGGTCCTCGGACAAGCCTAAGCCCCGCGCGATCAGCTGGCAGTAATGGCTCATGCGGATCACGTGCAGGCCGGTCTCGTTGTCGCGGTATTCGGCGGCCCGCCCCAGGCGGCGGATGACTTCCAGGCGGGTCTCGTGCAGCTCGGCGGTGCGCAGGCGCACCAAGCCTTCCAGGGCACGCTCCTGATCGTAGAGCGCCAGCTGGCTGCGCACCCGGGCACGCACGATGGGCGGGCTGACCGGCTTGGTGATGTAGTCCACGCAGCCGACGGTGAAACCCCGAGTCTCGTCCTCCACTTCGTCCTTGGCGGTGACGAAGATCACCGGGATGGCGCGGGTGCGCGGATCGGCCTTCAGGCGCGTGCAGACCTCGTAGCCGTCCATCTCCGGCATCATCACGTCCAGCAGGATCAGGTCCGGCGGCGGATCGGCGACGGCGATGCGCAGGGCGCGCTCGCCGGAGGCGGCCACCTTGACCCGGTATTCGTCGCGCAGGATGCCCACCAGGACATCGATATTCTCCGGGGTGTCGTCCACCACCAGGATTGTCGCTTCACCGCTCATGGCGCCTCTCCCCTCGCGGCCTCGAACCCGGCGCGCCAGCGCGCGAATTCGGGCAGAGCCTGTTCGAAATCATAGCGCTCCACGCGCCTGGCGACAGCTTCCAATCCATCGCGCAAGGCTCCCGGCGGCAGGCGCGCCAGGATGGCCTGGGCGCAGTCCAGCGCGGCGCTGTCATCCTCTTTTAGATGGGCCTCCAGGCGATCCAGTTCCGGCGCCAATTCATGGCTCAAACGGGACAGCGCCAGGCTGATGGCGCCCGGTTCCGCTGAGGCTTGCGCGGGCGCCGCCGCCAGCACCGGCTCGGCCTGGGCGGCGAAGAACTGGTCGAGCTGGCGGCGCAGGCCGTCCAGGCTGGAGATCAGTTCCGCCACGCGCTCCGCCTCGGGCGGATCCCGGCGGCGGGCGCACTGCTCCAGGAGCTCGGCCCGGGCTGCCAGGGCCTGGGCACCCAGGCTGGCGGCCACGCCCTTGAGGCTATGGGCCAGGCGTTCGGCCAGGGGGTAGTCGGGCTTGGCGAAAGCCTCGGCGAAATGCCCGGGCTCGAAATCCGGGCTCGTGGCGAACTTGCGCAGGAGCTTGAGGTAGAGGGCACGCTGGCCGCCGACGCGGCGCAGGCCCAGCTCCGCGTCCAGCTCGGGCAGCAGGGGCAGGACCGCCTCGGCGACCGCATGGCCGTGGCTCGCGGCGGCGCTGGGCAAGAGCGGCATGGGCCGGCCCTGGGCCAGGAGGCTGCCGCCCAGCCAGCGCGCCAGGGTGGCGAACAGCCGGTCCTCGTCGATGGGCTTGGCCAGGTGGTCGTTCATGCCCGCGTCCAGGCATTTCTCCCGGTCGCCGCTCATGGCATTGGCGGTCATGGCGATGATGGGAAGCGAGGCATAGCGCGGCTCGGCGCGGATGCGCCGGGTCGCCTCGTAGCCGTCCATGACCGGCATCTGCACGTCCATGAGCACCAGGTCGAACTGCTCGTGGGCCAGGGCTTGCAAGGCCTCGGCGCCGTCGCCGGCCACCACCACCGACAGGCCGCCCCGGCCGAGGAATTCCAGGGCCACTTCCTGGTTGATCTCGTTGTCCTCCACGAGCAAGACGCGCCGGCCCTGGAGCACGCCCAGATCCCAGCGGGCGCGCTCGTCCGGCGCGGCCTTGCCGGTCCTGACATAGCAGCGCCCGAACACCTCCAGCACCGTGTCCAGCAGGCTGGAGGGCGTCACCGGCTTGGCCAGGAAATGGCGTATGCCCTGCTCCGCCAGGCGGGCGTCGGCGCCCTGGGCATAGGCCGACATTAGGATGATGGGCGGCAGGGCCTCGCCGAAGCGCTGGCGCAGACGCTGGGCCAAGCTGATGCCGTCCAGGCCGGGCATGCGCCAATCCAGGATCAGCAAGTCGTAGGCCAGGGGTTCGCCGGCGGCGTCCAGCTGGGCCCAGGCCTCGTCGCCGCTGTCCAGGACCTGCACGGCGAAGCCGAAGGCGTCCAGGCTGGTGCTCAGGATCTCGCGGGCCGTGGCATTGTCGTCCACCACCAGGACGCGCAGGCCGGAGAGATCGCGCAAGACCTCGCGCTGGCCCTCGCGTTGATCGCTGGACAGGCCGAATCGGGCGCTGAAGCGGAAGCAGCTGCCCTCGCCGGGCCGACTCTCGGCGCCGATCGTGCCGCCCATCAGCTCCACTAGGCGCTTGCTGATGGCGAGGCCGAGGCCGGTGCCGCCGTACTTGCGCGTGGTCGAGCCGTCGGCCTGGCTGAAGGCCTGGAACAGGCGCGCGCTCTGCTCGGCGCTCATGCCGATCCCGGTGTCGCGTACCGAGAAGCCCAGGAGCAGCTCGTCCTCGCCCTTGGCGTCGGCGCCGTGCTCCAGGCATTCCACCGCGATGACGATCTCGCCGGTCTCGGTGAACTTGACGGCATTGCCCACCAGGTTGATCAAGACCTGACCCAAGCGCAGGGGATCGCCGGTCAAGTGCATGGGCACGTCCGCCGCCACGTCGAAGAGCAGTTCCAGGCCCTTCTCCTCGGCGCGCAGCTCGAAGAGATCGGAGAGGGACTCCAGGATCTGCTCCAGGCGGAAATCGGTCTGCTCGATGGACAGCTTGCCGGCCTCGATCTTCGAGAAGTCCAGGATGTCGTTGATGATGTTCAACAAGGCATTGCCGGCCGCGTCGATCTTCTCCAGGTAGTTGCGTTGGCGGGGCTGTAGTTCGGTCTGCAGGGCCAGGTGGCTCATGCCCAGGATGGCGTTCATGGGCGTGCGGATCTCATGGGACATATTGGCCAGGAAATCGCTCTTCATGCGGTTGGCGTCGTCGGCGACGCGCTTGGCGGTGCGCAGGACCTCCTCGGTCTGCTTCTGCTCGGTGAGATCGTGCAGGATCACGATGCGCATGGACTCGCCGGCCATCTCCGAGGCCAGGACGGTGACCTCGAAGGGTACGACGCTGCCGTCGGCGCGCTTGTACTCGCGCTCGCCGCGGCCCATGCCGGTCAGCTTGACCGCGCCCATCATCTGCGCCACCGCCGCCTCGCGGGACAGGCCCCCCGGCTGGCGCTCCACCAGGAACTCCGGGCCGGTGGGGTTCTTGCCGATCAGCTCCAGGCGATCCCGATAGCCCAGGAAGCGCGCGGCGGCGGCATTGCACTCGATGATGCGCTCGCCCTGGACGAACCAGTAGCCGTCGCTGGACAGGTCGAAGAGGGTGCGGAACTTCTCCTCGGCGCGCTTCATGGCGGTGATATCGGCCACCGTGCTGATGAAGGGCTCGGAATGGCTGGAGAGGGACAGGCGCGTGGAGCGCAGGACCACGTGGCGGATCGAGCCGTCCTTGTGGAACAGCCGCGCCTCGATCTCCCGGGTGCCGTCCTCGGGCAGGCTGGCCAGGTCGGCGAAATGCTCCAGGCCCCGGGTCAGATCCTCCGGATGCCAGAGTTCCGACCAGAAGCGGCCCACCAGCTCGGCGGCGCCATAGCCCAGCAGCTCGCACAGCGCCCGGTTCACCGAGAGGATATTGCCCTCCTCGTCGTGGCCGGCGATGCCCACGCCGGCATTCTTGAACACGGTGCGGAAGAAGGCCTCGCTGTCCTTGAGCGCCGACTCCAGGGACTTGGTGGCGGTGACGTCGTAGCAATAGCCGGTCCACAGCACGCCGCCCTGGTTGTCCGGGCGCGGCGCGGCCTCGCTGTGCAGCCAGCGCACGCCGCCTTCCGGATCGCGGATCCGATAATCCAGCTTCCAGGGCCGCCAGTGGCGACGGGAGTCGGCCACGGCATCCAGGACTTGCTGCCGGTCCTCGGGCAGGATGGTCTTCATCATCACGTCGATATTGTCCAGGACCTCGCGGGCATTGAGCAGATGCACCTTGTCGGCATTGGCGCTGGCGTTGACGAAACGGCGCAGGCCCTCGGCATTCTCCTGGAGCTGGAACACGAAGCCCGGCAGGCTGTCGGTCATGTCCAGGAGCCGGCCGCGCGCCTGCTCCAGGCGCCGCTCGGCCAGGACCCGGTCGCTGATGTCGACGATCACGCCCACCAGGCCGCCGGGGGAGCCGTCCGCGGCGCGGAAGCCGGACACCCAGTACAGGCATTCGTGATCCTCGCCGTCGCCGAAGCGGATGGACAGCTGGCGGTGGGCCTCGCCGCCGCTGGCGATCAAGGCCATGTCCTCGGCCTGGTAGCGTAGGCGCTCGTCCAGGGGCAGGTAATCCAGTTCCAGCACGGTCTTGCCGCGCAGGTAATCGCGGGTGGTGGCGAAGCTGCGTTCGTAGGCGCGGTTGCAGCCTCGGAAGCGGCCGTTGGCGTCCTTGTAGAACATGGGATTGGGCAGGGTATCGATCAAGGCTTCCTGGAAGACCAGGGCCTGGGACAGGGCCTCGCGGGCCTGCTGGAAATGACGGGCTACATCGCCCAGCTCGTCGTCGCGCTGGGCCAGGGGCTCCAACTTGCCCGGCCGGCTCTGGCCCAGGGCGAACTCCTTGAGCTCGGCCAGGGGCCGGGTGATATGGGTGAGGATGAAGGCCAGGGACAGGCTAGTGCCCAGGAAGGCCAGGCCAAGGACCAGGGCGTGCAGGAGCAGGCTGCGCTCGCGCCAGTCGCGCTGCGCGTCCAGCCAGAGATCCAGATCGGTCTGGTGGGTTTGCAGCAATATTCCCAACAGGGAAATCAGTCCCTGCCCCGCCGGACCCACTTCCTCCATCAGGATGCGCCGCCGCTCCTCCGGGACCTCGCCCGCCGAGGCCGCCCGCGCCAAGGACCGGTCCAGCTCGCCCAGGCGCTCCTGGATCCGCGCCGCCTGCTCCGCCTGATCGGCATCCAGGCCCGTGCCCTGACGGTAGGCCAGCCAGGCGGAATCCAGGCGCACGCGCAGCGCGTTCAAGCCCAGGCTCTGCTGCCCGGGCGAACCGCTGGTCACCAGGCTGCCGGCCAGCCCCTGGGCCAGGATCGTGCGCACCTCGCCGAGCTTCTGGGCCGGCACCAGGCGTGCGTCCACCAGCTCGCGGCGTAAGCGTTCCGCGCCCATCTCCAGCCACAGCGAGGCGATGCCGAAGACCAGCAGCAGGCCGCACAGGCTGAGCACGGCCAGGAACAAGCGGGCGCGAATACTGCGAAACAAGGGCGGTCTCCTTCAGCGCCAGTGCCCAAGGGCGCCCATCAGGACGCCGGCTTTTCCAACAGCGCCTTGAGCTTGGCGAGTCCCTTCTCGTAATCGGCGCCGACCATGCCATCCAGCAACAGGCCAAAATAGCGACCGACGATATTGCCCTCGAACTGGGTATCGAAGCCCCAGGTCAGCTGGGTCGCCCCCTCCGCCGGCTCCAGCTTGAAGAAGGCCACGGCCTTGCCGTCCGGGCCGAAGTCCAGGGCCGTGCGGATCAAATCCGGCCGGCTCTCGATGATCTCCTGGCTACCGGAGCCCACATTGGAATCCTCGCTATGCCAGCTCATCTTGGCGCCGACCCCGGCGCTGGGGCCGGAATGTTCGTACACCGCCTTGGGATCCAGCTCGGCCCAGGGCGACCATTCGTTGAAGCGGGCGTAGTCGTTGATGACCGCGTGCACTCGCTCCGGTGCGGCCTGGATGCGCGTGCTGCGCTCCACATGGGCGGTATCGGGCAGGAACAGGCCGACGCCGGCCAAGAGGACGATGAGGCCGACCAGGCCCAACAGCAAGTTTCTTAGGATTTTCATGGATAAGGATCTCGTGACAGCGCAAAGGGCCGGCGGGTACCGGCCTTCTGTACAGTCTAGATCCGCTTGGAAATTTTGCTTGAGGGGCAGGTTGGGAGTCGTGGGGTGGGTTAGCGCAGCGTAACCCGCCATTCCCTGTTTGGCGGTGAGCAAGATGGCGGGTTACGGCCTTGTTGTCCGACTGAAGTCGGACCTACGGCCTAATTTCGATGGTGGTGCCATTAGGCACGGCGCGCCAGATTTCCTCGATCTCCGGGTTGGTCACGGCGATGCAGCCCTGGGTCCAGTCGCGGACCCGGTGTACGGCGCCGATGACCGCGTAATAGGCGGTCAGGCCGTGGATCATGATCTGGCCGCCGGGCTTCTTGCCCAGGGCGCGGGCCTGGGCCTTGTCGGTATCGTTCGGGTAGGAGATGTGCAGGGCCCGGTGGTACTGGCTCTTCTCGCGGCGGCCGTCGATGGTGTAGACGCCCTCGGGCGTGCGGTTGTCGCCCTCGTAACGCTTGTCGCCCTTGGGTTCCTTGCCCAACGCCACCTTATAGGTCTTGAGCGGCACGCCGCGCGAGTACAGGGTCAGGGTGTGCTTCTCCTTCTCCACCACGACGCGATCGGCGCGGGCATGCTCGGGCAGCTGAAAGCCGTCGAACACGCCGGTGAGGACGGGCCGGGCCTTGGCATGGGCCAGGGAAGAGGTAAGCAGGGCGGCGCAGAGCAGCGCGAAAGCGAGGCCTTTCATGCGGATATCGTTCTAGCAAAAACCAACAGCGATTCGAGTTTACCCAGGGGCGGGGCGCTTGGGTAGCGTGGCAGGACGGGATTTTTTCCGGACTGCCGAGGGCGTCTGCTCAGGGCAGGCTCAGTAGCAGGAACTCGCTGTCGTCGGGCCTGCCCTTGGCGCGCTGGCGCAGGGAGCCGTAGGGGTAGTTGTTGTCGTTGCCCACCAGGATCTGGCCCGGGGCCCAGAGCGCCAGGCTTTCCAGGTTGATGAAGGGGATGTGGGCGAGGCCGGGCGGGTTACCGGCATGGCCGGGGGCCAACCGGGCGGGATCGGGCAGGGCGCGGAAATCGGCCAGGGGCCAGGTGGCAACGGCGCCCTCCGGTTCCAGGCGGAAGCCCATCAGCCGGCGCGGGCCGGGTGCGCCCACCGGGCCGCGCTCCAGGGCCAGGCCCTCGGTCTCGCTCAGGAGCAGGATCTCGCCGACGCCCTCGACGCCCGGCTCCAGGGGATAGCGCCAGCGCCGTCCGGTGAAGCGCCGCGCCGCCGTATCGAATTCCCAGAAGGGCAGGACGCCGGGGGCGTCGCGCAGGGGCTTCTCCAGGGCGACGAGCAGCAGCCGCCCGCCGGGGAAGGCGGTGAGGCCCTCGATACCGCCGGAGCGGCGCACCCGCGCCGCCGCGCCCGGCGGCTTGCCGCGCAAGGCCGGGTGATCCGGGCTCATCAGGCCGCGCTCCGGATGCTCCGGATCGGGCAGGGCGATGGGCGGCTCCAGGACTCGGCCCTGGGCATCCACGTGCAGCAGGAAAGGACCGAATTCCTCGCCGAGCCACAGGCTGCCGTCGGCGGCGCGGGCCAGGCCTTCCGGATCGAAATCGGCGCCGGTCAGCCTCCGGTCCTGGGGCCGTTGCAGGGCGAAAGAGATGCGCCGCTGCGGGTCGCTCAGGGTCCAGGCCGCCGCGATACGCACGCCCGCCGGCTCGCCGGAGCTACGGCGAAACTCGGGCTGGAGGCGGAACAGATGCAGCAGGGCATCGACCGAGTTGCGGCGGTTGCCGAAGCCGTTGTCGGCCAGGACCAGGAGGGCATCGCCGTCGCGCAAGGCGGCCGACAGGCCCTGCACCGGCTGGCGCGAAAAAGGCACTGCCTGGCCGTTGAGCAGACCCAGTCCCAGGCGGCGGCCGCTCGGAGGTCCCGCCACGAAGCTGGCCGCCGGCAGGCGCGACCAGGCCAGGACGCGCGGCCCCTCGCCCAGGCCATCGCCGGTGGGCAGGCCGCCGCAGCCAGCGAGGCTGACGGCCGCCGCCAAGGCCATGCCTTTTGCCCGGTGTCGTCCCTGTCGGCCCATGGGCGTCCCTCAGTAGCGCGGCGCACGGCGCGCCACGTCGTTCAGGCGCCAATCGGGCGCGGCCTGGGCCCCGGCCTCCAGGGCCGTTTCCTCGGCGTCGGGCAGTTCGCTCAGGAAATCCAGGCCGGTGGCGGCCTCGATGGCGTCGATGCTGACGAGGTAGTCTCGCAAGTCCTCGGTGCCGCGCACCTTCTGGGGCACGAGGAAGGCCAGGTGGCGGGCCGGGCGCGAGCCTAACCCCGGCTGGTAGTAGATCTTGTAGAAGGCGGAGGGCACGGGCAGGCCGGAGTCCAGGACCTCGCCGCCGCCGAACACCGGTCCGGTGATGACCTGGATCTCGCCCAAGCCCTTGGCGAAGTGATCCAGCTCCACTTCCTCCAGACGCTGCCAGAGCTTCTGGTTCAGGGCCGGGCGCTGGGGCGCGATATTGGACATGAGGAAGGTCTCCACCTGAGCCTCCCGGCCGCAGAGCTGGCCGATGGCATGGCTGGGCGCCAGATGGCCCCGGTCGTAGCCGGAGCGGCTGTAGTCGCCGTGGGCGATGCGGCGCAGGGTGCGGCTGTCGGTCTCGAAGCGCGGGCGCTTCTGGCCCGGGGTCCTGGCCACGGGCCGCAGACGGTAGGCGGCCCAGAGCGGCAGGCCGCGCCACTCGGAGTAGCCGACGCTGTAGCAGCGGTTGTGCAGCACGCGGATCCAGGTGGCGAGGCGGAATTCCCCGGTCTCGGGTAGGCCGCCGGCGACGGCCAGGGGCGCGCCGTTGCGCAGGGCTGGCAGGGCTGGCAGGGCATAGACCAGGGCGACCAGGACCGGGAGCAGCAGCAGGTGACGGAGACGGCGCGGCATGGCGGGGACCGGCGGCGTAGGAGGCGGGCATTATGCCAAAGCGGCGGCAGATAAGCTCGGCATAAGCGCCCCGGATCAGGGCAAGAGCATTAGGTTTGAAAACCTGGCTCTCGAGCCCTTCGATACGGTGCGCAGCCTGCCCTGAGCCTGACAAAGGGCACCTATTCAGGGCGACCCTTCGATATGGCGCTGCGCGCCTACTCAGGGCTAACGGAGCTGGAGGATGGCCGTTCGTGCTGAGTAGCGCCCTAGGGGCGCGTATCGAAGCACCGCCCCGGATTCCGGCTTCGCCTCCATCCGGGCTACAATCCGCGCCTTGTACGCAACGAAGCGCTCCATGAGCAAAGACTCCCAAGCCGCCGCCTGGAAAGACCTCCTGGCCACGGGCCTGCTGAAGGCCTTTTCCCGGCTGCCCCTGGGCGCCGCCCAGGCCCTGGGGCGGGTCATGGGCCGGCTGGCCTGGCATTTCGCCGCCAAGACTCGCAGCGACACCTTGTGCAACCTGGCGCTGTGCCTGCCGGAGCGCTCGGCCGCCGAGCGCCAGGCCCTGGCGCGGGCGGCCCTCGAGCACATGGGCATGAGCTTCGCGGAGGCCGGGGCCCTGTGGCTATGGCCGGCCGAGCGGGTACAGGCCATCCCTTACGAGGTGGTCGGCGAGGAGCTGCTGGACGCGGTCCTGAACCAGGGCAGGGGCGTCCTGATCGCCCTGCCCCACCTGGGCGCCTGGGAATTCATCAATCCCTATCTGGTACGCCGAGCGCCATTCATGGCCATGTACCGACCTGCCAAGCTGCCACGCCTTGATGCTCTGATGCGCGCCGCCCGCGAGCGCCTGGGCGCCAGCCTGGTGCCCGCCAATGCCGGCGGCGTGAAGGCCCTGATGCGCCACTTGAGCGCCGGCGGCGTGTCCATCCTCCTGCCGGACCAGGAGCCGGAGCCGTCCGGCGGCGTCTTCGCGCCCTTCTTCGGCCAGACGGCACTGACGCCGACCCTGTACGCGCGCCTCGTGCAAAAGACCGGCGCCGCGCCGATCTTCGCCGCTGTGGAACGCCTGGAGCGGGCCAGATACCGGCTCCATTTCCGCGCCGCCCCGGCGGGCATCGCCGACGCCGATCCGCTGCTAGCCGCCACGGCCCTGAATGCCGGCATCGAAGCCTGCGTGCGCGCCCTGCCCGAGCAATACCAGTGGAGCTACAAGCGTTTCAGCACCCGCCCCCCCGGCGAGCCGCGGCCCTATGCCCTGTACCGGCAGGGCGGCGAGGCGGCGCTCACGCGGCTGCGACAAGAAGCACTGGCACGGCGCCAGCCTAAGGCCTAGACTGCCCGGCCATCGACTCAGGATAAAGCTCGCGATGGGTCCCATACTTCAAGTCTTCAGCCGTCTCGTGCTCCTGGCCTCGGGCTTCTTCCTGTTCCCGCTCCTGGTGTCCCTGATCTACCAGGACGGCACGGCCTGGGAATGGCTGTTGTCCCTGTTCCTGACCCTGGGCCTGGGCCTCGCCCTGTGGGCGCCGACCCGTATCCATGGCACGGATCTGAAGACCCGCGACGGCTTCCTGCTGGTCGTGCTGATGTGGACCGGCTTCGCCGCCGTGGCCACCCTGCCCCTGCTGCTGTCCATCAAGGGTCTGTCCTTCACCGACGCCTATTTCGAGACCGCCTCGGGCCTGACCACGACCGGTTCCACCGTGCTCACCGGCCTGGACCAACTGCCGGAAGCCATCAATTTCTGGCGGCATTTCCTCAACTGGATCGGCGGCATGGGCATCATCGTCCTGGCCGTGGCCATCCTGCCCCTCTTGGGCGTGGGCGGCATGCAGCTGGTCAAGGCCGAGACCCCCGGCCCCATGAAGGACGACAAGCTGGCGCCGCGCATCGCCGTGGTCGCCAAGAACCTCTACCTGGTCTATTCCGGCATCACCCTGGCCTGCATCCTGGCCCTGAAAGCCGCCGGCATGAATTGGCTGGATGCCATCTGCCACGGCTTCGCCACCCTGAGCCTGGGCGGCTTCTCCACCCACGACAGCTCGGTGGGTTATTTCCAGTCCCTCAGCATCGAACTCATCATGATCTTCTTCATGATGCTGGCGGCCATGAACTTTCCCACCCATTACCAGGCACTGCGCGATCGCTCTCTGAAACCCTATCTGCGCGACCCGGAGGCCAAGGCCCTGTGGCTGTTGATGCTGGTCTCGGCCCTGGGCCTGAGCCTCTACCTGGTCGCCCAGGGCACTTACAACGACTTCGGCAAGGCCCTGCGCGATGTCGGCTTCAACCTGGTCTCGGTGGGCACCGACTCCGGCTTCGCCAGCATGGACTACGGGCAATGGCCGATCTTCGTGCCCCTGTGGATCCTCCTGGTCAGCTCCATCGCCGCCGGTTCCGGCTCCACCGGCGGCGGTATCAAGATGATCCGCACCCTGGTCATCGCCAAGCAGGGCGAGCGCGAAATCCAGCGTCTTATACACCCGGCCGGCATCTTCCCCCTACGCCTGGGCAAGACCGTCATCGCCAACAAGGTGGTGTTCGCAGTCCTGGCCTTCGTGTTCTTTTATTTCATGAGCATGGTCATGCTCACCCTGATCCTGACTGCCTCGGGCCTGGATTTCCTCACCGCCCTGAGCGCCATCGTCGCCACGCTCAACAATGCCGGCCCCGGTCTCGGCCAGGTGGGACCAGCCGGCAATTACCAGGGCCTGAGCGATTTCCAGACCTGGATCTGTACCCTGTCCATGCTCCTGGGGCGTTTGGAGTGCTTCACGATCTTCGTGGTGTTGTCGCCGGCGTTCTGGCGTCGCTAGGGCTTGTACGATGCGGTTTCCGTTCGTGCTGAGTAGCGGGCCCCGGGCCCGCGTATCGAAGCACTCCCACTGTCCACCCGTCCTTCGATACGCCGCCTGCCGGCGGCTACTCAGGACGAACGGAGTTTAGCGGCCATGAAAATCATCATCCTAGGCGCCGGCACCGTCGGCGGCACCCTCGCGGAGACCCTGTCCGGCGAGAAGCACGACATCACCATGGTGGACATGAACGGCGCCCGCCTGGCCGAGCTCCAGGACCGCCTGGACATCCGCACCATCGTCGGCCAGGGCTCCTATCCGCGCGTGCTGCGCGAGGCCGGGGCCGACGACGCCGACATGCTGATCGCGGTGACCAATTCCGACGAGATCAACATGGCGGCCTGCCAGATCGCCTACACCATGTTCCACACCCCCACCAAGATCGCCCGGGTGCGCGCCACCGAATACCTGCGCCACCCGGATCTCTTCGACCGGGAAGGTTTCGTGGTGGACGTGGTGATCTCCCCGGAACAGCTGGTCACCGAATCCATCCTGCGCCTGCTGGAATACCCGGGCGCCCTGCAGGTCCTGGACTTCGCCGAGGGACGGGTACGCCTGGTCGGCCTCAAGGCCTATTACGGCGGGCCCCTGGTGGGCAATGCCCTAGCCACCCTGCGCCAGCACATGCCCAAGATCGACGCCCGCGTCGCCGCCATCTTCCGCAACGGCAAGCCCATCAAGCCCGAGGGCACGACCCTGATCGAGGCCGACGACGAGATCTTCTTCGTGGCCGCCAGCGAGAACATCCGCGCGGTGATGAGCGAGCTGCAGAAGCTGGAGAGCCCCTACCAGCGGGTCATGATCGCCGGCGGCGGCCATATCGGCACCGGCATCGCCAAGAAGCTGGAAAAAACCTGCAAGCTCAAGCTCATCGAGCGCAATGCCGACCGGGTCAAGGCCATCGCCGAGGAACTCGGGAAGACCCTGGTGCTCAAGGGCGATGTCACCAGCCAGGAGCTCCTGGAGGAAGAGGATATCGAGCAGATCGATCTGTTCATCGCCGTCACCAATTCCGACGAGGCCAATATCATGTCGGCCCTCCTGGCCAAGCGCCTGGGCGCGCGCAAGGCCCTGGTGCTAATCAACCGCACGGCCTATGTGGACCTGGTCAACGGCGGCGACATCGACGTGGCGGTCTCGCCCCAGTCGGCGACCATCTCGGCCCTGCTCACCCATATCCGCCACGGCGACATCGTGGCCGTGCACTCCCTGCGGCGCGGCGCGGCCGAGGCCATCGAGGCCATCGTGCGCGGCGACGAGAAGACCTCCAAGCTGGCCGGCCGCGCCATCGGCGAGCTGGAGCTGCCGCCCGGCTGCACCGTCGGCGCCATCGTGCGCGGCGAGGAAGTGCTCATCGCCCATGACAAGACGCGCATCCAGAGCGAGGACCACATCATCCTCTTCCTCACCGAGCGCCGGTACATCGGCGAGGTGGAGAGGCTGTTCCAGGTGGACGTGCGCTACCTCTAAGCCGGCAAGCGAAGCCATCGGGGCAGCCCCATCGCCTTAGGAAATGCTTCGACTTGGCCCGTCCTGAGCTTGTCGAAGGGCGCCTAAGGCGCTACTCAGCACGAACGGTTTGTTTTACTCCTTTACGTTTTTTGGAGCCGTTCGCCCTGAGTAACCCGCTTTAGCGGGTGTATCGAAGGGCTCCTCGCGCGTTAACCGGTTTGGAGGCGGTTGCCCTGGCTCGGGCATCGGCGCCCCAGGCAGGCGCCCACGCCATGCCCTACACTCAAGCGAGCATCACCCGCCGCAGCCCAAGACCCGCATGCCGCTAAGCCCCGAGCACAAGCGCCGGCTCTACCGCCTGGCCGTCGTCAGCCTGGTCCTGGTCCTGGGCCTGGCCCTGAACGGCCTGAGCATGCCGGCGCCGGGCTTCATGCCGCTCTTCCCCGGCGCCATCGCCTTTTATTTCCTCAGCCTGCGCTACGGCCTGGGCCATGGCCTGCCGGCCGCCCTGCTTCTGGGACTGGCTCTCTGGCCCGAACCCCTGAGCCTGCTGTTTCCCCTGGAAGCCCTGATGGCAGGGCTGTGCATCAACCGCTGGCGCTGGCCGACCTGGAAGGCCGTGCTGGTGTTCTGGCCTTGCATCGGCCTGCCGCTCGCCGTCCTGCTCAGGCCGGACATCCGCTCCCAGGAACTGGGCAGCCTCAGCCTGGTGCTCCTGGCCCAGGGCCTGGTGGGCCTGTTCAACCTGACCCTGGCCCAGCTGCTGCTGCGCGTCAGCCAGCCGGAGGCCCGGGACTGCGAACAGCCCCTGCGCCAGCTACTGGCCGATCGCCTGGCCCTGTTCGCGGTCCTGCCCCTGGTCCTGGCCAGCGTCGGGGTCGCCGCCTATTTCACCCAGCGCCAGGGCACGGAGACCGCGCGCAACACCCAGATCCAGGCCGCCCGCGCCGCCCGGGAGATCGAGGCCACCCTGGAGCAGCACCTGGGCGTGGTGCGCCAGACCGCCCGCCAGCTGGGCCTGCCCCTGGGCCGCCACCAGGAACCTCAGCTGGCCGCCGCCCTGGAAGGCGGCCCCGGTTTCATGTCGCTCATCGCCGTCGATGCCGCCGGCATCATCGTCGCCATCGCCGGCCGGCCCGAGCTGAAGCTAAACACCCGGGCCAGCATGGGCGCCCTGGTTCAGGATCGCAGCTATTACCGCGAGCCCATGGCCGATGGCCAGGCCCATCTCAGCGACGTGTTCCAGGGCCGGGGCATGGGCCGCGATCTGCTGGTGGCCATCTCGGCGCCGGTCCTGGACGACGAGGGCCGGCCCCAGGGCGTCGTCAACGGCGCCCTGGCCCTGAAGACCATAGGCGCCGCCGTCGCCTCCCTGTTCGCCGGCCAGGCGAGCGACACTGAGTACGTGATCCTGGACCGTGTCGGCCATGTGGTGTTCAGCTCGGTGCCCACCTACCCGATCCTGAGCCAGGCGAGCGGTGACCCGGGCCTGAATGCCCTAGTCGAGGGCCCCCTGGCCGGCTTCGAGCCGGCGGGCCGCTACCGGGTGTTCCGCACCGCCCTGCCGGCCTTCGGCTGGACCATCGTCCTGCGCCACAATGCCGCCGGCGACGCCAGCCGCTTCAACCGTGCCGCCATAGCCCTGATCTCAAGCGGCCTGATGCTGCTGTTCGGCGCCCAGCGCCTGGCCTGGCGCTTCTCCCTGCGCCTGGGCGCGCCGCTGAACGAGTTGGCCGAACAGGTCCGCTCCGTCAACCTGGAAAACCCGGAGACCTTGCCGGGCGTGCTCAGCCTGCCGGGCACGCGCGAGATCCGCAGCCTGACCGAGGACATCACGCGCATGGTGCAGCGCCATGCCGGCCTGCACCTGGAACGGGCCTTCGCCCTGGCCGATGTCAACCAGCTCAATGCCCGGCTGGAACAGGCCAACCGCGATCTGGAAGCCGCCAACCGCGATCTGGAGCGGCGCGTCGAGGAGCGTACCGCCGAGCTCTCCGCCGCCCGCGAGCGCGCCGAGGAACTGGCCCTGGCCAAGGGTCAGTTCCTGGCCAATATGAGCCACGAGATCCGCACGCCCATGACCGCCATCCTGGGCTATACCGAGAGCCTGCTGCGCAAGGAAATCCCGGCCAAGGACGTCGACGAGGCCCTGGAAATCGTCCTGCGCAACGGCCGCTACCTCCTGGAGCTCATCAACCAGCTCCTGGACCATGCCAAGATCGAGCGCGGCCAGCTACACCTGGAGCGCCTGGCCTTCTCCCCGGCCGAGCTGGTCCAGGACGCCGCCGCCCTGCTGCGCCGACTGGCCGCCAACAAGGGCCTGGAGCTGCGCCTGGACGGCTTGGCGGCACTGCCGCCGGCGGTCTACGGCGACCCGACCCGGCTGCGCCAGATCCTGCTCAACCTGGGCGGCAATGCGGTGAAATTCACCAGCGAGGGCCGGGTCACCATCGCCGCCCGCTACGACAGCCGCAGTCACCGGCTCTGCCTGGACATCCAGGACACCGGCATAGGCATGGACGCCCCGGCCCTGGACAAGCTGTTCCAGCCCTTCAGCCAGGCCGATGCCTCCACCACCCGGCGCTTCGGCGGCACGGGCCTGGGGCTGGTCATCTCCCGCGAGCTGGCCCGGGCCATGGGCGGCGATGTAAGCGTCAGCAGCACGCCCGGGCTGGGTAGCCATTTCGCGGTCAGCCTCCTGGCCGAGCCGGCGCCCGTGGAGGCCATGCCCCGGGAGGAACGGACCGACGCCGCGCCGCGCCTGACCGGCCGCGTCCTGCTCGCCGAGGACCAGAAGGACAACCAGGCCCTGCTCAGCCTGCTGATCCGCGCCACCGGCGCCGAGGTGGAGGCCGTGGACGACGGCGCCCAGGCCGTGGACAAGGCCTTGCACGAGCATTTCGACCTCGTGCTCAGCGACATGCAGATGCCGGTCTTGGACGGCGCGGAGACCCTGCGGCAGCTGCGCGCCGCCGGTTACGACAAGCCGGTGGTCGTGCTCACCGCCAATATGAGCCCCACCGACGTGGAGCAGTACCGAACCCAGGGCTTCGACGCCTGCGAGGGCAAGCCGATCAAGCGCGCCAGCTTCTACGCCATGCTGCGCCGCTTCCTCAAGTCCGCCGACACCGCCAGCCCCAGCGCGCCGGCCCTCCCCGCCGGCTTCTCGCAACACCTGGAACGCCTCTCCGTCCAGTTCGCCCAGCAGCTGCCGCAACGCCTGGACGCCCTGGAGGCCAGCGTGCGGCAAAGGAACAGCGCCAGCCTGCTGCGCCTGGCCCACGCCCTCAAGGGCAGCGCCGGCTCCTTCGGTTTCACCGAGCTGTCGCGCCGCGCCGCCGGCTTGGAAAGCCTGGCCAAACAAGAGGACTGGCCGGCCGTGGACAGCGCCCTGGACAGCCTGCTGGCCGAGGGTCGGCGCGCCGCCCCCAGCGCCGCGAACAGCTGAACAATTCCCCGGAAAACAAAAGCTTGGTTTCTTGACGGCCCTAGGCCCTCTGCTAGGTTTAAAAAAGCCGCCCACCCGTCCCCCCATTCGCGACTCTGGGCTTCCCCCGTTCCCGAGACACAGGAACACGATATGCCCGACTCCGGTTTCGCGCTGGCACGCCTTATCGCCCTCGCCTTGCTCGCCTTCCTGGCGGGCTGGGGTCTGCACGTCCTGGATCTGCCCCTGGTCGGCCTGGGCCTGAGCAGCCTCGGCGCCGTGGGCCTCGCGGCCTGGGCCGGCTCCGGCGCGAGCCCGGCGCCCGAGACCCAGGCCGCCCCGCCCTCCCCAACCTGGGCCGAGCAACTGCTGCGCCAGCTGGCGCAGAGCGCGGAGCGGCTCTCCCAGCAGACCAGCGAGGAACTGGCCCGGCTGCGCAACCTGGAGGACGACGCCATCAAGACCCTGTCGGAGACCTTCTTCCGCATGGAGCGCCAGGCCCGCGAGCAGCATGAGCTGGCCTTGAGCCTGCTGTCGGACCACCAGCGCAGCGCCAAGCTCGGCGAGGAATCGGTCACCTTCCCCATGTTCGTGCAGCAGACCTCGGAAACCCTGGATCGCTTCGTCGACACCACGGTGGAGATCAGCCATATGTCGGCCCAGCTGGTGGACCGGGTGGGACGCATCACCGTCATGATGCCCGGGATCCTCAAGGCCCTGCAGGACATCGACACCATCGCCAGCCAGACCAATCTTCTGGCCCTGAACGCCGCCATCGAGGCCGCCCGCGCCGGCGAGAGCGGCCGAGGCTTCGCCGTGGTCGCCGACGAGGTGCGCGCCCTGTCCAACCGCTCCGCCGGCTTCAGCTCGGAAATCCGTCAGCTGATCTCCGACGTCCAACACGGCATCAACGAGGTGGAAAAAAGCATCAGCGCCCTGGCCGGCCGCGACCTGTCCTTCACCATGCAGTCCAAGAAACACGTCTCGGCCATGATGGAGGCGCTGACCGGCATGAACCAGAGTCACCAGCATTCCGCCGAGGCCCTGCGTAGCCTGACCGAAAGCGCCGAGGAAACCATCCACCAGGCCGTGCGCAGCCTGCAGTACCACGACCTGAGCACGCAGATCCTCGAACACCTGCGCCAACGCCTCGGCGAATATCGAAACCTGAACGGGCGTCTGCACGGCGAGGATCTGAGCCTAGCCAGCCGCCGCGAGGAATGGGCCAAAGCCCTGGAGCGCTATCACGGCGATGCCCGTAGCCACCGCGCCCACCACGTCAGCTCCAGCTCGGTTTCCGCCGGCGACATCGAACTCTTCTGAAGGATCCGCCCCCATGAATCAATCCAGCGAGAACAAACCGGACAGCATCGCCACGCTGCGCCTTTCCGGGCGTTTCGACTTCAATTGCTTCAAGAGCTTCCAGAACCAATACGAACCCCATCTCGCCGATCCCCAGGTCGAGACCATCGACATCAACATGGCCGGCGTCAGCTATCTCGACAGTTCGGCCCTGGGGATGCTCATGCTCCTGCGCGAAAAGGCCGAGACCGCCGGAAAGCGCGTGCGCATCGCCCAATGCCAGGGCATGGCCCGCGACATCCTGGATCTGGCCAATTTCCACAAGCGTTTCGAGTTCGTCTGATGATGCCGGACCTGGCCCCCATCAAGGTGCTGATCGTCGATGACGACGAGCTGCTCTGCCAGCTCATCGCCTCCTTCGTGACCGATCGGGGCTGCGAGGCCCTGTGCGCCTTCGATTTCGGCCATGCCGTGGAATTGTTCGAGACGGAACGGCCCGACGTGGCCCTGCTCGACTACACCCTGCCGGAAGGCAATGGCCTCAGCCTGTTGCAGACCTTGCGCGAGCTCAACCACCAGCAATGGTTCCCCGCCCTCATCATCAGCGGCCACGAGGACAAGAGCTTCATCCAGGCCTGCTTCGAGGGCGGCGCCGACGATTACATCGTCAAGCCCTTCGATTTCCTGCTGCTGGACGCCAAGATCAAGGCCATGGCGCGCATCGCCGAGATGCAGAAGAATATCGTCCAGCAGGCCGCCGAGCTGCAGCTCTATTACGAATTCACCGAGGCGGAAAACCAGTATGCCCATTACCTCTACGAACGCCTGGTCGCCCATGACACCCAGGCGCCCGGCGTCACGCGCTGGGTCCAGGCCTCGACGCGCTTTTCCGGCGACGTGGTCTTGTTCGAACGCGGCAAGAACGGCGACCTGTATTTCCTGCTCGCCGACGCCACCGGCCATGGCCTGGCCGCGGCCATCAGCCTGATCCCGCTGATCCAGGTGTTTTCCGCCATGAGCACCAAGGGCTTCCAGCTGCCCTTCATCGTCGCCGAAATGAACCGCGCCCTGCGCCGCTTCACGCCCGGCGATCGCTTCGTGGCGGCCCTGGTGGGCCAAGCCTCCCACGCCCATGACAGCCTCTCGGTCTGGAACGGCGGCATCCCCCCCGCCCTGTGGCTGGACGCCGAGGGCCGGCTGCTGCGCCAGCTGAAATCCCATCACCTACCCCTGGGCGTGCTCCGTCCCGAGGAATTCGAAGGCGATGTGGAATCCTGGCCCTGCAAGGAATCCGGCATCCTGCTCTGCCATTCCGATGGCGTGCACGAAGCCCAGGCGCCGGACGGCGAATTCTTCGGTTATGAGCGCCTGCACCAATGCATCGAGGGCCCGGTGGCTCAGCTGCTCACGCGGCTGCGCGCGAGCCTGGACGCCCATACCCAGGGGCAATACGCCGACGATGTGTCCATCGCCATGCTGGATTTCGCGCGGATCTTCACCGAGAGCGACGCGGCGCCGGCTAGTACCGGTGCCCTGATCCCGCCCTGCGAATGGGGCCTGACCCACACCGGCCGCCAACTGGGCGAAATGGATCTCGTGCCCCTGTGCCTGCACTGGTTCCAGTCCCTGGGCGTCAGCGAGAATCTCACCGCGCGGCTGTTCACCGTGCTCTCGGAACTGGTCACCAATGCCATAGACCACGGCGTCCTGGGCCTGTCCTCGGAACTCAAGGAACAGCCCGAGGGTTTCTTGCGCTACCTCGGCCTGCGCGAGGAAAAGCTGCATGCCCTGCCCGAGTCGGCGCGGATCAGCGTCAAGTTGAGGCTGGACCAGGCGGACGGCCGGCAACGGATCCGGCTGGAGGTCGAGGACTCCGGCGCCGGTTTCGATTATTCCCGGGAAGCCACCGAAAGCAGCCGTTCCGGACGCGGCATCGCCCTGGTCCGGCGCATGGCCGACTCGGTCGACTATCGCGGCAAGGGCAACCATGTCGTCGTCACGCTCAGCCCCAACCACTGATCGACACACACCGATAGACAAACTTTGACGAAAACACCATGAGCAAGAACATTCTAATCGTCGACGACTCTCCCTCCATTCGCCAGATGGTGAGCTTCACGCTCCGCTCCGCCGGCTATTCGGTATCCGAGGCCAGGGACGGACAGGAAGGCGTTACCGTCGCGCAGCGCAATCAGTTCGACTGCGTGTTCACCGATCAGAACATGCCCATCATGGATGGCCTCACCCTGATCAAAACCCTGCGCGGCAGCGCGAGTTACGCCCGGACGCCGATCCTCGTGCTCACCACCGAAGCCAGCGACGAGATGAAGATGAAGGGCCGGGCCGCCGGCGCGACGGGTTGGCTGGTCAAACCCTTCGATCCGCAAAAACTCCTGGAAGTGCTCAAGAAGGTCCTGCCCTGAACTTCTGGAAGGAACGCGCGTGAACATCGACATGAGCCAATTCCATGGCGTGTTCTTCGAGGAAAGCGAGGAACACCTGGCGGACATGGAGCGCGTGCTCATGGCCCTGGATCTCAGCGAACCGGATTCGGAGGAGCTCAACACCATTTTCCGTGCCGCCCATTCCATCAAGGGCGGCAGCGGCATCTTCGGCTTCGATGCCCTGGCCAGCGTCACCCATGTCCTGGAGAACCTGCTGGATCGGATCCGCAAGGGCAGCCTGGCCCTGCGCGCCGACATGGTGGACACCTTCCTGCTCTCCGTGGATGTCCTGCGCGGCATCGTCGATGCCTACCGCCATGGCGACGCCATCGACATGCCCGCCGCAAACCGGGTCTGCGAGCGGCTGGAGCGCCTGACCGATGCCGGGCCGGCCCAGCAAGCGCCGGAGGAAGGCTTCGGGCTTTTCGTCGAGCCCCAGGAGGCCACGGCCGGGGCCGAGGCCTATGGCCTGTTCGAGGACAACCCGCCGGCTGGCGAGTCCGCCTCCTCCCAAGCGCCCGGTGACGAAGGCTACGGCTTCTTCGAGGCCCTGGAGCCGGCCGCGCCGCCGTCCGCGCCCGTCCAAGATCCGGGCTACGGCTTCTTCGACCCCCTGCCCGCCGACACGACGCCGCCGTCCGAAACCCCGGCGGAAATCCCGCAACGGCGCGCCAGCGATCAGGGCGAGGCGCGAACCGACCGGCGGGCCCAGAACCGCCGCGAGGCCGACAAGACCCCTGGCGGCGACACCAGCTCGATCCGCGTCGGCGTGGAAAAAATCGACCAGCTGATCAACCTGGCCGGCGAACTGGTCATCACCCAATCCATGCTCAGCCAGCTGGGCAAGGAACTGGAAGGCTCGCCCCTGCACGAGAAAATGCAGAGCGCCCTGACCCTGCTGGAGCGCAACACCCGGGAAATGCAGGAATCGGTGATGTCGATCCGCATGCTGCCCATCTCCTTCGTGTTCAGCCGCTTCCCGCGCGTGGTGCGCGATCTGGCGCAAAAACTCGGCAAGGAGGTGGATCTGATCCTGGAAGGCGAGAATACCGAGCTGGACAAGGGGCTCATCGAGAAGCTCGTCGATCCCATGACCCATCTGGTGCGCAACGCCATCGACCACGGCATCGAGACTCCCGACATCCGCGCCCAGCGCGGCAAGGCCCCCAGCGGCCGCCTGTCCCTGTCGGCCTTCCACCAGGGCGGCAATATCGTCATCGAAATCCTCGACGACGGCGGCGGCCTGAATCGCGAGCGCATCCTCGCCAAGGCTCGGGAGAATGGCCTGGCCTTGAGCGAAAATCCCAGCGATCAGGAAGTCTGGCAGCTGATTTTCGCGCCCGGCTTCTCGACTGCCAGCGTCGTCACCGATGTCTCGGGGCGCGGCGTGGGCATGGACGTGGTGAAGAAAAACATCGCCGCCATGGGCGGGCGCATCGAGATCGAATCCTATGCCGGCATGGGCTCGAAATTCAGCATACGCCTGCCCCTGACCTTGGCCATCCTGGACGGCATGAGCCTCGCGGTGGGCGCGGAAACCTATATCGTGCCCCTGGCCTGCATTATCGAATCCCTACAGCCGCGGCCGGAGGACATCAAGTCCCTGGCCGCCAGCGGCAGGCTGGTTAGGGTGCGCGGCGAATATCTGCCGCTCATCGCCCTGCACGAATTCCTCCATGTCGAGCCGCGATCCCGCGAGCCCTCCCAGGGCATCGTCCTGATCCTGGAGGCCGACAACCGCAAGTTCGCCCTGTTCGTCGACGAGCTGCTAGGTCAGCAGCAGGTCGTGATCAAGAGCCTGGAAACCCATTACCGGCGCATCCCCGGCATGTCCGGCGCGACCATACTCGGCGACGGCCGGGTCGCCCTGATCCTCGACGTCGAGGCCCTGATCCCCCAGGACGCCATCGCCAGCAACGGAGGCCTCTCCCATGATTGAAGCCAAGGCGCATGCCGGGCGCGAAATTCCCCAGGAATTCCTCACCTTCTCCCTGGGGAAGGAGGAATACGCCATCGACATCCTGCGCGTCCAGGAGATCCGCGGCTACGAATCGGTCACCGCCATCGCCAATGCCCCGGAATTCATCAAGGGCGTCATCAATCTGCGCGGCGAGATCGTGCCCATCGTCGATCTGCGCATCAAATTCAGGGTCGGCGAGGCCAAATACGATCAATTCACCGTGGTGATCATCCTGAATATTTTCAAGCGCGTGGTGGGCATCGTGGTGGACGGCGTCTCCGACGTCACCGCCCTGGTCAGCGAGCAGATCAAGCCGCCCCCGGAATTCGGCATCGCCTTCGACAGCCAATACCTATTGGGTCTTGGCACGCTGGACGAGCGCATGCTGATCATCGTCGACATCGAAAAGCTCATGTCCTCGGAGGAAATGGCCCTGGTGGCTCAAGCGGAGAATTGAATCACCGGACATTCTGTTTACTCGAACCCGTCTTGATGGAACTGATAGAAACCGCAACAGGAGGAAACCATGTTGCAAAAACTCTCGCTAAAACAGCGTATGCTCCTGTTGAGCGGCGGATTCCTGGCCATACTCGTCGCCGTCGCGACTTACGCCATCCTGGCCATCAACCAGAATCGCATAGGCAGCGCCAGCTATCTCGACATCATCAACAGCAAAAACATGGTGGCCGACATCCTGCCGCCGCCCCTGTTCCCGGTGGAGGCCCAGGCCACGGCCGCGGCCATCATGGAGCGGCCCGATCACGTGTCGCGCGACGAGCTCCTGCTCAAGCTTGCCTCCCTGCGCGAAGACGCCCTGAAGCGCCAGGGTTATTGGAAAGGCATCGCCCTGCCCCCGGATTTGCAGGAGCCGTTCCAAACCCTCGTCATCCCCTCCGCCCTGGCCTATCTGGACTACGCCACCAATGATTTCAAGCGGGCCATCCTGAGCGGCGACGATGCCTTGCGCGGTGCCGCCTATGCCGAGCTGAGCGCGCGCTTCGTCAAGAATTACGCCGATGTCACCAAGTTGGCGGCCACCGCCGAGCGCTATCTCGGCGTGAAGGAAGTCGACAGCGAGTCGGCGAGTAAGAACGCCGCCTTCGGCCTGATGCTCTCCGTCATCGTCGCGACCCTGCTGAGCGCCGTGCTTGGCCTTAGCATCGCCCGGCAGCTGTTCCGAGAATTGGGCGCCGATCCGCGCGAGCTGAAAGCCGTGGTGTCGCGCATCGCCGCCGGCGACCTGACGGTCGGCCTGGAACTGGATCCGCGCATGGCCGGCAGCGTCAGCCATGGCTTGGTGGACATGTTGGCCCATTTGCGCCGGGCCGACGCCGAGGCCGCCAGCAATGCCCGCATCAAATCGGCCCTGGACAATGTTAGCTCCAATGTGCAAATCGCCGATGCCGACTGCAATATCATCTACATGAACCGGGCGGTCATGCAGATGTTCGAGATCGCCGAGCCCGATATCCGCAAGCAGCTGCCGCAATTCGATCGCCGCAATCTGATCGGCCAGCCCATAGACCGCTTCCACAAGAATCCCAGCCACCAGCGCAGCCTCTTGGCCTCGTTGAACAGCAGCTACACCGCCCAGATCGTGCTGGGCGGGCGCACTTTCGCCCTGACCGCCAACCCGGTCACCAATGACAAGGGCGAGCGCCTGGGCGCGGTGGTGGAATGGGCCGATCGCACCAACGAGGTAGCCGCGGAAAATGAGGTGGCGAATCTGGTGCGCGCCGCCGGCGCCGGGGACTTTACCCAGCGCATCCCGACCACGGGCAAGGACGGCTTCTTCCGGAATGTGGCCGAGGGCCTCAACGGCCTGATGGAGATCTCCGCCAAAGGCCTCAGCGACGTGGCCCATGTCCTGGGCGCCATCTCCAACGGCGACCTCACCGCGCGCATAGGCGCCGATTACCAGGGCACCTTCGGCGAGCTGAAGACCTATACCAATAACACCGTGGACTCCCTGTCCATGATGATGCGCCAGATCCGCGAGTCGGCCATGACGGTGACCGCCGCCTCCAGCGAAATCGCCGCCGGCAATGCCGACCTCTCGGCGCGCACCGAACAGCAGGCCGCCAACCTGGAGGAAACCGCCTCGTCCATGGAGGAGCTGACCTCCACGGTCAAGCAGAATGCCGACAATGCCCGCCAGGCCAATCAGCTGGCCCAGAACGCCAGCCAGATCGCGGTCAAGGGCGGCTCGGTGGTGGGCGACGTGGTCACCACCATGACCGCCATCAACGACTCGGCGCGCAAGATCGCCGACATCATCTCGGTCATCGACGGCATCGCCTTCCAGACCAATATCCTGGCCCTAAACGCCGCCGTGGAAGCGGCCCGCGCCGGGGAGCAGGGCCGCGGCTTCGCCGTGGTCGCCGGGGAAGTGCGCAACCTGGCCCAGCGTTCCGCCGCCGCCGCCAAGGAGATCAAGACCCTGATCACCGATTCCGTGGACAAGGTGGAATCGGGCAACAAGCTGGTGGCCACCGCCGGCAGCACCATGGCCGACATCGTCGCCGCCATCCAGCGCGTCACCGACATCATGAGCGAGATCGCCGCCGCCTCCGAGGAACAGAGCACGGGCATCGAGCAGATCAATGCGGCCGTGGTGCAGATGGACGAGATGACCCAGCAGAACGCCGCCCTGGTGGAACAGGCCTCGGCCGCCGCCGAATCCTTGCGCGAGCAGGCCGACAGTCTGGGCGAGGCGGTCGCCGTGTTCCGCTTCGAGGGCGCCGGCCTGGCGCCGCGCCTAGTCGCACAGGCGATGCCGGCTTCCGCGCTGAGCGCGCGGGGCGGTAAACCCGCCGCCAGGAAGCCCGCGCCGCGCAAGGTGAAGACCGAGGACGATTGGGAAGAGTTCTGAGCGTGATCGAGGAACGCTACGCCCCGCCCACCCGCCGCCCAGCTCCCGTGACGGCGGAACCGGCCCGGGAATTCCGCTTCACCGAGGCCGATTTCGACCGCGTGTGCCGCCTCATCTACCGGCATGCCGGCATCAGGCTCAATGCCAACAAGGAATCCCTGGTGTATTCGCGACTCACGCGCCGGCTGCGTGCCCTGGACCTGTCCAGCTTCGCCCGCTACCTGGACCGGGTCGAGGCCGACGCCGAGGAATTCCAGGCCTTCGTCAATGCGCTGACCACGAATCTGACGGCCTTTTTTCGGGAGAACCACCATTTTCAGAAGCTGAGCGGCTTCCTGGAAAACCGCCGCGACCGGGGCGAGCTGCGCATCTGGTCGGCGGCCGCCTCCACCGGCGAGGAGGCCTATTCCATCGCCATCACCGCCGCCCAGACCTATGACCGCCACGACCCTCCGGTGCGCATCCTGGCCACCGATGTCGACACCAAGGTCCTGGAGACCGGCCAGCTTGGCATCTACCCGCTGGAACGGGTGGAACGCCTGCCCCTGGAGCTGAAACGCGGCTATTTCCTGCGCGGCAAGGGCGCGCGCGCGGGGCAGGTGCGCGTGGTCGACGAGCTGCGCGAGCTCATCGAGTTCCGCCCGCTCAACCTGCTGGCCGAGGCCTGGCCCGGGATCGGCCAGTACGACGCGATTTTCTGCCGGAATGTCATGATTTATTTCGACAAGCCCACGCAGCTGCGCCTGCTGGAGCGCTTCGTCCATCACCTGAAACCGGGCGGGCTGTTTTTCGCCGGGCACTCGGAAAGTTTCTTCCGGTTGCCCGCCGGCCTGAAACCGCTGGGGAAAACCAGTTTCGAGAAGTCTCCATGACCGCCCGCGAGTATGAGGAGCACCTGGCACCCAACCGGTATTTCGACCGGCTTTTCGACACCGAGGCGGTCAAGATCCTGCCGGGCGAATATTACGTCACGCGCCGGGAAACCCTGATCGTGACCGTACTGGGCTCCTGCATCGCCGTTTGCTTGCGCGATCGCGACAGCGGCGTAGGCGGCATGAACCATTTCATGCTGCCGGGTTCCGGCGATGAAAACGGCCCGGCCAGTACCTCGGCCCGCTATGGCAGTTACGCCATGGAAGTCCTGATCAACCATTTGCTCAAGCTGGGCGCCGATCGCCGGCGCTTCGAGGCCAAGATCTTCGGCGGCGGCAAGGTGCTCAAGGATTTTCACTACAGCAATATCGGCGAGCGCAACGCCGAGTTCGTGCTCAAATTCCTCGATATGGAGCGCATTCCCATCGCCGCCCAGGATCTGCTCGATATCTATCCGCGCAAGGTGTATTTCTTTCCCTCCAGCGGCCGGGTCCTGGTGAAGAAACTCAAGGAAATGCACAACTCCACCATCGTCGACCGGGAGATGGAATACTCCCTGCGCCTGCGCAAGGCCAAGGTCGAGGGCGATGTGGAACTTTTCTGATTGGTTTTAGGAGCGAGTAGTGCCTATCAAGGTCTTGATCGTCGATGACTCGGCGCTGATCCGCAGCCTGCTCACCCAGATCCTGAATCACCAGGAGGGCATCGCGGTGGTGGGCGCGGCGCCCGATCCCTATGCGGCCCGCGAGCTGATCAAGCAGCTCAATCCGGACGTCCTGACCCTGGACGTGGAAATGCCGCGCATGGACGGACTGGAATTCCTGGAAAAGCTCATGCGCCTGCGGCCCATGCCGGTGGTGATGATCTCCTCGCTGACCGAGGAAGGCTCCGAGATCACCTTCCGGGCCCTGGAACTGGGCGCCGTGGACTTCATCGCCAAGCCCAAGCTGGGCATCCAGGCCGGCCTGGAGGCTTATGCCGAAACCATCGCGGAGAAGATCCGCGCCGCCGCCCAGGCCCATCCGCGCCCGATCGCGCCCGCGCCGCCCGCCAGCCGGGCAAGCCCCGCCCAGGCCGGCTTCGTCGGCACGGAAAAAGTCCTGATGATCGCCGCCTCCACCGGCGGCACCGAAGCCATACGCGAGGTCCTGCAAGGCCTGCCCCCCGATGCCCCGGGCATCCTCATCGCCCAGCACATGCCGCCCGGCTTCACCCGCTCCTTCGCCCAGCGCATGGATCGGCTCACCGGCCTGACCGTGCGCGAGGCCCAGGGCGGCGAGCGCCTCTTGCCCGGCCATGTGTACATCGCGCCCGGCGATGCCCACCTCTGCCTGGCGCGCAGCGGCGCGAATTATGTCACCGAGCTTTCCCAGGCCCCGCCGGTCAACCGCCACCGGCCCTCCTGCGACGTCCTCTTCGACTCGGCGGCCCGCACCGCCGGCGCCAATGCCTTCGGCCTGATCCTGACCGGCATGGGCAAGGACGGAGCCGCCGGCCTCCTGGCCATGCGCCAGGCCGGCGCCTGGACCCTGGCCCAGGACGAGGCCTCCTGCGTGGTCTATGGCATGCCCAAGGAGGCCGCCCAGATCGGCGCCGCCTGCGACATCGCCCCCCTGGAGCAGATCGCCGAGCGCCTGCTGGCCCAATGGCAGAAGAACGGGCGCGGCAATCGGGTCTGAGCGCAGGCCCCGCGCGACATCGGCTTGCGACTAGTGGTCCATGCGGGGTGTCAGTTATCGGCGCCTGAAACCCTGATACAGCGTTGCCGCTCCTCGCCATAGCCCTGCTATGACTCGTCGCGGCGCCTTGTCTCAGGACTTCATGCATCCGAACTGACGTTAACCACACCCCACATGGACCACTAGCTGTCGGATTTTTTTACAGATTTCGGGGCGGGTCAGTGATAAGCCCAATTTATTGGCATGTCTTCTTTACAGATGAAACTTATTACGCGTCAGTACATGGCACATAACAGTTTGTTTTATATGATATATATTTTTTAGGCACGTATTTTGCCTACACTGTGGACTTTGCCACGCAGTCCGGAGCCCCCATGAACCTGAAGTCCCGCATTCTGAGCGGTGTGTTCGCCATCGGTAGCCTGTTGTCCCTCGACGCCTCCGCCATCACCCTGCCCTTCACCCTGACCGGCGGCTGGATGCAGGGCACTCAGACCCAAACGCAACCCGGCGGCCAGGGCCAGGTCTCCTTCATCGAAGCCGACGGCTCGGTGCCGGGCGCCAGCCACGAACTGCGCTGGGGCGTACCGGCCAGCACCGGCAATGGCCAGCAGAGCGGCCTGCGCATCGACAACGAGCAGGGTTTCATCAGCTCCGACGGCGTGCCCGTCCTGCTGTCCACCCTGACTCACTTCAACAACATCATCAAATCCGGCACGTCTTCCCTGACCGGCGTGATGCTGCGCAGCCAGCTGGAACTGGCCGGCCTGTTCGACTCCACCGACATCGGCGTCAGCTTCACCGAGACCCCCAACGTCGCCCAGTGCGCCACGCCGACGCCGAACGGCTCGAACTGCGATGATTTCTTCACCTTCGGCGCCGCGCTGCCCTCCTTCACCTTCGTGATCGGCAACCACAAGTACCGCCTGGACGTATTCCTGGTCCCGGGCGACGGCGTCGAGATCATCGACGGCGTGGTCTACACCCGCGAGAACGGCACCAGCCAGTTCTTCACTTACGGCCGCCTCATCGAGATCGCCGAACCGGGCACCCTGGCCATGCTGGGCTTGGGCCTGCTCCTGGCCGGCCGCCTGCGCCGCCGGATCTGAGCCTCGCGCTGCAAAACGAAGGGCGCCTAGGCGCCCTTCGTGCTTTTCGGTGGACCGGATCTCAAGCCAGCCAGTCGCGCGGCTTCAGGTAGTCGTACAGCGCCGCCTCGGCGCTGCCGGGCTCGGGCGTCCAGTCGTAGCGGAAGCGGACCTCCGGCGGCATGGACACCAGGATGGATTCGGTGCGGCCGCCGGACTGTAGGCCGAACAGGGTGCCCCGATCCCAGACCAGGTTGAACTCCACATAGCGGCCGCGCCGGTAGAGCTGGAAATCCCGCTCCCGCTCGCCCCAAGGCGCATCCCGGCGGCGCTCCAGAATGGGCAGGATGGCCGGCAGGTAGTGATCGCCCACCGAGCGCATCAGGGCGAAGGCCGGCTCGAATCCCCCTTCCTGCCAATCGTCGAAGAACAGGCCGCCGATGCCGCGCTGCTCGTCGCGGTGCTTCAGGTAGAAATAGGTATCGCACCAGGTCTTCAGGCGCGGATAGACCTGGGCGCCGAAAGGGGCGCAGGCATCGCGGGCGACGCGATGCCAGTGCTCGGCATCATCCTCGAAGACGTAATAGGGCGTCAGATCGAAGCCGCCGCCGAACCACCACACCGGCTCGCAACCCTCCTTCTCGGCGATGAAGCAGCGCACGTTCATGTGCGAGGTGGGGCAATAGGGGTTCTCCGGGTGCATGACCAGGGACAGGCCCATGGCCTCGAAGCGCCGGCCCGCCAGCTCGGGGCGGTGGGCGGTGGCCGAGGCCGGCATCTGCCCGCCCTGGACGTGGGAGAACAGGACGCCGCCGCGCTCGAAGAAACGGCCGTGCTCCATGACCCGTGTGCGCCCGCCGCCGCCCTCGGCGCGCTCCCAGGCGTCCTCGCGGAAGGGCGTGCCGTCCAGGGCCTCGAAGGCGGCGCAGATCCGATCCTGCAGAGCTAACAAGTAGGCCTTCACGGCGGCGATGTCGGGCTGGGTCATAGTGTCTCTCAGGCGGGACGCAGGACCGCGCCGCTCAGCGCGTCGCGGATGGTGGTGGGCTTGCGCGCGGCGCCCACGGCGCCGGGCAGGAGGTAATCGAGCTCGTCGCCGAAAGCCTGGCGCACCGCGAAGGGCGTGCGCGCCGGTCTAAGCCCGGCCCGGTTGGCGCTGGTGGACACCAGGGCGCCGCCGAAGGCCAGGCACAGGGCCTGAACCTGGGGATGGGCGCTGACGCGCACCGCCACCGTGTCGTGCTCGCCGCGCACCAGGCGCGACAGGGACGGGCGGGCCGGCACGACCCAGGTGTTGGGGCCGGGCCAGCTGCCGGCCATGCGCCCGCGCATCTCGGCCGTGAAGGGCTGGACATAGGGCGCCAACTGGGCCTCGTCGGCGGCGATCAGGATCAGGCCCTTGTGGGCCGGCCGGCGCTTGAGTTCCAGCACGCGCAACACCGCCAGCTCATCCTCGGGATCGCAACCCAGGCCGAACACCGCCTCGGTGGCATAGGCGACGACGCCGCCCCGCTCCAGGGCACGGACGGCGCGGTGGATATGCCAGGTGTTGAGCCAGGTCATGGTGTTCAACCTGCGGCCGCTAAAAGTCGAATCGGCGACAACCCGTTCGTCCTGAGCCAGTCGAAGGGCGAACGGACCATACCCGCGTACGGCCCATCAGTGAAAGGCGATCTGGGCATCGCCCATGCTCTCCACCCAGGCATAGGCACCTTCATATCCGGGCAAGGCATAGAGCACCATCATCACGATCCACTTAAGCTGTTCCACATCCAGCTCCTCGGGCGAATCCAGGGCCATGACCCGGTCGATGGTGAGCTCGCGGGAGAAGTCATTGAGCACGCCCATCTGCTCCAGGAACAGCAGAAAGCCACGGCACTCGGGCGTGAGGCGCTCGCATTCCTGGGCGGTGAACACGCGCATGGCGGTGTCGGCCAGGGGACCGGGCGGGAACTCGTCGTCGCGCAGGGCGGAGAGATCGTCCAGCCAGCGCAGGGCCTTGAGGATCTCGCCCTGGGCGAAGCCGGCCTGCTCCAGCATCTCGGTCAGGGCCGCCTCGGTGGGCGGCGCGACCGCGATCTCGCCCGGGGCCATGCCCTCGTGCAGAGCCTGTTCTTCGTCCTGGAAGTGATCGAACAGATACAGCAGGACTTCGAGTACATCTTCTTTCATGGGGCTAGACGCTGGTAACCGCCGGCGCTCAAGGCGAGCAAACCGCGCAATTCTAACCCCAGCAGGCTGCCGGAGACCACCGGCGCCGGCAGGCCTGTCCGAGCGATGACCCGATCCACCGAGGTGGGCGCATGGTCCACCGCCGCCAGCACGGCTTGCTCTTGGGCATCCAGCCCAGGCAATGCCGTGGGCATGCCCGGCGCCGGCGCGGCGGCAAACTCCAGTCCCGCCAGCGCCCCCAGCTCCTCCAGCACGTCCTCGGCGCACTCCACCAGCTTGGCGCCCTCGCGGATCAGGGCATGGCAGCCGCGTGCCAGGGGATTGTGGATGGAGCCGGGAATGGCGAAGACCTCGCGGCCGTAGTCCAGGGCCAGGCGGGCGGTGATCAGGGAGCCGCTCTGCAGGGCCGCTTCCACCACCAGGGTGCCCAGGGACAGGCCGGCGATCAGGCGGTTGCGGCGCGGGAAGTTGCTCGCCTGGACCAGGGTGCCGGGCGGGAATTCCGAGATCAGGGCGCCCTGGGCGGCGATGCGGTGGGCCAGGGCCTTGTGGCGCGCCGGGTAGACCCGGTCCAGGCCCGTGCCGCAGACCGCCAGGGTATGCCCGGCGCGCAGGGCACCCTCGTGGGCCGCGCCGTCTATGCCCAGTGCCAGGCCGCTGGTGATGACCAGGCCGGCCTGGGTCAACCCCGCCGCGAAGGCTTCGGCGGTCTCCCGGCCCAGGGCCGTGGGATTGCGCGAACCGACCACGGCCAGCTGCGCCGCGCGCAACAAGGCGGCGTCGCCCAGGACGTAGAGCACGGTAGGCGCATCGGAAAGCTGGGCCAGGAGCGGCGGATAGCGGGGATCGCTCAAGCAGAGGACATGCTTGTCCGGGCTGTCCCGCCAGGCGAGATCCGCCTCGGCGCCCGCCCAATCCGGCTGGCGCAGGCCGGCGATGACAGCCGCGCCTAGCGACTCGCCCAGGCAATGCTCGGGCCTCTCCGCCAGCACGGCGCTTGCTGAGTCCGACTCGCCGACCAGGGCGCGGCAGCGCGCGGCCCCAAGACCAGGCACGCGCGCCAAGGCCAGCCAGGCCAAGAGTTCATCATCGAAAGCCAGGGACATGGGCTCGCTCCATGAGCGGATCGCGACAAGAAAAAGGGCGCCGAACGGGCGCCCTTCCACCGATCCAAAGCCTTGTTTTTACTCCGGCGGACGCACGGCGTCCAGCACATGGATGGGACGCTTGGCGGCCATGACCAGGGCCAGGCTGACCTTGTCGAAAGTGCGGAACACCATCAGCTCGCCAGCCGGCTCGTCGGGCAGGGCCACGGCTTCCTTGGCGCTGCCGCCGAAGAAATCGCCCAGGCGCTGGAACATGCCGCGCTCTTCCGTCTTGCCGGCGCGATGCTCCTTGGCGAAATCGTCCATGACCGTGTCGCCCTTGCGGAACACGGTCATGACATGGCCGACTTCGACGCCTTCGCGCTCGCCCCTGTTGAGCACGACCACGTTGTACTGGCCGATCTGGCTGACGCCGCCATAGACCGAGATGATGCGGCCGGCAAAGTCGGACTTGACCGCATGGGGCAGGAAGACCGGGCGCAGATGCTGCTCATCGGTAGGCATCAGGCGATCGCCTTCCAGGATTTCCAGGGCGATGCGCTTGATGGCCACGGTGGACGGGTCGCCGCCGCGCACCAGCTGGCCGCTGCCCAGGTGCAGGCCCTCGAAGCCCAGGAGCTCCTCGGTTTCCGGATCCACGTAGGCCCCGCCCTTGCGGAAGAAGGACAGACCCTTGACGACCGTGTCTTCGAGACCGCGCACATAGACCTGGTCGCCGAGGCCGGTGGCCAGGCGATCGCCGTCGGTGCCGACCACGTAGGCGGATTGCAGGTATTCGTCCTCGCCGACGATGCGCGCGCCCACCAGGAAGGGTTGCACCACGTCCAGGGGCAGGGTAGTCACGGCCTGACCCTGGGAGAGGATGCGAGCGCCGGGGCTGAGCTTGAGGGTCCCGCCGCCGCCGACGCGCTTGCCCAGAACCAGGCGCGGTTGGCCGTCGACATAGACCAGGGATAACTGGTCGCCGGGGTAGATGAGGTGGGGGTTCTCGACCTGGGGATTGGCCTGCCAGATCTCCGGCCACTGCCAGGGCTTGGTGAGGAAGCGTCCGGCGATGTCCCAGAGCGTGTCACCCTGCTGGACGATATAACTGTCCGGGTGATCGGCGCGCAGCTCGGCGGCCTGGGCCCAGGCACTCGCGGCAGCCATGGCCAGGGCGCACAAGGAAGCGGTGAGTTTTTTCATGATCCGATCCCGATGGTCTAAGGGTCTGGGGATTGCGTTGCGGCGCCGCGAAAAACCTTATCGGGCCGCTACTTATCCAGTATGATCCCCATAGTAGACGGTATTTTCGAACTTATACTACAAACGTAGTCACAAACCTATGGCCAAGCTTGAAATATTAACCTTTCCGGACCCGCGTTTACGGCTGAAAGCTAAACCGGTTACTCAAGTCGACGACGCCGTGCGCGCCATCGTCGACGACATGTTCGAAACCATGTACGCGGCCCCCGGCATCGGCCTGGCCTCGACCCAGGTCAACGTCCAGCAGCAGATCGTGGTCATCGATGTCTCGGAAGACAAATCCGAACCCCTGGTGCTGATCAATCCGGAGATCCTGGAGAAGCGCGGCATCGAGGAGATGGAGGAAGGCTGTCTGTCCTTCCCGGAAGTCTATGCCAAGGTGGAACGCGCCAACGAAGTGCGGGTGCGCGCCCTGGACCGCAACGGCGATGCCTTCGAGCTGGACACCGGCGGCCTCTTGGCCGTGTGCATCCAGCACGAGCTGGATCACCTGGACGGCAAGGTCTTCATCGACTACCTCTCCCCCATGAAGCGCGAGCGCATCCGCAAGAAGCTGGAAAAAGAAGCGCGCCAGACGGTGCGTTGAGACGAAAGCCGATTTTTAACCGCCAAGGCGCCAAGAACGCCAAGAAATGAACGGCAGACCCCTTCTCGGAACCTGCGACTGTCGCGGCAAGGCCTGGGGCGGGGTTGGATTTGCGCTGAACGGAAAATCCTCCCTATTCTTTTGCTTTCCCTGGCGTTCTTGGCGCCTTGGCGGTCAATCCTTTCTTCCTCCTAAACCGAGCCCCATGAGCCTACGCATCGTCTTCGCCGGCACGCCGGAATTCGCCGCCCTGCACTTGCAGGCCCTGCTGGACGCCGGGCATTCGGTCGTGGCCGTCTATACCCAGCCGGATCGCCCGGCCGGGCGCGGCCAGAAGCTGCAGCCCAGCCCGGTGAAGGCGCTCGCCCTGGAGCATGGCCTGCCCGTCCGCCAGCCGGCCTCGCTGAAAGCCCCGGAGGCCCAGGCCGAGCTGGCGGCCTTCGCTCCCGATCTGATGATCGTGGTGGCCTATGGCCTGCTGCTGCCGCAAGCCGTGCTGGACATCCCGCGCCTGGGCTGCGTCAACGTCCATGGCTCGCTCCTGCCGCGCTGGCGCGGCGCGGCGCCCATCCAGCGCGCCGTGCTGGCCGGCGACGCCGAGTCGGGCGTGGGCATCATGCGCATGGAGGCGGGCCTGGACACCGGGCCGGTGCTGCTGGAAAAGCGCCTGAGCCTCGCCGCCGACGAGACCGGCGGCAGCCTGCACGACCGGCTCGCGGCCCTGGGCTGCGAGGCCCTCGTCGAGGCCCTGCCGGGCATCGCCGACGGTAGCCTGAAAGCCAGCCCCCAGCCGGAAGCCGGCGTCAGCTATGCTCATAAGCTGGCCAAGGAGGAGGCGCGCCTGGACTGGCGCAAGACCGCCGCCGAGCTGGAGCGCCAGGTGCGCGCCTTCAATCCCTGGCCGGTGGCCGAGACGGCCCTGGGCGGCGACAAGCTGCGCATCTGGCAGGCGGCCGCCGAGACCGGTTCCGGCCAGCCCGGCGGCATCCTGAGCGCCGACCGAAACGGCATCCTCGTCGCCTGCGGTAGCGGCGCCCTGCGCCTTGAACAACTGCAATTACCCGGCGGCAAACCCTTGTCCGCCCAAGAAATCTTGAACGGCCGCGGCGAACGTTTCGCGCCCGGCCAGCGCCTTGGAGAGACCGAATGAACACCCGCGCCGCCTGTGCCCGCGCCCTGGTCCTCGTGATCCGCGACGGCCGCTCCCTGTCCTCGGCCCTACCCGCCGAGATCAAGAACCTGCCCGGCCAGGACCAGGGCCTGGCCCAGGAGCTGGCCTATGGCGTGCTGCGCTGGTTCCACCGCCTGAACGGCATCATCCCCAAGCTGATGTCGCGCCCGCTGAAAGCCGCCGACACCGACATCCAGGCCCTGATCCTCATGGGCTTCTACCAGCTGCTGCACACGCGCATCCCGGCCCATGCCGCCGTGGCCGAGACTGTCGAGGCCACGCGCAAGCTGGGCAAGCCCTGGGCCGAAAAGCTGGTCAACGGCGTGCTGCGCACTTTCCAGCGCGAACAGGATGCCCTCCTGGGCGGCGTCGATGCACAAGTGCATCTGCGCTATGCCCACCCGCGCTGGCTGGCCGAGGCCTTCGAGACCTGCTATCCCGGCCATGGGGAGGACGTGATGGCCGCCAACCAGGCGCGCCCGCCCATGAACCTGCGCGTCAACCGGCAAAAGACCAGCCGCGAGGACTATCTGGAGCTGCTGAAAGAAGCGGACATCGAGGCCCTGGCCTCGGACTTCGCCCCGGAGGCGATCCGACTCGTGCACCCGGTCGACGTCTCGCGCCTGCCCGGCTTCGACGAGGGCCTGGTCTCGGTCCAGGACGAGGCGGCCCAGCTGGCCGCCCATCTGTTGGAACTGGCGCCCGGTCTGCGCGTGCTCGACGCCTGCGCCGCACCGGGCGGCAAGTCCGCCCATATCCTGGAGACCGAGCCGGGCGTGCAACTCCTGGCCCTGGACTCCGACGAGCGCCGCGCCGGCAAGATCGAGCAGACCTTCGCGCGCCTGGACCTGGACGGCGACTGGGGCGTGTTCGATGCCGCCAAGCCCGACACCTGGTGGGACGAGGAGCCCTTCGACCGCATCCTCGTCGACGCGCCCTGCTCGGCCACCGGCGTGATCCGCCGCCACCCGGACATCAAGCTGCTGCGCAAGGCGAAAGACATTCCCAACCTGGCGGTGGAACAGGCGCGGCTGCTGCACAAGCTCTGGCCGCTGCTCAAGCCGGGCGGCATCCTCGTCTACGCCACCTGTTCGGTGCTGCCGGCCGAGAATTCGGCGCAGATCGCGAATTTTCTGGAGCGCCATGCCGATGCCGAGGAAATCGCCATCGCCCCGGACGGTGCCCCGGAGGGCCCGGGCTGGCAGATCCTGCCCCAGAACGAGGGCCCGGACGGCTTCTATTACGCCAAGCTGCGCAAGAACCCCTGATCAACGGGCATAGGCGCCCGGCGCCAGTTGGCGATTGCCATGCAGATAGCCCTGGTAGCCGGGGCTATCGGTCTCGCAGAGGGAGAACAGGAAGCGCGCCGGGCGGCCCACCAGCAGGGCGGTTTCGCTGGCCTTGAGGGCGACGCCGGCCAGGTCCAGGCGGCTGCCGCGATTCTCGATGGCGACCCGCCCGCTTAACAGGCCATTGGTCATGCGCAGCACGCTGCCCTCGGCATAGAGGGCCGTGCCCGAGCCTTCCACCCGCAGGTTCTCCGCCTCCACCCGCGACTGGCGCAGCCACAGGCTCTCGGCCTGGACGTCGCGCAGCGTGATCTCGGTGCAGCCCTCCAGGCGTAGCTGTCGGTAACGCCCGCTATAGACTCGCCCACTTTCCTTCTTGCAGACCAGATCCCCCAAAGACTCGCCAGGGGCGGGCTCGGCCGATTCCAACTCGAAGACCCGCGGCTGCAAGGCTTCCAACAGCAGCGGCAGGAGCTGGGCCCCCGCCTCGCGCATGGGGTTGTGGCCCACGCCCGACAGGACCGTGAGGCGCGCCTGGGGCAGATGGGCGGCGAGGACCTTGCCGGTGCGCAGGGGTGCCACCGGATCGTCCTCGCCCCAGAACAGCTCCACCGGCGGCAGCAGGGTGTAGACCGCCTCGGAAAAATCCTCGCTGACCAGCCCCAAGGCGGCATTGGCATTGCTCTTGTCGCGCATCAGCAGGCCCCAGGCGCCGTCGCTCTGGGCCAGGAGTTCGGTGGGATCGGTGGCGCCCACGGCCTTCTCCACCAGGGTCTGGCCAAAGCGGCGCAGGCCGGCGTTGAGTCTCTGCAAGGGCGCCAAGCCGAAGTCTTCCAGGGGCGGCAGGGCCGTGGCGTGCTTGATGAAGGCGGTGCGCTCCAGGATGCCGGCCGCGTCGATCAAGACTAGCTGGCTGACTTGGCCGGGGTAGTCGGCGGCGAGGCGCAGGGCCGCCGCGCCGCCCATGGAATGCCCGATCACCAGCATCGGCCCACCGACCCGCTCGCGGCCCAGGTCGGCCAGGACCCGGGCATAGTTGGTCGGCGAGTACTTGCCCTCGGGCTTGTCGGAGAAGCCGAAGCCGGGCAGATCCAGGGCCAGGACCCGGTACTCACCGGCCAGGGCCGGCAGGACGGGCAGCCAATCGCGCAGGCCGTTCTGGCCCAGGCCGTGCACCAGGAGGACGGTCGGCCGCCCATCGCCGGGCCGGCCGGTATCGAGCACCAGGATCTCGCCGCCGAACACCGGCTCGCGCTGGCGGTTCAAGCGCCAGCCGGCAGGCAGCTGGGCGCGCAGCGTGCTCAGGGCCATGCGCCCGCCTGGGCATTCGGCACAGTCGGCGCTGGCTTCGAAGGCCTGGGCCGGCGGCGCCAACAGGGCGGCCAGGAACAGGACCGCCCCGATACCCGCTAGTCTCATGCGCCGGGCAGCAGGCAGTAAGGCGCCGGAATGCCTTCCTGCTCGAAGCTGCGCCGCACCGCCGGGCGCTCGCTCATCAGGGTCACGAGCCTGGCGACGGCCGGCAGCACGGTCACTGGTGGGGTGGCGAACCAGCGGCCCCAGCGCACCAGCATCAGCAGGTAAAAGTCCGCCACGCAGGGCGCCTCGCCCAGCAAATAGGGACCGGCCTGGGCCAGGTCGGCGTCCACCTGGCGGTAGAGATTGAGGGCGGTCAGCTCGGCCTGGGTCTTGATGGCGGAAGCATGGGCCGGATCGGTGGAGAAACGCTCCGGATAGAAATAGGCGATCAGGGCAGGCTGCAGGGTATTGGTCAAGAAAATCAGCCACTTGTAGGCCTGACCGCGTGCCGTCGTGCCGACCGCCGGCAGCAGGCCGGATTCCGGGCATTTATCGGCCAGATGCAGGCAGATCGCCGCCGCTTCGTAGAGCACCGCCTCACCGTCCACCAGGGTGGGCACCCGGCCGTTGGGATTGAGCTTCAGGTACTCGGCGGAACGCTGCTCGCCCTGCTCCGTATCGACGCGCCGAAATTCGTAAGCCAGGCCCAGTTCCTCCAGCAGCATATGGGGCGCCAGGCTGGCCGTGCCGTAGTTGCCGTAAAGTCGCATCATGGTCCGTTCTCCCTCGTGCTTGGTCTTAAATCGGCGCGCCCGGCGGGATCGCCGGCTTGGCGCGGGGCTTGTAGCGGCCCGGCTCCCTGAGGGCCAGGTTGATGGCGGCCGCCGCCTCGCGGGCATTATCACCCCAGAGGCCCTCGCCGTCCTGTCTTTCCAGCTGCTTGGCCCATCGCGCCAGGCGCTGGCGCAGCTGGGCCTCGGCGGGAGCATGCAGCTCATGCCCATCCAGGAGGCCCAGCAGCCCGTCCAGCACCACCCAATTGGCCGCCAGCTGCACCGCCGCGCCACCCGGCGCCGGCAGGGAGTCCGGCTCTCGGCCCCAGGTGCCATCGAACAAAGCGTCCAAGGTCTCGCCCAGGCCCAGCTGGGCCGGGTCGGCGGCCTCCTGCCAGGCCAGGCGGTTCAGGCGCGCCGGGTCCAACAGGTACTGGCTGGCCTGGGCAGCGGCCGACTCCACCGCCGCCAGGGCGTCGAAGAGCGGCGCCGTCTTGGTGGCGAAATATTCCCGGCCCCGGGCGTGGCCATAGGCCGGCGGCGTCATGAGCTTGAGCACGTGCTCCGGCAGGGCCAGCTCCTCGGCGCTCAGGGCCGCCAGCACCCGCTGCAATGCCGCGCGCTGGCGCTCGGGCGGGACGCTCTGCGTGCCCGCCGGCGTGTCGCCGGCCAGGCCATAGCGGTAGCTGGCGCCGCCCATGAGCCGGGCCACGGCCTCCAACTGGTAACGGTGCAGCAGATAGACCGGTGCCAGGCGCGCCTCCAGCTCGCCCAACTGGCGTTCCGGCGGCAGGACCGCCGTGGAGAAACCGGCCAGGGCCGTGCGGCGCAGGCCCATCAGGGCATCGAAGCTGGCCACCGAATCCGGGCCGAAGTCCCAGAGCAGGCCGTCCGGATGGGCATCGCCGGGGCCGCGCGCATCGGCGTCGCTGACGTAACCCAGGCCATCCCTGGCCGCCTGGGCGCGCAGGGCGGCGAGACCGGTGGCCTCCTGCCCGGCCGGGAACTGGCCGTAGGCATGTTTCACCGCGAACCGGTCCCAGGGCCCGAGGCCGACGCCATAGGCTTCGGCCAGCTGGGGGCGGCCCTGGGCGTCGACGCGGATCAGCGGATGGGGATAGTCCATGACCGAGCCGTTGCCGCCCCGGCTGGATGCGAAGTTATGGGCAAATCCCAGGGTGTGGCCCACCTCGTGGGCCGCCAGCTGGCGCAACCGCGCCAGGGCCATGGCCTCGGCGGCGGCCTTGAGCGCCGCCTCGTCCGGCTTGCCATAGGGGGCGAGCAGGCTCTCGGCGATGAGGATGTCCTGGCGCACGCGCTGGCTGCCCAAGGTCACCGCGCCCTTGAGGATCTCGCCGGTGCGCGGATCGGCGACGAAGGCGCCGTAGGACCAGCCGCGCGTGGCGCGATGCACCCACTGGATCGTGTTGTAGCGGATGTCCATGGGGTCCACGCCCTCGGGCAGGAGCTCGACCCGGTAGGCGTCCTGGAACCCGGCGGCCTCGAAGGCTTTCTCCCACCAGCGCGCCCCGTCCAGGAGGGCCGAGCGCACCGGCTCGGGCGTGCCCCGATCCAGGTAGAAGACGATGGGTTTCTTGACCGGGCTGGGGGCCGCGCCGGGCTCGGTCTTGTCCAGGCGGAAGCGCGCCTGGTAGCGCGTGTCCAGGCTCGCGGCCAGGGGCGTGGCGAAGTCGTAGAAGCTCAGGTCGAAGCCGCCCGAGGCCGGGTGATAGGGGCGCGGCTGGAAACCTTCCTTCGGCAGGCGCACGAAGCTCAGGTGCTGGCGCAGGGACAGGCTGGTGGCGTCCATGGCCACCTGCTGCACGAACTCGCCCTCCCCCGGGCCGGCGAAGCTCAGCAGCGCCTCCAACTCGGTGTTGTCGGGGAAGCTCTTGGCATGCTCCAGGAGCGGCGCGCTGCGCTCCTTGTCCACGGCATAGGCCCCCTGCTTACTGCCCGCCAGGCGCGCGGCGATGCCGTGACGGTCGGCCAGCAGGAAGGGGGTGAAATCCACCAAAAACCCACCCTTCTCCTCCGCGAGGATCTCCCCGGCCCAGAGCACCGACTCGGCGAAGGCCTCGCGCACCGCCGCCCGCTCCTCGGGCGCATCCGACAGGGCGCGGAAACGGGTATTGGGCTGCACCAACAGCAGGCGCTTGCCGATGCGCCGGAACTCCACCAGGCGCGGCTCGCCGCCCTGACCCCGATCCAGGCCCACGTCGTTGGAGCCCAAGCCATAGGGCAGGGAGGACAGCATCAAGAGCGGCGTATCCAGCTCGTCCACGCCCAGCAGCACCCGGCCCTTGGCCTGGTCCCGGTAGACGTCCAGGAGGCCGGGCTGGGCCTGTGTTCCCTTTGTCAGTTCGGCATAGCTCGCCGCGAGGACCGGCGAGGCCGCCAGCCACAGGCCGCCCAGGGCCAGGGCCCCTATCCCCATGTTCATGCTCATGATTCCCTGCCCGCGCAAAACTCCTTTTATAGCCTTAGGGCCGCCTCGGATATAGGCAATAAGCGACTCATTTGTCAGTAAAATTCCAAAAACGGCCTCAGCCTTCCGGCATGGCCAGGTGCGCCACGAGCAGATCCCTCAGGCGCCGCGCCGCCCGTCCCGGGGCCGGCTCCCGGCGCAGCACCAGCTGGGGCGTGAAGGCATAGCGCCCGCCGCCCTCGAAGGGCAGGACGATGAGCGCGCCCTGGGCCAGCTCCTCCCGGACCAGGAACTCCGGAAGCCAGCCGAAGCCCAGGCCCATGGCGATGGCGGCCTTCTTGTTGTGGAAATCGCTCATGAAAAACACGCGATCGCCGCCGAACAGGCGCTTATCGCGCGGCTCGCCGGCCTCCCGGGCCGAGTCGTGCACACTCAGCTCCACGGCCTGGCGCAGGTCCATGAGGCTCACGGCAGCCAGGGCCGCCAGGGGATGCTCCCGGGCCGCGCAGAGCACCGCCTCGTAAGCCGGCAGGGCCGTCGCCTCCAGGCTGGCCTCCGGCCGGTAGTCCTTGACCAGCATCATCTGCGCCTGGTCCTGCTCGAAGCGCCATTGCACGCCGCGCCGGTACTCCACCTTCACCTGGATGCGCGTCGGCACGCCCTCGTCGGCCATCTGCTTCAGGGCCGCCATGATCGGCGCCTGGGGCAGGATGCCGTCGACGACCAGAGCCAGCTCCCCCTCCCAACCCTGGCGCAGCTCCTCGGCGGTGCGCGCCAGGCGCTCGGCCTGGTCCAGGAGGGCACGGCCCTCGCGCCAGATGCGCTGCCCGGCGTCGGTCAGGCGGGCGCGGTGCTGGCTGCGGTCGAAGAGGGCTAGCCCCAGGGCGTCCTCCAGCTTACGCACCTGGTAGCTCACCGCCGACTGGGCCTTGTGCAAGCGCGTCGCGGCGGCGGCGAAGCTGCCCTCGCGCAGGATGCAGTCCAGGACTTCCAGGGCGTCCAGATCGATGCGCATGGGCTTGTGTTCTCCATCGAAGCAAACCAGAACCGGGTGTATTGAGCGGCGCCCAGGCGTCCGCTCGAACACACTATCAATAATTCAGATAAACACCCTCAGAAAATTATAATTTCTTTCGATTAAAGCTAGCCCTAGCATCGACGCCATAACCACACGTAAACTAGGGTTTTTATGTACTACAGCAAGGGCCGCGTCACCCGCCAGGCGCATGTCGATGTCCCGGACGGCCTGTTCGAAGAGGAATACGCCCGCGACGGCTTCTTCGGCCGGGTCAGCCACCTCTACCGCGACCAGCCGCCGGTGGCCTGGAGCGCCATTGAGGGCGAGCTGCGCCCCGAAGCCCTGCACTTGGCCGACCTGCCGGGCCTGAAGGCCGGCGACTACCTAGAGGGCCGCACGGTCTTCCTCGCCAATGCCGATATCCAGATCGGCATGAGCCGCTTAGCCAGCGCCATGCCCTATTATTTCCGCAACGCCGACGCCGACGAATGCCTGTTCGTGCACCGGGGCGAAGGCCGCTTGGAAACCGATTTCGGCCCCCTCAACTACGAAACCGGCGACTACCTGGTGATCCCGCGCGGCACGGTCTACCGCTTCGTGCCGGCCGCCGAGACCGAGCTGCTCACCATCGAATCCTCCGGCGAGATCTCCATTCCCGACCGCGGCCCCCTGGGACCCCATGCCCTCTTCGATCTCAATGTCATCACCGTGCCCAGCCCCGACCCGGACAGCCTGGAGCGCGATCGCCCCTGGGACTTGAAGATCAAGCGCTTAGGCCGGCTCACCACGGTGACCTACCCCTTCAACCCCATCACCACCGTCGGCTGGCGCGGCGATCTGACGGTCTGGCAGCTCAATATCCGCGACATCCGCCCGGTGATGAGCGAGCGCTACCACCTACCGCCCACGGCCCATATCACCTTCAAGCTCAAGAACGCGGTGATCTGCACCTTCCTGCCCCGCAGCCTGGAAAACGGCGACCCGGGCGCCATGAAAGTGCCCTTCTACCATTCCAACATCGACTTCGACGAGGTCCTGTTCTACCACGAAGGCGACTTCTTCTCCCGCGCCGGCATCGCCCCGGGCATGGCCACCTTCCATCCCCAGGGCATACACCACGGCCCCCACCCCAAGGCCATCGCCGCCGCCAAGGCCAAGCGGGAAACCAACGAGAAGGCCGTGATGATCGACACGCGCTACCCGCTGGAACTGACCGCCGCCGGAAAGGCCGTGCGCTGGCTGGATTACTGGAAGAGCTGGAGCGAGTGAGCCTTAAGGTCCGTTCGCCCTGAGTAGGGCGCCCTTCGACAGGCTCAGGACAGGCTGCGCCCGTATCGAAGGGTCGTTCTGAACCTATCGCAGGGACCAGGGCGTAACAGCAAATAGCCGCCAATTGATCGAAATCAAGCGTCCATCCGAAAGCCTTGCCTAGGCTGCGAACATAGGCGCGCTCTGTCCGCCGGAGATTGATATGACCACGAATGAAAACCCCCTAGGCCTGCGCGGTATCGAATTCACCGAGTTCGCCAGCCTGAACAGCGATTTCATGGACCAGGTGTTCACCGCCTTCGGCTTTTCCCTGCTGAAAAGCCATAAGAGCAAGGACATCCTCTACTACAACCAAAACGACATCCACTTCCTGCTCAACCGGGAAAAACAGGGCTACTCGCGGCGCTTCACCGAGGCCCACGGCCCGGCCATCGCGTCCATGGGCTGGCGCGTCGACGACGCCGACTTCGCCCTCGTCGAAGCCGTCAAACGCGGCGCCCGCGCCGCCTCGGACGCCGACAAGGACCTGCCCTACCCGGCCATCTACGGGATCGGCGACAGCCTGATCTATTTCATCGACCGCTTCGGTCTCAAGGGCAGCATCTACGACGAGGATTTCCTGGCCCTGGACGCGCCGCGCCGCGTGCCCGACATGGGCTTCATCGCCGTCGACCACCTGACCAATAACGTCTACAAGGGCACGATGCAGACCTGGGCGGATTTTTATAAAAACGTCTTCGGCTTCACCGAGGTCCGCTATTTCGACATACGCGGCGTCGCCACCGGCCTCGTTTCCTACGCCCTGCGCTCCCCGGACGGCAGCTTCTGCATCCCCATCAACGAGGGCTCGGAGGAAAAATCCCAGATCGAGGAATATCTGCGCGACTACCACGGCCCCGGCGTGCAACACCTGGCCTTCCTCACCGAGGACATCCTCGGATCCCTGGACAAACTGGATCGCAAGACCATCGAAACCCTGGACATCGCCCCGGAGTATTACGCGGAAGTCTTCGAGCGCGTGCCCGGCGTCGTCGAGGATCACGAGCGCATCCAGGCGCACCAGGTCCTCGTCGACGGCGACGAGCGCGGCTATTTATTGCAGATCTTCACCAAGAACCTGTTCGGCCCGATCTTCATCGAGATCATCCAGCGCGTGCACAACCAGGGCTTCGGCGAAGGCAACTTCAAGGCCCTGTTCGAGTCCATCGAGCGGGACCAGGCAAGGCGCGGCGTGCTTTAAGTAACTCATTGTCTCACCGTCATACCCGCCCTTCGACCTGGCTCAGGACAGGTCGAAGGGCGGGTATGACGGGAATTAAGAGTCATTAGCCAGGAAAGGCAACGCGAGAAAACCGTTATGAAAGCCACCAGCTACACCGCCAGAACCCCGGACGTTCACGGCTATGTCGATTACAGCGCCGAGGAAAACCAGACCTGGGCCTTCCTCTACGAGCGGCAGATGAAGCTCATCGCCGACCGGGCCTGCGACGAATTCCTCAAGGGCCTGGAGGTCTTGCAGCTGACGCCGGACCGCGTGCCGCAACTGCCGGACGTGAACCGGAACCTGTCCGCCGCCACCGGCTGGGAAGTGGCCGCCGTGCCCGCCCTCATCCCCTTCGGGGCCTTCTTCGAACTCCTGGCCAATCGCCGCTTCCCCGCCGCCACCTTTATCCGCCGACCCGAGCATATCGACTATTTGCAGGAACCGGATATCTTCCACGAGATCTTCGGCCACGGCCCGTTGCTGACCGATCCCGTGTTCGCGGATTTCTGCCAGGCCTATGGCAAGCTGGGCCTGGCCGCCAGCAAGCCCGAGCGCGTCTACCTAGCGCGGCTGTTCTGGTTCACCGTGGAATTCGGCCTCATCGAGACGGCCAAGGGCCGGCGCATCTATGGCGCCGGCATCCTGTCCTCGAAAGGCGAAAGCGTCTATGCCCTGGACTCGGAACTGCCGGAACGCCGGCCCTTCGAGCTCATGACCGCCCTGCGCACCCCCTACCGCATCGACATCTTCCAGACCGTCTACTACGCGATCCGCGATTTCCGGCAGATCTTCGAGGTTATGAACGCGGATCTCCTGCCGGCGATCGCCGAGGCCATGGTCCTGGGCGATTTCCCGCCCACCTATCCACCGAAAACGCCGCCCGCGCCGGTGGAAGCCGAGCGCAAGACTCACGTCTGCTGAAGCCCGCTTGACCGTGATCAGGGCCGCCACCGCGCGCCGGCCCTAGGCTGAGCGCTCCGCAACACCGGAGCGCGCCATGCCCCATGTTCCCGATGCCCTGTTGGCCCTGAGCCGGCTAGAAACCCCCGGATGCGACATCAGCTTCGCCGCCCGGGAAAACCTGGTCGTGCCCGCCCACCGCCACGACACCAGCAACCACGTCCTGGTCAGTGAAGGCGTGCTCTACCTGACCCTGGACGGCGTCGAGCGGCCGGTGCGCGCCGGGCAGTGGTGCACGATCCCGGCCGGCGCCGAGCATGCCGAACGCTTCGAGGAGCGGACCACCCTGTTGGTGTTCTGGCTGAAGGCGGGGTGAGCGAAATGGGCCTAGGCTTATGCCAGACCCATGCCGCCCCGGAGGACCCATGCGACCGGGCAATCTGTTCCAGGACCTAGGCCCGCGCCAGGACACTGAACGCGAGGACCCGTTGCTGACCGGGACCGGCCTGCGCCTGATGCGCATCCTGTCCTGGGGCCAGGCCTCGCCGCCGGGCTTCTATTACGATCAGGCCGAGGACGAATGGGTGCTCCTGGCCCAGGGACGGGCGCGGCTGCGCTTCCTGGAGCCGGAGGAATGCCTGGAGCTCGGACCCGGCGACCAGGTGTGGCTTCCAGCCCACCGCCAGCACCGGGTGGACTGGACCGACCCGCAGCAGGCCTGCGTCTGGCTGGCCCTCTACCTGGCGCCAGGCAGTGCTCAGCCGCCACCGTGCGCCTCGTCGTAAAGCGACAAGGTCACTCCGGCCCCCGCCAGGCACTCGCGCAGATGCTTGATGTCCTGCTTGCTGCAGACATTGCCGCCGTGAGGATGATGCAGGTAGAACTCGGCCTTGTTGAGCAGGACGCGGAAACGCGCGCCCTGGGAGGGCTCGACGGTGGCGCCCAGATGGCTGAGCAGGGACTCCACTTCGCGCCAATGGATATTGCTATTGGGCGGATCGTGGTAGATCGCCGCCAGCAGGTTGCGGTGTTTGTGACTCATGGAGCCCCCCGTTTTTCGACTTGCCCGGATAATGTCAGTGTGGTTTCCAAGTCCGGGCCTGTCCACGAACCCCAGACAGCAAAACACCCGCGCGAGGCGGGTGTTTTTTCGTCGGATTCGACTTATTCCACCGTCACCGACTTCGCCAGGTTCCTCGGCTTGTCCACATCCGTGCCCCGTGCCAGGGCCGCGTGGTAGGCCAGGAGCTGGACCGGGATGGCGTGCACCACCGGGGAGAGCAGGCCGACGTGGCGGGGGGTGCGGATCACGTGCACGCCTTCGCTCTCGGCGAAATGGCTGTCGGCGTCGGCGAAGACGAAGAGCTCGCCGCCTCGGGCGCGCACTTCCTGCATATTCGACTTCACTTTTTCCAGGAGCACGTCATTGGGGGCGATGACCACCACGGGCATCTCGCTGTCGACCAGGGCCAGGGGGCCGTGCTTGAGTTCGCCGGCGGCATAGGCCTCGGCGTGGATGTAGGTGATCTCTTTCAGCTTGAGCGCGCCCTCCATGGCGATGGGGAAGTGCAGGCCTCGGCCTAGGAAGAGCGCATGCTGCTTGGGCGCGAAGCGCTCGGCCCAGGCCTTGATCTGGGGTTCGAGGTTGAGCGCATGCTGCACGCTGCCGGGTAGGTGGCGCAAGCCGTCGAGGAACTCGTTCTCCTGAGCGGCGCTGAGGCGGCCGCGCAGCTTGGCGAGCACGCCGGTGAGGGCGAACAGGGCGATGAGCTGGGTGGTGAAGGCCTTGGTGGAGGCCACGCCGATCTCGGCGCCGGCGCGGGTCAGGAAGCAGAGGCGCGAGGCGCGCGGGATGGCCGACTCGGGCACGTTGCAGATCGACAGCGTGTGCTCGCAGCCCAGGCCCTTGGCGTATTTCAGGGCCTCCATGGTGTCCAGGGTCTCGCCGGACTGGGAGATGGTGACGACCAGGTGCTTGGGGTTGGCGGCCACCTCGCGGTAGCGGTATTCGGAGGCGATTTCCACCTGGCAGGGCAGGCCGGCCAGGGCCTCGATCCAGTAGCGGGCCACGGAGCCGGCGTAGAAGCTGGTGCCGCAGGCGATGATCTGCACGCCCTCGACCTGGGACAGCACTTCCGCCGCGTCTTCGCCGAACAGCTCGGGCACGAAGCCGCGCTCCAGGACCGGGTCGATGGTGTCGGAGATGGCCTTGGGCTGCTCGTGGATTTCCTTCTGCATGAAGTGGTTGTAGGGGCCCAACTCCAGGGAGGCCAGGGACACGTTGGAGACGTGGAGCTTGCGCTCGACGCGGTCGCCATGCCTGTCGAAGATGCTCACGCCCTCGCGGCGCACTTCCGCCACGTCGCCCTCTTCCAGGTAGATCACGCGGTTGGTGGCGGAGAGGATGGCGGAGACGTCGGAGGCGACGAAGTTCTCGCCCTCGCCGACGCCGACCAGGAGCGGGCAGCCCATGCGCGCCACGGCCATGCTCTCCGGGTGGTCCAGGGCGATGACGGCGATGGCATAGGCGCCCACCAACTCGCGCACGGCGCTCTGCACGGCGCGGAACAAATTGCGCTCGGCGTCGTGGGTATAGTGATGATGCACCAGGTGGGCGATGACCTCGGTGTCGGTCTGGGACTCGAAGACATAGCCCTTGGCCTTGAGCTCGGCGCGTTTCTCGTCGTGGTTCTCGATGATGCCGTTGTGCACGACGGCGACGAGCTCGCCGGACACATGGGGATGGGCGTTGAACTCGGTGACGCCGCCATGGGTCGCCCAGCGGGTATGGCCTATGCCGGTCAGGCCGGTGAGGCTTAAGGCCTCGGCGGCGGATTCCATCTCGGCGACGCGGCCGGTACGGCGCACGCGCTTGATCGTGCCGTCGATGACCGCCACGCCGGCGGAGTCATAACCGCGATACTCCAGGCGCTTCAGGCCTTCCACGAGGATGGGCACTACATTCCTTTGCGCAACCGCGCCGACGATACCGCACATGGGGCTGACTCCGGGATAAGAGGGGTTCGAATCTAGGGGATTGTAACTGACTGGGGGATGAAAGGCAGGGGGCTGGCGATAAGAGGGATTAACCGCCAAGGCGCCAAGAACGCCAAGGAAAATCTGAGGATAGAAACCGCCAAGGCCGCAAAGGGGAGAAATCGAGCTTGGCTTTAATGCCAGAGCAAGACTTCGCGGCCTTGGCGGTGAACTCGCTTTCTCCACTTGGCGTTCTTGGCGCCTTGGCGGTTGAAACCCTTCTTACTTCTTCGCCGGCTTCTCCCACCCCAGGATCGAGCGCTGCTCCCGCGCGCGGCAGATGGTCAGGGCCTCCGCCGGGGCGTCCTTGGTGATGGTGGAGCCGGCGGCGATGTAAGCGCCTTCGCCGATCTGGACCGGCGCCACGAGCTGGGAGTCCGTGCCGATAAAGGCGTCGTCGCCGATCACGGTCTGGTGCTTGTTGGCGCCGTCGTAGTTGCAGGTGATGACGCCCGCCGAGATATTGACCCGCTCGCCCACGGTGGCGTCGCCGATATAGGCCAGATGCCCGGCCTTGGCGCCGGCGCCCAGGTGCGCCTTCTTCAGCTCCACGAAGTTGCCGATGTGCACGGACCCGGCCAGGACCGTGCCCGGGCGGATGCGCGCGAAGGGGCCGATGTCCGAGCCGTCGCCGATGATGGCGTCCTCGATGACGGTGTTGGCCTTGATTTCCACGCCGTCGCCCAGGGTGACGTTCTTGAGAACGACATTGGGGCCGACGCGCACGTTGTCGCCAACCCGCACCCGGCCTTCGAGGATGACATTGACGTCGATCTCGACGTCGAGACCATGCTGGAACTCGCCGCGAACATCGAGGCGGGCCGGATCGCGCAGGGTCACGCCGGCCACCATGAGGGCATGGGCCCGCGCCGCCTGGTAGGCGCGCTCCAGGGTGGCGAGCTGCACGCGGTTGTTGACGCCCTCCACTTCCATGGCGCTGGCCGGATGGCGGGTGTGGATCACCCCGCCCTGGTCGTGGCAGGCCTTGATGATATCGGTGAGGTAGAACTCGCCCTGGGCATTGTCGTTCCTGAGCGCCGCCAACCAGCGCACCAGATCCGCGCCCGAAGCGCAGAGGATGCCGGTGTTCACTTCCCGGATCTGGCGCTCGGCCTCGTTGGCGTCCTTGTGCTCGACGATGCCGGTGACCCGATGCCCGGCATCGCGCACGATGCGGCCGTAGCCGCTGGGATCGGGCAGGGACACGGTGAGCAGGGCGATGTCCTTGCCGTCCTGGATCGCCACCAGCTCCTTGAGGGTCTCGGCATTGGTCAGGGGCACGTCGCCGTAGAGAATCAAGACCTTGTCGGCGGCATTCAGATGCGGCACGACCTGCTGCACGGCATGGCCGGTGCCCAGCTGCTCGGCCTGCAGCACCCAGTTCAGGGCCGGATCGGCGATGGCGGCCTGGACCTGCTCACCGCCGTGGCCGTAGACCAGGTGTATCTTATCGGCGTTCAAGGCCTTGGCGGCGTCGATGACATGTTGCACCAGGGGCCTGCCGGCGAGTCGGTGCAAGACCTTGGGCAGCTTGGAGCGCATGCGGGTGCCCTGACCCGCGGCGAGAATGATGACGGACAGTCCCATGTTATTCCCTACTGAAAAGCGAAGAAGAATTAGCCGCCAAGACGCCATGACACAAAGTAAGAGAGCCCAAGGCCTTAGCCAGTCAGTTAAGCCGTTTTTTCGTCGTCCCCGCGAAGGCGGGGACCCAGTCGGTAGTAGCTGTTACAGACTGGATACCCGCCTTCGCGGGTATGACGGGCTACTAACTGATCGGCATTTGGCCTAAGGCCGCCAACAAAGTCTCTTGCAACTTCTTGACTTGGCGTCTTGGCGCCTTGGCGGTTAATTCCAATTTCCCAAAAACGAAAAAGGGCGGCACGAAGCCACCCTTTTTCTTATACCACGGCGGGCAAGTTATCCCGCAACAGCCATGCTTAGCGGGCGCGGTTGGCCAGCTTGCGCAGCTCGTCGATGGCCTTGAGCTGGGCCGAGGCTTCGGCCAGCTCGGTCGCGGCGGCGCCATACTCGAACTCGCTGGTGCGGTTCTGCATGGCGGCCTCGGCGGCCTTCTTGGCTTCCTGAGCGGCAGCTTCGTCCAGGTCATGGGCGCGAGCGGCCTTGTCGGCCAGGATCGTCACCAGGTTCGGCTGGACTTCCAGCATGCCGCCGGACACGTAGAAGAAATCGACTTCGCCGCCCAGCTTGGTCACCTTGACCGTGCCCGGACGCAGACGGGTCAGCAGGGGCGCGTGCCCCGGCAGGATACCCAGCTCGCCGGCCAGACCGTTGGCAACCACCAGCTCGGCCAAACCGGAGTAGATCTCCTCTTCGGCGCTGACGATGTCGAGATGCACATTCATCCCCATTTTTCGATTCTCCCCTCGTTACGAGGTCACCAGAGGCAACTAGTTCCAAGCCAGGGATAGCCTGGCCGTGAAGCGCCCCTGGCGCTTCATCGCGAGCGGTGCGGACGCTCATCGCAGCGATTAGCGTTCGAACCGCGACCTTGGCGCAGGGCAGGAAAGCCCTGCGCCAAGCTAGACCGTCTTACAGGCTCTTGGCCTTCTCGACGGCTTCTTCGATGCCGCCGACCATGTAGAAGGCCTGTTCCGGCAGGTGATCGTATTCGCCGTTCAGGATGCCCTTGAAGCCACGGATGGTGTCCTTCAGGGAGACATACTTGCCCGGGGAACCGGTGAACACTTCGGCCACGAAGAAGGGCTGGGACAGGAAGCGCTGGATCTTACGAGCGCGGGACACGACCAGCTTGTCTTCCGGGGACAGTTCGTCCATACCCAGAATCGCGATGATGTCCTTCAGCTCCTTGTAGCGCTGCAGCACGGACTGCACGCCACGGGCGCAGTCGTAATGCTCCTGGCCGATGACCAGCGGGTCCAGCTGACGGGAGGTGGAGTCCAGCGGATCGATGGCCGGGTAGATACCCAGGGCGGCGATGTTACGGGACAGCACGACCGTGGCGTCCAGGTGCGAGAAGGTGGTCGCCGGGGACGGGTCGGTCAAGTCGTCGGCGGGCACGTACACGGCCTGGATGGAGGTGATGGAACCCACCTTGGTGGAGGTGATGCGTTCCTGGAGCACGCCCATTTCCTCGGCCAGGGTCGGCTGATAGCCCACGGCGGAAGGCATACGGCCCAGCAGGGCGGACACTTCGGTGCCGGCCAGGGTGTAGCGATAGATGTTGTCCACGAAGAAAAGCACGTCGCGGCCTTCGTCACGGAACTTCTCGGCCATGGTCAGGCCGGTCAGGGCGACGCGCAGACGGTTGCCCGGCGGCTCGTTCATCTGGCCGTAAACCAGGGAGACCTTGTCGATAACGTTCGAGTCGGTCATTTCGTGGTAGAAGTCGTTGCCTTCGCGGGTACGCTCGCCCACGCCGGCGAACACGGAGTAACCGCTGTGCTCGATGGCGATGTTACGGATGAGCTCCATCATGTTCACGGTCTTGCCGACGCCGGCGCCGCCGAACAGGCCGACCTTACCGCCCTTGGCGAAGGGGGCGACCAGGTCGATGACCTTGATGCCGGTTTCCAGCAGTTCGTTGCTGGCCGCCTGGTCCGCGTAGCTCGGGGCCTTGCGGTGGATGGGCATGCGCTCTTCTTCGCCGATGGGACCCTTCTCGTCGATGGGGTTGCCCAGGACGTCCATGATGCGGCCCAGGGTGGCCTTGCCGACCGGCACGGACACCGGCGCACCGGTGTTGACCGCCGCCAGGCCGCGACGCAGACCGTCGGAGGAACCCATGGCGATGGCGCGGACGACGCCGTCGCCACGCTGCTGCTGGACTTCCAGGGTCAGGCCGGTGTCGGTGACGGTCAACGCGTCATAGACCTTCGGCACGCTGTCACGCGGGAATTCGACGTCGATAACGGCGCCGATGATTTCTACGATGCGACCAGTGCTCATTACACTATCCTCGATAACAATAAAATTCGTTACAAACCGCGCTTAGACTGCCGCGGCACCGGACACGATTTCCGAGATTTCCTGGGTAATCGCGGCCTGACGGGCCTTGTTGTAAATCAGCTGCAGCTCGTTGATGATGTTGCCGGCATTATCGGTCGCGGCCTTCATGGCCACCATGCGCGCGGCCTGCTCGCAGGCGATGTTCTCGACCATGCCCTGGTACACCACCGATTCCACGTAGCGGATCATGACCATGTCGAGCAGTTCCTTGGCGTCCGGCTCGTACAGGTAATCCCACTTGTGCTTGGCGCTGACGGCATCGTCGGCATTGCGCTGCACCGGCAGCACCTGCTCCACCACCGGCTTCTGCGTCATGGTGTTGACGAAGACGTTGTGGGACAGGAACAGGCGGTCGATCTGGCCGGCCTCGAAGGCATCCAGCATGACCTTGGTGACGCCGATGATGTCCGCCACGCTGGGCGCATCGCCGAGCCTGGACACCTGGGCCACGATATTGCCGCCGTAGCGCTTGAAGAAACCGGCGGCCTTGGAGCCGATCAGGCACAGGTCGATCGCGACGCCCTGGTCCTGGAATTCCTTCATGCTGGCGACGACCTGCTTGAACAGATTGGTGTTCAAGCCGCCGCACAGGCCACGGTCGGAGGAAACGATAACGTAACCGACGCGCTTGACCTCGCGGTCCAGCGTGTACGGGTGCTTGTATTCCAGGGAACCCATGGCCACGTGGCTGATCACCTTGCGGACGCGTGCGGCATAGGGACGGGTCGCCTTCTGACGCTCCTGAGCCCTGCGCATCTTGGAGGTGGCAACCATCTCCATCGCCTTGGTGATCTTCTGGGTATTCCGGATACTCGCGATCTTGGTACGGATCTCTTTAGCGCCGGCCATTCTTCATACTCTTCACGTAGGAGCGGGCACCCTCGGCCCCCGATCCAGATGAACAACCGGCCGGCACCCACCAGGGAGCCGGCCGGAGCGCCTTACCAGGTCTGCGTGGCCTTGAACTTCTTCAGGGCTTCGTGCAGCTTGGCTTCGATTTCCTTGTCCCAGCCCGCAGTCGCGTTCAGCTGAGCCATGAAATCGGCGTATTCGGACTTCATGAAGCCGTGCAGGGCGTGCTCGAAAGCCAGCACCTTGTTCAGCTCCACATCGGTCAGATAGCCCATTTCAGCGGCGAACAGGGACACGCCCATGTCGGCCACGGACAGCGGCAGGAACTGCTTCTGCTTCATCAGCTCGGTGACGCGCTGACCGTGTTCCAGCTGCTTGCGGGTGGCTTCGTCCAGGTCGGAGGCGAACTGGGAGAAGGCCGCGAGTTCGCGGTACTGGGCCAGGGCGATACGGATACCGCCGGACAGCTTCTTGATGATCTTGGTCTGGGCGGCACCGCCGACGCGGGACACCGAGATACCGGCGTTCATGGCCGGGCGGATGCCGGCGTTGAACAGATCGGTTTCCAGGAAGATCTGGCCGTCGGTGATGGAGATCACGTTGGTCGGCACGAAGGCGGACACGTCGCCGGCCTGGGTTTCGATGATCGGCAGGGCGGTCAACGAACCGGTCTTGCCCTTCACTTCGCCATTGGTGAACTTCTCGACATAGTCGGCGTTCACGCGCGCGGCGCGTTCCAGCAGGCGGGAGTGGAGGTAGAACACGTCGCCCGGGTAGGCTTCGCGGCCCGGCGGACGCTTCAGCAGCAGGGAGATCTGGCGGTAGGCCCAGGCCTGCTTGGTCAGATCGTCATAAACGATCAGGGCGTCCTGGCCGCGGTCGCGGAAGAACTCGCCCATGGTGCAGCCGGCGAACGGCGCCAGGAACTGCAGGGCAGCGGATTCGGCGGCGGAGGCGGCGACCACGATGGTGTGGGCCATGGCGCCATGCTCTTCGAGCTTGCGCACGATGTTGGCGATGGTCGAGGCCTTCTGACCGATGGCCACGTAGACGCACTTAACGCCCGTGCCCTTCTGGTTGATGATGGCATCGACGGCCATGGCGGACTTGCCGGTCTGGCGGTCGCCGATGATCAGCTCGCGCTGGCCGCGGCCGACCGGGGTCATGGCGTCCACGCACTTGTAGCCGGTGGCCAGGGGCTGGTCCACGGACTGGCGGGCGATAACGCCGGGGGCCACCTTCTCCACGGGGGAGAACAGGCTGGAGTTGATCGGACCCTTGCCGTCGATGGGGTTGCCGAGGGCGTCGACGACGCGGCCCAGCAGCTCCGGACCGACCGGGACTTCCAGGATGCGGCCCGTGCACTTGACGGTCTGGCCTTCCTGGATACCGGTGTAGTCGCCCAGCACCACAGCGCCGACGGAGTCGCGCTCGAGGTTCAGGGCCATGCCGTAGCGGTTGCCCGGCAGCTCGATCATTTCACCGTACATCACATCGGCCAGGCCGTGGATGCGCAGGATGCCGTCAGACACGCTGACGATGGTGCCTTCGTTGCGGGCTTCAGAAACGACCTGGAACTTTTCGATGCGCTTCTTGATGAGCTCGCCGATTTCGGCGGGATTCAGTTGCATGCTCATGCTCGATTCCTCTTAGGCTCGCAGGGCGTCGCCAAGCTCACCGAGCTTGCCGCGCACCGAACCGTCAATAACCATGTCGCCGGCGCGGATGATGAGACCGCCCAGCAAAGAAGGGTTGATGTCGTAGCTGAGATTGACCTTGCGGGCCAGCTTGGCTTCCAGCTTGGCGGCGAGCTTGGCCTTCAGATCGGCATTCAGCTCGGCGGCCGCCGTCACGCGAACGTCCACGCTCTTCTCATGCTCGGCCTTCATGACCTCGAACAGCGCCACGATTTCGCTTATCGCGTTCAGGCGGTTGTTGTCGGCCAGGAGGCTCAGGAAGTTCTTGCCATGTTCGTCGAAGCTCGCGCCGCCGACGTCGTGGAAGAGTTCCGCCAATTGGCTGCTGCTGATGCGCGGGTTGCCCAGCAGCGCTTGCACGCCGCTATCCGCCGCGATAACCGCCGCGAGCTGGAGCATGCCCGACCATTGGGTCAGGGCATTGCCGGCCAGCGCGTGTTCGAAAGCGGCTTTCGCGTAGGGACGGGCGATGGTGGTTAATTCAGCCATGGACCATCCCTTACAGTTCGGCAACCAGCTTCTCGACCAGATCGGCCTGAGCCGATGCGTCGATGTTGCGGGCCAGGATCTTCTCGGCGCCGGCCACAGCCAGGCTGGCCACTTGGCCACGCAGGGCTTCTTTGGCGCGGTTCACTTCCTGCTCCAGCTCGGCGAGGGCGCCGGCCTTCACGCGGTCGGCTTCCACCTTGGCTTCAGCCTTGGCTTCCTCGACCATGGCGACGCCACGCTTGTTGGCATGCTCGAGAATCTCGGCAGCCTGGTGCTTGGCGTCTTTCAGGATGTTCCCGGCTTCTTTCTTCGCCAGATCCAGATCGTGCTGGCCGCGCTCGGAAGCGGCGAGGCCGTCGGCGATCTTCTTCTGGCGCTCTTCGATCGCCTTGATCAGCGGCGGCCACACGAACTTCATCGTGAACACCACGAAGATCGCGAAGGAAATCGCCTGGGCGAGCAGCGTCATATTGGGATTCACAAGGAGTTCCCCCTAAACAAGGTGTGGGTGAGTCGCCGATTAACCGGCGACAGCGGCCTTGAACTGCTCGACGAAGGGATTCGCGAAGGTGAAGAACAGGGCGATACCGACACCGATCATGGTCACGGCATCCAGCAGGCCGGCGATGATGAACAGCTTGACCTGCAGCACCGGGACCATTTCCGGCTGACGGGCAGCGCCTTCCAGGAACTTGCCGCCGAGGATGGCGAAGCCGATGGCGGTACCGAGGGCGCCCAGACCGATCATGATGGCGACGGCGAGGATCACGTGGCTGAAAATAGCTTCCATTTGAGACTCCTAGTTACAGGTTTTAGTTAAAACAAAGCGTGAAAAGAAACCGTTTATTCTCGTGTCGCGTCTTAGTGGTCGTGGCTTTCGCAAGCCAGGGACAGGTAGACGATGGTCAGCATCATGAAGATGAAGGCCTGCAACACGACGACGAGAATGTGGAAGATCGCCCAGGGCACCGACAGGCTCCACTGCGCCCACCAGGGCAAGAGGGCGATCAGGATGAAGATCAGCTCGCCGGCGTACAGGTTGCCGAAGAGACGCAGGCCGAGCGAGATGGGCTTGGCGAGCAGACCGATGCTTTCCAGGATGAAGTTGAAGGGGATCATGGACCAGTGGTTGAAGGGCTGCAGGGTCAGCTCCTTCATGAAACCGCCCACGCCCTTGATCTTGATGCTGTAGAAGATGATCAGGAAGAAGACGCTGATGGACATGGCGAAGGTCGCGTTCACGTCGGTGGTCGGCACGACCTTCAGGTAGACGTGGTGCGGGTCGTGGCCCATGGCGCCGCCGACTTCGGCCGCGGCGCGCGGCAGGAAGTCCACCGGGATGATGTCCATGGTGTTCATGAGCAAGATCCAGCAGAAAATCGTCAGGGCCAGGGGAGCGATGAGCACGCTCTTGCCGTGGAAGGATTCCTTGACGGAGTTGTCGACGAATTCGACGACCATTTCCACGAAGCACTGGAACTTGCCCGGCACGCCGGCGTTGGCCTTCTTGGCCACGGAGCGGAAGCCCCAGATGAACAGCAGGCCGAGGATCAGGGACACGGCGACGGTGTCGATGTGGAGGGCCCAGAAGCCCTCGCCGATGCGCCAGTTGGTCAGGTGGTGGACGATATAGTCCGAACTCTTGATGGTTTCGCCAGCACTCATCGTTTTCGCCGATCCGTAAAGTTAAAGTTGTTCGGGTTCACTTATTGCCGGTGAACAGCAGCGGGGCAAACCATTGCGCCTGCAGGCAGACGATGAAGCTGATCAGGACCGCCGGCGCCACGACCGGCAGCAGGACCAGGACGGCCGCGAACAGCACGCCGGTCAGGATCAGCTTCAGGGCTTCCCCCAAATAAAATGCCCGGGCTATCTGCCGGGCTGCGCGCGCCCCCGCATGCCGCAACGCCAACCAGGCGAAGATCCCGTGGGGGATGATGCAGACGGCGCCGCCGAGGAGGGCCGAGCCGGCCGCCGGGATTCCGGACCAGAACCAGGCCACGCCGGCGCAGAGCAGGGCGATGGCACACTGGATCAGGAGCAGTCGCTGGGCGGCGCGACGGGCTGGCGCGTTCAATCGGTCCAGACTGGATGACCCGGATGCTCGTGTCGCGATCATTCAGGCCTCAGGCTTGTCCACACTATCAGTCTGGTCTATCGAACGTTACTGAGAATTATTCTCAATAACTCCCCGCGCGTCCGGCGAATTATAAAGATTTGATACGTTTTTTACAATGTAGAAATCCGGCTCCAGGCCCAGGAATTCCTGGTGACACAAGATATTGCGATAAGGGGTTCGGATTACACTAGGTAATGTGTTTTGCATTTCAAGTCGGCGCTCCGCTGCGCGCGATGCGCCTGCCTCCACAAAGCCTGAACGCCAAGCTGGCCAAGTAAACGCGGATCGGCTATATCCGGGGGCTGGTAAGCAGGCGTCGACGCTTAGGCTTATCTCCCATTCTGCTCACTAAGGACAAACCCATGCGGAAAATGACTTCTCTCTGGCTGGCCTGCGGCCTGGCACTCGGCTCGGGCGCCTGCCTGGCCACCAGCGCCACCAGCAACTACTTCATCAACCAGATCGTCCAGGGCGGACCCGTGACCCTGCGCGATGTCGCCAAGAGCATCTACCAGAGCGGCGAGCGGGACCGCGAGGTGTTGGACACGCTGGCCGAGGCCGTCGCACAGCGGGCCCCGACGGCCGCCGACAACACCAGCAGCGATGCCGTCGCCTGGTCCTGCAAGGCCTTGGCGCAGAGCGGCGACAAGCGTTATTACACCCTGCTGAAGCAGACCGCCGACAAGGCCAGCCAGCGGGCCATCCGCAAGCATTGCGACAAGGCCGCCGACGGCCTGGGCGGCGTCGAGGGTGAACAATATTCCCCGGGCATGGCCAAGCTGGAGCTGCGTCAGGACGCCCCCGGTCAGGCCGGCACTCGGGTCCAGGCGCCGGCCAATGCCCTGGAGGCCGCCGCCATGGCCCAGTATGGCGCGCCGGCCCAGGCTGCCGCCCAGCAGACCGCCGCCAACCTGCAACCCATCACCGTGGTGCGTCACGGCATGAGCCTCCAGCAGGTCTACGACCTCTGCGGCATGCCCATGAACACGACCAGCTACCAGACCGGCAAGGCCTGGAATCCCTTCAACGTCAAGGGCAAGGACGTAATGCGCACGGCAGCTTTATATAAAGGCCAGGGCCGCATCGTGTTCGCCAACGAAAGCGCCTATTCGGGCGGCATGCGCGTCGTGGAAGTGCTGGTCAATGCCAACGAGAGCGGCTACCCCTAAGCAGAGGCCGCCCTCGGGATCGGGGCGGCGATGCCGCCCCGCAGCCTCTCAATCCCGGGCGCTATCCAGGTAATAGGCCTTGAGCGGCGGGAAGCCGTTGAATTCCACGGCGCTGTAGCTGGTGGTGTAGGCGCCGGTCGAGCCCCAGTACATCCGGTCGCCGGCGGCCAGGCTCAGGGGCAGGCTGTAGGGCGCGTGCTCATAGAGGATGTCCATGGAGTCGCAGGTGGGACCGGCCAGGACCACGGGCTGCACGGGGCCAACCCGGTCGGTGTAGATCGGGTACTTGATGGCCTCGTCCAGGGTCTCGATCAGGCCGCCGAACTTGCCGATGTCGGTATAGACCCAGCGCGGATCCGGGTCGGTGCCCTTGCGCGCCACCAGGACCACCTCGCTGACCAGGACGCCGGCATCGCCCACCAGGGAGCGGCCCGGTTCGAAGATGAGCTCGGGCATCTGCTCGCCGAATTGCTGCTCCAGGCTGCGCCGGATCAGTCCGCAGTAATCGGACAGCTCCGGGGTCGCGGTCCGATAGCGGGCCGGGAAGCCGCCGCCCAGGTTGACGAGCCTGAGCTGTATGCCGCAGCTCGCCAGGGTGTCGAACACGGCCTTGACCTTGGCCAGGGCCGCCGGCCAGACCGACAGGTCGCGCTGCTGGGAGCCGACATGGAAGGACAGGCCGTGGGGCGCGAGTCCCAGGGCACGGGCCTTGATCAGCAGTTCCACGGCCTTGTCGGGCGTGCAGCCGAATTTCTTGGACAAGGGCCAGTCGGCGCCCTCGGAGCCGTCCACCAGGATGCGCGCATAGACCTTCGCGCCGGGCGCCAGCTCGGCGATATTGGCCAGATCGGCCTCGGAGTCGGTGGCGTACAGCCGCACGCCCTTGGCGTAGAAATACTCGATGTCCTTGCGCTTCTTGATGGTGTTGCCGTAGCTGATGCGCTCCGGGCGCACGCCCTCGGCCAAGACCTTGTCCAGCTCGTAGATGGAGGCGATGTCGAAGCAGCCGCCTTGATCGCGCAGCAGGCGGATGATCTCCACGGCCGGGTTGGCCTTCACCGCGTAATAGATGTTGGCCTGCGGGAATTCGTTGTGCAGGGCGAAGTAGCGTTCACGAACGACGTCCAGATCGATGACCACGAAGGGCGTGTCCTTCGTCTCGGCCAGGGCGCGCATCTTGGCCCAGCGGGCCTCGCCCAGGCGGGCGGCAGGGCTTTCCGGGAGGGCATCGGTTCGGGCGGGCGGGGGTTCGTAAACGGTCATCGCAGGCACTCGCTACAGGCAGTCGGAAGGACTTGGTTAAAAAGTGAGCGCGCGATTGTAGGGCGAAACGCATAGATATGCAACGCGATGCATGTACCGTTACGGCTGTGCAAAATCCTGATGCCTGCACGATACTGTGACAGGCTGCCGAACGCGGTTTAGCGTTACCGGGGGCGACGGGTATTTTCCCTGTATATTCAGATACCTATCCGCTGGCAGCGACTCGGCTTGCGTCCGGCTGAAGCCGGACCTGCAGCACCTGTCTCGTAGGTCCGGCTTCAGCCGGACAACCCAAAGGACTCGAACCGGAATCCGCGATGAAAGGAACCCTGCTGTCCAAGAACCTGGAGGCCTTCCACAGCGCCGCCCAGCTCTTGCACTTCGGGCGCAGCGCCGAGGCCTTGTGCATCACCGCCTCCGCCCTGTCCCAGCGCATCGCCAGCCTGGAGGAGCAGTTGGGCACGCGCCTGTTCGAGCGCAACAGCGCCGGCATCCAGCTCACCGAGGCCGGCGAGCGCTTGCAGCGCTATTGCCTGGTGACCCACGGCCTGCAGGACGAGCTGCTGCACGATCTGCTGGGCGCCGAGGGGCAGATCTCCGGGGCGGTCACCGTGGCCGGCTTCTCCTCGGCCGTGCGCTCGGTGCTCATGCCCTGTCTGAGGGACTGCTTGCTGAAGAACCCGACCCTGCGCGTGCATTTCGTGGTGGCCGACATGCTGGAACTGCGCGACAAGCTGCTGCGCGGCCATGCGGACTTCATCCTCACCCACTTGCCTTTGGACCGCTGCGGTTACCGCTCCCTGGAGATCGGCGTGGAGTGCAATGTGCTGGTCGAGGGCACGGCGCCCGGCGCGCTGACCGAGGTCTACCTGGATCACAACCAGGCGGATGATTTCTCGGAGACCTTCCTGCGCCGCGCCAAGTCCGACCTGGGCGCGATCAAGCGCGGCTTCTGCCACGACATCTACGGCATTCTGGACGCCGTAGGCCATGGCTTCGGCCGCGGCGTCGTGCCCCTGCATCTGCTGGAACCGGGCATGGCCATTCGCCAGGTCGCGGATTACCCACAGGCCCTGATGACCCCGGTGTACCTGCAATACGCCGAGGCCCAGCACCGCCCCAAGGCCCAGCGCCTGGTGGCGGAAATCCTCAAGACCCAGGCCGGCGCGTACTTCGAGCGCAATGCCCTGGGGCTCGCCTACCAGGCCCTGGATAGACGAGAAAGCCACCGATCCCTGTAAGCCTTTTACTCCTTCAGTTTTTCTAACACGTTCTGTAATTCTTCGAAATTGCCGATATTTATTCGGAGAATTAATCTTCGCTCCGCAAGCAGCACGGAATCTACGGCACAGGAAGTCGCCGTAGCAGGGAGCAAAGAGCATAGGGAGTTTGCGCCCGGCTGTGATGAGCCCTCACTCATGACAGCCGCGTATCTAGCCTTCACTCCGAATTCCAGCCGCACGCCCGGCAATGATGGCCCGCCACGGGGGTAGGCCGCGCCGGACAGTGAGCCCGTTCTGGTGCTCGTTCAAGGGATGGGACGCAAGGCGGGAAGGGACGAAAAAGCGCAGTTTACACCTCGTAAATGAGCATTTTGAGTCCCTTCCCAACGCCGCGTACCGCCCTTCAGCGAGCTCCAGAATGGCTCACTCACACGGAGTGAAATCATGGCTACTCGTTCCAACCGCCTCTTCATCCTGTCCAGCCTGTCCTTCGGCCTGCTCTCCGCCCTGTCGGCGCAGGCCGCCCAGGTCGTGGAAGCCCAGGACGCCCGGCTCGACGGCAAGACCTACCGCTTCGAAAAGCAGATGGACGCCGCCGGCAACATCCGCGAAACCATCACCCGGGACGGCAAGCCGGTGAAGGTCCTGCCGGTTCAGCCGCGCCAGATCGCCAAGCCCTCCCTGCTGGCCGCCCTGAAGAACGCCGGCGACGAGCAGATGCTGGACCTGGTCGTGGCCCTGCGCGCCCCGCTGCTCGCCAGCCAGGCCAAGCCGGAAAGCGGCGAATTCGTGATCCGCGAATTTCTGGCCGAAAGCCACCGCGTGGACGGCAAGGAGCTGAGCGAGGCGGAAGCCAAGTCCGCCCTCGCCGCCGCCGACGCTCAGGCCCGCCAGCTACGCGCCCAGCGCCAGGCGGCCGCCGGCAAGCTGGTGAACGGTGTCGCCAAGCGCCTGGGCCTGAGCGCCCGCCCGGAATGGCAGGAAGCGGCCCGCCAGGGCGCGATGAGCGTGCAGACCCGGCTACCCGCCGGCGAGATCAAGGCCCTGCTCGCCAAGCACGACAAGGACGTGGCGGGCCTGGAGCTGAGCTTCCCGGTACACGACGACGTCACCAGCGCCATGGTCGACACCAATATCACCGACTGGGCCCTACCCTTCGCCGGTACGAAAGGCAGCGGCGTCGGCATCTACATGACCGAGAGCGGCTGCGCCGACGAGGCCGGGCGCACGAACTACGACCGCCTGGCGGGCAGCGAAACCGCCCACTCCCAGAACGTCTTCGGCATCCTGCGCGCCGTGTCGCCCTCCTCCTACATCTATTGCCGCGGCGGCGCGGTCCTGCCCCAGCTCTCCGACCTGGACGGCGTCAACGGCAATCCGGCCATCCGCATCATGAGCCGCTCCAACGGCGGCAACGACAGCACGACCTATTCGACCCTGGACCGGGACTGGGACCAGTTCGCCTACGACCACAATATCGCCATCTTCAATGCCGCCGGCAACGAGGGCAATGGCACGGGCAACACCATCTCCCCGGCCAAGGGCCATGGCGTGTTCGCGGTGGGCAATTACATGGACAGCAACGACACCATCAATTCCTCCTCCTCCTTCGTGAACCCGGCCACCAAGAACGCCAAGCCCGAACTGTCGGCCCCGGGCACCAACATCACCGCCGGCGGCTACACCATGACCGGCACCAGCATGGCCACGCCTCACGCCTCGGCCTTCCTGGCCGACATGATGTCCGGCTTCCCGGCCTTCACCAGCCGCCCGCACATGGCCTATGCCGCCATGCTGGCCGGCGCCACCGACGCCATCGCCGGCGGCGTGGACAAGGTCGGCGCGGGCGGCATCGACTTCCTGTCCGCCTATTACAACGGCTGGTTCTGGTACTGGCAGGGCAGCAACGGCGCCTTCAGCGGCTTCGACTCCGGCGACGGCGCGGCCGACGGCTATATCACCAAGACCCACACGCTAAACGCCGGCACCCCGGTCCGCGTCGCCATCGCCTGGCTGAACCGCGGCACCTACACCTACGACCACATGGCCGACGCCCATCCCATCGGCCAGGACCTGGACCTGACCGTGCTCGCCCCCAATGGCAGCGTGGTGGCCAGCTCGGCAAGCTATGACAATGCCTACGAGGTGGTGAACTTCACACCCAGCGTCAGCGGCCAGTACAAGATCCGCGTCAAGCGCTTCGCGAACCGGGATACGGCGGGGGATTTCAGGTTGGGGATGGCGGTGAATTTGCACTGAGGGCTGAGAGGTTGAACCGTGGGGAGTCCGGTTGAAGACTCCTGGGAAACCAGCGCCATGGGGAGTCCGTGGCGCTGGCTTTTTTGGCCTTGGGGAAGGCGGCCAGAGAGACCAGTACTGGGACAATGGTGCAGACGGATTCGACCTTCCCCGTAGGTCGGGTTAGCCGATAGGCGTAACCCGACACTCCGCCTTGAGCCATGTCGGGTTACGCTGCGCTAACCCGACCTACGGGACTGAGGGCTTGAACCGTGGGGAGTCTGGTTGAGAACTTCCAGGAAGAAGCGCCACCGAAGACCCGTGGCGCTTTTGTGTTTAATGATGCTCGCACTAACCGGCGGGTTTGAGTGACGCGCCGCAGCGCACAGCACCCAAGCTCGTCTCTGTACAGCCCGTCAATCGGCTTGTGTTGTTGTTTTGCTTATTGATCAGTTCAATTCGTACTGGTCCCCAACTTGCAATCTTCTCGTTAACAGATTGAATGACCTTTTGCCACTCGGCCATGAGGTGACGACCAAACGTAATATCCACCACCAACTCAGGCCTTGATGAAAGATTGAACGTTACCCTACACGCAGGGGACGGTGTATACGGAGTGCACTCAAATAAATACTTCACTTCACCGTTCCTATCCCTTGCTATCAGATATTCCTCGCTTGACGCCTTGCCACCCTTTGACTTCGCTTCGATGACGGGATATCTGATTTGAAAATGCTCGTCGATGCCAAATTCGGGAGTCAGATCTTCAAACTTGTACAATGAACTCCCCTGCTGTCTATCATGCGAAATCCGCTCAAGAACACGAGAACTTAGAGCATGCGCACTATTCTGATTTGTTTGAATGAATGCACGGATGTAGCCTCCGCAATAGCCACTACATTTTGCCAGATTTGCATTATCAGAGTGAAACTTTCCATTCAACCCTGGGTAATACATCGATGCAGATGCTGAATAACTTTTTACGATTCGGTCCGTTATATTGGTGTTATGCACGTAATGATTGGGGAGCGCCAAGTGGATTACATACACATTCTCCTCGTACTTCGGATATAGGATATAGTTTTTCGCATTTGCCTTAGTCAATATTGGCGGCAATGACTCATTCCCTTTTGGCCCCAACCTTTCGGCTTCAAGTCCATATGGATTTTTGACCCAACTCGCCAATGTTTCAGCCAGAATCACTGCAACAATGGCCAAGGCACTAACCGTCAGTACGATCCTTTTGAACATTAGAAGTGGCTCGCTTATAAGAATGCATTACGCCAAATTCAAATGACGCGTTCAAACTCGCCCAGTTGATACCCATGGGACGTTCGGGGCCTGACATCAAACATGGAAAACAATGGTTTTACGGCAGGGAGTCGGCTTTGAAAGGCAAGATACTGGCGGCGGCGCATTGTGGCAAGCGTCACCGTTGCCGCAGGCTTTGCACGGTCGGGTCTCGCCCCGACGGGCGCCCTACTTTCTTTGCTTGTGCAAAGAAAGTAGGCAAAGAAAGCACACCCCGAGGCTTGCCGGCTTCGCCGGTTCCCTGCGCTTCTCGGTCAAACCGGGGGTCTGGCCAGGAGGACATCCCTGTCCCCGGGCCAGACGCGCGACATCCATGTCGCGCCCCTTCGGGCTATTCCCGGTTTGCCCTGCGATGCTCGGCGGCGCCTAGGGGATCTTAAATCCCCCCTCTCCCCAACCGGCCCCCTCGCTTCGCTCTCCCCCGCGAGGAGGGAGGGGCTTTGATCGGCGCGCGCAGCGCGCCTCTTGTGCCCTCTCCCTTGATGGGAGAGGGCTAGGGAGAGGGTGATCTTCGGGTGCCCTGTGCGGCGTCGAGCACTGGAAGCCAAAGCGGAATCGGCCCGAAGGGGAGCCCCATGGATGGGGCTCTTCCGGCCCGGGGACAGGGATGTCCTCCTGGCCGGAACCCGCTTTGGCTGAAGCGCGCAGGGGCGAGACCCGGCCGTGCGACGGCAATTAATAACCCAAAGCTTTCCATTGCCACCGACTGGGTCCCCGCCTGCGCGGGGACGACGGCGGCTTGATGGTTCAGGAATGTCGGGTTACGCCCTTCGGGCTAACCCAACCTACAAAAATGCGCGGGGACGACGGGGTTTAGGCCTTCCCGCTGTCGAACAGCGCCAGCGTCCCCACCGAGATCACCTCCGCCGGAAGCTCCCCGGCATTGCGCAGGCAGTGGCGCTTGCCGCCGTCGAAGTGCAGGGAGTCGCCGGCGCCGAGGGGAAAGCGCTCGCCGCCCACCTCGTACTCCACCGTGCCGCTCAGGACATAGACCAGCTCGTCGCCCTCGTGGCTGACCGTCTCCGAGACATAGCCGGGCGGCAGACTCATCTTCACGGCATTGATCTGGCTGCCCGGAAACTGACTGGACAGGCGCTCATAGGCGGGCACCAGGGCGGCGCCGGCATCGACCGCGTAGCGCGGGCGCTGGCCTTCGTGGGTGTCGGGACGGGCCAGTTCCGGCGCTTCGAATAGGCTGGACACGGGCACGCCCAGGGCGCGGGCGATCCCGGCCAGGGAGGACAGGGACACGCCGGTCAGATCGCGCTCGGCCTGGGACAGGAAGCCGGCGGAGACCCCGGCCTGGTCGGCGACGGCTTGCAGGGTCTTCTTGGCGGCGCGGCGCGCGAGTCTTAGGCGCTGGCCCAGGGTGGTATCGGGCATGGACGGCTCTTTTTAAGTGGTGCTTAAAATTTCACTTGATCGAATTTTAAGTCGGACTTAATTTTAAGCGGGACTCGAGGCGAAGTCGAATGTTGGCACGCAGGTCGACGAAGAGTCCTTCGATACGCCCGCTGAAGCGGGCTACTCAGGACGAACGGTTTCCTTGAGCCCCATTCCTTGGCGATACCCATTCGCCCTTCCACAGGCTCAGGACGAACGGGTTTTCACATCCGGGTCCGGCAGCGCGCACCCATCCATCCCATGAGGAGCATTCCATGACCACAGGCATAGGCGGCAAGACCCCGGAGCAGGCCCTGGCCGGCCTGCGGGACATGAGCGCAGGGCTCGTGCCCATCACCCTCCCCGAATACCGGGCGCGCATCGCGAAGGCCCAGGCCCTGATGCGCGATCAGGGCATAGACGCGCTCTATGTCCATGCCGGCACCAATCTGCGCTATTTCACCGGCACCATCTGGTATCCCAGCGAGCGCATGGTGGGCGCCCTGATCCCGGCGACGGGCGAGCTGCTCTACATCGCCCCGGGCTTCGAGGAGGGCACGCTGCTGGGCTACCAGGTCGTGCCCGGCGCGGTGCGCGTTTGGCAGGAGCACGAGAGCCCCTATGCCCTATTCGTGCGCCTCCTGGACGAGGCCGGCATCGCCCCCGATGCGGCCCATCCGCCGCGCATCGCCCTGGACGAGGCCTCGCCCTTCTTCGTCACCGAGGGCATACGGGCGGAAGCCGCCGGCTATGCCCTGGTCAATGGCAGCGCGGTGACCGCGCCTTGCCGCATGCGCAAGTCGCCAGGGGAGCTGGCCCTGATGCAGCGGGCCTTCGACATGAGCCTGGAAGTGCACAAGGCCGCAGCCACGATCCTACGTCCCGGCATCACCACCGCCGAGGTGGAGGCCTTTATCGACGCGGCGCACCGCAAGGTCGGCGCCCCGGCCGGCTCCTATTTCTGCATCGTGCTGTTCGGCCCGGACTCGGCCTTCCCCCATGGCGTGAAGAGCCCCAAGGCCCTGGAGCTCGGCGACATGGTCTTGATCGACACCGGCTGCAAGCTGGAGGGCTATACCTCGGACATCACCCGCAGCTATGTCTTCGGCGCGGCCACCGCCCGCCAGCGGGAAATTTGGGGCCTGGAGAAGGCCGCCCAGGCCGCCGCCTTCGAAGCCGCCCGGCTGGGGACGCCCTGCGGCGAGGTGGATGTGGCGGCGCGGGCCGTCCTGGAGGCCGGCGGCCTGGGGCCGGACTACGCCCTGCCCGGCCTGCCCCACCGCACCGGCCACGGCATCGGCCTGGACATCCACGAATGGCCCTATCTGGTGCGCAGCGACCGCACGCCCCTGGACGTGGGCATGTGCTTCAGCGACGAGCCCATGATCTGCCTGCCCGGCGAGTTCGGCGTGCGCCTGGAGGATCATTTCTATATGACCGAGGCCGGGCCGCGCTGGTTCACCGCGCCCAGCCATGCCATCGACGATCCGTTTGGGCTGGGGGTGTAGGCCCCGTAGGTCCCGCTTTAGCGGGACTGCGGTGGAGATTGTCCGACTGAAGTCGGACCTACGGTTCCCCTTGATAGGAGGCATACATGCTGCTCACCACCGAACGCCTGCTGTTGACCGAGCTGAACGCAGGCGACGCGGCCTTCATGCTCGATCTGCTCAACCAGCCGTCGTTTCTGCACAACATCGGCGACAAGGGCGTGCGCGATCGGGCCCAGGCCGAGGCCTTTATCGAGAATGGCCCGCGCCGCAGCTATGCCGAGCGCGGCTTCGGCCTGTACAAGCTGGTGCGCAAGGCCGACGGCGCCAGCATGGGGTTGGCCGGTCTCGTCAAGCGCGACAGCCTGGAGGACGTGGATCTGGGCTATGCCCTGCTGCCTCGGTACTGGGGCGGGGGTTATGCCCGCGAGGCGGCCCAGGCGATCCTGGGCCAGGCGCGGACCTTAAGCCTGCCGCGCCTGGCGGCCATCGCCAATGCCGACAATGCCGCCTCGGAGCGCGTGCTCCTGGCCCTGGGCTTTCGCGGGCAGGGCTGGCACCAGCTGCCCGGCGAGGCCCAGCCGGTGAGGCTTTACACCCTGGCGCTGGCGTAGTGCACGGACTTTGAACGGCGATGCCGTGACCAGGCCTCTGTTCATTTTTTCCGCAATCCCTCTGGGAAGCCGGGCCGCGAGCCGCTATCTTAGGCGCTCCGTCCGCCGGCCCCCCGGCGGTCCGCCCACGAACGAGTCTTGCCCATGAACGAGCTTTCCATAAAAGCCATAGTCGATGCCCTCAATGGCTATGTCTGGTCCCCCGCACTGATCTACCTCTGCCTGGGCGTCGGCCTGTACTTCTCGGTGCGCACGCGCTTCCTGCAGCTGCGCCACGTCAAGGAGATGGTCCGCCTGATGTTCGACGGCAAGAGCTCGGACGCCGGCGTGTCCTCCTTCCAGGCCCTGTCCATGACCCTGGCCGGGCGCGTGGGCACCGGCAATATCGCCGGCGTCGCCACCGCCATCACCTTCGGCGGCCCGGGCGCCCTGTTCTGGATGTGGGCCGTGGCCCTGCTGGGCTCGTCCTCGGCCTTCGTGGAATCCACCCTGGGCCAGGTCTATAAAGAGAAGCTGGACGGCGAATACCGCGGCGGCCCGGCCTTCTATATCGAGAAGGGTCTGGGCATGAAGCGCTATGCCCTGGTCTTCGCCTTCGCCACCATCCTCGCCTGCGGCCTGCTCCTGCCCGGCGTGCAGGCCAATTCCATCGGCTCCAGCCTGCAGACCGCCTTGGGGCTAGACCCGAACTACACCGCCGCCGGCCTGGCCGTGCTGCTGGCCTTCATCATCTTCGGCGGGGTCAAGCGCATCGCCAACTTCGCCAGCCTGATCGTGCCCTTCATGGCCTTGGGCTATATCCTCGTCGCCGTGGGCATCATCGCCCTCAACATCGGCGAACTGCCGGCGGTCATCGCCCTGGTGTTCAAGAGCGCCTTCGGCATGGACGCGGCCTTCGGCGCCATCCTCGGTTGGGCCATCCAGTGGGGCGTCAAGCGCGGCGTCTACTCCAACGAGGCCGGCCAGGGCACCGGCCCCCATGCCTCCTCGGCCGCCGCCGTCAGCCACCCGGCCAAGCAGGGCCTGGTGCAGGCCTTCTCGGTCTATATCGACACCTTGTTCGTTTGCTCCGCCACCGGCTTCATGCTGCTGATCACCGGCCTGTACAACGTGCAGGGCCCGGATGGCCTGGCCATGCACACCGGCGTCGCCGGCGTCGCCGCCGGCCCCGGCTATGTGCAGACCGCCATGGAGACCATGATGCCCGGCTTCGGCTCCATCTTCGTGGCCGTGGCCCTGTTCTTCTTCGCCTTCACCACCATCGTGGCCTACTACTACATCGCCGAGACCAATATCGCCTACATCAACCGCGCCACGAAGCGGCCCTGGATGGTCTTCCTGCTCAAGGCCGGCCTCATCGCCGCCACGGTCTACGGCACGGTGAAGACCGCCGACCTGGCCTGGGGCCTGGGCGACTTGGGCGTCGGCCTCATGGCCTGGCTGAACATCACCGCCATCATCCTGCTGCAGAAGCCGGCCCTGGCCTGTCTGCGCGACTACGAGGCCCAGAAGGCCGCCGGCCTGGACCCGGTCTTCCACCCGGAGAAACTGGGCATCAAGGGCGCCGACTACTGGGCCGGTCAGAGAGCCGAGCATAATGCGGCGGCACACCCGGCGCCGGTGGTCATCGCCGAGAAGGCCAGCGAACCGGCCTGAGGCCCCGCCTCGCAAGACAATGGCAGCTTCGGCTGCCATTTTTTTTGCATCGGCCCGGCTTGACCCTCACCCCACGTGAGGCCTTATCGTCCCGGCCAGTTCAAGGAGAGCACTATGCCTTACACCATCGGCGAGCTGGCCAAGCGCACCGGCGTCACCGTGCGCAGCCTGCATCATTACGACGAGCTGGGCCTGCTCAGGCCCTCGGGGCGCAGCGAGGGCGGCTATCGCCTCTACGGCGATGCCGACGTGGCGCGGTTACACCGCATCCTGGCCTATAAGCAGATGGGCCTGGGCCTGAAGGCCATCCAGACCCAGCTCGGCCAGGACGCGCCGCCCCTGCGCGAGCTGCTGGAGCAACAAGTCGCCGCCCTGGAGGCCCAGATCCGCCAGCAGCAACGCCTGGTGGACCGGCTCGCCTCCCTGGCCACAAGCGCCCGGGACGGCCGGGACGTCAGCGCCGAGCAGCTGATCCACGCCATGGCGGTGATGAACCGCCTGCCCGACTACTTCGACGAGGCGGAGATGCTGCGCCTGGACCAGCGCCGGCGCGAGCTTGGCGAAACCCAGGTCGAGGACATCATGCGCGGCTGGGAGGTGCTGATCCCGGAAGTGCGCGACGCCATGGCCGCCGGCCTGCCGCCCGACTCCGAGACCGTGCGCGAGCTGGCCCGGCGCTGGCTCGGCCTGGTGCAACAATTCACCGGCGGCGATCTGGCCCTGACCCACAAGGTCGGCCAGATGTACCAGGCCGAGACCAGCCTGCAGACTCATTCGGGCATAGACCAGGCCATGATGCAGTTCCTGGGCCCGGCCTTCGCCTATTGGTGGCCGGAACAGGCCGCCGCCGCTACCCGCAAGGAACCGTCATGAACGATCTGACCCAGGGCTCCATCCCCCGCCATCTGCTAACCATGGCCCTGCCCATAGGCATCGGCATGCTGGTCCAGACCCTGTATTTCCTCATCGACCTGTATTTCGTCGGCCGCCTGGGCGATGCCGCCCTGGCCGGGGTCAGCGCCGCCGGCAATGCCGTGTTCCTGGTTCTGGCCTTGACCCAGATGCTCAGCGTCGGCGCCGTGGCCTTGATCGCCCAAGCCGCCGGGCGCAAGGACAGGGACGATGCCAACCGGGTGTTCAACCAGAGCATCGGCCTCGCCCTGGTCTTCGGCCTGGCCGTCCTGGCCGCCGCCTATACGCTGAGCGGCGCCTACCTGGACGCCCTGGGCAGCGACGCCGCGAGCCGCGCCGCCGGCCTGGCCTATTTGTACGCCTATGCACCCGGCCTCGCCGGGCAGTTCGCCCTGGCGGTCATGGGCGCCGCCCTGCGCGGCACCGGCATCGCCAAGCCGACCATGGTGGTGCAGATGCTCGGCGTCCTGGTCAACATCCTCCTGGCGCCGGTGCTCATCGCCGGCTGGGGCACGGGCTTGGCACTGGGTACGGCCGGCGCCGGCCTGGCCAGCACGCTGGCGGTCCTGACGGGCATCATCTACCTGGGCCGGCACTTCCGCCGCGAGGAAAAATACGTGGGCTTCGCGCCCGGCGCCCTGCGGCCCGAGCTCGCCCAGTGGCGGCGCATCCTGGGCATCGGCTTCCCGGCCGGCGGCGAGTACGCCTGCCTATTCCTGTACATGGGCCTGATCTACGCCATCATCAGCCCCTTCGGCGCGGCGGCCATGGCCGGCTTCGGGGTGGGTGCGCGCCTGATGCAATCGGTCTTCCTGCCGGGCATGGCCATCGCCTTCGCCGCCACCGCCGTGGCCGGCCAGAACCTGGGCGCCGGCCTTCATGAGCGGGTCCGGGCCACGGCACGCCTCACCCTGCTCGCCGAGGCGGGGCTCATGGCCGTCCTGGCCCTGCTCTGCAAGCTGCGCCCGGAATGGCTGGTCCAGCCCTTCGCCGACGATCCGGCCGTGCAGGCCTTCGCCGCCCAGTTCCTCGCCATCATCTCCTGGAATTTCGTGGCCTCGGGGCTGATCTTCGCCTGCTCCAGCCTGTTCCAGGCCCTGGGCAACACCTGGCCGGCCTTGTTCAGTACCGCCACCCGCCTGCTGAGCTTCGCCGTCCCGGCCTTCTGGCTGTCCCGGCAGGAGGGCTTCGCCATGACCCAGATCTGGTGGTTGTCGGTAGCCACGGTGGCGGTCCAGGCCCTGCTCAGCCTCTACCTGCTGCACGCCAACCTGCGCCGGCGGCTGGGCGGTTTGACGCCGGCGCTCGCCTGAACCCGGCTTGGAGACGGGGAGGATTCCGGCTACTGTAGGGCCTCCCCCACCCCAGCAGAGTACAAGAATGAACAACAGCCTCCGCCTGCTCGCCACCCTGGCCGGCTTCGCCGGCCTCGCCATCTGCGCCGTCTTCGCCCTGCTGCGTCTGGCCGGCCATTACTCCATCGCCGGCTTCGAGACCATGACCATCTTCGAAGGCGGCGTGGGCCTGATGGTGGCCGGCTGCTTCCTGAAGCTGCATGCCCAGGAGGCGCGTCAGTAACCCGGTGCAGAGGACGACTGGCGAAGAGCCCTTCGATACGGTCGCGTAGCGACCTACTCAGGGCGAACGGGGTATAGATTAAGTAAACCGTTCGCCCTGAGTAAGCCGCGTAGCGGCTGTATCGAAGGGCCGTGGCGAGCGGGAGCCCCTGCTGAATCAGCGCGCCGCCAGACTCTCCCGGTCCAGGGCCTCGCCGTCCAGGATCACCGTGGCGATGCGGTTCCAGGCGGTCACGTCCTCCAGCGGATTGGCGCTGAGCAGCAGCAGGTTGGCGCGCTTGCCGGCGCTGACCGTGCCGTATTCGGCCTCCAGGCCGAACTGCCGGGCATTATTGAGCGTCGCGGCGCGGAACACGGCGTCCAGGGGAATGCCGGCCTCGGCCATGGCGCGCAGTTCCTGGTAGCTGTTATAGCCAGGCTGGTTGCCGTAGGTGGGCGCCGAGGGCGTGTCGCTGCCCAGGAGGAGGGGATGGCCCAGGCCATGCAGATGGCGCAGGGCGCGCTGGGCCGTTCCCGTCGACGCATGATCGGCCGGCAGCACGATGGGTTCGCCCCCCGTGTCCGCGCTCAGGGCTTCCGCGAACCACCGGGCCTCGGGGTGCCCATACCAGGCCAGTAGGGCCGGCGGCACGACCTTGGCGTAGGCCGGATCGGCCAGGGTCTCAGCCTGGAACAGGGCGGCCAGGCCCGGCAGGACGCGTAAGGTCGGCTGATAGCCCAGGCCCTGTTCGTGCACCCGCGCCATCAAGGCCGCGACGCTGGCCGGCACGCCTTGCCCGTGCTCCGCCGCCCAGCTCCGCTCCGCCGGCGTCCAGTTCCAGTCGCCATGGGCGATCACGTCAACCCCGCCGTCCAGGGCCTTGGCCAGCATGTCGCTGGCATTGGCATGGGCGACCACCAAGAGCCCCCGGGCATGGGCCGCGTCACGCACCCGGCGCAGCGTGTCCTTGCTGGGGATGGGCCAGTGATGGGCATCGCCGAAGCCGTCCTCGACGAAGACCTTGACGCAGCGCGCACCGCTCTCGGCGATGCGCGCCACGATGGCCTCGGGCGTGTGCGCCTTGTCCTCGGTGCCGGCGCTGGCCTCGACCACCACATTGTCGCGCCAGCGCTCGGCCATCTCCGGCGGCATCAGGGCCAGGGGATAGCCGCCCCAGACCGCCAGCGGTCCGCAGCGGAACACCGCCGGGTGTTGCGCCTGGGCCTCGAAGGCGGCCGTGCCCTGGGCATCGGCGGCCAGATCCACGACCTGGGTGACGCCGTGATAGAGGTAGCTGCGCGGCTGCTGGCGGGCGAAGGCCGCATGCAGCTCCGGCGCCGCCGTGGGCAACAGACCCGGCGCGGCGGCCAGATGCACATGGGAGTCCATCAGGCCCGGGGTCAGGAAACGCCCGCGACCGTCCAGGCGCGGCGTCCCGGCCGGCACGGCCTCGGGCGTCGCGGCTACCTTAGCGATGCGCCCGTCGCGGATCCAGACCTGGCGTCCGGTCTCGGCGGGCCGCTCGGGGCTGAGCACGGTGACCTGGTCGATCACGAGATCGGCGGCCTGGCCGGGGACGGCGAAGCCAAGAGCCAGGGTCAGTGAAAGGGACAGGGCGATAGGATTCAAGCTGGGCATGGCGCGGACTCCGTGAACGATGAGCGAGTGGTCTGTACGGGTGATTAGGTCCGCACTCTGCCCCGTCCCCGCCCTGGCCGCCGGAAGAGCCCGGGAAATTTCTCGGAAGATTTTCTGAAGCGGCAAAAGAAAGTGCATAATCAAGGGCTTATACGCAGACATCGGCGAGGCTCCCCGCGTGCATCCAGGTCCTTCCCACTGGCAGCTCGGCCCCTGGCGGGTGCGTCCGGCCGAGAATCGCCTGCTCGCCGAGGGGCTGGAACGGGTGCTGGAACCCCGGGTCATGGCCGCCTTGGAAGTGCTGCTGGCGGCCGGCACCGCCACGGTGGCCGACGAGGTCCTGCTGGCCCGGGTCTGGGGCGGGCAGATCGTCTCCGACGCCTCGCTCTACAAGGTCATCGGCCAGTTGCGCAAGGCCCTGGGCGACGAGGGCAGGCCCTACCGCTTCATCGAACGGGTCAATGGCAAGGGCTACCGGCTGTTGCTGGCGCCCGGCGTCCTGGCCGAGGCCGCGCCGCCCGAGGCCCAGATCGCGCCCGAAGTCCCCGAGCCGCCGCCTGGCGCCAGCCCGGCCCGGCCCCGCGCCAAATCGGTCCTTGTCCTGGCGGGCCTGCTGGCCACCCTGCTCCTGCTCGCCCTGGCCTGGCGCTGGCTGGCGACCGAAACCGCCGCGCCCCCGGCCACGGCCCTGCGCCCTGCCGGCGTGCCCGAGGCCGCCTGGGAAGCCTATCTGCAAGGCCGCTGGCAGTGGGCCCAGCGCAGTCCCGAGGCACTGACCCGGGCCGAGGCCGCCTTCACCGATGCCCTGGCCCAGGCGCCGGATCTGGCCCTGGCCTATGTGGGCCTCTGCGACAGTTTTCATTTCCGCCATCTCTACGGCGACTGGCCCCTGGAGCGGGTCCTGGCCCGCTGCGAGCCCTTGCTACGCGAGGCCCTGCGCCGCGAGCCCGAGCTGGGTCCGGCCCTGGCCAGCTTCGGCCTCCTGGCCATCAGCCGCCGACAATGGGACACGGCGGCGGCCTATCTGGAACGGGCGCGCCGCGCCTCCCCGGACGAGGCCACGGCCTGGCTGTGGAGCGGCGAGCTGGAGCGCCGCCGGGGCCGGCCGGCCCAGGCCCTGCCCTATCTGCGCGAAGCGGCGCGCCGCGATCCCCTCTCGGCCCTGGTCAAGCGCAGCCTGGCCTATGCCCATCTCGCCGCCGGCGACCTGCCCCTGGCCCGCGCCAGCCTGCGCGAGGCGCTGTTGCTGGAGCCCGACTACGCCGATAGGCCGGCCGACGAGGTGGATATCCTGGGCCTGGACGTGGCGCGGGCGCGGGCCTTCCTGGCCTGGGCGCAGCGTTTCCCGGATCGCCTGAGCCCCACGGGCGGCGGGCGCAGCGTCGGCACCCACGTCAACCTGGGCCTGGTGCGCCTGAGCCTGAGCCAGCCGGAGCTGGCCGATCGGGCCCTGGCGGCCGCCGAGGCCCTGGAGCCGGAGCATCCCTACGTCCTGTTCGCCCGCGCCGCCTGGCACCAGGCCCGGGGCGACAGCGCCCGGGCGCTGGAGTTGCTGCGCCGGCGCGCCGCCCTGCAGCCCGGGAATCCCTTCCTGAGCCTGCCTGTCCTGCTCCTGGATCCACCGGCGGGGGACGAGGCCGGCGCCAGCCTGGACCGGCTCTATCCGGACGCGGCGGGCATGCCCTTCGCCAGCCTGCTGGAACGACGCCCGGTCCTGGCCATCGCCCGGCTCAGCCTGATGCCGCCGGCGGAACGGCGTGCCCAGGCCGGCGCGGTGCGCGCCTGGACCGACCGCCAGCACGACTTCGACGGCCTGCTCCTGCCCCTACTCCAGCTCAGCGGCGAACAGGCCGAGGCGGAGCGGCGCCTGAAAACCGCCCTGGCCCAGGGCTGGCTGCCCTTCCCCGGCGACGACTTCCATGTGCCGGAACGCAATCCCCAGTGGCAGAACCTGGATCCGGCCCTATGGCGGGCACTGGAGGCCAATCGCCAGGCGGCGCGCGGGCCGTGATGACCGGCCCGCGCGGCTGCTATGCTCAAACGAATCTGGATGCACCGCCCGCGCCGCGATGAAGGTCCTGCATGACACGCCATGCCCCTTTCTGGTTTTGCCTAATCGCCTGCGGCCTAGCCCCCGCCCTGGCCGCCGAGGAGCGCTCGGTCTTCGACCTGAGCCTGGAAGAGCTGTCGGACGTGGCGGTGACCACCGCCAGCCGCTACGCCGAGGACCGACGCTTCGCCCCCTCGGCCATCGCCGTGCTGGAGGCCGAGGACATCGCCCGCTTCGGCGCCCTGAACCTGGCCCAGGCCCTGGAGCGGGTCGCCGGCCTGTATTTCACCGGCTCCCATTTCTTTCCCCAGAATGTCAGCGCCCTGCGCGGCGACTGGCTGACCCATGCCGACAACCACGTGCTGCTCCTGGTCAATGGCCACCCCGTCAGGGAAAGCTATTCCGGGGGCATCAACTTCCCGATCTACCTGGCCTTCCCCCTGGCCGCCCTGCAGCGCATCGAGGTGGCGCGCGGCCCGGGTTCGGTGCTCTACGGCGCCAATGCCTATAGCGGGATCATCAACCTGATCACCGCCGACGCGGGCGAAATGCCCGATGAGGCCACCCTCCTGGCCGGCGAGCTGGGCGGGCGCGGCGCCGCCCTGAGCGGCGGTGGGCTGTGGGGCGAACTCGAACTGTCGGCGGCGGTCCAGGGCTTCCGCGAGAAGGGCTGGAACTTCCACGCCCTGGACAGCAACCGGCGGGCGGGGAGCATCGACTACGGCGAGGACAATCTGGGGCTCTATGCCCAGGCCCGGTGGCGGGACTGGCGGCTGGAGGCCTTGCGCCTGGACAGCCGCCAGGACTTCCTGGGCGCCAGCACGGCCTGGACCGGCGCGCCGCCGCCCGAGGCGCGCGATGTGCGCGGCGAGCGGGATTTCCTGGCCCTGTCCCGGCGTTTCGACCAAGCCGAGGGCTGGTGGCTGGATGCCCATGCCAGCCTGGGGCGCATGGACTTCGATCACTACAACTACCGGGCCCATGCCCGCGACGGCCTGGTGGAGCTGACCCAACACTGGCGGCCCGGCGAGGCTTGGCACTGGCTGGCCGGCCTGGCCTGGTGGGATCAGCGCTATGGCTCCTCGCCCGGCCTGCAGCCGGCGCCGGTGCCGGAAACCCGCCTGGACCGGCAGACCCTGTTTCTGCAGGGCGATTGGTTCGTCTTGCCCGAGCTCAAGCTGACCGCCGGCCTACAACACAACCGGGGCGAACGGGGCGGCAAGCGCACGCTGCCGCGCGCCGCCCTGGCCTGGCAGTTCGCCGAGACCGCCGGCCTCAAGCTCATGCATGCCGAGGCCTACCGGGTCGCCTACGGCGTGGAGACCGATTTCCGGACCATCCTGAAGAATCCGGACGGCACGATACGCGGCGGCCTGCGCGGCAACCCGGCCCTGGAGCCGGAGCGAATAAGCACCACCGATTTGCAGCTCTATTGGCAGGACGACGGCGCCCGCCTGGCCCTGACCCTGTTCCGCAGCAAGGAAAGCGAGCTCATCACCCGGGTGCGCGCCCCGGACCGGGTCATCGACTTCGTCAATCTGGGGGAACTGCGCTTCCGCGGCGCCGAGCTGGAGGGGGACTGGCCCCTGGGCGAGGACGCCACGCTCACCGGCTCCTGGACCGAGCAGCGCAACGAGCATGCCGACGGCCGCGAGCGTTTCAGCCCGGTGCCCGAACGCCTGATCAAGCTGGGCCTGGAAGTGCCGCTGGCGCCCAGCCTGCGCCTGGGCCTGTTCGCCCAGCACATCGGCCAGGCCGGCGACATCGCGGTGCGCAATCCGTCCCGGTTGGCGGTCAATCCCGAGGCGGGAGCCTATACCTTGCTCTCCGCCCAGCTGCGCTGGAAGCCAGAGCATGGCCTGGGCATCCTGCCCGCCGGCAGCGAACTGGCCTTATACGGCGACAACCTCCTGGGCGAGGACGTCCACCAGCCGGAAATCGCCGGTCAGGCCATCAACACCATCCCGGCCCGCGCCGGGCGCAGCCTCTACCTCGGCCTGCGCCTGCCCCTGGACTGAACGGCCGCTTAGATCAGCCCCGCCTCGCTCAGCTCCCGCTTCACATAGGCATAGATCACCGGCGCGGCGATCACGCCGGGGATGCCGAAGGCGCTCTCCATCAAGAGCATCATGGTCAAGAGCTCCCAGGCCTTGGCCTGGATGCGCGAGCCGATGATCTTGGCGTTCACGAAGTATTCCAGCTTGTGGATGACCACTAAGTAGCCCAGGGACACGCCCATCATCACCAGGGAGTGGGACAGGGAAATCACCGCGATGATGGTGTTGGACATGAGATTGCCGAGCACGGGGATGAGGCCCAGCAGGAAGGTGGCCAGGACCATGGTCTTCACCAGGGGCAGCTGCACGCCGAATAGCGGCAGAACCACGGCCAGGTAAAGCCAGGTCAGGAAGGTGTTGAGGGCCGAGATGCGTACCTGGGCGAAGACCACGCGCCGGAAGGCCTGGCCCACATGGGCCACCTGCTCGATCCAGGCCCGGGACAGGGGCTTGCGGTGCTCCTCCGGCTGGGTCTCGTGCAGGGCCACGAGGGCGCCGATGATCATGCCGATAAGGATATGCACCAGGCTGCGGCCTATGTCGCCGCCCAGGGTGCGCAGGATGTCGGCATTGCTGCGCAGGGCCTCGGCCGCCGCGGCCTTCATGGCCTCGCTGTCCTCGGGCAGGTAGGCGATGGCCCATTGCGGCAGGGTAGAGCGCGAATCCTCGATGATCTGGGCCATCTGGTTCAGCAGGACGCCGATCCCGGCCTCGTCCGTGGAGGCATAGTGCACGCCGGCGATGGTCAGGCCGGTGATGAGCAGAACCACGGTGCTGGCGATGATGATCACCGCCACGGTGCGCGCGCCGGAGGCCGAGAGATTGGGGCCGATCAGGCGCCCGGCCAGGATGTGCACGATCTCGTAGACCAGGAGGCCGGAAAACAGCGCCGCCAGGAGGTGGAGCTGGAAAGTCAGCAGCAGGATGCCGGCGACGCCGGCATAGGCCAGGGGCTTCATCCAGGACTGGGGCATGGCGGATCCTTGGGAAAATCAGCCGCCAGCATACCTCAAAGTCAGGTGCGGGCTTTAGCTCGGCGCTCGGGGTCGGACTCGAAACTCCCGCGCCCCGTTACCCGGAGAACCGGACCCACGCCAGCCAGAACCACATCAGGGCGAAGGGTGCGAACGCCAGGACGAGCAGGACCGGAGGGCCGCGCACGGCCCCGAGGAAGAAGGAGCCCGTGGCGATGAATAAGGCGACCAGCAGCATCCCCATGGCCGGGATGATGCCGCGCAGGAGCACCAGAAGGAATCGGAAACGCGGTGGACTGGGGTTGGTGCATGGAGCACTCTCCCGCCGGATTGTCGTTTCACGATATGTCATTTATCGCGAATCAACGCCATCCAAAGCGTAAAGCGACGCACCATCGGAATGGCCGCCTCACACGGCGTGCCGGGACGGGGGAAGGTTCGAGGCCGGAACAGAGACGCCCCACACGCTAAACGCTGTCCAATGACAGCGTTCATGCACTCGCATAAAATCCGCTACACTCCCAGCCCTACTGGTAGCGCCCTGCCGGCTTCCCCTGGCAGGAATCCACATAGCGGTTGGCTCCTACGGTTCGCACCGATGGGATCACCCCTCGGAAATACCAAAACAACCGATGAGCTGCATCCCACAACAAAATGTGGCTCGTTACAAAATGCCCGCTTTTCAGCCCTATGGTCCCGGTCGCCCCGCCAATGCCTACAAGGACAACTCGAGCATGAGTTTCGGAATACCGCGACTTGCGGGTATCACTGCTTGCCTGCTTTGCACCATGGCCTGCGCGCATGCCCAAGCCTCCTCCCTACATTTCGAAGGTCTAGCCACGGAAGACGGCCTGTCCCAAAACCATGTCACGTCCATCACCGCAGATCCTGACGGTTACCTGTGGTTCGGGACACGCGATGGCCTGAATCGATACGACGGTTATCGCTTCAAAGTTTTTCGGCCGGACAACCAGAACAAGACCAGCCTAGCAGACGCCACGGTCAACGCCTTGTTGGTAGACACCAGCCAGAGGCTCTGGATAGGTACCGACCAAGGTCTCAACCGCTACCGCCCAGAGACCCAAAGCTTTGATCGCCATCGCCACGTTTGCGGCTCAACCACCATCACCACCAGCGGTGATCGTGTGAAGTCAATACTGGCGGACGGTCAGAACGGTCTGTGGCTAGGCACGGCTGCGGGATTGTGCCACTTTGAAATCGACCGCAACACATACTCGCGCCTATCGCCAGCCGTCGACAGCGGCCTGAACCTCGCGTCGGAAAGTATTCAGTCCTTGCTGCTGGATCGAAGTGGGTGGCTCTGGGTCGGCACCAACAATAACGGGCTACTGCGCTGCAATCGTGGCGTCACGTCCTGCCATCACTATCGCCACGACCCGAAACAGCAACGCAGCCTAGCCAATAATTTCATCTTCGCCCTGCATGAAGACCACGGCGGCACACTATGGGTCGGCACCCTGGGCGGCGGCCTGGACCGTTACCACCGAGAAAGCGACGATTTCAGCCACTTTGGCTCGCCTTCCCAGGGCAGCGGCGAGAATCTCAAAACCAATAATATCCGCAGTATCTTGGAGATCGCTCCGCAGCGGCTCTGGTTGGGAACGGACGATGGTTTGTTCGACCTCAACACCCAAACCGGCGCACGCCAACAGTATCGGCATCAGGAACACAATCGACAGAGCCTAGCCAGCAACAATGTGCATTCCATGTTTCGGGACGCCTATGGCGTCGTCTGGGTGGGGACCCTAGACAAGGGCGTCAGTAAGCATGGAACCCACACGGAGGCGTTCCAGGTTTACCGCAATAGTCCAGACGATGACACTAGCATCAGCGGCAACAACGTATATTCCATTTACGAAGACCGTCAGCATCGCCTCTGGATCGGCACCTTCGACGGCGGATTGAACCTACTCGATCGAGAGCACCATCGCTTCCGGCACTTCAAGCACGAGCCGAAGACCAATACTAGCCTAAGCAACAACTCCGTCATCTCCCTATCCGAAGACAGCGATGGGCGCTTACTCGTTGGTACCTACGGTGGAGGTTTGAACCGGCGTTTAGCCGAGACGGCGCGATTCGAGCTGCTGCAGCATGAACGACATGCTCCGCTGGACATGCGCACCAACAGCATCTATCGAATCTTCCGGGCATCGGATGGACGTTTTTGGCTTGGCAGCAACAACGCTGGGCTATATCGCTCCGATGCCAAGCTTTCCAGCTTCACGCGCATACTTGCGCAACCGAATAAGCCGACCGCGTTGAGCCAAAACACCGTCGATGCATTCCACGAACGCCGGGACGGTAAGCTCTGGCTGGGAAGCTACGGTGGGGGGTTGAATATTTACGACCCACAGACAGAGCGCTTTCAGGTACTGCGCCACGACGAAAAAGATCCCCACAGCCTGGCCCACGACAAAGTCTTCGATTTCCACGAGGACAAGCTAGGGCAGGTTTGGTTGGCTACTGGCGACGGCCTGGATCGCTATGACGACAAAAGCCGCCGGTTCACTCACTTCCACCCACCCTCGCGGCATGGCTCGGGAAAAATCCTGACGATTCTTCCCGGCGAGGATGGGGAGCTCTGGTTGGGTACGGCCTCCGGCTTATTGCGCTTCACGCCGGAAACGGGCCAATTCATGTACTTTGGCCTATCGGATGGCCTACCCGGTGAGGAGTTCAATATGGGCGCGGCGTGGAAAGACCACACCGGCACGCTCAATTTCGGGACAACAGCAGGCCTGGTATCCTTCAGGCCGCGCGACCTTCAGCCAAACAAGCTCCCCCCCAGGCTTGCAATCACCGACATCCGCCTCTCCAATCAGAGTGTGCTGGGGACGGCCACGCATACGCGAGTCCTCGGCAACGCCGCCGTGGAAACGGCGCAAGAGCTACATTTGAACTATACCGATACCGTTCTCGGTATCGAGTTTTCCGCGCTACACTACGCCGATCCCCAGAGCAACCGCTACGCCTATCGATTGGCAGGCGTTAATTCAGACTGGGTCTACACCGGCGCGAATGGAGGCAGCGTCACCTACACGACACTACCCTCAGGCGAATATCTGTTCGAGGTGAATGCCGCCAATAAGGATGGCGTTTGGAGCGAGCCGGCCCGTCGCCTAAAGTTGTCCGTAGCGCCTCCGCCGTGGCGCACTTGGTGGGCGTATGGTTTATACGCCCTGGGCCTTATCGGCAGCCTCGTGCTGTTCTATCGCCTGCGCACGGCGCGCCTGCGCCGGTACACCCTCGCGCTGGAATCCCAAGTTCAGGCGCGAACGGCCGAGCTCGCCGGGCGCGCGCGCGAAAGCGAAATGCACAAGCAGGTCATCGAGGGCCAAGCACAGCGCCTGGCCAGCCTGCTGGAACAGAAGAACGCCCTGTTCGCCAACGTCACCCACGAATTCAAAACGCCCCTAACCCTGATTCATGGGCCGGCCCAACACCTGTTGGCCGGCACGCTGCAAGAACCGGCCCGCCAAGGGCTGGAACTTATCGTTCGCAACGCCGAACGGCTTAACCGCCTGGTAGGCCAATTGCTGGCATTGGCGCGTTTACAACACCACCCAGGCGAGCAAGGCGCATGGCGGGATGTTAGGGCGACCTATACCCAGCTCATGAGTTCGTTTCGCGTCGCCGCAGAATTGAAAGAGCTGACTTTCCGCTACACAGACTTCCCGGCCGTGGAAGTCTTCTGTTCCGTGGATGCATTCGAGTGCATCCTCAGCAACCTCCTATCCAATGCCATCAAGTACACCCCTAGCGGCGGGCAGATCCGGCTCGACATACAAAGCCAAGAAGGCCGACTCGACATCGTCCTGAGCGATACCGGAATCGGCATCCCCCAGGATCAGCTCGACCATGTCTTCCGCCGTTTCTTCCGTACCACGCATGCCGCGGTGGAATCGCCTGGTACCGGATTGGGCCTGGCCCTGGTCAAAGAACTCCTGGAATCCTTCGGCGGCAACATCCGGCTAAGCAGCGCGCCAGGCACCGGCACCCTAGCCCTCGCCAGCCTCCAAGCCCGCGCCTGCGCATCCAAGGAACCGCCAGCACCGGCCATAACCGACTCCCTTGCGTTTTCTCCCCACAGTCACGGCCCCGAAGAGTTTCCCTCCGCCTTACCCAAGGAACCGGAAGCAGGTCGCGACCAAGCCATCACACAGCGCATCCTGGTCGTCGATGACCACGATGACCTTCGTCAATTCATCTATGACAGCCTGGCCAGCCGATACCTCTGCCACGCGGTTGCGGATGCAGAGGCATGCCTGGGCTATCTTGACAATCAAACCGCCGATCTGATCATCAGCGACGTCATGATGCCGGGAATCGACGGCTTCACCCTGCTGCGCGAACTTAAATCGCGCGAACACACTAGCCATATCCCTGTCATTCTGCTGACCGCCCTGGAAGGAAGCGAGACCAGAACCCGCGCCTGGGAGGAAAGAGCCGACGGCTACCTCAATAAGCCCTTTGACCGCAGCGAACTGCATGCCTTACTGGGCGCAGCCTTCGAGCGGCTGCGGCATCGCAAACACCAATGCGCCAGTCTGTTGACTTCGGATCGCATCGATGCCACCCCGCTTGTCGAGGATGAGCTGGGCAAACGGGATAGGCTACTGCTCGACAAAATGCGCCAAGCCTTTTCCGAGCACTATCATCGCAGCGAATTTGGCGTGGCCGAGCTCAGCAACGAACTCGCCATGAGCGATCGGAATCTGCAGCGAAAGATCAAGGCTCTGACTGGGCAGCTGCCTAGCGAGGCCCTGAAGACCTATCGCCTGGAGAAATCCCTGGAACTATTAAGGCGCAAGCATCCCGTGCAGCAAGTGGCCTTGGACGTCGGCTTCAACAGTCACGCCTATTTCTCAACGGCATTCAAGAAGCATTACGGGCACACGCCCAGCGAGTTCCTGAGCAAAAACACAGCAAAAGAGCGGATAGCATTAGCCCAGCCCTGAATTTGGAAAGTTATATATGTTCGTTTATCCGACTCAGCAAAAGCCCAGCCGAAAGGCTGGGCTTTAATCAGTCAGCCTAAGAGTCAGTTCTGGCCCTTAGACGATAACCTTGACTGAACGGCATCCGAATCTCACTCGATTCGGTCGCAAACCTTCCAAACACCGCCTTGGCTGACTCCCGTATGGCACGGTTCGAATTGAGCAATGGGCTCCTTCGCTGCCGAAGCGACGGGACCGTCAATCATCGGAGAAAGGCCAAGAAGTAACGCGAAAAGAGACGAGATCATGATGGGTCCTTATATTAACTGATATGACACATACATCGAGCACGTATATCTACATAACTCGCCCCCTATCAGCCTACATCAGCAAGCAAGGAGGCGCTCTAAAGTTACAGGCAATGTGCAGATCACACTTTCGAATGGCCGACGGGTTGCTTTGATTTTCAGCCAACTATGTATGCCAAACACGCTCACCGGCCGAAAATACCTAGTGGTCCATGCGGGGTGTGGTTAACGTCAGTTCGGAAGCATGAAGCCCTGAGACAAGGCGCCGCGACGAGTCATAGCAGGGCTATGGCGAGGAGCGGCAACGCTGTACCAGGGGTTTCAGGCGCCGAAATCATGTAACTGACACCCCGCATGGACCACTAGTTGGCCGAGCGCCGTTCTTCCATTCTTACTTTAGAGTAGCGGACACCTTATCCAGCTCTTCCGGCAAGAATCTTAACGCGATGTTTTTATTGACATTTTTGGCGCTCCAGTTCTTGCGGGTAATCCGTCGCTCTTCGGAGCGATTAGACGGCCATTGTCGGATTAGCCTGCGTTATCCCGTCCTACGAGGCTGCGCGGCCATATAGCTGTCGCTATTTTGAAACCCATTGACGGAAGTTCGAAAGCGACGACGACAAGTCTCTGTTAGCTTTCTCCTCCTCGCTGAATAAACAAATGCGTCAGCGACATTCTTCGCGCCGGTCTTATCCCAAAGGCCGGTGGAAAAATGCAACGCGCCTAACAAGCATGACAACAGGAAAACCTAATGAAGTACCGTTCATTGACATTCGTTCTCTCGCTATGCGCTCTTTCCAGCCATGCCTCCGCTGAAACTTGGATCGGATGCCAAGGTTATAGCCAAGACGCCAACAAGCTCTATATCTATAGCGGGCCGTCGGCGCCTACCCGCGTCCTTGTTGGCGAAGCCGCAAACTTCAAGGCAAAGGCTCCCGTCCTTGAAAACAACGGCTCTGGAGGTAGCAATACCTGGATGCTACTGCGCGACCCCACCTGGAGCGGAAACTGGGTTGAAACTTACCGGAAAGATGGAAGCTTCGATCTATTGGGGAAAGACGACAAGAATCTGTACCCCACCGACTCGGGCCGCCATGCAGCCGTCATTATAGCCGGATCGGATAATTCTAACGGTGGCATTCCGTATTGCAATAACCGAATGTTCTACGCGCAAAAGCGGCCTACGGTGAGCGGCTATACGCCGGCGGCGGCACAAGACTATGTGGTCTATAACACGCCCACGTCGTTCTTTGGAAGTGGGTGGATCGACACCTTTGCCTTGAATCACACACTGGCATACACATGGAACTTTGACGATGGCACCCAGAGCCAGGAGCAGAGCCCGGTTCACGCCTTTGCCAATGCCGGCGAATATTATGTGACCGTCAAAAGCTTTGACGGCACGTTCTACTCCGACGAAACCAATGCCGCCCAGCTTTGGGTGCGAGGGCCGGCACAACCGCCTCGGCGTGTGCGGTACGAATTTGGTAACTGCAATTACAGAACCAGAACGGGATATGTCGACTGGGAGAAGAGCGGAACGTCCTTTGAAATGGAAGTCCTCACCGGCTCTGTTTGGATGAAGGTCTACTCCGGTGCCGAACCGATGGCTCCGTTTAGTACGGCGACCACCGGGTCTCGCTCCATTCGAGTTCGCGCCTTTGACCCGCAGTATGGAGGACCCAGCACGTGGCGGAACCTCACCATCAATGTCCCCTCGTGCAGCGGCGGGGGCGGCGACGTGCTGGCGCTCTGAGTGTAGTCCCCTAAACTGTCCGCGCTATGCTCAGCCCGACTCAAACATGTACGTGCTTGAGTCGGGGTCCGGCAGTGCCAGGCAGCGACCGACTGCGACGACCTGGACCGGATGTGCCGGCCGGGCGGCAGGAAATCCGCATTGACCGGCCCACCACTCGCGCCGCGTGCCGCCAATTTCTGTAACAAATGCCACCTTGTCTTCCTCCCCGGCACGGGCTAATAGTCAGCCCTTCCCCAACCGGTGAAAAGGACTCTTCCATGACCACGAACTGGCGTTTGAGCAGCCTGCTGCTGAGCCTGGCCCTCGCTCCCCTGGCCCAGGCCGGCGAGGTCCGCGACTATGATTGGCTGACCCAGGGCAAGAAGACCGGCGGCCTGCGCATCGAGCGCCAGAACGACGGCAGCGCCCATGCCCATTTCGAACACTCCGATCGCGGGCGCGGGCCCAAGATCGACGACCGCTTCAGCCTGGACGCGAAGGGCATGCTGCTGAGCCAAGAGATCGCCGGGCATTCCTACATGGGCGCCCCGGTCGCCGAATCCTTCACGCTCGCCCGAGGCCATGCACAATGGCGCAGCCTGATCGAGCGGGGCGAGAAAGCCGGCGCGGCCGGCGCTTACTACCTGGCCAATGTCCGTCTTCAGGTTACAGACTTTACGAGGTACATAGGTTTGGTTTCGACTTTGGCTTTGTTTTTTTAGCCGTAGACTTAACCATATTTTCTGGTTGAGTGATAACTTTCAAATTCAAGCAGTACTTTTTTGTTGAAACACAAGCTCTTAAAACTTGGCTCTGTTGAATTTCAAGTGGGTTGACCGGCTAGGTGCGGATTCAGCCCACCGAAGTTGAGCTTCCCCGCAACAAGGAACAAGACCGTCCTTATCGTTCGAAAGTTACCGTAGCCCCGAGCCTTTCGTTTGGCGGACTGGAAGAGGCCGTTGATCGCCTCCAAAAAGCCATTGGTCTGGCGC
>JACPFT010000001.1 GCA_016182845.1 Gammaproteobacteria bacterium
TTCGATGGAGGGCAAGTGAAAGCGGGAAATCTGGTGCGAAATCTACGTCTCGACCGCAGCGATCAAGGGCGGGTACGGCATCCAGGCTCCCTTTACTCAAGAGCGACTTGAGCAAATTCAGAATACAAGGTCGGGTTAGCGCCCTTGGCGCGTAACCCGACGATGTTCGGTATACGGGCAATACTGTCGGGTTACGCTGCGCTAACAGTATCTACGCCACTAATTGTTGATCGTGAGCTTCCAGCTATTGATATAGCCGGTGTCTCTGCTCGCCCTGTCCTTGACGCGCAGCAGCCAGGTTCCGTTGCGAGCCGTGCCGCCGGCATTGACCGCGTAGGTCTTGAGAATATTGTCGGCCGAGCCGCCGGAGCGGTTGTGCAGGTTGAAGACCGTGCCGCTGGGCGCTACGAGGTCGACGACCAGATCGCCGATGTAGGGGTGGACGATATTGACCTCGACGCCGACGCTGGTGGCGGTGCCCGTGCTGGCGATGGCGATGGGGCTGCTGACGCCGGTGGCGTTGTTGTCGGGGATGGGGTAATCGGCGGTGTTTTCGCCGACGATCGGCGGCGGCAGGGTGTCGGTGTCGTAGCTGCCGGTCAGGCTGACGCCCGAATAGGCGCTATAGGCCTTGAGCAGGACGTGGTAGGTGCCGGCCTGGGCCGTGGCGATGTTGCAGGTCTCGGTGGAGGTCGAGCCGTCGGACTTGCATTGATAGCTCGCCGTGGTCGGCTTGGTGCCGAAACGGACATAGAGATCGGCATCGCCGGTGCCGCCCGTGGTCTTGAAGCTGAGGGAATGGGCGCCGGCCGGAACATTCAGCCAGTAATAGCTCTCCTGGCCGGTGGTCCCGGACTGGTTGGTGAGCGGCACTTTATTGGTGAGCATATTGGGCGGCGGCATCGTCCCGCCGGCGTTCTTGCCCAGCTCGCCCAGGAAGGCCAGGCCGAGCTTGGCGAAGGCCGTGCTGTGCTCGGCCGTGCCGCCGCTATTGGCCAGGGTGTCGTTGCTGCTGTGGATGGTCGGGTTCATGTCGCCGAAGGCCGATTCGGCATACATGGCGGCGGGAAAGCCGGCGGCGGTCCAGGAGGCATGATCGGAGCAGCCGTAGCCGCAGCTGGTGGTGGCCAGGCGCAGGCCGCTGGGCGCGAGATAGGTGCTGAACAGATCCTTGAGGAATTGCACCAGGCTGGCGTTGGAATAGTCGCTGAGCACATAGACGTCGGCGGCGGTGCTGCCGTGGTAATTGGTCATGTCCAGTTGGAGCACGCCCACGACGTCGCGACCCTCGGTCTTGAACTGGCCGGCGATGGCCTTGGAGCCGAGCAGGCCCACTTCCTCGGCGGCATAGCCCATGAGCTTGATGGTGCGCTGCGGCCGGTAGCCGCCGGCGAGGGCGACGCGCAGGACCTCGGTGAGGGTGGCGATGCCCGAGGCATCGTCGTCGGCGCCGGGGGCGATGCTGGTCTCGCCGACGCTGGTGCCGCTCAGGGTCGAGTCCAGGTGGGCGCCGAGCACGACGATCTCGTTGGCGAGTTCCGCGCCGGGTATGGTCAGGATGACGGAGTTCTGGGTCGAACAGCTGGCGCAGGCAACCGTTTCCACCGTGATATCGCTGCGGCTGGCCGCCAGGGCCTTCCAGCTGTCGCGTAGCCACAGGGCGGCATTGCTGCCGTTGGCGGTCCGGTAATAGCGGTTCTGGAAATTCGTCGACAGGCTGGTGATGGTGCCGCGGATCTGGCTTTCGCTGACCTGGGCCAGCCAGGGGGTGACCACGGCCTGGTTGTCGATGGTATAGCTGGCGAAGCTCGTGCTCATGGCCTCTTGGCTGCGGTCTTCGCGCAGGAAGGCCTCGGCCTCGGCCCGGGTCGGGAAGGCGAAGAAGCCCCCGCAGCGCTTGCCCTCGGTGTGGGCCAGGTAAGTCAGCTCATCGAGCCGGTTCGGGGCGAGGCTGGCCAGGACGCGCGTGTCGCCGGCGCGCCGGGTCTCGGCCGTGTCTAGCCGTTCGGCCAGCCGGTCGGCGCCCAGGCGGTAGAGCTCCTGGGAGGTGACGATGTACAGCGGTGCATCGGCTTCGGCGGGTGCGGCGCCGATGGCGAGCGGGGTCAGCGCGCCCGCCAGCAAGAATGCCGTCGCGAGAGTTCTTAGGGGTTTCATGGCAATGGGCTCCCTGGGGCTGCCGAGCGGAGTTCGGCGCCAGTCATGGCATGGGGTAGGTTGCGGGCCCGGTGAGGCTGGACCCGCGCAGGGCGTGCCGGGGATGCCGGGGGCGGCGGCGCCCCCCGGCGAAGTGGCTCAGTTGTTGATGGTCAGCTTCCAGCTATTGATATAGCCGGTGTCGATGGCCGCCCGGTCCTTGACGCGCAGCTTCCAGGCGCCGGTGCGGGCGACGCCGCCGGTGTTGACCGAGTAGGTCTTGACCAGATTGTCCGCCGAGCCGCCGGAACGGTTGTGCAGGTTGAAGACCGTGCCATTGGGCGCCAGCAGATCGACGACCAGGTCGCCGATATAGGTGTGCACGATATTCACGTCCACGCTCACGCTGGAGGCCGTGCCGCTGGAGGCGATGTCGATCGAGCTGGTCACGCCGGTGGCGTTGTTGTCGGGGATCGCCACGTCCGTGGTGTTCTCGCCGCTGTCGCCGCCACCGCCGCCGCCGGTGGTGTAGGAGCCGGTCAGGCTGACGCCCGAGTAGGCGCTGTAGCCGTAGAGCAGCACGTAGTAAGTGCCCACTTGGGCCGTGGCGATATTGCAGGTCTCGGTGGAGCTGGAGCTCTCCGACTTGCAGTCGTAGCTGGACGTGGTCGGGGCGCTGCCGAACTTCACATAGAGATCGGCATCGCCCGTGCCGCCCGTGGTCTTGAAGTTGAGGCCCGAGGCGCCGCTGGGCACGGCCAGGCTGTACTTGCGCTCCTGGCCGGTGCTGCCGGAAATTCCGGTGACCGGCACGCCGTTGCTGAGCACGACCACCGGCACCGGCGTGGTGTTGCAGCTCACGCCCACGGTGTTGAAGGCATCGGTGACATCGGCCACGGCATAGGCCAGATCGGTGGCTGCGCTCTCCATGCCGCAGGCGCCCTGGTTGTAGGTACTGGACGCCGTCCAGTAGTTCTTGTTGGCGCGCACGAACACTTCGAAGGCCTTCTTGGAGTTCCAGCCGGCCTTGTGGGCCAGGAGGTAGAAGGCGCGGTTGTAGACGCCGGAGCTGTGGTGCACGTCCATGCCGCTGGTGTAGTTGCTGGCATGGCCGATGGAGTTGCCGTCCCTGGTCGGGTCGTCCATGTAGCGCAGGGCAGTCAGGGTCTTGGTGATGTCCGCGCCGATCAGGAAGTCGTTGCTGCCGCGCGCGTAGTACTCGGCGGCTTCGCCGGCGATGTCGGAGAAAGCCTCGTTCATGCCGCCCGACTGGCCGGAATAGGTCAGGTTGGAATTCTGCTGGGTGAAGCCGTGGGAGACCTCGTGGGCGGAGACGTCCAGGCTGACCAGGGGATAGAAGGTGGTGGCACCGTCGCCGAAGGTCATGGCCTGGCCGTTCCAGGTGGCATTCTCCCAGTTGGTGCCGGCATGCACGCGCATGGACAGCTGCTGGGTGATGGGGCGGGCGCCGAACCAGTCGTTGTACATGTTGAAGACCACGCCGCCGAAATAGAAGGCGTCGTTGAGCGGCGAATAGGCGCCGTTCACGGTCTTGTAGTTATTGGTCGGGCAGGTGAACTTGAACGGGGTGTTGTAGCTGCTGCTGCTCCCGGCGCCGTTCATGTCCACGGCGCGTACGTTCGTCGAGTTCATTTCGCAGGCGTCGGTGACCACCAGGGGACCCTTGGCCGTGCCCACGCCGTACTGGTACTGGCCGATCTTGGCATTGCCGCCCGGGCCGCCGGCGTTTTGCGCCGTGTTGAGGTTTTCCCAGCGCTTGATGATCTCGCCGGTATGGGCGTCGATCAGGGTCATGGGCCGGCTGGCGAAGTTGTTCTTCAGATCCTCGGCATAGAAGTCCACGACATAGGCGAGGCGTGCCTTCTTAGTGGCTTCGTCGAAGACGATGCGCAGGAGCGCGGATTCATTGCTGTACTGCAGGCCGCCGGTGACCGCGCGGTTCTGTGCCAACAGACCCTTTGCCTGGGCCAGGGCGGCACGGGCATCGAAGCTGGGGCTCACATCGCCGATATCGCGGGCCAGATCGCGCAGCAGATTGCCGTGCATCTCGATGGTGCGGCCCCGGCTGTCCTTGACCATGACCAGCTGGTCGCCCCAGACCGGCACGCCACGGAAGTGCTGGTCGATGCGCTGGTAGGTCTTGCCGTTGCGCTCCTTCAGGCTTTTGGCGACCTTCAGGCTTTCTTCGCCGGGCAGGGCGAGTAGGGCTTCATCGGATTGGGCGCGCAGGCTCTGGGCCTGGCGCAGGGCCAGTGGACTGCGTTCGAGGTTCATGTCGACGCGGGTGGCGGCGCTGGCGCCGCAAGCGATGAATGCCAGCGTGAGCGGCGACAGTCGCAGGATGTCGTGTAATTTCATGGACGGGGATCCCCTTTGATCGGTTCTTGTGTCGTTGTGTGCTTGCCGAGGAGGAAGCAGAAAGGTAATCAACGAGAAACGACCTGGCGGCCCAGCGGCCGCGTACTCGCCGAAGCGCGTACCGAGGCTCCTTCAAAACCTCGATCTTTTTTCTGAGCGAAGTTCTGCAAGCGAAAGGAGCATAGGAGACGAACGATGAAAATAACTAATACCAATTAGTTGTTATTAGACATAGTTATCAGAAGACGCGGGACTTTATCTGAACTGTATCGGTTTGTATCGGTTTGTAGGCTGGCTCAACGCGGCAGCAAGGGCATGAGCCGGGCGGCGAAATCCGTCGGCGGCAGAAAGCCAGTGACGCGGCTCGCGGCCGTTTCGCGTCCTTCGGCATCGAAGAACAGCAGGGTGGGCAGGCCCAGCACCGAGTAAGTCTTCAACAGGCGCACGTCCTCCGCGTCATTGGCCGTGACATCGGCTTGCAGCAGGACGAAGCGCTCCAGCAGCGGGCGCACCGCCGGATCCGGGAAGGTCTTGGCGGCGAATTCATGGCAGGCCACGCACCAATCGGCGTAGAAATCCACCATCACCGGCTTGCCGGCTTGTTTGGCCTCGGCCAGCAGCCGGTCCAGCTCCTCCACGGTCTTGAAGCGTCGGAATGTCAACCGTGGTAAGTCTGGGCTGGCGGTGGCCTGCGCCTGGGCAGATGCACCCAGGCTCAGGCCCGAGAGCGGAGCCAGGGGATCGGCATGGCCCATGGCCGCGCCCAGGGTCTGGGCGATGCCGATGGCGAAGAGCACCAGCCCCAGGCCCTGGCGCAAGGGCGTCCACTTCGATTCCCGATCCCGGGCGAAGGCGCCCAGATAGACCGCGCTGACGACGCACAAGCCGCCCCAGAGTAGGAGGACCAGCGACCCCGGCAGGAAGCGGCTGCCCAGGTAGAGGGCCAGGGCCAGGAGGCCGACCCCGAACGCGGACTTGATGCCATCCATCCAGGCCCCGGCCCGGGGCAGCAGGCGATCGCCGCCCAGGCCGAGCAGGAGCAGGGGCAGGCCCATGCCCATGGCCAGGGCATAGAGCGCCAGGCCACCCAGGACCCGATCGCCGGTCTGGGCGATATGCAGCATGGCGGCCGCCAGGGGCGCGGTGACGCAGGGCGAGACGACCAGGGTGCCCAGCACGCCCATCAGGGCGGCGCCCAGGTAGGTGCCGCCGGCCTGGCGGTTGGACAGGGCGCTGGCCCGGCTCAACAGGACCGAGGGCAGGCGCAGCTCGTAGAGCCCGAATAGGGACAGGGCGAGGGCGACGAACAGGGCGCAGACCAGGGCCACCATCCACGGCGCCTGGAACAGCCCGGCCAGGCCGTAGCCGGCGCTGGCGGCGACGACGCCCAGGGCCGCGAAGGACAGGGCCATGCCCTGGACATAGGCCAGGCTCAGGAAGAAGCCGCGTGCCCGGTGGCCCGGCCCGGCTTTCTGGCCGGCTACCAGGCTGGCGACGATGGGCAGCATGGGAAACACGCAGGGTGTGAAGGCCAGCCCCAGGCCGGCCAGGAGGAAGAAGCCCAGGCTACCCAGCAGATCGCCCCGGCGCAGCAGGCCGTTGAGCCGCGAGCCCTCGTTTTCCGGGGAAGGCGGCGCCGACGCGGCGGCGACCGGCGTGGCGCCTGGCGCCGAGGCCGCGATCTCCAGCTCCACCACCTGGTCCACCGGCGGATAGCACAGGCCCTTGTCGGCACAGCCCTGCCAGCTCACCGCCAGGCGCAGGGGGCCGGAGCCTTCCACCGGCAGGGGGATCTCCAGGAAGCCGCGATGGACGGTGACCTCGCCGAAGTACTCGTCGCTATGGGCCTCGCCCTTCGGGAACTGCGGTGCGCCCAACTTCATGCCCTCGGCCTCGAAGCGGAAGCGGTGCTGGTAGAGGTAATAGCCGGGGGCGATGTCCCAGCGCAGATAGACGGTCTGGCCGACCGCGTCGGCGGAGAAGCGGAAGGCCTCCTCGACGGCCAGGAAATCGGCGGTGGACGCGGTTTTCTTGGCCACCAGCTCGTCGAGGCTGACCGCCTGGGCGGGGATGGCGGCCAGGAGCAGGGCGGCGAGGAAGTAGCGGAGAACAGTGTGCAACATGGCGTTTCGTCGAGCTCGCGAGGGGCGGGGAACGGGCATTGGATGCCGATCCGGCGGTTTTGTTTCCGGGGCATGAGGCCCAAGGGTCTGTTTACCTTGGCTTGGCGCATCTTAGCCAAGCGCAGGCATGAGGTCACGCCCGACGCATCGACCTTTGCCGGTTTCTAGTCTAGATTCCAGCGAGGCTAGGGTGTCAAAGGGAGCGAGGGATGGGCCGGGCCGGATGGATCCTGGGGTTGTGCATGGGCTTGTGCGCCTGCGGTTCGCGCGAAGCGCGCTTCGTCGAGGACATTCCCTGGCGCGCCGAGGGGCATTGGCTCATCGCCGATCTGCACAGCCACAGCCGCTATTCCGACGGCACGAAGACGCCCCAAGAACTGGCGGCGATGGCCCGGCGGAACGGCTGCGACGTCCTGGCCATCACCGATCACGGCGATCGCAAGGTGAAGACCCTGAGTCCGGAGTTTTTCGCCGAGCTGGTAGCCGCCCGTCAGGCCGAACCGGCCCTGGTGATGATGGTCGGCCTGGAATGGAATGTGCCGCCTTACCAGGGCCGCGAACACATGGGCATCCTGCCGGGCGAGGCCGCCCGCGAGGCCTTGATCGAATTCCGGCGCCGCTTCGAGGCCGAAGGCGCCACCGCCGAGGAGGCCTTGCGCTGGTTGGCGCAAACGCCGGCGACCCGGGATGCCGTGCTGATCTACAACCACCCCAGCCGGGCCGATAAGGATGCCGGCGAGAACGAGCGGGACCTCAAGGCCTGGCGGGGATTGAATCCCGCCCTGAGCATCCTCGAAGGCGGCCCCGGCCACCAGGGATTGGCGCCGGACAAGGCCTACACCGGCATCAAGCCCATGGTCGACGGCTGGGACGCCGCCGTCGCCGAGGTCGGCGGCGTCTGGGATGCGGCCTTGGATCGGGGCGAGCCGGTCTGGGGGGCGCTCGCCAGTTCCGACTACCACAACCCGGCCATGGACCGCGAACCCTGCGCCTTCGGCCGTACCCATTTCTTCGGTGCCGGCCGCAGCGAGACCGAGATCCTGGCGGCCCTGCGCGCCGGCAGCTTCTGGGCCGAACAGGGCCGGCTGCTCAAATCCCTGGACTTCCGCATCGAGGCCAAGGGCCTGGGTGGCCCGGCCCTGCCAGGCAGCACGCTCGCCGCGCCGGCCGATGCCCCCTTGCACCTGCATATCGCCGCCCAGCCGGAGGCCACCTGGCCCCTGGACATCGAAATCATCGGCAACGGCCTGGACGGCAAGGCGGCCGTGCTACATACCGGCCGCCTAAGCGCCAAGTTCCCCGAACTCTTCTGGCAGCCGCCGCCCCTCAAACCCGGCGCCGACGGCCGCAGCGCCTATTTCCGGGTGCGCATCTCGGGGATGGATGCCGAAGGGACGAGGCGGGTGGCTTATAGCAATGCCATTCGCGTACGGGTCGAATGAGCGCGCGGGCTCTCTGTCCGGCAACTTCCGTTTTTTTACAACGTTACCGTCAACGAAACCAAGCCCATTGAGAGGAAGCGAAGCAAATGCCCCATATCGTTTACAACATCGACGGCACCTCCTCGCGGAAGTGCCAGTGCACGAGCCTTCCCAAGACCTGGCTTGGCCATTGGGCAAGGGGAACCGGACTGGCCTTGCCGGCTAAGTGCGTGGCGAAGTACTGCGGGAATGTCGTCGAGGTCGGCGCCCATGTACGGGATGACGACGACGCGCGCATCGTATGGATCGTGCCGTTCTGCCAGTACCACAACAAGCGCCCCAGTAGCGAGCCGATCGAGCTGAAGGATGGCGTCACCCTGTGCGGCGGTTCGATGACCATAGATTGCGCGTAGCCCGGATGGAGGCGCGTAGCGCCGGGAATCCGGGGGATTCCATGAGCGTTTAATCTCAGCTGGAAGCACCCGGATTCCGATCCTTCGGACCTTCATCCGGGCTACGCCCGCTGCTCAAGCGGCCGCGAACGCGCACGCGCCACGTCCAATAAAAGAGGAACAGGATCGGCGTGAAGGTGAGCACGAGGAGCAGTGGCACGATACGCACGGGCTCGGGGATGAACTTCATCTGCCCCAAGAAGAACGAACCCGTCGCGACGAAGAGCCCGAAGCACATCCTCCACAGATGGCGCGCCAGTCGTCGCGATCCCCGTAAGCCGCCAGCCAGAATTGCGCGCAGGTCGCCGACCGCCGCGAGCAGAATGACAGTGCCCCCGACCAGTGGCGGTACGACACGCGGGCGGCCAACCACTTTCACCGTAGGATCCAGCCATTCGGTCACGCCCCCGTACAGCGTTGCCACGGCGCAAGTGAATGCCAGGACCATCAGCGCGACATTGAAGCGTTGACCGACTCCTGGCAATGGCTTGACGGTCGTCATCGCCGAAAAGACCAGGTAAGCGGCGAGGAGCCCGGCGAAGACCTGGCCCGGTCTGTTTTCGTATGTGCCGATTCCCGCCGCCGTGAGGCCGAGGACGACCATCGCCCAGGTGAAGACCAAACCGTTTTGCTTATGGAGCCGCCCGCCCTTGGCAACCGCGAGCGCGATGGTTCCCGCGACGATGCTCACCAACCCAGCGGAAAAGTGAACCGCTAGGGCCAGCCACACGATACCTGACGACGTTACGAACGTGACTCGATCCATGCCGGCTGCTCCAAGCCTAGGGTTATATACGAACGGCCCGATGCAATGGTTTCGGCGCGCCGGGATCGAGTGTTCCGCATGGTCTCTTTCCAACGGGCAGGTTGCGTGAGCGGTCTAACGATGGAATTAAGCCGCGCCGCGAAGCGGCGTCGGCTTGAATGACTTGTTAGGCATCACCCGAGTAAAGCATGCTCTATTCACCTGCGGGCGGCTCCCAAAGTTCAATCTTGTTGCCCTCTGGATCCATTACCCAGCCGAATTTTCCATATTCGGATTCTTCGGTCTTGGGCAGAACGTTGCATCCTTCCGCGCGAAGCGCAGCAAGAAGTGCGTGCAGGTCTGCTACACGATAGTTCACCATGAATGGAGCGTCGCTAGGTGCAAAATTCTCCCCATTTCCGACCATCCAAGCTGTTGTGCCCGGTGTTGGATTGCCAGAACTATCTACCCAGCGAAATGACGTGCCGCCCCACGCCTGAACGTCAATTCCTAGATGTTGTTTGTACCAGGTCCTCAGCGGTACAGGGTCTTTTGCCTTGATAAAGATGCCGCCAATTCCTGTAACTCTGCTCATGGCTGGGTTCCTTGCGGTTGAGTCTTTTGGCTTGCTTGGCTCCGGGTTTGTCTCTTGTCCAAGCGCGATTACCGGTAGAACGGAAAACAAAAGAACGATGGCAAGTGACTTCCGATACATGTGAACTCTCCTTTGGGAGCCAAGTGCTGCGTAGTGATGCCTAACTATTATTAGTTTGCAGTGCCGGATCTGCCGGCGCCGCGAATGCCTGAACAATAGCAAATTTTCCTTGCGAGTCAAAGACATGAGGGAGTATTCCAGTTGGGCTCGCCACTCGGTTAGCCGGCGCTGCCGACTAACTCAGATGGCCGGCGCCTTGCGGTCTATCGATTCGGGTGCCGGGTGATCTTGTGAAAGCCAAAGGATTCAGCGGCTTAACCGGTAGAGCTCTCGCTGGCTGCGCGTCGTTATCTTGCAAGCTGGGGCCGCCAACCCGGACAAGCGCATGAGGAATCGCGGACAGAAGCGATGACACCACCGTAACGTCATCCCCGCCCTTCGACAAACTCAGGACACAGGGCGAGCGCATCATGAAACGAGAAGTATCCGAAGAGTCCTTCGACTTGGCCTGTCCTGAGCTTGTCGAAGGGCCCGCTTCGCGGGCTACTCGGGGCGAACGGGTTAAAAAATGTCCGTTCGTGCTGAGTAGCGGGCTGTTGGCCCGCGTATCGAAGCACTACGCATGACACGAGCGACTCATAATGATCCCGCCCTGGCTCGGGACAGGCTTTGGCGGGCATTCAGTCGGTGGAATGAGTAACTGACTGGGTCCCCGCCAGCGCGGGGACGACGGGTCGTGTAGGAGGCTGCTTTTTTGTTCGGCCCGAGCTGCTTCAAGCGGCTATTCCCCTATCCATCGGTTCCATGCCGACGCTCAAATCCCATCCCCCAAAAACACCCAGGGATTACTTGGCCGCACATAGACCGTGCTGCCCTGGATGATATTCAGGGCCAGGAAATGCTCGCGGGGCAGGGTGGCCTCGATGAGCTGGTCTTCGTCGCTGCGTGCCAGCTCGACGATGGCCTGGCCGCCGGCCAGGCGGGCGCGGCGCAGGGTGGTGGGGATGCCTTGCCCGGTGATGTTCAGTTCCAACTCGTGGGGACGGGCATAGACCGTGGCCGGGCCGTCCTCGTTGGCGGGGGCGGCGATGCCGAGACCGCCCAGCGCGCGGGCCTGGCCGGCGCGCAGCTCGAAGCGGTTCACATGGCCGAGGAAGTTGAGCACGAAGGGCGAGGCCGGGGTGTCGTAGACCTGGGCCGGGGTGCCGATTTGCTCGATGCGGCCCTGGTTCATGAGCACGATGCGGTCGGCGACTTCCAGGGCCTCGTCCTGATCGTGGGTCACGAAGATGGTGGTGACATGCAGCTCGTCGTGGAGCTGGCGCAGCCAGCGGCGCAGTTCCTTTCTGACCTTGGCGTCCAGGGCGCTGAAGGGTTCGTCCAGCAGCAGGACTTTCGGCTCCACCGCCAGGGCACGGGCCAGGGCGACGCGCTGGCGCTGGCCCCCGGAGAGCTCGGAGGGGTAGCGATCGGCCAGCCAGTCCAGGTGCACGAGCTTGAGCAGGGCGAAGACCTTGTCGCGGATCTGGGCCTTGCTCGGGCGCTCGGCGCGCGGTTTGACCGTGAGGCCGAAGGCGACGTTTTCGTAGACGGTCATGTGCCGGAACAGGGCGAAGTGCTGGAACACGAAGCCGACGCCGCGCTCGCGGGCGTCGCGGGCCGTGGCGTCCTCGCCGTGGAATTCCACCGTGCCGCTGTCCGGCTGCTCAAGGCCGGCGATGATGCGCAGTAGCGTGGTCTTGCCGCAGCCGGAGGGGCCGAGCAGGGCGGTCAGCTCGCCGGCGGGAAAGTCCAGGCTCAAGCCGTCCAGGGCGGTGAAGCCGCCGAAGCGCTTGGCCAGTTGGTGGATGCTGATGCTCATGATTCGTCTCCGGCGCGGCTAGTCCGCAGCTTATAGGCCGCCAGTTCTTTCAGGCCCAGCGTGAAGAGGGCCAGGATGGCCAAAAGCGAGGCGCAGGCGAAGGCGGCGACGCTGTTGTACTCGTTGTAGAGGATCTCGACGTGCAGGGGCAGGGTGTTGGTCAGGCCGCGAATATGGCCGGAGACGACCGACACCGCGCCGAACTCGCCCATGGCGCGGGCATTGCTCAGGATCACGCCATAGGCCAGACCCCAGCGGATCTTGGGTAGGGTGATGCGCCAGAGGATCTGCCAGCCGCCGGCGCCCAGCAGGCGCGCGGCTTCCTCCTCGTCGGCGCCCTGGGCCTGCATCAGCGGGATTAGCTCCCGGGCCACGAAGGGCACGGTGACGAAGAGCGTGGCCAGGACGATGCCGGGCACGGCGAAGATCACCTGCCAGTCGTGTTCGGCCAGCCAGGGTCCCAGCCAGCCCTGGGCGCCGAACAGGAGCACGTAGATGAGGCCCGAGATCACCGGCGAGACCGCGAAGGGCAGGTCGATCAGGGTGACCAGGAGTTGCTTGCCGCGAAACTCGTAGCGGGTCACGGCCCAGGCGGCGGCCAGGCCGAAGACCAGGTTGAGGGGCACGGCGATGGCGGCGGCGGTGAGGCTGAGGCGCAGTGCCGCCCAGGCCTCCGGCTCGATGATGGCCGCGAAATAGGGGCCGAAACCGGCTTGCAGGGCGCTGGCGAAGACGGCGACCAGCGGCAGGACCAGGAACAGGCCCAGGCCCAGGACCGCCAGGGCGATGAGGCCGACCCGCAGCCAGCGCCCGGAGGCCTTGGGTTTGTCGTAGAGGCTGACGCGCAGCACGGCGGACTGGGCCATCAGTCCCGCCTCCGGCCACGGCCCGCGCTCCAGGCTTGGAGGCCGTTGATGAGCAGGAGCAGGAGGAAGGAAATCACCAGCATGACCACGGCGACGGCGGTGGCGCCGGTGACATCGTATTGCTCCAGCTTGGTGATGATGATGAGCGGGGCGATCTCCGAGACCAGGGGCAGGTTGCCGGCGATGAAGATCACCGAGCCGTATTCGCCCAGGGCCCGGGCGAAGGCCAGGGTGAAGCCGGTCAAGAGGGCCGGCAGCACGCTGGGGAAGAGCACGCGGACGAAGATCTGGGCGCGGCTGGCGCCCAGGCAGGCGGCGGCTTCTTCCAGCTCAGGGTCCAGGTCGGCGAGCACGGGCTGCACGGTGCGCACCACGAAGGGCAGGCCGATGAAGACCAGGGCGACGCCTATGCCTAGCGGCGTATAAGCGACGTGGATGCCCAAACCGTCCAGCCATTGTCCGAGCACTCCCTGCTTGGACCAGACCGCGCAGAGGGCGATGCCGGCGACGGCCGTGGGCAGGGCGAAGGGCAGGTCGACCAGAGCGTCGAGCAGCTTGCGCCCCGGGAAGCGGTAGCGCACCAGGACCCAGGCCAGGAGCAGGCCCAGGACGGCATTGAAACAGGCGGCGGCCAGGGCCGCGCCGAAGCTCAACCGATAGGAGGCCAGGACGCGCGGCGCGCTGACCGCCGTCCAGAAGGCCTCACCCCCGGCCTGTGCGCTCTTGATGAAGGCCGCCGACAGGGGCAGCAAGACGATAAGCCCCAGGTAGAACAGGGTAAAGCCCAGGCTCAGGCCGAAGCCGGGCAGGACCGAGTAGCGGGTGCGGCGGAACAGCATGCCTCAGACCCCGGCCTGCTGGGCGTAATGTCGGATGGTGAGGCGGGTGGCGGGCATGGCGGGAACTCGAGGAGCGGGATGCTGCTCAAGGTAGTGCCGTGACCTCCCTAGGCAAACGAATAAATTTCGCTTTTTATATTCGAGGAAGTTATTAGGGCGTGGATTCTTCGGCGCGGGGCAGGGATGTCCGGCTGAAGCCGGACCTACGGGCAAGGGTGGTCTACCCCGACATCGTAGGTCCGGCTTCAGCCGGACGAGTGTGGAATGCTTAGAACTTGTAGGTGTAACGCAGGAAGGCGTCCTTATCGACGCGCACTTCCGGCCGGTTGGTCTGTTGCTCCAGATCCTCGCGGCGGCGCACGCGTGTCTCGAGGGTCTGATGCTTGTCCAGCTTCCACTGGTAGCGCAGCTCCAGCATGTCCGAGTTGCCGGCCAGATCCGGGGAGATCAGCCAGCCGGCGTCCGCTTCCATGTAGAGCAGGGCCAGGCTGTGGCCGGGCGCCATGTTCATCAGGTTGGCGGTGAGCTGGAAGGCATCGGCGTCCACGTCGCCGGAGGTCCCGAGGCGGGCCGCGGCCTGGGTCTGGGTGTCGACGGCATGGCCATATTCGCCGGCCAAACGGAACTCGAAGCCGTTGTCGTTCAGGGGCAGGGCCCAGGTGGCGCGGCCGATGACGGCGGTGTAGTTCTCGGTCTGCGTATTGGCGCTGCTGATGCCATGGACGCGCAGGCCGTCCGGCATATGCGAGATGTCGATGGCGCACTGCTGCAGGAAGCCGCAGCGCTTGTCGCTGCCGAAGCTGTAGAACCAGGTGTCGCCGGATTCGCGGGTGTCCAGCGGCGGGCGCTGGGCATTGGTCGTGCCTTCGTCGTCGTTATGCTGCCAGATGAGATGGTGCGCGAAGCCGAAGTCGTGCTTGAACTTGAAGTAGACGCCGTCGGTCCAGCTGATCTCGGAACTGGGGCTGTCCTTACGGCCCAGAGCCTTCTGCAGCACATCGTCCGGCGCGAACTTGGTCTGCATGCGGCCGAACTGCAGGCTGAACGCCTTGCTGGGCGCCCAGGTCATGTTCGCTTCGTCGATGGTGCCGTGGTTGTTGTCCAGGCCGGTGCCCGAAGAGCCCTCGGCATAGGGCTTCACATAGAAGCGGGTCGGGCCTTCCAGGGTGGTGTAGCGGCCCGCGGCGCGGACGCGCGCGCTCCATTGATCGGACAGGCCGAACTCGAAGCCGGCGCGGATGCGGGTACGGAAGTCGTCAGTGACGTCCTCTTTGCCGTCCCGGTCGTCGCGGTGCAGGGTCCGGTATTCCAGGCGGATATCGCCCATGAACTTGACCGGCTCCAGCTTCTTGTCCTCGGCGGCGGCGGCCAGGCAGGGGATCAGGGCGAGCCACAGCGGCGAGAGCTTGAGGCTAGGCATGGCATAACTCCATCTTGTCATTTTTGTGACGGAATTATGACAGCTCCTGTCGAACTTGCACGCCGGCAGGATGTCGCAACTGCGACGATTCCCCCCTATTCCTTCTTTTCTTCCAGGGCTTCCAGGCTCAAGCTCAGGCCGCTGCCGAAGCTGGGCTTGGGCGCCTCGGCGGCAGGCGCCGAGGCAGCCGGCGCGGGAGCGGCGGCCGGGGAGGGCGAATCCATGGCGGCGCTGCCCATGGCCCCCGAGCCTTCCGCGAGCTTGATCTTGAGGGCCAGGTTGTTGCGCGAGTCGGCATTGCGCAAGGCTTCGTCCATGGACACCTTGCCCTGGCGGTAGAGCTTGAACAGGGCCATGTCGAAGGTCTGCATGCCTAAGTTTTCGCTTTTCTCCATGACCTCCTTGATGGCGCCCACCTCGCCGCGCTTGATCATGTCGCATACCAGGGGCGTACCCAGCAGGATTTCGATGGCGGCCGAGCGCTTTCCGTCTACGGTCGGAATGAGACGTTGCGAAATAATCGCGCGCATATTCAGGGACAGATCCAGGAGCAGCTGGTTGCGCCGTTCTTCCGGGAAGAAGTTGATGATGCGGTCGATGGCCTGGTTGGCGTTGTTGGCGTGCAGGGTGGACAGGCAGAGGTGGCCGGTCTCGGCGAAGGCGATGGCGTGCTCCATGGTCTCCATGTGGCGGATCTCGCCGATGAGGATCACGTCCGGCGCCTGGCGCAAGGTGTTGACCAGGGCATCCTCGTAGCTGTCGGTGTCCACGCCCACCTCGCGCTGGTTGACGATGGACTTCTTGTGCTTGTGCACGAACTCGATGGGGTCCTCGATGGTGATGATATGCCCGGCGGAGTTGCTGTTGCGGAAGTCGATCAGCGAGGCCAGGGAGGTGGATTTGCCCGAGCCGGTGGCGCCCACGAAGAGCACCAGGCCGCGTTTTTGCATGATCACCTTGGTCAGGATCTCCGGCAGCCCCAGGCCCTCCCACTGGGGGATGTCCACCTTGATGGTGCGCACCACCATGGCGCATTCGTTGCGCTGCTTGAAGATGTTGACGCGGAAACGGCCTATGCCGTGTTCGGAGATGGCCAGGTTCATCTCCGGCTTGGTCTCGAACTGGGCGATCTGCTCCTCGTTCATGACCGAGTAGGCGACGCGCTTGACCGCGCCGGGCATGAGCGGCTCGTTCTCGATGGGCATCAACTTGCCATAAGCCTTAAAGCTAGGCGGCGCACCGGTCGATAAGTAGAGGTCCGAACCGTCCTTCTCGACCATGATGCGCAGGTAATCGCGAAATTCCATGCCAGGCTCCGGTGCAGCGCGTGAGTGATGCCTGAAGTATAGGCGGCTTGGTAGGAGCAAGGCCTACCGGCCCTGCATCGCAAAAACGCGATGGCCGTCACAAAAAGCGTCATAAGGCTGGGGTAGTGTGGGAATCCGCTCCACAGGCACGTGGGGGGTATGACAAGGCATCAGCCGGACCGCCAGGGAACGTCGCGAGACAGGGCCGCAGTTCACCATTCCTGGGGGCAGATCATGCAAATGGGTCGCTACGAAGTCTTGCTCGCCGACGAGCCGGAGTCTCTTGCAGCACATTTTCGCCTGCGTTACCAGGTCTACTGCCTGGACAAGGGCTATGAGAACCCCGCCGACTTTCCCGATGGAATGGAATGCGATGAGCATGATGCGCATGCCGTGCACTTCGTCGCCTATGACCGCTCAAGCGGCCAGGCCATGGGCGCGGTGCGCCTGATCCTGCCCGAACACCCCAGCTTCCCTTGCGAACAGGTCGGCGGTTTCGATGCCGCCGCGCTGTCCGGTATCGCCCGTGAACGCTGCCTGGAGCTGTCACGGCTCTGCCTGCCCAAGACCCGCAAGAGCGGACCGCGCCTGGTCACCGAACAGGGCGAGTCGAGCGCGGCGAGCATGCTTCAGTCCTGTGAAATCGCCATGACCCTCTACCAGGCAGCCTATGAGTTCAGCCTGAGTCAGGGCATCACCCACTGGCTGGGCTTCACCAGCCCCGCCATGCGCCGCCTCCTGTCCAGCCAGAAAGTCCGCCTGGAAGCCATAGGCGCCCCCCTGGAGCATCGCGGCGAGCGCCAGCTCTACCTCATTCCCTGCCGCTTCCTGGCGCCGCAGCTGGGTCGCTTCCAGCGCCCCGCCTATCGCAGCGCGCAGCAGGCGCGCCAAGTCTGCGTCAGCGTCGCCTAAGTCCTATGCCGCAAGGCAGGAGCGGTTGCGTCCCTCCGCCTTGGCCCGATAGAGCGCCGAATCCGCCCGCGACAACACCTCGTCCGGCGCCTCGCCGGGCTGGAACTGCGCCAAGCCGGCGGAAAAACCCAGTCTCATGCGCGGGTCGATGGCGCTGAAGTCCAGCTCGTTGACGCGCTGGCGCAACCGTTCGATACAACCCAGTGCGGCATCGAGATCGGTTTCCACCAGGAGCAGCACGAACTCCTCGCCGCCATAGCGCGCCAGGGTGTCTTCGCCCCGTTGTCCCACCCAGTCCGCGTCGCGCAGGCCCTCGTGCAGGGTCCGGGCGAAGCGCCGCAGGATCTCGTCGCCGGTCAGGTGTCCGTAGGCGTCGTTGATGCGCTTGAAATGATCCAGGTCGATGAGGGCTACCACGAAGGGCTTGCCGCTACGCGCGCTGCGGGCATGTTCCCGGTTCAAGGTGCTCATGAGGTGGCGGCGGTTGAACAGCTCGGTGAGCTCGTCGTGGCAGGCCTGGAACTCGATGCGCCGATTCGCTTCTTCCAGGGCTTGGCGCTGGCGCCGGTTGGCGCGCTGCAACTGCGTCATTTCCCCGCCCAACAGGGATACCGCTATCAATACGCAGGCGAACAAGCCCCAGCGCAACAGCTCCCTTGGCAGGTCCAGGGGCTGTAGCAAGGACAAATGCCAGAGCTCCAGGCCGTAGCAGACGATGGCGAAGGCGGCAGTCGCCAGGTAGCGGCGCGTGTTGAGACGGAAGGCGCCGAAGAAGAACAGGATGGTGTAGGTGGACAGGACCTCGCTGCGCAGGCTGGGCACGATGACGGCTACCATGAATACCCAGATCGTGCCGTAGAGCATCTGCGCCTGGGTCAGGCTGGGATCGGCGAAACGCAGGTTGAAGCCGGTCTTGATGGCCGCGTAGAACACTCCGTTACCCACCAGGAACAGGCAGATCAGCAGCCAATCGGCCAGGGCGATGGGGGCGATGCCTTCGAAGGCGAGCAGGCTAAGCAGGGCGAAGAAGAAGGAATACAGTCCGGCCGCCTGCGCCCAGCGGCGCAGGCGCAGGGTTTGCTGGGGATCGCTACCGGCAAGCAATCGGCGCATCGTGTCTATTTCGGCTGATTATGCCTTCAGCCTAGCCGATGCGCCTGGCCTATGCCATGGCTAGCGTGCTGGGGTCAGTGGGAGCGATCCAGGTAGACGCGGCCCGAATAGGCATCCACCTCGCACCAATAGCTGCGGTATTTGCCGTGGCCGTGTTTGCGCGCCTCCAAGAGCATGCTGTATTGGCCGCGCCGGCGGTCGTAGTCGAAGTTGTCGATATCGCGCAGGGCGTAGTTGGACTTTTCGCGATGCAGGGCGCGTTCGCAGAGTTCCCGCGCCTCCCGACCGCCTATGCGCGCATGCTGGTAGTGCCGCGTGTGGTGATAGCGCGGCGGCTCGTAGGAATAGCTTTCGCCGTAGCCATCGCCGTAGGCGTAATCCTGATCGCGGTACTCGTAGCGGTGTTCGACTCGCGTGACGTGGTGCTCGTCGTGGTTGTCCAGGACATTGGCGATGATGCCGAGGCCGATCAGGCCGCCGATGATGTCATGGGGATCGGAGGCTTGCACCGGCGTGGCGGCGAGGAGCAGGGCGGACAGGCTGCCAATTAAAGCGTGTCGTGCGTTCATCATGAATTCGTGTCGAATACGCAACGAAGACGTTGCCTAGGCTCGACACTACGCGGCGCTGTCTGAATCGCTTCTTAACGCCAGCGGCCCAGGGATACCGGCAATTCCGTGGCGCAGGACACGGCCTCATCTGCCAACCAGTCAGCCGGATCTTCGCCGGGCGGGATATAGCCGTAGAGCGCGGCGATGGTGCCCATGCCCGCATTCTTCCCCGCCTCGATGTCGCGGGCGGCATCGCCCACATAGACGCAGGCATCCGCGCGGATTCCCGCCTGTTCGCAGGCCATCAGCATGGGCCCGGCCTTGGGCTTGCGCTCGGGATGATCGTCGCCGGCCACGAGGCAAGCGGCGCGCGGCCAATAGCCTAGGGCGCGCATCAGCGGTTCGGCCAGGAAGCGCGGCTTGTTGGTGACGATGCCCCAGCGCAGGCCCTGGGCCTCCAGGCTGTCCAACAAGCCGTCGATGCCGGCGAAGGCGCGGGTATGGACAGCGAGGTTCTCGGCATAGATGTCGAGGTAGCGGCTGCGCAGGCGCTCGAAATCGGTGTCGCCCGGGTGCCGAGCGAAGCCGATGCGCAATAGGCCGCGCGCGCCATTGGACACTTCCGGGCGTATGGCCTCGAACGCCATGTCGGGCAGACCCTCCTCGCGGCGCAGGGCATTCAGTGCCCAGGCCATGTCCGGTGCGGTGTCCAGGAAGGTGCCGTCCAGATCGAATAAGACGCCCTGAAGGCTCATAGGGGCTTCCGGCAGGCGACCAGATAGTTGACGTCAACGTTCGAGTTGGACAACCAATAGCGCCGGGTCAGCGGGTTGTAGTGCATGCCGGTCATGTCGACGAGTTCCAGGCCGGCGGCGCGGATGCCCGAGGCGAGCTCGGAAGGCTTGATGAACTTGGCATAGTCGTGAGTGCCCTTGGGCAGCATTTTCATCAGATATTCGGCGCCGACGATGGCCAGTGCATAGGCCTTGGGATTGCGGTTGATGGTAGAGAAGAACAACCAGCCGCCCGGCGCGCAGAGTTCGGCGCAGGCCTGGATCACGGAGTCCGGATCGGGCACGTGCTCCAGCATCTCCAGGCAAGTCACCACGTCATACTGACCCGGACGCTCGGCGGCCAGGGCCTCGGCCGTGCTCTGCCGGTACTCGACGCTGACCCCGGATTCCAGGCCGTGCAGCTTGGCCACCGAGAGCGGCGCCTCGCCCATGTCGATGCCGGTCACGACCGCGCCGCGCTGGGCCATGGCCTCGGCCAGGATGCCGCCGCCGCAGCCCACGTCGACGACGCGCTTGCCGGCGATCCGGGCCTTCTCGTCCAGCCAGTTCAGGCGCAGGGGATTGATGTCGTGCAGGGGCTTGAATTCGCTGTCCTTGTCCCACCAGCGCGAGGCCAGGGCCTCGAACTTGGCGATCTCGGCGCCGTCGACATTGGCGGAGCTTCCCAGAGGGCGGGACGGTTCGACATGGGCCGTGGACATGGACACCTCGGAGCGGTTGGGCGGGGGCGCGCATTATAACGGAATTCCGCGCATCGAGTCCTTAAGGGGCGATTCAGTGCATCTATGCCAGGCTCGTTTTCAGGAGGAGCCCAGGGCTCCTAAGCCGGGAGATGATTGCATGAAACTCCTGAACCTGTCCCTCTGCCTCGCTCTGGCCTTGACGGGCAGTCTGGCGCCGGCTCCGGTTGCGGCCGAGTCGAGCTTCGAAGTGGGCGCCAGCTTCGCCAATGGCGATCTGCGCAGCTTCTACCTGGGCGTGGGCAATTACTACGGTTATGAGCCGGCCTATGTCGAGCGCCTGCACGTCCATTACCACCTCCCCTATGACGATATCCCGGTCGTGCTCTATTACGCCGACCTCCTGGATCTCGACCCCCTCGTCGTCCTGCGCTTGCGCCTGCGCGGCTGGTCCTGGGTGGACATCGGCTGGCATTACCACCTGAGTCCGGTCGTGTTTTATTACCCGGTGCAATTCCACCACCACCACCACCACTGGCATCCGATCCGCTACTACTACGAACACCCCCGGGAACATTGGCACAAGCTGCGCCTCAGCGACCGCGAGGTCGTGGAGCTGGTGAACCTGCGCTATGTGTCCGAGCACTACGCCTATGCGCCCGAGCGCGTCCTGGAGCAGCGGCGCCTGGGCCGTCCCTATCGCGACATCGGCCGTTCCGCCCTGCATGAGCGGGGCGAGGGCCAGGGCCGCTTCGAACCCCGCGCACTGCGCCAAGCGTCGGCCTTGCCGACAGGGGAAGGCCGGACCCGGTCCAGACATGAACGCCGCGTTGACCCGGCCCCGGAACGTGACGCCATAACGACACGGGATGAACGCCGGGAGACTGGAGCCGCTCATGAGCAGCCCCAGGAACGGCGTTGGTCTACGGCGGCGCCAGAGCGTCGGCGAGAGCAGGAACGCCGAGATCATGAACCGCGAGATCATGAATTAGCCCGTCCCCGGGAAATCCGGGAAGAACGGCGTGGGGCCGGGTCAAGGCCGGAATTGGCTAGGGCGACCGAGCCGTTGCGGCAGCGGGAGAGCCATAGGGAGCGGGAAAGCCGCAGGGAGCGGGCATTTGACGACCGCGAACGGCAAGGGCTCAGGTCGGAACCGGCGGCTGAGCGGCCTCGGCAGCGGGAAAGCCTAAGAGAACGGCCATCCTTCGACCGCGAACCGCAACGGGAGGCTCGCCCTGAGCGCCGTGCCCGGGACGTCGAGCCGAGGGCCGAGCGCCGCGAGCGCCAGCTGGAGCGCGTCGATCGGCGCGATTCCGCCCACCAGCGGGGACACCGCGAGCCGCATTAACCGGCGATTCGTTCGCGCCAGGCTTTCGCCTGGGCCACGAGGGTCGCCTCGTCCAAGCTGGTGAGCTGGCGTTGCTTCATTAAGCGGCGCCCGGCCACCCAGACGTCCTCGATCTGCGAGCGGCTGGCGGCATAGACGATTTGCGAAATCGGCTCGTAGAGCGGCTGGGTTTCCAGCTGGTCCAGGTTGATGGCGATGGCGTCGAAGGCCTTGCCGGGGACCAGGGAGCCGCATTCGCTTTCCAGTCCCAGGGCCTTGGCGCCATTCAGCGTCGCCATGGTCAGGACCCGGGCCGCCGGCAGGGCCGCCGCGTCGCCGGCCACGGCCTTGGCCACGAGGGCGGCGGTGCGCAGCTCGCCCAGCATGTCCAGATCGTTGTTGCTGGCCGCGCCGTCCGTGCCCAGGGCCACGTTCACCCCCGCCTGCATGAGTTTGGCTACCGGACAGAAGCCCGAGGCGAGTTTCAGGTTCGATTCGGGGCAGTGCACCACGTGCACGCCGTGCTTCGCCACGAGGGCGATGTCGTGTTCGTCCAGGGCGGTCATATGCACGGCCGTCAGGCGCGGGCTCAGGAGTCCCAAGCCGTCCAGGCGCGCCAGGGGACGCTGGCCGCGCTGGCCGACGGCATCGTCCACCTCGCCTTGAGTCTCATGGATGTGCATCTGGATGGGCAGATCCAGTTCCTCGGCATAGCTCACCACCTTGCTCAAGGCCTCGTCGCTCACGGTATAGGGCGCGTGGGGGGAGAGGCTCAGGCCGATCAGCGGGTGGTGTTTGTAGCGGTCGTTGAACTCCACGGCATGGCGGAAGTGGGAGGCCTGGTCCGGGCTGCCGGGCACCGGGAAGTCGATAACCACCTGGCCGAGCAGGGCGCGCATGCCGGCCTGGGCGACGGCCTGGGCGGCTGCGTCGGCATGGAAATACATGTCGTGGAAGCAGGTCGTCCCCGAGCGCAACATCTCGGCCATGGCGAGCGTCGTGCCCTCGCGCACGAACTCCGCGTTCACATGCCGCGCCTCGGCTGGCCAGATATGGTTCTGCAGCCAGTCCATCAGGGACTTGTCGTCGGCCAGGCCCCGGAACAGGCTCATGGCGGCATGGGTGTGGGCATTGACGAAGCCGGGCAGGACGGCGTGGTGCTCGTAATGGATTTCGTGTTCGGCCTTGTAGTGCGCCGCGGCTTCGGCCGAGGGCAGGATCGCGAGAATGCGCCCCTTGTGGATGGCCAGGGCTTGGTGCTCCAGCACCAGGCCTTCCGGTTCCACCGGGATCAGCCAGCGGGCATGGACCAGGAGATCGACCGCGTGCATAGCGCTTCCTTCTTCTTTATTCGGCGATGCCGGGCAGTATAATCGCCGGCTTGTGAATCTGGCAGTCGTTTGGTCTTTCCCTCCCCCCCTGGCGGGGGAGGGTGGCGCGTAGCGCCGGGAGAGGGGGAAGTATGACCATGGCGGAATTCGGTATCGAGGCCCTGCGTTGGCGGGATGGCGTGCTGGAGCTGATCGATCAGCGGGTGCTTCCTCATGAAGAACGCTATCTCGCCTGCCGCACGGCCGGCGAAGTGGCTCAGGCCATCCGCGACATGGTGGTGCGCGGCGCGCCGGCCATAGGCATCGCCGCCGCCTATGGCGTGGCCCTGGCGGCGCTGGCGAAGGGCAGGGCCGATGCCGATGTCCTGGCCGCAGACCTGCGGTGCCTAGCCGAATCCCGGCCCACGGCGGTCAATTTGTTCTGGGCCTTGGACAAGATGAAGGCGCGCATGGCCGAGGCCGGCTGCACGCCCGCCGATCTGCTGGCCCTCGCCGCGCAGATCCACGCCGATGACATCCGCATGAACCAGGCCATGGGCGAGCTGGGCGCGGCGCTGATCGATGGGCCCTGCGAGCTCTACACCCATTGCAATACCGGTGCCCTGGCCACCGGCGGCTGGGGCACGGCCCTGGGCGTCATCCGCAGCGCCCATGCTGAAGGCAAGGTCCTGCGCGTCACCGCCGGCGAGACCCGGCCCTGGTTGCAGGGCGCTCGCCTCACCGCCTGGGAGCTGCAGCGGGACGGCATCCCGGCGCGTCTGGCCTGCGAGGGCGCGGCGGGGTCCATCCTGCGCGAGGGGGCCGTGCGCTGGGTCATCGTCGGCGCCGACCGCATCACCGCCAACGGCGATACCGCCAACAAGATCGGTACCTACAACCTGGCGGTCCTGGCCCGGCACCACGGGGTCAAGTTCATGGTGGTGGCGCCCAGTTCCACCATCGACATGGCCATGGAAAGCGGCGAGCTGATCCCCATCGAGGAGCGGCCCCAGCACGAGGTCACCACCCTTAAGGGCCTGGCCATCGCCCCGGAGGGCTTCGCGGCGGCCAACCCCAGCTTCGACGTGACCCCGGCGGAGCTCATCGACGCCATCGTCACCGAGCGGGGCGTGGTGCTCAAGCCGGATGCGGAGAAGATGCGGGCGCTGATGGGCTAGAACCTGTTCACGAGCTCGCTGAAGGGCGTATCGCGGCGTTAAAACCGGGATAAAAATGCTCACATACTCCGTGTATGCTCCGCTTTTTATCCCGGTTTTGCCTTGCGCTCCATCCCTTGATCGAGCTCGTGAACAGGTTCTGAGACTCATCGCGGCTGAATTGGGCCCCCCGAAACAGCGGCTTTTGTGCTAGAATCGCCCGCTTCGCCGCACCTCGGGCGCTTATTTGTAAGCATAAGAAATACAAGGATTTTTTGATTCATGGGTGAGCTTGCCAAAGAGATCCTGCCCGTCAATATCGAAGACGAGCTGAAGAACTCCTACCTCGACTACGCCATGTCGGTCATCGTCGGGCGTGCCCTGCCGGACGTGCGCGATGGCCTGAAGCCCGTGCACCGGCGCGTGCTCTACGCCATGAACGTGCTCGGCAACGACTTCAACAAGCCCTACAAGAAGTCGGCCCGCGTGGTCGGCGACGTCATCGGTAAGTACCACCCTCACGGCGACACCGCCGTGTACGACACCATCGTGCGCATGGCCCAGCCGTTCTCGCTGCGCTACATGCTGGTGGACGGCCAGGGCAACTTCGGTTCCGTGGACGGCGACGCTCCGGCCGCCATGCGTTACACCGAAATCCGCATGTCCAAGATCGCCCATGACCTGATGGCGGATCTGGACAAGGAAACCGTCGACTTCGTGCCCAACTACGACGGCACGGAGTCCGAGCCCTCGGTGATGCCGACGCGCATCCCGAACCTGCTGGTGAACGGCTCCTCGGGCATCGCCGTGGGCATGGCGACCAATATCCCGCCGCATAATCTCAACGAGATCGTCGACGCCTGTCTCGCCATCGTCGACAACCCGGAGCTCTCCTTCGAGCAGCTCCTGGAGATCGTGCCCGGCCCGGATTTCCCCACCGCCGCCATCATCAACGGCCGCGCCGGCATCCTCGACGCCTACCGCACGGGCCGCGGCAAGATCTACATCCGCGCCCGCCATCACATCGAGACCGACGAGAAGTCCGGCAAGGACAGCATCATCATCGATGAACTGCCCTACCAGGTGAACAAGGCGCGCCTCATCGAGAAGATCGCCGAACTGGTCAAGGACAAGGTCGTCGAGGGCATCACCGCCCTGCGCGACGAGTCCGACAAGGACGGCATGCGCATGGTCATCGAGCTGCGCCGCGGCGAGATCGCCGAGGTCACGCTCAACAAGCTGTTCACCCACACCCAGCTGCAGACCGTGTTCGGCATCAATATGGTCGCCCTGGTGGACGGCCAGCCGCGCACCCTGGCCCTGCGCGAGTGCCTGGACGCCTTCATCCGTCACCGCCGCGAAGTGGTGACGCGCCGGACGGTGTACGAGCTGCGCAAGGCCCGCGAGAAGGCCCATATCCTCGAAGGCCTGGCGGTCGCCCTGGCCAATATCGACCCGATCATCGCCCTGATCAAGGCCTCCGGCAGCCCCGCCGAAGCCAAGGAACAGTTGCTGAGCCGTTCCTGGTCCTCGGGCACGGTGCTGCAGATGCTGGAGCGCGCCGGTGCCATCGACTCTCGCCCGGAAGATCTGGAAGAGCAGTTCGGCCTGCGCGACGGCCAGTATTACCTGAGCCCCGCCCAGGCCCAGGCCATCCTGGACCTGCGCCTGAACAAGCTGACCGGCCTGGAACACGAAAAGATCCTGGCCGAGTACCAGGAACTGCTGAAGCTCATCGGCGAACTGCTGTTCATCCTGGCGAGCCCGGAACGCCTGATGGAAGTCATCCGCGAGGAACTGGTCAAGGTCAAGGACGAGTACGGCGACAAGCGCCGCACCGAGATCCAGGCCAGCCAGGACGACATCTCCCTGGAAGACCTGATCGCCGAGGAGAACGTGGTGGTCACGCTCTCCCACAAGGGCTATGCCAAATACCAGCCCCTGACCGAGTACCAGGCACAGCGCCGTGGCGGGCGCGGCAAGGCCGCCGCCAAGGTCAAGGACGAGGACTATGTGGATCAGCTGCTGATCGCCAGCACCCACGACACCCTCATGCTGTTCAGCTCGCGCGGCCGCGTCTACTGGCTCAAGGCCTACCAGCTGCCGCTGGGTAGCCGCACCGCCGCTGGCCGGCCCATCGTCAACATGCTGCCCCTGGAAGAGAACGAGCGCATTACCGCGATCCTGCCCATACGCGAGTATGAGGAAGGCAAGTTCATCCTCATGGCGACCCGCGAGGGCACGGTCAAGAAGACCGAGCTGACCCAGTATGCCCGCCAGCGTTCCACCGGCCTCATCGCCGTGGCCCTGGACGAGGGCGACGAGCTGATCTCCGTGGCCGTCACCGACGGCACCAAGGACGTCATGCTGTTCACCGATGGCGGTAAGGTCAACCGCTTCCACGAGGAGCAGGTCCGCACCACCGGCCGCGATACCCGTGGCGTGCGCGGCATCACGCTGAATGACGAGCAGAAGCTCATCAGCATGATCATCCCCGAGGACAACTGCGCGATCCTCACCGCCACCGAGAACGGCTATGGCAAGCGCACCGCCGTCGAGGAATACCCCGGCCACAACCGTGGTGGCCAGGGCGTGATCTCCATCCAGACCACGGATCGCAACGGCAAGGTCGTGGGCGCCATCGTCGTGCACGAGGGCGAGCAGATCATGCTGATCTCCGACCAGGGCACCCTGGTGCGCACCCGCGTCGACGAGGTGTCCGTCCTGTCGCGCAACACCCAGGGCGTGACCCTGATCCGCCTGGCCGAGGACGAGCACCTGGCCGGCATCCAGCGCATCATGGACCTCGGCGACGAGGAGGACGACGCTGGCGATGAATCCGAAAATGGCGAGAGTGGCGAAGAAGCCGCCGCCGGTAACGAATCCCCAACTCAAGAGTGAGACTGAAAACCATGGCCCGTTATAACCGCAGCCGCCGCCTCGACAAGAAACTGCGCGTCGGCGAATTCACCGAATACGGCTTCAAGCTGGGCTTCAGCCTGAACTCCGGCCTGGACGACGCCGCTCAGAACGCCTTCTTCGACGCCTTCATGGGCGAAGGCCTGGAGCAGAAGGGCCTGGCCTTCTTCGGCTTCGACGACAATGCCGGCAATATCGAGGGTTTCGTGACCCTCTCCAAGCGCGGCTCGGTCGGCGCCGAGCAGCGCGATGCCTTCGAAGCCTGGCTGAAGGCGCGCGGCGAAGTGTCCCAGGTGAGCGTCGGCGAGCTGAAGGACGCCAACGAAGCCTGGGCTTGAGCTCGACCGAATCCATATAGGGAGGAGGGTAGAGCGAGCCTCCACCCTCTCCCGTAGGTCCGACTTCAGTCGGACTCCGCAAGCGTCCCGCTGAAGCGGGACCTACGGGAGCACATGATGCGTAACTACAATTTCTGCTCCGGCCCGGCCGCCTTGCCGGAACCGGTCCTGCGCCAGGCCCAGGAAGAGCTGCTGGACTGGCGGGGCATGGGCGCCTCGGTGATGGAAGTGAGCCACCGCTCCGCCGAGTTCGATGCCGTGGCCAAACAGGCCGAGGCCGACTTACGCGAGCTGATGGCCATACCGGCGAACTACAAGGTCCTGTTCCTGCACGGCGGCGCGTCGCATCAGTTCGGCATGGTGCCCCTGAACCTGCTGGGCGGCGCCAAGACCTCCTGCGACATCCTCGATACTGGCATCTGGTCTGAAAAGGCCGTGGCCGAGGCCAAGCGTTACGGCGGCGTCAATACAGTCAAGGCGCTGGTGCAACGCGATGGCCTGTTCGCGATCTCCGAGCCGGCCAGCTGGAAGCTCGATTCGAATGCGGCCTATGTGCATTACACGCCCAACGAGACCATCGGCGGCGTGGAATACCATTTCATCCCGGAAACCGGCGGCGTGCCCCTGGTGGCCGACATGTCCTCCAATATTCTTTCCCGGCCTATCGATATCGAGAAATTCGGTTTGATCTACGCCGGCGCCCAGAAGAATATCGGTCCTTCCGGCCTGACCGTGGTGGTCGTGCGCGAGGACTTGCTGGATCAGGCGCTGCCCTTCATTCCCAGCATGTACCGCTACAAGACCCATGCGGAACACGGCTCCCTGGTGAACACGGCGCCGACTTTCGCCTGGTATCTGGCGGGCCTGGTGTTCCAGTGGCTGAAGGCGGAAGGCGGCGTCGCGGCCCTGGGCGAGCGCAATGCCCGCAAGGCGCAGAAGCTCTACGACTACATCGACGCCAGCGGTTTCTACAGCAACCCGATCCATCCGAGTTGCCGCTCGCGCATGAACATCCCGTTCCGCCTGGCCGACGAGAGCCTGAACAAGGCCTTCCTGGTCGAGTCCGAAGCGGCGGGCCTCATGGCCCTGGCCGGCCACCGCTCCGTGGGCGGCATGCGCGCCAGCATCTACAACGCCATGCCGGAAGCGGGCGTGGATGCCCTAATCGACTTCATGCGCGAGTTCGCGCGCGTGAACGGCTGAGATACTTGGCTGTAGGTCCCGCTACAGCGGGACATCGCGCCTGAGTGAGTCCGGCTGAAGCCGGACCTACGAAGGCGCGACGCGCATTCAAAATTTCTTACGTTTTTCCCCGTGTTCTTTGCGGCCTTCGTGATTATGCTTGCTCGCCTCCAAAGGAGCCCATCGTGACCATCGACTTCCAGTCCCTCGCCAATCCGGGTGTGCGCACCCTGCACCCCTATGTCCCGGGCAAGCCCATCTCCGAGCTGGAGCGGGAATTGGGCATCACCAACATCGTCAAGCTGGCCAGCAACGAGAACCCGCTAGGCATCTCGCCCAAGGCCAAGGCCGCCATCGAGGCCGAACTCAAGGACGTGACGCTCTATCCGGATGCCAACGGCTATTACCTGAAAGAGGCCTATGCCAGGAAGTTCGGCCTGGAAATCAACCAGCTGACCCTGGGCAACGGCTCCAACGACGTGCTCGATCTGGCCATTCGCGCCTATGTGGCCCCGGGCGAGGAAGTGGTGTGCAGCCAGTACTGCTTCGTGGCCTTCCCGATTTCCGCCCAGGCCCAGGGCGCGGTCATCAAGACCGTCCCGGCCAAGAGCGATTACGGGCACGATCTGGACGCCATGGCCGCCGCCATCGGCCCCAAGACCAAGCTGGTCTACGTGGTGAACCCGAATAATCCGACCGGCAACTGGCTGAAAGAAGACGAGCTCAAGGCCTTCCTGGCCAAAGTCCCGGCCAATGTCCTGGTGGTCTACGACGAGGCCTATTTCGAATACGCCCACGGCACGCCCGGCTATCCAAACGCTTTCGCCTGGCTCAAGGACTACCCGAACCTCATCGTCCTGCGCACTTTCTCCAAGGCCTATGGCCTGGCGGCGCTGCGCGTCGGCTTCGCGATCTCCCATGCCGATTGCGCCGGTTACCTGAATCGCGTGCGCCAGCCCTTCAACGTCAACTCCCTGGCCCTCGCGGCCGGCGTGGCGGTGATCGGCGACGACGATTACATCGCGCGCTCGGTGGCCAACAACACGGCGGGCATGCGCCAGATCTCGGCGGCGCTGGAGGCCCTGGGCCTGCCCTATATTCCGTCCCTGGGCAACTTCGTGTGCTTCGACTGCCAGCGCGAGGCGCGGCCTATTTACGAAGCCCTGTTGCGCGAAGGCGTGATCGTGCGGCCGCTGGCCAATTACGGCCTGACCCATCACCTACGCGTGTCCATCGGCACCGAGGCGGAAAACCAGCGCTTTATCGAGGCGCTGAAGAAGGTTTATTGAGGTCGCACCGTTCGTGTTTCGACAGGCTCAACACGAACGGAAATTCCCTGGAGCCGTTCGTCCTGAGCCTGTCGAAGGATGAACAGCGAGTGAGCTGATGAGCATCAACCGCATTTTCCGCGCCGCCCCCGGCGGCCGCGCGTCCGGCGCCATCCGCGTGCCCGGCGACAAGAGCGTGTCGCACCGCTCCATCATGCTGGGCGCCATCGCCGAGGGCAGGACCACCGTCGAGGGCTTCCTCGAGGGCGAGGACAACCTCGCCACGCTCAAGGCCTTTCGCGCCATGGGCGTCGCCATCAGCGATCCGGTGGGCGGACGCCTGGAAATCCAGGGCGTGGGCCTGCATGGCCTGAAAGCTCCGGCGGCGCCGCTGGACATGGGCAATTCCGGCACGGCCATGCGCCTCATCACCGGTCTCTTGGCCGGACAGGATTTCGACGCGACCTTGATCGGCGACGAGTCCCTGTCCAAGCGGCCCATGGAGCGCGTGGCCAAGCCCCTGCGCGCCATGGGCGCCCGCATCGAGACGGGCGAAGGCGGCCGGCCGCCGGTGCGCGTGTTCGGCGGGCAGAAGTTGGTTGGCACACGTTACGAGATTCCCGTGGCCTCGGCCCAGATCAAGTCGGCCCTGCTCCTGGCCGGGCTGTATGCCCAGGGCCGCACGACCCTGGTGGAGCCCGGCGTGTCCCGGGATCACAGCGAGCGCATGCTGCAAGCCTTCGGCTGTCCGGTGGCCCAGGACGGCCTGACCGTCAGCCTGGAGCCGGTGCCTGCGCTCAAGGCCTGCCATGTGGTGGTGCCCGGCGACATCTCGTCCTCGGCCTTCTTCCTGGTGGCGGCGTCCATCGCCCCAGGCAGCGAGCTCCTGATCCAGAATGTCGGCATCAACCCGACGCGCACCGGCGTCCTCGACATTCTGCGCCTGATGGGCGCGGATCTCGTACTGGAGAACGAGCGGGTCCTGGGCGCCGAGCCGGTGGCCGACATCCTCGTGCGCCATGCCAAGTTGAAGGGCATCGACATTCCCGAACAGTTGGTGCCGTTGGCTATCGACGAGTTCCCGGTCCTGTTCGTCGCGGCGGCCTGCGCCACGGGCGTGACTCGCCTGCGCGGCGCCGAGGAACTGCGGGTCAAGGAGACCGACCGCATCCAAGTCATGGCCGACGGCCTGACCGCCCTGGGCATCGAGAACCGCGTGCTGCCGGATGGCATCGATATCATCGGCGGTCCACTCATGGGCGGCGTGGTCGATTCAAAGGGCGATCACCGCATCGCCATGGCCTTCGCCGTGGCGGCCCTGCGCGCCAGCGGAACCATCACGATCCACGATTGCCTGAATGTGGCGACGTCTTTCCCCACGTTTGTGCGGCTTGCCCAGGACGTGGGCATGCACCTGAATGTAGAAGATCAAGCAGTAGAGGATTTACACGAGTGACTTCACAAGCTCCCGTGATCACCCTGGATGGACCCAGCGGCGTCGGCAAGGGCACGACCGCCCAGCTCCTGGCCAAGGCCCTGGGCTGGCATTTGCTGGACTCCGGCGCCCTGTACCGTGTGCTGGCCCTGGCGGCCCAGAAGCACGATGTGGCCTATGACAACGAGGATGCCCTGGTGGTCCTGGCCGCGCACCTGGACGTGCAGTTCCAAGAAGGCGAGGTTGGCGGGCATTGCCGCATCATCCTCGAAGGCGAGGAGGTGACCGACGACATCCGCACCGAGGCCATGGGGGCCGGCGCCTCCCAGGTCGCCGCGCTGCCGAGGGTGCGCGAAGCCCTGCTGCGCCGCCAGCGCGCCTTCCGTCAGTCGCCGGGCCTGGTGGCCGACGGTCGGGACATGGGCACGGTGGTCTTCGCCGATGCCGAGCTCAAGTTCTTCCTCGATGCCTCCGCCGAGGAACGTGCGCGACGTCGCTTTAAGCAGTTGAGCGAAAAAACGCCAGACGTTACAATGGCGGATCTCTTGAAGGACATCGAGGCGCGCGATGCCCGTGACCGCAACCGCGTGGTCGCCCCGCTCAAGCCCGCCGATGACGCCATTGTGCTGGACACGACCACACTGTCGGTCCAGGCCGTGCTGGATGTGGTGCGCGCCGAAGCGCGTGCCCGAGGCTTCCAGCCCCAGGCTTAAGCGCCCTTCAAACGACCTTCGCCTGGTTCCTTCGGGGACCGGGCTTTATGCATTCGGATCGCGTTGATCCGGGACGGCTGGAATGGATTCGAGCCGAATAACCAACACCCTGGGATTCCGAGGGACGGAATCGGGGCCACAGCAACGCCGCTTTCGCTTTTTTGGCGAATCCGGTATGGGTAACCAGCAATGAGCGAATCTTTCGCGCAACTTTTTGAAGAAAGCCTTTCCAGCGTCGTGATGCGTACCGGCTCCGTGATCAAGGGCGTGGTCGTCTCCATCGACAACGAAATGGTCACCGTGAACGCCGGCCTCAAGTCCGAAGGCATCATTCCCCTGTCCGAGTTCAAGAACGAAGCGGGCGAAGTGGAATGCAAGATCGGCGACGTGGTCGACGTGGCCCTGGACGCCGTCGAAGACGGTTTCGGCGCCACCAAGCTGTCCCGTGACAAGGCCAAGCGTATGGAAGCCTGGATTGTCCTGGAGCAGGCCGCCAACGAAGACAAGACCATCACCGGTATCATCACCGGCAAGGTCAAGGGCGGCTTCACGGTCGAAATCAAGAACATCCGCGCGTTCCTGCCTGGTTCCCTGGTTGATGTGCGCCCGCTGCGCGACACCACCCACCTCGAAGGCCGTGAACTGGAGTTCAAGGTCATCAAGCTCGATCAGAAGCGCAACAACGTGGTCGTGTCCCGTCGTTCCGTCATCGAGAGCGAGTCCTCCGCCGAGCGCGACAGCCTGCTCGCCAACCTGCAGGAAGGCCAGGAAGTCAAGGGTGTGGTCAAGAACCTCACCGACTACGGCGCCTTCGTGGACCTGGGCGGCGTCGATGGCCTGCTGCACATCACCGACATGGCCTGGAAGCGCGTCAAGCATCCGTCCGAAGTGGTTCAGGTCGGCCAGGAAATCACCGTCAAGGTGCTCAAGTTCGACCGCGAACGCACTCGCGTCTCCCTGGGCCTGAAGCAGCTGGGCGCCGACCCGTGGGTCTCCATCGCCGGCCGTTACCCGGAAGGCACCCGCATGATCGGCCGCGTGACCAACCTGACCGACTACGGCTGCTTCGTGGAAATCGAAGAAGGCGTGGAAGGCCTGGTGCACGTCTCCGAAATGGACTGGACCAACAAGAACATCCACCCCTCCAAGGTTGTCCAGCTGGGCGACTCCGTGGAAGTCATGGTCCTGGACATCGACGAAGAACGCCGCCGTATCTCCCTGGGCATCAAGCAGTGCAAGTCCAATCCCTGGGAAGACTTCTCCACTCGCTTCAACAAGGGCGACCGCGTCTCCGGCAAGATCAAGTCGATCACCGACTTCGGTATCTTCATCGGCCTGGACGGCGGTATCGACGGCCTGGTCCACCTGTCCGACATCTCCTGGAACGCCGTGGGCGAAGAAGCCTTGCGCGAGTTCAAGAAGGGCGAGGAAGTGGAAGCCGTGGTTCTGGCCGTTGACGCCGAGCGCGAACGCATCTCCCTGGGCATCAAGCAGATCGAGTCCGATCCCTTCAACAACTTCGTCGCGGTCAACCCGAAGGGCACCATCATCAACGGCAAGATCACCGCTGTTGATGCCAAGGGCGCCACGGTCGAGCTGGCCGACGGCGTGGAAGGCTACCTGCGCGCTTCCGAGATCGCCAAGGATCGCGTGGAAGATGCCCGCAGCCACCTGAAGGAAGGCGACACGGTCGAAGCCAAGTTCGTCGCCGTGGACAAGAAGAACCGCACCATCTCCCTGTCCATCAAGGCCAAGGATGAAGCTGACGATGCCCGCGCTCTGGCCGAATACGCCAAGGGCGATGAAACCGTCGGCGGCACCCTGGGTGACTTGCTGAAGGCTCAGATGGAAGGCCGCGAGTAATCGCGATCTCGCGAGTTGGGGGCATAAGCGCCTAACTCACGAAATAGCCTGACATTTTTGTCCGAGCTGCTATAGTAAAAGGGTCCGCTTCGGCGGGCCCTTTTGCTTTTTGGGGAACATGCGCCAAGGTCTGATTGGTCAGAAGCATGCATGCTCCATGACCCGGATTGAAACCGGGGCTGGCGGCTGGTGCTTGGCAGCAGCCCGCGTCCAAAGGAATGTTGTCGCGTCAATGAGAAACCGCAGAGGCAAGCCATGACGAAATCGGATCTGATCGAGCGCCTGGTGTCGCGCAGTACCCAGCTTTCCGCCAAGGATGTTGAACTGGCCGTGAAGACCTTGCTGGAGCATATGGCCCAGGCCCTGAGCCAGGGCGAGCGTATCGAGATTCGCGGCTTCGGCAGTTTTTCCCTGCATTTCCGAGGGCCGCGCCAGGGGCGTAACCCCAAGACCGGCGATGCGGTCGAGCTGGTCGGCAAGTACGTGCCTCATTTCAAGCCGGGCAAGGAATTGCGCGAGCGGGTCAACGAATTGGTGTGACGGTCCAGGTTTCAAACGCATGGAACGGCATGGCGGCAACGGCATGCCGTTTTTGCTTGGGACAGGGCCACAGTGTGTTTTGAGTGCTTGGGCACGAGCAGGATCCGCCTCTCGGCGCGTTCCAGAACTAGCCCCAAGGAGTGTGTATGCGTTGGGTGTTGATGTCGGTGCTGGGTCTTGCCGTCCTCCTGGCTGCCGCGGCGTTTGGCGCGCTGAACGACCAGATGGTGGTGGTTCAGTATTTTCTCGGTAGCAGGGAGCTGCGCTTGGCCAGTCTCATGGCCCTGGTGTTCGGGACCGGCTGTCTGATCGGCTTGGGCCTGGCCGGCGGCGGCATGCTCAGCCTGCGCCTGGCCTTGAAACGCAGCCAGGCAGAACTGGCCATGAAGAACAAGGAACTGAACGAACTGCGTACCCTTCCCATACGGGATGGAATCTGAAGCCATAATCCATGCCTGAGCTCCTGTTACTGCTGTTGCCCGTGGCCTGGTATTTCGGATACCGGGTGGGGCTGCGCGCGCTCAATGAGAAGCGCGCCTCTGGCCAATCGCCCACCCTGCGGAATTATTTCGTTGGCCTGAACTACCTGCTCAACGAACAGCCGGACAAGGCCATCGACACCTTCGTGGAAATGCTCACGGTTGATTCCGAAACCGTGGAGACCCATCTGGCCCTGGGAAATTTGTTCCGTCGGCGGGGGGAGACGGATCGCGCCATCCGCATCCACCAGAACCTGATCGCGCGTCCTTCCCTGGCGGCAGACCATCGCAAGCTGGCTCTGCTGGAACTTGGCCAGGATTACCTCTCCGCCGGTTGGTTCGATAGGGCCGAGAGCATCTTCCAGGAGCTGTTGTCCGATCCCAAGCACAAGCTCACCAGTTCCCGTCAACTCCTGACCATTTACCAGCAGATGGGCGATTGGCCCCAGGCCATTCAGGTCGCCGAACAGCTGCAGGCCGCCACCGGTCAGTCCCAGATCGAGATGATCGCGCACTTCCATTGCGAGATGGCCGAAGCCGCCCTGGCGGCCAACAATCTGAAGTCGGCCCAGCAATCCCTGAAGAAGGCCATGAGCCTGAACGGCCAGTTCGTGCGCGGCAGCCTGCTCAGCGCCGAACTGGCCTTCGCCTCCGGGGATTACCGCGAGACCTTGAAGGCCTATCGGCGTCTGAAGCCCGAGGATATTCCCTATCTTGCCGAGGCGGTGGGGCGGATCGATGCCTGCTTCGACCAGTTGAAGGACCCCAAGGCCAAGATCGAGTTTCTGCGAGAGTGCGTGGAACAGGGTGCCGGGGTGACTGTGCTCCTGGCCCTGGCCGAGGCGGTGCGCACCCAGGACGGCGACAAGGCGGCGGGCCTGCTGATCATGGAGCAGTTGCGCCGCCGGCCTTCCTTGCGCGGCCTGTATCGCCTGGTGGAGCTGTTCATCGCCAATAGCGACAACAAGACCCGGGATTACCTGGAGATGCTCGGCGACATCATGAGCACGCTGATCGCCAAGCGCCCGATCTACCGGTGTTCGTCCTGCGGGTTTGCCGGGAAGACCTTGTACTGGCATTGCCCCAGTTGCAAGTCCTGGGGGACGCATAAGCCGATCCAGGGGCTGGAAGGGGAGTAACGGGCCTATCTCGATACCGCAGCAGGTCAGGTTTCAGCTTTACAATCCGACAGCTTGCCGTCCCGCTGAAGCGGGACCTACGGCCTGCCCCTCGGCGCTCGCCGCGCTTTCACGTACAATGCCGCCGCAGCCCAAACGGAGCCCCTCATGCACGCCGATACCAAGATCATCGTCGCCCTGGACTATGCCCGCGATACCGATGCCCTGGCCTTTGCCGACCGCATCGATCCCAAGCTCGCGCGCCTGAAAGTCGGCAAGGAAATGTTCACCCGCTTCGGCCCGGTCTTCGTCACCCGGTTGCAATCCGCCGGCTTCGAGGTGTTCCTGGATCTCAAATTCCACGACATCCCCAATACCGTGGCCCAGGCCGTGAAGGCGGCGGCGGATCTCGGCGTGTGGATGGTCAATGTCCATGCCTCCGGCGGCGCGCGCATGATGAGCGCGGCGCGCGAGGCCCTGGAGGAATTCGATGCACGACGGCCGCTCCTGATCGCCGTGACCGTGCTCACCTCCATGACCCAGGAAGAAATGACCGCCCTGGGTGAGACCGGCACTATCGCGGAGCGCGTGTCGCGCCTGGCGGAGCTGGCTGCTCAGTCCGGTCTGGACGGCGTGGTCTGCTCCGCCCAGGAGGCGGCGGGCTTGAAGCGCGAGCGCGGCCCGCATTTCCGCCTGGTCACCCCGGGCATTCGTCCCGCCGGCAGCGAGCTGGGCGATCAGCGCCGGGTCATGACGCCGTTGGAGGCCGTGCGCGCCGGCTCCGATTACCTGGTCATCGGACGGCCCATCACCCAGGCGGCCGAGCCGCTCAAGGTCTTGAAGTCCATCCAGGACGAGCTGGCGGGTTTGTAATCCTCCCATCCGGTTAGCGACATGATTTGCCGACGCCGTACCGAGTCAATCACCTACACGAGGGCGCCCCAAGGCGCCCTTGGTATTTTCCGGACTCTCCTACGTCAGGAAAGGCGTCGTGCGGGTGCCGGAACGTTTCTCGCGGCCTAAGCTGAACTCGTCCGCTGGGAATATAGGGACGACAAAACAAGCCACTCAAGGAGAGATGAAATGCGCAAGGAAATGTTCGCTGTTCTGCTGTCCGCCTGCCTCGCCACCGTGCCGGTTCTGGGTTTTGCCAAGGAGCAAGCCGCCGCCGCAGCCAAGCCGGTGGCCAGCGCGCAGGTCGTGGCGGCGCCCGTGGCCAAGGTCAATATCAATACCGCAGGGGCTGACGAGCTGTCCGATGTCCTGGTGGGCGTGGGCCCGGCCAAGGCTCAGGCCATCGTGGCCTACCGCAAGGAAAAGGGCGGGTTCAAGAGCGCGGAGGAACTGGCCGAGGTGAAGGGGATCGGCGCCTCGACGCTGGAGAAGAACCGGGATCGCATCCTGCTGAAGTGACGCCAAGAGCCCTCGGCCTGCGCCGAGGGGGCGTCCCGGCGGCACCGCATCCCCGTGCCGCCGGGTTTTCCTTCCATTACTCTGGGTCGTTATCGCCGCCATCGGGCAGGGGCAAGGGCGGCGGCCAACCGCCCAGCGCGTTCCAGCGATTGACGATCTGGCAGAACAACTCGGCCGTTCGTTCCGCATCGTAGAGCGCCGAATGGGCCTCGCGGTTGTCGAAGGCTATGCCGGCAGCCTGGCAGGCCTTGGCCAACACCGTCTGACCGAAGGCCAGGCCGCCTAGGGTCGCGGTATCGAAGCTGGTGAAAGAGTGGAAGGGCGCCCGTTTGATCTCGCTGCGTTCCACGGCGGCGCGCAGGAAGCTCAAGTCGAACCAGGCGTTATGGCCCACCAGCACGCAGCGTTGGCAGCCGGCCTCCTTCATCAGCCGCCGCAGGTTGCCGAACAGTTCGCTCAAGGCATCTCGCTCGCTGACCGCGAAACGAAAGGGGTGGTTGGGATCGATGCCGGTGAACTCCAGGGCTGCCGGTTCGATATAAAGCCCGGGGTAAGGCTCCACATGGTAGTGGAAGGCTTCGCCGGGTTTGAGCTGGCCGTCCTCGCTCATGAGCAGAGCGACCGCGCCGATTTCCAGGACCGGGTTCTTCAGGGCGTCGAAGCCGCCGGTTTCCAGATCGACGACGACCGGCAGGTAGCCGCGAAAACGCCGGGCCATGGGCGGGTGGGGTTTGCTCATGCTGGCACGACCTGCCAGGACACGGACTCGCCGGCCCGGAAGGGCACCAGGGTATGGGCATCGAAATCCAGTTCGGCGGGCACATCCCAGCTACGCTTGACCAGGGTGAGGGTATCGGTGTTGCGCGGCAGGCGGTAGAAGTCCGGGCCATTGAAGCTGGCGAAGGCTTCCAGCTTGTCCAGGGCGCCGGCCTGCTCGAAGGCTTCGGCATAGAGCTCGATGGCGGCGTGGGCGGTGTAGATGCCGGCACAGCCGCAGGCGTTCTCCTTGGTGTGGCGGGCATGGGGCGCGGAGTCCGTGCCCAGGAAGAATTTCGGGCTGCCGGAAATGGCGGCGGCCACCAGGGCCTCGCGGTGCACTTCGCGCTTGAGCACGGGCAGGCAGTAGTGGTGCGGGCGGATGCCACCCACGAACAGGGCATTGCGGTTCAGGAGCAGGTGGTGGGCGGTGATGGTGGCGCCCACGTTGTCGCCGGATTCGCGCACGAAGTCGGCGGCGTCCTTGGTGGTGATGTGCTCGAACACCAGGCGCAGCTGGGGGAAGCGTTGCAGCAGGGGAGCGAGCTCCCGGTCGATAAAGGACTTTTCCCGGTCGAAGACGTCCACGGCGCTGTCGGTGACTTCGCCATGGACCAGCAACGGAAGGCCGAGCTCTTCCATGACGGCGAGGGTGTCATGGGCCTTGGCCGTGGCGGTCAGGCCGGCATCGGAATTGGTGGTGGCACCGGCCGGGTAGAGCTTGATGGCATGCACGAAGCCCGAGGCCTTGGCTTTGCGGGCTTCTTCGGGCGCCGTGTTATCGGTGAGATACAGCGTCATCAGCGGCTCGAAGCTCGAGCCGGTGGGGCGGGCGGCGAGGATACGTTCGCGATAGGCGGCGGCCTGCTCGACGCTGGTGACCGGCGGCTTGAGATTGGGCATGACGATGGCCCGGCCCATGGTGCGGGCGGTGTCGGCCACGGTGCGGCGCAGGACGGCGCCGTCGCGGAAGTGGAGATGCCAGTCGTCGGGACGGGTGATGGTCAGTTGCATGGGCGCTCTCGAGGGGATCGTGCTTCGGGATGGGGCGATTATACGCGAGCCGGAGCCGCGCCGCTGTCATGCACATGACATCCCGGCTTCCCATACTCGACCGGATGCGCACTGGGGAGGCGTGAGCTGGGAATGCCGGAAAACCTGCCGGAACTACAAGAGCTGGAACGCCTGATGGAGGCGGGGCGCGGCCTGCTGGACGCGCGGGTCGTTGCTTCGGTGACCGTAGCGAACCGGCGACTACCCATTTACGCCTTGAGCATGGGCTGCGCGCGGCCGGATGCGCCCGCCATCGGGTACTTCGGCGGCGTGCATGGCCTGGAGCGCATCGGCAGCCGCATCCTGCTGTCATTCCTGCACTCCCTGATCGCGCGCAGCCGATGGGATAGCGCCCTGCAGGAATTATTGAGCCGCGTGCGCCTGGTGTTCATGCCCATCGTCAACCCCGGCGGCATGTGGCGCAACACGCGCTGCAATACGCGCGGCGTGGATCTGATGCGCAACGCGCCCCAGGAAGCGGAGGGCAAAGTGCCCTTCCTGGTGGGCGGTCAGCGTTTCAGCGCCTGGCTGCCCTGGTATCGCGGGCCGGCGCAAGCGCCCATGGAGATCGAAAGCCAGGCGGTGGCCGAGGTGGTGCGCAGCGAATTGCTGTCCCGGCCCTTCAGCCTAGCCCTGGATTGCCATTCCGGGTTCGGCCTGCGCGATCGCCTGTGGTTCCCCTATGCCGGTTCCGGCGAGCCGCTGGCGCATTTGGCCGAGGTGTATGCCATCAAGCAGCTCTTCGACGAGACTTATCCCCACCATAATTACCTCTTGGAACCCCAGTGCCACCACTACCGCGCTCATGGCGATCTCTGGGATTTTCTCTATCGCCAGGCGCTCTCAACGGCGAATACGTTTCTGCCCCTGACCCTGGAGATGGGCTCCTGGCTGTGGGTGAAAAAAAATCCTCGGCAGCTGTTTTCGCGCTTAGGGATTTTCAATCCCATCCCGGCGCATCGCTTGCAGCGCGTGCTGCGCGGCCACCTGGTCCTACTGGATTTTCTGTTGCGCGTCACCCTGTCTCATGAGCGCTGGCTTCCGGCCGGCGAGGGCCGTGGCCGCGTGCAGCGCGATGCTCTGGCCCTGTGGTTTCCGGAGCATAGGTAAGCCGCCATGGCGACCTGGATCTTCCTGCGGGGCCTGATACGCGAATCGCGCCACTGGGAGGGATTTCTCGCGCGGTTTTCCACCGAATTTCCGGGCGCGCGGCTCATCGCCGTGGATCTGCCCGGTAATGGCCGGCGCTGCGAGATGACGAGCCCTACCCGAATCGCGGGAATGACCCAGGTGTTAAGGGAAAACCTGCCCTTGCAGGGGCCGGTGCGGATCCTGGCCCTGTCCATGGGCGCCATGGTCGCCTTGGATTGGGCCGCGCGTTTTCCTAAGGAAATTGAGGCCCTGGTCCTGCTCAATACCAGCCTGGGCGGCATCAGCCCCTGGTATCGGCGCCTGCGGCCCAGGGCGGCATGGCAACTCTTGAGCTTGCCCTGGCGGGGCGCGATAGGGCGTGAGGCGCTGATCCTGGAACTGACCAGCCGTCGCCATGGCGGCGACGCGGCCCTGGCCCGGGAATGGGCTAGGTATGCCCGAGAAAGTCCGGTGCATTCGCGCAATGCGCTGCGCCAGCTCCTTGCAGCGGCGAGGTTTCGCATGAGGGCCGCGCCCTCTTGTCCCGTTCTGCTGCTGGCCGGCGCCAAGGATGGATTGGTCGATCCGGCGTGCTCCCGGGACCTGGCGAAACGCTGGGGCGCGGAATTGCGCATGCATCCCGATGCGGGCCATGACCTGAGCCTGGATGAGGCGGATTGGGTCCTAGCTCAACTGCGCGCCTGGCTGGCGGGCTTGAAGCCGTAAGTCCCTGCGGGTCAGGCGGCCCTGGGCTCCTCGCGGGCTCTCGTTTCCTGGGGAGCGCCCAGATAGCGTTCCCGCTTGGCCGGTTTCAGACGTTCCGCGTCCACGACCACCAGGCCGTCGACGCAGTGCCCGAATTGTTGATCCACGCCGAAATCCAGGAAGCGCACGCCGCCGTCCTCGCAGAGATCGCTGTATTGCTTGTAGAGGGTGGGGACATTCAGCCCCAGGGCGGTCAGACGCTCCTTCAGTATGCGGAAATCTTCCGAGTAGCTCTTCCCCTGGAACAACTGGGCCAGGGCCGGCAGGCGCTCGTGGGCGATGACATAGCGCCGCTTGGCGATGGCCAGGCCCTGGTCATCGCCGAAGTGACGGCGGTAGCAATAGACCAGCATGTCCTTGGCTTCCTGGGGGTAGGCATTGCTGAGGCTGACCGGGCCGAACAGATAGCGGATATGGGGGTTTTCGCGCAAGTAAGCACCTATGCCGCACCAGAGGTAATCCAGGCTGCGCAGGCCCCAGTAGCGGGGCTGGACGAAGCTGCGGCCCAGCTCCAGGCCTCGGGAGAAGATCGGTTCCATGTCCTCGCCGTAGCGGAACAGGCTGGCGGTATACAGGCCGCGCTCGCCGAGCCGAGCGGTGACGGCGGCCGATTCGGCGATGCGGTAGGCGCCGGCGATCTCCAGATCCTGTTCGTCCCAGAGCACGAGGTGACGGTAGTAGAAATCATAGGCATCGATATCGCGGCGCCGGCCCGTGCCTTCGCCCACGCTGCGAAAGGCGATTTCCCGCAGACGGCCGATTTCGCGCATCACCGCGGAATTGGGTTTGTAGTCGAAGAGATAAATGGACTTTCCGTCCTTGGTGCTTCCCAGCAATTTCGCGCCGGCCAGCTCGCGGCGCAGGGCCAGACGGCTTTCCGGGTGGGCGATGGCCGATTCGGTGGCGAAATAACCGGGCCGGTTCTTGGCGATGGCGTAGACATGGTGGCGCAGCCGGCGCAGGGTCTCCTGGCGCGGTAAATCCCCCGAGAACATGGCCGTCCAAGGGATCAGCTCGCCGATACGGATGGGTAGGCTGGCCGCGCGTTGTTTGAACATTTCCCGAACCAGAAGCAGCATCGACAGAGGCTTGGAAAACATCGACAGGCTGTAGAACAACCGCGAATTCTTGCCGCCCACATAGACCGGCAACACCGGCGCACGCGCTGCGCGGGCGATATGCAGGAAGCCGCCCTGCCAGGGGCTGTCCTTGATGCCGGTGAGGCCGGCCCGGGATACTTCCCCGCTGGGGAAAACGATCAGCGCCTGCTCGCTTTCCAGGGCGGCGATGGCGGCTTGCATGGCGCGGCGCGGGGATTTATGGCCCAGGTTGTCGACGGGCAGGATCAGGTTCTGCAAGGGCTTGAGCTGGGCCAATACGTCGTTGACCAGGATGCGCACGTCGCCGCGCACGCTGCCCACCAGCTTCAGCAAGGCTAGGCCGTCCAGGGAGCCCAGGGGATGGTTGGCGATGATGACCACGCGCCCGCTGGCCGGGATATTCTCCCGTTCCCGCTCGTTGATCTGATAGGAGAGCTGGAAATAATCCAGCACCCGGTCCACGAAATCGAAGCCTTCCAGCTGGGCGGATTCGGCCAGAAAACCGTTGATTTCCCGCTCGCACAAGAGCTTGCGCAGCAGGGACAGGGTGGGACGGGCCAGGAGGGGGGAGCGGTTGAGGAGGCGGGGGTATTTTTCGTTGAGCAATTGTTCGACGGATATCATCTCATGTCCTCGCGCTGGCTATTTTTTGGCCAGCCTAGCGGAGGGTCATGACAGATTGATGTCCGTCGGCGGGCATTCACTCCGGTGCGGCGGGCATCCATATCTCGAAGCGCAGGCCGCCCGGTTCCCGGTTCTGCAGGACGAGCCGTGCGCCGTGCAGCTCTGCTATCAGCTTGACGATGGACAGCCCCAGGCCCACCCCCTCGGTTTTCTGGCCGGCGGCGCGGAAGAAACGTTCGAACACGCGCTCCCGCAGTTCGTCCGGCAGTCCCGGTCCCTGGTCCTCGATGGCGAGCCACAGCTCCTTGCCCTCGAGTCCCGCGCTCAGGCGCACCTCGCTGCCCTCCGGGCTGTAGCGCAGGGCGTTGTCCAGGATATTGCGCAACATCAGACGCAGCAGCAGGGAATTGCCGCGCACCGGCAGGGGCGCATCGCCCAGCGCCAGCCGCAGACCTATGCCGCGCTGGGCAGCCGTTGCCGCCAGTTCATGAGCCAGCTCGGTCAGGCTGTCGCGCAACTCATGCGTTTCCCACTCACCGTCCCGCGCCGTCGACTCCACCCGGCTGAGCGCCAAGAGTTGCTCCACCACGTGCTGGGCGCGGTGCAGGCCCTGATGCGCCTTGCTCAGGGACTCCTGGCGTTCCTCGGCATTCTTGGCCCGTTCGGCATTTTGCACATGGATGGACAGGGCTGCCAGGGGCGTGCGCAGCTCGTGGGCGGCATCGGCGGCGAAGCGTTGTTCCCTCTCGAAGGCATGCTCCAGACGGCCGAACAGGCCGTTGAGGGCCTGCACGATCACGGCCAGTTCATCGGGCAGACCCTGACTCGGCAGACTGGCCAGCTGCCCGGCCCCGCGCCGGCCCAGGTCGTCGGCGATGGCTTGCAGGGGCCGCTGGCAGCGGCGGATCGCGGCGCTCACCAGCCACAGCAGTAGCGGGAAGACCAGAAGCAGGGGCAGCAAGGCCTGGAGACCGATTTCCCGGGCCAGTTCCCGGCGCACATCGTCGCGATCCGCCACCTGGTACCAGTGGTTACCGGCCTTGAGGGTGAACACGCGCCAGTCATGGCGCCCGGCATGCTGGTTGCTGTAACCCGATTCGCGCCCGGCCAGGGGGCTGTCCGGGGCTGCCCCGGAGCGCGCTAGGAGCCTGCCGTCCTCGCTCCAGATCTGGAAGGCCAGCTTCTTTTCGTATTTATGGCCCTCGGCGAAGGCTTGGCGGTCGTCGCCGCCTTCCTGGGGCGGCGCCTGCCAGGTTTCCAGCACCAGGGGCGGCGTGGCGGAGCCTTGGGTGGTCAGCGCCCGGTCCAGTAGGCTGTGCAGCACCCGGGCATGGGTGGCGAGCTCGGCGTCGAAGACCTCCTCCACCTCGTGCTCGCCCATCCAATAGCCGGCCAGGCTGGACAGGGCCAGGGTGCCGGCCAGGACGCCGCCGATATGCAGCACGAGCTGTTTGCGCAGGGAGGCCATGTTTCAGTGACTGCTCTTATCAATGGTGTAGCCGACGCCGCGCACCGTGCGGATCAGCGTCGGGTAGAGCTTCTTACGCAGGTGATGGACATGCACTTCCACCGCATTGCTCTCCACGTCCTCGCCCCAGCCGTATAGGGTCTGCTCCAGCTGTTCCCGGGTCAGGACCCGGCCGGCGCGCTCCAGGAGGGCCTGCAGGACCATGAACTCCCGGCGCGGCAGGGTCACCGGCCGGCCTTGGTAGCTCAGGGTGTGGGCCGAGACCTGGAGCACGAGCTCGCCGTGGCGCAGTTCCGGTTCGGCCCGGCCCTGGGCGCGGCGGTGCAGGGCACGCAGGCGGGCCTGCAGCTCGTCCAGCTCGAAGGGCTTGGTGAGGTAATCGTCGGCGCCGGCATCCAGACCCGCGACCCGGTCGCGCGTTGCGTCCCGGGCGGTCAGGATCAGGATGGGGCAGACCACGTTCTTGGCACGCGCCTGGCGCAGGACGTCCAGCCCGTCCATTCGCGGCAGGCCCAAGTCCAGGACGACCACGTCGAAGGGCTCGGTGAGCAGGGCCTGCAGCGCGGCTTTGCCGTCTTCCAGCCAGTCCACGCTGTCGCCGGCCCGGCGCAGGGCCGTACGTATGCCGTCGCCGAGCAGGGGGTCATCTTCCACGAGCAGGATATGCATGGGTGCGCTTATTTACGTTTCAGTTTCTTATTGACCTTGGCGAGCAGGCTGTCAATTTCCTTTTGCCGGCCTTGATCGGCCAACTCCCGTCCTGGGCGCGGCGGCGCGGCCTTGGCCTTTTGCAAATACGTGAGGGCATCCTTGTAATCGCGTTCCTCCACCAGGAAATCGGCATAGAAATAATTGGGGTCTATGCCCTCCGGGTTGAGTTCCAGGGCTTTTTTCAGGTAGTCGCGGGCCTTGTCCTCGTCGCCGAAGCCAATGGGCCAGCCGGGCACCTGGTAGTAGAGCGAGCCAAGGGAAGTGTAGACCGAGCCGTTCAGGGCCTGGGCGTCGAGCTTCTCCGCCGCCTCCAGGGAGGCCTTGGCTTCCTCCACCTGGGACAGGGCGCCCAAGCCTCCGCGGGCGCCGGCATAGCTGGCCTGGATGATGGCCTTCCAGATCAGGGCCTCGGGCTGCCCGGGATGGGCATCGACCAGGTTCTTGGCCTCGGCGACCAGGGCCTCGAAGGCTTTCTCCTGGTCTTGCTCGGGCAGTTGATATTTCACTTCGGCCCAGCGGGTTTGCAAGTGTTGCACCTGGGGCGTCAGCTCGGCCTGGGCGAGGCTGGGCAGGAGGGCGGCGAGGGCGATGGCGAGGGTCTTGTTCATGGGAGCTCCTGGACGGTTTAAACGGATTTCGCGTAACGGCGGATCAGTGGCAGCTTGCCGCGCAAGGCCCGGCTGACCAGGTCCGGCAGCAGGCCGTTCAGGCGGGTGAAGAAGCCTTCGGGTTGGCCGAGGTAGCGTAGGGTCGTGCCGCCCTCCAGCATCTCGGCCACGGCGCGGGCGACGACGGCCGGGTCGTCGATGGCATTGCCCAGGGCCTGGTTCATGGCCTCGGCGGCCGGGCTGTTCAGGCCGGTGCGCGTGCCGCGCGGGGCCAGATAGCCGACGCGGATGCCGGTGTCGGCCAGCTCCCGGCCCAGGGCCTCGGAAAAGCCGCGCAGACCGAACTTGCTGGCGCAATAGGGCCCATAGCCGGCATGACCTAGGCTGCCCAGGGCCGAACCGATATTGAGGATCCGGGCCTGGGGCGCCCGGGCCAGGAGCGGAAGGAACAAGCGGCAGAGCAGGATGGGCTGCAGCAGATTGGTCAGCACTTGCTCCGCGATGGTGGCTTCGTCCTGGTCTTCCAACCAGGCGAAGGCATTGATGCCGGCATTGTTGATCAGCGCCTCGGCGCCAAAGTCCTCGGCCGCCGCGCGCAAGGCCTCGCGGCCGGCGGCCTCGCCCAGATCGGCACGGCACAGCCGGATCTCGGCGCCCGTAGCGCGCAGCCGCGTGGCGAGCGCTTGCAAGGCCTCCTCGCGCCGACCGTTCAATAGCAAGGCCGCGCCCTGCCTCGCCAGTTCCTCGGCGATGGCCTGACCGATGCCGCCGGTGGCGCCGGTCAGGACGATGCGTCGGCCACGCAGATCCATCAGGCGGCCTCCTGCTCGGACGCAAAATCCGGCAGGCTGCGGAATACCTCGCCGTAGAGCCGGTACATCACCTTGGCGCAATGGATCACCGCAGCCCGGTCGGCCGGGTCATCCAGGCGGTTCATCAGCTTCTCGAAGAACCGGATGTGCTCGAGATCCAGGGAGCCGTGGGACAAGAGGTAGCTGAAGGCCTGGGGCGGCAATTTGAGCGCGCCGGCGATGACGCCGGCGGCCTGGCTCGCCAGGGCGATGCTCGTGCCTTCCAGGACATTGACCATGCCGAAGAAGCCCACCGGGTTACTGCGCATCACCGTGTCATAGGCATAGGCCACCATCAGCTCGGTGGCCATGGCGGGTTGGCCCCGGCGCACGGCCTCCGTGTCACCGCCGCAGGCGGCGATGTCATTGAGGATCCATTCCTGGTGGCCGGTCTCCTCTTCGATGTACTCGGCCACGGCCTCGCGCAGCCATTCCAGGCGCTCGGGCAGGCGCGAACCGGTGGCCATGAGCAGGGGAACCGTGTGTTTGACGTGGTGGTAGGCCTCGGCCAGGAAGGCCTGGTACTGGGCCAGGTTCACCCGCCCGGCGAAGCAGTCGGCGATGACCGGCGCCGCGAGCAGGTAGGCCCGTTCCTGGGCGGTTTCGGCTTGCAGAAAATCGAAGAACTTCATGGGCATACCTTGGTTTTCAGGGAAGAGCGGGGACGTCGTGGAGCGCATCCAGGCGCGCGGCATAGTGCTCGGCGACGGCTTCCCGCCGCACTCGGCCATTGGCGGTGAGCTGGCCGTTGTTTGGGCTGAATGGGGCATCGGCACGGATATAGCGGCGGATTTGCGCATAGTCGGGCAGGCCGGCATTGACCTCGGCCACGGCCGCCGCCAGGGCGGCATCCGGCAGCTCCGGGTGGCGCGGCACCAGGACCGCCGTACAGAACGGCCGGGAATCGCCGAAAACGGCGGCCTGGGCGATGGCGGGCTGCTGGCTCAGCTCGGCCTCCGGCCATTCCGGCGAGATATTGCGGCCATAGCTGCTGATCAAGAGGTTCTTGCGCCGACCCGCCAGGTACAGGAAGCCCTCGCTGTCCACCCGGCCCAGATCGCCGGTGGGCCAGGTGCTTGGCACGGCCTCCGCCTGGCCGAGATAGCCGAGCATGGCATTGCCCTCGACGAAGAGCTCGCCTTGCTCGATGCGCACCCGGGCATGGGGTAGGACCCGGCCCACCGAGCCGAGGCGCCGTGCCTCCGGTGTGTTCAGGGCCACGACCGAGGCGCATTCCGACAGGCCATAGCCCTCGTAGACCGGTAGCCCCAGGCGCTCAGTCCGCTCCAGAAGGCTCAAGGGCACGCGCGCGCCGCCCACGGCGATAAAGCGCAGGGACTCCGGCCGGGGCGCGCCGAACTCCAAGGCGTGGACCAGGGCATGCAGCATCTGCGGCAGCAGGATCAGACTCTCGGCCTGAAGCTCCCGGATGGCCGCCAGGGCCTTGGCCGGATCGAAGCCCGATGCGCCGGTGAGGCCCAGCTCCGCCAGGGGCGCGACCCGGCATTCCGCGCCCGCCAGGAGCGGGGCATAGACCCCGGCGATGTTTTCCAGCAGGACGGCGAAGGGCAGGAGGCAGAGATGCCGGCATAGCCTCAGGCTGGTCGTCGCCGCCACCAGGCTGCGGGCCACGGCCAGCTGGTTGTCCAAGGACAGGCAGACGCCCTTGGGTGCGCCGGTCGTGCCCGAGGTGAAGCTGATTTTCGCCGTGCCGGCCGGCAGCTCGACCGGCATTGCGATCCGGCGGCTGACGGGCAAGGGTACGCCACCCTCGTTGCGGGTCTCGGCGAAGCCGAGGACCAGGGCCAAGGCCGGCGGCGCGCCCAGCAGGCAATCGACGCCGGCGCTGTCCAAGACATGCCTCATCTGCGCCGGCGTGAAGAAGGGCGGAAGCGGCACCAGGGGGATGCCGGCCTCGGCGGCGGCCAGGTCCACCAGCACCCAGTCCGCGCCGTTGTCGGCCAGGAGGGCGATGGCTTGGGGCTCCAGCGCCTTCAGACGCCGCGCCAGGGCCGCAACGTCCTCGGCCAGCTCCCGGCGCGTCCAGGCACGCGCCGGACCGGCCAGGGCGGGACGTTCGTCGGCGCAGTGCAGCAGCGAGTCCAGCAGGCTCATGCCCCCCTCTCCCGGCGCTGCACGCCACCCTCTCCCGCAGCGGGGAGGGGGCCAGAGTGGGCTTGCTCCGCAACGCCGTCATGCAGGCAGTGATAACCCAGGGCTATGGGGCCGCAGACCACCTGCGGGGCCTGCGCGTAGTAGGTGCCCCAATCCTTTGCGTCCGATCCCAGGCGTGCCGGATCGGCGGGTGCCAGGACCTGGGGTTGCAGCCCCAGGCGCCGGAAGGCGTTTTGCAGCATGCGCGTCGCGGTGAACACCACCCAGCGATGGCCCTGGCCATGCAAGTGCGCGGTCACCGCACGGATCAGGAGGCGTGCGCCGCCGGGGCTGGTGGTGGCCAGATTGCCCACCTCGACGATGGCCGAGCGCGGCAGATGCAGCCCGGTTCGCGCGGCGATAGCCTCCTCGACGGGCGTGTCCAGGTATTGCTCCAGGAACAAGGCATGGCCCGCCGCCGTGGCACAACCGGCGACTCCTACCAACTCGCCGCGCTCGTCGCGCTGAGCCAGCAGGGTCGGCAGGAAGTGATGCAAGCATGCGCCGTACTGGGCCAGAAAACTCGCCGCCACGAAGGCCTCGGCCTCGGCGCGACGCGGATGGTCGCGGCCGATTTCCTCCAGGCGCGGAAGCTCTTCGGTACGGGTGGCGAGATTGGTGCTGACGGTATAAGACGACAGGGCCAGCATGGGCGCTCCAGGATCCGGAAGGGCGGATGGGCGTGATGCTAGGGGGCCTGGCTTAAGCGAGTCTTAGGGGGCGGGTAGGGGGAGCGCGGAGGGCGTCGAGGTCAACAAAAAGGGCACGGCGTGTGCCGTGCCCTTTTTGCGGTTCCAGGGAGATATGACAGATCGGAACCGGGCTTCTCGCGCCCCGGGAGGGGCGCGCGGGCATCCATGCCCTTGGCTTCCGTTTTAGAACGACACGCGGGCGCCCAGGTAGAACGTGCGCGGATCCACCCAGTCATTGGCTTCGCCGAACTCATAGGCGCTGTTGCCGCGATCCACCAAGTCCTGCTCGCTGATGGCCGATTGACGGTCGAGGACGTTGTACACGTCGAGGAAGAACTCGGCGGTGTACTTGTCGGCGAAGTCCATTTCGTATTTCAGGCGCATGTCCAGGGTGTAGTAGGCGTCCGAGACTTCGCCGCCCTGGGCGCCGGCTTGCACGAAGGTGTCCGTGAAGCCGCCGACCTCGGATTCGTCGTCCATGACCGGCAGATGGCGACCGGAAAGGAGCTGCGTCCTGCTGTAGCGGATACCGGAGTTCCAGTTGAAGAAGCCGCCCAGTTCCAGGCCCATGTCCCAGAAATAGGTGCCGGCGACCTTGAACTGATGCTCGATGTTGCCGGGCTGCTTGCCGTACATGTTCGGCGCGCGCGGGTCCAGGGCCACCCAGTCGCCCTGGAAGTCGGCGTTGCTGTCGGAGTTGGTATTGCCCTCGGCATCGTTATAGGTGTACGAGGCCAGCATCTGCCAGTTATCCGACTTGCGCTTGCGGAACGTCACTTCGACGCCCTGGTAGTCGCGCTTGCCACCCGCCAGGGTCGCGATGACATAGTTGGAGTTCGGCATCTCGCTGTAACCGAAGTAGCCGAGCGGCAGCTCGAAGGCCGTGCCCGCGGCCGCCTCGGTGTATAGCTCCAGATCGTAATCCTCGAGCAGGTCGCGGGTCTTACGCTTGGTGTAGGTCACTTCCAGGCTGGTGCTGTCGGTCAGGGACTGGGCGAAGCCGACCAGGAACTCGTCGGTGTAGGGGGTCTTGGTGGTGGGCGCGAACAGCGCGTCCGGCGTCGTGGCGCCGCCGCGGGTACGGAAGGTCAGCCAGCGGTCATTGACGAAGATCTGCTCGTCGCGCACCGGACCGGTCAGGTTGCCGGCGAAATCGGTCATGTTGCCGCGGACCGGATCGTAGTAGCGGCCGACGAAGCCGGTGACTTTGGTCCTGCCGTCGCCGAACAGGTCGTAGGCGGCGCCCAGGCGCGGCGCCCATTTCCAGTCGAAGGTGAAGGCGGTGTTGCCGTTGGAGTCGATATGTTCCCAGCGTTCGCCGCGGACGCCGGCGGTCACCGTCAACTGGTCGAGCTGCCACTGATCCTGCAGGTAGAAGGACTGGCCCTCGATTTCCAGCGTCACCGGGTTAGCCTGCATCTCCACCGTGCGATAGACATTGGTCTGGCCGTAAGGATTACCGGTCGTGCTGTTGAAATCCAGGGCGCGGAGTTCGGCGGTGCTGATGGCGCCGTCGTTGTCGCCGTCGAGCAGGCCCAGGTAGAACGCGTTATCCGGGCTGTTGGCCATGGCGGAGATGATGCGGCCGAAATCGGCGGCGACAATGGAGCGAGAGCCAACCCAGCCGCGAGTCACGTACTGGCCCAGGGTCGACGAGTCGCCGATCGAGGTGTATGAAACGCCGCCGCTCAGGGTCTCGTTCTGCCAATCGTCCTGCTTGCTGCGCGTGTAGCCGGTCTTGAAGTTGTGGGTGCCGTAATCGCCGGCGTCCAGATAATACTCCAGGGTCAGCTTGAATTCGTCGCGGCTGCGCTCTTCCTCGAACACCGTGCCATAACCGCCGAGCAGGCGCTGCTCCAGCGTGGGCGTGCTGCCGGGGGCGAAGGCGACGTTGTTGCGGATGGAAGAATCTTTCGGAAAGTTCGAGACATCGCGTTCGTGGGTGGCGCCTTCGACGGTCAACACCAGATCGTCCCAGCTATGGCTGTACTCCAGATGCATCTTGTCGCCGCCGCGATCTCTGATGAGGTCGCGGTTATTGAGAGTTTCGTTGTCCCTGGAGCCGCTGAATGTCACAGGGTCGTTGAAGTAGCTGAAGGTCACCAGGTCGTTGTCGGTCAGCTGGCCGGTCAGCTTCAGGAAGCCGAGGTCCTTGCTGTCGTCGACCGTGCGCATGAACTCGTCGCTGTCGGCTTTGGTGACATCGTACTCGTTGTATTTGCGCTGGAACGAGGTGAAGAACCACAGGCGGTCCTGGATGATGGGGCCGCCCAGGGTGAAGGCCGTGTCGTACTTGTCGAAGGTGTCGTCGCTGTTATGCTTGTCTTTGGCGACCATATCGCTGTTGTTGACGTAGTAGTTGACCGAGCCGCTGAACTCGTTGCCGCCGGACTTGGTGGTCACACGCGACACCAGGCCCGAGCCGCCTTCGAACTCGGCCGGCACGGCGCCGGTGTAGACCTGCTGTTCCTGGATGATTTCCGAGTTGATATCGGCGCCGGCGACGCCGGACACGCCGTCGGTGACGTTGATGCCGTCCAGGTAATAGACGTTGTCGGTGGATTCGCCGGTGGTGCCGCCGATATCCGAGAAGTTCACGCCGGATTTCGACGAGGGATTGTTGCTGTCCTTCGACGGCTTGGTGCCGGGAACCAGCTGCAGATAGGACTGGTAGCTGCGTCCCGTGGGCAGCGAGTCCACCAGGTCCAGGGTCAGGTCGGTGGCCACGGTGGCGGAACTCGTGTCGATCTGGCTGATGCGCCGACCGGTCACTTCCATGCGCTCGGCCGCGTCGGCGCCTTCGAGCACGTAGCTGATGTCCATGGTCTTGCCCGAGATCACCAGCACATTCTCGACTTTCTGCTGCTGGTAACCCTCGCCGGAGATTTCGACGCTGTACTTGGCCGAGGGTTCGAGACCCATCAGGCGCACCACGCCATTGGCGTCGGAGACGGCCGATTTCTTGACCAGACTTTCCGGTGTCTGCACGAAAACCGTCGCGCCTGCTACCGGTTTGCCTTCCGCGTCGACGATGCGGACCTTGAGCGCACCGACGTCCGCTAGGGCGACGCTGGAAAAGCCCATGGCGGCGGAGACGGCCAGTGTCACCAGGCCCTTGCGCCATGAGTGTTTCATTCGTGGTGAGTTATACATGCTCTCTAACCTCTCAAAGAGGGCGTCGCCCAGCCGGCCTGCGCTTGCGAAAAGCAAACGAACGCCCTGCGGCACAGGCCGCATCTGGCGAACGGGGGGCAGGGGTAATCTTGGGGACTGCCGCTCTTGTTGTTATTTTTCGTTGTGGTGCAGAACGTAACAAAATGTTACGGGGGCGGACTAAATCACAGTTCGGGGGGGGAGTGGAAATAACCGTTAAAACCTAATTGTTATATAAATATAGCAAATGGGAATATGGCTCCGGTCAATTTGCATAATTCCAGTACGGTCTCCATTGGGAAGTGTAAAGTCCAGGGCAAACAGAGACTTGTGCTTATACGGCGGCGTTCGTTCTTGATTCAGCGCTTGCTCAGGAAGCGAGTCAGTTCCTTGAGGACCTGCATCATTTCGCCCTGGTACCGCGCCTGCATCGCGCCCGGGTCGGCGACCGGTCGGTCGTTCGGATCGGTGACGGCATTGGGCGTATGGGTCCCGGACTTGAGGGGGAAGACCAGCTTGTAGCGGGCGTCCTGGTAGGCGATGCGATTCCAGTCGGCGAGCACGGTGTGGGTCCGCTCCGGGCCGGTGAGCAGGGACTGGCCCAGGCTGTAGTCCTCGGCGGGGCTCTGGACCCCCAGCAACGGCATCAGGGTCGCCGCGATGTCCAGATGGCTGCTCAGGCTGTCGATGACCGCAGGGGCCTGGCCGGGGACATGCAGGACCAGGGGCACGCGCGTCTGCTCGTTGGTGAACTGGGAGTTGTGGCCCCAGTGGCCTTTCTCCAGGAATTCCTCGCCGTGGTCGCCGGTGACGAGGACGATGGTGGAGTCCAGCAGTCCGCGTGCTTCAAGGCCCTCGAAGACTCGGCCCAGCTGCTGATCCAGGTGGTGGACGGCGTTGATGTAGCGGGCCCGGATCAGCTCGATATCGCGCTGGACGTCCATGGTGGCGTAGTTGAGGTCTTCCAGGTAGGGCTGACGGATCGCGCTCTCGTCCGGGAAGTAGTAACGGGCGTGGGGCGATTCGAAGAACTGGAAGAAAAACAGTGGCTTGGCTGGTTCACGGCGATCCAGGTGTGCGAGCAGGCGGGCCACGTTGTTGCGGTCGCGCTGCCAGTTCGTGCCCTCGGTTTCTTCGTGCATCTGGCTCTTGGGCACGCGCGCGAACAGGGTTTGGTCGAATTCCGGGTAGCTGAACTTGGAACTGGTTTGCAGCACCAGCTCATAGCCCAGCTCCTGGACTCGGTCCATGAGCACGGGGCTGCGGCGATTCTGCAGCATGGGGAACCAGTAGTTGCCGTACAGGCCGTAGAACAGGGTGAACAGGCCCATGCGCGTGCCGTTGCCGCCGCTGACGTGCTGGGTGTAGCGGCGGGCGCCTTCCGAGAAGCGCCAGAGATTGGGCATGATTTCCGGGGTGAGCATGTCGGCGCGCAGGGACTCGGACACCAGCCAGACGATATTGAGCGGCCGGGCCGGCGTCTCGGCTTTCAGCGGTGTTAACGGGTAATTGAGGCTGGCGCTGTCGCTTAAGCGGAGCTCCGTGCCGCGCTTGGGGCTGATGCCGAAGCGTGCCGCCGCCGACTTGAAGGTGGTCGGCGCGTACATCGGGAAGACCTGGGCCGTGTCCAGGATCGGTGAGTAGGCCTGCAAGTGACTGAAGCCGTAGGCGGCGCGCTCGCCCAAGCTGAGCACGAGGAGCAGGAGCAGGGCCTGGCGGCAGCGGCGCGCATGCCAGTGGCGATCCAGGAGCCGCGCCAGCCGGGTTCCCGCGCGGCTGAGCCGCCATAAGATCAGCGGCAGGAGCATCAGCCCGGCCATCATCAGGGCCACGGTCAGTTCCGTGGCGCGGTCGCCGCCCATGGACTCGATGCCGCCCGGCGTGGTCAGCAGATTCCAGACGAAGCCGTTCAAATGGAACTGAAACATGCCGAAAATCGTCTGATCGGTCACCAGGAGTACGAGGCTGACGCCCAGGGCGAGCAGGGCGCTGGCGGTGCTGAACAGCCGGCGCCGACCGCGCTCCAGTGCGCGAACCACGCGGGTCAATGCCCAGGCCGGCAGCAGGTAGAGGGCGGAATAGGTGGCGAGCACAATGAGCGCGAACAGCGTCGAGGCCTGGCCCTCCAGGCTGGCGAAGCGCAGAAAGCCGGCGCCGATGAGGAGCAGCAGGCCATAGGCCAGCGTGAACAAACGGCCTAGGCGGCGGGCGTGGTCCTGGGGATTCATGGCGCTCATACTGTGGGCGGGAAACGGGATCGTGAGGGGGGAATCTTAGCAGAAGCTTAAGCGGGCCGATCCAAAAGCGCGGGCCGGGCATAAAGATCGCCGCCGCCGGGCCGATAAGGCCTGCGCAAAGGAGTCGTTTGTTCATGCTGCCACGCCTGTTCGTCACACTGCCGCTCATGTTGGCTTGCCTGCCTTGCCCGGCGGGCGTGCGTGCTTATGGCGCATCCATCGACGAGTCGGTCTGGCGCATGGACAAGGGCGCCGGGGCTTGCCGGCTCAGCCAGCGCGTGCCCTTGTACGGCACGGCGCAGTTCGTCAGCCGGGGCAGCCGCGACATCGAGTTCGCCCTTCGCCTGGAGCGGGGCACGCCGGAGGGCGGCGGCTGGGCGCGGGTGCGCACCGTGGCGCCGCTCTGGCAGCCGGGCGTGCTCAGCCGTGAGCTGGGTCTGGTCCCGGTACAGCACGGCCTACAGCCCTTCCGCCTGGGGGCCGACATGGCTTGGCGGGTGCTCGCCGAACTGGAGCAAGGCATGTTTCCCACCTTCTCCCTCGGCGAGGAGCGGGGTGAGCCGGTGACCGTGGCTCTGTCCGCCGTCAATTTCCTGGAACGCTATCCCAGCTTCCTGGCTTGCATCGACACCTTGGGCGCCGAGCTGCGCAGCGCCGCCGAGTCGGCCGCGAGGGAAGCCGCCAAGCCCCTGGACTCGGTGTACGCGGAGGACGCGCCCAACCGCGCCACCTTGTTCTTCGCCACCGACAGCGCCGAGCTGACGCCCTCGGCCCTGGACGTGCTCGGCAAGCTCTCCGCCTTCATCAAGCAGCAACCCAAGATCGAGGTCGTGATCATCGACGGCCATGCCGACGATCGCGGCGGGCTCAAGGCCAATCTCAAGCTTTCCGAGCGGCGCGCCCAGGCCATCAAGGATTATCTGGTCGGCAACACCGGTCTGGAGCCCATCAAGCTGCGCACCCGCGCCTATGGCGAGAAATACCCGGCCGTGCCCAGCAAGGACGCGGCGGGCCAGGCGCGCAACCGCCGCGTGCTGCTCATGGTCCAGCTGCCGGCGCCCGGCGACGAGAAGGAGCCGATCAAGCAGCTGGAAAAAGCCGTGGAGACCATGAACGCCATCGAGACGGTGACCAAGCCCGTCATTCTGGGGGAAGGGCCGACGCCGGCGGAGCCAGGCAAGGGCCTGGAGAGCCAGCCGGTCATCGAGAGCAAGAAAGAACCGAAAGAATAAATATGCATAGAGTTGCATAAGTATTCTTGTTGGTCCTACAATCGGGCTCCCAAGATACCAGCCGGAGCATAGCGCGTGTCCATCCCCTCGAAGCATTCCGTCAAGAAAGTCGTCCTGGCCTATTCCGGTGGCCTGGACACCTCGATCATCGTGCGCTGGCTGCAGGAAACCTATGGCTGCGAGGTGGTGACCTTCACCGCCGACATCGGCCAGGGCGAGGAGATCGAGCCGGCCCGCGCCAAGGCCAAGGCCATGGGCGTCCAGGAGATCCATATCGAGGATCTGCGCGCCGAATTCGCCCGGGATTTCGTCTTTCCCATGTTCCGCGCCAATACCCTGTACGAGGGCGAATACCTCCTGGGCACGTCCATCGCACGGCCGCTGATCGCCAAGCGCCTAGTCGAGATCGCCAAGGACTGCGGCGCCGACGCCATTTCCCACGGCGCCACCGGCAAGGGCAATGACCAGGTGCGCTTCGAGCTCTCGGCCTATGCGCTGATGCCCGAGGTCAAGGTCATCGCCCCCTGGCGCGAATGGGACTTGACCAGCCGCGAGAGCCTGATGAGCTATGCCGAGACCCACGGGATTCCCATCGAGCGCAGCAGCGGTTCCAAGCCGCCGTACTCCATGGACGCCAATTTGCTGCATATCTCCTACGAGGGCGGCGTCCTGGAAGACCCCTGGCTGGAGCCGGACGAGTCCATCTGGCGCCTGACCGTATCCCCGGAGAAGGCCCCGGATCAGCCCGGTTACCTGGACCTGGAGTTCGAGCGCGGCGACATCGTGGCCATCAACGGCCAGGCCATGGCGCCCCACGAGGTCATCGCCCATCTGAACCAGGTCGGCGGCCAGCACGGCGTGGGCCGGGCCGATATCGTCGAGAACCGCTTCGTGGGCATGAAGTCGCGCGGCTGCTACGAGACGCCCGGCGGGACGATCATGCTCAAGGCCCATCGGGCCATGGAGTCCATCACCCTGGATCGCGAGGCCATGCACCTGAAAGACGAGCTGATGCCGCGCTATGCCAAGCTTATCTACAACGGCTTCTGGTTCGCGCCGGAGCGCTTGATGCTCCAGGCCTTGATCGACAAGAGCCAGGAGTGCGTGAGCGGCACGGTGCGCCTCAAGCTCTACAAGGGCACGGTCTCGGTGGTGGGTCGCAAGTCGCCGTATTCCCTGTACGACGCCAAGGTGGTGACCTTCGAGGATGACCAGGGCGCCTACGACCAGAAGGACGCGGCGGGCTTTATCAAGCTCAATGCCCTGCGGCTGCGCCTGGCGGCCCGGCGCTAAGCGTTCCTTAATAGAAAGGCGGCGCAGGATGCGCCGCCTTTCGGGACCTCAAGTTTCCCACCTCCCTACCATCCCTGACAACCACGCCGCCTTTCCTGCTGAAAGACTCTTCCTCGCGAAGCGACCCTGCTTCGGGTCCAACTCCTCAAAAGTTCGGCGTGACGTTGTTCTCGCAGCTGAGCATGCGCGCTTCCAGCGTGGTGATGAAGGGGTTGCGGCTCAGTTGAACCAAGCTGGAACCGCCCACGCTTTCCTTACGAATCAGCGGCGAGGAACCGTGTAACAAGGCTTCTTGCGGGATCCGGTACAAATCGCCCGTGCCTTTCTCCACATAGGCGCCGGCTTCGGTAATGGAATCCCAGGATATTTCGGTCATGCGGACCCGGTGTTCCGGGGCGACCGAGGTGATCTTAGCTTCTTGTGCCATAGTGCAGCTCCTATCGTCGGTTTGACAGAAGGGATGCCGCCGCTAGGCGGTGGCACTCAGAGTTCGCAATTTCCAGGCCATAAGCCGCGTATGCTGCAAGTTGCCGTTTCCCTTGAGAAAACACTCGATGCCCTGGACTCGGGCCTTGTCTTCGGATGTACAGGAGATTGCCGTAAATCGAATTACAACAACGAAATAGGACTGTCCAACGGGTTTGCACACTGTCCAGGTTCAGGTCGGACCGCCCAGATGCAGGCGCCTCAGCCGGTTGTAGAGCGTCGAGCGGCTGATGCGTAGCAGGCGGGCCGCCGCCGTGCGGTTCTGGCCGGTGGCCTGCAACGCCTCCTGCAAGACCCGCTGCGCCTCCTTCTCCCTGGCGTAGTTGCCGTTCACCGGTTCGACGAGCGGCGTGCTCTTCTGCATGACGAAATCGGCCGGCTCGATGCGCGGGCCACGGCTGAGCAGGACGCCGCGTTCCAGCACATGCTCCAGCTCGCGCACATTGCCCGGCCAGGCTTGCTGGTGGAGGAAGTCCAGGGCGGCGGGTGAGAGCTGCTTGGGCGGCAGGCGGTTGTGGGCGCAGTGGCGGCGGATGAAGTGCTCCGCCAGCATGGGCAGGTCCTCCAGGCGCTGGCGCAATGGCGGCAGCTGCAGGGGCAGGGCGCTCAAGCGGAAGCACAGGTCCTCGCGGAAGCGCTGTTCGAGCACGGCCTGTTCCAGGCTCTTGTTGCTGGCCACCAGGACGCGCACGTTCACCGCGAAGCTCTGATTACCGCCGACCGGGCGGATCTCGTGCTCCTGAAGGGCACGCAGCAGCTTGGCCTGGATGGCCAGGGAGGTATTGGTCACCTCGTCGAGAAACAGCGTGCCGCGTTCCGCCTCCTGGAACAGGCCGCGCTTGCTGCGTATGGCGCCGGTGAAGGCACCCTTGACGTGCCCGAAGAGCTCGCTTTCCAGCAGGGGTTCGGGCAGGGCGCCGCAGTCGATGGCCACCAGGGGCTGGGCGCGGCGCGGGCTCAGGCGGTGGATCGCGCGGGCAACCAGCTCCTTGCCGGTGCCCGACTCGCCCAGGATCAGCACGGTGGTGTCGCAGCCGGCCAGGCGACGGATCAGGCCCTGGAGCTCGCGCATGGGCTGACTCTCGCCCACCAGACCCAGGAAGCCCGCCTCATCCGCAGCTTCCTCCTCGACGGCGGCGGCCTGGGCATGGATCACCGCGATGGTATAGCTCTGGCCCTCGTAGGGCACCAGGCTCAGATCCAGCTCCAGGGCAAACTCCTGGCCGTGCTTGGTGCGGCCGAGGCCCGGATGGCGGCCGGCGACGTTAGGCCGGAAGGGCTGCACGCGCCCGACGATACCGGCGCCGGAGAGGGGAATGCCCTCGGGAATGACTTGTTCCACCGGCGCCTGCCACAGCTCGCCATGGGCATAGCCGAAGAGCTCCAGGCACTGGGTATTGGCATGCACGATGCGAAAGGCGGTATTGGCCACCAGGACCGGCAGGGGGAAGCCGGTGAGCAGGGCCTGTTGCAGTTCGGCCCAGCGCCGCAGGTCGTCGGGGCGCTCCAGCAGGGAGGGGCCGGTCAGCAGCGCCGGTTCCGGGCAGGGCATCCGTGCCGGGGATATGGAAGCGTGGTTCATGGGCGACTCCAGGCGCACCACCGGTAGGCGCGGCGCGCGGCGATGGCGGGAGCAGCCTGGAAGCCCAGGGCTGCACGACGTCCGCGCCGAATGATGGAGAGAGGGGCCTTTAAGCCTGAGCCCTCTAAATCCTGACCTCGAATCCAAGGCCATTGTTCCCAGCGCGGCCCGCCAGCGCCAATTAGAGTTATCGATGAGCGGCCGGGCTTGAAAATCACCCGCCGGCGGCCCATGGTGTCGGTACCGCCTAGCCCATCGCCACGGAATCCCCTCATGCGCCTACTCCACACCATGCTGCGCGTCGGCAACCTGGAACGCTCCATCGCCTTCTACACCGAGGTCCTGGGCATGCGCTTGCTGCGCCAGAGCGTCAACGAGGCTTATAAGTACACCCTCGCCTTCGTCGGCTACGGCGAGGAGAGCGAGCAGGCCTGCCTGGAGCTAACCTACAACTGGGGCGTGGAAGCTTACGAGCCGGGCACGGCCTTCGGCCATGTCGCCATCGCCGTACCCGATGTCTATGCCGCCTGCGCGGCCATCCGCGAGCGGGGCGGCGTCGTGTCCCGCGAACCGGGACCGGTCAAGGGCGGCACCACCGAGATCGCCTTCGTCAAGGACCCGGACGGCTACAGCATCGAGCTGATCCAGCGGCCCTGATGCCGTCTATGCTCATGACATGAAGGCTAGCCAGGCCAGAGGTCATGGGCATACCCAGCGGCACCGTCAGCTTCCTGTTCACCGACATCGTGGGCAGCACCCGGCTCTGGGAGACCGAGCCGGAGCGCATGCGCCAGGCCCTGCGCCTGCACGACCAGATCCTGCGTCGGGCCATCGAGTCCGCCGGCGGCTACGTGTTCAAGACCGTGGGCGATGCCTTTTGCGCGGCCTTCGCCGGTCCCTCCGTCGCCGTGGCGGCGGCCCAGGCGGCACAGACGGCGCTCTGCGAGCCGCGCCATGAGGGCTTCCTGCCGCGCGTGCGCATGGGTCTGCACCTGGGCATGGCCGACGAGCGCGAGGGGGATTACTTCGGGCCGGCGGTCAATCGCACGGCGCGGCTCATGTCCCTGGGCCATGGCGGCCAGATCCTGCTCTCCCTCGCCGTGGCCGAGCTCTGCCGCGATGCGCTTCCCCCCGGCGTGAGCCTCAAGGAACTGGGTCAGCACCGCCTCAAGGATCTGCAGCGGCCGGAACAGGTCTTCCAGCTGGAAGCCCCGGAGCTGCCCCGGGACTTCCCACCCCTGCAGAGCCTGGACCGCTGGCCCAACAACCTGCCCGCTCAGCTGTCCAGCTTTGTCGGCCGCCAGGAGGCCCTGAGCCAGCTGCGCCGCCAGGTCCTGGCCCAGCGCCTGGTGAGTCTCTGCGGGCCGGGCGGTGCGGGCAAGACGCGCCTCGCCATTCAGACCGGCGGCGAATTGCTCGACCAGTTCCCGGACGGCGTGTGGTTCGTGGACTTGGCGCCGCTCGCCGACGGCGAGCTCCTGCCTCGCGCCCTCATCGATGCCCTGCGCATCGACGAACAGGCCGGCAAGCCCCTGCTGGACACCTTCGTCGAACGCATGGCCCCGGCCCGCTTCCTGCTCATCCTGGACAACTGCGAACACCTGGTCGCCGCCGTGGCCCATTGCGTGGCCGGCCTGCTGAACCGCCTGCCGCGCCTGTCGGTCCTGGCCACCAGCCGCGAGGCCCTGGGGCTGGCCGGTGAAAGCCTGGTGACCATCACCAGCTTGTCGGCGCCCGAGGCGGAGCGGGTGCCTGCCCTGAGTCCCGATGCGCTGCTGGGCTACGAGGCCGTGCGCCTCTTCGTCGAGCGTGCCCAGGCCGCGGCGCCGGGCTTTCGCCTGGAGTCCGGCAACGCCCAGGCCGTCGCCGAGATCTGCCGGCGGCTGGACGGCATGCCCCTGGCCCTGGAGCTGGCGGCGGCGCGGGTGCGCATGCTCTCCGTCGAGCAGATCGCCAGCCGCCTGGCCGACCGTTTCCGGCTCCTGGCCGGCGGCGGGCGCGAACTGCTACCGCGCCAGCAGACCCTGCGCGCCACCATCGACTGGGGCCATGAACTGCTCAGCCTGGAGGAGAAGCGCCTCTTGCGCCGCCTGGCGGTCTTCGCCGGGGGCTGGAGTCTTGAGGCGGCGGAAGGCGTGGTGGCCGACGGGGAGCTGGCGCCGGGCCTGGTGCTGGACCTCTTGTCGCGCCTGGTGGACAAGTCTTTCGTGGTGGCCGACACCGCCCAGGACCTGCCTCGTTACCGCTTCCTGGAAACCCTGCGCGACTACGCCCGGGCGCGCGCCGAAGAGGCTGGCGAGTGGCAGCCACTGCGCCGCCGCCATCTTGAGCATTTCATCGCCCATGCCGAACAGGGTGCCGGCCAGCGCGAGCACGCGGCTCAGCTGTCCTGGCTCAAGCGCATGGCCGCCGAGCTGGACAATCTGCGCACCGCCCTGGTCTGCGCCGACGAGGCCCAGGACGCCGACAGCCTGCTGCGCCTGTGCGCGGCCCTCTACCCGTTCTGGGAAGTGCGCGGCTATGTGGGCGAGGGCAGCGCCTGGCTGGCGCGGGCCCTGGCCCTGGAGGGCGGGGCCGAGGTCTGGCGCATGCATGCCCAGCTCGCGGCGTGCCGCCTGGCCTATAGGCGCAAGGATTACGAGGCCTCCCGGGATTTCGGCGAGGCCGGCTTGAAGCTGGCCCGCCGGCTACAGGACAAGGAATGCATCGCCCTGGCGCTCAACCGCCTGGGCGTCGCGGCGGTCTGCTTGCAGCACATGGACGTCGCCAAGCAGCTCCTGGAGAAGAGCGTGCAACTGGCCCGCGCCGGCGGCCAACTCGCCGTCCTGGCCCTTTCGCTCAACTCCTTGGGCGAGGTGGCCCGTTCGGAAGGGCAATGGGACCAGGCCAGGCGCTGCTATGCCGAGGCCCTGGACACCAACCGCCTTATCGGCGACAGGCTCAAACAGGTCGACCAAATGGTCAACCTGGGCCTCATCGCCCAGGCCTTCGAGCGCTGGCCGGAAGCCGCCGCTCACTTCGACCAGGCCTTGAGGATCTGCGCCGAACTGGACGACAAGGCCGGCATCGCCTACTGCCTGGAGGGCCTGGCCGGTGCGCGCTGGGTCGCCCAGGAGCCGGCGCGGGCGGCGCGCCTCTTGGGCCATGCCGCCGCCCTGCGCCAGCTCATCGACGAGTCCATCCAGGAACTGGACCGCCCCTCCTATGAAGCCACCCTGGCCCGCCTGGAACAGGCCCTGGCCGACCAGGCGCGGGGCGTGGCCTGGGACGAAGGCCGGCACTTGAGCACGGCCGATGCCGTCGGCCTGGCCCTTGCTTAAGCCTTCTCGGCGCGGCACAGTGGTTTTCCCATCACCATGACAAGGAAGGAAATCATGCCTATGCGAACCGCCAGGATCGGACTACCGGCGCCGACCCTGCTCGGCCTGTCCCTGCTCGCCGCCTGCGCCCACGCCGGTGGTGGTTCGGGCAACGAGCCGCCGGCTCCCGGCCAGCCGAATGCCTATGTTCAGGCCCTGGACGCCGCCATCGGCGCGGCCGAGTGCCAGGAAGACCGTGAATGCAAGGCCGTTGCCGTGGGACACAAGCCCTGCGGCGGCCCGTCCGGCTTCAAGGTCTATTCCACGCGCGGCGGCAATGCCCAGGTGATCGAGGCCCTGGCCGAGCAGGAGCGCGCCGCCGCCAAGGCCGCCGAGAAGCCGGGCATGGTCTCCGATTGCATGCTCATCGAGCCGCCCTATGTGTCCTGCCGGGCCGGGCATTGCGCCGCCGGCGGCTCCGAACGCTAGCGATCGGTCAGCTCGCCGCGCTGGCTGATGTGCAGGCCCACCAGGCGCGCCACCAGGACGGCCAGGTAGAGCTGGCCGACGACGGCCTCCAAGGCCGCCGCCAGACGCACCGGCGCCTTGATCGGCGCGATATCGCCATAGCCGGTGGTGGTGATGGTGATCAGGCTGTAGTAGAGAAAATCCACGTACTCCGTCGGCTGCTGACCCAAGAAATGGCGGAAGGCCAAGGGGTCCAGGCTACTCATCAGGGCATAGAAGCTGGTCCAGGCGAAACCCATGAGCAGGAAGCAGCAGGCGCCGGCGAAGAGCGTGTTATTGGTGACCCGTTGCTCCTTGAGCATGGCGTAGATCATGGTGGCGCTGATATAGCTGAGGAACAGCATATTGCTGCCATGGCTGAGCTGCTCGGCCAGAGGCGTGCGCCAGCCCTCCATGGCCCAGTTGGCCAGCACGGCCGGGATGCCCAGGGCCATGCCCACCCAGTAGCTGATGCGGTGCATGTCCAGGGCGTAGAGGCTGATCAGCAGGATCAGGGTCATCAGGCCGTGGTAGACATAGGCCCCCAGCGGGTATTCATGCACATAGGGCAGGGTGAACAACATGCCCAGCAGGCAGAGCAGCAGGTAGAAGAAATAGCTGCGGTGCCAAAAGCTGGATCCGGGACGGGTGGGCATGGGGTCGTGCTCCTAGAACATTGTTGTGAGCATGGCATAGGCATTGCGTCAACGCCTTGACCGGCAATAGGCTCGCAGAAAAAAGGGCGCCGTAGCGCCCTTCTTCCACCAAGCCGGTGCTTATTCCGGCTTGTTCTCCGTCGGCGCATCCACCACCGGCATCGGCTTGGCGGCCGGGCTGGAGCTGCGCTCGCCGGCGTCGCGGGTCGGCGCGGCGGTCGTAGCGGCAGCGACCGGAGCCGCAGCCACCGGCGGAATCACCACGGCCACCGGCTCGTCCAGGACGGGCTTGGGCTTGGCCATGGGCGCCGAGGCGGCTTCACCGGCCGACTTGCGCTCCACCGGAGCGGCCTTGGGCTGCTCGTTGAGGAGCAGGGCACCCTGCTGCGGCGCCTGGGCCGGCTGGTGCACGGCCACCGGCTCGCCCTGCTCGGGCATGCTCGGCTTGGCCGGCGCGGCGGCGGCGAAACCCTTGGGTTCCGGCTTGGCCTCGGCCTTCACCTCGGGCTTCACTCCAGAGGAGGCTTCGGCGGCAACCGGTGCCGGGCGGGCTGCCGGGGCTTCGGCGCGAGGGGCCGGGGCGCTGACGGCTACGTCCACACGCGGAGCCGGTGCCTCGGCGGGAGCTTCGGCTTCGGAGGCTTCGCCCTCGGCACCGGCTTCCTCGCCATCCTGACGCGGACGGCGCTGACCGCGCAGATGGCGCGGGGCACGGCGGCCGCGACGCTCGCCGCGACCACGGCGCTCGCCGCCTTCCTCGCCTTCGCCGGCTTCATCGCCGCCCAGGGCTTCCGGCTCGGGCTCGGCCAGATCCAGCTTGCGCGGGGCTTCCGGGGCATCGCTCAGGCGCTCGGCACGCTCGATGCTCGGCACGGCGGCCTCGCCTTCGCCTTCCGGACGGCGGCGACGGCTCTCGAACTCGGCGCGGCGGGCTTCGAATTGCTGGCGCTTGGCTTCCGCCTGCTCATCCAGGCTCTCGGCGGCATGGGGAGCGGGTGCAGCGACGCGAGCCTCCGGGGCACGCGCTTCCTGGCGCGGCTGGCGGTCCTCACGGGGAGCGCGATCCTCGCGGGGGGCACGGTCCTCGCGAGCCGGACGCTCGCCACGGGGCTGACGCTCTTCGCGTGCCGGACGATCTTCGCGCGGGGCACGCTCTTCGCGGGCCGGGCGCTCGCCGCGCGGGCGGCGCTGCTGTTCGCTCACCGCCTCGTCGAAGACCTTGCGCGGCTCTTCGCGCGGGGCGCGTTCCTCACGGGGAGCACGCTCTTCGCGGGCCGGACGTTCTTCGCGGGGCGCACGCTCCTCGCGCTCGCGGCGCGGGCCGCGCTCTTCCTGGCTGCGGCCGCCACGGCCGCCGCGCTCGTCCCGATCGCCGCGTTCGCGACGCTGACCGCGCTCGCCGCGCTGGCCACGTTCACCGCGTTCGCCGCGCTCGCCGCCGCGACCGCGCTGCTGGCCGCGTTCGCGGCCCTCGCGCTTGGCCGGCGCCTTGGCTTCCTCGCTTTCACCGCTGCCGAACAGGGCGGTGAAAATGCGCTTGATGAGTCCCGGTTCGCTCTTCTTCACTTCGGCAACCGGTGCGGCCGGGGCCGGGGCGGCCACCGGCGCCGGCGGCGGGGTGGGCACGGCGATGGTCTGCACGGCGGGCAGATCGCGGCGCACCGGCGTCACGACTTCCGGAGCCGGCTCGTCGGCGGGCCGGTGCACCTGCTGGTAGCTGACCTCGCTGATTTCTTCGCCGGAACGCAGGCGGCGCACTTCGTAGTGCGGCGTGTCCATGTGCGGGTTCGGCACCACGATCACGGCCACGCGCAGACGCTGCTCGATGGAGGCCAGGGCGGCGCGCTTCTCGTTGAGCAGATAGCTGGCCACATCGACCGGCACCTGGGCCTGGATCTGGGCGGTGTTGTCCTTCATGGCCTCTTCTTCGATGAGGCGCAGGACCGACAGTGCCAGGGAGTCGACGGAGCGGATGGAGCCCTGGCCGTGGCAACGCGGGCAAGAGATCTGGCTGGATTCGCCCAAGCTGGGACGCAGGCGCTGACGCGACATTTCCAGGAGGCCGAAGCGGGAGATGCGGCCCACTTGCACGCGGGCGCGGTCCTGCTTCAGGGCATCGCGCATGGCGTCCTCGACCTGGCGCTGGTTCTTGGCCGGGGTCATGTCGATGAAATCGACGACGATGAGACCGCCCAGATCGCGCAGGCGCAGCTGGCGGGCGATTTCCTCGGCCGCTTCCAGGTTGGTCTGCAGGGCGGTTTCCTCGATGTCGCCGCCCTTGGTGGCGCGCGAGGAGTTGATGTCGATGGCGATCAGGGCTTCGGTCGGATCGATGACGATGGCACCGCCGGAAGGCAGGCGCACTTCGCGCTGGAAGGCGCTCTCGATCTGGCTCTCGATCTGGAAGCGGTTGAACAGCGGGATCGGGTCCTGGTAGAGCTTGACGCGATTAACGAAGTCCGGGCGGACCAGGGCCACGTGGTTCTTGGCGCGCTCAAAGGCGCTGGGGCTGTCCACCAGCACTTCGCCGATGTCCGGGCGCAGGTAGTCGCGGATGGCGCGGATGATGACGTCCGATTCCTGGTGGATCAGGAAGCAGCCCTGGCGTTCGCCGGCGGCTTTCTTGATGGCTTCCCACAGGGACAGGAGCACGGACAGATCCCACTGCAGCTCTTCCGGGCTGCGGCCGACGCCGGCGGTACGCACGATGACGCCCATGCCGTCCGGGACATCCAGGGCATTCAGGGACTCGCGCAGCTCGGTGCGATCATCGCCCTCGATGCGGCGGGAGATACCGCCCGCGCGCGGGTTGTTCGGCATCAGCACGATGTAGGAGCCGGCCAGGGAGATGAAGGTGGTCAGGGCGGCGCCCTTGTTGCCACGTTCTTCCTTGTCGATCTGGACGATGACTTCCGTACCTTCCTTGACCAGCTCGCGGATGTTCATGCGGCCCTGGGGCTCGCCTTCGCCGGCGAAGTATTCGCGGGCGATTTCCTTGAGGGGTAGGAAGCCGTGGCGCTCGGCGCCGTAATCGACGAAGGCGGCTTCGAGGGAGGGCTCGACGCGGGTGATCTTGCCCTTGTAGATATTGGCTTTTTTCAGTTCCCGGCCGGGGGTTTCGATGTCCAGATCATAGAGTTTCTGACCATCGACCATGGCGACGCGGACTTCTTCCTGTTGCGTCGCGTTGACTAGCATGCGCTTCATTGTGTTTCTCACACCAAAGCTCCAAGGCTCCGGCGGAGTCATCAGGAAAACCGGCCCATCCGTTCAGGAACGTCATCACGACGTAGGCGGCAGAGGATCGCGAGGGATCATGCCGGCATGCCGACGGCGGCTAAAGCCGAATTCCGGACAGGCTCTGGTCGAGAGCGACTTCGATCACGTGCGTTCAGGGAACGTGTCGGCCCTGGGCGTCGAAGTCATGCCGTTGCTCAAAAAGCACAAGCGGCAGGGTGGTCAGTCGCGAAAAGCTGGCTCAATAACGCCTGCCACAAGGGCAGACGGGGTGCCCACAAGGGGCCGGTTCTTCAGACTCCACGGTCTGGGAGCAAGTTATTGTTGTGCACGCTGCCGCGGCGGGATGCGCCCCGACACTCGTGCTCCTACTTGACTCGTTTCATTCTCGCCGCGCGACTCTTCCTTAAGCCCCGTGACGCACGCCGCTGGTTACTGCGCGGCGTGTGGATCGCAAAAACGACCCTTCGCATGGCCTATCCTGGCCTGCATGAACCGGCGGAATACTCCGGCGATTCTTGGACACTTGCCTCCTGGCGGACGTTTCAAGCCCTGAGATCCCAGTTGGCCAAGCTTCGGAACTATAGCAGAGGGCATGCAAGTCCATCAATTTAAAGTTGAAAATGCATAAGGCCTGGTTTGGGCAGAAATGCTAGGATCGCGCCCATGAACGAGACCTCCACCCCCAAGGCCTATTTCGTCGAGATCGACGAATCCCGCGCCGGCCAGCGCATCGACAACTTCCTGATCTGCGAGCTCAAGGGCGTGCCCAAGACCCGCGTCTACCGCATCCTGCGCAAGGGCGAAGTGCGCGTGAACAAGGGCCGGGTCGGCCCGGATTACAAGCTGGCCGCCGGCGACGTGGTGCGCGTGCCGCCGATCCGTGTTGCGGAAGAGACGGAAGGGCCCAACCCGCAGTTGGCGAAAGTGCGTCAGCTGGAAGACTGCATCGTCTATGAGGACGAGGGCCTGATCGTGCTCAACAAGCCTTCGGGCCTGGCCGTGCACGGCGGTTCCGGACTGTCCTTCGGCGCCATCGAGGGCCTGCGCGCCCTGCGTCCCAAGGCCAAGTTCCTGGAGCTGGTGCACCGCCTGGATCGGGACACCTCCGGCCTGTTGCTGGTGGCCAAGAAGCGCGCCATCCTCCTGGCCCTGCAGGAACAGCTGAAAGACAAGACCCTGCGCAAGACTTACTGGTGTCTGGTCAAGGGCAAGTGGCCGGCGGCCCTGAAGGACGTCACCGTGGCCCTGCAGAAGAACGAACTGAAGTCCGGCGAACGCGTGGTGCGCGTGTCCAAGGACGGCAAGCCGGCCCATACGCAGTTCCGCGTGCTGCGCCGCTTCAAGGACTGCAGCCTGGTCGAGGCCAGCCCGCTGACCGGCCGCACCCACCAGATCCGCGTCCATGCCCAATACGCCGGCCATCCCATCATCGGCGACACGAAATACGGCGATCCGGAGCTCAATCAGCTCATGGCCGGCAAGGGCATAGCTCGCTTGTTCCTGCATGCCGCCGCGCTCAGCTTCCGCCTGCCGGGCCAGCCCAAACCCCTGGAGCTGAAGGCCGAGCCGGAAGCCGAGTTGCTGCGGGCCATGGAGGCCCTGGACGCCTGATGGGTCCTTATTCTCTCATTATTTTCGACTGGGACGGCACGCTCATGGACTCGGCCGGGCGCATCGTCTCGGCCATGCAGACCGCGGCGCGGATGGCCGGCCAGCCGGTGCCCGAAGCACGCGCCGTCCTCGATGTCATGGGCCTGTCCATGAGCCTGGTCTACGACATCCTGTTCCCGGGCATGGTGGGCGCGGCACGGGAGCATTACAACGAGATCTACCGCCACCAGTACGTGGTCGCCGATCCCACGCCCACGCCGCTGTTCGAGGGCGCGGAGCCCGTGCTCCAGGAACTGCGCGAAGCGGGCTTCAAGCTCGCCATCGCCACCGGCAAGGCCAGGCCCGGCCTCACCCGCGCCCTGGGCGAAACCGGCGTCGGGCATTATTTCTGCGCCAGCCGCTGCGCCGACGAGGCCGCCTCCAAGCCGGATCCGGCGATGATCGATGCGCTGCTGGAAGAAACCGGCACCGCGCCGGAACGGGCCTTGATGATCGGCGATTCCGTGCACGACATGGCCATGGCACGCAATGCCGGCGTGCACGGTCTCGCCGCCACCTATGGCGCCCAGCTGCGCGAGCGCTTGGCCGAGCATCGGCCGGTGGCATTTCTCGACGATATCCGCCTCCTGCCGGTCTGGCTGCGCGCTTGAAGTCTGCTTAGGGCTTCTGACTGACTAGGGCCAGCCAACGGCCATCCGGCGACAGGGCCACGCGGCTCAGCTTGTCGCCGTTGCCGGTCTCGAACACCACTTCCTGCCAATCGCCCGAACCCTCGCGCCGGAACAGCTTCGTGCCCTGGGTGCTGAGCACGGCGCCGGCACCGTCCCAGGCGAAGTCCCCTTCGCTGTCCTCGAACAGCGGCCCCTGCACCGCATCGGCGCCGTCCGCGCCGATCCGGTGCAGGATCGGGCCGTCCTTGCCCATTTGCACATAGCCGATGCCGCCGCCCGGCGCTGGCAGTAGGCTGCGGCCGATATCGCGGGCCAGCACTTCCGCCTTCTCGCTGCCGAGCGCGATGCGCTGTAGCGTGTGGGGCTCGCCGAGCACGAAGGCATAGACCTGTTCACGGCCGTCGAAGGCATAATAGCCCACCGGTTTAATGTCTTTCAGCACCAGGGACGGCGCCGTGCCGTCGGCGGCGAAACGCCAGAGACGCTGGGTGCCGTCGGCCTCGACGCGCACCACGCTGAAGCTTCGCATGTCGTCGGCATAGCGCGGCGAGTACTCGCTCTCCGCCGTGCGGGTCAGGGCTGTCGTGTGGCCAGAGGCCAGCTCGTGCCGAAAGATCTCGGTCTGCTTGCCGTCGCGCTGGGCCGTGAACAGCAGGGCCTTGCCGTCCGGGCTGAAGGCCGGCTGGTTCTCGTAGCCCGCCTCGGCGCTCAAGGGCCGGCGCCCGGACAGTTCCAGGCGGCCGTCGCGAAGCTCGGCGCGGTAGAGATAGATGTCGGTATCCGGCATGGCCGGCGAGGCAGGGGGCGCGTCGGCGGCGAGGCCGAGGCTCAAGGCGAGGGCGCTGAGCAGCATGACTGTCCTTGTGGCGGGGAAAGCCTGTCAATCTCTGCCGCCCGGCCGGCAAAGTCAAATCCGGACGGTTCAGCCCACTACGTTCACGCCTTCCAGCGCCAACAAATCCACCAGCCGAATCAAGGGCAGACCCACCAAGGCGTTCGGGTCATTGCCCTCCAGGGCCTCGAACAGCGCGATCCCTAAGCCCTCCGACTTGAAACTGCCGGCACAGTCATAGGGCTGCTCGCGGCGCAAATAGTTCTCAATTTGGTTGTCGGAGAGTTCCCGGAAATGCACCGTGAACGGCTCCACCAGGGCGTTGCCGCCCTGGGCCGCCGCATTGTAGACACACAAACCGGTCAGAAAACGCAGCGACCGCCCGCTGGCGGCCATGAGCTGCACCCGCGCCGCGTCGTGCGAACCCGGCTTGCCGAGGATCTGCCCATCCAAGACCGCCACTTGGTCCGAACCGATCAAGAGGGCATCGGTGTAGCGCGGGGCCAGTGCCCGCGCCTTGGCCTGGGCCAGGCGCAAGACCAGGCTTTCCGGGCTCTCGCCGGGCAGCGGCGTCTCGTCGACATCGGGACTGGCATACTCGAAGGGCAGGCCGAGCTTGGCGAGCAGGGCGCGGCGGTAGGGGGAACTGGAGGCGAGGACGAGGCGGGGCATGGCGAGCTCGAGAGTTGAGAAGGCGTTATTAGAGCACTATTCCCTTTGGCCTGAGCATGGTCTTGCTATTTCATTTGATATGGCTGAAACTTTCAAATGAGAAGGAGGTGTCCATGAGCGCACATGCCAAGACCGTCGAGCCGGCTCCCAAGCCGCGTCCGACGACGACGACCGCGAGTTTCTTTGCCCTGGTCCGGCGGGCAGATAGCGGGAAGATCATCAGCGTCATCAAGGCCGGCCTGCCCTATGGGGTGGTGGAGCAGCTCTGCGCGGAGTTGGACATTCCCGCCACGCGTCTCGCCAAGGTCATTCAGATCGCGCCGGCCACTCTGGCGCGCCGCAAGCAAGGCGGCGTCCTGACGGTGACCGAGTCGGAGCGCGCGGCGCGCCTGGCGGCGCTGTTCGAGCGGGCGGTGCAGCTCTTCGACGGCGACCGGCTGCGGGCGCGGCGCTGGATGCACACGCCGCAGAAAGCGCTGGGCGGCGTGCTACCCCTGGATTATGCCGACACCGAGCCGGGCGCCAATGCGGTCCGGGATCTGATCGGGCGCTTGGAGCACGGGGTCTTTGCGTGATTCTGACCGCTTGGCGGATCTGCAAGACCGAGTGGGTGGAGCGAGCCTTCGACGGCGAGGGGGCGCGGCTGTACGGCGGGCGCTGGAACAGCGCCGGGCGCTCCATGGTGTATACGGCGGGCACGCTGTCCCTGGCCGCCCTGGAGATGCTCGTGCATCTGGAGGCGGGGGATCTGGAGCGGGGCTATAGCGTGGTTCCCGTGACTTTCGACGCCGAGCTCGCCACGGATCTGACGGCCCTGCCTCGCGACTGGCGCGAGGATCCGGCGCCGGTGTCGACCCGGGAAGCGGGCGATGCCTGGCTGCTGGCGGGCAAGAGCGCGGCTCTGCGCGTGCCAAGCACCATTATTCCCCAGGAATACAACTACTTGCTGAATCCGCGTCACGCGGATTTCGGGCAGATCCGCGTCGGCGGGGCGGAGAGCTTCCGCTTCGATCGGCGCTTGAAGACCTAGGGGCTGGGTTGCAGATGGCCGCGTCCGCCCGGAAATAAAAAAGCCCGCTGATTCAGCGGGCTTTTTCACAGATGGTGCCGGAGGTGGGACTTGAACCCACACGCCCTTTCGGACAACGGATTTTGAGTCCGTCGCGTCTACCATTCCACCACTCCGGCGGGAGGGCGGCAGTATAACAAAGGGAAAAGGCCGGTCAAGGCGCAACTCGCGGTTTTGTGGCGAAAAATGGCGTTTTCCGGTAGGCTATGACCCCCTTTTGTTCACGCTTTGAGCAGGCCAGGCTACCCGACCATGCGGCTGTCCGACTTTCATTTCGATCTGCCCGAGCATTTGATCGCCAAGTACCCCATGGCGGAGCGTTCCGCCAGCCGGTTGCTGTGCCTGGACGGGCCGACCGGCGAGTTGGCCCACCGCCAGTTCCGCGATTTGCTGGATCTGGTGAATCCCGGCGATCTCCTGGTGTTCAACAACACCCGGGTGATTCCGGCGCGCCTGTTCGGCCACAAGCCTTCCGGCGGGGCAGTGGAGGTCCTGGTGGAGCGGGTCTTGGGCGAGCGCGAGGCGCTGTGCTACTGCCGGGCCAGCAAGGCGCCCAAGCCGGGCAGCGAGATCCTGCTAGAGGACGGCACCCGCCTACTCGTCCTGGGCCGTTCCGATGCCCTGTTCCATATCCAGTTTCCGGAAGCCGCCATCGGCGTCCTGGAGCGCCTGGGGCATATGCCCCTGCCGCCCTACATCGACCGTCCGGACGAGGGCGCCGACCAGGAGCGCTACCAGACGGTTTATGCCCAGCATCCGGGCGCGGTGGCGGCGCCGACGGCGGGCCTGCATTTCGACGAGGCGCTGCTGGAGGGCTTGCGCGCCAAGGGCGTGCACTGGGCCTTCGTGACCCTGCACGTGGGCGCCGGCACTTTCTCGCCGGTTAGGGTCGAGGATATCCGCGAGCACAAGATGCACAGCGAGGCCCTGCAACTGGGGCAGGACGTGGTGGACGCCGTGCTGGCCACCAAGGCCGCCGGCAAGCGGGTCGTCGCCGTGGGCACGACCTCGGTGCGCTGCCTGGAGACGGCGGCGCGCCATGCCGAGGTGCTAGCGGGAGGCGTGCTCAAGCCCTATACCGGCGAGACCGACATCTTCATCTATCCGGGCTATCGTTTCGCCCTGGTGGATGCCCTGGTGACGAATTTCCACCTACCGGAATCGACCCTGATCATGCTGGTCTCGGCCTTCGCCGGGCGCGAGGCGGTCTTGAACGCCTATCGCACGGCCGTCGCCCAGCAATACCGCTTCTTCAGCTATGGCGATGCCATGTTCATCACCCGCCGCGAGCCTCCCCATGAAATTTGAACTGCTCAAAACCGAGGGCCGCGCACGCCGGGGCCGCATGGTCTTCGATCGCGGCGTCGTCGAAACCCCGGCCTTCATGCCGGTCGGCACCTACGGTACGGTGAAGGGCCTGACACCTCACGAGATCGAGGATCTGGGCGCCCAGATCATCCTCGGCAACACCTTCCATTTGATGCTGCGTCCCGGCGTGGAGATCATGCAGGCCCATGGCGATCTGCATGACTTCATGGGCTGGAAGGGCCCGATCCTGACCGATTCCGGCGGCTTCCAGGTGTTCTCCCTGGGCAAGCTGCGCAAGATCACGGAGGAGGGCGTGCGCTTCGCCTCGCCGGTGGACGGCTCCAAGGTGTTTATGGGTCCCGAGGAATCCATGGCCGTGCAGCGGGCCCTGGGCTCGGACATCGTCATGATCTTCGACGAGTGCACGCCCTATCCGGCGAGCCCGGACCAGGCGCGCAAGTCCATGGAACTGTCCCTGCGCTGGGCCAAGCGCTCGAAAACGGCCCACGGCGACAACCCTTCGGCCTTGTTCGGCATCGTGCAGGGTGGCATGTACGAGCCTCTGCGCGACGAGTCCCTGGCCGGCCTGACCGAGATCGGCTTCGACGGCTACGCCATCGGCGGCCTGTCGGTGGGCGAGCCCAAGGAGGACATGCTCCGCATCCTGGAGCACACGCCGCCCAAGATGCCGGCCGACAAGCCGCGCTACCTGATGGGCGTGGGCAAGCCCGAGGACATCGTCGAGGCGGTGCTGCGCGGCATCGACATGTTCGACTGCGTGATGCCCACCCGCAATGCCCGCAATGCCCATCTGTTCACGCGCAATGGCGTCTTGCGCCTGCGCAACGCCCGCTTCAAGACCGACACGCGGCCGGTGGACGAGGCTTGTAATTGCTATACCTGCACCCATTATTCCAGGGCCTATCTGCATCACCTGGACAAGTGCAACGAGATGCTGGGCTCGCGGCTCAATACCATCCACAACTTGCACTATTACCAGGAGCTGATGGCTGGTTTGCGCGCGGCGCTGGATGCGGGTACATTGGCCGACTTTGTCGCGGCCTTCTACGCCGGACAGGCTCGCAAGGGCGAGGATTAACGTTTCCGTAACTCTCCTCCCCGTTCGTCCTGAGTAAGGGCTCGAAGAGCCCTGTATCGAAGGATGGACCGGGGAGTGCTTCGATACGCCGGCCTGTCGGCCCGCTACTCAGCACGAACGGGAATCACCGAATTGATTGAAATAATAACGAGGTAAATTATGGACTTCCTTCTCAATATGCTGATTCCCGCCGCCCAGGCCGCCGAAGGCGCCGCGCCGGCCCAGCAGCCGAGCATGCTGCCGACCATCGCCATGCTGGCCGTGTTCGGCTTCATCTTCTATTTCATGCTCTACCGTCCCCAGGCCAAGCGCGCCAAGGACCACAAGAACATGCTCGACGCCCTGCAGAAGGGTGATGAAGTCGTCACCTCTGGCGGCATCCTCGGCAAGGTCGTCAAGCTGACCGACGACTACATCGAGATCAGCCTGACCGAGAGCGTCGACATCAAGGTTCAGAAGCAGTCCATCGTGGCGGTTCTGCCCAAGGGCACGCTTAAGTCCATCTAAGGGGCTGGGCACGAGGCCGGCGACTATGCCGGCCTTGGTTTTTCCGGGCCTGGCTTAGGCGCCGGTCCAAAAGTTCAGGAAACAACATGCTTTTCGACACGCATCCGACGGCCGCGCCGCTCAACAAGACGCCAGCCTGGAAGAACATCCTGCTGAGCCTCATCACCGTGGTGTCGCTGCTCTACGCGCTGCCCATGGTCTTCGGCCAGGATCCGGCCCTGCAGATTTCCGCCGAGCGCAATGCCAAGGTCGACGATGCCCTCAAGGCGCGTGTGGCCAAGAGCCTCGATGGCGCCAAGCTCGGCTATTTCGACGCGGAAATCCAGGGCACGAACCTGCAGTTCCGTTTCAATAATACCGAGGACCAGATCAAGGCCAAGGATCTGCTCAAGACCGAGTTGGGCCAGGACTATATCGTGGCCCTGAACCTGGCGGCGGCGACGCCCGATTGGCTGACCGCCATCGGCGCCGGTCCCATGCGCCTCGGCCTTGACCTGCGCGGCGGCGTGCACTTCCTGATGGAAGTCGATATGGCTACCGCCATCGAGAAGCGCGAGACCCAGTATGTCGATGACTTCAAGACCGAGCTGCGCACGGCCGACAAGGACGGCAAGAAGACCCGCTACCTGACCGTGGCGCGCCAGAATCACGGCGGCGTCCTGCTCAAGTTCCGCGAACAGGAAAACCGCGACAATGCGAAGGAGCTGCTCAGCCGCAAGTTCGCCGACCTGACGTTCACCGTAGGCGAGTCCGACGGCCTGTTCCTGATCACCACCAGCTTCTCCGACGCCAAGCTGCGCGAGATCCGCGATTACGCCGTGCAGCAGAACACCACGACCCTGCGCAACCGCGTCAACGAGCTGGGCGTCGCCGAGCCGGTGATCCAGCGCCAGGGCGCCGAGCGCATCGTTGTTCAGCTGCCGGGCGTGCAGGACACGGCCCAGGCCAAGCGCATCCTCAACACCACGGCCTCCCTGGAGTTCCGTATGGTGGATGCCGAGCATGACGTGACTTCCGCTCTGAACGGCGTGGTGCCGGCGGATTCCCAGCTGTTCTCCGGCCGCGACGGCCGCCCCTATTTGCTCTACAAGAAGGTCATCCTGTCCGGCGATCACATCGTCGATGCCAGCTCCGGCGTGGACGAGAACGGTCAGCCCCAAGTCAATATCAACCTGGACAGCGCCGGCGGCTCCATGATGGCGGCCGAGACCCGCAACAACGTCGGCAAGCTAATGGCCACCGTCTTCATCGAATACCGTACCGAAACCAAGACGGTGGACGGCAAGGAAGTCAAGAAGCTGGTCAAGCACGAGGAAGTCATCAACGCCGCCACGGTGCGCAGCCAGCTGGGCTCCAGCTTCCGCATCACCGGCATCGACTCCCAGACCGAGGCCCATAACCTGTCCTTGAGCCTGCGCGCCGGCGCCCTGATCGCCCCCATCCAGATCGTCGAGGAACGCACCATCGGCCCGTCCATGGGCGCCGAGAACATCCGCATGGGCATGAACGCCATGCTGGCCGCCATGGCCATCGTCATGGGCTTCATGCTCTTGAAATACCGGGTGTTCGGTTTGGCAGCCAACGTCGCCCTGTTCATGAACCTGGTGATCACCGTCGCCGTCATGTCCCTGATCCCCGGCGCCGTCTTGACCATGCCCGGCATCGCCGGCCTGGTCCTGGGCGTCGCCCTGGCGGTGGACGCCAACGTCTTGATCAACGAGCGTATCCGCGAGGAAATGCGCGGCGGCATGCCGCCCCAGCAGGCCATCCACAAGGGTTATGAAGAAGCCTCCTTGGCCATCACCGACTCCAACCTGACCAACCTCATCTCCGGTCTGGTGCTGTTTGGCGTCGGTTCCGGCTCCATCAAGGGCTTCGCCGTGACCTTATGTATCGGCATCCTGGTGTCCATGTTCTCGGCCGTGGCCGGGACCCGCGCGATCATCAATGCCGTCTACGGCGGTCGCGTCATCAAGAATCTGCACGTCTAAGGGGCCGCCATGAGTACCATCAAGCGTTTCTGGAACGGCGAAACCCGTATCGACTTCTTCCGGGCCCGTTTCATCAACTACATCCTGTCGGCGGTGTTGACCATCGCCGCCGCGATCTCCCTGGCCGTGAACGGCCTGAACTTCGGCCTGGATTTCACCGGCGGCACCCTCGTCGAAGTGAGCTATGCCCAAGCGGTGGAACTGGACAAGGTGCGCGACCAGCTGGAGAAAGCCGGCTACGGCGATGCCATCGTCCAGCACTTCGGTTCGGCGAGAGATGTCTCGGTGCGCGTGGCGACCCGCGAAGGCGTCAGCAACGAGGCGCTGGGCAACGCCATCGTCGACTCGCTCAAGCTGGGCGAGACCAATGTTCCCGAGCTCAAGCGCCTGGATTACGTGGGCGCCCAGGTGGGCGACGAGCTGGCGGAGCAGGGCGGCATGGCCGTCCTCGCCACCGTGGTCGCCGTGCTGATCTATGTGGCCGTGCGCTTCGAATGGAAGCTGTCGGTGGGCGCCATCATCGCCACCGTGCACGATGCCTTCGTGGTCCTGGGCATCTTCTCCTTCTTCAAGCTCAACTTCGACCTCAATGTCATGGCTTCGGTCATGGCCTTGCTGGGCTATTCGCTCAACGACACCGTGGTGATCTTCGACCGTATCCGCGAGAACTTCCGCATGATGCGCAAGGGCTCGCCCCACGAGATCATGAATGCGTCCATCAACCAGACTCTGGCGCGTACCGTGGTGACCTCCGGCCTGACCTTCGCGGTGAGCCTGACCCTGTTCCTGTTCGGCGGCCCCTCCCTGCACGAGTTCTCCCTGGTCCTGCTCATCGGCGTGTTCACGGCCACTTACTCGTCCATCTACGTGGCCTCGGCCGCCGCCCTGGACATCGGTCTGACCAAGGAAGACCTGATGCCATCCGTGGTGGAGAAGGAAGGCGAGGATCAGGAAGCCATGCCCTAAGGCTGAGCGGATTGGTTCAGCAGAAGGCCGCGTCATGCGGCCTTTTGTGTTTCGTGGAGCCGGCTTGAAAAACGAGGCAACAGGGCGCACTCTTAAATCGTCATAACTCCGAAAGGGAGGGTTCGATGATGTCTCATGTCAATCGCCAGCTGGAGGCGGAGCTGCCCGACGAGAATGCGACGCACGGGGGAGAGCCGGAGCACGTGCTGAGCTGCGAGGCCTGCTGCGCCGAGATCCCCGGCGACGAGGCCATCACCGAGGAAGCGACGGAATACGTCATGCACTTCTGTGGCATCGACTGCTACGACACCTGGCACAAGCGCTGTGCCAATGGTCTGAACCTGGATCACCGCAAGGAGTGAGTGACGAGGTCAAAAAAAATCGCCCGGGTGGGCGATTTTTTTATGTGCTTCAGGCGCTTACGCCCAGAGCTGGCGCAGCTCCGGCGGAATGGCGGGACCTAAGGTCTGAAGCATGGCCTTGAAGACCTTGGGGTTGGCGGCGATGACATTGCCGCTTTCCAGGTACTTGTGGCCGCCGCCGAAATCGCCCACCAGGCCGCCGGCTTCCTGGACCATGAGCACGCCCGCGGCGATATCCCATTCCATCAGGCCCAGCTCCCAGAAGCCGTCGACGCGGCCGGCGGCCACATAGGCCAGATCCAGGGCCGCCGAGCCGGCGCGGCGCATGTCGCCGCAGTGCGGGAACAGGGCCTTGAACATGGCCATATAGGGTTCGAAGTGCTGGGGCTTCTTGAAGGGGAAGCCGGTGGCGAGCAGGGTGCCGTTCAGGTCCTTGGCGCCGGCGACGCGGATGCGCTTGCCGTTCATCTGGGCGCCGCCGCCACGCGTGGCGGTGAACAGCTCGTCGCGCAGGGGATCGTAGATCAGGCCGGCTTCCAGCTTACCCTTGTACTTGAGGGCCATGGAGATGGAGACATGGGGCAGGCCGTGCAGGAAGTTGGTGGTGCCGTCCAGGGGATCGATGATCCACTCGTACTCGGCGTCGGGATTGCTCACGCCCGCCGATTCCTCGGTGGTGATGGCGTGGCCGGGGAAGGTCTTGCGCAGGGTGTCGATGATGATGGATTCGGCACGTTCGTCGATTTCGCTGACGTAGTCGTTGCGACCCTTGGCGACGGATTTCACGTCTTCGGGATTCTGGATGGCGCGGACAATCAAATTGCCGGCAGCACGCGCGGCGCGCGTGGCGATATTCAGCATCGGATGCATGGCAGACCGTATTGTTGGAAAGAACGAGAAGGCCGCGCAGTCTATCAGAAAACGCGGCCTACCAGAAGACTAGGTCAAAATGCGGCCAGGGCAATTGCATCTAATCGACCCAACGGCCAAAGAGCCCTTCGATACACCCGCTGAAGCGGGTTACTCAGGGTGAACGGTTATAAAAACGTGAATTTATATAGTAATCCGTTCGTGCTGAGTAGTGCCGAAGGCGCGTATCGAAGCACTCCCAGGAAGATGCAATTGCCCTGAAAATGCGGCCTTTTGCCTCAGGGCGCGCGAGCCAGGCTGAGCGGTCCGGTGGCCTGGGCGCAGCGGGCCAGGGCGGAACATCGAATATCCGGCGTGGTTGAGTTGCGAAGTGCAAAAGATAATGAGTTTCACTAAGATTGCGAGGCGTAGGGCAGGCCCGGAAGAGGTCGTCGCCGGTCGCGTCAGCTAGCACTTCGCGGAAAAAATGCCCAATGTTCAGCGAGTTGATGCGCGGTGGCGGCATTCTTGCGCTTGATTTGTAAATGCAGCCGATTATCATTTGCCCAAATACACAACCTGCCCAGCCCTAGCATGACAACCCTTGCCCGAGCCGTGCTGCTCGCCCTGAGCGGCTGTTCCGTCCTACCCGCCCTGGCCGATGACGGCTGCGATGCCCAGTTCGTTGCTGGCCGAGGCCGCGGCCCCAGTCTGAGTTCGAGCCATGACTTCTGATGCCAAGCTCGCGGCAGCTTTGTCGCTGAAAAAGCCGCTGCCGGCCCACTCCTGGCCCAAGCGCCTGCACCGCTGGCTGGGCCTGTCCCTGGGCCTGGTCTATCTGCTCATGGGCCTGTCCGGTGTCGCCCTGGTGTTCAAGGACGAGCTCCTGTCCTGGCAGTACCCGCCGCTGGCCGGTGCGCCGGCCGCCGGCGTGCCCCTGGACCAGTGGCTCACCCGGGTCGAGGGCGAATACCGCGGCATCCGCTCCATCCGCCTGCCCCAGGACGGCGCGGCCTATTTCCAGGTCTTCCTGAAGACCGGCGAGCGGCACTACCTGGATGCCGCCGGCCAGCGCCTGCTGACCCGCCGCGCGCGGGGCGATGCCCTGGCCTGGCTGGAGGAGTTCCACCACCGGCTCCTGGCCGGCGAGGCGGGGGAGTGGTTGCTGGGCGTCCTCGCCATCGGCACCCTGACCCTGCTGGGTCTGGGACTTTGGCTGTGGTGGCCCCAGGCCGGCCGCTGGAAGACGGCCCTGCGCCTGGACTGGTCGGCCGGCGGCCTGCGCCGCTGGTTCGATGCCCACCGGGTGGTGGCGGCCGTGGCGGCCGTGCTCCTGGTTTACAACGTTGTGACCGGCCTGATGATGACCATGCACGGCGCGCCGCTTGGCCTGCTGACGGCCTGGGATGCCGCGCCGCCGCCGGCGCCGCCCAAGCTCCTGGCTGCGCCGGTGAGCAGTCGTTTGCCCTGGGAGCGGCTGCTGGCCGAGGCGCGCAAGGCCATGCCCGAGGCCCGCTTGACCATGGTCACGCCGCCCTCGGACCCGGACAAGCCCCTGATGCTGCGGATGCGCCAGCCCGGCGAATGGCATCCCAATGGCCGCGGCGGCCTGGCCCTGGACCCGGGCACGGGCGAGGTGCTTTGGGCGGTGGATGTGCGTGAGCTGAACGCCGGCACGCGCCTGGCCTATGCCCAGTTCCCCCTGCATGCCGGCAAGCTGGGCAGCCCGGTGGTCACCGGCCTGACCGTGCTCGCCGGCCTGGTGCCGGTGTTTCTGGCGCTGTCGGGCCTGAGGCTGTGGTGGCTGCGGCGGCGGGTGCGAAGGCGCTGACGGGCGGGGAGGGCGCGCGGCGCTAGTGTCGCGCCCTCCAAAGGCTTACCATGCCGGCTTTTACGCCGCAGCCCGCCATGCTAGCTTCCATCCGCATCGTCCTGTCCCATACCTCCCACGCCGGCAATATCGGCGCCGCCGCCCGGGCCATGAAGGTCATGGGCCTGTCGGAGCTCTACCTGGTCAACCCGCGCCAGTTTCCCCACGAGGAGGCCACGGCCATGGCCTCGGGCGCCGACGATCTGCTGGCCGGAGCCCGGGTCGTGGACTCCATCGAGTCGGCCATCGGCGACTGCGCCCTGGTGGTGGGCGCCAGCGCCCGCACCCGCAGCCTGGCCTGGCCCATGCTCGATCCCCGGGAATTCGCCGCCAAGGCCGCCGAGGCCACGCGCGAGGGGCCGGTGGCCCTATTGTTCGGCACCGAGCGTACCGGCCTCACCAACGAGGAGTTGCAGCGCTGCCACTACCACGTTTACATCCCCAGCAACCCGGACTACAGCTCCCTGAATCTGGCCCAGGCGGTGCAAATCCTCTGCTACGAGCTGCGCATGGCCTCGCCAGAGCGGGCCATGCCGGCGGTCGAACCGGAGTCGCCCAAGGTGGGCAGCGCCGATCTGGAACGCTACTTCGAACACCTGGAGCGCATGCTCAACTCCGTCGATTTCATCAAAGCGGAGAACCCTAAGCCGCTCATGGCCAAGATCCGCCGCCTCTATTACCGCGCCCAGCCTAGCCAGGAGGAGATGAACATCCTGCGCGGCATGTGCAAGGCGGTGCTGGACACGGTCGCTCAGAAATAAGCCGTACCAATCAAGCGCATAGCAATTCGCGTCCAGCCGTGAAAAAATAGCGGCCCTGCCCGTCAACCAGGCCCGCCATGTTCGCCCGCATCCGTGAAGACATCGCCAGCGTGTTCGAGCGCGATCCCGCCGCCCGCCACGCCTTCGAAGTGCTGACCACTTATCCGGGGCTGCACGCCATCTGGCTGCACCGCATCGCCCATTGGCTGTGGGGTCTGGGGCTCAAGTGGCTCGCCCGCTTCCTCAGCACCTTCAACCGCTGGCTCACCGGCATCGAGATCCACCCCGGCGCCACCATAGGCCGGCGCTTCTTCATCGACCACGGCATGGGCGTCGTCATCGGCGAGACCGCCGTTATAGGCGACGATTGCACGCTCTACCACGGCGTGACCCTGGGCGGGGTGAGCTGGAACGCCGGCAAGCGCCACCCGACCCTGGGCAATAATGTCGTGGTCGGCGCCGGCGCCAAGATCCTGGGGCCGTTCATGGTGGGCGAGGGCGCCCGTATCGGCTCCAATTCCGTGGTGGTCAAGGAAGTCCCGCCCGGCGCCACCGTAGTGGGCATTCCGGCGCGGGTGGTGGTGCCCAAGGCCAGTGCCGAGGAACAGGCCAAGCGCGCCGCCATCGCCCAGAAGATCGGCTTCGACGCCTACGCCATCGGCGCCAACACGCCCGACCCCCTGGTGGATGCCATCAACAAGCTCCTGGACCATCTGCATGCCGTGGACGGCAAGCTGGAAGACCTGTCCGGCGCCATGGAGCGGGTGGCCAAGGACTTTCACGGCGAGCGCCTGCCGACCCTGGAACTGGACGATTTCAAGGCGGCCTGCTGCGACGACAAGGATTGGTCATCGCCTTAAGCGCCTGCATTTCCTTGGGTTTTGACAATTCCCTAGGGTTTCCCTCAGGCTTTATTCTTGACTGAAATACTAGGACATGGGATCATTGGTCCACACTAGGACTATGAAGGTAAAGCCATGCGCTTGACCACCAAGGGGCGCTACGCGGTCACCGCCATGCTCGATCTGGCGCTGCATCACCGCAAAGGGCCCATCACGCTGGCCGATATTTCCGCGCGCCAGGGGATTTCCCTGTCCTATTTGGAGCAGCTCTTCGCCCAGCTGCGCAAGGCCGGTCTGGTGAGCAGCATACGCGGACCCGGCGGCGGCTATTCCCTGAGCCGCGAGGCCGGCGAGATCGTGGTCGCCGAGGTCATCGGCGCGGTCAACGAGACCGTGGATGCCACCAAATGCGGCGGGAACGGCGATTGCCAGGGTGGGCACACCTGCCTGACCCACCAGCTTTGGTGCGATCTCTCCGATCAAATCTACAATTTCCTGGCCGGCATCAGCCTCGCGGATGTCATTGCCCGCCAGGAGGTCAAGGACATCGCCAAGCGTCAGGATCAACTGGCCGGGCGCATCCAGGTGGTCGATGAGGGCGGTTCGGCCCAGCATCAGGCTTTGGTTTGATTTACGACAATTATTGACGCCGGCCAGGCCGCAAACTGTCCGGCACGCACTGAGTGTGGAGTAGGCGATGAAGCTACCGATTTATCTCGATTACGCGGCGACGACCCCGGTCGACCCGCGCGTGGCCGAGAAGATGATGCAGTACCTGACCCAGGACGGTCAGTTCGGTAATCCCGCGTCCCGTTCCCACCGCTTCGGTTGGGAAGCGGAGGAAGCGGTGGAAATCGCTCGCACGCAAGTCGCCGATTTGATCAAGGCCGATCCGCGCGAGATCGTCTGGACCTCCGGCGCCACCGAGTCCGACAACCTGGCCATCAAGGGCGTCGCGCATTTCTACCAGGACAAGGGCAAGCACCTGGTCACCGTCAAGACCGAGCACAAGGCGGTCCTCGACACCATGCGCCAGCTGGAGCGCGAGGGCTTCGAGGTCACCTACCTGGAGCCGGAGAGCGATGGCCTGGTCGACCTGGCCAAGCTGGAAGCGGCCCTGCGCCCGGACACCATCCTGGTGTCGGTCATGCTGGTCAATAACGAGATCGGCGTGATCCAGGACGTGCAAGCCATCGGCAAGCTGTGCCGCGCCAAGGGCATCCTGTTCCACACCGATGCCGCCCAGGCCACCGGCAAGCTGGACATCGACGTGGACGCCATGTGCATCGATCTGATGTCCATGGCCTCTCACAAGACTTACGGCCCCAAGGGCATAGGCGCCCTGTACGTGCGCCGCAAGCCGCGCGTGCGCCTGGATGCCCAGATGCACGGCGGCGGCCATGAGCGCGGCATGCGTTCCGGCACCCTGCCTGTGCACCAGATCGTGGGCATGGGCGAGGCCTATCGCATCGCCAGGGAAGAGATGCACGCCGAGAGCGAGCGCATCCGCGGCCTGCGCGACCGCCTCCTGAACGGCTTGTCCGAGCTGGAGGAAGTGCATGTCAACGGCTCCCTGGAAAACCGCGTGCCCCATAACCTGAACCTTAGCTTCAACTTCGTCGAGGGCGAGTCCCTGATCATGGCGCTGAAGAACATCGCCGTGTCCTCGGGTTCCGCCTGCACCTCGGCCTCCCTGGAACCCAGCTATGTGCTGCGCGCCCTGGGCCGTTCCGACGAGCTGGCGCACAGTTCCATCCGTTTCTCCATCGGCCGCTTCACCACGGCCGAGGACATCGATTACACCATCGAGCATGTGCGCGAGGCCATCATCCGCCTGCGCGAGCTGTCGCCGCTCTGGGACATGTACAAGGATGGCGTGGATCTCTCCAAGGTGGAGTGGGTCGCGCATTGATGCTGACCCGTGGTGTCCCGCTGAAGCGGGACCTACGTGGACAGTGGATTTATTTGTAGGTCCGGCTTGAGCCGGACGAAGATGTCCCAATCTAGCGGGACCTACATAGAGCCAGACCGGTTGCCGTCCGGTCCAGCGGAGGTTGTTATGGCCTACAGTGAAAAAGTCATCGATCATTACGAGAACCCGCGCAATGTCGGGGCGTTCGACAAGAACGACGAGCAGGTGGGGACCGGCATGGTCGGCGCGCCCGCCTGCGGCGACGTCATGAAGCTGCAGATCAAGGTCAACGAGTCGGGCGTCATCGAGGATGCCAAGTTCAAGACCTATGGCTGCGGCTCGGCCATCGCGTCCTCGTCGCTCCTGACCGAATGGGTCAAGGGCAAGACCCTGGACGAGGCGGCGGCCATCAAGAACACCCAGATCGCGGAAGAGCTGGCCCTGCCGCCGGTGAAGATCCACTGCTCCGTGCTCGCCGAGGACGCCATCAAGGCGGCCATCGCCGACTACAAGCAGAAGCGCGACGTGACCAACTAAGCCCCGGGTGACGAGACAGTTATGGCGATTTCCCTGAGCGACGCCGCCGCCGAGCGGGTTCGGAATTTCCTGGCCAATCGCGGCAAGGGCGTGGGCCTGCGGCTGGGTGTCAAGACCACGGGCTGCTCCGGCCTCGCCTATGTCCTGGAGTTCGCCGACGAGGTGGGCGAGGAGGACGAGCTGTTCTTCAACAACGGCGTGACCATCATCGTCGACAAGAAGAGCCTGGTCTATCTCGATGGCACCGAGCTCGACTTCACCAAGGAAGGCCTGAACGAGGGCTTCAAGTTCGTCAATCCGAACGTGAAGGGCGAGTGTGGCTGCGGCGAAAGCTTCAACGTCTGATAGCGGAAGGATGAGCATGCAACCGAGCGAGGACTTTTTTGCGCTGTTCGGCATGCCGGCCCATTTCGAACTGGATCTGCCCCTGCTGACCGAACGCTACCGCCAGCTGCAGCGGGCCGCCCATCCGGACGCCTTCGCCAGCGGCACGGACCGGGAACGCCTGGTGGCGGTGCAGCGCGCCGCCTTGATCAACCAGGCCTTCGAAACCCTGAGTTCCCCGGTCAAGCGCGCCCATTACCTGCTGGAATGCGCCGGGCGCCTGCGCCAGGGCGAGCATGTCACCCTCAAGGATCCGGCCTTCCTCATGGAGCAGATGGAGCTGCGCGAGGAGCTGGACGACCTGCGCCACGACGGCGATGCCGAATCGGCGCTGACCCATTTCGCGACGCGGGTGCAACAGGACGTGGATGCCACCCTGACCGAAATCGCCCTGGCCTTCAGCGAAGGCGGCGAGACCGGTCTGGCCCGCGTCGAGCATGCCGTGGGCAAGCTGCAATTCTTCGAGAAGCTGCAGGAAGAAATCACCCGCCTGGAAGACAAGCTTCTGGGCCTGTAGGCAACACAGACGAAAACACCCGTTCGCCCTGAGTAGGCGCCGCCGGCGCCGTATCGAAGGGCAGTGGCCACCAGTGCTTCGATACGCAGGCCGTCGGCCCGCTACTCAGCACGAACGGTTTCATTTGGCTGCTGGCGATATCGCCACCCAACAGGTCTTTACATGGCATTACTGCAAATCGCCGAGCCGGGTCAGAGTCCCGCACCCCACCAGCGCCGCCTGGCCGTGGGCATCGATCTCGGCACCACCAATTCCCTGGTCGCCACCGTGCGCTCCGGCCTGGCCGAGACCCTGGCGGACGGTGAGGGCGAGCACCTGCTGCCCTCGGTGGTGCGCTATTTCGCCGACGGCTCCGTGGTCGTGGGCCGCGAGGCGCGCAAGTCCGCCGGCCTCGATCCCTTGAACACCATCGTCTCCGTGAAGCGCTTTATGGGCCGCGGCGTCAAGGATGTGATCTGCCTGGGCGAGCGCTTGCCCTACCATTTCGCCGAAGGCGAGAGCGGCATGCCGCGCATCCTGACCGAGGCCGGCCTGAAGAGCCCGGTGGAGGTCTCCGCCGAGATCCTGAAAGTTCTGGCCCAGCGAGCACAGGACTCCCTGGGCCGCGAGCTGCATGGCGTGGTGATCACCGTGCCGGCCTATTTCGACGATGCCCAGCGCCAGGCCACGAAGGATGCGGCCACGCTGGCCGGCCTGAACGTGCTGCGCCTGCTCAACGAACCCACCGCCGCCGCCGTCGCCTATGGCCTGGATTCGGGCAGCGAGGGCGTGCACGCGGTTTACGACTTGGGCGGCGGCACCTTCGACGTGTCCATCCTGCATCTGAACAAGGGCGTGTTCGAAGTCCTGTCCACCGGCGGCGATACGGCCCTGGGCGGCGATGACATGGACCGGGCGGTGGCGCGCTGGCTGATGAGCCAAGCCGGGCTGCCGGAGAGCGCCGACGAGGGCCTGCAGCGCCGCTTGTTGCAACAGGCCTGTGCCCTAAAAGAGGTACTGACCGAGCGCGAGTGCGTGGACGTGGTGCTGGAACGGCCGGGGGCCGAGGCCTGGACCGGCCAGCTGAGCCGCGAGATCTTCAACGGCCTGATCGCGCCGCTCATCGACCGCAGCCTCAAGGCCTGCCAGCGCGCCCTGCGCGATGCCAAGCTCAAGAACACCGAGATCGCCGACGTGGTCATGGTGGGCGGCGCAACGCGCGTGCCCTATGTGCGCGAGCGGGTCAGCCAGTTCTTTGGCCGCCAGGTCCTGACCTCCATCGATCCCGACCGGGTCGTGGCCATCGGCGCCGCCATCCAGGCCGATGTCCTGGTCGGCAACAAGCCGGATTCCGAGCTCCTGCTCCTGGACGTGATCCCTTTGTCCCTGGGGCTGGAGACCATGGGCGGCCTGGTGGAGAAAGTGATCCCGCGCAACACCACTATCCCGGTGACCCGCGCCCAGGAATTCACCACCTTCAAGGACGGCCAGAGCGCCATGGCCATCCATGTGGTTCAGGGCGAGCGCGAGCTCACCCAGGACTGCCGTTCCCTGGCGCGCTTCGTCCTGGGCGGCATCCCGCCCATGGTGGCGGGCGCGGCGCGCATACGCGTGACCTACCAGGTGGACGCCGACGGCCTGCTGTCGGTGTCGGCGGAAGAGCTGACCACCGGCGCCAAGAGCGAGATCCAGGTCAAGCCGTCCTATGGCTTGTCCGACGGCGAGATCGCCGACATGCTCAAGGCCTCGTTCCAGAATGCCAAGAAGGACATGCAGGCCCGTGCCCTGGCCGAGCAGCGCGTCGAGGCCGAGCGCCTCCTGGAAGCCCTGCGCGCGGCCCTGGCCGCCGACGCCGGCCTGCTCTCCGACAACGAGCTGGCCGATCTGCAGCGGGCCATGTCGGTCCTGGTGGAAACCAAGGCCGGCGAGGACCACGAAGCGATCCGCAGCGCCATGGAGATGCTCGATCAGATGTCCCAGGATTTCGCGGCGCGCCGTATGGACGCCAGCATTGCCAAGGCCCTGGTGGGCCACAGCGTTGAGGATTTGAAGTAATGCCCAAGATCGTCGTACTGCCCCATGCCGAACTCTGCCCGGAGGGCGCCGTGATCGAGGCCAAGCCCGGCGAGTCCATCCTGGACAACTGCCTGGAGCATGGCATCGACATCGAACATGCCTGCGAGAAGTCCTGCGCCTGCACGACCTGCCATGTGGTGGTGCGCGAGGGCTTCCGCTCCCTGGAAGACGCCGACGAGCTGGAAGAGGACCTGCTGGACAAGGCCTGGGGCCTGACCTCGGTGTCGCGCCTGTCCTGTCAGGCCATCGTTGCCGACAGCGATCTCACCATCGAGATCCCCAAGTACACCCTGAACCAAGTGTCCGAGAAGCACTGAGGAGGCAGATATGGGATTGAAGTGGCTGGATGTCCAGGACATCGCCATCGAGCTGGCCGAGCGCTTTGCCGATGTCGATCCCATGCACGTCAACTTCGTGGACTTGCGCCGCATGGTGCTGGAGTTGCCGGACTTCGACGATGAGCCGGGGCATTCGGGTGAGAAAGTACTGGAGGCGATCCAGATGGCCTGGATCGAAGAAAAGGACTAAGTCCTTGCCGGGACATAAAAAAAGCCGCTCGATGAGCGGCTTTTTCGTAGATGGTGGGTCGTGGGCGACTTGAACGCCCGACCAATTGATTAAAAGTTTGTGGGGCGCCATTTTTCCAGGTTTTACCGCTTATCCCCATAAGTTGATATTCATATACAAAACAAGCACTTCTAGACTATCCTTTGTTACCGGCGATTACCCGGACACCCCCGAAATCGCCCCGCAACGTAGGACCAGCGTAGGACCGGCGTAGGACCGAGACCGCCGGTCCTACGCGGAATCGGTCACGAAGGAGCCGCCCATGCCGCAAATGAACTTCACCAAGTCCGCCCTGGAAGCCATCAAACCGGCGGACGGCAAGCGGGAGCGCTACCAGGACCACGGCGGGCGGGACAGCGTGCCGGGGCTGACTCTCAAGGTGACGCCGACCGGGGCCAAGACGTTCTATCTCTACCGGCGGGTCAGTGGCCGTCCCGAGGAAATCCGCCTGGGTGCCTTCCCGGCGCTGACCGTGGAGCAGGCCCGCAGCAAGGCCCGCGTGCTCAATGGCGAGATCGAACAGGGGGCCAACCCCAACGAGGCCCGGCGCGTGCTGCGCGAGGAGCAGACCGTGGGGGAGTTGTTCGCGGAGTTCATCGAGAACAAGCGCAACAAGACGGGGCGCCCCTTGAGTCCCGAAACCATCCGGGCCTACCGTTGCGAGTACGAGAAGCACCTAGCCGGCCTGGGCAAGCTCAAGCTCTCCCAGGTGACGCCGGAACACATCGAGGCCATCTACCGCCGGCAGGGCAAGGCGCACCCCATTTCCGCCAACCGCGTCCGCGCCCTGGCCGCTAGCCTGTTCGAGTACGCCCGCCTTGCCAAACGCATCGCGCACAATCCGGTGCGGGACGTGCCCAAGCTCTACGCCGAAACCAAGCGGGAGCGGTTCATCCAGCGCACCGAGTTTCCCCGCTTCTTCCAGGCGCTGGGCATGGAGGAGAACACGGCCTTTCGGGACTTCTTCCTGTTGGCGCTCTTGACCGGAGCCCGCCGGGCCAATGTCGCGGCTATGCGCTGGGACCAGTTGGACCTAGTGGCCGCCGAGTGGCGCATCCCCAAGACCAAGAACGGCGAGCCCCAGCTTGTCACCCTCTCGCCGGAGGCCGTGGCCCTGCTGACCGAGCGCCGACAGGGGGCGGCGGCGCCCTTTGTCTTCCCCTCCAAGACCAGCGCCAGCGGCTATATCCGGGAACCGAAAAGCGCCTGGCGCCGTACCCTGGACCGGGCGGAACTGCTGGGCCTTATCGGCGCGCTGGGGAACGCCAAGGCGTGGGGCGATGCGGAGCGACAGGCCCAGCTAGAGAAGGGCCTAGCCAATTTGTCTGCGACCCTGGCCGAACTGCGCCGCCAGGCGGAACAGGCCAAGATTGACCCGAGCCAGTTCCAGCTAGCCGATCTGCGCATCCATGACCTACGCCGCACCTTGGGGAGCTGGCAGGCCAAGACCGGGGCCTCCATGGCCGTGATCGGCAAGAGCCTCAATCACAAGTCCATCCAGTCCACGGCCATCTATTCCCGCCTGGACGTGGACCCGGTGCGCCAGTCCGTGAACACGGCCACGGCGGCCATGCTGGAAGCGGCGGGGGTCAAGGCGCCCGCCGAGGTGGTGAAGCTGGACAAGCGGCGGCGGGGCTGAGGCCCCAAAGTCCCAAAATGAGGTATATCCTCCTTTTCTTAAAGAGTAAGTAAGACATCAGATGCACCCGGCCCGCCTCGTCAGCGTTTTTCGTGTTAGGGATTAAGCCCCCCGTTTTCGCAGTGGGGCCGGTGGGGCCTTGGGGCCATGTTGATTTACAAGGCTTTTTTGCTGGGGCCTTGGCCCCATGGGCCCCAGAAATTTGGGGCGCACCGTGAAACACCGCCGAATCAGCCCCCTTGTCCTGGCCGCTGCGCGCTGTTTCGGCGGCGCCGACACGGGCCGGGGAGGGCGCCCCAGCGACGACTCTGCCGCCGATGGCGCAACCGGCCACGCCCACGCCTTCCTCGCCTGGCTGCATCAAACCGGCTTCACGCCCGCGCTTGGCTGGGTCATCGCGGCCATGCAGGCACGCTGCGATGAGGCCGACGCCGGCCTGCGCGCCGCCTTCCTGGACGAGATCGCCCGCCATGCCTTCGCCGGCTTCGGCGTCATCGGCGCCGCCGCTGGCGAAGGCATGCCGGGCGCACTGAGGAAAGGACTGAGTTTCGACGCCGCGCACGCCCGCGCCGCCGGCCAGTTGCCGGACATTCTGCCCGCCTTGGGCCTCGACGCGGCCAGGCTCAGGAGCAAACACGGTCCTACTCCGGGAATGCGCAATTAGAACTCTTTGCGTTAAAAAACCAGGTGGTGTGACGAAAACGAAATAAATAAACCGCTGATTCTCGGCGGAACTCACCTTAAGTCAGTTATTCCCAGGTATCCACAAAATTACCCAAATCCCTGCCGATACGCCGAAATTCCCCGCTATTGCCGGCGCGTTGCTGCGCAATTATCGTGACCGCCACAAGCTGCCCAGCGCGTAGGAGGCGCACGATAGATGAACCAGAACTTTCCACAAACGGCGGAACTGCTGACGCCGGAACAAGCCGCCGAACGCTTGCTCGTCGGTGTGAAGACCTTGGCGAAATGGCGCTGTACCGGCATCGGCGGGCCGAAGTTCGTCAAGGTCGGGGCGCGCGTGCGCTACCGTGTCGCCGATCTCGAAACCTACCTAGCAGGCCGCACGTTCGAACATACGGCAGCTTCCGCGTGATGCTGCCCACTTAATCGCCGCGCCCTGAGCCGGCCACCTTCCTTCCCCGATCACCCAAAACAAAAAACAGCCTGCCCCGCCCTGGCTGCATGGGCGCGGCTTGCCAAAAAAAACAGAGGATTGCCCATGAGAGCGAACATGCCAGATACCCGATTATTTGCCGTCTTCGAGGCGGTGCCGCCATTGCCCGAGGAAGTTGACGTGGGCGTGGTTCCGGTGAAGGTCATCGCGCGCTGCGTCACCGCCAGGGAGCGGGCGAAATACCGAGCTTGGGCGCGTAGGGAGTGTAAAGCCCGCCGCCGACCCCTGGCCTTGGTCTGGCGCCGGTCTGGCGATTACGCCCTTGTCTCCCTGCCGGCGGGCTGTCCGCGTAGCGCCATCACCCAAGACCGGGGGCTGGTGCGCGAGATCTGGCGGCGAGTTCAGGCAAAACCGGAAAGCGTCATCGGCGTTCGCTTCTTCACCCTCGACTGAGTCGCGGAGGCCCCATGCAGCATGCAAACCTTTCCCCGCGCCAGCATCGGCGCTATGCTGTTCGCGTCACCGTGAAAGCGACGGTGAACGGGCTTGGCAGCCCGAACCAATCACAAAGGCGCACAGGCCGCGCAGCGGCTTTTTTTGTGCGCATCGCTCGCGCTCGCCCGTTTTATGACGGGCTGGGCGGTGACACCTTCGGGTGTGCCGGTTTCCTTTGTGGCCGGTCTGCCAACGCCGTCCAGTCCGTCACCCTCCCGCTTGGCAGCGGCGGTGACGGCCCCCGAACACAAAGGAGCCGAGCCATGCCCAAGCACAATAACGCCCTCACTCCGTCCGCCGTTTCCCTGGCCGCCCTGCCGTTTGTGGGCAGGCTGCGCGATGCCCAAGGCCGCCACGCCCGCTGTTGCTGGGTAGTGCGCCCCAGCGGCGACTATACCGCCGATGGCGCCACCGGCCACGCCTACGCCCGCGCCTTCCTCGCCTGGCTGCATCAAACCGGCTTCACGCCCGCGCTTGGCTGGATCATCGCGGCCATGCAGGCACGCGGCGATGAGGCCGACGCCGGCCTGCGCGCCGCCTTCCTGGACGAGGTCGCCCGTCACGCCTTCGCCGGTTTCGGCGTCATCGGCGCCGCCGCTGGCGCTCAGGAGGTGCCGCCATGCCGGATGCACTGAGGAAAGGACTGAGTTTCGACGCCGTGCACGCCCGCGCCGCCGGCCAGTGGCCGGACATTCTGCCCGCCCTGGGGCTCGACGCGGCCAGCCTCAAGAACAAGCACGGCCCTTGTCCGGCCTGCGGCGGTTCCGACCGCTTCCGCTTCGACGACAAGGACGGGCGCGGTTCGTTCTACTGCAACCAGTGTGGGCCGGGCGACGGCTTCAAGCTCTTGGAACTGGTGCACGGCTGGGACGCCGCCGAGGCCCTGGCGCGTGTCGCCGGCTTCCTGGGCATGGACACGGCCAAACCCGTGAGCCAGACCGAACGGGACGCGCTCAAGGCCAAGGCCGAGACCCGGCACCAGGAAGCCGACCAGGCCGACGCCGAGCGCCAGCGCAAGGCCACGGAGCGCGCCCGCCAGATCTGGGAAGCCGCCGAACCGGCCCGCGCCGAGCATCCCTACCTGGCCGCCAAGCAGGTTCAGGCCCACGGCCTGCGTCAAGGCGAGTATCGCAAGCGCGTCAAGGTCGGGGAATCCTGGGAGGATTGGACCGTCGCCGATGCCCTGCTGGTCCCCATCGTCAACGCGGCGGGGGAGATGCAGGCGCTACAGGCGATCTTCCCGGCGCCGCTGATCCCGCCCGGCGAAAGCGAGGCGCGCAACAAGGAATATCTCGGCCCCAAGGCCGGCGGCTTCCATCTGCTGGGCACGCCGGGCAAGCGGTTGTTCATCGCCGAGGGCTACGCCACAGCGGCCAGCGTGCACGAGGCCACCGGGGACGCCGTGGCCGTGGCCTTCGACGCCGGCAACCTGGGCAAGGTCGCGCATGCCCTGGGCCGGGCTTACCCCGGCGCGCGCCTTATCCTGGCGGCGGATAACGACCAATGGACCGAAGGCAACCCCGGCCTGAGCAAGGCCCAGACCGCCGCCGCTGCGGTCGGCGGTTTGGTTGTGCTCCCGGTGTTCGTCAACCTCAGCGGCCAGCCCACCGACTTCAACGACCTGGCGAGCCGCGAGGGTCAGGACCAGGTCAAGGCCGTCATCGAGGAACAAATCGCCGCCGCCGACAAGGCCGCCAAGCGCCAGACCGGCAAGTCCTCCAACGTGGTTCCCCTAGTCCCGGCGGCCAAGGCGGCGCCAGCGCGCAAGCCGACGGCGCCCGGTTCCTCCCGATTCCGCAACACGGACAAGGGCCTGTTCCATGTGCCGCCGGATGGCGATGATCCGGTGCTCATCGGCCCGCCCCTGGAAATCGTCTGCAAGACCCGCGACAAGGACGGCAGCAACTGGGGAACGTTGGTGCGCTTTACCAACCCGGACGGGGACGCGGTGGAGCTGGACATTCCCGACGAGGTAGCCGTAGCCGAGGGCGGCGTGGAGGCCCGGCGCATGCTGGCGCGGGAGGGCTACAAGACCGGCGTCAACCGCCAGGCCCATAACAAGCTCGCGGAATACATCGCCGAGGCCAAGACCCGCGAAAGGGCCGTGCGCGTGGGCCGGCTGGGCTGGCATGGCGATGCCTTCCTGATGCCGAGGCAGGTTATCGGCGAGCCGGCGGAACGGCTGTTGTATCAGAATGCCCGGCAGTGTCTCAATAACCCGCAGTCGTCCGGCACGCTCGATGAATGGAAGCTCCATATCGCTCGCCTATGCCGAGGCAATCCGCGCTTGATTTTCGGCGTATCCATGGCCTTTGCCGCGCCACTGCTGGAATTGGTGGGCATGAAATCGGGCGGCTTCCATTTTTACGGTGCATCGAAGGACGGCAAATCAACCATTTCCATCATGGCCGCCAGCGTGTACGGGCCGGAATCGTTCATGCAGTCATGGAAAAATACGGGCGCCAAGCTAGAAAGGACGGCGGCTGATTATTCTGATCTGCTGTTGGCGCTGGATGAAATCGGCGAGTGCGACTCCCACAGTATTGGAGATACGGTTTACATGCTGGGCAACGGGAGAGGGAAGGGGCGCGCCACGGAAGCGAAAATAGCGGAATGGCGTTTGCTGTTCCTGTCGAACGGGGAGAAGACGTTAGCCCAGCACATGGCCGAAGCCGGTAAAACCATCAAGGCGGGGATGGATGCCCGCCTTTTGGCTATGCCCTCTGATGCAGGCAAAGGCTATGGCGTGTTCGATGAATTACACGGGTTCCCTGGAAACCATGAGTTGTGCAAACTCATCAATACTAGCTTGGTGCCGCAATACCACGGAACGGCGGGACCGGCCTTCTTGGCGGAAGTTATCGCACGCCGGCAGGAATTGCCGCGCAAGCTGGTAAACGGATGCCGGAATTTTGCCGAGATGGAACTCGGCGAGACTGCCGGCGGCCAGGCCCGGCACGCGGCGCAATACTTCGGGCTTGTCGCGGGCGCTGGCGAACTGGCTACGGAATGGGGCCTAACCGGCTGGGAAGCCGGCGAGGCGATCACCGCCGCCCGCGTCTGCTTCCGCGCCTGGCTGGATGCGCGCGGCGGCGCCGGGAACATGGAGGACAAGGCCATGCAGGAACAAGTCCGCCTGTTCTTCCAGTTGCACGGCGGTAGCCGCTTCACCGAATGGGACCGCGCCGGGGACAGCCACGCCCCGGCCACGGTGAACCGGGCCGGCTGGAAGCGGGAGGAAGCCGAGCGCGGCCAGGTGTTCTACGTCCTGCAAGACGTATTCAAGACGGAAGTCTGCAAGGGCCTGGACCCTAAGGCGGTGCGCGCGTGGTTACGGAGCATAGGGGCTCTGGTTGTCCACATGGACAAGGAGAATCCGAATGGCCGTGATCCCCACATCAAGTACCCGGGCGCGGCCAAGAAGTCCCGTGGGTGCGTTGCCATCACTAGCCGCGTCTACCTAGAACAGGACGAGGAAAGCGACACTGACGGCGAGTAATGGCCCATGGGCCCCAAAATGCTGGGGCCCATGGGGCCGTGGCCCCAGCAAAAAAGCCTTGTAAATCAACATGGCCCCAAGGCCCCACCGGCCCCACTGCAAAAACGGGGGGGCTTAATCCCTTCCGTGAATTTGTGTTCAGCCGGCTAACCGCCCCTCCCCCGGTCAGGACTTGGGCGCCAGCGCCCAAGCCTAGCTGTGCCGGCCAAATGAAAGACTTTCGGGATTGTCAGTCGTCATCGACCAGCCAATCCCCGACCAGGAACAGCAGGAAGGTCTTGATAGGATTCAGGACGACCAGGGCGACCAAGCCCCATAAGAACAGCGGTACGCCTTGCTCACCGAAGCCGGCGAAACTCAGGAACAACCCCACGCCGACCATCACCCATAGCCATTCGTTGAGCCTGGCTTTCATGCTTCCTTCGCCTTCCGCATCAACAGTCGCCGGATACATCACCCAAGAACAGCAGGGCCAGAACATAGAGTGGGTTCACCAGCGCCCAGCCTATGGCACCCACGCCGGCAATCCATAGGCCGGGCTTGACGCCGCCATGTATCCCCACCTGGCACGAAACGAGAGTGACCAAGACGCCGAACAGGAACACCAGCTTGAATACCTCGCTGAGCATTCCCAGAAATGGATTGCGTCCCTTGGCAGCCATGGCCTTTCCTCCCCTCATGCGCTCAGCATAGCACCGGGCCACCGGGGACCCTGGCATGGGGGCCCCCGCTACGGGTGCTGAGACCCCCGCCCTTCGCCAGTTGGGGCTATGGAAAGTGAGTGAAATTCACCCGAACCTTTCACCTGGGCTAGGCCGAACTATCTGCGGTTGGCTACAGCTACCGGGGGGCATGCGATCTCTAGGGCGTGTATGGCTCCGAACGAACGCCCCCACGAATTTTTGTGCCGGCAGAATTCAGGGAGGGGGGTATCGAAAAGTTCGGAAGATGCCAGCCGCCGAACGACCGTACTCAACGGATTTTCACGCCCGCGAAATTATCGGAACTGCCTGGCTGGATGCTTTGGATGCTTTGGATGCTTTGGAGGCTTTAGGGAAGGGAGTAGGCGCTTGCCGCGAACGTAGGACCAGCGTAGGACCGAGAAAAACAGACGGCGCCCGTAGGCGCCGTAAGTCATTGATTTAGATGGTGGGTCGTGGGCGACTTGAACGCCCGACCAATTGATTAAAAGTCAACTGCTCTACCGACTGAGCTAACGACCCATCTGAGGCGCGTAATGATACGTTTTTTCGAGGGGAGTGCAAGTTTTTTCTGCCCAAGCCCCTATGAAAAATAGCATGGTCTTCATGGGCTTGTCGGCGATGAATGGCGGGGTTTCCCCTCAGGCGGCTTTCACGGAATATGCGCACCCTCCCTGGCGCGCATCGGCCTCGTCCTAGAAACTCACCCGCCCGCTCAAGCGCCAGTTGAACGGCGCGCCCGGGCCTATCTGCACATTGTTGTTGGCCGATTCGTAGTAGGTCTCGTCGCCGAGGTTGTTGAGCACGAGATTCACGCGGTAGCGGCCCTGCTCGTAGAACAGCGTGGCGTCGGTGCGCGTGTAGGCCGGTAGGCGCACGCTGTTGTCGTCCAGGGCGTAGCGGGCGCCCACATGGAACACGCCTAGGCCCACGCCGAAACCGGAATCGAAGCGATAGTCGCTCCACAGGCTGCCCTGGTGGGCGGGGATGTTGCCGGGCCGGTTGCCGGCGGGTATGCCGCGATCGAAGCTCTGGGTGATCTCGGCGTCCGTATAGCTCCAGCTGGCGGTGAGGTTCCAGGCCTCGGTCGGCGCGGCGGCGAGATCCAATTCCAGGCCTCGGCTGCGGGCATTGCCGCCCTGGATGGTTTTCTGCGGGTCTTGGGGGCTGGGCGTGAGGCGGTGTTCCTGCTCCAGCTCGAAGGCGGCGAGGGTCGCGCTCAGGCGGCCGTCCAGGGCCTCGGCCTTGAGGCCCAGTTCCTTGAGCCGGGTTTCCAGGGGCTTGACGTCCGCGAAGGCGATGCCGTTGCCCCGGGTGTTGTAGAAGAAATCGCCGCCTATGGGTTGGGCCGAGCGGGCCAGGCTCCCATAGAGCGACAGGCTGGGCACCGGCAGGTAGACCAGACCCAGGCGCGGGCTGCTCGTGCGGTCCTCGCGGCGCTCGGTGAGGCCAGCCACCTTGTCGTCCTGGGCCTGGTCGAAGCGATCCCAGCGCGTGCCCGCCAGGGCCTTCCAGTGCTCCGAGAAGCTCAGCTGGTCCTGCACATAGACGGCATCGGTATCGGCCTCGAAACGGCTCAGGGCACCGGTGAAGCCGGCGATGGGCATACTGGCCGGATCGGGCCGCGTGAGCACATGCCGGGGATGCTCCAGATCGATATTGGCGACGTTGACCTGGCGGGTCTCTCGATCAAAGCGTTGGCGGGCGACTTCGATGCCGGCCAGCAGCGTGTGCTCGACGGCGCCGGCCGCGGCCCGGTAGACGAGTTCGGTCTGATTCAGGAGGTTGCGCTGTTCCTGGGGAAAATAGGTGGTGTTGCGGCGCAGCTGGCGCTTATCCGGGCTCAGGCCCACGTGGCGCGTATTCATGGCCTCGAGTTCGGTACGGCCCCAGGACAGGGTGTCGGACAGGCTCAGCCGGTCGTTGAAGCGGTGATCCAGGCGCAGGCGCAGGTTTTCAGCCTCGGTGTGGGCGTAGTCGTAGCGCTCGCCGTAGAAGTTCGACACGGGTACCTTCGCCGGGCGGCCGTTCACGGAAGGCAGACCGCGATCCGGGGTCCGGTCCTGGTCCAGGTATTCGACTTGCGCCAGCAGCTCGGTGCGCTCCCCCAGATCCACGGCCAGGGAGGGCGCGAAGAAGCGGCGGTTGGAGTGCACGACGTCGCGGAAGGAATCCCCGTCTTCCCAGGCGGCGATGGCCCGGTAGCGCAAGCCATCGGTTAGCGGGCCCGTACTGTCCAGCTCGGCGCGGCGCAGGGCGTCGCTGCCGGCGGAGAGCTCGGCATGGCTCTGCTGCTCGGCCAGGGGCTTCTTGGTGACCCGGTGGATGGCGCCGCCGGCCGAACCGCGCCCGTACAGGGCGGCGGCCGGACCCTTGAGCACTTCGACGCGCTCCACGTTGGCGAGCTCGCGGAAGTACTGGCTGTCATCGCGCACGCCGTCGATCAAGGTGTCGCGGGCGGCATCGAAGCCGCGGATGTAGAACTGATCGCGCCGGCCCTCGCCCTGGTTCAGGGCGACGCCGCTGACATTGCGCAGCACGTCCTTCATCTCGCGGGCGCCTTGGGCCTCGAGGGTATGGCGCTCGACCACGGTCACCGCCTGGGGCAGTTCCTTGAGCGGGGTGTCGGTCTTGCTGGCGGCGCGGCTGGACTTGGCCGGGCCGGTGTCCTCGGCGGCGCTGACCTTGACGGTTTTCAGGCGGACCGGCTCCTGGGCCAGGGCCGGCCCGCTCAGGGCGGCGGCGAGGGCGATGAAGACCAGGGAGGGGCGGGCGGGTGCTCCGTTCATGGACGGCTCTCCTTACTGCTGGGGTTCTAGGGACGGAGGGAGGCCGGCGGAATGGCCGGCCGGCAGGTAGCGCTGTTCCGGGTGGGGATGGCGCAGGAAATCGTGATGGGAGATGTGCCAGGCATAGGCGCCGGCGTGGCTGAACACCAGCCAGTCGCCGACCTTGAGCCGGGCGATCGGCACCTCGCTGGCCAGCACGTCCTTGGGCGTGCACAACTGGCCGACCACGGTCACCGCCGCATCGGCGAGCTCGGGACCGGCCTGGTCCGCGAGGGCGGAGGCGCCGGGGAAACGGCGGAAGGGATGGCTGTGGCCCTGGGCCGCCGGCGTGCGGAAATGCTGGGTGCCGCCGCGCACGACCGCGTAGTGCCGGCCATAGCGGGTCTTGAGATCGAGCACGGGCGTCGCGTAGAAGCCGCAGAAGGCGCTCAGGTAGCGCCCCAGTTCGAAACGCAGCACGGGCCGCGTGCCCTCCGTCGCCAGCCAGTCGCTCAAGCCCGCGCTGAACGCCTGCCAGTCGAAGGGCTGCTGGGGCTCGACATAGTTCACGCCCAAGCCCCCGCCCACATTGATGCAGGCCACGGCGAGGCCGTAGCGCGCCTGCCATGCCCGCACCTGGGCGAGGTAACGCCGCAATAAGGCGAGGTGGGCATGGGCGTCGCGCTGGTGGGACAGCAGGTGGAAGTGGAAGCCCTCGAATTGGAGCTCGGGCATCGCGGCCAGGCGCTCCAGGGCGAGCTCCAGCTCGTCCACGGCCAGGCCGAAGGGCGTGGGCCGGCCGCCCATGACCAGGGTGGTGTTGGCGGCCTCGCCCAGGGGCAGGTTGATGCGCAGGAAGACCCGCGCCCGCCGGCCCCGGCTCCGCGCCAGACCGGCCAGGCGCTCCAGCTCCCAGAGGCTTTCCAGGTGCAGGACCGCGCCGGCGGCGAGGGCGGCGTCCAGCTCCTCGTCCAGCTTGCCCGGCCCGCTCATGATGAGGGGTAGCCTCGGGAAATCGGCACGCACCCAGTCCAGCTCGCCGCCCGAGGAGATCTCGAAGCCGTGCACGAGATCGGCGAGTGCCGCCAGGATGGGGCGTTCCGAGTTGGCCTTGATGGCGTAATAGAGCTCAACGCCCGGCGGCAGGCCCGCGCGCAGGTGGGCCGCGTGGCTGCGCAAGGCGTCCAGATCGTAGATATAGGCGCAGGGCGGCGTCGGCTCGCCCCGCGCGTCCAGTTCCGCGAGCACGGCGGCGATGGGGCGCCAGTCCGGCCTCATGCCCAGCCTCCCGCGGCCACCGCCAGGGGATTGGCCAGAGCCAGGTAGGGCGCGGCCTTGTCGGCGCGCTTGAGGAAGCGGTTGATGAGATGCCCCTTCATTGGGAAGGGCTGGCCGGCCAGCACCCGGTTGATGCGCAGCGCCGAGGCTGCGTCTCCATGGTGGGCCTGGTAGTGCTGCAAGGCTTGGGCAACCACGGCCCACAAGCGCCGCTCCAGGCCCGGGCAGAGTGCCGCAAGCTGTTGAATGGCCTCGCAGAAATGGTTGACGAACAGGCAGTAGGACACCCGGTTCCAACCCTGGTCGTTGGTGTACCACAGGGCCTCGCGCGCCCGTTCACCGGCCAGGGGCAAGCGCTCGGCGGGCCAGCGTTCGCGCACCAGCTTGACGCCCTCGAAGTCGCGCAGAAAGACCTGGGCTGGCCAATGGCGCTCCAGGCCCACGACCACGTTCTGCAGATGGGGCTCGAACACCAGGCCCTGCTCGAAATAGGCGTGGAGGACCGGGAACATCACGGTTTCCACATAGGCCGCGAACCAGGCCTCGACCAGTTCGGGACGCAGTCCCGCCTCCGCGCCGGCGGCGACTAGCACCTGGGCCAGGCGTGCCTGGCCGAACTCGCCGTCGCCGAACAGGGCGCCTGAGAGCAGGGGGACGGCCCCCGGGCGCAGGCTGTCCGCGAAGCCCTCGCGCAGGATCAGACCGAAGCCTTCCTTGAGCTCGCGGCGCTGGGCCTCGTCGGCGCCGCCCAGATCCACGCTCATATAGGCCGGCTCGGCCAGCACGGCGAAAGACGGGAAGCGGGCCTGCAAGGCCGGCAGCAGCTCGCCCATCAGGGCCGAGACTTGCAGCGCCCCGTCCAGCTCGTAGTCCGCGTTCTTGCGCAGGCAGTTGGTGATGCGCACGTGCAGGGAGAACTTGTAGAAATAGGCCGCCTCGGGCCGGTACAGGGTGCGGATCGACGAGGTGGCATGCCAAGCCGGCCCGGCCGGACCCAGATCCCGGACTCTATCCTCCCGCAGGGCCGCCGCCATGGCCGGCCGGCCGCGCAACCAGGCCGCCTGCCAGGGATGGGCCGGCATCAGCACGAAGCCCTCGGGAGCCAGTGCCTCGGGCGCCTCCTCCGCTACCAGGGCCGCGCAGTCCCGCGCCAGGATCGAACGCTGGCAGAGGTCCTCGGGGCGCACGGCGAAGTAGTGCAGGGGAAAGGCCGCGCCCAGCTCCGGGGAGTAACGCGCCAGCTCCTCGGGCGCGAAGCCCAGGCGGCTCTTGGGCGCGGGGTGGAAGGGGTGGCCCAGGCGGAGGCCCTGCTCGGACTGGATGAAGGCCAGTACCGGATCGCTGCTATCCAGCGCCGGCTGGCCCCGCTCCAGGATGGCCGCAGTCACGGCCACGCTGTCCTCGATCTGGACCATCAGTTCGTCGTTGAAGGGCAGGTCCTCGCGGGCGGCCAGTTCGCCGATCACGAGCCGGGCCAGCTCGCGCCAGTCCAGGACCTGCCAGCCGCGGCCCGCGTGGGCGCAGTACACGGCGGAGCGGTAGCGGTAATTGCCGGTGGGCGAGGCCTGGGCCACCACGGCGAGCAGCCGGGCGCGGCTGCGGGGCAGCTGGACCTGCAAGGCCTGGCCCTGGCGCAGCAGGGCCCGCACCGGCACGGGCCATTCCTGCTGACCCAGGAAGGGCCCCACATGGCAATGGCCTTCCGGACCCGCCACCTCGCGGCAATAGCAGTTGAGTAGGGTTTCCAGGCCATGACGGCCGGCGCGCCTTTCGGGGCTGGTGGATAACTCTGGGCTGGCGGAGAGCTCCTCGGCCAGGCGCATCAGGGGCATGTTCATCGATCACTCCAGGGTGGGATGGGCGTCGGGGTCATGCGCGGCGGGCGTCTGAGCTGGCGGGCATTGCCGATCAGGAGGAGGGCCGGCAACAGCAAGAGCGCGGCCCCCAGGTAAAAACAGTGGACCGGGGACGCATACTGGCCCAGGGCGGCGGCGCCGAGGCCGGCGCTGACCGCGCCCCATTTCGTGCAGGCCTCGAGTCCGCCGAAGCGGCGGCCAGCATTGCCGGCCTCGGTGACGCGGGCGATCAGGCCATGCACCAGCACATAGCAGGCGCTCATGCCCAGGCCCAGCAAGACGCGCCAGGCGACCAGTGCGGCGAGGCTACCGGCCCAGGCTTGGCCGGCCAAGCCGACGGCGGTCAGCGCCAGGGCCGCCGCGAGCCAGCCGCCGCTCTCGCGTCCGGTCAAGCCGCGTGCCAAGGGCGCCGCCGCGAGCAGATAGACGCCGTGGGGGAGGCCGTAGAGCAGGCCGAGCAGTGCCGCCGGCAAGCCGGGCAGCCGGGACTCGGCAAAGCCGACGAAGAGCGGAAAGCCCAGTACGGTGGCGAAGACGAAGGCGTAGTGCAGGGCGTAAATCGCCCAAGGCGCCAGGATCGGCGGCAGTCGGGGCTGCGTGCCGGCCGGCTCATTGCTGCCCACGGCCCGATCTGCCGGCAGGCGCAACACCAGCCAGGCCGCGATGAGCGGCAACAAGGCCAGGCCCCGGTAGAGGCGTAGGGGCTCGGCCAGGCCCAGACCCCAACCGACCAGGGCTGGCCCGGCGAACAGGGCCAGGCGCGCCGAGCCCTGCATCACGGTGAGGATGCGGGAGAGGCTGTGACCGGACCACAGCGTGGCCAGGTAGGCATTGGAGGCGGCGAAGCTGCCGCCGAACAGGCCCTGCAGCGCCAAGGCCAGGGCGAAGCCGGCAACCGAATCGGCCAGGCTGGCCGCGAAGAAGCTCGCGGCCAGGCCCAGATGGGCCCGCGCCAGGGCCGGCCGCTTGCCGATGCGATCGGCGATCCGGCCCCAGAACGGGTTGGCCAGCGCCGCGCCCAGGGTGGGGATGACGAAAAACAGACCCACCAGTCCGGGCCGGACTTCGCCCAGGTCGGCCAGGACCCGGCCGTAGAAGGCCGGCAGCCCCAGGGCCGCGGCGGCCGCGGTGAAATGGCCGTAGAGTACGACGGCCAGGATGCGGGAACGGGACATCACAGGCCCGCCAGGGGATTGGGCCGGTTCTGCCAGCCCGCGCCGTCCTCGCCCAACAGCCGGCGCCGGGCGAGGGGTTCGCTCCGGGTGCTGGGCACGAACAGATCGTAACGGGCATGGCGCGCGGCATGCTCCGGCCGCTCCGCCTGGTAGGCGCGTAGGGTCCTCGCCAGCAGGGCCCAGAACTCCCGTTCCGGCAGACCCCGCGTCTGGCGAAGCGCCCAGGCCAGCTCAGCCAGGTTGACGAAGCCCAGGGCGTCCCAGAGAAAATCGCGCACCGCCTCGGGCTCGGCGACTTCCATGGAGCAAGCGGCGTTGTGCGCCCGGCGGAAGTCCGGCATCGGAGCCAGTTCGGGGCAGGCCTCGGGCCGCGCCAGATCGGCACGGCAAAAGCGCAATCCGCCCGGCAGATCGCGCACCGCCACCCGGCTGGGCCAGCCGTCGCGATGCAGGAGGATCAGGTTCTGGGCATGGGCCTCCAGCCCCAGGCCCTGGGTGTAGAGCAAGTGCAGCAAGGGCAGCACGGCGCGCCGCATCAAGGCCTCCAACCAGGGCAGGAGGCCGTGACGGTCCAGCCAGGGGTCCAGCAGCAAACGGCCCGCGCCGTCCCGATGGTAGAGGGCCGCGAAGGGCAGGGAGGCCTCGCCGGGCTGCAGTTTGCTCTCCACGCTTTCGCGCCAGATCGCCGAGAGCTGCCCGTAGCGCCGCTCGCGCCAGGGGCCCGGTTCCTCCGGCGCGTCCCAGGCCAGGCCCAGGACCTCGCGCAACAACACCAGGCGTTCGCTCAGGAAGGGATCGGCCGCGCGCATGCCCTCCAGCCAATCGGACACCGGCCCGGCATTGCACACATGGTGGGACGAGAGGATGCGATCCGCCGAGGTGTTGACGATGGCCAGCGGCAGCTTGAGCGTGGCTGCCTCGGGCCGGCTCACGTTGGACAGGCTGCGTATGGACTGCTGAGGCAGGTAGTCCTGGCCGCCCTCGCCCAAGACTAGGATGCGCCGGGCAGCGAGCTCCGCAAGGCATTCGCCCAGTAACCGCTGCCGCCACTGCCAGGGATGGACCGGGATCAGGGCGTAGTCCTCGGGGCTCAGACCCTGCCGTAGCAGCTCGGCCTCCCAGCCTGCGAGCGTCGTTTCGCCCAACTCGGCGATGAGGAAACGCCGCTCGTCCAGGCCCCGGATCCGGCTAGAGACGCACCCGCCGCGAACCACTGCCAGCCAGATCAGCCGCAGCCGCCCGCCGAACTCGGGGCCGTAGCGGGTATTGTCCCAGGGCGAGAAGCCCATGCGCGACTTGTAGCAGGGATGGTAGGGATGGGCCTCGCGCAGGCTGGCCTCCAGCTCGGCGCAGGACGCATCCAGGCTAGCCGGCCCGGGCAAGACCTGGGCCCAGGCGTCGTTGAGCCAGGTCTGGTGCAGCTCTTGGGCGAAGGGCAGGAAGCGAGCGTCCGGTGCCCCCAGCGCGGTCTGCAGCTCCTGCAAGAAGTCGCGCAGTGCCCGGATCGGCTGAAAGCCCGCGCCCTCGTCGCGGCGCAGGCTGTCCGGACGAATCCTGAGCCGGCCAAAGCTCGCCTCGGTATCGGCCAGGGCCTGGTAGCGCACGGGACCGCCCTGGCTAGTACACCCCGCCCAGCACAAGCGGGTTAGCCCTGGTTCCATCTCCTCCGAGCCCACCGCCAGCAGGCGTTCGAGGATCAGAGCCTCCAAGACCTGGCGCACGACCCGATCCAGGGCGCGGTGCAAGGCGGCGGCGTCGGGAATGCCCATGGCCGTGGGCCAGAGCGGGTGCGTGTCAGCCGGCGATGTGGCAGGCGAACGGGTGGATTGGAGCGGGGCGGTGGCCGACATGGAATGCTCGCGTCTTGCCCCGGGTTTTCCGATGGGGCAGGTCCTAAGGATTGGCGAGCATCCGGTTGTGCCGGAGCCTTGGCTGGCTATTTGGTGCGGGGCAATATATTGCGAATGCGAAGCGTTATCAATAAAAATTCGAGCGAAAGCATGAACCAACGGGTCGTTTGGGGCGGTTAGCGAGTGCCAGCGGGTTCCATGCCGGAGTGCGCGCGGATACGGCCTTTCGGGTTGGCGATCACCGTCGTGCCGGCGTTGCCGAAACGGAGCAAGTGTCGGCGCATGCGACGGCCGGCGAGGGCGTAGGCGTTCAACGATGGTGCCGGAGCCGGAATCGAACATTAGGCATAAAGGCCGCTTGATTACTAGGTTGATGGCCCATTTGGCATGCTTGATACCAACAAAAATACCAACAGGCTGCAATCTATACGCATTTCCCATCCCGCAGGATGGACCTGGGTCGGTGGTTGAGGCGGCCGATTCGGCGGTGATGTTCTACCCTGTCCCACGATTGGTGGGGACAGGGTTATTCTAGCCGTTTTGGCGCCTACTCAAGTTGTAGTGGAGTCCTCCCCAACTCCGCGAGTGCAGCTTCTTTACCCCGGCTCATCCAAGCCCAGAAGAAGCGCCGTAGTTCGATGCGGCGAGCCGCCATGCTCCAGCCATCGGTAGCAACCGCAAGGCGCAGGCTGATGGTAGGGGCTCGCATCTCAATCATCCCTGCCTCTCTCGCGGCATGTTCCAGGGCATCCAGCATGTCGCAGCAGCTCCGGCAGGTCGCCAAGCGTTGCGTCAGGTTCTCTATATGAGCCTCTGGAGCCAGTGGAGCCGCCGGAGCCAGGCAGTCTAACCGCTTGTTGTAGCGGGAAAATTCAGACTGATTGTCGCTCGATGTTGTGCTCCGCGCGGTTGGAGCCAATGGAGCCGGTTGAGGCCCCGTGGCTCCTTGGCTCCAATTGGCTCCAATGGCGCTGTTCGTAGGGGGACTTCCCGGGAAGCCTTGTAAAGACAGCGGGTTAGGCGCGGTGGCTCCGTTGGCTCCTTCGGCTCCCGCGCTAATCACGAAGTTGGCGGCGCTCATGCGACGTCCTCCAGCGCGGTCCGCAATACATACACGCGGCGCCTCCCCAGCCCTGGGATCCGTACCTGTTGTTGGGCTCTTCCGCAGGGGGCGGGTTTGAGCTGACCAGTGGCGCGCAAGACCTTTACCGTGAACTCAGGGTCTGTCCCCGCGCAAAGTTCACTTCGGAAGCTCTCGGGAAGCACGATCAGCTCCGTTTCGCCGTTTAGGAGCTTCCTGCGGAACCCGGCTCGCTTGGGAGGGCTGGGGGCTTCGGCATCATCGAGATCCTGGAATCGGCTTTCGCCATACATCTCAATGTATTGGTTCACCGTTTCCAGAACCTGGCGATGTTCCCTGTTGCCAACGCCGCCGCGCCCTTCCAGCCAGTCGTAAAAGCAGCGGGCCGATGAGGCTGAGGCCTCGCTCTTGTCCCATCCAGTTAAGCCGAGCTCTGTCGCCAGCTCTCCAGCCGCGGCGACCAGTGCAAAGCGTCCGGCGACTCGCAACACCTGGCCTTCGGAGCCCGGTGGGCAGTGGGTTTGAATGAAGGCCCGATGGCGTTCGGCTATTTGCCCGCGCAAGGTCGAGCTTCTACGGGCTAGCTGTTCCAGGAATGCGCAGCCCACCGCGCCAAAGCAGTGCCGTGTTAGCTCGCTCAGTTCCCGGGACAGGGCCGCGCCATCGGCCCGGCCATGCAGGTTTTCGAAGATGCCCAGCCCTAGCCCCGCGTCGGCCCCGATGTCGGCCAGGCGCACCTCCTGGCCTGCCTTGGTTTGCTTCCCTGCTTGGCGCATATGATCCGCCAGGGAAATCTCGCCGGCCGATAGAAACAGCAGGCGCCACCGATAAGGCTTGCGGCTAGAGCCGGAGCGGGTGGCGCGGGCTTTACCCTGGCCGTTGCCAAGCATGTAGGCGATCTCTCCCGCCGAATGGGGGTCCACCTGGGCGAGCTCGTCCAGAATCAGCAGTAGGTCGTTGTGCGTGCGGGCAATGGCCTCAAGCCCGTTGACCGTGGCACGCCAGCGCTGGATATAACCCACGCCTCCCCACACGGAGGCGGCGACACGTAACGCCGTAGTTTTGCCAGTCGATGAGCCTCCCCGGAAGTGGAACCCGCCCGACTCCTCACCTATCAGGCCCAGAAGGGGGGCGGCAAGGGCACAACTGACCGCGAAAACAAGCCGGCTATTGCCCCGGCAGAGGCTACCGACATGCTGGCGCCATTCCGCTGCGGAGCCTTGCTCGCATACTGGCGAGGCTTCGGTCACGTCCGATTGGAGGATCACCGGCTCGTCGGAGGCGCCGATCACCCGATTTGGCAGCACGAAGGCATTACCGTGCCAACCAGTCCCATCGACGCTCGTAGCGCGGCTTTCGGGCTCGCAGGCGTTGAGGTAGCGCAGGAGATGCATACGGGCCTTGGGAGATGGGTCGATCTTGAGCCCACGACCTAAGAGCTCGGCACGTAGTTCAATCCCTTCGCCTTTGAGCATCGCCATCGGCATCGCCCAGCGGTGTTCACGACCGTCTTGGTCCAGCCAACGCAACAACAGCCCCCAGTTAGCCCCCTGTGCGTCGCGGGTCATCGCATCGACGTGCAGCGCCGAACATATCCAGTAGTCCCGGGAGTCGGCTCCACCATCTTCCGGTCGGTAGTAAACGCCGGAGGACCGGCAGTAGTAAGGGCCGATGTTCTGAGTGCGTTCAGCGCTGGGCCTTCCCGCCGCGGCAAGCTGTGCCAGCACGGCATCCCGCCCCTCGCGTAGATACAGGTCATTGAAGTCGGTTGGCTGTCCGGCCAACTCGGTAAAAGCTGGTATGGCAAGGCGGGCTCCGACCGATACCGCGGCCTCGCGTCCTTTTGCCAGACCCGGATTACCTTCGGTCCATTGATCGTTGTCCGCTGCAATCGTGATGGACAGGTTGGGGTGCTGCGCCGCAAGACGTTTCGCAACGGGAAGCAAGTTGCCGGCGTTGAAGGCTATGGCGACCGTCTTCCCGGTGAGCTCGTGCAGGGTCGAGGCAGTAGCAAAGCCCTCCGCGATGATGACGGAATGCTGGATATCGCCCAGCAGGCAGTAGCATGCCTTCACCTCTCCGCCAGGGTGGAAGCGCTTGGTTCCGTCCGGGGCGATCGCCTGTAGGCTGGTCAGCTCTCCATCGGCATTGCGTATGGGGACTAGCAGGTTTTCGCCTTCCAGACGAGCACCGTGTGCGGGAATGCGTTTGCGCACAAGATAGGGGTGAGTGACCGGCGCCGGTTGAGCAATGGCCCAACGCCGTTCTGCGGAGTGGCGCGCTTTCGCATGCCTCTCCGCTTCCTCCTGTGCCCTTGCCGCTTGCAGGGTGCCGAGTCGGCTCGTGTAGCGTGCTCTGTCGGCGTTGCTCAACGTATTCAACGGCTTGGCACACCAGGTCTCGCTGATGCCGCGTTTCCAGCAACCGAAGGCGCCTGCGGGAAGGTCGTCCAGGTGCAGGACGTACCAGGAGTCCTTGTCCCGGTCTCCGTCCACTTGGATCCGGTGTATTTGGCCATCAGCGGTAATTTCGCCGCCATAAACAAGTCCGGCCTGTGCGAGGGCGCTACGGAACGCGCCCACAACGTGGTCTGGGGTGTGTGATTGCATTTTGATACTTCCCCCACTCGGCTTAGGCGCAGACCTCGGGGCGCGACTGTTTGATGCGATCCGCGAGCCATTGCTCGATTTCGCTTTCGAGCCAGCCCACGGCACGGGCGCCAAGAGCGATGGGCTTCGGGAAGGTGCCATTTTGCATGCCGAGATAGATGCTGCTGCGCGACAGCCCCGCGCGGGCCATGACGGAGGGAAGACGGAGGATATGGGTCTGCATAGTCGGATTTCCTTACTGATTCAAAACCGACCCGTATTGTCTACCAGAATCCAAAACGGACTGTAAAACGACTATTTGCGCTTGGCGTGCAGATTATTTAGTAAGAAAAATATCTGTGCACCGATATGTAACCAATTGAAATTGAATGGGTATTTGACTTTTATTTTGGCTTGGAGGTATAAGCTCCGATGAGCAAATCCGGTTACATCGCCTGTTGTGCGGAAAGATTGGAATCCTATTTTTTCCTCAATTTGGCGTGTCCAGGCAGGTTAACTACCAGAATGGGAGGGTACAGTGGTGGCGGAAGGTCTCAATTCGGCAGGTGAACGTATCGCTTACGCCCGATCGCAGCGGGGCGTTACCCAGCGTGGCCTTGCCGGCTTGATCGGCGTATCAGTCGAGGAGGTGCAAGGACTTGAGTCCTGTGGGACTGGGGGCATGCCGGCGGACTTGGCGGCTAGGCTATGCCGGGCATTGGGTGTGCGTTTGGACTGGCTGGTATTCGGGAAAGGGGAGTGGGAACGCGCAGCCCCGCCAGTCCCGGTCTTTGAGGAACGAACAAAGGCCTTGCTGGCGCGCTGTATCCAGGTAGTTCTGACCCACAGGCCCGACGGTTCTCCACAAGCACACGCCGAAATGGTCGCGGAGCTATTTGCTCAGCGGTTTGATATTGAGTCCGAAGGCGGGGTGGTGTAGTTCGCGGGCTGCTTGGCCAGGGACTGGTGAAGGATGGTGCGTGCTTGCCGATGGCATGTGTGTTCTGCCTGAGGCGATGAGGGAGCTGGCGTTAAAAATAAGCCCCGCACGCATCCAGTCTGTCGGGCTCCAATTGCCCGGAGAGGGATTGCGGCGAGGCTTAATGCCAGCATAGCGCGGGTTGTTTACTGTAGCAATGCGCTTGACCCACTCTTGATGGCGAGTTGCTCGGGTTATAAATTGAACAATACATGAACCATAGAGTGGGATGTGAATACCGCGATGAGGAATATCCGAGATCTGCCTCCGATTCCTCCCGAGGAAAAGGCGCGATGCGAGCGGGCTGCGATACGCTTGAAAGAACTGCTCTCGGTAAATCCACGCTATGCGGAGAAAGCGCGGCGTGCCGCCGAACAAAGCGGCGACTCGATGACCTACTGGCGTGACCTGCAAGCGAGCGCTTATTTGGCGGAATAGGGCAGTTGCTAAGGACAAGCAAACGAAATTCACCCCGTCTGTGAGCGCGAGACACCCACTTGTCAGTGGATGCGGGAGGGCGCGCCCTGCGGGAAACGCTTTGGGGGTTATCGTGATAGAGTCGAGATGCGGGGAAGCTGATGGTCGCGTGGAAGCTATTCAGTCATTTGGCCCTTATCAGCCTAAGGGCAGCGGAAAGGCACCATATTGGATCTTAGTGTATTGGGTTGCTGGTCGGCGCTATTCAAAGATTGCGGCATCAAATGTCCCAGAAGCGAATGAGGGAGACACTATAAAAGTTTCCTACCAGTCCGTCCCTTACAAGGATGGAATCCAGAATAGGATTGAGCAAATCGAAGTTCTTGAAAGGACTGCTCCTTTACCGAACATCTACTCCCTGCCTGAAAAGGAGCTACGACTTCGCGCTTTGGAGGCGTCGAGTAGGGTAATTCTTGCCAAGCCCGACTTGGTAGTTGCTGAGGGTGTCGCAGAATTAAGTGAGATGATTAAGGCTTTGGCCGATGAGTTTTTGCGATATGCCGACGGCCATGTAGCATATGCCCCAATTGAGGAAACATGGTGATCGCGTCACATGGTGTCCGCCATCTGCGTGAAGGGGCTTTCTGCCAAGCCCTTCCAGCCCTTGACCGGCGTACCAATTCACTCGGCAGGCAATATGGCGAAATGCCACTTGCGCGGGAGGCGATTTGTCGGGGGAGTTTAGCGGTAAACAACAGCATTGCGTAAGATAATGAGAAGTGGCGCCCGACGCGAAACGGGTATCTTCCAACCCGATTCGCTACGCATATGACCCCTCCGGTAGCCGTGCTCACGTGGTTGCGGGCTCTGTGGGAATTTTAATACACATAAGTTCGACGGACAGGAAATTTTCGCTCGCTATCCGCGCTTACACGCCGATAATGCGGCACACCGCTTCTAGGGAGTGGTCCTCCCGCTCTCGAATGATGCCGAGTGAACGTCCGCGATTCTTTTGCTTTTCTTGATCCGCTATGGCCAGCAGCGCGAAGGCTCTGCGCATCGCCTCAGCTTTGCTAATACCGCTCCGCCGTGCAATTGCGTCGAGGGTGTCGTTTATTTCGTCGGATAACTCAACAGTGAATCTGGGCATGTGCTGATTCCGGGTGATTTCCACTTGGAAATAATACTGCACATTTACAATGTTGCTCTGAGAAACGCATTAGGCAATGTGCGTTGCCCCTCGACGCGGCAGCCAAATTCGCGTGAGGCTCGCAGCGTGACAGGGTCCCGGTCGGTTCGTACTGTGAGTCTGGAGCCTCGTGTGAGCGCGCTGACCCTGGACAACTGGAGGCCAGAAGCGCGGCCGAACGCGGGGCTTCGCTTTTGTTCGGTTTTCCTTGCGGCGTTCTGCCACTTGGGGATGGCTGTCCCATCCTGGCCTATGCGCCGTTTGTCGGACACTTCCTCCGTGTACGCCCTGGCGCCGGCCTCGCGGGCGCGGCGCGCCCGATGCCCACTCCTCGCTAACGGTTCTAGGACTCGCATGCCCGATGCGATACTGGCCTTGGAGGGCTATGGGGAAACTAGGGCGTCGTGCATCAACCTTGGCGCCTTGGCAGTATTACAACATTGCCTCCTTGCCCCATCGCCCGAGCGGTATCCAGATGATCCGCCCACCATTGCATCATCCGGTGCCGGTCTTGCAGGTACTGGGCTTGGTGGGTGTAGGCCGCACGTACCTTGTTGCGCTCCTTGTGGGCCAACTGGCGCTCGATGGCGTCGGGATTGAAGCCCTGTTCGTTCAGTATGCTGGACGCCGTGGCCCGGAAACCGTTGGCGGTGGCCTTGTCCTTGTAGCCCATGAGCGCCAGCGCCTTGTTCAAGGTGTTTTCCGATATCGGCTTGGCACGGTCAAGCCTTGACGGAAAGACGAGCTCGTATCGGCCGGTCAAGGGACGCATCTGTTCCAGAATCTCAACGGCTTGGCGGGACAAGGGGACGATGTGCGCCTCCTTCATCTTCATGCGCTCGGCGGGTATAAGCCATTCTTTCTTGTCGAAGTCGATCTCCTGCCACCGGGCGCCGCGCAGTTCTCCATTGCGGACGAAGGTCAGCACGATCAACTTGAGGGCAAGCACGGTGGATAGCTCGCCCTTGTAAGCCTCCAGCTTCGCCAAAAAGGAAGGAAGCTCCGCCTTGGGAAGTGAGGGGCGGCGTCGGTCCTCCTTGGCTTGCAGCGCTCCTGCTAGTTCGGCGGCTGGGTTGTAGCGGGCGCGTCCGGTCTGGATCGCGTATCGAAAGACATTGCTGCACCAGCCTTTCACGTCTTCCGCCGGGTACAAGGCTCCGCGCTGTTCGATGCGGCGCACCACGTCCAGCACGTCCGGGGTCTCGATTTCCGTAATGGGGCGGGAGCCTAGGGCAGGGAAGGCGTCGCCTTCGAGGTACTTCATCACCCGTGCGGCATGATCCGGCTTCCACTTCGCCTTCTGGTACTCCCACCATTCGCGGGCCAGGGCCTCGAAGGTGTTCTCCGTGCGTTGCTTCTGTGTCCGGTTGTCCTGCTTGCGGCGCTCGCTGGGGTCGATACCTTCGGCGAGCAGTTTGCGGTTGAGCTCTCGCTTGTCCCTGGCCTCCTTGAGGCTGACTTCGGGATAGACCCCCAGGGCCAGGGTCTTTTGCTTCCCACCGAAGCGGTAGGCCAAACGCCAGTATCTCTTACCATCGGGCTGTACCCAGAGAAACAGCCCGCCGCCGTCCGACAGCTTGCGCAGTTTTTCACCAGGCTGTGCGGTGCGGCACTCCATGTCCTTTAGCTTCATGTTGGTATCTATCGGTTACCGAACTCGGATTCCAACAAAACTACCAACAGTGGAGGGTGGATTGCAATAGTCTTGCTTGGACGTCGTTGGAGCCAAAACTCAGTAATTGTGCGGTGTTGCGCGGGATTATTGGACCTGGCGGGACGTCGGCGGAAGGGAATGTGGTGCCCGGAGCCGGAATCGAACCGGCATGACCGTAAGGTCGGCAGATTTTAAGTCTGCTGCGTCTACCGATTTCGCCATCCGGGCGGATGGGGCGGCGCGGAGGATGCGACGCCGGAAAGCATGCCATACCGTTTACAGGACATACAGTCCAGAAACGAAAAAGGACTTACGGTTGTAAGTCCTTGTTCGAATTGGAGGCGGGGGTCGGAATCGAACCGGCGTCTACGGATTTGCAATCCGCTGCATAACCATTTTGCTACCCCGCCAGGGTATGGTTTCACAATGAAAAAAACCTCGGTTCCAGAAATCGGTTGCACCGAGGTTTTCGAATTTGGAGCGGGAAACGAGACTCGAACTCGCGACCCCGACCTTGGCAAGGTCGTGCTCTACCAACTGAGCTATTCCCGCGAAACAGGCGTGCATTTTACCGAATGTCGAATCCCTGTCAAGAAGTTTAGTGAAAACTTAGCATATTGATTTTGTTCGTTTTTTGTTCAGCTATCGCGGTTTATCACCGTCTCGCAGCTCGGGCCAGGCCGCGCGCAAGTATTCGACCATGGACCACAGGGTCAGGCCTACGGCGATGTACAGGCAGATATAGCCCAGGGCCAAGCCCAGGCCCTTGCGCTCCAGGGGGTTGGCGAGGAGCAGCAGGATGGCGAGCATCTGCGCCGAGGTCTTGACCTTGCCGATCCAGGACACGGCGATCTTGGTGCGCTTGCCCAGCTCCGCCATCCATTCGCGTAGCGCCGAGATGACGATTTCGCGGCTGACGATGACCGAGGCGGGCAGGGTCAGCCAAAGGCTGTGATGCTGCTCCACCAGGAGCACCAGGGCGACAGCCACCATGAGCTTGTCGGCGACCGGGTCCAGAAAGGCGCCAAGGGGAGTTGTCAGGTTGTAGCGCCGGGCTACCCAGCCATCCAGCCAGTCGGTGAAGCCGGCCAGGGCGAAAATGGCGGCCGTGGCCACATGGCTCCAGCCAACCGGCAGGTAGAAAAATAGGACAAACACCGGGATCAGGATGATGCGGAGCAGGGTCAGGAGATTGGGTAGGTTCATGCCGGTTTCGTTATCGTTTTGGCCCGGGGCAGGGTGTTGCGTGGCGTGTGCCAAGGATACTGCATTCATCCGGGGTTCTGCACGAAGTCGCGCGGGCAAGTTGCTGATCGGGCTCTCGATATCCTCTCGGTCGGCCTGCCGCTCGCACCGGGACCGGCTTGGGTCAGTGCAGGGCATCGTAGATGGTCTGGGCCAGCTGGGCGCTGATCCCGGGGGCCTTGGCCAGTTCTTCCACGCCGGCCTTCTTCACTTCTTGCAGGCCGCCGAAGTACTTGAGCAGCTCGCGGCGGCGCTTGGGGCCTATGCCCGGGATGTCTTCCAGACTGGAGTGGTTGCGCGCCTTGGCACGGCGCTGGCGGTGGCCGGTGATGGCGAAGCGGTGGGCTTCGTCTCGGATGTGCTGGATGAGGTGCAGGGCCGGCGAGTCGGCGGGGAGCAGGATGGGATCGGCGAGGCCGGGCATGAATAATCGCTCCAGGCCCGGTTTGCGGCTTTCGCCCTTGGCGACGCCCAGGAGGGTGATGCCCTGGATGTCCAGTTCTGCCAGCACGGTCTCGGCCTGGGCCAGCTGGTTGGCGCCGCCGTCGATGAGCAGGATGTCGGGCATGGCCGCCTCGCCGGCCTTGAGCCGGGCGTAGCGGCGGCTGAGTGCCTGGTGCATGGCGGCATAGTCGTCGCCAGGGGTGATGCCCTCGATATTGAAGCGCCGGTAATCGCTCTTCTTGGGGCCGCCCTGCTCGAAGACCACGCAGGACGCGACGGTGAGCTCGCCCTGGGTGTGGCTGATGTCGAAGCACTCCAGCCGTGCCGGCGGTGCGTCCAGGTTGAGGGCCTCCTGCAGCGCATCCAGGCGCGCCTCGGCATTTTGCCGGTTGGCCAGGCGCGCCGCCAGCTCGGTCTCGGCATTTTGCCGCGCCAGTTGCAGCCAGCGCAGGCGTTCGCCGCGCACGGCGCTGGCGAAGCGCACCCGCCGTCCGGCCAGCTCCGCGAGGGCGGTTTCCAAGAGCTCCGCCTCCTCGATGGCCAGGGTCGAGACGACTTCGCGGGGCAGGTCCTCGCGGTTCAGGTAGTACTGGGGCAGGAAGGCGGTGAGCACATCCTCCAGGCTGTCGTCCTGGGGTAGGGCAGGGAAGAAGCTCTTGCTGCCCAGGACGCGGCCGCCGCGCACATAGAGCACCAGGACGCAGACCAGGCCCTGTGCGGAAAGCACGGCCACGGCGTCGATGTCCAGTTCCGAGTCCTCCTGGCTGATGCTCTGGACTTCCTGGACCCGGCGCAGGGCGATGAGCTGGTCGCGGTAGCGGGCGGCGCGCTCGAACTCCAGATCCTTGGCGCATTGCTCCATGCGCTCGCCCAGGGCGTTGAGGATTTCCTGGTTCTTGCCCTCCAGGAAGAGGCTGGTCAGGCGCACGTCCTCGGCATAGTCCTCCTTGGACACCAGGCCGACGCAGGGGCCGGTGCAGCGCTTGATCTGGTATTGCAGGCAGGGGCGGGAGCGGTTGGCGAAGAAGGAATCCTCGCATTGCCGGACCCGGAACAGCTTCTGTAGCTGCCACAAGCTGGAGCGCACGGCGCCGGCGCTGGGATAGGGGCCGAAATAGCGGCCGCCGCCGGTCTTGGCGCCGCGATGGAAGGACAGACGCGGGTAGTCGCCACCGGATAAGTGGATATAGGGGTAGGACTTGTCGTCGCGCAGGACGATGTTGTAGCGCGGGCGCAGGGCCTTGATGTAGTTGTTTTCCAGGAGCAGCGCCTCGGTTTCCGAATTGGTCACCGTGAATTCCATGGCGGCGATGGCCGCCACCAGGGCGCGGGTCTTGGGGTTGTCGTGGACCTTCTGGAAATAACTGCCGACGCGCTTCTTGAGATTCCGCGCCTTGCCGACGTAGATCACCGTGCCGGCCGTATCCAGCATGCGGTAGACGCCGGGCTTGTGGGGCAGGTTCTTTAAGAAGGCGGCGCTGTCGAAGGCTTCGCGCTCAGCGCCGCTTACGTGCTCGGAACTCATGGACGGGGAGAGGCTAGGCGGTGACTCGAACCGCCAAGCTTACAGCTGTTCGGCATCGAGGATGCCATGGCGGATGGCCAGATGGGTCAGCTCCACGTCGCCGTTGACCGCCAGCTTCTCGAACAAGCGGTAGCGGTAGGTGTTGACCGTTTTGGGCGACAGGCAGAGCTTGTCGGAGATGTCCTGGACCTTTTGGCCGGCGGTGATCATCATCATGACCTGCATCTCCCGCTCCGACAGGGAATCGAAGGGATTCGGCTCCTTGGTCCCGGTGAACTGGCGCAGGGCCATCTGCTGGGCGATTTCCGGCGCCAGGTAGTGCTGGCCGTTGAACACCTGCTTGATGGCGCGCACCATCTCGTCGAGACCGGTGCCCTTGGTCAGATAACCGGCGGCGCCGGCCTGAAGGAACATGGAGGGGAAGGGCTCTTCGCCATGCACGGTCAGAGCGATGATCTTGAGGTCGGGGCAGTGGCGCAGGATGCGCTTGGTGGCTTCCAGGCCGCCGATGCCGGGCATCTTCGCGTCCATCAGGATCACGTCCACGGGCTTGTCGCGAGCGAACTTGACGGCCTCCTCGCCGGTTTCCGCCTCGCCCACCACCTTCATGCCCTGGACATCGGTCAGCAGGCGCTTGATGCCGGTACGCACCAGTTCATGGTCGTCGACGAGCAGGATTTTGATCACGGCGAGACTCCCTTGAGTGTTGAGGCTGTTCCATCCCTGGGACCGTTGCGGACAACAATCCGGCGGTCGTTCTTCAGGCGATTGTGGCGAACTGCCCGGGAGAGTGCAACCGGGTTTTCGCGCGCCGATTTTCCGCCTGAAGCCTGGGCCTGCTCCATCCACAAATGAGTTCCGCTCGGCGGCGAGTTACGGTATTCTTGCCGCCCCAAAACCGCGGCGATCCCGCGGTAAAAGCATCGGAAGAGTGGCAGAGCGGTTGAATGCACCGGTCTTGAAAACCGGCGATGGGCGACCATCCGTGGGTTCGAATCCCACCTCTTCCGCCAGTTTCCTAGCCTTGTTCGGAACGATGCTTGCGACGATGCGGGCAAGCTCCCCGCGCGTTTTCCGCGCCTGACTCGTGACATCCGGGCGTTTGGCTGACAGCAAGCTCAGCCACCTCTTCCTATACTGAAACCGAGACGCCTTCTCCGCGCCGTCCTGGCGTGTCCGGCGTTTGTCCGGGGAGGTGTTCGCCCGGAAAGGAGTATGCCGTGACTCAGCCTTCCATCCAGCCTTACGGGACCTGGACTTCGCCCCTGCGTCCCGCCGACTTGGCCCGTGCCTCTCGACGTTTCGGTCATTTGGCTAGCGATGGCGAGGCGCTCTATTGGCTGGAGTCGAGGCCGGAGGAGGCCGGGCGCAATGCGCTCATGTGCTATCGGCCGGGAGGAGCGCCCGAGGAGGTCCTGCCGGCGGAGTTTTCCGTACGCAGCCGCGTGCACGAATACGGTGGCGGCGATTTCTGGCTGGGCTCCGGGACGCTGGTGTTCGCGCGAGCCGAGGATCAGCGGCTGTATCTCGTCCGGGCGGGCGAGGCGCCGGTGGCCATCACGCCGGAACCGCCTTCGCCCCGGGCCTGGCGCTATGCCGATGGAGCCTTCACCGCCGATGGCCGGGCCCTCGTCTGTGTCCGCGAGCGGCACGAGGCGGATGGCCAGGTGCATAACGAGTTGGTGGCGGTGGAGTTGGCTTCGGGGCGCTGCAGGGTCCTGGTCCAGGGCGCCGACTTCTACGCGGCGCCGCGCCTGGGGCCGAACGGCCGCTTGATCTGGCTGAGTTGGTCGCACCCTGACATGCCCTGGGATGCCACGGTCTTGTTCCAGGGCTACCTGGATGAAGCCTTGCGCCTGCACGAAGTTCGCCGACTGGCCGGCGGTCCTGGCGAGTCGGTCATCTACCCGCAGTTCGCACCCGACGGCCGCTTGTACTACGTCTCGGACCGGGGCGGTTACTACAGCCTTTATGCCCTGGACCCGGATGGCATCGCCGAGGACTTGACGCCCATGCCGGTGGATTTCGCCCCGCCCTTCTGGGGCTTGGGTTATGCCAGTTATGCCTTCGATGAGCGCGGTCGGGCCCTGGCGCTGGGCTACGAGTGCGGGGACGGGGAAGCCTGGCTGCTGGAGCCGGACACCGACCACTTGGAGCGCCTGGAGCTGCCTTACCGCGCCTATGGCGGCACGGTAGTGGCTCTCGGAGGACACTATGCCTTCTTGGCCTGCACCGACGAGGCCGGCGAGGCTCTGGTACTGATGGATGGCGACAGCCGCGCCTGCCGCGTGCTGCGGCAGAGTTCAGAGCTGCGGGTGCCGGTGGTATCCAAGGCTCAGGCCACGGCCTTTGCCGATGCGGGTGGCGAGCTCGTGCATGCCTTCTATTACCCGCCCCGCAGTGCCGCTTTCCAGGGGCCCGAGAACGAACGCCCGCCCCTGATCCTGATGAGCCACAGCGGTCCGACCGGCGCCACGACGGCGGGCTTCAATGCCGCCATCCAGTTTTGGACCAGCCGGGGCTTTGCCGTGGCCGATGTCAATTACCGGGGCAGCACAGGCTACGGCCGTGCCTATCGCGACGCCTTGCGCGGCCAATGGGGCGTGCTGGATGTCGCCGATTGCATTCTCGTCGCGCGAGAGCTGGCCCGCCGCGGCTTGGCCGACGAGCATAGATTGTTGATTCGCGGCGGCAGTGCCGGCGGCTTCACGACGCTGTGCGCCCTGGTGTTCCATAAGGTCTTCGCCGCCGGCATGAGCCGCTACGGGGTCGCGGACCTGGAAAGCCTGGTGAAGGACAGCCACAAGTTCGAGGCCCGTTACCTGGACGGCTTGGTGGCGCCCTATCCGCAGCGTGCCGACATATACCGGGAGCGCTCGCCGCTGCACCATGCCGAGCGGATTTCTTGTCCCCTGCTACTCTTGCAAGGAGCCGATGACCCGGTGGTGCCGCCCTCGCAGGCCATGCGTTTCGCCCAGGCCCTGGACGCCAAGGGCCTGCCCCATGCCCTGGTGCTCTTCGAGGGCGAGGGCCACGGCTTCCGGAAGGCGGAAACCTTGGAGCAGGCCCTGGCCCTGGAGCTCGGTTTTTATCGGCGCGTCCTGGGATTGGTCAGCGAGGAAGCGTCGGCGCCGATGAACATCGTGCATTTGGCCTGAGCCTTGCTGTTTACAAACTGCTCTACATTTCTGTGAAAAGCCTTTGAAATTTGGATTTTTTCTCCCCTTGGTCATTGAAGTACCACCGGCCTTTCGCTAGGCTTCCCCGTATCTGCCTGAAAGGCGGATGGTTTGCGCCATCCGCTTTTGGATGGACGGGATGCCGCTAAGTGCACCCCGCAAGCCGCCCCCGCAGCCATCGCTGTCCGTTCGGGGATTACAAGAAGTAAGCAATGTGTAGGAGAGAACTCATGAACGGGTTGCTGAGAAAGAGTCTGTACTTTCTCCTCAGTGCCGTATTCCTGGTGGGATGCGGGGGATCGGGTGGCGGTGGTAGTGGTAGTACGACGCCTCCGACGCCGGCGGCCAAGGTCGTGACTTTGACTGTCGTGGACGCGGGAACCAATGCCGCCACGACCTCGGTGAGCAAGGCCAAGCCTGCCAAGGCCATCGCCAAGGTGACCTCCGGCGGTGCCGCCGTGGCCGGTGAGGTCGTTACTTTCGAAACGGCCAGCGGATTCCTGGTCCTCGATCCGTCCAGCGGCACCGCGCTGACTAATGCCAATGGCGAAGCCACGGTCAATGTCTTGGCCGGCACGACCAAGGGCGCGACGACCATTTCGGCCAGCATCACCGGCAATATCACTTCCAATGTCGTAGGTCTGGAATCGGCTGGCGACGGCTCTGCCGGTGGTCCCAACAAGTCGGTCAGCCTGCAGCTGGTTAACCCTGACACCAACCAGCCCATCACCACGATCACCCCGGATGCCCCGGGCAAGCTGATCGCCACGGTGACCAATACCTCCCAGACCGAGTTGGTGACCTTCGAGTCCACCATCGGCGAGCTGCCCATCAAGACGGCGGCGACCAATGCCCAGAATCAGGCGTCCGTCAGTATCCTGGCCGGCGACGCCTTCGGCGCGGGCAAGGTGACGGCCACCGTCGAAGGTGCCAGCGCCGAAGTCGTATTCACCATCGGCCGCGCCGATGTGCGCATGGGCACGGCCGATGGCGCCTTTGTGTCCGGCCAGGCGTCCGTCGCATCCGCCACGCTGAGCGCGGGCGGCACCAATACCATCCGGGTCAAGCTGGTGGACTCCGCCGGCAGCGTCTATCTGCAGCCGGTGTCTGTCAATTTCACGACAACCTGCGCCAGCCTGGGCAAGGCGACCATCAGCTCGCCGGTGACCACGGTCAATGGCATCGCCTCCAGCACATACCTGGACAAAGGCTGCGCCACTACCGACAACGTGACCGTTTCCGCCTCCACCGGAGGCGTGTCCCTGTCCGCCACGGGCAGCTTCGTGGTCTTGGCCTCCAGCGCCGGCAGCATCCAATACGTTTCCGCCACGCCCAAGGTCATCGCCCTGCGCGGCACCGGCGGCCTGGGTCGTTCCGAGTCCTCGGTCGTGATCTTCAAGGTCCTCGACAAGCTGGGCAACCCGGTCAATGGCAAGTCGGTGAACTTCGCCTTGAACACCCAGATCGGCGGCCTCAGCATCAACCCGACTACCGCCCAGACCAATTCCGAGGGCATCGTTCAGACCACGGTGACTTCTGGCTCGGTGGCGACGCCGGTGCGCGTGACGGCGACCACGACGGGCGATGCCGGCGCGACCATTGCTTCGGTGTCGGACGAGCTGGTGATTTCTACCGGCCTGCCAGACCAGAACAGTTTCAGTCTGTCGGCTGTTACCCTGAATCCCTATGGCTGGGATTTCGATGGCACTACGGTGCAAGTGACCGCTCGCCTGGCTGATCACTTCAATAACCCCGTTCCGGATGGCACTGCCGTGTCGTTCCGTACCGAAGGGGGTTCCATCCAACCCTCCTGCACGACCTTGAACGGTGTGTGCACCGTAACCTGGTCCAGTCAGAATCCGCGTCCCAACGTCGAGCATTCGGGAGTCGCCATACCCGTGGCTCCGGGACCGCAGTTGCCTTGCGCCGTGAATCCCAGCGCAGTCTGCGCTGATGGCCGCGCCGGGTACTACGGCCAGGCTTATGCGGGTCGCGCCACAATCACGGCTTACGCGATCGGTGAGGAATACTTCCCGGACAACAATGGCAATGGCTATTTCGACTCCACTTACTGTGTGAACGGCAGTACACCTACGGCTGGCAAGTGTTCCGACGGTTCAGATGCGCAGACCGAGTTCCGTTCGGCTAACGACCTGCCGGAAGCCTTCGTCGATGACAACGAAGACGGCATCTTCAATGTCGCTGTCGCGGGCGGTCAGGCGGGTGGCACCGACGAAGAACCGGTCGATTTCGACGCCGACGGTGTCTACGACTTGGCGGACCAGAAATACACAGGTACTTTGTGCAACCCGAGCAACGCCGACAAGAGCCGTTGCATCACCAGCGGCGGCAACACGCTTCATGTGCGCCAGGGTCTGGTTCTGGTCATGGCGGACAACGATGCGGAAATTCGTATTCGTGACTTGAATGGCAACGACCTGTCAGAAATTGTATTGGATCCGGCACCTGGCACAAGTGGCCGCCCACTGATTGCCTCGGTCGCTTTCTGTGTGCATGTATCGGATACCAATAACCAGCCCATACCTAGCGGCAGCACGATGGCGGTTGCGACCACCAAGGGGTCCTTGAATGCCGATCCTGGTTACACGATGCCAAGTACCAACCGGAACGGTAGCCGTGCTGACTGCACGTCGGTAAAGGCGGAAGGCAAGGCGGACACAGGCCAGTTGACGGTGACTGTTACTGCGGCTGGTTTGGTGACTCGCTTTGGAATTCCCGTACGGCAGTTGTCTGATAAACCGTCATAGGTATTCCTGAAAGGACAAAGGGCAGCGTAAGCTGCCCTTTGTATTTCCACGGAAATGTCGATTCACCGCTGGAACTGATATACCGAACTCATAGCTAGTATGCGGGTCAATTCATCCAGTGCCTGACGGCATTCCTCCAACAACGCCGGATCCGCCAAATCCGCCAGGCTCAGCCGATCACGGTAATGCTTGTCCACCCAGGTATTTAGCGTCGCGAACAAGGCATCGCTCATTACCACCGCCGGGTTGATCGCCGCCAGTTCCGCTTCCTTCAAGGCGACGCGCAGGCGCAGGCAGGCGGGGCCGCCGCCGTTGCGCATGGACTGCTTTACGTCTTGGATGTGCACGGCCTTGACCGGAGTGTCGCGCGTCAGCAGGTCCTGCAAAAACGACCAGACGCGGGAATTTTCCTGGCATTCGCCCGGCGCGATGATGGCCATTCTGCCACTGGGCAGGGTGACGAGCTGGCTGTTGAAGAGATAGGACTTCACGGCGTCTTCGACGCTGACTTCGCTGTTCTTCACTTCGACATTGACCAGGGAGCCGCCGAATTTATGGTCCAGTTCGGCGAGGACCTCGCTCTTGTTCAAGAACGCCACTTCGTGGAACAGATGGACATTGCCATTGCCCACGGCGATCACGTCGTTGTGGAACACGCCCTGGTCGATGACATTGGGGTTCTGCTGGGCGAAGACCACGCGGGACTCGGGCAGGCCGTGCAGGCGTGCGACGGCCTGGGAGGCCTCCAGGGTCTGGCGAGCCGGGAAGCGCACGGGCGCGGGCTTGCTGGCGTCGAAGGCCTGCTTGCCATAGACGAAAAATTCCACGCCGGGCTGACCGTAGTCGCCGCAGAAGCGGGTGTGGTTGGCGGCGCCCTCGTCGCCGAAGTGGTCGCCCTGGGGCAGGGCGGAGTGCACGGCGAAGCGGCTCTCGTCGCGGAAGATGGCTTTCAGTATGCGCTCGGTGGTCGGGTGTTCCAGGGAGCGATGGAACTTGTTGGCCAGGTTGGCCGGAGTCAGGTGCACGCGCCCGTCCTCGGTGTCGGCGGAGGGCGAGACCGTGGCGGCATTGGCGGTCCACATGCTGGAGGCCGAGCAGCAGGCCGCGAGAATATGCGGCGCGGTCTTGGCGGCCTTTTCCAGTACCTGCGCATCGCTGCCGGAGAAGCCCAGGTGGCGCAGTGCCGCCATGTCCGGGCGTTCCTGGGGCGCCAGCACGGCCTGCTTCAGGCCGAGATCGTGCAAGGCCTTCATCTTGGCCAGACCCTGTTTGGCGGCTTCCTTGGGGTTGGAGAAGTCGGCCGCGTTACTGAGCGAGGCGACGTTGCCGAAGGACAGGCCGGCGTAGTTGTGGGTCGGGCCTACCAGGCCGTCGAAATTGACTTCATAGGCTTTCATCAGGGACTCACCTTGGGTGGAGCCCTTCGATACGGACTCTACGAGTCCTACTCAGGGCGAACGGAATCAAGATTCGGCAGAGCGGTTCACCCCCCGTTCGTCCTGCGACAGGCTCAGAGCCTGTCCCCGCGAAGGCGGGGGACGAACGGGGATGGGAGAACTCAGAGAGCTATTCCCGGCGTCAGCGCCTCCGGCATCACCAGGGCGTCGGCTTCCATGGAGGCGACCGGATAGGCGCAGTAATCCGCCGCGTAATAGGCGCTGGGTCTATGATTGCCGCTGGCGCCGACGCCGCCGAAGGGGGCGGCACTGGACGCACCGGTCAGCTGCTTGTTCCAGTTGACGATGCCGGCGCGGATTTGTGCGTAAAACTGCCGCCATTGGCTTTCATCGTCGCTGAACAGGCCGGCGGCGAGGCCGAAACGGGTGGCATTGGCGAGGCGGATGGCCTGCTCGAAATCGCGGTAGCGCACCAGCTGCAGCAGGGGGCCGAAGTATTCCTCGTCGGGCAGCGCGACGATGGCGCTGACGTCGATAAGGCCCGGGGAGAGCAGGGCGCTGCCGGGTTCCAGGCGCGCCATGGGCACTAGGCTTTCGCCGCCCAGTTCGCGCAAGCGCTCCTGAGCTGCCAGCAGGTGGTCGGCGGCGCGGTTGGTGATCACCGCGCCCATGAAGGGCTGGGGCTCGGCATCCCAGGCGCCGACACGGATGCCGCGCACGGCCTCGGCGAGTGCGGCGACGAAGGCATCGCCCCGGGCGCCTTCCGGCACATAGAGCCGGCGCGCGCAGGTACAGCGCTGGCCGGCGGAGATATAGGCGGACTGCAGGGTGTGGTAAACGGCCGCCTTGATATCGGCCACGTCGCCGACGATCAGCGGGTTATTGCCGCCCATTTCCAGGGCCAGGATCTTGTGGGGCTGGGCGGCATAGAGCTGGTGCAAATGGTAGCCGGTGCCGGCGCTGCCGGTGAAGAACAGGCCGTCCAGATCCGAGTGGTTCGCCAGGGCGATGCCCGTATCCTTCTCGCCCTGCACCAGGTTCAGTACGCCCGCCGGCAGGCCGGCCTGCTGCCAGAGCCTGACGGTCAGCTCGGCGGTCTCCGGGGTCAGCTCGCTGGGCTTGAAGACCACGGTATTGCCGGCCAGCAGGGCGGGTACGATGTGGCCATTGGGCAGATGGCCGGGGAAGTTATAGGGGCCGAACACCGCGACCACGCCATGGGGCTTGTGGCGAGTGGCATTGCGGCCGCCGGCCACGTCCTGGACCTTGTTGGGCGTGCGTTCCTGGTAGGCGGTGATGGAGATGCCGATCTTGGCGGCCATGGCGGCCACCTCGGTCAGGGCTTCCCAGCGCGGCTTGCCGGTGGCCTTGGCGATGGAATCGGCCAGGGACGATTTGTTCTCCTCGACCAGGGCGGCGAAGCGCTTGGCGAGCGCGGCGCGCTCCTCGAAACTGAAGGCGGCCCAAGCCGGGGCGGCGGCCCGTGCGGCCTGGACGGCGGCATCCACCTGGGCGGCATCGGCGGCGCGGCCGGTCCAGAGCACGCTATTGTCGGCCGGGTTGACCGACTGGAAGCCGGGGCCTTCGCCGGCCAGCCACTGGCCGTCGATAAAGAGATTGGCATGGGTCATGGTGTCATTCCTGAAAAAAATCCGCTTATTGGGCATCGAGCGTGGCGGCGCGCAGGCGCTCGCCGACGGACAGGCCCAGGGCCTCGGCCAGGGCGCGGTGCAGCAGCACGCCGCCTTCCTCGTCCAGGCTCAGGCGACCGAGGCCGCCGCGAAAACCCTCGCGGCGGGTATTGGTCACCAGCATCTTGGGGCCGTGGCTGGGTTCGCTCTCGGTGATGGCGCTGACCGTGTAGTGCCCGCTCTCGGCGAGGATGCGGATATCGGCCTTGAACACGTCCAGGGTCGGGCCGGCGTCGAAGATGTCCACATAGCCGTTGTAGCGGAAGCCCTCGGCCTCTAGGAGCTGGCGGGCGGGCCGTGTCTGCGCATGGACCTTGCCGATGACCACTTGCGCGGCTTCGGGCAGCAGCGGCACGTACAGCGGGTACTTGGGCATGATGTCGGTGATGAGCTGCTTATGGCCTATGCCCGAGAGGTAATCGGCCTTGGCGAAGTCCATGTGGAAGAAGTGCTTGCCAACCGCCTCCCAGAACGGCGAATAGCCGGCCTCGTCGAAAACGCCGCGCATCTCCGCGAAGATCTTGTCGGCGAAGCGCTCCGGATGTTCGGCCATGAACAGGAAGCGCACGCGCGACAACAGCTTGCCGTTGTCGTCGCGCCGGTAATCGGGATCGAGGAAGAGTGTGCAGATCTCGGTCTGGCCGGTGAAATCCGAGCCCAGGTAGAGCACGGGCACCTGGTTGTAGATATGGAACTCGTCGCAGGTGTTGACCACGGTGCCGAGCTTGTAGGTGTAGAAGGGCTCGGCGAGGCCCACGGCGGCATGGATGGCGGTGGTTCCGCAGATACGGCCGGTGCCGGAGTCTTCCAGCACGAACAAATAGTAGTCGTCGCCGGGGCGCTCCTCGGGCTTGGCGAAGGCGGCCAGGGCGCCCTCGATCTTGAGTGCCAGGATCTGGCGGTCGGCGGGCAGGGTGGTCATGCCGATGCCGGCGCGGATGGCCAGGGCTTCCAGACCGTCCAGATCGCGGGATTCCACGGGGCGTATCAGCATCATTCTCGGATGTCTCCAGGGACTTTTTCAGACCAGGCGATTTCGCCGCTGGCCAGTTTCATCATCAGCAGGGCCGAGAGCTGGGCGCGTTCGGTCAGGGAATCTTTCAGCATGAACTCCTGGTCGGAATGGATCTTGCCGCCGCGCACGCCCAGGTTGTCGACATTGGGCAGGCCCGCCGCCGCCAGGTTGTTGCCGTCGCAGCAGCCGCCCGTGGGCTTCCAGCTCAAGCTGAAGCCCAAGGTCTCGCCGCAGTCGCGCAGGAGCTCGAAGAGGCGCAGGTTGCTCTGTGAGAGGATCTTCGGCTTGCGGTTGAAATGGCCGTGCAGCTCGAAGGCATAGCCTTCGCGGCCGTTCAGGCGTTCCACCAATTGTCGGGCCTCGCCCAGGAACCAGGCCTCGTCCTCGGGCGCCGCGATGCGCACGTTGAAGCGGGCGATGGCCAGATCCGGCACGATGTTGACCGGGCCGCCGCCCTCCACATAGCCGACATTGACGGTCACGCCCTCGCGTCGCCCGTTCAGGGCGTCGATGGCGGTAATGAATTCGGCGAGCAGGGCGATGGCATTGCGGCCGGCGGCATGATCCCGGCCGGCATGGGCGGCGCGGCCGCGCGCCACCACCGAGAAATTGCCACTGCCCTTGCGGGCCCCGGCCAGGGAGCCGTCCGGCAGGGAGGGCTCGTAGACCAGGCCCAGGTGATTGCGCTTCGCGGCATCCAGCAGCAGGGGCGCCGAGCCAGGCGAGCCGATCTCCTCGTCCGGGTTGATCAGCACTTCCCAGCCGATGTTCTCCGCCCAGGGGCTCTGCTCCAGAGCCTGGAGCGCGGTGAGCATGACCAGAAGCCCGCCCTTCAGATCGGCGACACCGGGGCCGTTCAGGGTTTGCTCATCCAGCCAGCGGCAGGCTTGGAAGGCATGCTCGATGCCGAAGACCGTGTCCATGTGGCCGCCCAGGAAGATGCGCAAGGGCGCCTCGGGGCGCTTGCGTATGGACAGGGCGCGGCCTAGTGCCCGGTCTTCCAGTTCGCCGCGCTTGTTGACGACCTGATAGGGCTTGAGCTCGATGAGGCGTTGCTCGCCGCCTAGCGGCGCGAACAGCTCGGCCAGGCGCGTGGCCATGCGGTCGAGGCCGTCCAGGTTCTGGCTGCCGGAATTGATGGCGGCCAGTGTGAGGAGTTCCTCGACCAGGGTATCCTGCCGCGCGGCGATGGGGTCCAGATAGGCTTGATAAAGCGGCACGTTCGATAAATCCCAGTAATTTCCTAGGGAATATACCGGGCGCAATGCCCTTTGTCAGAACGGCATGGCATACCCATGCCTAGGCATGAATATTCAGCGTTAAATGAATAACTTAGCCGCGATTTTCGCTTAAGTGGCTCCATTGCGGAGCAGGGGAGTGGCCCTAGCATTTTGCCGCGCGAACGGAGATGATACGGGCCACTTGTGACGCATTTTTGAACAACAGGATCTCCACATGACCCAGCATCTCCCGGTTACCCGCGCGACTTTCGACGAAGTGATGGTTCCCAATTACGCTCCGGCGGCTTTCGTGCCGGTGCGCGGCGCCGGCTCGCGCCTCTGGGACACCGAGGGTCGCGAGTACATCGATTTCGCCGGCGGCATCGCCGTCAACGCCCTGGGCCACTGCCATCCGGCCATGGTCGCCGCCCTGACCGAACAGGCCGGCAAGCTTTGGCATCTGTCCAATGGTTTCGCCAACGAGCCGGCCATGGAACTGGCCAAGAAGCTCATCAACAACACCTTCGCCGAGAAGGTGTTCTTCGCCAACTCCGGCGCCGAGGCCAATGAAGCGGCCTTCAAGCTGGCCCGCAAGTACGCGAAGGACCACTACGGCCCGGAAAAGGTCGAGATCGTCTCCACCTTCAATTCCTTCCATGGGCGCACCCTGTTCACCGTCAGCGTCGGCGGCCAGGAGAAGTACACCAAGGGCTACGAGCCCCTGCCGCCGGCCATCAAGCACGTGCCCTACAACGATCTGGAGGCCATGCGCGCCGCCATCAGCGACAAGACCTGCGCCGTGGTCATCGAGCCGGTGCAGGGCGAGGGCGGCATCACCCCCGCGACCGCCGAGTACGTCAAGGGCTTGCGCGAGCTCTGCGACGCCCACGGCGCCCTGCTGATCTTCGACGAAGTCCAGTCCGGTATGGGACGCACCGGCGAGCTTTATGCCTATATGGGCTATGGCATCGCCCCGGACATCCTGTCCACCGCCAAGGCCTTAGGAGGCGGCTTCCCCATCGGCGCCATGCTGACCACCGACAAGGTGGCCAAGAGCTTCACGGTCGGCACTCACGGCTCCACCTACGGCGGCAATCCCCTGGCCTGCGCCGTGGCCAGCGCCGTGTTCGACATCATCAGTTCGCCGGAAGTCCTGGAAGGCGTGAAGGCGAAGCACGCGCGCTTCAAGGCCGGCCTGGAAGCCATAGGCCGCGATTTTGGCGTGTTCAAGGAAGTGCGCGGCAAGGGCCTGTTGATCGGCTGCGAGCTGACCGCCGATTGGAAGGACAAGGCCAAGGACTTCATGACCGCCGCGGTCGCCGAGGGCGTGTTGATCCTGCAGGCCGGGCCGAACGTGGTGCGCCTGGCGCCCTCGCTGCTCATTCCCGATGCCGATATCGACGCCGGCCTGGAAGCCTTCCGCCGCGGCGTGGCGAAGCTGGTGCGCAAGGCGGCTTAAAATCCGCTTACAAAACAAAAGGGCTCTGCGGAGCCCTTTTTGTTATTACTGGATCAATGCCCGCCTAGCAGCGGCTCTAGATGGGGCCAGACATTCTCGGCGATGCGTTCCTGGGCTTTTTCGTTGGGATGGATGCCGTCGGCCTGCATCAGCTCCGGCTTTCCGCCCACGCCATCGAGCAGGAAGGGCACGTTGGCGGCCTGGTAGCGCTGCGCCAGCTTGGCATAGAGGCCGTGGAAGCCCTCGGTGTAGCGCGGTCCGTAATTGGGTGGGATGCGGATGCCGGTCAAGAGCACTTTCGCGCCGGCCTTCTGGCTGCGTTGGACCAGGGCCGAGAGGTTTTTCTCGATGGCGCCCAGGGGCTTGCCCTGCAGGCCGTCGTTGCCGCCCAGTTCGATGATCACCACGTCGGGCCGGTGGCTGGCCAGGGCCTGGTCGATACGGGTCAGTCCATGGGCCGTGGTGTCGCCGCTGATGCTGGCATTGACCAATCGCCCCGGCGGCTGGTGGGTCTCCAGGCGGCCGGCGATGAGGCGCACCCAGGATTCTCCCTCCTTGAGGCCATAGCCGGCGCTCAAGGAATCACCCAGCACCAAGACGGTGCTGGCCTGTGTCGGCGCGATGGCCGCTAACAGGACGAAGCAGACAAGACGTAAGGGCAAACTCATGAGCAATTCTCTTTCCCATCCAGGGCATGGCGCCAAGCACGGCCTGCGCCTGGTTCAGGCGGACGAGCCCGGCAGGGCGGCGACGGTCATCGAAACCCGGCATCTGGCCAAGCGTGTCGAGACCTCCGAGGGCAGTTTGCACATTCTGTCCGATGTCGATCTGGCGATCCAGTCCGGCGAGACCGTGGCTATCCTGGGCGCCTCCGGCTCGGGCAAGTCCACCCTCCTGGGTCTGCTGGCCGGCCTGGATGCGCCCAGTTCCGGCCGCGTGTCCCTGGCCGGCGTCGATCTGGCGAGCCTGGACGAGGACGGCCGCGCGGCGCTGCGGGCCCAGAAGACCGGCTTCGTGTTCCAGTCCTTCCAGCTCCTGCCCAGTCTGAATGCCTTGGAGAACGTCATGCTGCCCCTGGAGCTGGGCGGCCAGTCCGACGCCGAGGCCCTGGCCCGGGACCTGCTCGCCAAGGTGGGCCTGGAGGCGCGCCTACACCACTACCCGCGCCAGCTCTCCGGCGGCGAACAACAGCGCGTCGCCATCGCCCGCGCCTTCGCGGCCCGGCCGGCCATCCTCTTCGCCGACGAACCCACCGGCAACCTGGATCTGGCCACCGGTGCGCGCATCATCGATCTGCTCTTCGAACTCAATGCCGATCAGGGAACGACCCTGGTGCTGGTGACCCACGACCGGGACCTGGCGTCGCGCTGCCAGCGCCGCCTGGTGCTCAACCTGGGCCGGCTGGAGGCCGGCGCATGAACTGGCTGCGCCTGGCACTGCGCCTCTTGCTGCGCGAATGGCGGGCCGGTGAGTTGGCGGTGGTGGCCTTCGCCCTGGCCATCGCGGTCACCGGCATCACCTCCATCGGCTTCGTCGGCGACCGGATCCGCGCCGCCATGGACGAGCAGGCCGCGCGCTTTCTGGGCGCCGACCGTCTGCTGCGCAGCCCCAATGCCCTGCCGGCGGAATGGCTGGCCGAGGCCAGGGCGCGGGGGCTCAGGCTCAGCGAGGCCATGGCTTTCGGCACCATGGCCGTGGCCGGCGAGAATATGCAGCTGGTTTCGGCCAAGGCCGTGGACGAGGGCTATCCCCTGCGCGGCACGCTCCTGCGCGCGGAAGAGCCCTATGCCCCCGGCCGTCTGGCCGAGCGCGGCCCGGGGCCCGGGGAGGTCTGGCTGGAGTCGCGGCTGCTGGCGCTTCTGGGCGTCAAGCTGGGCGATGCCATCGGTATCGGCGAAGTCCAACTCAAGCTGACCGCCGTGCTGATCAAGGACCCGGGCGAGGCCGGCGATATGTTCAATGTGGCGCCGGGGGCGCTGATGAACCGCGCCGACGTGGCGGCCTCGAAGCTCGTGCAGCCGGGTTCCCGGGTCAGCTACCTGGCCTTCCTGGCCGGCGGAGAAACGGCCCTGTCCGCCTACGAGGCCTGGCTGAAGCCGAAACTCGGCGAGACCGCCCGGCTCATGGGCGGCAAGCAGGGCTCGGACGCCCTGGGCAATGCCCTGGAGCGGGCCGAGAACTATCTGAGCCTGGCCGGGCTGATCTCGGTGGTCCTGGCCGGCATCGCCATCGCCATGGCGGCCCAGCGCTATGCCGAGCGTCATTACGACATGAGCGCCGTGCTGCGCTGTTTCGGCGCCAGCCGCCGGCAGGTGCTCGCGGTGTTCGCCGGCAGCCTTTTGCTGCTGGGCCTGGCGGCCAGCTTGGTGGGCAGCGTCCTGGGCTATGGTGCTCACGAGATCCTGGCGGAAGTGCTCAAGGAGCGCCTGCCCGAGAACCTGCCGCCGCCCGGCTGGCAGCCCGTGGGCGTGGGCCTCGTTTCCGGCGTGGTGATCCTGGTGGGCTTCGCCCTGCCGGCCTTGATCCGCCTGCAGCGCGTGCCGCCCCTGCGCGTGCTCAAGCGGGATCTGGACCCGGTGCCGGCGGCGACCTGGGCGGTCTATGCCCTGGCCTCCCTGACCTTGGGCGGTCTCATGGTCTGGCATAGCGGCAGCTGGCGCCTGACCGCCATCGTCCTGGGCGGTGGCGCCCTGGGCACCGCCCTGCTGAGCCTGGTGGCCTGGGGCGGTCTGCATCTGGCCGGGCGCCTCGCCAAGCGCTTCACGGCGGCACGGCGCTTCGGCGTGTCCCACCTGGAGCGCCACCGGCGGCAGAGCCTGATCCAGATCCTGGCCTTCGGCATGACCATGACGGTGATGCTCTCGATCCTGCTGGTACGCACCGACCTGCTCACTGCCTGGCAGATGCAACTGCCCGCCGATGCGCCCAATCATTTCCTGGTCAATATCCAGCCGGACGAGGCCAAGCCCATAGCGGATTTCTTCGCGGCACAGGGCCTTCGCCGGGAGACCCTCTATCCCATGGTGCGCGGCCGGCTGATCGCCAAGAACGGCACGCCCATCCGCGAGGCCGTTCCGGAGATGGCGCGGGACGACAACGCCCTCAGGCGCGAGCTGAACCTGTCCTGGGGCACCGAGCGGCCGGCGGACAACAAGATCCTGCAAGGCCGCTGGTGGCAGCCTGGCGATGCCGGACGCAAGCTAATCTCGGTGGAGTCGCTCCTGGCCGAGCGTTTCGGCTTCCGCTTAGGCGATCGCCTGAGCTTCCAGATCGGCGATCAGACCGTGGAGGCGGAGATCGCGTCGCTGCGCAAGGTGCAGTGGGACTCCTTCCACCCGAATTTCTACGTGATGTTCTCGCCGGGCGTGATCGAGCACTATCCCAGCGCCTGGATCACCAGCCTGTACCTGGCGCCGGAGCGCAAGCGCGTGCTCAACGACCTGGTGCGCGCCTTCCCGACCGTGACCGTGATCGAGGTCGATCAGCTGATGGCCGAGGTGAAGACCATCCTGGATCAGATCACCGCGGCGGTGGAGTTCCTGTTGGGCTTCGTGCTTCTGGCCGGCTTCGCCGTGCTGGCGGCCTGTCTGCAGGCCACCATGGACGAGCGCCTGTTCGAGGCCGTGGTCCTGCGCACCCTGGGTGCCAGCCGGCGCTTTCTGCGCGCGGCCCTGTCCACGGAGTTCCTGAGCCTGGGGCTATTGGCCGGCCTCCTGGCGGCCGTGGCCTCGGAGGGCATCGCCTGGGGCCTCTACACCCAGGTCTTCAGCCTGGAGCCGGCCTTCCATCCCTGGCTCTGGCTGGCCGGCGCCGGCTTCGGCATGGCCGCCATCGGCCTGGGGGGAGCCTTGTCCAGCCGGCGTATTTTGAATGAACCTCCTTTGAATTCTCTGCGGGCGATTTGACGGGAAAGGGGATGCCTATCTAGGGTTTAAGGCGAGCGTGGCGGGCCGGAAAAGCTTGACCGGCCTTCCTGCCTTCCTCTATATATGCGGCCCGACCCTCTCCCACGAGGAGAGAGGGCTAAAAGGCGGGCAGTCGCGGACTGCCAACCCATTCGCACTCCCAGCCAGGAAACCAGCACGGCACCATGGGCAAATCCCTCGTCATCGTCGAGTCGCCGGCCAAGGCCAAGACCATCAACAAATATCTGGGCTCGGATTTCATCGTGAAGTCCAGCGTGGGCCATATCCGCGACCTGCCCACCGGCAGCGGCAGCGAGTCCACGGTCGACCCCAAGGCCCGCGCCAAGGCGGCGGCCGAGACACGTAAGCTGTCCCCGGCCGAGAAGGAAATCCATAAGAAGAAAAAAGAACGCCTAGGCCTGGTGACGCGCATGGGCGTGGACCCGGATCACGGCTGGAAGGCCAGATACGAGATCCTGCCCGGCAAGGAGAAGGTGGTCCGGGAACTGAAGGAAGCCGCCGCCAAGGCCGACGCCATCTATCTGGCAACCGACTTGGACCGCGAGGGGGAGGCCATCGCCTGGCATCTTCGCGAGACCATCGGCGGCGACGACAGCCGCTACCAGCGCGTGACCTTCAACGAGATCACCAAGAAGGCCATCCAGGAGGCCTTCTCCAAGCCCGCCGCCCTGAACATGAACCGGGTCAACGCCCAGCAGGCGCGCCGCTTCCTGGACCGCGTGGTCGGCTACATGGTCTCGCCCCTGCTGTGGAAGAAGGTGGCACGCGGCCTATCGGCGGGTCGAGTTCAGTCCGTTGCCGTGCGCCTCATCGTCGAGCGCGAGCGCGAGATCCGCGCCTTCCTGCCCGAGGAATACTGGGATCTGCACGCCGACACGCGTACCGCCAAGGCGGAGGCCCTGCGCCTGGAGGTCGCCAAGCTGCAAGGCAAGGCCTTCCGCCCGGAGAGCGAGGCCCAGACCCAGGCGGCGGTCATCGCCCTGAAGGATGAGCGCCTGACGGTCGCCAGCCGCGAGGACAAGCCGGCGGTGAGCCGCGCCTCGCCACCCTTCATCACCTCGACCTTGCAGCAGGCCGCCTCCAGCCGTCTTGGCTTCTCGGTGAAGAAGACCATGACCCTGGCCCAGCGCCTGTACGAGGCCGGCTACATCACCTACATGCGTACCGATTCGACCAATCTGTCCATGGACGCCATCCTGGCCTGCCGCGATTTCGTCGGCGCCAAGTACGGGCCGCGCTATGTGCCGGAGAAGCCGAATTTCTATGCCAGCAAGGAAGGCGCCCAGGAGGCCCACGAGGCCATCCGCCCCTCCAACGTGGCCACGCCCTCCACGGCCCTGGCCGGCATGGAGAAGGATGCCGAGCGGCTGTACGACCTGATCTGGCGCCAGTTCGTGGCCTGCCAGATGACTCCGGCGGAATACGATGCCTCCACCATCGAGGTCAAGGCCGGGGCATTCGAGCTGCGCGCCAAGGGCCGCGTGCTGCGCTTCGATGGCTGGACCAAGGTCCTGCCGCCCCAGAAGAAGGGCGACGACGATCTGGTCCTGCCCGACGTCAAGCCGGGCGAGATCCTGAGCCTGCTCAAGCTCGATCCCAAGCAGCATTTCACCAAGGCGCCGGCCCGCTTCACCGAGGCGGCCCTGGTCAAGGAGCTGGAGAAGCGCGGCATCGGCCGCCCCTCCACCTATGCCGCCATCATCTCCACCATCCAGGAGCGCGGCTACGTGCGCCTGGAGGCGCGCCGCTTCTATGCCGAGAAGATGGGCGAGATCGTCACCACGCGCCTGATGGAAAACTTCCACAACCTGATGGACTACGACTTCACCAAGAGCATGGAAGAGGCTCTGGATGCGGTCGCCCAGGGTCAGCAGGACTGGACCCACGAACTGGACAAGTTCTACGGCGATTTCTCCGAGAAACTGGCCAAGGCCGAACAGGATTCCTCGCAGGGTGGCATGCGCGTCATCGCCCCGGTGATCCTGGAAGACTTCCCCTGTCCGACCTGCGGCCGGGCCATGGCCATACGCACCGGCCCCACCGGCGTATTCCTGGGCTGCACCGGCTACAGCCTGCCGCCGGCCGAACGCTGTACCCAGACCATGAACCTGGTGGGGGCCGACGATCTGCTGGTGGACGGCGACGACGACGAGGCCGAATCGCGGGTGCTGCGTGCCAAGCACCGCTGCACGCTCTGCGGCTCGGCCATGAGCGCCTACCTGGTCGATGCCAGCCGCAAGCTGCATATCTGCGGCAACGGCCCGGAATGTTCCGGACACGAGTTGGAGCGGGGGACTTATCGCATCAAGGGCTACGAGGGGCCGAGCATCGAATGCGACAAATGCGGCGGCGAGATGCAGCTCAAGACCGGCCGTTTTGGCAAGTATTTCGGCTGCATGGACAAGGCCTGCGGCAATACCCGTAAGCTTCTGAAGAGCGGCGAAGTGGCCCCGCCCAAGTCCGAGCCGATTCCCATGCCGGGTTTGCGCTGTCTGAAGGTGGACGATTTCTATGTCCTGCGCGACGGCGCGGCCGGCCTGTTCCTGGCGGCCAGCGGCTTCCCCAAGAACCGCGAGACCCGCGCGCCCCTGCTGAGCGAGATCCTGCCGGTCAAGGACCGCCTGGATCCGAAGTTCCACTTCCTGCTCGCAGGTCCCATCGCCGATCCGGAGGGCAACCCGACCGTGGTGCGCTTCTCGCGCAAGAGCAAGCAGCAATACCTGGCCTCGGAGAAGGACGGCAAGGCCACCGGCTGGGCCGTGGTCTATGCCGATGGTCAGTGGAAGCCCTTGGGCGACGGCGGCGACGACAAGCCGGGCCGCAAACCCAAGAAGGCGGCTACCGCCTGAGTGACGGGGAGCCTCTAGGCTCCCCAGTCGTTTCAGCCCCCGAGGGGGCAAGAATCGAGTTGTTGAGAAGCATGTATTCCCTGATCCGTCCCATCCTGTTCTGTCTGGAACCGGAAACCGCTCACCATATCGCCCTGGACGGGATGAAAGCCCTGGAGCGCACGCCCCTGCGCGGCCTGGTGGCTCAGTCCCTGCCCGACGCGCCGCGCCAGGTCATGGGCATAGACTTCCCCAATCCCGTGGGCCTCGCCGCCGGCCTGGACAAGAACGGCGACTACATCGACGCCATGGCCGCCCTGGGCTTCGGTTTCCTGGAGATCGGCACTATCACGCCGCGCCCGCAGCCGGGCAACAGCAAGCCGCGTTTGTTCCGTCTGCCCCATGCCCAAGCCATCATCAACCGCATGGGCTTCAACAACGAGGGCGTCGACTACCTGATCGAGCGGGTGCGCGAGGCGCGCTACCGGGGCGTGCTCGGCATCAACATCGGCAAGAACCTGGATACGCCGGTGGAAAAGGCCACGGACGATTACGTGACCTGCTTGCGCAAGGTCTACGAATACTCCAGCTATGTGACGGTCAATATCTCTTCGCCCAATACCAAGGGCCTGCGTGCACTGCAGCATGGCGATGCCCTGGAGGACTTGCTGGCCACGGTCAAGCGCGAACAGGGCGAGCTGGCCAAGCGGCATGGCCGCTACGTGCCGGTGGTGCTCAAGATCGCCCCGGATCTGGACGAGGAGCAGATCGCCGCCATTGCCGATGCCCTGGTGCGCCATGGCTATGACGGCGTGATCGCCACCAACACCACCCTGTCCCGGGTCGGCGTCGGGCATCTGCCCCATGGCAAGGAGCAGGGCGGCCTGTCGGGCCGTCCGGTGTTCCGGCTGTCCACCGAGGTCGTGCAACAACTGTCCCGCGAGCTGAACGGCCGCCTGCCCATCATCGGCGTCGGCGGCATCCTGAGCGGCAAGGACGCTAAGGCCAAGATCGATGCCGGCGCCAGCCTGGTGCAGATCTACAGCGGCTTCATCTACCGGGGGCCGGGGCTGATCAAGGAAGCCGTGGCGGCACTGGCCTGAAACAAAAACCGGCGCTCAAACGTCGGTTTTTTTTGCGTCCCCGGTTTCCCCCGCCGGCTTGGGCGACTCGTCGTCGAAGATGCTCAAGGCCGCGCTGTCCAGGCTGTCGAACTGATCCCGGCGCACGGCCCAGATGAAGCCGGCGATGGCGATGGCTAACAAGCCAAGTGCCAGGGGCACCAGAAAGTACATCGCGTCCATCTACTTCTCCGTGCCCACGCGGTTCAAGCGCAGGGCATTCAATACCACCAGCAGCGAGCTGGCCGACATGCCGCCGGCGGCGAGCCAGGCCGGCACCCAGCCGGCCAGGGCGGCGGGCAGGGCCAGGATATTGTAAACCAGGGCCCAGGCCAGGTTCTCGCGGATGATGGCCTTGGTCTTGCGCGCCGTGGCGACGGCCTCGGCGATCCGGCCCAGGTGATTGTTGAGCAGGACCACATCGGCGCCGGCCTTGGCCAGATCGGCGCCGGCGCCCATGGCCACCGAGACATCGGCGCCGGCCAGGACCGGCGCGTCGTTGACGCCATCGCCCACCATCAAGACCGTGGCGCCGCCGGCCTGAAGGCGGCGGATATGCTCCAGCTTGTCCTGGGCGCTGGCGCCGGCGCGCACCTCGGCGATGCCCAAGGCCCGACCCAGGGCATGGGGCGCGCCGCCCGGGTCCCCGCTCAGGATCTCCAGGCGCAGGCCCAGCGCCCGCAAGGCCTCAAGGCTGGCGCGGCTCTCCTCGCGCAGGCGGTCGTCGAGCTCGAAGCGGGCCAATAGGCCCTCCTGGCCGGCCAGATAGAGGGTGCTGCCATGGCTGTTTCCACTTTCGGCGCCGACGAAGCCGGCATGGCCGATGCGATAGGCCTTTCCGGCGATCACACCCGCCAGGCCGGCGCCGGGTTCGGCATGCAGGCCGCTAACGGCCCGGCCATCCCGGTAAGGGCTGAAGGCGCGAGCGATGGGGTGGCTGCTGCCGGATTCCAGGGCGGCGGCGAGCTTGAGGCATTCCGCGACGGGTAAGCAGCCCAGGCTCTCGCCGTGCACCAGCTCCAAGCGCCCCTCGGTCAGCGTGCCGGTCTTGTCCATGACCACGCAATCGACCCGTGCAAGGCTCTCCAGGGCCTGACCGCGCGCGATCAACAGGCCGCGCCTCGCCAGGCTGGCGGTGGCGGCGGTGATGGCGGCGGGCGTGGCCAGGGACAGGGCGCAGGGGCAGGTAACCACCAGGGCGGAGAGCATGATGGCGAAGGCCCGGTCGGGGGCGAGGAAGTGCCAAAGACCGTAGGCGAGGCCGGCGGACAGCAGCAGCGCCAGCACCACCCAGCCGGCGATGCGATCGGCCAGCTCGGCGATGCGCGGCTTGTGGGCCAGGGCCTGATCCTGGAGGCGCATCAGGGCGGCGAGGCGGGTGGCGGCGCCGACTTCCCGGACTTCCACCAGGAGGCTGCCCTCGGTGTTGATGCTGCCGGCGATGACCGGGTCGCCCGGCTGCTTGGCCAGGGGCAGGGGCTCGCCGGTCAATAGCGCTTCGTCGACGCTGCTCACGCCTTCCAGGATCCGGCCGTCGGCGGCCACGGTCTCGCCGGGGCGCACGCGGATGGTGTCGCCGGCCCGTAGGTCGCGGCAGAGCACCAGGCTCTCGCCGGCCCCGTCCACGCGCAGGGCCTGGCGCGGCATCAGCTTGCGTTGGGAGGCCAGGACCGATACGGCGCGCTGTCGGGCTCGCCGTTCCAGGTAGCGGCCGATCAGCAGGAAGAACACGAACATGGTCACCGAGTCGAAATAGATCTCCCCGGTGTGGGACCAGGCTGACCAGGCGCTGGCCGCGAAGGCCAGGAGCACGGCCAGGGACACCGGCAGATCCATGACCAGATGCCCCCGGCGCAGGTTGCGCCAGGCGTCGCGATAGAAGGGCCAGGCGCTGAACAGTACCACGGGCAGGCTGACGATGAGGCTGACGAGCTGTAGGTAGTGCTCGTGGGCCGGCGCTATGTCCGAGCCGGGGCCGGCGTAGAGATTGGCCGCGTACATCATGGCCTGCATCATCCCCAGGCCCGCGACGCCCAGGCGCGCCAGGAAGAAGCGTTCCTCGCGCTTGGCCTCCCGTTCCTGGGCCTCGGATTCCAGGGGATGGGCGCGGTAGCCCAGGCTGGCGAGCTCGCTGAGGATGGTGGACAGGGCTAGGGTCTCGGGCCGCCAGCGTAGGTGCAGCCTATGGGCCGTGGCATTGACGCCGACCGAGGCCACGCCCGGCATCCGCGCCAGGCGGCGCTCGATGAGCCAGGCGCAGGCGGCGCAGGTGATGCCTTCCACGGCGAGGGAGGTCTCGGCGCAGTCGCCTTGGCGATGCACGAACTCGCGCTGCACATCTGCCCGATCGAAGAGCCGCATTTCCTGTAGGGCTTCGGGCACCAGGGGGGCGGCCTTTTCATTGCGGGCGCTGCGCAGCCTGTAGAACTGCCCCAGTCCCTGGGCGAGGATGGTTTCGGCCACGGCCTGGCAGCCGGGGCAGCACATGGGGCGGCGCTCGCCGTCGATGTCGACGGCATAGTCGCCGCCGGCGGGCACCGGCAGGCCGCAGTGGTAGCACTCGACCAAGCGCTGATTCATGCCGGGCCTAGGGTTGGCGACCGAGCTCGAGCTCCGCCGCCGGTTCCAAGGTCCAGTCGCCCATCAGGCGCCAACGCTCGGGCACGGAGGACAGTTGGACATGCCAGCGCCCGCTCAGGCCCTCCGGCCATTCGGCGCTGTATTCTCCGCCGGCATCCGGGCTCAGCAGCCACTCCCGGTCAAGCTCGGCGCGGGTCGGGTGCTCCAGGTGCAGCTTGAGGGCGGCCGGACGGTCCTGGCCGTCCAGGCGGATGCGCAGCTGGCCGTTTTCGATGCGCAAGGCGGCGCGCATGCCCAGGGCCTGCGCCTGGCGATCGCGCTCCAGATCCTGGTTCACCGCCAGGCCTTCCTTGTAGTAGTCGTCCACCACCATGCCGTCGGCGTCCTTGTAGGCCAGGTAGGCGGTGATGCCGCCGGCCAGGATCACGGACAGGGGCAGGGCCAGGAGGAACCAGGGCCAGGGATTGCGGTGCCAGGGCTGGGCGTCGGTCATGGCGAATAGGTCCTAGCGGGCGTTGGCCGGTTTGATGAACTTGGTCTTTTCTTCGATCTTGAGATCGGGATTGTCCTTGGCTTCCAGCCGGAAGCGGATCTCGGTATTGGTCTTGGCCAGGATGCCCGGATCGATTTCCACGCGCAGGGGCAGGGACAGGACTTCGCCGGCATGGACCCGGAACTCGGTCTTGCCATCGACACTCAGTTCGTCCACGCCGCTCACCGACACCACGAAATCGTGATCCTGCTGGTCCTTGTTCATGACCTTGAGGGTGTAGACGTTTTGGATCAGGCCCATGGGCGAGACGTTGTAGAGGCGGTTGCGGTCGCGCAGGATGTCCAGGGCCAGGGGTGTGCGCAAGGCGAGGGCGGCGATGAAGCCGGCGACCAACGCCGTCAGTACGATGCCATAGAAGATCACGCGTCCGCGCAGGACATGGGTCGTGCCGCCGGCCATGGCATGTTCGGTGGAGTAGCGGATCAGCCCCCGCGGGTAGTTCATCTTGTCCATGATGTCGTCGCAGGCGTCGATGCAGGCGGCGCAGCCGATGCACTCGTACTGCAGGCCCTTGCGGATGTCGATGCCGGTGGGGCAGACCACGACGCATTGCTTGCAATCGATGCAGCTGCCCAGCTTCTCCTCGACGATGTCTTCCTGGGCGAAGGCCTGGGCGACCGAGATCGGCTGCCCGGCAAAGCGCTTGCGGTTGCCGCGCGGCTCGCCGCGCTTCTCGTCATAGGAGATGATCAAGGTGTCCTTGTCGAACATGGCGCCCTGAAAGCGGGCATAGGGGCACATGTAGATGCAGATCTGTTCGCGCAGCCAGCCGGCATTGCCATAGGTGGCGAAGCTGTAGAACACGATCCAGAAGGTTTCCCAGGGGCCGAGGGAGAAGCTGGCAATCTTGCCCCAGACATCGAGGATGGGCGTGAAGAAGCCCACGAAGGTAAAGCCGGTGTACAGGGCGAAGACGATCCAGAGGGTGTGCTTCAGGCCCTTGATTCGGAACTTGCGCCAGGACAGGGGACTCTTGTCCAGCCGCATGCGGGCGTTGCGATCGCCCTCGGTGATCTTCTCCATCCAGATATAGACCTTGGTCCATACCGTCTGGGGGCAGGCATAGCCGCACCACAGCCGCCCGGCCAGGGCGGTGAAGAAGAACAGGGCCAGGCCGGCGATGATCAGCAGCATGGCCAGGAAGATGAAGTCCTGGGGCCAGAGGGTCAGGCCGAACAGATAGAACTTGCGGTTGGGCAGGTCGAAGAGCACGGCCTGGCGCTCGTCCCAGCTCAGCCAGGGCACGCCGTAGTAAATGCCCAGCAACAGCCAGGCGGCCAGGGTGCGCAGATCGGCGAAGCGGCCCCCGATTTCCTTCGGATAGATCTTGGCGGCTTTCTTGTAAAGCGATTGGCTGCTGGCGTCGCCACTGGAAGACATGCACTAACTCCTGGCGTTTGTTGGCTGCGCGCCGACCCATGCGGCGATAAGCCAGCGGCCAGCAAGGCTGGCCGCATCGAGACTAGCTGTGCATCCTGCCGGCCGGCTCACGGAGCGCCGGCCACCTTCGCGGCCCTAGGGCCGCGCGAAGACTCATTTCCTTGCGGCCCCACGGGGCCGCGTGCGGACTTACTGCGCGGCCTGGTTGCGCAGGGAGAACACGTAGGCGGCGACCACGTGCACCTTCTCCTCGCCGAGGATAGGACCCCAGGTCGGCATCACGCCGGCGCGGCCGTTGCGGATGGTCTCCTCGATGGCGCGGGGCGTGCCGCCGAACAGCCAGGTGTTGTCGGTCAGGTTCGGGGCGCCCATGGCGGGCATGCCCTTGCCTTCCGGACCGTGGCAGGCGACGCAGGTGGTGGCGAAGATCTTCTTGCCGGCGCGGGCGGCGTCGGCGTCGTGCTTGCGGCCCGACAGGGACAGCACGTAGTTCTTCACCTCGATGACGCCCTGTTCGCCGATGACCTTGCCCCAGGCCGGCATATTGCCCTTGCGCCCGCCGTGGATGGTGGTCTTGACGGTGTCGGCATCGCCGCCCCACAGCCAGTCGTTGTCGGTCAGGTTGGGGAAGCCGATGTTGCCGCCGGCGTCGGAGCCGTGGCAGGTGGCGCAGTTGGCCAGGAAGATGCGCTGGCCGGCTTTCACGGCTTCCTCATCCTTGGCCAGCTCGGCGACCGGGGTGGCCGACCACTTCTGGAACAAGGGGCCGAATTCTGCCCTGGCGGCCTCCTCTTCCTGGGCATGTTGGCCTGCGGAGCTCCAATTGAGGACGCCCTTGAAGCTGCCGAAACCCGGGTACATGACCAGGTAGCCGACGCCGAAGGCAATCAGGATGTAGAACTTCCACAACCACCAGCGCGGCAGCGGGTTGTTCATTTCCTGGATGCCATCCACATCATGACCGGCAATCAGCTCGCCGTCCTTATAGCTGTGGGACTCGTCGCCCACCTTGATGCGGCGGGTGAACTGGATGAGTAGGAACGCGCCGATGATGTTCAAGGCCACGATGAAGGCGATGTATGCGCTGAGAATGCCGCTCATAGCTGCTGATCCTTATATGTCTTGGCTGCGCTGGCGTTCATGTCTTCGACGAAGGGCAGCTGCGCCGCTTCATCGAAGGCCTGTTTGCGGTGTTTGCTGAAGGCCCACCAGTAGATCCCGATGAACAGAATCACGGCGAGGACCGTCATGAGGCCGCGGAGGACGTTCATATCCATGGCGATCACCGCTTCTGCGGCAGGGTCTTGCCCAGGCTCTGCAAATAGGCGACCAGCGCGTCGAGTTCATGCACGCCCTGGACGTCTTCCTTGGCCTTCGCGATCTGCTCGTCGGTGTAGGGCACGCCGAACTTGTCGCGGAACAGGCTCATCTTGGCGCCGATCTGCTCGCCGTCCAGCTCGGTCTCCGCCAGCCAGGGGAAGGCGGGCATATTGGACTCGGGCACCACGTCGCGCGGGTTGTTCAGATGGACCTTGTGCCACTCGTCCGAATAGCGTCCGCCTACGCGGGCGATATCCGGGCCGGTGCGCTTGGAGCCCCAGAGGAAAGGATGCTCCCAGACGTGCTCGCCGGCGACGGTGTAATGGCCGTAGCGCTCGGTCTCGGCGCGCAGGGGGCGGATCATCTGAGTGTGGCAGACATGGCAGCCTTCGCGGATATAGATGTCGCGACCTTCCAGCTCCAGGGCGGAATAGGGGCGCATGCCCTCCACCGGCTTGGTGGTATCGTCCAGGAACAGCAGGGGCACGATCTCGGCGAGACCGCCGAAGCTGATCACGACCAGGATGATGATGGCCATCAGGCCCAGGTGCTTTTCAACGATTTCATGTCTCATGACGGAACTCCTTAGGCGGCCTGGGGAACCGGGGCAACGACCTTGTCGTTGTCCGAGCTGACGGTCTTGTAGACGTTCCAGGCCATGAGCAGCATGCCCGTCAGGAACATGGCGCCGCCGATCAATCGACCGCCATAGTAGGGATAGGTGGCCTTCAGGGATTCCACGAAGGAGTAGGTCAGGGTGCCGTCCGGGTTCACCGCGCGCCACATCAGGCCCTGGGTCACGCCGGCGATCCACATGGACACGATGTAGAAGACGACGCCGATGGTCGACAACCAGAAATGCCAGTAGATCATCTTGGTGGAATACATCTTGATCTTGCCGAACAGCGGCGGGATCAAGGCGTACATGGCGCCGATGGTCAGCATCGCGACCCAGCCCAGGGCGCCGGAGTGCACATGCCCCACCGTCCAGTCGGTGTCATGGGACAGGGCGTTGACGGTCTTGATGGACATCATCGGGCCCTCGAAGGTGGACATGCCATAGAAGGACAGGGCCACGATCAGGAAGCGCAGGATGGGGTCGGTGCGCAGCTTGTCCCAGGCGCCGGACAGGGTCAGGATGCCGTTCATCATGCCGGCCCAGGACGGGGCGAGCAGCATCAGCGAGAAGATCATGCCCACGGACTGGGCCCAGTCGGGCAGGGCGGAGTAATGCAGGTGGTGGGAACCGGCCCACATGTAGATGCCGATCAAAGCCCAGAAGTGGACCACGGACAGGCGGTAGGAATAAATGGGGCGTTCGGACTGCTTGGGCACGAAGTAGTACATCATCCCCAGGAAGCCGGCGGTCAGGAAGAAGCCCACGGCATTATGGCCGTACCACCACTGGACCATGGCGCCGATGGCGCCAGGGAACACCGAATAGGACTTCCAGGCCGACAGCGGTACTTCCAGGGATACGACGATGTGCAACACGGCCGTGGTAATGATGAAGGCGCCGTAGAACCAGTTGGCCACATAGATGTGGGGGCTTTTGCGCTTGGTGATGGTTCCGAAGAAGACATAGGCATAAGTCACCCAGACCACGGCGATCAGCAGGTCGATGGGCCATTCCAGTTCGGCGTATTCGTGAGCCGTGGTCAGGCCCATGGGCAGGGTCACCGCTGCCAGGACGATGACCAGTTGCCAGCCCCAGAACACGAACTGGGCCAGGCCATCGGAGATAAGGCGGGCCTGGCAGGTGCGTTGCACCACGAACAGGGACGTGCCCATGAGGGCGCAACCACCAAAGGCGAAAATCACCGCATTGGTGTGCAGGGGACGCAAATGGCTGTACGTCAACCAGGGCGTGTCAAAGTTCAATGCGGGAAAGATGAGCTGAGCGGCGATCAAGACGCCGACCGCCATGCCGACGATGCCCCAAAGGACTGTGGCGATGGCGAACTGGCGAACAACCGTGTAGTTGTACGGCGAGTTGGCTTCGAGGGTAATCATTGTTGTTCCTCGTGGACGGACGGAGGGAGCCCAAGAATTATAGGTCCAAGGCCCGTCTTTCGCTTGATTTGGGACAAATGCCGCCTCAGAGTCCCCAAGGCCGGCATGGGCATTGCGGCAGCGCGCAAAGCCGCGTCGACACTGAGCTTGGCTCCCATGCCGCCGACCAGTGCTTAGCGTTGCCCAAAGCTCGTGCGACACTATGCCGCGCCGCGTCAAAGGGGTTTCGGGCGGATTTTTGCTGAAAACGGTCAGAATGGACACTTTTACCCCATGGGACTTGGTAGCCAGGATAAACGCCTGATTCACTGGTCAAATTTTCAGCACTCCGCTTGGCTGAGCGGGCCAAAAGAGGGTAAAATAAGCCGCAGAATTACCCGTTTTGCGGTTCGCCGTTTTGTATTTGGCACGATGAAGAGCATGAAGCACGTCCTCCCTACCCTGATTTTGAGTAGCCTCGCCGCGACGGCTCAGGCCGCCGATTACTCCCTGCCTTCCTCCGACGACGCCGTGATTGGCGAGTTGCGCCTGGTCAAGGCGCGCTACGAAGACACCCTCTACGAAGTGGCCCGCCAGAACAATCTGGGCTTCGAGGAGCTCGTGGACAGCAATCCCCAGGTGGATCGCTGGATGCCCTCCAAGGCCGAGGCGGTGACCCTGCCCACCCAGTACATCCTGCCGGAAGGCAGCCGTTCGGGCATAGTCATCAACTTGGCCGAATACCGCATGTACTACTTCCCGGCCGGTAGCGAGATCGTCAAGACTTTCCCCATCGGTATCGGCAAGGAAGGCTGGCTGCCCGGCAAGCTGGCCACCAAGGTCGTGTCCAAGAAGGAAAACCCGGACTGGATTCCCCCCGCCTCCATCCGTCGCGAACAGGCGGCCCTGGGCAATATCCTGCCACCCATCGTCAAGGCCGGTCCGGATAATCCCCTGGGCGATTACATGATGAAGCTGGGCTATGACAGCTACGGCATCCACGGCACCCGCGAGCCCCAGGGCGTGGGCATGCGCGTCAGCCATGGCTGTATCCGCATGTTCCCGGAAGACATCCAGTACCTCTTCCCGCAGATCCCGCTGGGTACGGCGGTGCGCATCATCAACGAACCCTACAAGCTGGGCATGCGCGACGGCGTGCTCTACCTGGAGGCCCACCGTCCGCTGCTGGAGCAGACCAGCCACTACCGCCCGGACCTGAACACCCAGTTCAACGAGCTGATGACCCGGACCGAGAAGTTCCCGGTGCCGATCCAGTGGAGCAAGGTTCGCCAGATGCTGGAAAACCCGGATGGTGTGCCCCGCCCGATCTCCGAGCCCCTGGGCACCGGTAGCCAAACGGCGGCGCGCTAAGCGCCAAGGTCATCCCAAGAAAGCGGCTTCGGCCGCTTTTTTGTTGCGTAGGGCGGGTTAGGCCGCAGGCCGTAACCCGCCACTCAGCAACAAGACGCATGCGAAGATGGCGGGTTACGCTACGCTAACCCGCCCTACGAAAAGGCAAAAAAAAACGGCGGGACCAGCCCGCCGTTTTTCGAAGTCTACCGACTCAAGGGCGATTACTTCGCGCCCTTCATGCCGTGTTCGGCCATGCGGTTGATCTTCTCGTTGGCTTCGTCAGCGGAAGCCTGGGCCTTCTGGGCAGCAGCCAGGGCGGCATCGGCAGTGGCCTGGGCCTTGGAGGCGGAGGCGGCAGCGGCGTCAGCAGCGGACTTGGCTTCGTTGAACTTGGTGTCAACATAGGACTGGGAGGCACAGCCGACAGACATCAGGCCAGCCAGGGCAACAGCAGCAATCTTCAGAGTGGTTTTCATTCTTCGCTCCTAAGGAAAAAACGCGTTTTTCGAATCTCGAGAATTCGGCAGCTCGCCGAAGGCGTTCTCATGGCGGAAATGCCAAAGCTAACGCCTCGGTCAAACGCTACGGGCCTATTCTAGCCTATCTTTGGAAAAAGGCGAAATATTCGTGAACGATCAAGCAACTAGCTGCGCTTTGGCTGAATGGCGCCTGAAAACGCGGCGACTTCGTCAAGCGCATTCATGCCCCTACCGGCCTGTTCACCATACTGGTTTCCACACGGCGTAGCCCGGATGGAGGCGCGCAGCGCCGGGAATCCGGGGCCCTGGTTCAGAACAAGTGCCGCTTCATGCCGGTGTCCGCCAGGATCTTGGAGGCGATCTCCTCGATGGAGCGGCTGGTGGTGTTCACGAAGGGGATGCGCTCGCGGCGGAACAGCTCCTCCACCAGCTTGAGCTCGTACTGGCATTGCGGCAGCGAGGCGTACTTGCTGCCGGCGCGGCGCTCGGTCCGAATGGCGTGCAGGCGCGCGGGGTCGATGGACAGGCCGTAGAGCTTGTCCTTGTACTGGCGTAGGTCCCGGGGCAGCAGGATCTCCTCGTCCATATCCTCTTCGGTGAAGGGATAGTTGGCGGCGCGGATGCCGAACTGCAGGGCCAGGTAGAGGGAGGTGGGGGTCTTGCCGCTGCGCGACACACCCACCAGGATCAGATCGGCCTGGTCGTAGTAGCGGGTGGTGCGGCCGTCGTCGTTGGTCAGGGCATAGTTCACCGCGTCGATGCGGTTGGTATAGGCCTCGCTGTCCACCGAGCCGTGCAGCTTGCCCACCGTGAAGCTGGACTTCTGCGCCAGCTCTTCTTCCAGGGGGCCGATGAAGGCGGCGAAGAAGTCCATGACCATGGCATTGCTGGTGCGGATCACCTCGCGCAGCTCCGGTCTCACGATGGTGTCGAAGACCACGGGACGCAGGCCGTTGCGCTCGGCGGCGGCATTGATCTGGGCCACGGCCTCCCGTGCCTTGTCGGCAGTGTCGATGAACGGAATGGTCTTGGTGTCGAACTCCAGGGTCTCGAACTGGGAGAGCAGGGCATTGCCGACCATTTCCGCGGTGATGCCGGTGCGATCGGAGATGAAGAATACGCTACGCTTCATGGGATTGATCCTTTATATAAGCCGCCACGGCGGTTCGCAATTGCCGCCCTGCATCATTCACAGCTAAAATAGCGGCCTTTATGACGTTTTCGTCATCTTAACGTAACCAGAACCGTTATCACCAATAAAGGGGACGCGACCTTGCAAGAGTATGTACTCTGGTATGAGCAGCTCGGTATGCACGATGTGGACCGGGTCGGCGGCAAGAATGCCTCGCTGGGCGAGATGATCTCGAACCTGGCCAATGCCGGCGTGTCCGTGCCCGGCGGCTTCGCCACCACGGCCCAGGCCTACCGCGATTTCCTGGAGCAGAGCGGCCTCAACGCCCGCATCCATGAAACCCTGGACGGTCTGAACGTCGATGACGTGGACGCGCTGACCAAGACTGGCGCCCAGATCCGCCAGTGGGTCGTCGACACCCCCTTAACCCCCGAACTGGAGAAGGCCGTCACCGAAGCCTATGCCCAACTCAAGGGCAGTTCCGGCGACGAGTTCGCGGTGGCCGTGCGCTCCTCCGCCACCGCCGAGGATCTGCCGGACGCCTCCTTCGCCGGTCAGCAGGAAACCTTCCTGAACGTGCGCGGCCTGGATAACGTCAAGCACGCCCTCAAGCTGGTCTTCGCCTCCCTGTTCAACGACCGCGCCATCGCCTACCGCGAACACAAGGGCTTCGAACACAAGATCGTCGCCCTGTCCGCCGGGATCCAGCGCATGGTCCGCTCCGATCTGGGCGCCGCCGGCGTCGTGTTCACCCTGGACACCGAGTCCGGTTTCAACGACGTGGTCTTCGTCACGGCCGCCTATGGCCTCGGCGAGACCGTGGTCCAGGGCGCCGTCAATCCGGACGAGTTCTATGTGCACAAGCCCACGCTGAACGCCGGACGCCCGGCCGTGCTGCGCCGCACCCTGGGCGGCAAGGCCATCAAGATGATCTACAACGAGGAGGCCAAGAGCCGCTCCGAGTGGGTCCGGACCGTACCCGTGGCCATGGAAGAGCGCCGCAAGTTCGCGCTGACCGATGCCGAAATCGAAGAACTGGCCAAGCAGGCCCTGATCATCGAGAAGCACTACGGTCGCCCCATGGACGTGGAATGGGCAAAAGACGGCAACGACGGCAAGCTCTACATCGTCCAGGCTCGCCCGGAGACCGTGAAGTCCCGCGACGACGGCCGTGTCATGGAACGCTTCATTCTGCGCGAGAAGGGCGAGACCCTGACCACAGGCCGCGCCATCGGCCAGCGCATCGGCCAGGGCAAGGCTCGCGTCATCACCGACATCAGCCAGATGTCCTCCGTACAGACCGGCGACGTCCTGGTCACCGACATGACCGACCCGGATTGGGAACCGATCATGAAGCGCGCCAGCGCCATCGTCACCAATCGCGGCGGCCGTACCTGCCATGCGGCGATCATTGCCCGCGAGCTGGGCATCCCGGCCGTGGTCGGCTGCGGCGACGCCACCGATCACATCGCCGACGGCCAGGAAGTCACCGTGTCCTGCGCCGAAGGCGACACCGGCATGATCTACAAGGGCCTGCTCAAGTTCGAGATCGCCACGAACTCCGTGGACAACATGCCCACGCTGCCGTTCAAGATCATGATGAACGTCGGCAACCCGGACCGCGCCTTTGACTTCCAGCGCCTGCCGCACCACGGCATTGGCCTGGCCCGCCTGGAATTCATCATCAACCGCATGATCGGCGTGCATCCCAAGGCCCTGCTCAACTTCGACAAGCTGGACGCCGAGCTGCAGAACACCATTCGCGAGCAGATGGCCGGCTACAAGAGCCCGGTGGACTTCTACGTGGACAAGCTGGCCGAGGGTATCTCCACCCTGGCCGCCGCCTTCGCGCCGGAACGCGTCATCGTGCGCATGTCCGACTTCAAGTCCAATGAATACTACAACCTCATCGGCGGCCACCTCTACGAACCCCACGAAGAGAACCCGATGATCGGTTTCCGTGGCGCTTCCCGCTACATCAGCGAGAGCTTCCGCGAGTGCTTCGAGCTGGAATGCCGCGCGCTCAAGAAGGTGCGCGAGCAGATGGGGCTGACCAATGTCGAGATCATGATCCCCTTCGTGCGCACGCTCGAAGAGGCCGCCAAGGTCATCGAGCTGCTGGGGGCCAATGGCCTGAAGCGCGGCGAGAACGGCCTGCGCGTCATCATGATGTGCGAGCTCCCCTCCAATGCCGTGCTGGCGGAGGAATTCCTCGAATACTTCGACGGCTTCTCCATCGGCTCCAATGACCTGACCCAGTTGACCCTGGGCCTGGACCGCGATTCCGGCATCATCGCCCATCTCTTCGACGAGCGTAATCCGGCGGTCAAGAAGCTCCTGGCCCAGGCCATCGCGGCCTGCAAGAAGGCCGGCAAGTACGTCGGCATCTGCGGCCAGGGTCCCTCCGACCACCCGGATCTGGCCAAGTGGCTGATGGAGCAGGGCATAGACTCGGTGTCCCTGAACCCGGACACGGTGCTGGAAACCTGGCTCTATCTGGCCGGCCAGAACTGAGGCCGACACAGCAAGAAAGGCGGGACATCCCGCCTTTTTTGTTTTCGGCAGTTCACAAGCCGCATGAACTTGTACTTAATTGTGCATTGATTCACTTGAAAATTTATTTACGTGGTCTAGTTGGCATTCAGCTTACTCGCTCTATAATCGACTCTGACTGAGCACCAGAACATACTGGTAAGGCCAGTTTACACTCACGAATATCGAGGACCGATCATGACCCTGAAGCACCTGATCATCGCCGCTGCTGCCCTGAGCGCCGTTGCCTGTAGCAAGCCGGAAGAAAGCAAGCCGGCCGAGCAGGCTGCCCCGGCCGCCGAGCAAGCCGCGCCCGCCGCCGCCCCGGCCCCCACCGAAACCGCCCCGGCCGCCCCTGCCGAAGCCACTCCGGCCCCCAGCGACGCCGCCCCGGCCGCCACTGAAACCACTCCGGCCACCCCGGCCGAAGAAAAGCCGGCGGACAGCGCCGAAGGCGAAGACAAGCCCCAGCACTAAGGCTGGCTTCCGCCACGAAGGCCGGGGTAATCCCGGCCTTCTGCTTTTTTGTCCAACCCGCGCGGGGCAGGCAATCAGGCACTGGGCTTTGTCGTCCGCCGCCTTTCCGCTACGCTAAGCCATACCTTCCGGTACTAGGAGCGACTGTCATGCGTGTTCTGTTTGCTGTTTTGCTGAGTTCCCTGCTACTTGCGGCCTGCGGCCGGGAAGAACCGGCCAAGCCGGAGGCCCGTCCGGAAGACAAGGTGCTCAAGGAGCATGTTCAGAAGCAGCTGGACAAGGCCAAGGAAGTGGAAAAGCTCCTGGAGCAGGACAAGCAACGTCTGGACGACGCCATCGAGGGCAAGACCGAGGACGACAGCTCGGAACAGCCCTAGGCTCTGTTTTTCGTTTCCACGCCAAGCCGTGGTACAGGTAAACAGAAGCTATCCCCTTTAGCTAACGAACGATTTCCCCAACCATGTTGCCGCGCATTTCCCAAAACGCTCCCCTGACGCAAAACTACCTGGATTTTCTGGAGGCGCTGCGCGCCAGCGCCTTCGCCGGCGATATTTCCAGCGATTACGCCAGCCGCCTGGCGGTAGCCACCGACAATTCGGTTTACCAGGTCCTGCCCCAGGCCGTGGTGTTTCCCAAATCCGAAGCGGATATCCAAGCCCTGTTTCGCCTGGCGGGCGAGGCGCGTTTCGCGGGCATCCGCTTCTCGCCGCGCGGCGGCGGCACCGGCACCAACGGCCAGTCCCTGACCGAGGGCATCATCGTCGATGGCTCGCGGCATATGAGCCGTATCCTCGAGTTGAACCTGGAGCAAGGCTGGGTGCGCGTGCAGCCGGGCGTCGTGCTCGATCAGCTCAATGCCTATCTGAAGCCCCACGGCGTGTTCTTCGCGCCCAATCTCTCGCCCTCCAACCGCGCCACGGTGGGCGGCATGGCCAATACCGATGCCTGCGGCAAGGGCTCGCGTATCTATGGCAAGACCAGCGACCACGTCCTGGCCCTGCGTTCGGTCCTGATCGATGGCACGGCCTGGGAATCCAGCGAGATGGACGGCGATGCCCTGTCGCCGATCCGCGACCGAGAGGATCGCATCGGCCTGGTGCATCGCGTGGTGGACGATATCTGCCGGGGCAAGAAGGCCTTGATCCAGGACACCTTCCCGAAACTGTCCCGCTTCCTGACCGGCTACAACCTCGCGCACGCAGTGGGCGCGGACGGCAAGTTCAATCTCAATTACATCCTCTGCGGCTCGGAAGGCACTCTGGCCATGGTCAGCGAGCTCAAGCTCAAGCTGACGCCCCTGCCCAGCCACAAGCGCCTGTTCGCGCTGAAATACGCCAGCTTCGACGATGCCCTGCGCGCCGCCAATGTGCTGGTCAAGCACGATCCCGCCGCCATCGAGACCGTGGACGAGAAGATCGTGCGCCTCGCCAAGGAAGACGAGATCTGGCACAAGGTCGCCGCTTATCTGCAGGACGAGCCGGGTCACACTATCCGCGCCGTCAACCTGGTGGAGTTCATCGGCGAGGACGAGACGGCGCTGGATGCCAAGGTCCGGGCCTTGGCCGCCGAGCTGGATGGCTTGAAAACCGAGGAAGGCGAGGCTTTCGGTTATTTCCTGAGCGGGGAGAACAAGGCCATCGCCGCGCTCTGGGAACTGCGCAAGAAGGGCGTGGGCCTGCTCGGCAATGCCAAGGGCGTGCGCCGGCCCATCCCCTTCGTCGAGGACACGGCGGTTCCGCCGGAGCATTTGGCGGCCTATATCCGCGAATTCCGCGCCCTGTTGGAGTCCCACGGCCTGGAATACGGCATGTTCGGCCACGTGGACGTGGGCTGTCTGCACGTGCGGCCGGCCCTGGACATGCGCAATCTCGACGACGAGAAGAAGCTGCGGGAGATTTCCGACGCGGTCTTGGACTTGGTGAAAAGATACGGCGGCGTGTTCTGGAGCGAGCACGGCAAGGGCTTCCGCAGCGAATACGGCCCGGAGTTCTTCGGCGAGGAGCTGTTCTCCGATCTGCGCCGCATCAAGGGCGCCTTCGATCCGGGCAATCAGCTGAATCCCGGCAAGATCTGCACGCCGCTTTCCTGCGAACACGAGCACCTGGTGTCCATCGACGGCCCCAAACGCGGCCAGTTCGATCGCCAAATCCCGGTGGCCGTGCGTGAGGCCTATGAGACCACGGTCAACTGCAACGGCAATGGCCAGTGCTTTAACTATGCCGCCGAGAGCGTCATGTGCCCCTCGGCGAAGCTCACCCAGGATCGGGTGCACTCGCCCAAGGGCCGCGCGGGCCTGATGCGCGAATGGCTGCGTCTCTTGGCCGCCGAGGGCGGCGATCCCCTGGCGGAAAGCCGGTATCTGGACGGGCAGGGCGCCGCGAATTGGCTCAAGGACTTGGCGCGCCGCGCCGGCAATTCCTGGCGCCGGCGCAAGGGCGAATACGATTACTCCCACGAGGTGGCGGCGGCGATGGACGGTTGCCTCGCCTGCAAGGCCTGCGCGACGGCCTGTCCCATCAAGGTGGACGTGCCGAACTTCCGTTCGCGTTTCCTGGAACTGTATTACGGGCGCTACCTGCGGCCGCTCAAGGACTACGCCGTTGGCGCGGTGGAGACTTCGGCGCGGTGGATGGCGCGGGCGCCGCGTTTCAGCAATGCCTTGCTGGGTAGCACACTGGGAAAAACTTTGGGCCGGAAGCTCTTGGGCCTGGTCGACATGCCCATGCTGAGCACGCGCGGCGTTTCCTCCCTGCTCGAGGAAATCCCGGAGCGCCAATTCAGCTTCACGCGGCTGCGGGCCTTGGGCGCCGAGGATAAGGCGCGCACCGTGCTCCTGGTCCAGGATCCCTTCACCAGTCATTTCGAGGCCGAGCTGGTGGAGGACGTGGTGCGCCTGCTGGAGAAGCTGGGCCTGCGGGTGGCGATCCTGCCCTTCATGCCCAACGGCAAGCCCCTGCATGTGAAGGGCTTTCTGCGCCGGTTCAAGCGGACTGCAGCGGACACGGCGGAGTTCTTGAACGCGGTAGCGGGCCTGGAGCTGCCCATGCTCGGCATCGATCCCAGCCTGGTGCTGTGCTATCGCGATGAATATGCGCAGGTCCTGGGCAAGGAGGCCGTGCAATTCCGCGTGCAACTGCTGCAGGAATGGCTGGCGGCTCACCTCGATCGCCTGGCGTCCTTGCAGGGGGCGGCTATGCCCAGCGTGCGCTTGTTCTGTCATTGCACGGAAAAGGCCCTGGTGGCCAGTGCCCCCAAGGATTGGCTGGCGGTGTTCGGACATTTCGGCCTCAAGGCCCAGGCCGTGGAAACCGGCTGCTGCGGCATGGCCGGGACTTACGGACACGAGGCCCATCATGTCGAGGACTCCAAGGGCATTTACGCCCTGAGCTGGGCCGCGCCCATGGCCGAGGCCGGCGAGTTCGCGGCGGTGACGGGCTATTCCTGCCGCTCCCAAGTCGCGCGCATCGACGGCGCGAAACCCCGCCACCCGGCGCAGATACTCTTGGCGGCCCTGTCATGATGCGGGAACGAGACGTCACGATTTTCTACCTGGAACTGCCGGAGCCAGGCGCCTTCCGTCCGGCGCCCAACAAGGGCCCGGAGCTGATGTTGATGCAGGCGCGGCATGCCACGCCGGAGCTGCACCGCTTCCTCTATACCGCCGTGGGCGGCGATTGGTTCTGGGTCGACCGCCTGCCCTGGACGCGTCGGCAGTGGCTGGACGATATCGAGCGCCCCGGCGTGGAGCTGTGGGTCGCCTACCTGGAGGGCACGCCGGCCGGCTATTACCACCTGGTCCGGGAAGCGGACGGCATGGTGGATATTCATTATTTCGGCCTGATGCCCTTCATGACCGGGAGGGGCTGCGGCGGCTGGCTGCTGTCTCAGGCCATCGAACGAGCCCTGGCCCTGGGCAGTGGCCGGGTCACCGTGAACACCTGCACCCTGGATCACGAGGCGGCGCTGGCTAATTACTTGGCTCGCGGTTTCGTGGAAGTTCGGCGGGAGTGTTTTTCCAAGGCCTTGCCTCGCCATGCCCCGGGCCCGTGGCCGGGTGCTTGAGACAGGGCAAAAACGCCGTCAACTTGACAAAACTCTTGTTTTATTATTGGTTTAAGGTGAAAACTACAAGAAGTTTCTTATAAAAGCCCGCTCCGGGGCAGCAAGACTGCGGCCGTCGGGGCCGTCGGGGGGATGGCGTGGTGTTTCGGATAGGGCCTGGACTCGTTGTAGCGGCTTGCCTGTCGCTTGCTCAGCCGGTTTTCGCGGCCGGGCCGGAAGAGAAAAAAGCCGGCCCGCGCAGCGATATCCGCGTGCTGATCGATGTCTCGGGCAGCATGAAGAAAAACGATCCGCATAATCTGCGCATCCCGGCCCTGCGCCTGCTCACCCAACTCCTGCCCAAGGCCGGCAACAAGACCGGCGTCTGGACCTTCGCCGAGAAGGTCAACATGCTGATTCCCTGGAAGCCGGTGGACAAGGCCTGGCAGGAAAAGGCCGATACGGCAGCCGGTCAAATCCATTCGCGCGGGCTGTTCACCAATATCCCGGCCGCTATCGAAACCGCCAGTTTCGCTTGGGAGCAGCCGGATCTGCAGACCAAGCGCAGCATCATCCTGCTCACCGACGGCATGCTCGATATCGCCAAGGAGCCGGAAAAAAACGCCGCCGCGCGTCGCAAGCTGCTCGACGAGGCGCTACCGCGCCTGAAGGCCACCGGTGCGCGCATCCATACCATAGCCCTGTCCCGCGAGGCTGATGCGGAAGTCCTGAGCAAGCTTTCCGGCGCCACCGACGGCTGGTTCCAGTCCGTGGACGACGCCGAGGCCTTGCAGCGCGCCTTCCTGAAAATCTTCGAGCAGGCCGCCAACCGCGACAGCCTGCCGCTCAATGACAACCGCTTCAAGGTCGATGCCCAGATCGAGGAGTTCACCCTGCTGGTGTTCCGAAAGCCGGGCAGCGCCGCGGCCCAGTTGATCTCGCCGTCGGGGAAGTCCCATGACGTGGAGCACCTGGCGGAGGGCATGCGTTGGCATAGGGACGCCAGTTACGATCTGATCACGGTGGAAAAACCGGAGCAGGGCGAGTGGGTCCTGAAGGCCGCCGTGGATCCGGATAACCGCGTGCTGGTGGTCAGCAAGCTGGGGCTGCGTACCCCGGAGATCCCCAATAATCTGCTGGCCGGCGAGAGCATTCTGTATGCCGCGAGCCTGACCGAGGACGGCGAGCTCATCAAGCGCCAGGATTTCCTGGACTTGGTTGGATTCAGCCTACAGGAAGAGCGCGCCGGTTTTCGTGAGGATCACCCGCTCAAGGACGATGGGCAGGGCGCCGATTCGGTGCGCGGCGACGGGCGTTACACGGTCGAGATCCCCGCCGGCGAGGAAGAGCTCACGATCAACCTGGATCTTCGGGTCAAGAGCCCGACCTTCGAGCGCCGCCGTCAGCACGGCATTCATGTCTACGGCGCGCCCTATGACTATGTCATTCGCCTGGCCAAGGAAGGTGAGCATCAGCACAGCCTGGAGTTGAGCCCCAAGGCGGCGGTGATCGACCTGGAGTCATTGCAACTGCAGGCCCAGGTGACCGGACCGGATGGCGCCACCCAGGCCATGCCCTTCGCGCCGGGCGAGGGCAGCAAGCTCCTGCTCTCCCTGCCCGTGGTCGAATCCGGTGGCGAATACAGCGTCGTGATTCATGCCGAGGGCCGCACCGCGACCGGACGTGCCTTCAAGATCGACAATGCGCCCATCCGCATCGCCACCGAGCCCCTGGCCGGCCATGCGCCCGTGGCCCAGGAGGAACACAAGGATCCTCATGCCAAGGCTGACGAGCACGAGCCGAAAGAGGAGGCGCATGAGCCCGAGGAAACGGAGGGGCACACCAACTGGGCGCTGTGGATCGGTATCGGCCTGGGCTTGAATGTCGTGCTGGTGGTCGCCGGCATCCTGCTGGCGCGACTGTTGAAGAAGCGCCGCCTGGCCGCCGTGGCCGAATTGGCCGGTGAATTGGGGGACTAAAGCCATGGAGAAAGCCTTTCCCTGGATTCTGCTGGCCGAAGTCGCGCTGCCCCTGCTGTTCTTGGTGATTCTGCTGGCCGTGCTGCTCTGGCGCGCTCGGCGCAACGATGTGCGCGGCGTGCGTGCCCTGATCAACAAGGTTCAAGCCAAGGACGCCAGCCGCAAAGCGGCTTTGCAGGATTTCCTGTCGCGGCGCATGGGCTTCGAAGAACCGGACTTGAGTCAACGGCTGAGCCTCATCGACAGCCAGCGCAAGGCCTATTACAAGGCCTTGCTGCAATCCTTCATGCGTCACGACGCGGAACTGGTTGCGGGTCTTGACGAGCCCTTGGATGCCTATATCGATGCCTACCATGTACTGGCCCATCAGGGGCCTGCCGCGAGCCCGGCACCCGCGCCTAGCATCGCGGCGCCGGTGGTGGCCGAATCCGGGAATCAGGACGCGGAAATCGCCGCCTTGAAGCGCGAGAACAAGCGCCTGCGCCAGGAGGCGCAGATCACCCTGGGCACGCTGAACAATATTTTCGCCGAATACACCTCCATGTTCGGCGAGCAAACGGAACGGACCGACATGAGCGTCGAGGAAATCATCGAGGCCATGGAGAAGTATTCGGGGCGCATCGGAGGACAGGAGGCCGGCGACGAGGCTATCAAGGAAGAAGAGGAGGCTTATATCCGAGGGGCGAGCGCGGACGCGGAGGAGGCCGAGTCTCTTGCCGAAGAGCCCCCTAGACCGTTGCGGGAAGACGAACCTGAACCGCTGCTGGCCGAGATGCCGAGCCCGGAGCCGAGCGCATCCGAGCTGTCGGAGCAGGAAGCCATGGCGGCAGCCTGGGAAGCTTCTTTGTTAGGGGATGAGCCGGAAGATGAGCCGGCTCAGGAGCCCGCCCTCCTGGAAGCGGAGGAGCCGGAACCCGCGCTCATGGAACCGCCCCCCGCGCTCTTTGACCTGCCCGCCGAGGAGCCCCCGGCGCCCCCGCCGCCTGTCCATGAAGAACCCGAGGAAAACGAGGACTCCATGATCCCCGACGACCTGGACCTGCTGTTTCAGAAGGCCAAGGAAGATGCGGAACGAAATAGCTAACTCACTGTAATTGCGCGAAATTTAACCATTTAGACTTTAGTTTGTTGGAAAAATGCGCAAATTACCAGTGAGTGCAGATTTTTAACTGCTTTTTACATTTTACCGTTGACAGCCGGGGGCTACCCCCTTAATATGCGCGCACTCCAACGCGATAGCCGAAACGCAGCGAAAAACGCGCAGTAAGCAGGACGGTTGGAGGCCACTGCGGAGTGGTAGTTCAGTTGGTTAGAATACCGGCCTGTCACGCCGGGGGTCGCGGGTTCAAGTCCCGTCCACTCCGCCAAATTCGAAAAAGCCGTGCTTAGCACGGCTTTTTTCATTTCAGGGCTCGTTCAGCCGATTGTTCCTCGGATCGCGTAGTCTCTGTTCGACGTTCTCTGCAAAACGCCCAAAAACAAACACCGGCACGATGGCCGGTGTTTGTTTTGCGTCCGCGAGCCTTAGGCAGCAGCGCGTCCCGTGCTGGCGACGGCATGAACCGCAGCGGTAATGCGGCGCAGATCTTCCGGCGCGAAGTCGTCCACGCTGATCACGTGCTTGCGGCCTGCTTCCGCCCGCTCCAGCAGCTCGGCCTCCTCGGCGCTGAGCACGCCGGCGGCGAGACCGGCCTGGGCCAGGGCAGGCCAGGTGCCGCCCGCGCTCTTGCCGAGGCCATCGCGAGCCTTCTTGGCCAGTTCCTCGGCTTTCAGGATGTCCTTGAGGATTTCTTCCATCTGGCCGATCTGGTTGTACTGGGTCGGCTTCAGGTAGATGCCGGCGCCGATGCGGCTGCGGGTCTCGTTGGGTTCCAGCAGCAGCTTGGCGACGCGGTGGCCCAGGCGGTCGGAGGGCTTGCGGTAGGGCTTGCCCAGGGGGAAGAGCACGGCCTTGAGGGCGATGCCGATGGCGCGGTTCGGGAAGTTGTCGAGGATGCCGACGATGGCGTCCTGGGCGCGGATCAGGCAATCCTGCATGGCCCAGTGCACCACCGGCAGGTCTGCGGTCTGGCGGCCTTCATCCTCGTAGCGCTTGAGCACGGACGAGCCGATGAACAGCATGGACAGGATGTCGCCCAGGCGCGCGGAGATCTTCTCGCGCCGCTTCAGCTCGCCGCCCAAGACGGCCATGGCCAGGTCGGAGAGCAGGGCGAGGTTGGAGGACAAGCGGGTCAGCTGCTGGTAGTAGGCGCCGGTGGAATCGGCGAAGGGCTTGCGGGTCAGGCGGGCGCCGGAGAGGCCCAGCCAGAAACTACGCACCAGGTTGCTGATCACGAAACCGACGTGGCCGAACAGGGCGGCATCGAACTGATCCAGGGCTCGGGCTTCGTCGGTCTCCATGCCGGCGCGCATTTCCTCCAGCACATAGGGATGGCAGCGGATGGCGCCCTGGCCGTAGATGATCATGGAGCGGGTCAGGATGTTGGCGCCTTCCACGGTGATGGAGATGGGCGCGCCCTGGTAGCCCCGGCCGATGTAGTTCTTGGGCCCGAGGATCACCGCCTTGCCGCCGTGCACGTCCATGGCGTCGATCATGCACTGTCGGCCCATCTCGGTGACATGGTATTTGACGATGGCCGAGGGCACGGACGGCTTCTCACCGAGATCGACGGCGCCGACCGTGAAGCTGCGTACGGCATCGGCCTGATAGGCATGGCCGGCGATGCGGGTCAGGGCCTCTTCCACGCCTTCCATCTTGCCGATGGGCATCTTGAACTGCTTGCGGATGCGGGCATAGGCGCCGGTGGCGATGGCCGCCACCTTGACGGCGGCGGTGCCGCCCGAGGGCAGGGAGATGGCGCGGCCGGCCGACAGGCATTCCACCAGCATGCGCCAACCCTGGCCGGCCATGGCCTGACCACCGATGATGTAGTCCAGGGGGACGAACACGTCTTGGCCCCGGGTCGGACCGTTCTGGAAGGGGATGTTCAGCGGGAAATGGCGGCGACCGATCTCGACGCCGGGCGTCGCGACCGGGATCAGGGCGCAGGTGATGCCGTAATCGTCCTTGTCGCCGAGCAGATGCTCGGGATCCTGCAGCTTGAACGCCAGGCCCAGGACCGAGGCGACGGGCGCCAGGGTGATGTAGCGCTTGTCCCAGGTCAGGCGCATGCCGATGATTTCACGGCCTTCCCACTCGCCCTTGCAGACGATGCCCACATCGGGGATGGCGCCGGCATCGGAGCCGGCTTCCGGGCTGGTCAGGGCGAAGCAGGGCACTTCCTCGCCGCGCGCCAGGCGCGGCAGGTAATGGCTCTTCTGTGCTTCGGTGCCGTAATGCAGCAGCAGCTCGGCGGGGCCCAAGGAGTTGGGCACGGATACCGTGGAGCCGAGCACCGGGCTGACCGAGTTCAGCTTGATCAGCACCTGCGAATGGGCATAGGCGGAGAATTCCAGGCCGCCGTAGCTGCGCGGAATAATCATGGCGAAGAAGCGGTTCTTCTTGATGAAGTCCCAGACTTCCGGTGGCAGATCGGCGTCGTCGTGGCAGATCTTCCAATCGTTGACCATGGCGCAGAGCTCTTCCACCGGACCGTCGATGAAGGCCTTTTCCTCGGCCGAGAGTTTCGGCGCGGGGATATGATGCAGATCGCTCCAGTTCGGCTTGCCCCGGAACAGCTCGCCTTCCCACCAGACCGTGCCGGCGTCCAGGGCCACCTTTTCGGTGTCGGACATCTTGGGGCTGACCTTACGGAACATGGCCAGCGCCGGCGCCGTCAGGTATTTCTGGCGCAGGCCCTTGAGGTTGAGCGGTACGAAGATCGCGAGATACAGGACCCAGAGCAGCCAGGGCGTGGTGCCGAAGAAGGTCTTGGCCAGCAGCAAGGTCGCGCCGGCCAGGGTCCAGTGGAGCAGGGTGGCCCGGTGATAGGCCATGGCGCCCAGGGCGCCGAGGAATGCGAGGGTCCAAAACAAGGCGGACACGGTGTTCTCCTTAGGCAAGGAAAAGAAAGGGTAACTGGTCAGACCATTACTATTGCTCCGGAATGAGCCCAGGTCAAGCGATCAGACCACTGTTTTCCCATGGCGTTAAGCGTAGCGGATACCGCGGAGAGCGCGTAGGTCCGACTTCAGTCGGACAGCCGGCCCAGTCCCGCATAAGCGGAACCTTCGGGGAAGTGGAGAGGGGGGGAAATGAAGGGGGGAGCGCCGAACCGCTCCCCAGACGTGTTTCAGCGAGCCGCCGTCTGCCGGTTGGCCGAGGCGCCGGCGGCGGCGACTTCGTGGCGCTTCAGATCCATGAGCACGCTCTGGTCCAGTAAACCTAGGCGATTGGCATAGATCAGGCTGAAGGACAGGACGTTCTTCACGTATTGGCGGGTTTCCTTGTAGGGAATGAGCTCCACCCAGACTTCGGCGGGGATGCCCTCCGCCTCGGGCAGCCATTTCCTGACCCGGTTCGGGCCGGCATTGTAGGAGGCCGTGGCCAGGATGGGGTTGCCGCCGTAGCTGTCCAGGACCTGGCGCAGATAGACCGTGCCGAAACGGATGTTGGTGTCCGGGTTTTCCAGCTCGTCGGGCGATTTGTATTTCAGCTTCTTGGTCTTGGCGATGTGTTTGGCCGTGTAGGGCATGAGCTGCATGAGGCCGATGGCGCCGACGCCGGAGCGTGCCTCGGGGATGAAGGCGCTTTCCTGGCGGGTAATGGCATAGGCCCAGGCCGGATCGATGGCCTGCTTCCGGCTCTCCCGAACCATGGCCTTCTCGTAGGCCAGGGGGAAGCGCAGGAACAGGGCGTCCGGGTGGGCGTTGTCCCTCAGGGAGAACACCGGCCGATCGAACCAGCCCCAGTCCACGGCCAGACCGGCGGCGATGACCTCGTCGCGGTCGTCCAGCTTGGTGAAGGCATGGTTCCATTCCCGGCGCGCTTCCCAGAGCCGGTGCAGGACGAAGAGCTCCCGGGCACGGCGCAGCGCCGGCTGATTGGCGACGCGAGACTTGTCGGCTTCGGTGAAGGGCGTCGGCGCCTTGGGCAGACGCGGCTTGTGGCCCAAGGCATGGGCGGCCAGGAAACCGTGGTAGTGATTCCCCTGGGCCAGGCTGTTCAATAGGGCATGGGCGCGCGGGTCCTTGAGCTCCAATAGGGCACGGCCCCGCCAATAGCGCCAGACGTCCTCGTCCTGCTGGGCCTTGGGCATGCGCTCGATCTGGAACAGGGCCTCGGCCCAGTCGCCGGCGCGCAGGGCATAGCGCACCCGCCATTCGCGCACCGCGCCGTCCGTGTACTTGTCCTTGACCTTGGCGAGGAACTCCTCGGCCTGGGGCCGGCTGCCGCCGGACATGGCGAGCGCCAGGCCACGGAGGATTTCCTGGTCCTGCTCCTCGTTGAAATGGAAACGCTTCTTGATGCGCTCGTACATGGCCAGGGCCTTGAGGGAATCTTCGCGAGCGTAGCGTTTCAGACCGAAGTTGAGGATCTCCCGCTCCTTGGGGGACTTACCCTTGAAATACTTGGAGCTGGTCAGCGTGCTGGGGCTGGTCAGGGCGGCGCGCCAGAGATCCGCCATGTATTGCTCGCGCTTGGGCATGATGCCGCGCAGGTAGATGATCAAATCGGTATTGCCCGCCTGTGCCGCCAGTTCCAGGCGCGTCCAGAGCAGGGCATCGCTCAGCCCGCCGGCGCGGCGCCAGTCCTTGATCAAGGCATCGCAGGAATCCGGCAGGGACTGGCCGGTCTGCCAGAGCCGGGCGAGATCCTTGTAGACGTCCTGGCGCGGATAGCCGCCGGCGAGGCGCATGCGCAGCCGCCAACAGTCCAGGCCCTTGTCCTTGAGCGGCCGGTCGAATTTCAGGAAGGCGGCGGGGCGGCCCTTGCTGGCCAGGTATCTGAGCCATTGCAGGCGCAGGGCGTCGCTGAGCGGCGTGTCGGCGTACTTGTCCAGGAATTCGGCGACTTCCACTTCCGAGGCCGTGGCGAGACGCCGGGACAGATCGCCGTAGACCAGGTAAGGATGCAGAGGATAGCTTTCCAGCCGCTGCATCAGCCATAAGGGACGTTCTCCCTTCTGCTGCAGGGCATGGGCCTGGGCGAACAGGCTGCGCTGGGCCGCCGGTGGATCGGCCGGCGGCGTGGACGGAGATTTCGCGGAGGCGTTCGCGCAGCACAACAGCGCGAGCGACAGGAAGACAGTGCGTAGCACGGCGGGCACATCCTTAACAGCACAGCGCGGCTGTGGCAGCGCGCCGTGGAAACACATCTGCTGATCATCGGCACGGCACCTCGCGGTGTCAATCGGAAGCGGGCCGCGCCTTCTGTTATTATCGCCGCCCTTGAGAAAATCACACGGAAATCGCCATGGCCTTGCTTAGTCTCGACCAGGTCTCGGTCGCCTACGGCCTGAAGCCCTTGCTCGACAATGTCAGCTTCCACCTGGAGCCGGGCGAGCGCGTCTGCCTGGTGGGCCGCAATGGCGCCGGCAAGTCCACCATGCTCTCGGTCATCGCCGGCGCCGTGCTGCCCGACAGCGGGGAAGTGCGTCGGGAAGGTGGTGTGCGCCTGGCGGTCCTGGATCAGCAGCTGCCGGCCAAGGCCGAGATCTCCGTATTCGACTATGTGGCCGGTGGGCTGACCGGCATCGGCGAGGCCCTGGCCGAGCATCACCACCTCGTGCAGCAAATGGCCCATGATCACGGCGAGGCGCTGATGAAGCGCCTGGCCCAGGTCCAGCACCAGCTGGACGCGGGCGACGGCTGGCGCCTGGAGCAGATCGTCAACACCACCTTGTCGCGCCTGGAACTGCCGGCCGACAAGCTCATGACCGAGCTGTCCGGCGGTTGGCGCCGGCGCGTGGCCCTGGCCCGCGCCCTGGTCTCCGAGCCCCAGGTCCTGCTGCTCGACGAGCCGACCAACCACTTGGACATCGAGACCATCGCCTGGCTGGAAGACCAGCTCCTGGCCTTCAATGGCGCGCTCTTGTTCATCACCCACGACCGCGCCTTCCTGAAGCGCCTGGCCACCCGCATCGTCGAGATCGATCGCGGCAATCTCACCGACTGGCCCGGCGATTACGAGAACTACCTGGTCAAGAAGGGCGAGCAGCTGGAGGTCGAAGCCAAGCACAATGCCCTGTTCGACAAGGTCCTGGCCCAGGAAGAGGTGTGGATCCGCAAGGGCATCGAGGCGCGGCGCACTCGTAACGAGGGACGCGTGCGTGCGCTCTACAAGCTGCGCAACGAGCGTGCCGAGCGCAGGAACGTCCAGGGCAAGGCCGATTTCGAGATCGAGGAGGCCAGCCGCTCCGGCAAGCGCGTCGCCGAGTTCAAGCAGGTCAGCTTTAGCCACGGCGAGAAACCCATCGTCCGCGAGTTCTCCGCCCACATCCAGCGCGGCGACAAGATCGGCCTGATCGGCCCCAACGGCTCGGGCAAGACCACCCTGCTGCGCCTGATCCTGGGCGATCTGGAGCCGCAGGAGGGCGAGATCCGCCGGGGCACGAACCTGGAAGTCGCCTACTACGACCAGCTGCGCGCCCAACTGGACATGGAGAAGACCGTCGCCGACAACGCCGCCGAGGGCAAGGACTTCGTCGAGATCGGCGGCCAGAAGCGCCATATCATCAGTTACTTGCAGGACTTCCTGTTCTCGCCGGAGCGTATCCGCACGCCGGTCAAGGCTCTCTCGGGCGGGGAGTGCAACCGCCTCCTGCTGGCCAAGCTGTTCCTGAAGCCCAGCAATGTCCTGGTCATGGACGAACCGACCAACGACCTGGACGTGGAGACCCTGGAGCTGCTGGAAGAGCTGCTGGGCGAGTACAGCGGCACCCTGCTCCTGGTCAGCCATGACCGTGCCTTTCTGGACAATGTCGTGACCTCCAGCTTCGTGTTCGAAGGCGGCGGGCGCGTCCAGGAATACGTGGGCGGCTATAGCGACTGGCTGCGCCAGCGCAAGGCGCCAATTGCGCCTAAGGCCGAGCCGGCGAAGAGCGGCGAGGCCGCCAAGCCGGCCGCCGCCGCCCAGCCCAAGCGCCCCGCCAAGCTGTCCTACAAGGATCAACGCGAGCTGGACCAGCTGCCCGCCCTGATCGAGCGCCTGGAAACCGAGCTGGGCGAGCTGCAGGAGCAGTGCAACGGGCCGAGTTTCTATCAGCAGCCGCCGGCTCAGACTCAGCCGATCCTGAACCAGCTGGCTGCTAAACAGGTCGAGCTGGAGACCGCCTATGGCCGCTGGGAGGCGCTGGAGGCCATGCAGAACGGCATGGGCTGACTGGTCCGATAAGTTTTTCCCGGGTCGACCCGCCCTTGTCTTGCCGACCGGCCCGGGCGGATAATTAAGACACTAGGCGCCACGCGCCTGCCACGCATCACGAGAGAGACATGGGTACTACTTACGTCGCCAAGCAACCGGATGAAAACGGTTTCGTTCAGTACACCGACGAAGAGAACAAGATCTGGGCGCATCTCTACGAACGCCAGATGAAGATCATCCAGGACCGCGCCTGCGATGAGTATTTCGAGGGTATCCAGAAGCTGGGCATGGCCGCCGATCGGATCCCGCAGATCCCGGAGATCAACAAGGTCCTCAACGCCACCACCGGCTGGGGCGTGGAGCCGGTCGCGGCCCTGATCAACTTCGAGACCTTCTTCAACCTCCTGGCCAACAAGAAATTCCCGGTGGCGACGTTCATCCGCAGCTGGGAAGAACTGGACTATCTCCAGGAACCGGACGTCTTCCACGAGATCTTCGGCCACTGCGCCATGCTCACCAATCCCCATTTCGCCGAGTTCACCCATACCTATGGCAAGCTCGGCCAGGCCGCCTCCAAGGAAGACCGGGTGTTCCTGGCGCGGCTGTACTGGTTCACCGTGGAGTTCGGTCTGATGCAGACCGAGAAGGGTCTGCGCATCTACGGCGGCGGCATCCTGTCCTCCAAGGGCGAGACCATCTACTGCCTGGACGATCCCAAGGCCGAGCGCACGCCCTTCGACGTGCTCGACGTGCTGCGCACGCCCTACCGCATCGACATCATGCAGCCCCAGTATTTCGTGATTAACAGCCTCATGGACTTGCACGAGCTGGCCCAGATGGATCTGATGGCCAAGGTCCAGGAGGCCAAGGCCTTGGGTCTGCACGCGCCCAAATTCCCGCCCAAGGAGAAGAAGGCGGTGGGGGCGTACTGAGCGCTGTAGCTTGACAAGGCCGCCCACGGGCGGCTTTGTTGTTTAAAGAGAGTTAATCTTCTTCCATTCTTTTCTTCAACCAGCGGTTTCTGTACAGCATGCGCCTGGAAATACATTGCGAGGACCGCGTCGGTATCACCCTGGAGATCCTCGCCATCGTGGTGCGTCATGGCATCAACCTCAGCGGCGTGGAGATCGGCCATGAGCGGGTCTACTTGCGTATGCACGAAATCGATCCGGACGAGGCGGCGCGGCTGAATGCCGAGATCGCCCGTATCCCCGGGGTCAGCGGCGTGGCGCCCGTGGCCCTGATGCCCACGGAGCGCCAGCATTTCGCCTTGGATACCTTGATCGACGCCCTGCCGGACCCGGTCCTGTCGGTGGACGGACAGGGCAGGGTGCGCGTGGCCAATGCCGCCGCCCGGCGCCTGGCGGAGCGGTCCGGCAAGAGCCTGATGGGTAAGGCAGTCCTGGAGCTCCTGCCGGATCTGGAGGTTCTGGCCCTGGGTTGGCGCCAGCGCAAGCGCCTGGCGGGCAAAGCCGTTCAGGTCGGCGCACAGCATTTCCACGCGGAAGTCCTGCCGCTGGGCGACGAGGCGGGCCTGGGCGCCGTGCTCTGGCTGAAACCGGAATCCGGCCTGCTGCCGCTGGCGGCCTCCTTGAGCGAATGCCGGGAGGAGGCGGAGGGCATGCTGCTGCGCCGTCTCTATCAAGAAACCCCCAGCACGCGCCGCCTCGCCGAGCGCCTGGGCGTGTCCCATACCACCGTGGCGCGCAAGCTGCGTGCCTATGGCATTTCGCTGTAACAAAACTGTTCCAGTTGCTCACCGGGCAACGCCGAAAATGCGCGCAGAATCAGGCTTTTACGCTGTTGCAAAATTGTTACAAATCAAGCTAACATTATGAAATACAAAGACTTTATTTGATCTGCATCAAAGGCTACCATGGGCGGATCAGGGGCATGCCCTGGGTATCCTTTCCATTCGGAGTCGCCATGAATCACTTCAACGCCAGCATCAGCAACCCCCTCGGAACCGATGGTTTCGAGTTCGTCGAGTACACCGCTCCGGATGCCGAAGGCCTCAACAAACTGCGCCAGCTGTTCCTGACCCTGGGCTTCACGGAAATCGCCAAGCACCGTTCCAAGAACGTCAGCCTGTTCCGCCAGGGCGATATCAACTTCATCCTGAACGGCGAGCCGAACTGCCCGGCCGCCGATTTCGCCAAGGTCCACGGCCCCTCCGCTTGCGCCATGGCCTGGCGCGTCCAGGATGCCGCCAAGGCCTATGAATACGCCCTGTCCAAGGGCGCCAAGCCCTTCGAGCGCACTATCGGCTTCATGGAGCTGAACATCCCGGGCGTGCAGGGCATCGGCGGTTCGGCCCTGTATTTCATCGACCGCTATGGCGACAAGACGGTATACGACGTGGACTTCCTGCCCCTGGAAGGCGTGGACCAGCACCCGGTCGGCGTCGGTCTCAAGCTCATCGACCATCTGACCCACAACGTCATGCGCGGCAATATGAAGACCTGGGCGGACTTCTACGAGTCCATCGCCAACTTCCGCGAGATCCGCTATTTCGACATCGAAGGCAAGCTGACCGGCCTCGTGTCCAAGGCCATGACCGGTCCCTGCGGCAAGATCCGTATCCCGATCAACGAATCCTCCGACGACAAGAGCCAGATCGAGGAATTCCTGCGCCAGTACAACGGTGAAGGCATCCAGCACATCGCCCTGTCCACCGAGAACATCTACGAAACCGTGGAAGCCCTGTACGCCCGTGGCGTGCGCCTGCTGGACACTCCGGACACGTATTACGCCAAGGTCGAGACCCGCGTGCCCAACCACGGCGAGGATCTGGAGCGTCTGCACAAGAACAAAATCCTGATCGACGGCGCCCCGGTCGAGGGTATCCTGTTGCAGATCTTTACCGAGACCGTCATCGGGCCGGTGTTCTTCGAAATCATTCAGCGCAAGGGCAATGAAGGCTTCGGCGAGGGCAACTTCAAGGCCTTGTTCGAGTCCATCGAGGAAGACCAGATCCGCCGTGGCGTGCTGAGCGCGGAATAAGACGAGTTGGGATAATCCGTTCGACCCCTTCGACAAGCTCAGGGCGAACGGATTTTTAGCCTATAAGGATTTGTCATGCGTAAGTGGATGAGTTTCCCGCACAAAGAGGGCAAGGTTTCGCGCCAGGCCCATGCGGATTTTCCGCCGGAAGGTATTTATGAGCGTGAAGTGGGCCGCGCCGGCTTTTTCGGCCCGGCCACGCACATGCACCACAGCCACGCTCCCACCGGCTGGTCGAGCTGGGAAGGCCCGCTGCGGCCGCGTGCCTTCGATCTGAATGAGCTGGACAAGGTGACTAGCTCGCCCTGGTCCGCGCCCACGGTCTTGCACAATGCCCATTGCCAGTTCCGGATCTGGACCCTGGACCAGAAGATGGACTACCTGGCGCGCAACGGCGACGGCGACGACCTCCTGTTCGTCCACGAGGGCGCCGGCGAGCTGTTCTGCGATTACGGCCATATGAGCATCCGCGACGGCGACTACGTGGTGATCCCGCGCGCTACGTCCTGGCGCATCGAGCCGGCCGTCAGCATGACCATGCTGCTCATCGAAGCCACCAACGGCTCTTACCAACTGCCGGAAAAGGGCCTGGTGGGCCCGCACGCCATCTTCGACGAGGCCATGCTGGACGTGCCTGCCCTCGACGAGGCCTTCAAGGCCCAGCAGGGCGAAGTGGAAACCCGCGTGGTGATCAAGCGCCGTGGCGCACTGTCCACCGTGACCTATCCCTTCAACCCGCTGGACGCCATCGGCTGGCATGGCAATCACTCGGTGGCGCGCATCAACTGGCGCGATATCCGCCCGCTGATGAGCCACCGCTACCATCTGCCGCCCTCGGCCCATACGACCTTCGTCGCCGAGCGTTTCGTGGTCTGCACCTTCGTGCCGCGCCCCATCGAATCCGATCCGGGCGCCTTGAAGGTGCCCTTCTACCACAACAACGACGATTACGACGAAGTGCTGTTCTACCATGCCGGGGACTTCTTCAGCCGCGATAACATCAAGGCTGGCATGATCACCTTCCATCCCAGCGGCTTCACCCACGGCCCCCATCCCAAGGCTTTCGCCGCAGGCCAGGCCTATGCCAAGAAATTCACCGACGAAGTGGCGGTGATGATCGACACCCGCGATGCCCTGGAAGTGGGTGAGCAGCTCGGCAAGGTGGAATGGACCGGTTATGTGGACAGCTGGAAGCCGAAGACGGCGTGAGCATTGAGAGCCCTTCGATATGGCCGCTACGCGGCCTACTCAGGGCGAACGGTTGTTAATGACCCTTCGATGCGGCCGCTGCGCGGCCTACTCAGGGCGAACGGTTGTTTCCTCCGTTCGTGGTGAGCAGCGCGCAGCGCGTATCGAACCATGAACGGATACGACGAATGAAATTTGCGACTTACCAGAACGGAACCCGCGACGGCCAGCTGATGGTGGTCAGCCGCGATCTCACCAAGGCCGTGGCCGTACCGGAAATCGCCGGCACGCTGCAGGCCGTGCTCGACAACTGGGAGGCCCTGGCACCCAAGCTCCAGCAGGTTTACGAGCGCCTGAACGGCGAGGGCTATGCCAGTGCCGTGGCTTTCGACGAGGAGCAGTGCCACTCCCCGCTGCCGCGCGCCTACCAGTGGGCCGACGGATCCGCCTATATCAACCACGTGGAACTGGTGCGCAAGGCCCGCGGCGCGGACGTGCCGCCGGATTTCTACGAGAACCCGCTGATGTACCAGGGCGGCTCCGACGCCTTCCTGCCGCCGCGCGCGGCCAACCGCCTGGATTCGGAGGACTGGGGCATAGACTTCGAGGCCGAGGTGGCCGTGGTCACCGGCGATCTGCCCATGGGCTCCGATCTGGTCGAATGCGAAAAGGCCATCCGCTTGGTCATGTTGGTCAACGACACTTCCTTGCGCAATCTCATCCCGGGCGAGCTGGCCAAGGGCTTCGGCTTCTTCCAGTCCAAGCCGGCCTCGGCCTTCTCGCCGGTGGCGGTGACCCCGGACGAGCTGGGCGATGCCTGGAAGGACGGCAAGGTGCATCTGCCCCTGCTGGTCCAGCTGAACGGCGAGGCCTTCGGCAAGGCCAATGCCGGCGTGGATATGACCTTCAATTTCCCGCGCCTGGTGGCCCATGTGGCCAAGACCCGCGAACTGTCCGCCGGCTCCATCATCGGCTCCGGCACGGTGTCGAACCGGGGCGAGGACGGCGGTCCCGGCCGTCCGGTCGCGGCCGGGGGCCTGGGCTATTCCTGCCTGGCGGAAGTGCGCACCGTGGAGACCATTCTGAACGGCAAGGCCACGACGCCCTTTATGCGCTTTGGCGATCGCGTGCGCATCGAGATGCTCGATGCCGCCGGCCAGAGCGTGTTCGGCGCCATCGACCAGGTGATCGCTCGCTACAACGAGGCCTGAGCCCGTTCCGCCTGATAAAATCCGCCCCATGCCTGGCATCGGGCGGATTTTTTTTGCCTGCCCGTGGTCATAGGCGCACAACGACAAGGAAGCATCATGCTGAAACTCTATAGCTACTGGCGCTCCAGCGCCTCCTACCGGGCGCGCATCGCCCTGCATCTCAAGGAGCTGCCCTTCGAGACCCTGCCGGTCCATCTGCTGAAAGACGGCGGCGAGCAGCACAAGGCTGAATACCGGGCGGTGAACCCGCAAGGCTTCGTGCCCTGTCTGGTGGACGGCGAGCTGGTGCTCAATCAGTCCCTGGCCATCGTCGAGTATCTGGACGAGGCCTATCCGGCCAAGCCCTTGCTGCCTACCAATCCGGCCCTGCGCGCCAAGGCCCGGGCCATGGCTTATGTCCTGGCCTGCGACACCCATCCCATGAACAATCTCAAGGTGCTCAAGTACTTGAGCGGCGAACTCGGGGTGAGCGACGAGCAGAAATCCGCCTGGATCCAGCACTGGATCGCCGAGGGTCTCAAGCCGCTGGAGCAGATGCTGGCCGCCACGGCCGGGCGTTTCAGCATCGGCGATGCCCCGGGTCTCGTCGATACCTGTATTCCGCCGCTGATCTATAGCGCCGAGCGCTTCGGTTGCGACTTGTCGGCCTATCCGATCGTGATGCGCATCCAGGCGAATCTGCTGGAACTGCCGGCGGTCCAGGCCGCCCACCCGCAGAACCAGCCGGATGCGGCCTAAACGTCACGGATTTCCGCCGCATGACGGCTTTGGGTATACTGCCCGCCTTTGTTTGCCTACCTCGCACAGGGACTTACGCACGATGCGCTTTTCGACTCGCCCCGTACTCAGCTGCCTGGCGCTGAGCCTGGCCTGCGCCGGCCTGGCCCAGGCCGCGCCTTACACTATCACCAACCTCGGTACCCTGGGCGGCAAGCAGAGCTATGCGGCGGCCCTGAACGAAGACGGCCTGGTGGTCGGTCATTCCAGCGGCCCCAAGAAGGCCGGCCAGGACAACGAGGACGTTTTGGAGTACTCGGCACGCGCCTTCCTCTTCAATGGCACGACCATGGGACAGCTGGGCGCCGTGGGTCACCTGGGGTTGATCGTCAATCACGTCAAGGACAGCGACGGCAACATCACCAGCACGACCACGGATGTGCCGAACAGCTTTGCCAACGGCGTGAACCGGAATGGGCTTGTCGTCGGTTATGGCATCGTCGATGCCGATCCCAGCGACATCACGATCAAGGCCGAGAACCGTCCCTTCATCTTCAGCGGCGATACGCTGACGAACTTCGGCTTGCCGCCCGACGAAGACAGCACGGGAGCCATCGCGGAGGCGGTGAACGACGACAATCTCGTAGTCGGCCGCACGGTCGTGCGCAAGATCAAGCTGGACAGCAGCGGCAATCCGGTCTTGGACTCCAACGGCGACCCGGTCAAGGAGTCCTTCGATCGGGCCTTCACCTACGATGTGGCAACCCAGGACTGGGACATCCTGCCGGTCTTCGATACTGATCCGACTCGCGGCGCCTTCGGTCTGGCCATCAACAACGAGGGCGTGGTGACCGGTTCGGCGGGCAAGCTGATCGATAATGTCGGCTTTACCCGCGCCTACCGCTGGAATCCGGGCGACGAAGCCCTGACCGATCTGGGGGATTTCGGCGGCAAGTCTTCCTACCCCCATGACATCAACGAGGCCGGGCATATCGTCGGTTATTCGCTGACTGACCAGTTCGATGCGACGACGGGGCGCATCATCCTTCAGGGCTTCATCAGCGTCCCGGGCGCCACCAGCCTGACCAATCTGGGCTTTTTGTCCAGTGCAAAGAAAAGCTCCGAGGCCTTCGGCATCAACGACAATGGCCAGGTAGTTGGCGAGGCGGGTGTGGAAACCCTGCTGACCGCCGGCACCTTCTTGGATCTGAACCATGCCTTTCTGTCCCAGCTCGAATCGGGTACTCGGGTTATGCGCGACTTGAATGGCATGCTGTCCTGCGAGGATCAGAAGAAGTGGGTCCTGTCCCGCGCCGTGGACATCAACAACAAAGGGCAGATCGCCGGCATCGGCGTCATCGATGGCCAGGTGCGCGCCTTCCTGCTGAATCCGCCGGCAGGTAGCACCAGCGGCACCGTGGTGAGCTGTCCTGCGCCGGAAGTCCCAGGCGACAGCGGTGGCGGTGGTAGCCTGGGCTTCGGCCTGGCAGCCTTGCTGGCTAGTCTCGGCCTGACGCGTCGCCGCTGAGGCCGCGCCAAAAAGAAGCCCCGCAGAGCGGGGCTTCTTTTTGTCTGGCATTCACATATTCGGGTAGTTCGGCCCGCCGCCGCCCTCCGGCGCCACCCAGACGATGTTCTGGGTCGGGTCCTTGATGTCGCAGGTCTTGCAGTGCACGCAGTTCTGCGCGTTGATCTGCAGGCGCGGGTTAGTGTCCTGATCGACGATCTCGTACACGCCCGCCGGGCAATAGCGCTGGGCCGGTTCGGCGTACTGCGCCCAGTTCACCGTGATGGGCACTTGCGCATCCTTCAGGGTGAGATGGCAGGGCTGATCTTCCTCGTGATTGGTGTTGGAGATGAACACCGAGGACAGCTTGTCGAAGGACACCACGCCATCCGGCTTTGGATAGGCGATCTTCTGGCACTGGGCCGCCGGCTTGAGCATCTCGTGATCGGGCTTGGGCACGCGCAAGGTGAAGGGCAGCTTGCCCTTGAATAAGAGCTGGTCCACGCCGGTGAACAGCACGCCACCCACCATGCCCCATTTGTGGAAGGCGGGGTAGGTATTGCGCGCGGCATAGAGCTCCTCGTACACCCAGGAGTCGCGGTAGGCGGCCTCGTAGGCCTGCAAGTCCTCGCGACCTTCCGAGCCGTTCTTGAGCGCGGCGTAGATCGTCTCGGCGGCCAGCATGCCCGATTTCATGGCGGTGTGGCTGCCCTTGATCTTGGGCAGGTTGAGGAAGCCGGCTTCGCAGCCGACCAGGACTCCGCCCGGGAAGCTCAGCTTGGGCACGGACTGGTAGCCGCCCTCGTTGAGGGCGCGGGCGCCGTAGGCGATGCGCCGGCCGCCTTCCAGGTAGCCGCGGATGGCCGGGTGGGTCTTGAAGCGCTGGAACTCGTCGAAGGGCGAGAGCCAGGGGTTCTCGTAGGCGAGGCCGATAACGAAGCCGATGGCCACCTGGTTGTTTTCCAGGTGGTACATGAAGGAGCCGCCGTAAGTGGCGGAGTCCAGGGGCCAGCCGGCGCTGTGCAGGACCAGGCCTTGCTTGTGTTTCTCCGGCGGAACTTCCCAGAGCTCCTTGATGCCGATGCCATAGTGCTGGGGATCGGCATCGCCGCGCAGGGCGAACTGCTCCATCAACTGCTTGCCGAGCTGGCCGCGGCAGCCTTCCGCGAAGATCGTGTACTTGGCATGGAGCTCATAGCCGGCCTGAAAGCCGGACTTGTGCTCGCCGTCACGTCCCACGCCCATGTCGCCGGTGGCGATGCCCTTGACCGAGCCGTCCTCGTGGTACAGCACCTCGGTGGCGGCGAAGCCGGGGAAGAGCTGCACGTCCATGGCCTCGGCCTGTTCTGCCAGCCAGCGGCACAAGTTCCCTAGGGAAATAATGTAGTTGCCGTGGTTCTGCTGCTGGGGGATGAGCAGGCTGGTGGGCCAGGACAGGGAGCCGGTTTCCGACAGGAACAGGAATTTCTCCTCGCTCACCGGCGTATTAAGCGGTGCGCCACGTTCCTTCCAGTCCGGGAAGAGCTCGTTCAGGGCGCGGGGCTCGAACACCGCGCCGGACAGGATGTGGGCGCCCACTTCCGAGCCTTTCTCCACGACGCAGACGCTGACGTCATGGCCTTGCTCGGCGGCCAACTGGCGCAGCCGGATCGCACTGGCCAGGCCAGAGGGGCCGGCTCCCACGATCACGACATCAAATTCCATCGCTTCCCGTTCCACGTCGGTACTCCTTAGGGGTTGGGTGGCTGGTGGCAGGCTTGGGGGTCCCTGTTCGGGATCAAAAGCGTGCTTGTTATTCTGGTTTTGTAGGGCCTTGCCGGTCGTTGGCGTATTGACCTGACCGGCGACAGCGTTCAAGATCCCGGGGCTTTGCGGGCGCGGGCCGACAGGCCGGGCGCTCTATTATAGGTCAGGGGAGATTTCATGAAAATTCTCGTCGCCGTAAAACGTGTCGTGGACTACAACGTCAAGGTCCGCGTCAAGGCCGACAATTCCGGCGTGGAAACCGCCAACGTCAAGATGGCTATGAACCCCTTCTGCGAAATCGCCGTGGAAGAAGCCGTTCGTCTCAAGGAAGCCGGCAAGGCCCGCGAGATCATCGCGGTCAGCATGGGCCCGGCCTCTTGTGCCGAAACCCTGCGCACGGCCCTGGCCCTGGGCGCCGATCGCGCCATCCATGTGGAAACCGATGCCGAGCTGCAGCCCCTGGCCGTGGCCAAGCTCTTGAGGAGCATCGCCGCCGCCGAACAGCCGGGCCTGGTGATCCTGGGCAAGCAGGCCATCGACGGCGACAACGGCCAGGTCGGCCAGATGTTCGCCGCCCTCATGGGCTGGCCCCAGGGCACGAATGCCTACAAGCTGGAAGTCGGTGGCGAGGAGCTGACCGTGATCCGCGAGATCGACGGCGGCCTGGAAACCCTACGCTTGCGCCTGCCGGCGGTGATCACCACCGATCTGCGCCTGAACGAGCCGCGCTTCGCCAGCCTGCCCAACATCATGAAGGCCAAGAAGAAAGAACTGGCCGTCAAGAAGCCGGACGAGCTGGGCGTGGACATCGCCCCGCGCGTCGCCACCCTGAAAGTGGAAGCCCCGGCCGGCCGTTCCGCGGGCATCAAGGTCGGTTCCGTCGCGGAGCTGGTGGACAAGCTGAAGAATGAAGCGAAGGTGATCCAATAATGGCCATTCTCGTCATTGCTGAACACAATAACGCCCGCCTGGCTCCGGCCACGCTGAATACCCTGGCTGCCGCCGCCAAGCTCGGCGGCGACCTGCATGTCCTGGTTGCCGGCTCCGGTTGCCGTGCCGTGGCCGACGCCGCCGCCCAGGCTTCCGGCGTCGCCAAGGTCCTCCTGGCCGAGGCGGCCGGCTTCGAGCATCAGGGCGCCGAAGCCTTAGGCAGCCTCGTCGCCGGCATCGCCAAGGATTACAGCCATGTCCTGGCCCCGGCCTCGGTGTTCGGCAAGAACCTGCTGCCGCGCGTCGGCGCCCTGCTGGACGTGCAGCCGATTTCCGACATCATCGCCGTGGAAGCCGCCGACACTTTCAAGCGCCCGATCTACGCCGGTAACGCCATCGCCACCGTGCAGTCCAAGGACGCCATCAAGGTCATCACCGTGCGCGCCACCGGCTTTGACGCCGTGGCGGCGACCGGCGGCGCCGGTGTCGTGGAGGCCCTGCCGGTCGTGAGCGTGGACCTGGGCGGCTCCAGCTTCGTCGGCGCCGAGCTGGTCAAGTCCGAGCGCCCAGAGCTGACCGCCGCCCGCGTCATCATCTCCGGCGGCCGGGGCATGCAGTCCGGCGACAATTTCCATTTGCTGGAAGCCATTGCCGACAAGCTGGGCGCCGCCGTCGGCGCCTCCCGCGCTGCCGTGGACGCGGGCTTCGTGCCCAATGACTACCAGGTGGGCCAGACCGGCAAGATTGTCGCGCCCGAGCTGTATATCGCCGTGGGCATTTCCGGCGCCATCCAGCACCTGGCCGGCATGAAGGACTCCAAGGTCATCGTCGCCATCAACAAGGACGAAGAAGCGCCGATCTTCCAGATCGCCGATTACGGCCTGGTTGCCGATTTGTTCAAGGTCCTGCCGGAGCTGGCGGCGGAACTGGACAAGTAAGGCCCTGGCGTTATTGGGAAAAAGCGGAGCCTGGTGCTCCGCTTTTTCTTTGGCGCGGCTCACACTTGCTAACAATTTTTCCACCCGCCCGTCGCCCCTTGCCCGGCTTTCTGCCTTGCCCCCGCTCATGCCGATATGGTTCCATCGCTGCTTTGCCTGCCGCGAGAGAAGTCATGTTCATGCATCTACCCGGTCTGGGGCGCATCGCCTTAGGCGTGGCCATCGGTTTGACACCGACCCTGGCCTCGGCCACCAAGGAAGCCACACTCGAATTCGACGGCCGCCCGTCGCCCTATGCCTCGACGTACAAGGCCCTGCCCAGCGGGACCTTCGCCCTGATCAACGCCCATATCCTGGTGGGCAATGGTCAGGAAATCGCCAACGGCAAGCTGGTCGTCTCCGACGGGAAGATTCAGGCCATAGGCACCGACATCGCCCTGCCGACCGATATCCCGGTGCATGATCTGAAGGGCCAGTGGCTGACGCCCGGCCTCGTCGATGTGCATTCCCACCTCGGCGTGTATCCGGCGCCCAGCCTGACCACCAGCGAGGACGGCAACGAGATGACTGGCCCGGTGACGGCGGAAGTCTGGGCCGAGCACTCGGTCTGGCCCCAGGATCCCCAGTTCCGCCTGGCCCTGGAGGGCGGGGTGACCACCCTGCAGATCCTGCCCGGTTCGGCCAATCTCATCGGCGGCCGCGGTGTGACCGTGAAGAACGTGCCGGCCCTCAATGTCCAGGCCATGAAGTTCCCCGGCGCGCCTTATAGCCTGAAGATGGCCTGCGGCGAGAATCCCAAGCGGGTCTACGGCGGCAACAAGCAGCCGCCCATGACGCGCATGGGCAATGTCGCCGGCTACCGCGCCTCCTGGATCGAGGCGCAGCAGTATGTGCGCGACTGGGAGGATTACGAGAAGAAGAAGGCCCAGTACGCCAAGGACAAGAAGGGCGACGAGCCCAAGGAACCCAAGCGCGATCTGCGCCTGGAAACCCTGGCCGGCGTGCTCAAGGGCGAGATCCTGGTGCACAACCATTGCTACCGCGCCGACGAGATGATGGTGATGCTCGATATCGCCAAGGAATTTGGCTACAAAATCACTGCCTTCCACCACGGCGTCGAGGCCTATAAAGTCGCCGACAAGCTGGCCGAGAACGGCGTCTGCGCCGCTATCTGGGCCGATTGGTGGGGCTTCAAGCACGAGGCCTTCGATTTCATCCGCGAGAACATCGCCCTGGTCGATCGCCAGCCCAAGAGCTGCGCCATCGTGCACACCGATTCGCCCATCGGCATCCAGCACATGAACCAGGAGGCCGCCAAGGCCATGGCCGCCGGCAACAAGATGGGCCTGAGCCTGAACCCGGCCCATGCCATCGAGTGGATCACCCTGAACCCGGCCAAGGCGCTGGGCATCGCCGATGTCACCGGCTCCCTCGAAGCCGGCAAGAACGCCGATCTGGTGGTCTGGAACCAGCAGCCCCTCAGCGTCTATGCCAAGGCCCAGCAGGTTTACCTGGACGGCGCCAAGCTTTTCGATCGCGCCGACAAGGCCGCCCAGCCCACCAGCGATTTCGACTTGGGCATCGTCAACCCGGAAGGAGAGCGTCTATGAAACGCCAGTTCGCAAGCTCGTTGACGGCACTCGCCCTCCTGGTCGCCGGGGCCGCCCAGGCCGCGCCGGTCGCCATCGTCAATGCCAAGGTGCATACCTTGGACGGCGTGGGCGTCTTGGACAAGGCCACCATCGTCTTCGACCAGGGCAAGATCCTCGCCGTCGGCGCCGACGTGGCCGTGCCCGCCGATGCCAAGCGCATCGACGCCGCCGGTAAGGAAGTCACGCCGGGCCTGGCCAATGCCTACACCGGCATGGGCGTCGAGGAGCTGTCCTCCATCGAGCAGACCGTGGACAGCGAGAACAAGAACACGCGCCTGTCGGCCGCCCTCTCGGTGGCCGAGGCGGTGAATCCGGACAGCACGGTCATCGCCGTGAATCGAATCCTCGGCCTGACCCGCGCCGTGGTCGTGCCCCATAGCGAGCACAATATCTTCCTGGGCACGGCGGCCAGCATCCATCTCGGCCAGGGCGTCGAGCCGGTGGTCAATCCGGCTTCCGCGCTGTTCGTCGATCTGACCGAGCCGGGCGTGACCGCCGCCGGCGGCTCACGGTCCGGAGCCCTGACCCTACTGCGCCTGGGCTTCGCCGATGCGCGCCATTATGCCGAGCATCACGACGATTTCATCCCCGAGCACCGGGATTACAGCCTGTCGGAACTGGACATGCAGGCCTTGCTACCGGTCCTGGACGGACGGATGCCCCTGGTGGTCCAGGTCAACCGTGCCGCCGATATACGCCAGGTCCTGAAGCTGAAGGCGGGCATGGCAAACCTGCGCCTGGTCATCGCCGGAGGCGCCGAAGCCTGGCGCGTGGCCGAGGAGCTGGCCAAGGCCCAGGTGCCGGTGCTGCTCGATCCCATGCAGAACATCCCGGGCTCCTTCGATCAACTGGCCATCCACCTGGACGGTCCGGCACGCTTGGCCAAGGCCGGGGTGAAGCTCTTGTTCACCGCCGACGATACCCACAAGGCCTTCCTGGTACGCCAAGGCGCGGGCATCGCCGCCGCCCACGGCCTGGACCGGGAGGAAGCCCTGAAGGCCATGACGGTCCATATCGGCGAGGTCTTCGGCATGCCCGGCTATGGCGCGCTCAAGGCCGGCAACGATGCCGATCTGGTGATCTGGGACGGCGATCCCCTGGAAGTGACCACCGAGGCCGAACAGGTCTTCGTGCGCGGTGAGGCCATGCCCATGGTGTCGCGCGCGACGCGCCTGCGCGATCGCTACAAGAACCTCCCGCTGGCGGGGCAGGGCGAGGCTCCGGCCATGCCGCCGGCCTACACGCATTGATGACGACAAGGGCGGTGGCAGCACCGCCCGCATTTTCTAACGGAGAATAAAAATGTTGAAATGGATTGGGAGGATATTCCTCCTGTTGCTGGTGGCGACGGGCTTATTCATCGCCAATACCGTCTGGTTCAAGCCTTACCCCATCCGCTTTTTCTACGAGCGCGTGTTCTTCGAATTCGCCCTGGAATCGCCGGAGCTGCTGAGCTCCCTGCATATGCTCGAAGCCATAGGCATCGACGGGCATAACGCCAAGCTGGACGATGCCTCCGAAGCCGCCGGCGACAAGCAGTTCGCGCGCCTGCACAAGAATATCGAGATGCTGCACAGCTATGACAGCAGCGGCATGACCGGCCAGGACAAGCTGTCCTACGACATTCTCGACTGGTTCCTGCAGACCCAGGCCGAGGGTGAGCGTTGGCGTTACCACAATTATCCGGTGAACCAGCTGTTTGGCGTGCAGAACGGCTTCCCGAGCTTCATGGCCTCGACGCATCAGGTCAATAACCTCAAGGACGGCGAGTATTACAATGCCCGCCTCGCCGCCGTGAAAGCCAAGTTCGAGCAAGTCCTGGAAGGCCTGAAGATCCGCGAGCAGAAGGGCATCATCCCGCCGACCTTCGTGATCGACAAAGTGCTCGCCGAGATGAATGAATTCGTGGCCCAGAAGCCCGAGGACAATATTCTCTACAAGTCCCTGGCCGACAAGCTCGGCAAACTCAAGGACGTCGATGAGGCGGCCAAGGGCAAGCTCCTCGCCGATGCCAAGACGAGCATCGAATCTACCGTCTACCCTGCTTATCGGCTGTTCATCGATTACTTCATTATCCTGAAGCCGAAGTCCAGCAATGACGCCGGCGTGTGGAAATTCCCGGACGGCGAGGCTTACTACGCTTACGAGCTGAAGCAGAACACCACCACCGATCTGAATCCGGAACAGATCCACCAGCTGGGCCTGGAGGAAGTGGCGCGCATTCAGACGCAGATGCTGGAGATCCTCCATGCCCAGGGCTACCAGGGCGAGGATATCGGCGAGCTGGTGCACAAGCTCGGCGAGGAGCCGCGCTTCCTCTATCCGGACAGCAAGGAAGGCCGTGAGCAGATCCTCGCCGACTACAAGAAGATCCTCGACGAAGTGAGCCAGGGCCTGGACAGCGCCTTCCGCGTCAAGCCCAAGGCGGCCATGGATGTGCAGCGCATTCCGGAGTTCAAGGAGAAGACCGCCCCCGGCGCTTATTACGAGCATCCGGCCATGGACGGTTCCCGTCCGGGCATCTTCTACGCCAACCTTTACGACATCAAGGCCACGCCGAAATTCGACATGCGCACCCTGGCCTATCACGAGGGCATTCCCGGCCATCATTTCCAGATCGCCATCCAGCAAGAGCTGCAAGGCCTGCCGACCTTCCGGTCACTGCTGCCCTTCACGGCCTATGCCGAGGGTTGGGCCCTGTATTCCGAGCGCCTGGCCTGGGAGCTGGGTTTCCAGAAGGATCCCTTCGACGATCTGGGCCGCTTGCAGGCCGAGCTGTTCCGCGCCGTGCGCCTGGTGGTGGATACCGGCATCCACCAGAAACGCTGGACCCGCGAGCAGGCCATCGACTACATGGCGAAAAACACCGGTATGGTCCTGAGCGATGTCACCGCCGAAATCGAGCGTTACATCGTCATGCCCGGCCAGGCCTGCGCCTACAAGGTGGGCATGCTCAAGATCCTGGAGCTGCGCGAAAAGGCCAAGCAGGAGCTGGGCGCCAAGTTCGACCTGCGCGACTTCCACGACGTGGTGCTGAAGAACGGCTCCGTGCCGCTGGCCATCCTGGAGCGCGTGGTCAAGGACTATATCGCCAGCAAGAAAGCCTAAACGGCCTACACGCTGACCCGACGACGCCCGGCCTAGCGCCGGGCGTTTTTATTCAGGCATGTTCTCGCGGTCATTCTCCGTCCACATGCGCAGGCGTGACAGTCGCCAGTCACCCGTCGCGGCTGCCCGGCAGAGCCCGTAGCGGAAGGGCGGCGTCTGGCCGGGCAGTTCGAAGGCGGCATCGCTGTACCAATAACAGCTCACGTCGTCCTCGTCGTCGATTCGGTAGAGATGGGGTTCGTAGGCGAAGCGGCGAAAGGCGGCGAGGCGGGGAGAATTCCACAGCACTTCGGCCCGCTCCGAGCCGCTGAAGCGTCTTTCCTCCCGCCACCGCAGGGCCTGCACTGGCAGGAAACCGGCGGCCAGCTCGCCGAGACCCGGCAGCTTCGCCAACCAGGTCGGCGCAGCGTCCAGGCGCACTCTCGTCTGGCGCCAGCGGCTCTCATCTCCGACCGTGAGCAGCCAGTGATAGGGAGAGAGCGGCTGGGGAAAGGCCGCGATCCGGGCACCGGGCCAGTGCAAGCGCGACCACTCCTGGCTGGCCAGCTCCAGGGCCTGGGCACGCAGCCCGGCCTGAAACAGCCAGTAGGCGCCGAGCAAGGCCAGTGCCAGCCAGCTCGACCGGCGACGCCACAAGGACAGGGCCAGGCCGCCGGCCACGATCAGGCTGAATACGGGGTCTAGCACGAAACTGATGCCCAGGCTATAGCGCGCCTCGCTCGCGGGGTAGAGCAGCTGGATACCGTAGACGGTCAGCAGATCCGTTCCCGCATGGGAGGCAAGGCCCAGGGCGGCAAGGAAGAACCAGGGGCGCTGGCTTGGCGCCTTGGCCGCTTTCTGGAAGCCGAGGCCGATCAGCCAGGCCCAGAGCGGCAGCATCAGCAAGGAATGAGTGGGACCCCGGTGCCATTCCGTGTGGAAGCGGTAGGGATCCAGCCAGAAGGCCGCGTAGTCGATGTCGGGAAAGGCGGCGGCGAAGGCGCCGCAGGCCAGCCACAGCCGACTCTCGCGCCGGCTTAGGGTCGGCTGCCCGGCCCGCGCCAGCAAGGCCCCCAGGCAGGCATGGCTCAAGGTATCCATCAGGGCCAGCAGCCGAAGGCCTGCGCCTGGCGCAGCCGGCGCAGCAGCGCCTCCCGGGTCTTCGGTAGCTGCTCCGGCGCGGCGCGCAGCCAGGGAATGAAGGTGGCCAGGTAGATACTGGTCAGCGTGATCTCCTCAAGGATGCGCCGGCCGTGATGGGCGTCGAGACTGGCGGCCTCGCGCAGCCATTGCACGGTCCGGCTGATGCGCAGCAGTCCGTCTACCTGGAGGTGCACATGGGCCGGTTCCAGCTTGTACAGCAGCATCTCGCCGGTCAGCTTGCGATGGGCGGCGAGGGCGTCAAGCCAGGCCATGAGCAGGCTGGCGATGCGCTCGGCGCTGGCGCGTTGCTTGAGTTCCGGTGCGGAGGAAGCCTGGAGCATGGCGGCATCGGCCCGGTCGAACCAGGCATCCACGAGCTCGTCCTTGCTCCGGTAATGCCGGCGTATGGCGTCCAGGCCGAGGCCGAGTTCTACGGCGATGTCGGCGAGGCGCAGCCGCTCCCAGCCCTGGCGCTCGCCGAGGGCGAGGGCGGCATCGAGGAGCTTGTCTGCCTCGGACTTTGTCGTCATGAGGGCCTTCCACGGGAGTTCTTGTGGAAGTGTAGCGCGCAGGAAAAAGGGTCGCCTTGGCGACCCTTCGGGAGCGGCTGGGGCGCGGCTTAGATCGCCAGCGCCGCCTGAACGATGTCCTCGGTGGAAGGCAGGAGGTACTGCCAGGACTCGCCGATGGTGATGAAGGAGTCCACGCCGCAGACGCGCTTGACCTTCGGCAGGGACTCCATGTTCTCCACCAGGGCGGTGATGATCTGCTCGGCCGGGCCGCCGGTGTGGCGGGATTCGTCGACGATCAAGACCTTGGGCAGGGTGTCCACCTCGCGCAGGATGGCTTCCACCGGCAGAGGCGCCAGCCAGCGCAGATCGACGAGCTTGACCGACTTGCCGTGCTGTTCCTTGAGGATCTTCTCGGCCTGGCGGGACAGATAGTAGCCATTGCCGTAGGTGAGGATGACCAGCTCCTCGCTGTCGCCGAATACGCCCACTTCGCCGAGTTCGATGCACTCGGCCGGATCCGGGTACTCGAACAGCCAGCCGTTGTCGCCCTTCTCGTGCAGATCCTTGGTCATGTACAGGGCGATGGGTTCCATGAAGGCGACGATGCGCTTCTGTTCCTGGGCCTCGCGCATGCAGGTGCGCAGCATCTTCGCGGCATCCGGGCCGTTGCTGGGCACGGCGATGATCATGCCGGGGGTCTCGCGCAGGAAGGCGAAGGCGTTGTCGTTATGGAAATGCCCGCCGAAACCCTTCTGGTAGGCGAGCGAAGCGATGCGCAGCACCATGGGATTGGTGTACTGGCCGCTGGAGAAGAAGGACAGGGTGGCCGCCTCGCCGCGGATCTGGTCGAAGGCGTTGACCGTGTAGGCCAGGAACTGGATTTCCGGGACGGGCAGGAGGCCCAGGTGGGCGCCGCCCATGGCCAAACCCAGGATCGAGGTCTCGTCCAGCAGGGTGTCGATCACCCGCTTGTCGCTGAAGCGGGCCTGGAGATCGGCGGTGACGCGGTAGACGCCGCCCTTCTTGCCCACGTCCTCGCCCAGGGCGAAGGCATTGGGGTACTGCAGGAACAAATCGGTCAGGGCGAAATTGATGTGCTGGCAGAGATTGCGCGGCTGGGCCAGGTTCTTCCAATTGGGGCCGAAGGCCGCCTGGCGCCGCTCGGCGCTAGCGACGGCCGGCACGGGCTGGGCGGGACGCTGCGGCGCCAGGGAGGCAACGATATCCTCGACCTTGGTCAGCTTGGGCCGCTTCAAACAATCCTCGGCCTCGCGGACCACTTCCTCGCGCAGGGCCTCGTAGCGGGCGATGATCTCGTCCTTGCTCAGGAAGCCGTTCTCGATGGCGATGCGGGCCGAGTGCAGCAGCGGATCCTGGGCCTCGTTGGCCTCGATGGCGCTCTGGGGCTTGTACTGGCTTTCCACGTCGGAGCCGGCATGGCCGGCCAGGCGCACGGTCTTGATATGCAGGAACACCGGCTTGCGCTCCTGGCGGGCCAGCTCCTCGGCTTCCTGGGCAGCCAGGTAGACGTCGGGCAGGTGCAGGCCGTTGCCGTAGACGTAGTTGAGCCCCGGACGTTGCGCCACGCTGGACTTGACCCAGCCGTCGGGCGTGGGCGTGGAGATGCCGATGCCATTGTCCTCGCAGAGGAACACGATGGGCAGGTCCATGCCGCGATAAGCGCAGTGGCTGGCGAAATTAAGGGCCGTCTGAGCCGTAGCGTGGTTCAGGCTGGCATCGCCGAAGGAGCAGAGGATCACGCTGTCGTCCGGCACGGGCTTGGCCACATCCAGATCCTTGGTCTGCTTGATGGCCCAGGCAGCGCCGGCGGCCTTGGGCAGATGCGAGGCGATGGTGGAGGTCTGGGGCGGCACGAACAGTTCCACCGAACCGAAAACCTTGTGCCGGCCCTGGGAGATGCGGTCGTCGCTGGACGCCACCAGGGACAGCATCTGGTCGCGGATGGGATTCACGCCGGTTACGTGACGTGCCCTTTCGGCCATAAAGGCGCCGGAACGGTAGTGCAGGAAGGCCATGTCAGTGTGGCGGAACACGCGCGCCACGGCGGCATTGCCCTCGTGACCGCTGGAGCCGATGGTGTAGAAGCCCAGGCCTTGGTCCTTGAGCACGCGCGCCATCAAATCCAGTTGGCGGCTGACCATCTGGGATTCGAACAGCTCGATGAAGATCTGCTTGCTCATCCCGGCGACGGCGGGGGTGATGCGGCTCTGGCTTTCCGGGAAGCGGCCTTCCCGCAGGCAGCGGATAAATTGTTCGTCGATGGCTTTGGCGCGGTCTAACATCGGTAAATCCTGGTCGCTAGTCAGCGAAAGAAGGGTCAAAAAAAACGGTTGCCGGAGTATGCGGGGGCAGGCACGGTCAACAAATCAGACCAGTTGTGAATGTTGCATCGCGTCGAAGTTCCTGCGGCGCTGGCGGCATATGCCGAATCGAAGCATGCTAATTGCCCCGCGGCGCAGCATGCCGATTATCCCCTGTGGTAAATTACGCCCCTCTGATCTGGCGCAAAGGTTACCCATGTCCTACTACGGCAATGTTCTCGAACTGGTCGGCAAGACCCCCATGGTGGAGCTCAAGCGTTTCGACACCGGCCCCTGCCGGCTGTTCGTGAAGTTGGAGTTCATGAACCCGGGTGGATCCATCAAGGACCGCATCGCCATCAGCATGATCGAGGCCGCCGAGCAGGCCGGGCAGATCAAGCCGGGCGACACCCTGATCGAGGCGACCGCCGGCAACACCGGCCTGGGGCTGGCCCTGGTGGCGGCCCAGAAGGGCTATAAGCTCATCATCGTCATGCCGGACAAGATGAGCCAGGAGAAGGTCTTCAACCTCAAGGCCCTGGGCGCCCAGGTGCTGATGACCCGCTCCGACGTGGTCAAGGGCCACCCCGAGTACTACCAGGACATCGCCGAGCGCCTGGCCAAGGAAAACGGCTATTACTACATCAACCAGTTCGGCAATGCCGCCAACGTCAAGGCCCACGAGGAGGGCACCGGCCCCGAGATCTGGGAGCAGATGGAAGGCCAGGTGGATGCCGTGGTCATCGGCGTCGGCTCCGGCGGCACCATCACCGGCATCGCCCGTGCCCTCAAGTCCCGCAAGCCGGACATCAAGGTGGTCCTGGCCGATCCCAAGGGCTCGATCCTGAGGGATCTGATCAAGACCGGCCGCCACGACGCCCCCGGCTCCTGGCTGGTGGAGGGCATAGGCGAAGACTTCGTTCCGCCCATCTGCGATCTGTCCCTGGTGGACGATGCCGTGACCATTCCGGACGACCGCGCCTTCGAAGTGGCCCGCGAGCTGCTTCTGAAGGAGGGCCTGATGGCCGGCTCCAGCTCGGGCACGCTCTTGGGCGCGGCCCTCGAATACTGCCGTCAGCAGACTAAGCCCATGAACGTGGTGACCCTGCTGCCCGACACCGGCAACAAATACCTGTCCAAGATGTACAACGACTACTGGATGATGGAGCAGGGCTTCATCAGCCGCGATCGCTTCGGGGATCTGCGCGACCTCATCGCCAGGCCCCACGAGGAGAAGGCCACCATCACCGTGGGCCCCAAGGACTCCCTGGCCACGGCCTACAAGCGCATGAAGCAGCACGAAGTCTCCCAACTACCGGTGCTGGACGACGGCCATTGCGTGGGCATGCTCGACGAATACGATGTGCTGGTGGCGGTGAGCAAGGACCGCGCGCGTTTCGAGGATTCGGTGGAAACCGCAATGAGCCGCTCGGTGGAAACGGTGCCCTACACGGCGTCCATCGAAAGCCTGATGCCGCTGTTCGAGCGCAGCTTCGTTCCGGTCATCGTCGACGGCGAGCGCTTCCTGGGCGTCATCACCAAGATGGACGTGCTGAATCATCTGCGCCGCGCGCAGTAAGAGAAAGCCAAAGAATTTCACCGCCAAGGCGCCAAGAACGCCAAGGAAGATTTTCGTCATACCCGCGAAGGCGGGTATCCAGTCGGCAGCCATAGCCACTGACTGGGTCCCCGCCGAAGCCTGTCCTGAGCCTGTCGAAGGGCGGGGACGACGGCTTAATGACTCGAACTATTGTTCTTCTTCCTTGGCGTTCTTGGCGCCTTGGCGGTCAACCCGGATTTACAGGATTTAATGAGATGAAAGACACGACTCACCTCGGCTTCTCCACCCGTGCCATCCACGCCGGCCAGAGTCCGGATCCCACGACCGGCGCGGTGATGGTGCCCATCTACGCCACCTCCACCTATGTCCAGGAAAGCCCCGGCGTGCACAAGGGCTTCGAGTATTCCCGTACTCAGAACCCGACGCGCTTCGCCTACGAGCGCTGCGTCGCCGATCTGGAAGGCGGTATCGCCGGTTTCGCTTTCGCCTCCGGTCTCGCCAGCACGGCCACCGTGCTGGATCTGCTGAACGCCGGCGATCATGTGATCGCCATGGACGATCTCTATGGCGGTACCTTCCGCCTGTTCGACAAGGTGCGGGCACGCTCCGCCGGCCTGCAGTTCAGCTTCGTGGATCTCTCCAAGCCGGAAGCCCTGGAGGCGGCCATTCGCCCCAATACCAAGCTGATCTGGGTGGAGACGCCCACCAACCCCATGCTCAAGCTGGTGGATCTGGAGGCGGTGGCCGCCATCGCCAAGAAGCACGGCATCCTGGCCGTCTGCGACAACACCTTCGCCACGCCCTTTAACCAGAACCCCATCGCCTACGGTTTCGACATGGTGATGCACAGCGCCACCAAGTATCTGAACGGCCACAGCGACATGGTGGGCGGCATGATCGTGGTGGGCAAGAGCCCGGAGCTGGCCGAGCGCATGGCCTTCCTGCAGAACGCCGTCGGCGCGGTGCAGGGGCCTTTCGACAGCTTCCTGGCCTTGCGCGGCCTCAAGACCCTGGGCCTGCGCATGGAGCGGCACAATGCCAATGCCGCCGAATTGGCCGCCTGGCTGGAAGCCCATCCGCTCATCGATAACGTGATCTACCCGGGCCTGGAAAGCCATCCCCAGCACGCCCTCGCCAAGCGCCAGATGCGCGGTTTCGGCGGCATGATTTCCATCCACCTGAAGGGCGATCTGGCCACGGCCCGCCGCTTCCTGGAACGCGTCGAGCTGTTTGCCCTGGCCGAGTCCCTGGGCGGCGTGGAGAGCCTGATCGAGCACCCGGCCATCATGACCCATGCCTCGGTGCCGGCGGCAACCCGCGAGCAACTGGGCATCCACGACACACTCGTGCGTCTGTCGGTGGGTATCGAGAACCTGGACGATCTGAAACATGATCTGGACACGGCGCTGCGCTGAGCGGCCCGTGCTTATCTGTTCGCATGTTTGTCCGGCTTAGGCCGGACCTACACCGCCGCTTGTCCGTGTGCGGAAGCCCGTAGGTCCGACTTCAGTCGGACAGATAAATGCCTAGTTGCCATGACCAAACCTGACGACAAATCGAAGGTATTTCGTTCGAACTACATCACGCGCGCCGGCGCGGACACGCTGCAGGAAGAGCTCAAATACCTGCTGAAAGTCCGCCGCCCGGAACTCACCCGTGCCGTGACCGAAGCCGCGGCACACGGCGATCGCTCGGAGAATGCCGAGTACATCTACGGCAAGAAGCTGCTGCGCGAGACCGACAGACGCATCCGTTACCTGGAGAAGCGCCTGGACGCGCTAACCGTGGTGGACAGGCTTCCGGCCGACCAAAGCCGGGTCTATTTCGGTGCCTGGGTTCGCGTGGAAGATGCGATGGGCATCGAGCATGTCTACCGTATCGTCGGCCCCGACGAATTCGATGTGGAACGCGGCTGGCTCAGCGTCGACTCGCCTTTGGCCAAGGCCTTGCTCAAGAAGCAGGTCGACGACGAAGCCATCGTGATCCTGCCGCAAGGGCGAGCCGTGTACGTGGTGCTGGAGATTGCCTACGAGTTTCTGATCTAGTGGTCCATGCGGGGTGTGCCAATCAGGGAAAACTCAAATCTTGAATTGTCCGATCAGCGAATCCAGTTGCTGTGCCAGCGCGGCTAGCCTATCGCAGGCGCCCATGGTTTTCTTCGCGGCCTCACTGGTTTCCAGGGCCAGGTCGCGGATATTGACGACATTCTGGTTGATGGTTTCGGTTACCGCGCTCTGCTCTTCCGCCGCGCTGGCGATCTGCGTGTTGAGATCGGAAATTAAATCGACGGCGCCGATGATGGCATGCAGGGCATGTCCGGCATGCTCGACCTGATTCACGCCCACACCGGCTTCACTTACGCCTTTATGCATGACATTCACGGCCGCGTGAGCGCCTTCTTGTAGGCGCGTGATCATCTCGTTGATTTCCTGGGTCGACTCACGGGTCCTTTGGGCCAGCAGACGAACTTCATCGGCCACGACGGCGAAACCTCGCCCGGCATCTCCCGCGCGTGCAGCCTCGATGGCGGCGTTCAAAGCCAATAGATTGGTTTGATCGGAGATGCCGCGAATGACCTCGAGCACCTTGCCAATCCGTTCGGTGTCGTCGGCGACGCGTTCGATGACGTCGCCGGCGCCGTTGACCTCGTTGGCCAAGCCGTGAATCGAATGGGCACTTTCGCTGACGACGCTTTGGCCCTTATGGGCTTCGACCTTGGCGCGGCTGGCGGCATCCGCCGCATCTTCGGCATTGTGGGCAACATCCTGGACGGTGTGGGCCATTTCATTGATCGCCGTGGAGACCAGGTCCGTTTCCTGTTGTTGCCGGAATATTTCCTGGGTGGTCCACTCCATGTTGGTTCGGGTTTCCTCCGAGGCCTTGCCTAGCTGCGCCGTGGCGGATGCGACCTCCTTCAGGATGGACTGGAATTTTTCCAGCATGGCGTTGATGGCGAGGCCGGTCTGGCCTATATCGTCCTGGCAGCGAATGGGCATACGCAAACTCAAGTCGGAGTTTTTAGCCACCCGCCGGATAGAGTCCTGAAGCCGGTCTATGGGCTTGGAAATGGAACTTATCAGGGCCAGGCAAAGGCCTAGCATGGCAAGCGAGACCAGGATAACGACGCCGACTGCCAAATTGAACAGTGTTACGTTGTTAGCATCGACTTTTTCCGCCGCGTTTTTAACGCCCGCGACAGCATTTTTCACCTGGGCGCCTATGGCTGCGACCCTGGCCGAAAGCGCCTGGGTTTCCGTGTCGCGCTTCTTCAATAAATCGTCCAAATGGGCATCTATGGCGGCGCCATCCTGGCGGGCCTCGGCCACCAAGGAATTACCCAGCACGCGATTGTCTTCGGTATAGGCATCGACCGCCGCCAGCATTTTTTCCTGGAAGCGATTCACCTTGTCCAAGAGTAGACCTGCGCTATCCGGATCGCTGCCCTTTAAAATTTCCAGGCGTTTAAGTAGCTCCTCCTTGGCGGTATCGGCGTTGGTCTCCGATTCATTCAGCCAGCTGACTTGCAAGTCGTAAAGCCAATAGCGGAACGTGGCGAAGCTCTGGTTGACGGTCAGGGTCTTCCGGCGGCGTTCGATGGCGTCGTCCTGGGCCTTTAGCAGCTTTGCCTGCTCGGCGAGCACCTGGGCTTGCTCGCCGACCAATCGCGTCTGTTCGACAACGAGGTCGTGACTGGCGGAGATCACCATGACCAGGTAGGCGAGGGCGAGAGCCACGAAGACGCCGGCCCCGCCCGACATCAGGTATACCTTGGTTGCAATGCTGTAGTCGCGGAGCTTTTTCACGAACGATCCTTAAGCAAACTGCCTGCTTCGGCGGGTTGCCTTAGTCATAAATGACCAAGCTGATAGCGCCGCCTAGCTCGTCAAGCTTTCCGCCTTCTTTTGTGCCGCCGGTGATGTCTTTTGCACCCTTGGGATCGCCGTGGCAGGCCAGGCAGGAGGGGCCGTAATATTCGGGAAGGATGTAGCGGAAGGCCGCTTTGCCCTTGACATCGGCCCGCTCGGAGTAAGCCTTGCCCTTCTCATAGCCGGCCGACTTGAACATGGTTTCGATGATGTTGCTTTCCCAGGTGTCCGGCTTGTTGGCGCGATTGCGCAAGTAGGCCTTGGGGGCGGTCAGCTTGATGCTCATCTTTCCGGCCATGGCATCGCTGAAGAGCTTGGCGACGCGTCCTGCGAACACTGCCGGCAAAAAGCCCTTGAAGCCTTTGCCCTGCTCATTGATCAGGCTTTGGGCATCGTTCATTACGGATTTCACCGCATCGAGCATGGCCAACTTCGCCTTGGCGGTCGGGCTGCCATCGTCGGTCAGGTCGAGGTCCTTGCCGGCGGCTTGTTTGAAATTGGACTTGGTGAGTTCGATGACCTTGTCGGCGGAGAGGCCCTTGTCGCCCTTGCTGGCGTCGTTGATTAAATCCTGATTATCGGACAAGACCTTTCGGGCGGCCCGAAACAAGGTCGTTAGCTCCTTGCTGGCTACTTCCACATCATTGGCATGGCTGGGCAGCGGGAAGAAGCCGAGGCTTGTCACTGCGCAAAGCGCGAATGCGAGCAGGCGACTGTGTAGGGCGTTGCGCGTCATTTGGAATTTTCTCCTGCGATGAACGAAGTGAAGAGACGGTATGAGCGAGGGGCGGTCGAACCACGTCGAACTCGCTGCACGTCATCCGTGCTCAGCCGTCTGCCGGCTTTTTTCCAGTACGTCGGGCAAATGGTCGCCTGTGGCACGCAAGCTCGTCGGCTTGTTTGACATTGATCAAATCGTCTGGGGCGATGTAGCTTGGTTATAGCAAAACGTGACGCATTTGCCAGGACGGGGAGGTAGGCCCTAGGCGGCAGCTTGGAGCCAGGTTCGGGCGTTAAGGGGGAAGTGGAAGCTACAGTGCTTCACCGAAAAATGCCGGCGCGCCCATGGCGTGAATGCCTTGGGTCAGGGGGAGAAGAGACGGATTCTCGGGGGGGATGAGCCGCGGGGTATGGAAAGGCCGCGCCGTTCCATCCGGGGAGCGGTGCGGCCCACAGGGCGCCCAGGTCCGTTTTGAGCCTAGAGTCGCGCCGAGCCGGGGTGAGTGGTCAGTTCGAACAGGATGTCCTGCATCATGCTCGCCGACTGATTGTCACCGTATTTGTCGCCCAGGTATTCGCGGATGTCGCTCATCCACTGGGGGTAGACGAACTGCACGCGTCCATCGTGTTCCTGAACATGCAGCGGCATGCTCAGCAACTGGGGCAGCCCGCCCTGAATCGAAGCCGCTTCTTCCAGGATATGGGTGATGGCCACTTGATCCTCGCTGGCGAGATGCAAACTCATGGGTCACTCCTTTGAAGGCATTGTTTAGGCCTCAGAGCCGGTTCCTAAGCCCTGTTACGGCCTGCTCGCGCATTGCAGCAAATGCGTAGCGAGGAGTATGTCGCTTGGGTCACAGAATCGACAATCTACCGGGACGTTTCTTGTCCAGGCAATCGTCCCGATTCCGTGTAAGCCAGGTCCTACACATCTGGAACGCACTTCCAAGTAGGTTCTCAAGGGAATGAATTTACTCGGCTTTCAGCAAGTTTGCCGGGTTGTACTGGTCGGTGAGCACGCGAACATCCGCGGGCCAGTCGGCATCGCGGTGGATGCGCGGCAGCAGGGCCTCGACATCGACGCCCAGGGCTTGGAAGCGGGAAGCGAAGGCTTGGGCGCGCTGGCGCAGGAGGGGCTCGTCGGGCAGGGGGGCCGTGCTGGCGACGATGATGCGATTGCGCCGGTCCGGGCCGATGACGTTGAGGAAGGGTCCAAATACGGCGGCGTAGGTGGCCGATTCGTGGTGGTAGAGCCGGCTGGTGGAGAAGGTATTGGCGACGACGATCCCGCCTGGCGCCAGCAAGTCCTTGACCTCTTTAAGGAATTCCCGGGTCATCAGGTGTTCGGGAATATAGTCGCCGTTGAAGGCATCGAGCAGGATGAGATCGTAGCGGGTCTCGCGCCGACGCGCCGCGCGCACGAACAGGCGGGCATCGCGCACATGAGTGCGCATCTGTACGTCCTCGGCATAGCCGAAGTACTGGCGGGCGGTGCGTACCACGGCCTCGTCGATTTCCACGTTGTCGATCCGGCTGTCCGGATACAGCCGGCGCAGGGTCAGGGGCAGGGTGCCGCCCCCTAAGCCAAGGATCAGGATGCGCCCGGGTTTGGGCTGTACGAGGAGGCCGGCCAGGCTCATGCGCGCATAGTCGAAGACCAGGCGCTCCGGGTGGGCCAGCTCGAAGCAGGATTGATTCTGGGGATTCTTCAGACGCAGGCTGAATTTCATGCAGCGCCGGCCGTTATCCTCCTCCACCAGAATGTTGCGGTAGAGGGAGCGCTCCTCGTGCAGCAGCTTGGCTTGGGCGGTGCCGGCAAGCAGGCCGCCGGCCAGCAGGGCGAGCAGTAGCTTAGGCATGGGCATTCCGCCAGGCCGCGCCGATGCGTGTCCGGGGATAGCCGCACGCCGCAAGACCGCCGAGCAGCAGGATTCCCACCAGGCCCAGGAGGATGCTGTTCACTTCCAGGTAGAGCACCAGGTAGAAGGAGGTCGCCAGGGTGCCCAGGGCACTGCCCAGGGTGGATACGAAGTAGAGCCGGCCGGCCACGTGGCCACTACGGGCGCTGTCCTCGGTGAGCAGGCGCACGCTATAGGGCGAGATCATGCCCAGGACGGTGGTGGGCAGGAAGAACAAGGCGAGTGCCGCCAGCAGCGAGCCGTAGCGTTCGTCGGCGATGCTTAAGGAAATGCCGTCCATGATGGGCGTGGCGAAGAACACCAGAGGCAGGGTGAGCAGGCCGCCGGTCATGAACAGGCTACCGTAGCGGCGCAGGGTGGGGCTGTTCAGCGACCAGCGCCCGCCGGCCAGATAACCCAGGGACAGGGAGAGCATGAAGACCGTGATGATGCTGCCCCAGACCGCGACGCTGCCGCCGAAATAGGGTGCCAGCATGCGCCCGCCCAGGAGTTCCACGGCCATGATGGCAAAGCCGGAGCTGAAGGCGAGCAGGTAAATCAGCCAGTTGGGCATTCCATTCTTCCCGATTCGATATAGTTTTTTGCGGCAGAGCAGTAGGTCCCGCTGAAGCGGGACGTTCCCGGACTGTCCGACTGAAGTCGGACCTACGAAGCCCACGAATACTCCAAAAACAAAGGGCGCCCGAAGGCGCCCCTAGTTTTACCACAGCAGCGCTTATTCCGGCTTCTCCAGGTCGGCGATCAGCGCCGCCAGGAAGCGGGCGCCTTCGCCGCCGGTGCAGGCCCGGTGATCGAAGCTCAGGGACAGGGGCAGCATGCGCTGGTTCTCGATGCCCTTGTCGGTCAGCTTCAGCTCGTTGCGGAAGCGGCCGGCGCCGAGGATGGCCACCTGGGGCGGCACCACGATGGGCGTGCCGTAACGGCCGGCGATGGAGCCGAAATTGGACAGGGTGATGGTGGGATCCTTGCTGTCCTCGGTCTTGAGGGACTTGGTCCGGATCTTCTCGCGCAGCACTTCCACATCGGCGCGCAACTCGGCGCCGCTCTTGCGCTCGGCATTGCGCACCACCGGCACGTACAGGCCTTCCGGCATGTCCACGGCGATGCCGACGTGCACTTCCGGATGCACCAGGCGTTCCATGTTTGACCCGTCGAACCAGGCGTTGAGGGCCGGCTCGACCTTGGCGGCGGTGCACAGGGCGCGCACGTAGCGGGCCAGGGAGTCCTCGCCCTTGCGCCACTTGCTGATATTGGCGTCGTCCATCAGGGTCACGGGCACGACCTGGGCGTGGGAGGCGCTCATGGCCATGGCCATGGCTCGGCGCACGCCGCGCACGGGTTCTGGGCTGACGGTGACTTGGACCGAGGGCAGGCGGCCGGCGGCGGCCGGAGCGGCGGCGATCGGTGCCGGAGCACGCGGGGCTGCGGCCAGGGTCGGAGCCGCGACACCGCTGCCCTGGGCGCGCTGCACGTCTTCGCGGGTGATGGTGCCGTTCTTGCCCGAGGCCTGGCAGCGGGCCAGATCCACGCCGGAGCGGCGGGCCAGGGCGCGCACGGCCGGGGAGGCGTGGTAGGCGAGCGGGTTGGCGGTGCTGATGCCGGCCACCGGCGCGGCTACGGCAGAGGTGGTGCTCAGCGTCGAACCGCCCGCAGCGGCAGCCTTGACATCGGCCTGGGTGATCTCGCCAGCCTTGCCCGTGCCCTTAACGCGAGTCAGATCGACTTTCAGCTTCTTGGCCAGGGCGCGCACCACCGGGGTGACGGCCACGCCGCCCACCGAGGTGGTGGATTCGGCGACGATGGTGTTACCGACCTGGACATTGCCGACCACGGTGCCGGAGTCGGCGCGCTTGCCTTCCTCGGCCTTGGCTTCGACTACTGGCGCGGGAGCTGCAGCGTGGGCCGCACTAGCAACACCAAATTCCACCAGCACGGCGCCCACGGCAATCACATCGCCGGCCTTGCCGTGCAGCTTGGCGACGGTGCCGGCCACCGGGGCGGGCACTTCCACCACGGCCTTGGCGGTCTCCATCTCGACCATGGGCTGGTCGAGCTTGACCGTATCGCCTTCCTTCACCAGCCAGCGCACGACCGTCGCGTCCGGCAGACCCTCGCCCAAGTCGGGCAGGTGGAAGACATGGGCGCCGGCGGCCGCTGCGGCTTTCGCGGCCGGGGCGGGTGCGGCGGCGACCGGAGACGGGGCGGCCGGAGCAGGCGCGACGGCCGTGCCACCATCGAAGACCACCAGATCGGCGCCGACGGCGATGATGTCACCGGCCTTGCCGTTCAGGGCGGTGATGGTGCCGGCATAGGGCGAGGGCACTTCCACCACGGCCTTGGCGGTCTCCATCTCGACCATGGGCTGGTCCACTTTCACCGTGTCGCCGACGGCCACTAGCCAGCGCACGATGGTGGCATCCGGCAGGCCTTCACCCAAATCGGGGAGTTTGAAAATGTTCATGCGTACTCCATCAGATCACGAGCGGCCGTCAGGATGCGGTCGGTGGTGGGCATGTACATCTTTTCGAGCTTGTAATAGGGCATGACCGTGTCGTAGCCGGCCACGCGGCCGATGGGGGCCAGCAGGCTGGTCACGGCCTTCTCGGCCACTTCGGCGGCGATTTCCGAGGCCACGCCGCCGGCGCGCGGGGCTTCCTGGACGATCAGCAGGCGGCCGGTCTTGCGCACCGACTCCAGGATGGTCTCGATGTCCAGCGGGGCGATGGTGGCGACGTCGATGACTTCGGCGGACACGCCTTCCTTGGCCAGGGCCTCGGCGGCCAGCAGGGTCTCGTGCATCATGGCGCCCCAGGACACCAGGGTGATGTCCGTGCCTTCGCGGTCGATGAAGCACATCTCCAGGGGCGCGGCTTCGCCGTTGTCTTCGACTTCCTGCTTGACGATGCGGTAGATGCGCTTGGGTTCCAGGAAGATCACCGGGTCCGGATCGCGGATGGCGGCCAGCATCAGGCCGTAGGCGCGGGTCGGGTTGGAGCACATGACGGTCTTCAGGCCCGGCGTGTGGGCGAAGATGGCTTCCGTGGATTCGTTATGGTGTTCCGGGGCGTGGATGCCGCCGCCGCAGGGCATGCGGATCACCATGGGCTGGGTGAGGCGGCCGCGGGTGCGGTTGCGCAGGCGCGCTGCATGGGAATAGATATGGTCCCAGGCCGACATCTCAAAGCCCATGAACTGGATTTCCGCGACGGGCTTGAGGCCCTGGGCGGCCATGCCCACGGACAGGCCGGCGATCATGGACTCGGCCAGCGGCGTGTCGATCACGCGCTCCTTGCCGAAACGGGCCTGCAGGCCATTGGTGGCGCGGAACACACCGCCGTTGACGCCCACGTCCTCGCCCAGCAGGACCACGTCCTTGTCGTGTTCCAGCTCGTAAGCCAAGGCCATGGTGATGGCCTCAATCATCGTGACGATAGCCATTAGTGGTGGCCTCCAGCATTAGGGTTGGCGGCCACGATAGCGGCCAGCTCTTCACGCTGGGCTTTGGTCTTTTCGGGCAGCGTGGCGTACAGGTAATCGAACATGTCGGTGGGCGCGGCCTTTGCTTGCGCACGGTAGGCGGCGACGGCGGCTTCCACGGCGGTGCCGTTCTCCGCGTTCATGGCTTCCTCGTCCTTGTCGTTCCAGGCCTTGAGGCTTTCCAGGTACTTGCGCAGGCGCAGGACCGGCTCGGCCTTCCAGCCGCACTCGACCTCTTCCTTCGGGCGGTAGCGCGAGGCATCGTCGGCGGTGGTGTGGTCGCAGAGGCGGTAGCTGACGGCCTCGATCAGGGTCGGGCCCCGGCCTTCGCGGGCCTTGTTCAGGGCGTACTCGGCCACTTCGCGCATGGCCAGCATGTCGTTGCCGTCCACGCGGATGCCTTCGATGCCGGCGGCGATGGCCTTCTGGGCATAGGTCTGGCAGGCGGTCTGGATGGACGAGGGCACGGAGATGGCCCATTGGTTGTTGTTCACGATGAACACCACGCCCAGGTTCCAGATCCCGGCCACGTTCAAGGCCTCGTAGAAATCGCCCTTGGAGGTGCCGCCCTCGCCGATCTCGGTGACCACGGCGCGCTTCTCGCCGCGGTACTTGATGGCGGTGGCCACGCCGGTGGCGTGCAGGCACTGGGTCGCGATGGGCACGGCGATGGGGAAGTCCTGGCGCGCGTTCTTGAAATCGGAACCGCGCTCGTCGCCGCCCCAGTACAGCAGGATCTCGGTCATGGACACGCCGTGCTGGATCAGGCCGCCGGTGGAGCGGTAGTAGGGGATGACCACATCGTCCGGGGTCAGGGCCGAACCGTAGCCGATGCCGATGGCTTCCTGGCCCAGGGAGGCCGGGTAAGTGCCCATGTTGCCGGTGCGCTGCAGGGCATAGGCCTTGGCGTCGAAGGCGCGCAGCAGGCACATGTCTTTATAGAGCTTGCGGAGCAGCTCCTTGTCCTTGGCGAAGGCGGGCAGGTTTTTGCTTATGGGTTTACCCGACTCGTCCAGGTATTGGCGGTATTCGATTTCGAACTTTGCGACCGTGCTCAAGGCAGATCCTCCGGTGGGGTTTCGGGCTGTTGGACGCCCGTTTTCGGGTGGCCGGAACGAGCCGGCCAGCAAGCGGCGCCGATCATACGAGGGTGAGATTCGCTTGTATAGTTTTTGTGCGTTGCGTCATCGAAGTTTTGATTAGTTTTCACAAATGTCCGCCGTGCTTGACGAAATCGGCCAAATTCGACCGAAAATCAGGTCATCCATAGATTAATAAAACTAATCTATAAGTCGGCCTGGAATAGCCAGGTCTAGCCGGCTCGTGCTCTAATTCGCGGATGCATGAATAAAGGAATCTGATCCCATGAAAGCTCCGGAAACGCCCCTGGTCAAATACCGCAAGGATTACCTGCCACCGGCCTATTTCATCGACAGCATCGCCCTGCGCGTCGAGTTAGGCGCGAGCGGCACCGAAGTCCAGGCCGAGCTGGCCGTGCGCCGCAATCCGGCGAGCACCGCCCCGGCCGTGCTGGAGCTGGACGGCGAGCAGCTGGAGTTGCTGGACCTGGCCGTCGACGGGCGCCTACTTTCCGATGGCGAATACCGCCTGGGTGTAGAATCCTTGAGCATTCCCGGCGTGCCGGAGCGTTTCGTCCTGGCGACGCGCGTGCGCATCCACCCGGAGTGCAATACCGCCCTGTCGGGCCTCTACACCTCGGGGGGCAAGTTCTGCACCCAATGCGAAGCCGAGGGTTTCCGTCGCATCACCTATTTCCCGGATCGTCCGGACATCATGGCCAAGTACCGTTGCACGATTGTGGCGGACAAGTTGGACTATCCCTTCCTTTTATCCAATGGCAACCCGGTGGCTCGCGGCGAGCTGGATCAGGGCCGACACTACGTCACCTGGGACGATCCCTTTCCCAAGCCCTGCTATCTCTTCGCCCTGGTGGCCGGCGATCTGGACCTGCTGGAAGACGAGTTCATCACCCGCTCCGGCCGCCGCGTGGCCCTGCAAATCTATGTGGACAAGGGCCAGCTCGCCAAATGCCCCCATGCCATGGCCTCGCTGAAGAAGGCGATGGCCTGGGACGAGGCGCGCTTCGGCCTGGAGTATGACCTCGACATCTACATGATTGTCGCGGTCTCCGACTTCAACATGGGGGCCATGGAGAACAAGGGCCTCAATATCTTCAACACCAAGTACGTGCTGGCCGACGTCGATACCGCCACCGACGTGGATTTCGACGGCGTGGAGTCGGTGATCGGCCACGAATACTTTCACAACTGGACCGGCAACCGCGTCACCTGCCGTGATTGGTTCCAGTTGAGCCTGAAGGAGGGCCTGACCGTCTACCGCGATCAGGAATTCACCTCCGACGTGCAATCCCGGGCCGTGAAGCGCATCGACGACGTGAAGGTGATCCGCTCGGTTCAGTTCTCCGAGGATGCGGGGCCCATGGCCCATCCCATCCGCCCGGATGCCTATATCGAGATGAACAACTTTTATACCTCCACCGTCTACAACAAGGGCGCCGAGGTGATCCGCATGCTGGAGACGCTGATTGGCCGCGAGGCCTTCCGGCGTGGCATGGACCTGTATTTCTCCCGCCACGACGGCCAGGCGGTGACCTGCGACGAGTTCGTGCAGGCCATGGCCGATGCCTCAGGCCGGGATCTGTCCCAGTTCCGGCGCTGGTATGCCCAGGCCGGCACACCCGAGCTCGTTGTCCGCGATGCGTACGATGCCGCCAGCCGGGTTTACACGCTGCATATCGAGCAGCGCTGCCCCGATACCCCCGGCCAGAAGGACAAGCAGCCCTTCCTCGTGCCCATCAAGATGGGCCTGCTGGACGGGCAGGGCGCACCGCTGATCGCCGAGCGGGTGCTGGAGCTGACCGAAAACCGGCAGAGTTTCCGCTTCGAGGGCATGGCCTGCGCGCCGATCCCGGTCCTCTTGCGCGACTTCTCCGCGCCGGTGAAGCTGGACTATCCCTATAGCGACGAGCAGCTGGCACTTATTTATGCGAGGGACGGCAATGCCTTCGCGCGTTGGGATGCCGGTCAACGCTACGCCCTGCGCCTGGTCACCGCCATGATCCCGGCCATCCAGCGCGGCGAGACGCCGGCGGTGCCCGAGGCCTTTGTCGCCGCCATCGCCGGCGCCCTGCGCGGCGAGGACCAGGCCTTCGCGGCGCGGGCCATAGCCCTGCCCGACGAGAACATCATCGCCGAGACCCTGGACGTGGTGGACGTGGACGCGGTGCGTGGGGCGCGGGAACGCCTGCGCCGCGTCGTCGCCGAGCGCCTGCGCGAGCCGCTGTTGGCGACCTATGGCGCCTGCGAAGACCAGGGCGAGTACCGCTTCGAGGCCGTTGACGTCGGCCGCCGCGCCCTGCGCAACGCCTGCCTGCATTACCTGATGGCCCTGCCCGAGCCGGAGGTCGAGGGGCTGTGCCGCCGACAGTACGAGGCCACGGACAATATGACCGAACGCTTCGCCGCCCTGCGCGAGCTGGTGCATCAGGGCTGCGCGAGCGGTGCCGAACTGCTGGCCGATTTCGAGCGGCGCTATGCCGGCGATGCCCTGGTCATGGACAAGTGGTTCGCCGTCCAGGCCAGTGCGCCCTTGCCGGGCATTCTGGTCGAGGTCAAGCGCCTGATGACCCACCCGGCTTTCAGCCTGAACAACCCCAACAAGGTGCGCTCCTTGATAGGCGCCTTCGCCATGGCCAATCCGACCCAGTTCCATGCGGCCGACGGCAGCGGCTACCGCTTCCTCGCCGAGCAACTGGTACAACTCCAGGCCGTCAACCCGCAGATCGCGGCGCGCATGACCTCCGCCTTCAATCGCTGGAAGAAGTATCTGCCGGCCCGCCAGGCGCAGATGCAGGGCGAGTTGAGGAAGTTGGTGGAAACGCCAGACCTGGCCAAGGATGTGTTCGAGATAGCGAGCAAGGCGCTGGCGTAGGGCGTGGCGGGTTAGTCTGACATGCTTTTCCGGCAGCATCTCGTCGTCCCCTATACGCCCAGCGGATGACCGCTGGGCATTAAGATTCCCAAGGACGCTTGGGTTTGGCGATTGCTGTCGCACGGCCGGGTCTCGCCCCGGCGGGCGACCTACTTGAGCTGCGCTGAAACTTCGTTTGCTTTGCTTGTGTGTATAGACCGGGGAGATGGTGGACACCTGTGCGGGGACATGGTGGACACATTAGCTTGCCGTTGTGGGCGCACCTCCCCAACCCTCTCCCTTGATGGGAGAGGGTTGGGGAGGGGGTGATCTTGAAGTGCCGAGGCGGTGTAGAGCGGGAGATGGTTTAGGCCTTGGGCCCCTGGTACACGCAGCCGCTGGTGCAAGTCTCCTTGACCACGACCTTGCTGAGCAGGGGCAGGACCGGTTTCATCTGGTCCCAGATCCACACGGCGATGACTTCGCTGGTGGGGTTCTCCAGGCCGGGGATATCGTTTAGATAATGATGGTCCAGACGGTCGTAGGTCGGTTTGAACGCCGCCTTGAGATCGGCATAGTCCATGATCCAGCCTGAGTGCTCGCCCAGTTCACCTCGCACATGCAGTTCGATGCGGAAGGAATGGCCGTGCAGCCGGCCGCATTTATGGCCGGATGGCACATTGGGCAGGCGATGCGCCGCCTCGAAGACAAACTCTTTATAGATTTCCATAAGCCGATGATAGCAAAGCGCTCTTGAGCTGTCCTGAGTGAAGTTTGCCTGGGGCTGGCCAGCTTGGGATTTCCATCTATTCTTCTTTGCCATGAATGCTTTACGGAAATCCGCTGGATTTGGGCTGAAACCCTAGCCAACCGGGGGCCGGCTGTTGCGTCAAGTCATTGTTGCAATGCAATAAATTACCCATTACTGGCATGACCTCCACTGGTCCGATGAATTCGAGCTTTTTGCTTGCCCGGCGGAGAAAGTTGTTGCTAGTATGCGGTCAACCAACCGTAACAGAACAAAAACGGGGGGTGGTCGCAGCCGGCTTTCGCACTGCCGATTACCCAGGATTCATAACGGGGAAGGTAATAAAATGACAAAAACAGGGGTCAACCCCACGATTGGGGTCCATCAATTCGCTGCGTCCCGTAAACCCATGCTCTCCAAGGTCGCCTGTGCCGTCGTGTTCGGTATGGCCGCGTCTTCGGCTTACGCCGTCGACTTCCAATGGGGTGACAACTGGGAAGGCCGTTTCGATTCGACCTTCTCCGCCGGCGCCAGCTGGCGCGTGGAAGGCCAGGATCCCGATCTGATCGGTAAAGCCAATAACAATGGCACCGGCGTGATCCCTGGTTCGGGCGTGGTTCCGCGTGGCGCCTGGAGCAATAATGGCGACGATGGCGATCTGAACTTCAAACGCGGCGAAACCTTCTCCAAGATTGCCAAGGGTTCCCACGAATTCAGCCTGAAATACAAGGACAGCTTTGGCGTGTATGCCAGCGGCCTGTATTTCTACGATTTCGAACTGATGGACGAGCATCGCGATTTCCGCGAGCTGGACCAGGATGTGCTCGATCAACAGGGTGCCGACGCCAAGTTCCTCAGCGCCTTCACCTATTTCAACTTCGACCTGTTCGAGCGCCCGACCAAGTTCTCCGTCGGCAAGCAAGTGATCAACTGGGGTGAGAATACCTTCATCGCCCACGGTATTTCCGAGGGCAACCAGCCCCTGGACGTCACCAAGCTGCGCACGCCGGGCGCCGAAGTCAAGGAAGCCTTCCTGCCTCTGGGCAGCGCCCTGTTCTCCATGGGCGTCACCGACACCATCGATGTCGAAGCTTATTACCAGTACCAGTGGGACTCCTTCCAGTCGGACGGTAGCGGTACTTATTTCTCGACCACGGACTATGCCGGGCCGTTTACGCCTAGCACGGTTTTCGGCACACCTGGCGGCCGTTACGTGCATCTGCTGTTCGCGCAGCCAGTGGAAGGCGCTCCCGGTACCGTAGCTTACCGTACCGCCGACCGTGATGCCGATGATGGTGGCCAGTACGGTATCAAGGCCTCCTGGTATGCCGAGGAGCTGAACGAGACCGAATTCGGCTTCTACTACATCAACTATCACAACCGCCGCCCGGTGATTTCCGCCTATGCCCATGACGGCGTTGTGGGCACGAAGGGCTTTTTCGAATACCCCGAGGACATCCAACTCTACGGCCTGTCCTTCAACACAACGATTCAGGCTACCGGTACCTCGGTGGGCGGCGAAATCAGCTACCGCAAGGATGAGCCTTTACAGATCGACGACGTGGAGCTGCTGTTCGCCACCCTGGAACCGATTGGTGCCATCCCCAGCGGCACCAGTCAGATTCCGGGCGGCACGCTGCCTGGCCATGAGATCTCCGGTTACCGCCTGTTCGACACGATCCAAGCCCAGTCCACCTTCACCCAGCTGCTGGGCCCGACCTTCGGCGCCGACGAGTTCACCCTGCTGGCCGAGCTGGGTATGAACTACATCCAGGACATGCCGGATCAGGATGAGCTGCGTCTTGAGGCCTCGGGTACTCACCGCAGTGGGAATTCGATGCGTGCCGGTAATGGCTACGCCTTTCTGGCCGGCCCCGGCCAGTGTCGGCAATTCCTGCGCAATCCCAACGGTACGACGGTGCTTGGCCCGAACAACCTTCCCCTGGCCTTCCAGTGCGAAGGGACGGAAACCAACCAGTTCGCCACTCAGTTCTCCTGGGGCTACCGCGTGCTCGCCAAGCTGGACTACAACAGCCTGTTCTGGGGCATCAACGTCAGCCCGCGCATGATTTTCCAGCATGACGTGAACGGTAGTACGCCGACTCCGATTTCCAACTTCATCGAAGACCGCAAGGCCTTGGGTGTGGGCGCCTCCTTCGATTACCAGAACCGGTGGAATATGGACGTGAGCTATAACCGCTTCTTTGGCGGTCAGACCGGCGCCGATGGTCTTTCGGACCGCGATTTTGTGTCCTTGACCGTCAAGTACTCCATTTAAGGGCAGAGGAAATTAGACAATGAGCCTCTTCAATAAAAAAACAACGCTCGTCGCTGCCATTGCGCTGGTGTTCGCCGGTGTGGTTTCGGCCAAGGTCGCCCCGGATCAGGCGGCCCGCCTGGGTCAGGACCTGACTCCGGTCGGTGGTGAGAAAGCTGGCAATGCCGATGGTTCCATCCCGGTCTGGGAAGGCGGCATAACCTCGACGCCGGCCGGTTACAAGTCCGGCGATCATCATCCGGATCCGTTTCCGGGCGATGCCATCAAGTTCAGCATCAGCGCCCAGAATGCCGAACAGTACAAGGACAAGTTGACCCCCGGCCAGATGGCCCTGTTCAAGGCCTATCCGACCTACAAGATGAACGTCTACCAGACGCGCCGCACGGCCTCCTTTCCGCAGCGCATCTACGAGGCCACGGCGGCCAATGCCCCGCGCGCCGAGCTGACGGGCGACGGTAACGGCATGAAGGGCGCTGCCATCGGCATCCCCTTCCCGATCCCGGGCAATGGCCAGGAAGTGATGTGGAACCACATCATGCGTTACCACGGCACCCATGTGGCCCGCTCTGGCGGCCAGGCCGCGCCGACCCGCGAAGGCGATTTCACCCTGGTGAAGTTCCGCGACCAGCTGGACATTCCCTACGCGAAGGAAGCCACCACGCCGGAAACACTGGATCAGACCAACCGCCTGTTCTTCTTCAAGCAGTGGGTGATTTCCCCGGCCCGTCTGGCGGGCACCGCCCTGCTGGTGCACGAGCCCATGGACCAGATCAAGGAGCCGCGCCAGGCCTGGACCTATAACACCGGCCAACAGCGCGTGCGCCGTGCCCCCAACGTCGCCTATGACGCTCCCGGCACCGCCGCCGACGGCCTGCGCACCACCGACGACTTCGACATGTTCAACGGGGCCCTGGACCGTTACGACTGGAAGCTGGTGGGCAAGCAGGAACTCTACGTCGCCTACAACAACTACAAGCTGCACTCCGACTCCGTGAAGTATGCCGACATCATCAAGCCCGGCCATATCAACCCGGATCTGGTGCGCAACGAGCTGCACCGCGTCTGGGTGGTCGAGGCCACGCTGAAGTCCGGCGCCCGTCACCAGTACAAGAAGCGCGTGTTCTTCGTCGACGAGGACAGCTGGCAGATCCTGGTCTCGGACATTTATGACGACCGCGATCAGCTGTGGCGCGTGGCGGTGGCCTATGCCATCAACTACTACGAAGTGCCGACCCTGTGGACTACCCTGGAGGTCTTCCACGATCTGCAGTCCGGCCGTTACCTGGCCTTGGGCCTGGACAACGAGGATGAAATGTACGATTTCACCACGGAATTCGGTGCCGACGACTTCAATCCGGCGTCCCTGCGCCGCGAGGGCACTCGCTAAGCGATTCCGGCGCAAGCCAGAAAAGACGGCCGATTTATTCGGCCGTTCTTTTTGATGCGCCGGCGATGCTTCGGTGGCTCGGAGCTCGGCAGGGCTCTCTGCCTCGATTCACGGTCTATAGTTTGCATTCCTGCCGGCTACCGGCATTTTTGGAGCCATTTTCGATGCGCAACAAGCACTTCCGCGCATTCTCCACCCCGAGTTCGTTGTTGCTGGGCGTGGCGCTGTCTTTCCTGACGGCCACCGGACCGGTCGCCGCTACCGAGGCGGCAGGCAAGGAGCCGGCAGTCATTGCCCGCAAGGCGCAATCCTCCGTGCTGTTGGACATCGTGGAAGCTGGCGGACGCTGGATTGCGGTCGGCGAGCGTGGGCACATCCTGTATTCCGAGGACCAAGGCGCGTCCTGGGCGCAGGCCGAAGTGCCGGTGGCCTCGAACCTGACGGCGGTGTATTTCGCCAATGCCGAACAGGGCTGGGCCGTGGGGCACGATGCCACCATCCTGGCGACCGCCGATGGCGGGCGCAGCTGGAGCCTGCAATTCCGCCAGCCGGAACTGGAGAAGCCCTTTCTCGATGTCTGGTTCCGCAATCCCCTGCGGGGTATCGCCATCGGCGCCTATGGCATGATGATGCGCACCGAGGACGGCGGGAAGACCTGGCAGACCCAGGACACCGCATCCTTGGGCGACGATATCATCGCCGAACCTCATCTCAATGCTCTGCGCCAGTTGGGCGATGGTTCCCTCTTGCTGGCTGGCGAGGCCGGTCTGGTCGCTCGCTCCAATGACGAGGGGCGCAGTTGGACGCGTATGTCTTTCCCTTACGAGGGCTCTCTGTTCGGTATCGGCGAGACCACGGGCAAGGCCTTGCTGGTCGCCGGTCTCCGCGGCCATGTGTTCCGCTCGGTGGACAACGGCGCGAGTTGGCAGGAAGTGAGCACCGACGTCGTGGGCGCCTTGAACTCGGTGCTCAATACCGGTTCCGGCGTCTATGTCCTGGGCAATGACGGCATCGTGCTGCGCAGCCAGGACGACGGGCGCAATTTCGTCAAGGTTCAGCGCGGCGACCGCAAGGCCGTCGCCGCGGGCCTGGCTGACGAGAACGGCCTCTTGCTGGTGGGCGAGGTCGGCGTCAAGACCACCGATGCCGACGGGCGCGATCTACAAAAGCACGATCTACAGAAGTAAGAGGGCGGGAGCCGCTTGATGGAAGTTCATAGCTTGCAACAGAGCGCCCTAAACCGGCGCATCGTCGATTTTGTCTTCGGTCACCGCCGCCTGGTCCTGGGTGTTTTCGCGGCACTGACCCTGTTCATGCTCTGGTCGGTGAGCATGCTGCGTGTCGATGCGGGATTCGAGAAGAATGTCCCGCTCAAACACCCGTACATGCAGACCTACATGAAGTACCAGCAGCAATTCGGCGGCGGCAACCGCGTGCTGGTGGCCATCGAGGACACGCGCGGCGACATTTTCAATCCGGAGTTCTTTGCCGTCTTGCAGGACGTCACCAACCGGGTCTTCGTGATCCCGGGCATCGACCGTCCCCTGGTGCGTTCCCTGTTCACGCCCAATACCCGCTTCGTCGAAGCCGTGGAAGACGGCCTGGCCGGCGGGCCGGTGATACCCAATGACTTCAAGCCCGATCAGCCGGGCTTGGAGCGGGTGCGCGAGAACGTGCTCAAGGCCGGCGTGGTCGGGCGCCTGGTGGCCAATGATTTCTCGGCGGCCATGGTCCAAGCCGAGCTGATGGCCATCAACCCGGAGACCAAGCAGCCCATCAATTACATCGAGGTGGCTGGCCAGCTGGAGCAGGTCCGCGCCGAAATCGAGGCCAAGCACCCCACGATCAAGCTGCACATCATCGGCTTCGCCAAGGTCATGGGCGATGTCAGCCAGGGCGCCAAGGGCGTGGGCGTGTTCTTCGCCATCGCCATCCTGATCACGGCGGTTCTGGTCTATCTGTACTCTCATTCCATGCGACTGACCCTGCTGCCCATCGCCTGTTCCATCATCGGCGTGATCTGGCAGCTAGGCCTGTTGCCGCTCCTCGGCTTCGGCATCGATCCCATGTCGATCCTCGTGCCCTTCCTGATCTTCGCCATCGGCGTATCCCATGGCGTGCAGATGATCAACGCCATGGGGCGCGGCGTGGCTTCTGGCCTCAGCTCTATGGAGTCCGCCAAACAGGCATGCTCGCGGCTTCTGTTTCCGGGCGGCATCGCCCTGCTCTGCGACGTGGTGGGCTTCATTACCCTGATCATCATCGAGATCAAGGTCATCCAGGATCTGGCCATCACCGCCAGCATCGGCGTCGGCGTCATCATTTTCACGAACCTGATCCTGCTGCCGGTCCTGCTGTCCTACGTGAACGTGAAAGAATCCTTCCGTAGCAAGGTGGAAGCGGGCGCCGCCAAGCAGGACAAGGTCTGGCGCACGCTCACCGCGTTCACTACGCCCAAGCTCGCTACCCTGACCATCGTCATCGCCCTGGCCATCGGCGGCCTGTCCTATTTGCAGAGCCTGAAGCTCAAGATCGGCGATCTGCAGCGTGGCACGGCGGCCCTGCACGAGGGCTCGGTCTATAACCGCGATACGGATTTCATCACCGGGCATTTCAGCATCAGTGTCGATCTGCTCTCGGTGATCGTGGAGACCATCCCCTCGGGCTGTACCTATCACGACGTGATGAGCGATATCGATCGTTTCGCCTGGCATATGGCCAACGTGTCGGGCGTGCAGTCCACCATCAGCCTGCCTCAGGTGGCCAAGATCCTGAATGCCGGCTTCAACGAGGGCAATCTGAAGTGGCGCGTGCTGCCGCGAAATCAGTCCACCCTGGTGCAGTCCATCCAGTACGTGGAGACCTCCACCGGCCTGCTCAATTCCGAATGCAATGTCATGCCGCTCTTGATCTTCACCGAGGATCACAAGGCGGAGACCCTGGAGCGGGTGGTGGCCGAGGTCAAGGCCTACGAGGCCAAGGCCCAGGCCGAGAAACAGGCACGGGAAAGCCAGGCCTACGAGCTGCTCAAGGCCAAGCTTGGAAAGACCGAGGACAAGTCCGGACAGGCGGCGCTCACCGCCCTGGAGGCCTTCCGCGCCAAGCCGGATCCGGTTCAGCTGGGTAAGCTCAACAACCAGCTGGAAGACTGGCGTAAGCGCCTGGAGGATCAGGGCGCCGCCGCCGAGCAGCTGGCTGCCTTGAGCGATTACCAGTCGGCCTTCCGCCTCAACAACACCCGTTTCCTGCTGGCCACCGCGCCGGTGGGCGTCATGGCCGCCACCAACGAGGCGGTCAAGGCAGCACAGCGCCCCATGCTGATGTGGGTGTACGGCGCCGTGACCCTGCTGTGCTTCATCAGCTTCCGCTCGGTGAAGGCCACGGTCTGCGTGATCATTCCCCTGATGCTGGTCACCCTGATGGCCGAGGCCCTGATGACCTTCCTCAAGATCGGCGTCACCGTGTCCACGCTGCCGGTGATTGCCCTGGGCGTCGGCATCGGCGTCGACTACGGCATCTACATCTTCATGCGCATGAAAGACTTCCTGGCCGAAGGGCAGGGCATAGGCGATGCCTATCTCAACACCCTGCGCGCCACCGGCAATGCCGTGTTGTTCACCGGCCTAACCCTGGCCATCGGCGTCTCGACCTGGGTGTTCTCGGCCCTCAAGTTCCAGGTGGACATGGGCATCCTGCTCACCTTCATGTTCCTGGTGAACATGATCGGCGCGGTGATCCTGATCCCGGCGCTGGCCGCCTGGCTATACCGGGGGAAAAAGACCGCAACTACCTAAGCTGCGGTTCACAAGTACAAAAGGCGCCAACCCGGCGCCTTTTGTTTATCTCAAAAAGCTAAAACACTCGTTTTAAACCATCGTTAAAAGCTTGCCAGCCTTGGAATTTTTTTCTCCCGGGCGTGCATAGGTATTCACTATGGCACGTGCCTTCACGCCTGCAATGGCCTAGAATTAGCGCACTTCGCGCCGCGCCCGACTCGACCCGAGTCATTTTGGCCGCGACGCGCGGCCCGCCGCGCATTGGGGAGCGGTTCAGTTTGAACCGCCTAAGATGCGCCGCCAAGATTCGACCATCACGCTCGTACGCTAATAAGTACCTGTAATTCCACGGTATGCCAGAAGGGGAAACCTGCATGTCGACGAAGTCTTCCGATCAACACGCCCATCTGATCGATAAAGTTGTCGCCCTCATCAAGGACAAGTTGCCGGCCAAGCAATCGGCCCTGGTCGCGGACTTCGCCCGCCGCATCTTCAACTCCATCGCCTATGAAGATCTGGCGGCTCGCGCCACCAACGATCTCTACGGTTCGGCCTTGAGCCTGTGGAACTTCATCCAGGGTCGCAAGCCCGGCGAGACCAAGCTGCGCGTCATCAATCCGGAGTTCGCCCAGCACGGCTGGCAGTCCCCCCATACCGTCATCGAGTTGATCCACGACGACATGCCCTTCCTGGTGGACTCCATCAATATGGAGATCAACCGCCTGGGGCTTTCGACCCATCTGTTCATTCATGTGCCCACCAAGATCGTGCGCGATGCCAAGGGCATGGTCACGTCTATCCACGGTTCCCGCGAGGACGTGAAGGGCGCCGTCTTCGAAACCCCCATGTTCCTGGAAATCGACCGCCAGACCGACGCAGCCACCATCGCGGCCATCGAGAAGGGCCTGATGACTGTGCTGGCCGATGTCGAGGCGGCCGTGGGCGATTGGAAGCCCATGTGCAAACGCTTGGAGGAGATCATCGCCGAAGTGAAGTCGGTGAAGTCCAAGCTGCCCATGGACAAGGAAAACATCGACGAGTCCATCGCCTTCCTGGAGTGGATGCAGGCCAATAACTTTACCTTCCTGGGTTACCGTACCTATGAGTCGGTCAAGCACGCCAAGGACTGGGAACTGGCCGCCGTGCCGGGCTCCAGCCTGGGGCTAATGCGCCACACCGAGGGTACCGAGAAGAAGCGCCTGCTCTCCGGCATGACCAAGGCCGCCCAGGGCCTGGCCCTGAACAATACCCGCCTCCTGGTCCTGTCCAAGACCAATGCCGTGTCCACGGTGCACCGCCCGGCGCGTATCGACTACATCGGCGTCAAGCGCTTCAACGACAAGGGCGAAGTGGCTGGCGAATACCGCTTCCTGGGCCTGTTCACCTCGGCGGCCTACAACACCAGCGCCCGCCAGATCCCCCTGCTGCGCCACAAGGTGCAGACCATCCTCGACCGCTCGGGCCTCGCGCCCAATGGCCATGACAGCAAGGCCCTGCTCAATATCCTGGAGACCTTCCCGCGCGACGAGCTGATCCAGATCGGCATCAACCAGCTCGTGGAAATGTCCATGGGCATCCTGCATATCGCCGAGCGTCCGCTGACTCGGCTGTTCGTGCGCCCCGACGCTTACGGCCGCTTCTTCTCCTGCCTGGTGTACACGCCGCGCGATCGCTACACGACGCGCATGCGCCTGAAGATGCAGGCCATCCTGAAGAAGGCCTTCGGCTCCGAGCATGAAGTCGATTTCACCACCCAATTCAGCGAGTCCGTCTTGACCCGCATCCACTTCGTGGTGCGCGTCAAGAACACCGACGCGGTGCATTACGATGCACGCCAGATCGAGCAGGAGCTGATCGACGCAACCCGCTCCTGGGAAGACAATCTATCCGATGCCATGGTCGTCGCCTTCGGCGAAGGCGAGGGCAAGAAGCTCTACAACCAGTATGTCGAGGCCTTCCCGCCCGGCTACAAGGACGAGATGTCCGTGCAGAGCGCGGCCCTGGACGTCAAACACATGGAGTCCCTGTCCGAGACCAATCGCCTAGGCATGATGCTGTATCGTTCCCAGGAAGATCTGGACACCCAGGTCCGCCTCAAGCTCTACAACCTGAACGAACCCCTGGCCCTGTCCGATGTCCTGCCCATGCTGGAAAATATGGGCCTCAAGGTCATCAACGAGCATCCCTACGAAGTCGAGTTCAAGAACGGCAAGACCATCTGGGTCCTCGACTTCTCCATGGCCGCCGTCAATGGCCAGCCCCTGGATCTGGATGCCGTCAAGGACATCTTCCAGGAGTGTTTCGCCCGCGTCTGGGCCAATGACGCCGACAACGACGGCTTCAACCGCCTGACCCTGCTCGCCAAGTTGAACTGGCGCGAAGTCTCCATCCTGCGCGCCCTGGCCAAGTACATGCGCCAGCTGGGCTTCACCTACAGCCAGCAGTACATCGAGGAAACCCTGGGCGCCTACCCGCATATCGCCCAGATGCTGGTCCAACTCTTCAACCTGAAGTTCAATCCCAAGGATCTGCGCGATCTGGCCAAGCTGAACATCACCAGCGACGCCATCTACGAGGCCCTCGAGAAGGTCAAGTCCCTGGATCAGGACCGCATCCTGCGCCGCTATCTGGACATCATGGCCGCCACCGTGCGTACCAACTTCTTCCAGAAAGATGGCAAGGGCAAGGACAAACCGTACATCTCCTTCAAAATCCGCCCGCGCGAGATCCCGGAAGTACCGCAGCCGACCCCGCTGTTCGAGATCTGGGTGTTCAGCCCGCGCGTCGAGGGCGTGCATCTGCGCTTCGGCATGGTTGCCCGAGGCGGCCTGCGCTGGTCGGATCGCCGCGAGGACTTCCGCACCGAAGTCCTGGGCCTGGTCAAGGCGCAGCAGGTCAAGAACACGGTGATCGTGCCCATGGGCGCCAAGGGCGGCTTCGTCTGCAAGCAGATGCCGACGGGCGCCGATCGCAAGCGCATCCAGGAAGAGGGCATCGCCTGCTACCAGACCTTCATCAAGGGCCTGCTGGACATCACCGACAACATCGTGGCCGGCAAGATCCAGCCGCCGCGCGACGTCTACCGCCACGACGAGGACGATCCCTATCTGGTGGTCGCCGCCGACAAGGGCACGGCGACCTTCTCCGACATCGCCAATGCCATTTCCCTGGAATACAACCACTGGCTGGGCGACGCCTTCGCCTCCGGCGGCTCCAACGGCTATGATCACAAGGGCATGGGTATCACCGCCAAGGGCGGCTGGGAGTCGGTCAAGCGCCACTTCCGCGAGATGGGCATAGACTGCCAAACGACCGATTTTACCTGCGTGGGCATCGGCGACATGGCCGGCGACGTGTTCGGCAACGGCATGCTGCTGTCCAAGCACACCCGTCTCATCGCCGCCTTCAACCACCTACACATCTTCATCGATCCGAACCCGAATGCGGCCAAGAGCTTTGAAGAGCGCCAGCGCCTGTTCAACCTGCCGGGTTCGTCCTGGACCGATTACAACACCAAGCTGATCTCCAAGGGCGGTGGCATATTCCTGCGCTCCGAGAAGGAAATCAAACTCAGCCCGGAAATCCGCGCCCTGATCGGCACGGACAAGGCGGCCATGGCCCCCAATGAGCTGATGAAGACCCTGCTCAAGGCCGACTACGACTTGTTGTGGAACGGCGGCATCGGCACCTACGTCAAGTCCAGCAAGGAAACCCATGCCGACGTCGGCGATCGCGCCAACGATGCCCTGCGCGTCAACGGCAACGAGCTGCGCTGCAAGGTGATCGGCGAGGGCGGCAACCTGGGCTGCACCCAGCTGGGCCGCGTCGAGTTCGCCCTCAAGGGCGGCCGTTTGAACACCGACTTCATCGACAACGTGGGCGGCGTCGACTGCTCCGACAACGAAGTCAACATCAAGATCCTGCTCAACGAGCTGGTGGCCGGCGGCGACATGACCATGAAGCAGCGCAACGAGCTGCTCGCCCAGATGACCGATGCCGTGGGCGACATCGTCATCGAGGACTGCTACCAGCAGAGCCAGTCCATCTCCATTACCGAGACGCGCGCCCCGGCCATGGTCAAGGAGCACATGCGCTTCATCCATTGGCTGGAGAAGTTGGGCATCCTGGATCGCGGCCTGGAATTCCTGCCCTCCGACGAGGAGATGCTGGAGCGCCGTGCACAAGGGCGTGGCCTGACCCGTCCGGAGCTGTCCATCCTGTCCGCCTACGGCAAGATGGTGCTCAAGCAGGCCCTTCTGGATCCGGCCATCGGCGGCAACCCGTATTTCAGCCAGCTGCTCGTCAACAACTTCCCGGTGCAGCTGCAGAAGCGCTACACCGACGCCATGCAGCGTCACCGCCTGCGCGGCGAGATCATCGCCAACCAGTTGGCCAACGAGATCGTCAACCTGATGGGCTGCAATTTCGTGCATCGCCTCATCGACGAGACCGGCCATAACGGCGCCGAAATCGCCATCTGCTATACCGTAGCCAAGGAAATCTTTGGCGTTCCGGCCCTGTTCGACGCCATCGAAGCCTTGGACAACAAGGTCCCGGCCGGCCTTCAGCTGGAAGTGATGTACCAGGCCCAGCGCCTGATGCGCCGTTCCGTGCGCTGGTTCCTGCGCCATCGCGACCGCAGCCTGTCCATCGAGCAGAGCGTGGCGATCTACCGGGGCGGCGTCGCCGAGCTGGAAGCCAAGATCGCCTCCACCCTGGAGAAGGGCGAGGCCGCCGAGCTGGAGGCCTATGCCGCCGAGCTGGTCAATAAGGGCCTGCCCAAGGCCGTGGCCAGCAAGGTCGCCTATCTGTCGACCCTGTTCTCGGGTCTGGACATCGTGGAAGTGGCCCGCCAATCCGGCGAGTCCGTGCCCCTGGTGGCCGAGGTGTATTACAAGCTCGGTTACAAGCTGGAGCTGCACTGGTTCCTGGAGCAGATCAACGCCCAGCCGGTGGACAACCACTGGCAGGCCTTCGCCCGCGCCGCCTTCCGCGAGGAACTGGATTGGCAGCAGCGCGCCTTGGCTGCGGCGGTCATGCGCATGACCGAGGGCAAGGCCGAACAGCGCATCCAGTCCTGGACCGAGGGCAATGCCGCGATCATCCATCGTTGGGCGCAGATGGCGGCGGATTTCCGCTCCACCGCCGTGCACGAGTTCGCCAAGTTCTCCGTGGCTTTGCGCGAACTGCTGATCCTGGTGCAGAGCTGCAGCGCCGTCGCGGAGAGCCTGGCCAAGCCGGCGGCCAAGGCCGAGACGGCCAAGCTTGAAATCAAGGCGGCGCCCAAGGCCACCACGCCCAAGGTTGAACTCGTCAAGGCCAAGACGGCCAAGCTGGCGGCGGTCAAGAAGCCGGCCAAGGCGGAAGTCAAGCCGGCCAAGACCGAGCTCAAGAAGGCCGCCAAGCCGAAGGCGAAAGCCTAAGCGCCGGTAGCATGAACAAAGGGGCTCGCGAGCCCCTTTTTCTTTGCTTCTACCGCAAGTCGGTCGCCTCTCCCTCGCTGCGCGCCACCACCACGCTGCCGCACATATCCCCGTAGACATTCACCGCTGTGCGCATCATGTCCAGCAGGCGATCGGTGACCATGAGCACGCCGATGGCTTCCATGGGCAGGCCGATGGCCGACAGGATGACCGTGATGGCCACCAGGCTCGCGGCCGGGATGCCGGCCACGCCCATGGAGGTGAACAGGGCGGTGGCGACGATGAGAAATTGCGCGCCGAAGCTCAGGTCCAGGCCGTAAAGCTGGGCGATGAACATGGCCGCGACGCACTCGTACAGGCCGCTGCCGTCCATGTTCACATTGGCGCCCAGGGGCAGGACGAAGCCGCCCACGCCCTCCGAGACCCGCGCCCGATGGAACACGCAGTCCAGGGTCATGGGCAGGGTCGCCGAGGAGGAGGCCGTGGAGAAGGCCATGAGCAGGGCGGGGACGAAGGCGCGCAGGGTGCGCAGCGGCGAGACCCGCGCCACCAGGCGCAGCACCAGGGACATGGTGAGGCCGGCATGCAGGACCAGGCTCAGGGCCACGGTCAGGAAGAACCAGGCCAGGGGCTGGATGGCGGCGAAGCCGGTCTCGGCCACGGTCTTGGCTACGAGGGCGAAGACTCCCAGGGGCGCGAAGCGCAACACCAGGCCGGTCATGCGCAGCATGATCTGACTCACCCCGGCCCAGAAGCGCAGCAGGGTCTCCTTGAGCTCCGGCTCCAAGCGGCCCACGAAGAAGCCGAACAACAGGCTGAAGGCGATGAGGCCCAGGATCTGGCCCTCGGCGGCCGCTTGCACGATATTGGGCGGGAAGATCTGCAGGAAGACCTGCGCGAAATCGCCGAGGTCATGCCCTTGCAGTCGCTGCGCCAGATCCGGGTCCAGCTTCTGGGCGTATTCCCGCAGCGGACTGTCGGCCGCGACCCGCCCGGGCGCCAGGGTGTTCACCCAGAACAAGCCCATCAGAATGGCCGCGAGGCCAGTGCCGAAGTAATAGGCCAGGGTCTTGAGCCCCAGGCGGCCGAAGGTCGCGCCGGAGTCCAGCTGGGCCACGGCACCGATCAGCGAGGACATGATGAGCGGCACCACCAGCAGCTTGAGCGCATTCATGAAGCCGGTGCCGACGAAGCCGTAGAGCTCGCGCAGCGGCAGGTCGCCGATCCGCAGCTCGCCGCCAAAGCCACCCGCCAGGGCGGCGAGCCCGATGGCCAGTAGGATCTGCCAGTGCAGGGCGAGCTTGGGCATGGGATGCCTCCTTGGCCTAGGGGCGGTGCGCGAGGCTTGGCTCGTGGTAGTTAGAGCCCGATCCAGCGGGGCGGTTCAGGTTTCAGGGTAGCTGGACGCCGACCGAGGAGAACTGTTGCTTCATGCGCTCGTAGTGCCCGCCGGGCCAGAACAGGCGATGGCAGTGGGTGCAGCGGCTGAAATCCTCGCACTGGGCATAGACCTTGGCTGGCACCTCGTCGCGTATGCCGGTCTTGTCCACCAGCTCCACCACGCCATTGCAGAGGGCGCAGCGCGCGAAGGGCTGCAGCATGCCCTCCAGCTGGAAGCGGTCCAGGACCTCCCGCAGCTGCCGCATGGGCTGGGTCGCGCGCAGGAAGGCGCCATGGCTGATGGCATTGTGCTTGAGCAGGCCGATGTCCCGGGTCAGGACGATGCGCTGCTCGTGCAAGGCGATGCCCGCGATCTCGATGTCCTGGTAGTCGTTGCGATAGGCCGTGTCGAAACCCAGGAGGCGCAAGTAGGCCGCGAGTCGCCCCAGATGGACGTCGAGCACGAAGCGCGGTTCGCGCAGCGGCCTGGGCCGCAGCCGGTAGACCGGCGTGAGGTCGAAGGCCTCGAACACCGGATAAACCGCGACGCGCTCGCCGCCGCGCAGGCGATGACCGAAGGGCACGGACTCCCCGTCCACCAGGATCAAGTCAACTTCCGTATGGGGCACGCCCAGGGCCTCGATGGGATCCTTGATGGCCGGCGCGCCGGGGAAGGCGTAATCGAAGCCGCGGTAGCGCCGCTCCGGCGCCAGGAAGTCGTTGAGCTCCTCGTAGAAGCGGAACTCGGCGTGGTTAAGCGGGGCGTCCATGATCTGAGGCTAGCAGGCAGGCGGGGTTTGTGCTGTGCCGGTTTACGAACGGTCTGCTACCGTTCCGATTCGGCATACAGCGCGAGTAGGGCGCCGGCATTCTTAGTCGCCGCATCCTCAGCTGACCGGACGGCTTTCAGCGCACGGAGCAGAGCGCCGGAATCGGCGACGCCCGGCGGATTCCGCCCATAGCGTGCGCCGCGCAGCCGCTCCAATTCCCGGTCCAGCTCCCCATGGGCGAAATGCTTTTGCCATTCCAGGCAGCTGCGCCAGGGCTGGCCGGGAAAGCGTTTCGCCGCCCAGCGCGGCAGGGCCTGGCCGATCCGACCGGCATGGCCGGACTCGACGGCGGCCAATAGCTGCGTCCAGCACTCGGCTTCATCGGCGTCGGCGACCGGTTTCTCGGGGCGAGTCGGCGCGGCGCGTCGGCCTAGCCACAGCGCCAGGGTTGCCAGCCAGCCCCCGGCGCAGAGGGCGGTGAGCCAGGGCCAGTAGTCGGCGGCTGCTTGGGGGACTGGGGCTACGGATTCGGCGCCCGCCGGGGCGGCTTGGGGCACGGACGTCGCGACGGGGGCGGCCGGCGCGGCGGCGGCGCCGGCGATGTGCAGCTCCCGGGCGGGCAGCACGGCGACTTGTTCCTTGTTATTGACCACATCCCACCAGCGCAGGCGGATTTCCGGCAGGCGCAGGGTTCCCGCCTGGGTGGGGACCAGGGCCAGTTTCTCGGTGCGCGTGCCGATCAGGCGCTCGTCGCTGACCCGCTGCTTGAGGCTGGGGGCATCGGGGTAGAGCTTGGCGCCGGGCAGTTGCCCGGGCTGCAGGCTAGGCAGCAGGGCGGCGGCCAGGCCGTCGGCCTCGATGTGCAGTGTCCAGGTCAGGGGCTCGCCGGCATGGCCCTTGCCGCTGTCCGGGCTGAGCTCGGCCTTGAGCATCACCGAACGGGCCGGCAGCCAGGGTGTGCTCGAGCCCGCCGGGGCGGGCTGGACCTTGAGGCTCAGGGGCTCGCTGCGCAGTTCCTGGGCCTCGGTGCGGTTGAACACGTCCAGGGGAAAGCGGCTGCGCTGGGAACTGCCCACTTCGGTGGTGAAGCGCAGGGCCGGGATGGCCAGCGTGCCCGGTTTCTGTGGGAACAGGGCATAGCGCTTCTCGATCACGCCATAGCGCCGGCCGTTGATCATCTTCTGGTACTGGCGCTCCTTGCCCAGGGGCTCGACCAGGGCATCGTCCAGCACCAGCTTCTCGAATTCGGCGCGGTTGTAGATCTGTTCGGCGTAATAGACGCGCAGGCTCAGCACGGCCTGGCTACCCACCAGGACTTCCGGTTGGTCTAGCTCGGCCTTCATGAACAGAGTGTCGGTGAGGTCCGGCAAATTCGTCTCGCTGGCCGGCAGCACGCGCAATTCCAGGGGGGCGCTGCTCTCCCCGGCCCAGCTCAGGGCGGGCAGATGGTAGATGCCGGGTTGGCGGGCGCGCAGGCTGAGCACGCGCTGGGTCTGGGCCGAAGCCTTACCGTTGATGATCTGGTGCTGCTGGGACTGGCTGCTGCCTTCGATGGCGAAGAGCTGGGTGAGTGCCTCCAGTTCCGGCTCCTGGTCGGTGGCCTTGTCCAGGCTCAGGATCAGCTGGAACTCGCCGTTGGCCTCGATGGGCGAGCGGTCCACTTCCACGGTGAATTTGGCAAGGGCCAGGTCGGGCAGCAGGGCCACGGCGATGAAGGCCAAGCGGAGCAGGTGCATCACCACGGTTCTTTGATCTCCGATTCTTGGGTAGGGGCTTTTTGGCGCAGGGACTCGCGGCGCATCTTCTCGCGCAGCAGGCCGGCCGGGTCGTCGGGTATGGCGCGCAGGCGCTGTTCCAGGTAGGGATTGGCGTCCTCGCCTTGGCCGTCCGACCCGGGCAGTGCCTGAGCGGCCTTGTCTTGGGCGGGCTCCTGGGCCGGTTCGGCTTTTTGCACCTGACCGCCGGCCGGATCCTGCGCTTCTTGTTCCCTCTCCCCTCGCGGGAGAGGGCTAGGGAGAGGGGGCGCCGGGGCGTTGTCTTCGCCAGAAGCTTGATCCTCGGGCCGCTGACCGGCGGCGTCCTGCGCCGGCTGTTCTTTCTTCCCGGAGGCCTCGCCCTTAGCCGAGTCCGAAGCGTCGCCGGTCTGCGGCTTGTCCGCTTGGCCGTCGCCATGTTCCTGCCCTGGCTTGGGTTCTTGGCCCTGGCCGGACTGGCCTTGTTGCCCGTCCTTGGATGACTGGCCTTGGGATGAGGATTGGCTGTTTTGCGGGGAGTTCTGTTCCTGTTGGCGCTTCAGCAGCTCGCGGTTGAATTTCGCATCGTCCAGATCCGGCGCCAGGGCCAGTGCCCGTTCATAGGCCTGGATCGCCTCGTCGGTCTTGCCCTGTTTGGCCAGGGCATTGCCCCGGTTGTAATGGCCCCGGGCCGTATCGTCGGCGGCGAAGGCCTGGGCGGCCTTGGCATAGTCGCCGGCGCGATACCAGGCGGCGCCCTGCCAGGCCGGGTCGCGGAACTGCTGGGCGGCGGCCTGGGCATCGCCGGCTTGCAGCTTCTCGGCGGCCTGTTGATCGGCGCGTCGCCAGAGCTCGTCCCAAGACAGGGCCTGGGCCGGGCGAGACGCGGTCAGCATGCCCAGACCGAATACCAGAGCCAGACCCAGCCAGCGGCCCTGGAATCCGGCCAGGGCCAGGGGTAGGAGCAGGACCAGCAGCCAGGGGCCGCGATCCGCCCAGCGTTCGGTGTGGCGCGCCTGCTCGCTCTGGACGGCGTTGTCCAGGAGCAGGCTGTCGGGCAGCAGGCGGTCCAGATCGGCATCGTCGGCGGCGAGTTCGGCATAGCGCCCGCCGCCGGCCGACGCCAGGGCGCGCAGGCTCGCGGCGTCCAGGCGGGGAATGACGATGTTGCCGGCGGCGTCCTTGAGGAAGCCCCGGCCCTTGGGCAGGGGGATGGGGGCACCGTCCGCGCTGCCCACGCCCAAGATCGACAATCGGTAGGGGCTGCCGGACAGGGCATCGGCCACGGCGTCCGCCGCCTCGGTATCCACGCCGTCGGTGAGCATGAGGATCTCGCCCTGACGGAAGCCGGCTTGCTTCAATAGCTCCAGGGCCTTGGCCACGGCCAGGTCGGCCCGGCTGCCGGCCTTGGGCATGAGCTCCGGCGCCAGGGCGGGCACCAGGTTGGCGAGGGTGCGCGCGTCCGGCGTCAGAGGTGCGATGACATGGGCATCGCCGGCATAGGCGACGAGCCCGGCCTGGCCCTCGCGCTGGCGGTCCAAGAGGTCCAGGAGCTTGTAGCGGGCACGCACCAGGCGGCTGGGCGCCAGATCGGCGGCATTCATGGAGGCCGAGAGATCGAGAACGAAGACCCGCGGCGCCAGGCGTTCGTAGACCGGCTCGGGCAGGCGTTCCCAGGCCGGGCCGGCCAGCGCCAGGACGGCGATCAGCCAGGCGCTCAAGGCCAGGCGGCGCGGCCAGGCCGAGGCCCCGCCGCCGCCCCGGCCGATCAGCAGGAAGGGCAGGAGATGGGCATCCACGGCGCGCTGCCAGAGACCGCTGCCGGCCCGGCGGGAGGCCAGGGCGCGTGCCAGCCAGGGCAGGAGCACGAGGCCCAGCAGGAAGGCCGGGCGCAGGAAATGGAAATCCGCCAAGGCGATCATGAACTTGTCCATCAGGTCCGCCTCCGCGCCCGGCGTCCGGCGAAGCCGGAAAGGTTCAAGAGCCAAAGCGCCAGTGCCAGCCCCAGGGGCCAGGGATAGAGCGCCAGGGCAGGGCGGAAGGTCTCGCGCTCGCCGGCCACCGGTTCCAGCTCGTCCAGGAGGGCGTAGATGGCCTCCAGGCGCTCGGTGTCCCGGGCGCGGAAATAGCGGCCGCCGGTGGTCTGGGCGATCTGGCCGAGGATGGCCTCGTCCAGGCCCTCGGAGGGATTGACCACCCGTTGGCCGAAGATGGGGTCGTTCATGATGAGCTCGTCGGCGCCCACGCCTATGGTGTAGACGCGCACGCCGGCCTCGGCCGCCAGGCGCGCGGCCTGGGCCGGGTCCAGCTCGCCGGCGTTGTTGGCGCCGTCGGTGAGGAGGATCAGCACGCGGTTCTGCGCCGGCCTGTCCTTGAGGCGCTTGATGGCCAGGCCGATGGCGTCGCCGATGGCCGTGCCGTCGCCGGCCAGGCCGATCTCGGCGTCGTTGAGGAAGTACTGCACGGTCTTGCGATCGAAGCTGAGCGGGGTTTGCAAGTAGGCGCGCAGGCCGAACAGCACCAGGCCGATGCGATCCCCCTCGCGGCGGGCCAGGAAGCGAGTCAGTACCGCCTTGATCATGGTCAGCCGGTCGGTCTGCTTGCCGCCCAGCTCCATGTCCGGGACGCGCATGGAGCCGGAGATGTCCACGGCGACCAGCAGGTCGCGTCCGCTGGTGGACAGCTCCACGCCCTCGTCCAGCCATTGGGGACGCGCCGCCGCCAGAACCAGGGCCAGCCAAATCAGCCAGGCCAGGACCTGGCCGTGCCGGGGGGCTAGCGCCGAGGCCGTGCCGGCGATGACCTTCAGATTGGTGAAGAAGGGTACGCGCAAGGCCTCCTCGCCGCGCTCGTCCTCAAGCCGGCGCAGGCTAAGCAGCCAGGGCAGGGGCAAGGTGCCCAGGAGCCAGGGCCAGGCGAATTCAAACATGGCGGGCTGCCTCCCGGCGCGTGTGCCGCAGCCACTGGCGAACGAGGGTGAGCAGGGCGGGTGCATCCCATTCCAGGTCCGGACGGTAGGGCGCTTCCACCAGGTAGCGGCCTGGCCCCTCGGCGAAGCGCCCGGCGCCGCCTTGAGCGTCCAGGAAGGCCAGCCAATCCTCGCCGGTGAGGCCGGCCACGATCGGGTCCCGGTGATAGGCGAGGGCGGTGCGGCGCAGCAAGACCGACAGCTCGCTGGCCAGGGCGCGGCGGTCCCCGCAGCTCGCATAGCGGGCCTCGATGGCGGCCAGCTCCTTCAAGGCCTGGTTGGCGGCCAGCCGCCCTCGGCGGCGCCGCCACAGCCAGCGCAATGCCACGGCCGATAGGGCCAGGACCAGCAGGCCCAGCAGCCACCAGCCCGGCGCAGGAGGCCAGGCGGAGACGGGCGGCGGCAGCTGGATGTCGCGCAACTGGCTCAAGGTCTCGGCGCCGTTCATGCTAGGCGTCCTTGGCGGCGCAGGATCTCGGCGATGGCGCCGGCCAGCTCCTGCTCGGTGCCCAGTTCTGCGTAGGCGATACCCCGGGACACGCAAAAATCGCGCACGCCCTGGCGATGTTCTGTCCACAGGGCATCGTAGCGGGCGCAGAGCGCGCGGTCCCCGGTGTCGATGCGCAGGGTGTCCACGCCGTCGCAGAAACCGTAGCGCCCGCCGGGCGGCAGATGGCGCTCCAGGGGGTCGCTGATCAAGATGACCTGGACGTCGGCATGGCGGGCCAGCTCGCCCAGCTCCAGGCGCTCGGGAGAGTCGAAGGCCAGGAAATCGCTCAGCACATAGACCAGGCTGCCGGGGCGCATGATCTTGCGCAGCCGGCGCAGGGCCATGAGCAAGACATTTTCGCGGGTCAGGGTCTGGGCGGAAAACAGGAAGGGCAGGCGGGCATTGTGCCGCTCGCAGAGCTGGCGCATGAGGCCCATGACCGCGCGGCGGCTCTGGGCCGGCTTGAGCTCCAGGTGATCGTGGCTGCCGAACAAGAGGGCGCCGACCCGATGCCCCGCGGCTAGGGCCGCCCAGCTCAGGCAGGCGGCGGCGCGGGCGGCGGTCACGCTCTTCAAGGCCCGACGCGTACCGAAGTACAGGCTGTCGCTGTGATCGACGACCAGGTGCACCGGCCGTTCCCGTTCTTCCCGGTACAGCTTGGTGTGGGCGCGGCCGGTGCGCGCCGTGACCCGCCAATCGATGGCGCGCACGTCGTCGCCTTCCTGGTAGGGCCGCACCTCGTCGAAGTCCATGCCCCGGCCCTTGAAGGGCGAGACATGGCCGCCGCTCAAGGCACCGGCGGCGCGGCGCGGCGCGGGCAGGCGGATGGGACCCAGGCGGGATTTGAACGCCAGGAGCTCGTCCAGGCGCAGGTGGATGCCGTCCCCCGGCTCTGTGCCGGCGGCCGAGGATTCATGGGCGGATTTTCGCCAGAGCACAGCCGATGCTCCTAGGCCTAGGGAACCGGAACCAGGTCCAGCAGCCGGCCGATCACGGCATCGCCGTCCACGCCGTCGGCTTCTGCCTCGTAGCGCAGCAGGAGGCGGTGGCGCAGCACCGGGTAGGCGACTTTCTGGATGTCGTCGGGCAGGACATAGCCGCGCTCGTTGAGCCAGGCCTCGGCGCGGGCCGCCCGATCCAGGGCGATGGTGGCGCGCGGGCTGGCGCCGTAGTCCAGCCAGCGGGCCAGGTTCGCGTCGTAATGGGCCGGCTGGCGCGTGGCGACGACCAGCTGGACGATGTATTCCTCCAGCTCTGGGCTCATGAACAGGCCGAGGATCTCCTGGCGCGCGGCGAGCAGGCTGCCCTGACTCAAGGGCGCGAAGGCTTGGTCGCCGACCGGAGCGCTCTTCGCTTCCTCCCGGGTCAGGCGCAGGATGGCCAGCTCGTGCGCCGCGTCCGGATAGTCCACCTTGACGTGCAGCAGGAAGCGGTCCAGCTGGGCCTCGGGCAGGGGGTAGGTGCCCTCCTGCTCGATGGGGTTCTGGGTCGCCATCACCAGGAACAGGGCCGGCAGCGGGTAGGTGGCGCGGCCCACGGTGATCTGGCGCTCGGCCATGGCTTCCAGGAGGGCGGATTGCACCTTCGCCGGGGCGCGGTTGATCTCGTCGGCCAGGATCAGGTTGTGGAAGATGGGGCCGGGCTGGAACTCGAAGCCGCCGGTCTGGGGCCGGAAGATGTCCGTGCCGGTCAGGTCGGCGGGCAGCAGATCCGGCGTGAACTGGATGCGGTGAAAAGCCCCCTCGACGGCCTCGGACAACTCCTTGATGGCGCGGGTCTTGGCGAGGCCGGGTGCGCCCTCGACCAACAGATGTCCGTCCGCCAGGACCGCGATGAGCAACTGGCGCACCAGCGACTCCTGGCCCAGGATGCGCCGGTTCAAATGGCGTTCCAGGCGCAGGAGCTCGTCGCGCAGGGCATTATGGTTGTTGCTGGGGGCGGCGATGTTCATTGGGCGATGCTCTTGGACTTAAGGCGTCTATGCTTACGAAACTCGAAAACTGCGGGGGCACCCGATCAGGGCGCTATTTATACCGCCAAGCGCGGTCGGCTTGTAGGGGCTAAGTGCACTTCCTGGGAAAAAACTGACTGAAAAACAAGGCTGATCACGGCTTAAAACAAGTGTTTGAAAGTTTTTCGGCAAGCATTACAATCGAGCAATCAAGGTCAGACCAGTTCGGCTGACAGCGCAAGGAGATCCTGTATGAACGCCAGTCGCAGCAAACCGGCCAAGGGCGAGCGCATCGCCATCGTCGCCGGCTTGCGTACCCCCTTCGCGAAGCAATTGACCCATTACCGGGGCTTGAGTTCCATCGATCTGGGCAAGCTGGTGGTCACCGAGCTCCTGGCGCGCCTGGAGCTGGATCCCAAGCTCATCGAACGCATCGTCTACGGCCAGGTCCTGGCCCTGCCGGAAGCGCCGAACATCGCCCGCGAGATCGTCCTGGGCACCGGCATGAGCGTCACCACCGACGCCTATTCCGTGTCCCGCGCCTGCGCGACTTCCTTCCAGGCCGTGGTCTCGGTGGCCGAGTCCATCATGGCCGGCGACATCAGTATAGGCCTGGCCGGCGGCGCCGATTCCTCCTCGGTCGTGCCCATCCAGGCATCGCGCAAGCTGGCCGACACCCTGGTGCTGCTGCAAAAGGCCAAGACCCTGCCGGACCGCCTCAAGCTCCTGGCCACTCTGCGTCCCGGCGATCTGGTGCCGGTGCCACCGGCGGTCAAGGACTATTCTACCGGCCTATCCATGGGCGACTGCGCCGAGCAGATGGCCCGCGACTGGGGCATCGCCCGCAGCGATCAGGATGCCTTGGCCCATCGCTCCCATAGCTATGCCGCGAAGGCCTGGGCCGAGGGCAAGCTCAACGATGAAGTCATGGTCGCCCATGTGCCGCCCTTCCGCGCGCCCATGCACCAGGACAATGTGGTGCGCACCGACTCGACCCAGGAGGCCTATGCCAAGCTGCGTCCGGCCTTCGATCGGGTGCACGGCACGGTGACCGCCGGCAATGCCTCGCCGCTCACCGACGGTGCCTCGGCCGTCTTGATGATGCGCGAGGACCAGGCCAAGGCCATGGGCTATGAGCCCCTGGGCTATATCAAGTCCTATGCCTTCACCGCCAACCGCGCCGAGGTGGACGGCCTGATCGGCCCGACCTACGCCACCGCCAAGGCCCTGGACAAGGCCGGTCTCGCGCTCTCGGACCTGACTCTGGTGGACATGCACGAAGCCTTCGCCGCCCAGACCCTGACCAACTTGAAGGCCTTCGCCTCCAAGCAGTTCGCCACCGAGCGCCTGGGCCGCAGCGAGGCCATCGGCGAGGTGGACATGGACAAGTTCAATGTCCTGGGCGGCTCCATCGCCTACGGCCACCCCTTCGCGGCCACCGGCGGCCGCATGATCACCCAGGTCTGCCGCGAGCTGAAGCGCCGCGGCGGCGGCCTGGGGCTGACCACGGCCTGCGCCGCCGGCGGCATAGGCGTGGCGATGATTCTGGAAGTCGATTAAGCCTCGCTTGAAAACCGTTCGCCCTTCGACAGGCTCAGGACGAACGGTTTTTCAAGGAACATCCCGTTCGTGCTGAGCCCGTCGAAGCACGAAACCGAGGTTTCAGGAGAAACCCATGACTAGCGAAGCGAAGACCTTTTCTCTGTCCGTCCGCGAGGACGGCATCGCCCTCGTCACGATCGATGTGGCCGGCGAGGCCATGAACACCCTGAAAGCCGAGTTCGGCGCCGAAATCGGCGAGCTCTTTGCCGCCATTCGCGCTGACAAGGCCATCAAGGGCGTGGTGCTCATTTCCGGCAAGCCCGACAACTTCGTGGCCGGCGCCGATATCAATATGCTCAAGGCCTGTAAGACGGCGGAAGGCGCGGAGCAGCTGTCGCGCATGGGCCATGCCACCATGGCCGAGCTCGGCAAGCTGGGCGTGCCCGTGGTCGCCGCCATCCACGGTCCGGCCTTAGGCGGCGGCCTGGAGCTGGCCCTGGCCTGCCATGCCCGCGTGTGCACCGACGACGCCAAGACCGTGCTCGGCCTGCCGGAAGTGCAGCTGGGCCTCCTGCCCGGTTCCGGCGGTACCCAGCGCCTGCCGCGCCTGGTGGGCATCGCCGCTGCACTGGACATGATGCTGACCGGTAAGCAGCTGCGCGCCAAACAGGCCAAGAAGATCGGCCTTGTCGACGAAGTCGTGCCCAAGTCCATCCTCCTGGAAGCCGCCGTCAAGAAGGCCAAGTACCTCGCCGGCAAGAATCTGGACGACGTCCATCCCAAGCCCGGCATCCTGTCCCAGCTCACCTCCATTCCGGGCATCACCAAGCTCGCCCTGGAGGAGAATGCCTACGGCCGCAAGATCCTCTGGGAACAGGCGCGCAAGAAGCTCCTGGCCAAGACCCGGGGCAACTACCCGGCGCCGGAACGCATCGTCGATGCCGTGGAAGCCGGCATCGAGCAGGGCGCCGCCGCCGGCTACGAGGCCGAGGCCAAGGGTTTCGGCCAGCTCGTGGTCAGCCCCCAGGCCGCCCAGCTGATGAATATCTTCTTCGCCACCACCGAGATGAAGAAGGACCGCATGGTCGCCGCCGAGCCGCGTGCCCTGCACAAGATCGGCGTCCTCGGCGGCGGCCTGATGGGCGCCGGCATCGCCTACGTCACCATCGACAAGGCCAAGCTGCCGGTGCGCCTCAAGGACGCCAACGACAAGGGCGTCAACCACGGCCTGGGCTATAGCTGGAAGCTCATCAACGAGCGCGTCAAGCGCCGCCACATGACCAAGACCGAGGCCAGTGCGCGCCTGTCCCAACTGACCGGCACCACCGATTTTTCCGGCTTCAAGGGTTGCGACATGGTCGTGGAGGCCGTGTTCGAGGATCTCAAGCTCAAGCACCAGATGGTCGCCGACATCGAACGCGAATGCGGTCCAGACACCATCTTCGCCACCAATACCAGCTCCCTGCCCATCGCCAGCATCGCCGAGGCCTCGGCCAAGCCGGAGAACGTCATCGGCCTGCATTATTTCTCGCCGGTGGACAAGATGCCCCTGCTGGAAATCATCAAGACCGACAAGACCGCCCCCGAGGTCATCGCCACCGGCGTCGAGTTCGGCAAGAAGCAGGGAAAGACCGTCATCGTCGTCAACGACGGCGCCGGTTTCTACGTGAACCGCATCCTGGCGCCATACATGAACGAGGCGGGCCGCATCCTCGTCGAGGGCGTGCGCGTCGAGCAGATCGACAAGTCCCTGCTGGACTTCGGCTTCCCGGTCGGCCCCATCACCCTCTTGGACGAAGTGGGCATCGACGTCGCCACCAAGGTCGGCCCCATCCTGGAAAAGGCCTTCGGCGAGCGCATGGCCGCGCCGGCCGCCTTCGCCCGCCTCTTGGACGACGACCGCAAGGGCAAGAAGAACGGCAAGGGCTTCTACGTCTACGGTCCCAAGGTCAAGAAGGGCGCCAAGGACGTGGACGAGTCGGTATATTCGGTCTTGGGCATCAAGCCGGGCCTGGCCATGGACAAGGCCGTGCTCGCCGAGCGCTGCGTCCTGCTCATGGTCAACGAGGCGGCACGCTGCCTGGACGAGGGCATCATCGCCTCGGCCCGGGACGGCGACATCGGCGCCATCTTCGGCATCGGCTTCCCCCCCTTCCTGGGCGGCCCCTTCCGCTATGCCGACAGCCTCGGCCTGCCGGCCCTGGTGGACAAGCTGGAGACCTATGCCGCGAAACTGGGTGAGCGCTTCCAGCCGGCGGAGCTGCTCAAGCGCATGGCGGCGGAAAATCGCCGCTTCTATGGGTGAACGAGCCGGTTATGGGGGGCGGCGGTTGCGCGGTAAGCGTGCCGCCGCCCTTCGCAAAGACCGCTGCGCGAATGGTTCACGGCGAAAAACGGGGCCCAGGCCAGATAACAAAGGGCCAGAGCATACTTTGCCATCTAGTGAGAGGAAGAGTGCTTCGATACGCGCCCAAAGGGCGCTATTCAGCACTAGCGGTTATTTTTTGCACCGTTCGCCCTGAGTAGCCCGTTTTAGCGGGCGTATCGAAGGGCTCCTTGGCGTTGTTCAGAGAAGTATGCTCCGGCCCTGCCAGATAACAGCCATGGCGCCAAGCCGTGCCCTTAAGCAGAAAATGCCCGTTCGTCCTGAGCCCGTCGTCGGATGAATGGACTTTCCTCGCCCTCGGAACCCTGCCGTCGATGCGCCGACAGGGTGCGCCACGAATGCTCACCGGCTTATCTGTGCGTCGTTCAATAAGCGCTTGACAGGCGCCAGGGCGTCGAGTCTACTCGCATCGTTTCGTCCAGCCTGGCGACAAACGTCGCCGCCAGAGGAAGCCGTCAGATCCCGACTCAGGCCACTGGATCCATAACCAACAACAGACAGGATGTTTTTCGATCATGCGTTATCCCCCCCCCCCCCCCCCCCCCCCCCCCCCCCCCCCCCCCCCCCCCCCCCCTTGTCCGTCTCGCTGGTGGCCCTCGGCCTGTTACTGGCAAGCGCGCCGAGCGCAGGCGAAGGGGACGAAAAAAATCCGTACAGAATGCCTGTGGAGGGGCGCCGCATACGGATAGATCCGCAGGTCTTGGAAGATTTGGCCAATCTCCGAAGCATAAACTTCGGGAGATCGCGTTTTATCTTCAATTGGGGCTCCGGCTTCGGCACCGGCAGTTCCAGCCCCGGCGACGGCGAAAAGGACAGCGAGAACTGTGCCGGCAACCCCATCCGCATCAACAACGGCAACAAGATCGAATCCGAGGTCGATTTCGCCGGTCAAGGCGAGTTCGCCCTGGGCCTGGAACGGCGTTACAGCCACAAATGGGATGACGTCGGCATCTTCGGTACCCAATGGCAGTCGGATTTCGATGTCAAGCTGACCATGTCCGCCAGCCTGAGCCGCGACCACGTCTGCCACCCCAAGCCCGGCGTTCCCGGTTGCGCCATCACCACCGGCGATGTCTACGCGCTGCGCGCCGACGGCCGCAAGATCCGCTTCATCGAGAGCGCGACTCAACCCGGGACCTGGGCCGAGGACAAGCCCCAGGCCGTCGCCAGGATCACCCGCCAGGCCGACGGCAGCCTGTTGCACCAGACCGAGGACAACCTGCTGGAGAGCTACAATGCCAACGGCTATGTGCAATGGCTGCAGGACGCCGCGGGCATTCGCTGGACCTTCAGCTACGCCGCCAATAACTATCTGAGCAAGGTGACCCATACGTCCGGTCGCGACATCCAGTTCACCTGGAATAACGGCCAGCTGACCCAGGTCCGCGATCCGGCCGGCAATAGCTATCAGTACAGCTATCTTGCCAACCGCTTCGGCCCCGGGCTGCACCTGCTGGCCAGCGTCGTCCTGCCGGACCAAAACCCGACCACGGTCAGTTACCACTACGAGAACGCCACGTGGAAAGGCGCCTTGACCGGCAAATCCTACAACGGGGCGCGCTACTCGACCTTCACCTATGATCTCGCCGGCCACGCCATTTCCAGCGAACACGCCGGCGGCGTGGAGAAATACCAATTCGTGTTCAACGGCGGCCAGACCACGGTGACCAATCCCCTGGGCCTGAAGACCACCTACACCTACGCCGACGACAAGCTGCTATCCACAGCCGGCGCGGCCTCGACCTACTGTCCGGCCATGAGCGCCGCCATCACCTACGACGCCAACGGTTATCCCGACATAGAGACCGACAGCGCCGGCAATAAGACCGACCGCGACTACAACGCCAAGGGTCAACAGATACGCCAGACCGAGGCCGCTGGCACACCCCTGGCCCGGATCACCGACTACACCTGGGACACCGCCTGGAATCGTCCGCTCCGGGTCAAGGGCCCGGTGCTGGACACGGTCTACGCCTATGACGCCAAGAACCGCCTGGCCCGCCTGGATCGGATCAACCTGAGCGGCGGCCGGGTAGGGGAAACCCGCAGCACGGCTTTCAGCTACACCTACCATGCCAACGGCATGCTCGCGACCGCCACGGCTGATGGTCCCCTGGCCGGTTCCAGCGATAGCGAAAAGCAGACCTACAGCAGTACGGGCGATTTGCTCTCCGTGCGCAACGGCCTGAACCAGACCACGAGCTACAGCGCCTACAACGGCCTCGGCCTGCCCGGTCGGAGCACCGCGCCGGACGGTAGCATCACCGACTACGGCTACGACGGGCGAGGCCGGCTCAAGAGCCTCACCCGCTACCCCAATGGCGTCGCAGCCACGACGACCTATACCTACACGCCCCACGGCGAACTCGCCACGGTCAGCATCCCCGGCCAACAGATGCGCAGCTACACGTACGACGCCGCCTACCGTTTGGCGAAGCTCTCGACCGGCAGCGGGCTTACCAGCTACGAACAGCTCTACAGCTACGACGCCATGAGCAACCGTACGATCGAGACCACGCGCCAGCTCACCACCAAGATTGTGTTCGACCCGATCACCGGTGAAGATACCGAGACCGTGACCACTACCGACTTCGCGCAGCGCTTCTTCGATTATGACGAGATGGGCCGGTTGCGCGCCCGGCGCGGCAAGAACGGCCAGAACTGGCGTTACGTCTACGATAACGCCAATCGCCTCCTGAGCCAGACCGACGCCCTGAACCGGGTCAGCAGTTACGCCTACGATGCCCTCGGGCGGCGTATCCGCGCAACCGATCCGACCGGCGCCGCGACAAGCTTCGGCTACGACGCCGGCGATAGCCTGGTCTCGGTTAGCGACGCCCGTGGCCATGTCACCCGCTACAGCCCGGACGGTTTCGCTGACAACTGGCAGCTCGTTTCGCCCGAGACCGGAGCGACGACCTATGCCCGCGACGAGGCGGGCCGCGCCACCACCGAGACCCGCGCTGATGGCGGCACGGTCGCCACTAGCCTGGACGCGCTGGGCAGGCCCCTGTCCCTCGGCGCCGGCGGTCAGACCCGTTCCTTCAGCTACGATAGTTGCATGAACGGCGGCGGCAAACTTTGCGGGTTCACCGACTCCAGCGGGTCGACCAGTTACACCTACACCGGCTTCGGCCCCCTGGCCAGCCAGACCCAGACCATTGCGGGCACTGCCTTTGTTACGAGTTGGAGCTACGACAATCAGGGGCGGCTAGCGGCTGTCGTTTACCCTGGCGGCGTCGAGGTCCTGTACAGCTATGGCACGAACGTCGACGGCCGCGTCTACAAGGTCCAGTTCCGAAAGGGCGGCGTCACCAGTACCGTGGCCAGCGCCGGTTATCGCCCCTTCCTCGGCCCCCAGACTGGCCTCACCTACGGCAACGGCCTGGCTCGGGCCCGCAACTTCGACTTGGACGGTCGTCTGAGCAGCGTCAAGATGACCGCCATCCAGGACCACGCCTACACCTACAACAGCGCCGACGAGATGACCGGCCTCGGCAATGCCCTCGACGCCAGCCTTGCCCAGGGCTATGCCTACGACGGCGCCGGCCGGCTCAAGTCCGTGACCGCCGGCGTCGCCAATCAGGCCTTCGCCTACGATGCCGTCGGTAACCGCAGTAGCCACAACCTGGCCGGCGTCGCCCACGCCTACGCCAGTGCGAGCACGAGCAACCGTCTGTCCAGTGTCACCAAGTCTAGCCTGACCCGTAGTTTTACCCACAACGCCCGGGGCGACATCACCAGCCTGACCGGCGCCGATGGAATCGCCCTCAACCTCGCCTATGACGGCTTCGGCGCCGTCGCCAGCTTGAGCCGCAATGGCGCCACCACCAGCTACAAGACCAATGCCCTGAACCAGCGCGTCTATAAGCAGACCGGCGCGACCACCACGCGCTATGTCCACGGCCCCGGCGGCCAACTCCTGGCCGAAACCGACGGCACGAACTGGAGCCACTACGTTTGGCTCGAAGGCGAACTTATCGCCCTGGTGCGCAACGGCACGCTACACTACGTCCACAACGACCATCTGGGCCGTCCGGAAGCCGTCACCAACAGCGCCAAGACCGTTGTCTGGAAAGCTGAGAACTACGCCTTCGACCGCAAGGTCGTGAGCGACAGCATAGGCGGACTGAATGTTGGCTTTCCGGGACAGTACTTCGATCAAGAGAGCGGGCTCTGGTACAACTACCATCGGTATTACGATGCTTCCATTGGGCGGTATCTGCAATCCGACCCTATCGGATTGGCGGGTGGCATAAATACCTATGCCTATGTTGGCGGGAATCCAGTTCGCTATGCCGACCCCACGGGCTTGAGTCCCGCACTGGCGGTGTACCGCAGCTTTACCATTGGCTATCGGGTTGGTGGATGGATAAACCCCTATGTACAACCGGCAATTGCAACTGCGCTTGACTCGTTGCTTTTAAGCAAATCCGTACGTGATGACGAACAAGGCGGGAAATGCAAGCCGCAGCGCGGCTCTGGCGACGGTGGCATGCCGGGTAATAATCAAGCACAAAACAGGCAGGCAAGAGATGCAGCAAAGGCCGCAGGAGGGCTGAGTGACAGGCAAATGGATACGTTTCATGACGCCATTAGTCATCAGGGCTTTGGCTGGGAAACACTAGTCGAGATTGCTCAACAAATAAAAGACGGGAGTTGGTAATGAATGGTGAATCAATACCCCCGCCAGTTCAAGTTGCCGACTTGCTACCAATTCGAGTCAACTCAGCTCAACAGTACTGGGGGAGCTTTGTTCGAGTTGACGGAGTCTCTTCGGCAGGCGACCAAGTTCATTTAAGAGTGTATTTGTGTGATTGGCAATTATTCCAACGTGGACAGCTTGTTGCCAGTTCAAATGCCGATATTTCGAATAACAAGATTGGCCTCAACTCGCTCGCAGGGGTGCTCATAGAAAAAATTGCTATACCGGATAAAGCTCATGTCAAATTGACATGTTCCGAAGGTGTAGTATTGCAACTGGATGCAAATTTTTACGAGTATGATGAAGGTGATATCTTGCTCTACTTTTATTTGCCATCACGAAGCATCAGTTACAATCCGACTTCCGGTTTTTTGAGTGAAATAGAAGGCATAGAGAAGATCGATGGGGCAAGTGACATTGATCCTTAGTTGAAAGCCCCACCACCGCCCGGCCCTGCCGGGCGGTTCTATTTTGATGCGCTGAAAACGAAGAAGGCCGGATCACCCGGCCTTCTTCGTTTTATCGGTGTAGCGCTTGGCGTCGTGCATCTGCAGAATGCCGTCGAGCAGGGTGATCACCGCTGAAAAACCATCCCCAAAGCCCTGACCACATGGGGGAGTTCGGGGGCGTGCTCGCAACTCCCCCTTCCCCTCTGACCGAGTAGACCTCACCCAACCACGGCTCTGACCAGCCGGGAATTTTTATCGTTTGCCCTTAGCCGCTTTCGGTATTCGCCTGCGGTTAGCTGGCATTCAGGGCTTCGTTCACTTCATTAAGTATATTGTCAAGGGTCTTTTCACCGTAGCCGACATGGACTCGTTTGATGATTCCGTTTCGATCGACGATGACAAGATGAGGAATGCCCTTCCGGCCATAGAGGTGCGAACTTTGGCCTGCTGCGTCATGGGTTAACAGTAACGTCAGACTCGACAATTGCCGTGCAAAACGAAGAAATTCACGTCGCTTTTCGATATTGACCGCAACAATCTGTAGTCGATCCGAACCTGCCGCCTTCTGCAGCGCTTCCAGTACAGGGAGTTCTTTTAGGCAGTAACCGCACCAGGATGCCCAGAACGTGACGATCAGCACTTTACCCTTGAATTCGGAAGCGGAAACTTGATCGCCATCGGAATTAATGCCGATGTCTTGCGGGGCGAGGTCTCCAGCTTGTGGTTGAGCGCCCGCAGCCGAAACCATGGCGAGTAAAACAAGTGGCATGATGAGAAAATAGCGGAACAGTCCTCGTGTCATCATAATTATCAGTCCGTGTCGGGTGGAATATAGGGGCTTGCGAGTTATCCGTGGTCAGTCTCGGTGGTTTGACATGGACAGGCAGCGTCGGCATCCTCGATTTTCACCCAACAGCCTACCCGACCGGAGCTCTCCGGCCAAGCGTAGAGGTTCTGATGGGCGAACTGTCCAATGGCGCGTTTCTGGAAGCAGTCTTATTAACCCTGGTCGACAAGCTCGGGACCTATGCCGCAAAACTGGATGGGTTTTTCCAGCAGGCGGACCGCTTGAAGCGCATGACCCAGGAGGCAGCGTTTCTTGGTGGCGCATTCTTGCCGTAGAATGGCCCGCTTTGACTTCGATGGAAAACCCGATGGATGCCTTAGTCGCACTGACCACCCGCGTGTCCCAAGGCCGGCTACAAGCCCCGGCGCCCGACGGCGAGGCCCTGGAACGGATGTTCCAGGCCGCCTTGCGCGCGCCGGATCACGGGGCGCTCAAGCCCTGGCGTTTCCTGGTGGTGGAAGGCGAGGGCCTGATGCGCCTGGGCGAGGCCATGGCCGACGCGGCCGTGGCGGACAACCCGGCGCTCGGCCAGGACAAGCTGGACAAGGCGCGGCAGAACCCCCTGCGCGCGCCCATGGTGATTGTCGCGGCGGCGCGGGTGGTGGAACACCCGAAAGTGCCGGCCGTGGAGCAGTTGCTGTCGGCCGGCGCGGCGGTACAGAACCTGATGCTGGCTGCCCATGCCCAGGGCTATGCCGCCATGTGGCGCACCGGGGATTTGGCCTATAGCCGGCGTTTCATGGATGCCCTGGGGCTGGCGCCCGACGAGCGGATCGTCGGCTTCATCTATGCGGGCACGCCGACGGGGCCGGCCCGCGAGCCGCTGCCGCCGGTGTTGGCGGAGCATGTGCGGCACTGGCCGCAGTAAATGCAAAGCCCGCCGATTGGCGGGCTTCTTCTTGGTGGATTCTCAGAATCCGGACCAGATCTTCGAGGCCGGCTTTTCCGCCTGGACTTCGTCGCGCAGCGCGTTGATGCGATCGTATTTCTTCACTTCCGCCTCGCGGGCCGGGGACCAGGCCTCGGGCTTGGCATCGAAATCCTGCAGGAAACGGGTGGCTTCGCTGACGAAGGCGCGGTTGAGCTTGTTCTCGGACATGGTTTTCGCCGTGGCTGGATTGATAGACCGGTATTTTACTTCAGGGGCGTTGCCGGCGAAAGGCTGGCGCATTCCTTGGGAGGCGCTTTGATCGGCCGGCTCTGGGCCGTATGGAGCTTGGCCTGGCTCAGGGCGTGTTCTTGCTCGGCATAACTGAGGCTGGGCATCAGCTCCTGCTTGAGACTCTTGAATTCCTGGCGCATCTCCAGGCTGGCGCTGTTGAAGGCGCCGCTGGCGGCCAGGTGCTCGCCGTGCAGGATCCAGCTCATGGCCTCGCTGGGATGGGGCTTGAACTGGTCATTGCCGTCGCGCAGCAGACTGATGAGACTCATCATGGCGCCGGGGTGGCCCAGGCGGGCGGCGCCGCGCAAGTGGATGAGTGCCAGTTCGGTGTTGCGCGGCGTGCCCGTGCAGCCGTGGAGCCAGCAATAGGCCAGTTCCACGCGGGCCTCGACGCTGCCCTGGCGCAGGGCCTGAGTCAGGGCCTGCACCTGGGTCTGGCGCTTGCCGCCGTCGCTGCCGGTTGTGTCCGAGATCAGCATGGCCAACTCGAAGCTGGCGGTGCCGTCGCCCTGGCGCGCCGCCAGGTCCATTTGCTGGCGGGCGAAGCCGGGTTCCTGTTGATCGAGCAAGCGGGCCAGGATGCGTCTATGGCCGGCGGGCAGGCTCGCGTCCTCGGCGCGCTCGTGCAGCAGCGTGGAGAACTGGCTCGCGGCGGCATCGCTGGTGCTGACGATTTCCGGGCAGGCCTGGGCCAGGCGTTCCTGGGTACCGCGCTCCTCCTGCAGATAGGCGCGGATCTGCTCGGCGGCCTCGGGGCTTTCCCCCTGCAGCAGATAGGCTTCGCGCTGCTGGAAATCCTGCAAGGCCTCGCCCTGCATGAAGGCCGCGCACAGGCCCCGGTAGGCGTCCAACAAGCCCATGGCCGGCACGTCACCGTGCTGGGCCTTGTCGGTCGCGAGGCGCATGGCCTCCAGGTACTGTTGCCTGGCGAGCAGGGCATAGACCTCGCCGCCCACCGGGAACTCGCCGCACATGCCTAGGAGGTCGCCGCGATGCCAGCGCTGGAAATCGCTGTCGGCGGCGGGGACTGGTGTCTGAGCCGCCGGCGCAGGCGAGGGGGGAGGCTTGGATTTGTCCTCGGTCTTGGCGGGGGGCGCGGCGGTCGACGCGGGCTTTGCCGTGGGCTGGGGTTTGGGTTGGAGCACCAGGAGCGCTTCGCGCCGCTCCCGGCCCAGCAGGAGCAGGCCTAGCGCGGCGGCAAGACAGAAAAGACCAATCCAGAGGGCGGGGCGCTTCATCCGTTCAGCGGTTCCTGCGGAAAGAAATGGGGACCGTAGTCCCCATTTTATCGCTTAGAAGCGCACATTGCCCGGCGTGCGCGGGAAGGGGATCACGTCGCGGACATTGCCCATGCCGGTGACATAGGCGACGCAGCGCTCGAACCCTAAGCCGAAGCCGGCGTGGGGCACGGTGCCGTAGCGGCGCAGATCACGGTACCAGTAATAAGGCTCCTTGGGCAGGCCCACCTCGTCCATGCGCGCATCGAGCACGTCCAGGCGCTCTTCGCGCTGGGCGCCGCCGATGATCTCGCCGATGCCGGGGGCCAGCACGTCCATGGCGGCGACGGTCTTGCCGTCGTCGTTGAGGCGCATATAGAAGGCCTTGATATCCTTCGGGTAGTTCTGGAGGATGACCGGCGCGCCCACATGCTTCTCGGCGAGATAGCGCTCGTGCTCGGACTGCAGATCGATGCCCCAGCTGACGTCGTAGTCGAACTTGTGGCCGCAGTTCTGCAGGATGTTCACGGCCTCGGTGTAGTCCATGCGCACGAACTCGTTCTTGATCATGCCTTCGAGCTTGGCGATCACGCCCTTCTCGATGCGTTCCTCGAAGAAGGCCATGTCGTCCGGGCGCTCGGCGAGCACGGCCTTGAACACGTACTTGAGCATGGCCTCGGCCAGGGCTGCATTGTCGGCCAGATTGGCGAAGGCGACTTCCGGCTCGATCATCCAGAATTCGGCCAGGTGGCGGCTGGTGTTGGAGTTCTCGGCGCGGAAGGTGGGTCCGAAGGTGTAGACCTTGGACAGGGCCATGCAGTAAGTCTCGACGTTGAGCTGTCCGGACACGGTCAGGAAGGTTTCCTTGCCGAAGAAGTCCTGGGAGAAGTCGGGCTTACCTTCCGGGGTGCGCGGGAAGTTCATCATGTCCAGGGTGGAGACGCGGAACATCTCGCCGGCGCCCTCGGCGTCCGAGGCGGTCAGGATCGGCGTGTTGACCCAGACGAAGCCGTCCTCGTGGAAGAAGCGGTGGATGGCCTGGGCGATGGTGTGGCGCACGCGCGCCACGGCGCCCATGACGTTGGTGCGGGCGCGCAGATGGGCCTGCTCGCGCAGGAACTCCATGGAATGGGGCTTGGGCTGGATCGGGTAGGTTTCCGGATCGTCGACCCAACCGATGACGCGAACGGCGGTGGCCTGCATCTCGTAGCTCTGGCCCTGACCCTGGGAGGGCACGATCAGGCCGTCGGCCTCGATGGCGCAGCCGGCGGTCAGGTGCTGGATCTCCGAGGCGTAGTTGCTCAGCGTATTCTCGGCGACGATCTGCAGATTACCGAAGCAGGAACCGTCGGTGAGCGCGATGAAGGACAGGCCGGCCTTGGAGTCGCGGCGGGTACGTACCCAACCCTTGACGGTGACCGTGGTTTCGGCCGGGGCTTTGCCGGCCAGCGTGGCTTTGACGCTGTAAGTGTTCATGTTTCTCTCATCGCCGGGCGGGCCGGCACAGGTTCACGACTCGTAGCACGAGGTTTCAGTCAGGCATTCGGCCTTGACGCGCTGCAGGCGGATGCGCAGGTTGATGGCCCGCCTTTGTTCGGCGCTGAAGCTGGCCCAGTGGGTGACTTCATGGAAGCTGCGCCCGCAACCCCGGCAGATCTCGTCGCCGAGGCCGGTCGAGCACACGCCGACGCAGGGGTTGGCGCTGTCATCGCGCTTTCCCTGGACGGTGATGGGCTTGGTGGCGGGCATGCGGGCACTCCATGAAAACTCGGCTATCTTACCTTGGGTCCGAGACGCGGCCAAGCCACTAGATATGGTAGCCGCTGCGCTGTTCTTGGCTAATGGGATCGCCGTGCGGAGGAATACTGAACGGGAAACAGTGCTGCTCAAAATATGTTCTATGCTTAAGTCCATGCACCCCTAACCCGCTGCATGCCGAGCCGGTTCCTTCCTACCGACCCTGTTCACGGTCTTGAACAGGTTCCCGACCGAACCGATTCTGAAGCCTTGGATTCGAGCATGCGTCCGCGCTCGCGCGGGCGGTCGTGCTCATGACGGAGCGGTAGGGGGTATCGATGGAGCGCCTGAAAAGTGACGGAGCCCAGGCCTTTCGCAAGACCTTGGCCTATCTCGAATCGGCGCTGCACGGCTGCCGTGAGGCGATCCTGGTCGTCGACCGGGGTGGGAGTATCGTCTGGCTCAACCATGCCCTCGAGGAACTCTTGGCCTTGCCCCATGCGGATTGGGCCGGCCGCCCCCTGAGGGATGTGCTGGCCTTGCTCGACGAGGAGCGGCGAACACCCCTGGAATGGCGTTGCGAGCGCTTGGGGGATGTGGATTACCTCAGCGAGCTGAACCGTAGCGCCCTGGCCCTGCGCCATGACGGCCGGGAGTTCCCCTTCGAACTGCGCGTCGAGCCGGTGAGCGCCGCCGCCGGCTGGGTCTTGTTCCTGCGCGATGTCTACCAATCGCGCCTGCTCTCGGAAACCGTTTCCTTCCAGCGTTCCCACGATGCCCTGACCGGTCTGTTGAATCGCGCCGAATTCGAGCGCATGGTCCAGGGCGCCGTGGAGGACTGCCAGGCATCCGGACGGCTGCATGCCGTGGCCTATCTGGATCTGGACAAGTTCAAGGTCATCAACAACACCTGCGGGCATTATGCCGGCGACGAGCTCTTGCGCCAGATCACCGAGATCCTGCGCGAGCAGCTCTGGCCCGAAGACCTCCTGGCGCGTATCGGCGGCGACGAATTCGGCGTGGTGTTCTGGGACGTGGAGTCGGAAACCGCCCTGGCCCGCGCCGAGCGCCTGCTCAAGGCCGTCGAGGGAGAGTTGTTCGCCTGGGGCAATAAGACCTATTCCCTGGCGGTGGGCATAGGCCTGACCGTGATCGACGCCGAATGCGACAGCTGGGCGGCCGCCATGCGCGAGGCGGAAATCGCCTGCAGCCATGCCAAGGAGCATGGCGGAAACCGTGTGTCCCTGTTCCGCGAGGACGATGGCGAGCTGGCGCGCCAGGCCACGGAAATGGAATGGGTGTCGACCATCGTCCAGGCCCTGCAGAACGACCGCTTCGTGCTCTATGGCCAGGCGATCGCCCCCCTGGGAAACCTCGCCCTGGATGAACACCTGGAAGTCTTGGTACGCATGCTCGGTCCGGACGACCGGGTGATCCCACCTGGGGCTTTCCTGCCGGCGGCCGAGCGCTACAACCTGATCCTGATGCTGGATCGCTGGGTGGTCAGCCATACCCTGGAATGGATGGCGGCCGCGGAGCAGCGGGATTGGCAGGGCACCTGCGCCATCAACCTGTCCGGCGCCTCCATCGGCCACACGTATTTTCTGGATTTCCTGCTCTCGGAAATCCGCAATTCGCGCCTGCCGCCGGAACGCCTGTGCTTCGAGGTCACCGAGACCGTGGCGGTCTCCAATCTGAGTTCGGCGCGGGCCTTCATCGGCGCCTTGCGCGACATGGGTTGTTATTTTGCCCTGGACGATTTCGGTGCCGGCATGTCCTCCTTCGCCTATCTGAAGAACCTGCCGGTGGATTATCTGAAGATCGACGGGGTCTTCGTGCGCGACCTGGTGCGCGATCCCATCGATCACGCCATGGTGCGCTCCATCAATGACATCGGCCATGTCATGTCCATGAAGACCATCGCCGAGTTCGTCGAGGACGAGGCGACGATCCGTTCCCTGCGCGCCATGGGCGTGGATTACGGCCAGGGTTATGGCATCGCCAAGCCGATCTCGCTGGCGGAATTCCCTTTGCGCCAGCGGCAACTGGCCGTTAAATAGTCAACCGGCCTTCACCACGCGCCCGGCCTTGGCCTGGGCGCTCAGTTTGACCTTGCCCGCCCAGTTGCGCAGGTTGTCCAGGCCCAGGTAGATGATGGGCAGGACCAGGAGCGTCGTCACCGTGGCATAGGACAGGCCGCCGATGATGGCGCGGGCCATGGGGAAATAGGGCGGGCCGTCGCCGCCGACCTGGGCCTCGCCCATGGACAGCGGGATCAGGGCCAGGATGGCGGTGCTGGCGGTCATCAGAATGGGGCGCAGGCGATCCCTGCCGGCCTGGACGATGGCATCCTCCCGCGACAGGCCCTCGCCGCGCAGGGTGTTGATATGGTCCACCAGAACGATGCCGTTGTTCACCACCACGCCCATCAGGACCAGGATGCCGATCATCGCCATCATGGACAGGGTGGTATCAGTAATCCAGAAATACCAGAACACCCCGCAGATGGCGTAGACGATGGAGGTGATCACCGCCGTCGGAAACACCAGGGACTCGAACAGGGCGGCCATGACGATATAGATCAGGGCGACGGCCAGCAGCATGTTGAAACCCATGACCGCGCCGGTCTTGGCTTCGCGATCGAAAGTGCGGCCATAGGTCCAGGAATAGCCCGGCGGAAAGCTCATGCCGTCCATGCGGGTCTTGATGGCCTCCTTGGCCTCGTCCATGGTAAGGCCGTCCAGGGCCGCCGTGATCGCTTGGCCGGTGCTGCGCTCCTCGCGCTTGATGACATTGGCGCTGGGTTCCACGGTCAGGTCGGCGACGGTCGCCAGGGCCACCGAATCCGCGTCGGGGCGGAATAGGGGCAGGTTTTTCAGATCGTCGAGACTGCGCCGGTCCTGTTGGCCGAATTCCAGACGGATGTCGGTTTCGCTGTCGCCGGCGCGGTAGGAGCGCAGGGGCTGGCCGCGCATGGCCACCTCGATGGTCTCCGCCACCTGGCTAGGCGTCAGGCCGAGGTTCTGTGCCCGCACGCGATCGATGTGTACGCGCACCTGCTTGTCCCCCAGCCCGCCGTCGACGCGCACGTCGCGCAGGCCCTTGATGCCCTTGAGCGCGCGCACCGCGTCCTCGGCCAGGGGTTTGAGCACTTCCGTCGAATCGCCGATGACCTGCAGGCGAATATTCTGATCGCCGCCGCCGGTGGCTTCGAATTCCAGGCTCAGATTGCCGATGGCGATCTTGGGCAGGGCCTCCACGATCTCCTTGGACAGGACATCGGCCTTCTTCTCCGAGTCGCTGAGATCCTTGAACATCAGGATGGAGACGGCGAATTCCGGGGTGTAGTAACTATAAATCTGATCGAGCTGGTACTGGTCCTTGTGCTCGTAGAGGAATTTCTCCACCCGCGCCACGGTTTCCTCAACCTTGGGCAGGGTGTAGCGACCGTTCAGTTGGTAGAAGAGTTGCACGCGGTCCGAGCTTTCCCGGGGAAACATGTCCTTCTTTACCTGGGACATGGGTAGGGCCGCGCTCACCAGCAGGATCAGGGCGAACAAGGCCGACCAGCGGGGATGGGCCAGGGTCCAGCGTACCGTCTGACTATAACGGCCGGTCAGGCGACGGACGAGCCCGCTGTCCGAGTCCTCCTTGGGCGGCTGAAAGCGCGTGGCCAGGAGCGGGATGATGGTCTTGGCGATGAACAGCGAGGCGAACAGGGAGATGCAGATGGTGAAGGCCACATGAGACAGGAAGACCGTGATATCGACCTTCTCGCCGAAGATGTTCGGCAGGAAGACGATGGCCGTGCAGATGGTGCCGGCGGTCACGGCGATACTGACTTCCCGGACGCCAAGCTCGGTGGCGAGCAGGGGATCGTTGGGGAATTTCTTGCGGTAACGGAAGATGCTCTCGGTCACCACCACGGCGTTATCGACCAGGAGACCCACGGCCAGCATCAGGCCCATCATGGACAGGATGTTCAGGCTCTGGCCCAGGAAATACATGAAGGCCAGGGTAATGGTCAGGGCGATGGGCACGGCCAGGGACACGATCAGGGTGGTGGACACCTGACGTAGGAAGAAATACAGGACCAGCATGGACAGTGCCGCGCCCTCCAGGCCGGAGCGCAGGATGTCGCCCAGGGATTCCTGCACGCCCTCCGCCTGGTTCTGGATGACGAACAAGCGGATGTCGCTGAACACCGGGCTCTTCTTCGCCTCCTCGATTTCCTTGAGCACGTCCTCGGAGACCTGCACGAGATTCGCGCTGGATTCCTTGAACACGTCCATGGCGATGGCGAAGCGGCGTTCGAAATGCCGGCCTTCCTCGGCCTTCGGCTGGTCATAGACGATGTCGGCGATATCGGCGAGGCGCAGGTTGTGGGGGCCGACGATCACCGCACCGATGTCGTCGATGCTGCGGTATTCGCCGATGGGCTTGACGCGCAGGCGCTGGTTGCCGTCGGTGATCTGGCCGGCGGTCACCGAGAAATTGCTGCGCGAGAGCACATCCGAGAGCGCGTTGACGTCCACCTTGTGGGCGGCGATGCGGTCGGCGCGCAGCTGGATGCGGATCTGCTTCTTCTGCACGCCGTGCAATAAGACGCGCGAGACGCCGGGGACGCGCTCCAGGCGGCGTTTCAGGTTGCGATCCAGGAGATCGTAGGAAGTCGAGAGATCCTGCTCGCTGGCGATACGCAGCTGCAGGAAGGCTTCGTCGGCAGTCGAATACGTGTTGACGAACACGCGCTGCAAATCCGCCGGGAGCTGATCGCGGATCAAGTCCAGCTTCTCGCGGGCTTCCACGCCCTTGATGGAGGCATCGGTGTCCCAGTCGAAGAACATCTGGATGGACGCGGAGTCTTCCTTGGACTCGGAATTCATCTGCTGGATGCCGCCCATGGTGGCCAGGGTTTCCTCGATGGGCCGGGTGATCTGCTTCTCGATTTCCTCGGGGCTGGAGCCGGGGTAGGGCACTTCGACGAAAATGCCCGGGAAGGTCACGTCCGGCATGAACTCCAGGGGCAGCAGCTTCGAGGTGGCGATCCCGGTGATCACGAAGCAGAGGAAGAACATCAGGGTGGTGATCGGCCGGCGGAGGGCGAAGCCGGTCATGCTGAATTTGCTCAGGTGCTCATTGGTTTCCATGGCGAACTCCTTAGGCGTCGCGCTCGACCAGGGAATAAATCACCGGGATCACCACCAGGGTGAGCAGGGTGGCGACGAACAGGCCGCCGATCACGGTGATGGCCATGGGCTGGCGCAGTTCGGCGCCCTCGCCGACGCCCAGGGCCAGGGGCAACATCCCTAGGACCGAGGTGAACATGGTCATCATGATGGGGCGCAGGCGCGATTCGCCGGCCTCCTTCAGGGCCTCGACGATCTTCATGCCTTCGGCGCGCAGTTGGTTCACGCGGTCCAGGAGCACGATGGCGTTGTTGGTCACCACGCCGGCGAGCAGGATCAGGCCGATAAACACGATCACGCTGATACTGGAGCCGGTGGCCTTCAGGGCCAGGATGGCGCCCACCAGGCCCAAGGGAATGCTGAACAGGATGATCAGCGGCTGCTTCAGGGATTCAAACTGCGAGGCCATGACCAGGTAGACCAGGAACACCGCCAGCCCCAGGGCCATGTACAGGGAGTTGAAGGAGCGCTTCATCTCCTCGTTCTGGCCGGCGACGCGGCTGGTCACGTTCGTGGGCATGGGCACCGTCGCGAGTATGGCTTCCAGCTCCTGGGCCGCCTGGCCCAGATCGCCATAGCGCAGATTGGCGCTGATCAAAGCCACGCGCTCCTGAGCCACGCGGTGGATCTCGCTGGGGCCGGTGGCGATGCCGATATCGGCCACGGCGGCCAGGGTGATGGGCTTGGTTTCGCGGGTGGCGACCACCAGCTCGCCGATCTTACGCACGGAGTTGCGCTCGCTCTCCTGGGCGCGCACCAGGACGTCGATCTTGCGGTCGCGGAAGGAATAGCGGGTGGCCACTTCGCCGCGCACCTGCTTCACCACCCGGTCGGCGATGTCCGGCACGGTCAGCCCCAGGCGGGCGATGCGCTCGTGATCGAAGCGGATCTGGACTTCCGGATGCCCGCCCTCGGTGGTGGATTTGATGTCGCTGTAGCGGTCGGATTGGCCCATCTTGGCGACAATCTGCTGGCTAACCGCCGCCAGCTTGTCGAGATCGTAGCCGACGATCTCGATTTCCAAGGGCGTCTTGAAGGAGAACAGGGTGGGGCGTTCGATCTTGTATTCCAGGCCTGCCTGCTTATCCAGCTCGCCGCGCAGCCGGTTCATCAGTTCCCGTTCGCTGTCCAGGGTCACCGGCTTCTTCATGACCACATTGAGTTCGCCCCAGTTCTCGCCGCCCTTGTCGGGGCTGGCATCCAGGCGGTTGCCGGTACCGGACACCGAGTAGCTGCGTTCGATGGCCGGCAATGTGGCGGTGAAGCCCTGGGCTTTCAGCAAGCTGGCGTCGGTGCTGGCCAGCGGCGTGCCCGGAGGCAGGCGCATGGCGATATTGAATTCGCCTTGGGACATCTGCGGGATCAAGTCCACACCCAGGCCGGGCACCAGGGTCAGGCTGGCGCCGAAGATGCCTAGGGCGATGGCCAGAACGGCGAAGCGATGACCCAGGGACCAGGTGAGCAGGCGGCGGTAGACGATGGCCAGGGCGGCATAGGCCTTGTTGAACACCAGGACCGCCGGCGCGAAGAGCAGATGCCCCAGGCGCGCCACGGCGCGGCTGACGATCAAGACGCCGGTGGTGAGCACCAGGGGCAGGCCGGTGAAGATGCCCCAGCCGGCCAGGCTCAGCTTGCCCTTCACGCCCTGGCTGTCCGGGGCATGGACGCCTTGCCCGCTCGGCTTGGCGCGTGCGCCCAGGGCCGCCAGCATGGGCACCAGGGTCAGGCCTATGCCTAGGGAGATGAACTGGCCGTAGGTGACGGTCAGTGCCTGATCGCGGAACAGCTGGCCGGCGATGCCCTCGACGAAGACCAGGGGAAAGAACACCGCCACCGAGGTCAGGGTGGAGGCCAGCAAGGCGCCGGCCACCTCGGAAGTGCCGTCGCGGGCGGCGGTCAACAGGTCGGCGCCGCGCTCGCGCTTGCTGGCGATGTTCTCCAGGACCACGATGGCGTTGTCGAGCAGCATGCCGATGGACAGGGCGATGCCCCCCAGGGACATGATGTTGAGGCCCACGTTGTTGGCGTACATCAGGTTGAAGGTGATGACCACCGACAAGGGGATGGTGCAGGCGATGATCACCGTGACCCAGAAGTTGCGCAGGAAGAGGTAGAGCACGAGCACCGCCAGCACGCCGCCCACCAGGCCATTTTGCACCACGTCGTCAATGGCGTTGCCGATAAAGGTGGACTGGTCGTAGAGCACGTCCAGGCTCAGGGCCTCGGGCAGGGCCTTGCGCGTGTCTTCCAGGCGCTTGGCGATGGCCTCGGCGACGCGCACGGTATTGGCGTCGCCTTCCTTGTACAGGGCGATTTCCACGGCTTCCTGGCCGTTGATGCGGGTGATGGCCGTGCGTTCCTTGAAACCTTGCTCGACGGTGGCGATATCGCGCAGGTAGATGGGCTTGCCGCCCACCTCGGCGACGATGGCGCCGGCGATTTCCTCGACGCTGCGGTATTGGTTGATGGTGCGCACCAGGAACTGCTGCTGACCCTCCTCCAGGCGTCCGCCGGAGAGGTTGACGTTCTCGGCCTTGAGCTTCTGGGCCACTTGCTCGATGGAAAGGCCCAGCTGACCCAGTTTGCGCGGGTCCAGCTGCACCTGGATCTCGTCTTCCAGCCCGCCGCTGATCTTGACCGCCGCCACGCCCTCGGTGGCTTCCAGCTGCTTCTTGATCTGCTCGTCGGCCAGGCGGCGCAGGCTCTTCAGCTGGTCTTCCTGGCTGATGTCCTTGGGAGAGGACTTGAAGGCCAGGGACAGGCGCATGACCGGATCGTTTTCCGGATTGAAGCGCAGGAGACTGGGCCGTTTCACGTCCAGGGGCAGCTGGAGCACGTCCAGCTTCTCGCGCACGTCCAGGCCGGCGATGTCCATGTCCGTGCCCCAGTTGAACTCCAGGACCACGTCGGACTGGCCGGCCCGTGAGATGGAGCGCACTTCGCGGATGTTCTTGATGATGCCTAGGGTTTCTTCCACCGGCTTGGTGATGAGGTTCTCCACCTCGGCCGGCGCCGCGCCGGAATAGTCCGTGCGTATGGTCAGGCTGGGATAGGACAGATCGGGCAGGAGGTTCATCCCCAGGCGCGACAGGGACACCATGCCGAAGATCAGCAGGGCGGTGGTGAACATCATCACCGTCACGGGGCGGCGCGTGGAGATATCGACGAGTTTCATGGCGGGTCCCTCGCGGGTACTGCGATTCTTATGGACGCCGCAGGGCTCGGCGTCGGTGTTTTTATTGGGGGAGACGCTTGGCGACGGGCGCCCCCGGCGGGGGCGCGGTATCGCTTACATCTTTAGCAGTTCGACCTTGGTCTTGTCCTTCAGGCTGGCATGGCCGGCGGTGACCACGGTATCGCCGGCATTCAGGCCGCCGGTGATCTCCACCAGGTTGCCGCTGCTGAAGCCGGTTTCCACGGTCTGGCGGTAGGCGACATTGTCCTTGACGATGAACACGGTGTTGACGTTGTCTTCGGCCAGGATGGCGTCCTTGGCGACCAAGCGAGCTTCCTTGTGCAGGTCGTAGACCACGTTGACGCGGCCGAACATGCCGGGCTTGAGCTGGACGGCCGGATCGCGCACTTCCACCGTGACCTTGAAGGTGCCCGTGGCCGGGTCGACGACAGGGGCGATGCGCTTGATCAGACCGGTGAACAGCTGATCGCTCAAGGCATCGGCACTGACCTGCGCTTCCTGGCCAGCCTTCAGCTTGGACAGCTCGCGCTCGGGCACATGCAGCACGGCGTGCATGGGATCGAAATCGCTGATATGGAAGGTGGGCTTGTTCAATTCCACCATGTTGCCGACCTTGATCATGCGCTCGGTGACGATGCCGTCGATGGGCGCGACGATGGTGGCGTTCTTCAGCTCCAGGGCGGCAAGATCGTAAGCGGCCTTCAGGGCCTCGACCTCGAATTTCAGCTTGTCGTGGGCGTCGGTGCTGATGAGCTTCTTGGCGTGCAAGAGGGCGCTGCGCTCCAGCTCCTTCTGCATCTTCACCAGGGTCGCCTTGTTGCGTTCGACTTCAAGGCTCAGGCGATCGGTGTCCAGCTGGGCCAGGACCTGGCCGGCCTTGACCTTGTCGCCTTCCTCCACGAACAGCTTGGTGACGATGCCGCTGGCCTTGGAGGCCACGGCGGACTCCTGTTCCGCTTCCAGGGTGGCGGTCGAGGTATAGGCGGCGGCGATTTCGCCGAGCTCCACGATCCGGGTTTCCACGGGAATGGCCGCTTCGGCCTTCTTCTCATCGGATTTGGCGTCCTCGGCGCAGCCGGTCAGGCCCAGAATGGCCAAGCAGAGCAGGGAGGGGACGAGGAGGGGCTTGGTCATGCGCATGATGGACTCCGGAAAACGAAACCATGACAACTGGGGTTGATGCTGTTAAGCATAATCAATGCCAATCAATTTGTTGTTATGTAAAGCATTGAAAATGTAACTAAAAATAAATCGCTTCTAAGCCGATAACCAGGCGGTAGTGGGCATCGGACACAAGGCTTAGTAAAATTCGCCATCTATCGCCTAGCAGCCAATGCGCCCCGGAGCCTTATCCATGTTCGAATTGCCTACCGCCACATCCGGCCTGTCCGGCTATGCCTTGCTCGATGCCCAGCTCCAGGCCCTGCTGTCCGGCGAGCGCGACTTTATCGCCAATGCCGCCCAGTTCTCCGCCTTCATCTACCACGAACTGCCGGGGCTCAATTGGGCAGGCTTCTATCTCTACAAGGACGGCGGCTTGGTGCTCGGACCCTTCCAGGGCAAGGTCGCCTGCGTGCGCATCCCCCTGGGCCGCGGCGTCTGCGGCACGGCCGCCGCCAGCCGCGAGACGGTGCGCGTCGAGGACGTGCATGCCTTTCCCGGGCACATCGCCTGCGACTCGGCTTCGAGTTCGGAAATCGTCCTGCCGGTACTGGCCGGCGAGCGCCTGATCGGCGTGTTTGACATCGACAGCCCGAACCTGAACCGATTCAGTATCGAGGACCAGCAGGGTCTCGAAACCTTGGTGGCCCGCTTTGTCGCTTTGACGGATATGCCTGAGTAAAAGTTTACAAGGACGGGGCAAGTACGGAAGGAAAAGCCGGAAGCATTTGTAAGCAAGTGCTTCCGGCTGTCGGGCTTTAGCGGGTCTTGCTGAAGTGGAAGCCGAGTTCCTTGGTGAGCTCGGCCGGTAGGACCGGCAGGGCCGAGCGCGGCAGCAGGAAGGTCGAGAGGTTGAAGAAGTCGGTGTACACGCGGTTGGCTTCGGCACCCATCTTCAGATAGTCCACGCCGGAGGAGCCGCCGGTACCGATCTTGCTGCCCAGCATGCGGTGCACCATCAGGGCATGGCGCGAGCGCCAGGTGGTGAACAGCTCGTCCACCTCGACGAGGTTGGTGAGCAGGTGGAAGGGCAGCTGCAGGATGGGCTCGTCGCGGTACAGGTTGATGAACAGGGCGGCCAGGAGGGCGCGCCGGGATAGGCGCACTCGGCCCTGCTCGCGCACTTCGGCGTAGCGCTCGGCATCGAGGATGCTGCGGAAGTTCTCCCGGGTCGCGGCCAGTTCCTTGAGCTGGAAGGCGCGAACATCCTCGCTCAAGCCCGGGTTGCCGCGCACGATCTGCTCGTCGTCGTGCAGCATCAGATCCACGGCCTTCTCATACTCCAGCCAGAAGTTGAAGCCGGCGAACTCCAGGAAGGGCATGCGCTCCAGCCAGGCTTCGACGCTTTCCAGCAGTGAGCACTCGGCCTCGCGCTCGGCCAGGTATGCGCGGTCGGCATCGTTGATGCGGCTGTAGAAGAACTTGCGGTCCATCTCGCTGCGGAAGGCGCGCTTCAGCCCCAAGCGGATCTCGATTTCCTTGAACTGGATGCTCTGGAAGCCGGAGGCCGGGATCAGGTAATCGCGGAAGTCGAGGAAATCCAGGGGCGTCATGGTTTCCAGGATGCCGATCTGTTCCACCAGGACCTTCTGGATGCTGCGGATGCGATCGAAGCGCGCGTTGAGGGTGCCCAGCATGCGCTCATCAACCTCGTCGTGCGCCATCATGGCCTGGGCCGAGCGCAGCTCGTGGAGAATCTGCTTGAACCAGAGCTCGTAGGCCTGGTGCACGATAATGAACAGGGTTTCGTCGTGTGCCTCGGTCCCGTAGACGCGGCTCTGCGGCAGTTGGGAGTCCAGGAGCTTGTTCAGTTGCAGGTAGTCGCCGTAGTAGCAGGGCGTGGGGTTCTTTTGCATGACGGAGGGACCGAGGCATGGGGGTGGGCCGATAGTATAAGCGTCGGAACCGAACATTGCCTCCCCCGGCGGAAGCGCGGTGGCCGTTAGCCTGATCGCTGTTTAACTTCTTGAATCGGATGAATAAAATAAGTCAGTCACCGCAGGAAATCCATTTTGGATTACACTGTGGCCTGCTTGCACGCGACCTTCGAGCGACTTGCGCCCGGAAAGCATGGAGCGTTTACAAGGACGTCCTCTGGCATGATTCGTTTGTTTCGTCATTACATCCCGCTTTCCCTGCTGCTGCTGGGTTCGTTCGAGTTCGTGGTGCTGTTTGCCGCCGTCTACCTGGGCGTGAACCTGCGTTTCTCCGGCGTTCCGGGCGCCGAGCTGAGTTCCGTCAGTCTGGTCTACAAGGCCCTGGTGTTCGCCGTCACCAATATGCTGGTGCTGTTTGCCATCGGCCTCTATCAGAGAGGGCTACGCGACACCTTCAAGGACACCTTGATCCGCATCCTGGCCGCCCTGGTCGTCGGCGTCGTGGCCATGATGCTGCTGTTCTATGTCTTCCCGTCCTTGTTCATCGGACGCGGCGCCTTCGGCCTGGCCGTGGTCGTCGGATTCCTCGGCGTCACGGGCTGCCGCTCGCTGTTCCTGCGCCTGGTCGATCACCATCTGCTGAACGAGCGCGTGCTGGTGGTCGGTACCGGTAAGTCGGCCAATGAGCTGGCCATGATGCGCCGCAAGAGCGATTGGCGCGGGATCAGTCTGGCGGGCTTTTACCACGTGCGCGGTGAGCACGACGTGGTCGAAGCCACGCGCATCGTCGGCCGCGAACTCAGCCTGTTCGATACGGTCAAGCAATACGGTATCGACGAACTGGTCGTGGCCATCCTCGACACGCGCAAGAGCTTTCCCTTCGACGACATCCTGGCCTGCAAGATGGCGGGAGTTCGGGTGACGGAACTGGCGGATTTTTTCGAACGCCGAACCGGTAAGATCCAGCTGGACGTCACCACGCCGAACAAGATGATCTTCCTGGACGGATTCGATCGCTCGCCGCTCTCGGCGGGCTTGAAGCGGCTCTTCGACCTCTTGACCAGCCTGGGCATGCTGCTCGCCACCTTGCCCATCATGCTGGTGACGGCCCTGGCCATCTGGCTGGAGTCTGGTTTCCGGGGACCCATCTTCTATTCCCAGGAACGGGTCGGCCAGCGTGGCGAAGTGTTCCTGGTCCACAAGTTCCGCAGCATGATCGTGGATGCCGAAAAGAACGGCGCCCAGTGGGCCGCGAAAAACGATGCGCGCGTCACCCGGGTCGGCGGCTTCATACGCAAGACCCGCATCGACGAACTGCCCCAGCTCTACAACGTGTGGCGCGGCGATATGAGTTTCGTCGGCCCTCGCCCCGAGCGCCCGCCGTTCGTGGAACAGCTGGAAGAGGCGATCCCCTATTACGCCTTGCGTCACCGCGTGAAGCCCGGCATTACCGGCTGGGCGCAGATCTGCTATCCCTATGGTGATTCCATCGAGGATGCCAAGAGCAAGCTGCAATTCGACCTGTACTACATCAAGAACTACAGCCTGTTCCTGGACTTGACGATTCTGTTCCAGACCGCTCAGGTGGTCATCTGGAACAAGGGCGCGCGCTGAGCGCCGCGACGCGAATGTGGTATAAGTCTACGGACCGCATGACAGGGAAGCTTCATGTACGAATCCTATTACAAGCTGACCGGTAAACCCTTCCAGCTCAGCCCCGATCCCTACTTCTTCTTCGGCTCCAGTACCCACAAGCGGGCCTTGGCCTATCTGCGCTACGGCCTGTCCCAGGGCGAGGGCTTCATCGTCGTGACCGGCGACGTGGGCACGGGCAAGAGCACCCTGGTGCGCACGCTGCTGGGTTCCCTGGAGAAGAAGGAGGACGTCATCGCCGCCCAGCTGGTCAACACCCAGCTGGATGCCACCGAGATCCTGCGCATGGTGGCCGCGACCTTCGGCCTAGCCCACCAGAACTCCGAGAAGGCCTCGGTCCTGAAAAACCTGGAAACCTTCTGCATCTCGCGGGTGCGCGAGGGCAAGCGGGTCATGCTGGTGGTGGACGAAGCCCAGAACCTGCCCTGGGAGTCGCTGGAGGAGCTGCGCATGCTCTCCAACCTGCATCACCAGGGCCGTACCCTGATCCAGATCTTCCTGCTGGGCCAGTCGGAATTTCGCGAGACCTTACGTCACCCGGGATTGGAGCAAGTGCGTCAGCGCGTGACCGCGTCCTACCATCTGTCGCCGCTGGACGTGGAAGAAACCCAGGCCTATATCGAACACCGTCTGCACAAGGTGGAGTGGAAGGACGATCCGGTGTTTACCGCCGAGGCTTATCAGCGCGTCTTCGAATTCACCGGCGGCATTCCGCGCAAGATCAACACGATCTGCGACCGCTTGCTGTTGTTCGGTTTCCTGGAAGAGAAACACAAGATCGACGGGGACATCGTCAATACCGTCGCCGAGGAGCTGCAGGGCGAGATGTTCACGCCCGGCGCCAGCCACAAGGCCGTGGTGGATAATCCCAAGGCCGTCTTGCACTACAATTCGTCGGCGGCCGAAGGCGATCTGATCGGGCGTATCGCCGCCTTGGAAAAGGAAATCGCCGACATGAAGCGCCGCTTCCACAAGGAACGGGAGTTCATGCGCAAGGTGGTGATGCTCAGCCTGAATTTCGGCGAGGATGACGAGGACTCGACGGCCCCGAACTGAGAGCCTGTTTACAAACTCGCTGAAGGGCGCATCGCGGCGTTAAAACTGAACTCAAAATGCTCACATACTCCGTGTATGCTCCGCTTTTTCGTTCAGTTTTGCCTTGCGCTGCATCCCTTGATCGAGTTTGTAAACAGGCTCTGAGGCCGCTGTCTGGAATTAAGCGTCGCGTCTTCGTTCCCAGGCCAGGGCCGTGCGGATGATGAGGTCCAGATCGGCGTGGCGCGGCTGCCAACCCAGCACCGCGCCGATGCGGCTGGCGTCGGCGACCACGCTGGCACTATCGCCGGGGCGTCGGGCTTCGTAGCGAATATCCAGGGCTTTCCCGGCGACTCGCTGGGCTGCTTCCAACACCTCCTTGACCGAATAGCCGCGCCCGTAGCCGCAATTGAGCAGCTCGGAATCTCCGCCCGCACGCAGATGATCGAGGGCGGCGAGATGGGCGGTCGCCAGATCCTCCACATGGATATAGTCGCGCACGCCGCTGCCGTCCGGGGTGGGGTAATCCGTGCCGAACACCGACACATGCCCGCGCTTGCCACATAGGGCCTCGCAGGCCACCTTGACGAGATGGGTGGCTTGTGGCGTGGACTGACCCTGGCGGGCATCCAGATCGGCGCCGGCCACATTGAAATAGCGCAGGATCACGTAGCGCAGGACGGATGCCGCGGCCATATCGCGCAGCATCCACTCGCTCATCAGCTTGGACAGGCCATAGGGGTTGATGGGAGCGGGCGGGACGGTTTCCGCCACCGGCGCGCCGCTAACGTCACCGTACACGGCCGCCGTGGACGAGAAGATGAAATGCCGCACGCCCGCCTCGGCGCAACAGCGCAGAAGGCTCAAGGTATTGGCAGTATTGTTGTGGTAATACTTGCCCGGCTTGGCCACCGATTCCGGAACCACGGTATGGGCGGCGAAATGCAGCACCGATTCGATGCCATGGTCGCTAAGCAGCTTGCGCACGAGCTCCGCGTCGCCGGTATCACCGACGAGCAATTCGCCGTGAAGGACGGCCTCGCGAAATCCCGTGGATAGATTATCGAGCACGACGACGCGCTCGCCGCGTTCGCCCAGCTGGCGGACCACGTGGCTGCCGATATAACCGGCGCCGCCGGTGACCAGAATGCTTCCTTTCATTTTTCCATCAACCGCAAAGGCCGCGAAGGCCGCAAAGAGTCTGGAGAGTTGCATCTCCAGTGCTGCTAATCCCGTCAGCGTTCTGCCATGCTGAACTTCGCGGCCTTGGCGGGCTTAGCGTTTAAACAAAAAAGGGACCTTTCGGCCCCTTTCTGTTGGCGCTCAGGCGCGCTTGTCCATGGGGACGAGATCGCGCTGGGCGGCGCCGATGTACAGCTGGCGCGGGCGGCCGATGCGCTGTTCGTCGCCGATCATCTCGTTCCACTGGCTGATCCAGCCCACGGTGCGGGCGAGGGCGAAGATCACGGTGAACATGGAGGTCGGGATGCCCATGGCCTTGAGGATGATGCCGGAATAGAAGTCCACGTTCGGGTAGAGCTTCTTGGACACGAAGTATTCGTCTTCCAGGGCGATCTTTTCCAGGCGCATGGCCACCTTCATCAGCGGCTCGTCGGCGCAGCCCAGGGCCGCCAGGACTTCATGGGCGGATTCGCGCATGATCTTGGCGCGCGGGTCGAAGTTCTTGTAGACGCGGTGGCCGAAGCCCATCAGGCGGAAGGAATCGTTCTTGTCCTTGGCGCGCGCGATGAATTCGGGGATGCGGTCTTCCGTGCCGATTTCCATCAGCATGTTCAGACAGGCCTCGTTGGCGCCGCCGTGGGCGGGGCCCCACAGGGAGGCGATGCCGGCGGCGATGCAGGCAAAGGGATTGGCACCCGAGGAGCCGGCCAGGCGTACCGTCGAAGTAGAGGCGTTCTGCTCGTGGTCGGCGTGCAGGGTCAGGATGCGGTCCATGGCGCGCACCAGCACCGGATCCGGGGTCTTGTCCGGCGTGGTCGGCATGCCGAACATCATGTGCAGGAAGTTTTCCGCATAGGACATGGAGTTGCGCGGATACATGAATGGGAAGCCCATGTTGTAGCGGTAACACATGGCCGCGATGGTCGGCATCTTGGCGATGAGGCGCAGGGACGCGATCTCGCGATGCTGAGGATTATTGATGTCCAGGGAGTCGTGGTAGAAGGCCGACAGGGCGCCGGTCACGCCGCACAGGATGGCCATGGGGTGGGCATCGCGGCGGAAGCCTTGGAAGAAGCGCACCAGCTGATCGTGGATCAGGGTGTGGTTCATGATGCGCTCGTCGAAATCGGCCTTCTGCTTGGCATTCGGCAACTCGCCGTTGAGCAGCAAATAGGCGACTTCCAGGAAATCGGATTTTTCCGCCAGCTGTTCGATGGGGTAGCCACGATACAGCAGGATGCCCTGATCGCCATCGATATAGGTGATCTTGGACTTGCAGGACGCCGTGGACATGAAACCCGGGTCGTAGGTGAACACGCCGTGCTTGCCCAGGGCCTGGATATCGATGACATCCTGGCCCGCCGTGCCGGAGTAGATGGGCAGCTCGATGGTGTCGGAGCTATGGGGAATCTGTAACTTGGCGACTTTGTCAGCCATGGAGGCCTCCTGTTCTACTAGCGCGGGTAATGCCTAGGCTCAAAAAAGGGCACATAACTATATGCGGAGCCGCTAATTTGTCAATTTCGGTAGGTGCCCGCGTTGCGATTGCGCAAAGAATGTAAAGAGTTTAGGTCAAAATCTGAGCAAAACATATTCTGGCGGGGCATGATGGCCGCGTTCTCGGGGCGGCAGCCACTAGCTGCGGTGCGTCATTGTATTTGTCATACTGTGGGGGCGCCTATATAATTTTTCACGCCCACTCAGGCTTATCGTTGCCGGCGCTGCTCCTACGCAGCGCCGCTCGTCGGCCATCCAGCCACGAACTCTCGTAGCCACGCCCCGTCCCGGGGGCCATAAAGTAGAACCAAGAGCCGTGAACAAACAACGTCCTGTCAATCTTGATCTGACCACGATCAACCTGCCGCTGATGGCGCTGACGTCGATTACCCATCGCGTCACCGGCATCCTGCTCTTCCTGTCCCTGCCCCTGATGCTCTGGGCCCTGGATCTGTCCTTGAGCAGCCAGGCCAGCTTCGATGCGCTGAAAGCCATGCTGGCCCAGCCCTTCACCAAGCTGGTGACCTTGGGCATCCTGGCCGCCTTGGTCTACCACCTGGTGGCCGGTATCCGCCACCTGATCATGGATCTGGGCTATGGCGAAACCAAGGAAGGCGGCGTCACGGGGTCTCGTATTGTCATTGCCGTGGCGCTGGTGCTCATCGCCGTGGTGGGAGTTTACACATGGTAAAGTCGGTCACCAGCCTGGGCCGTTCCGGCCTGCACGATTGGCTGTGGCAGCGTGTCTCCGCCGTCGTCATCGCTTCCTATGTCCTGTTCATGGGCGGCTATTTCGCCACCCATGCGAGCGTCGATTTCGCCGCCTGGCAGGCCCTGTTCCAGAACACGGCCTTCAAGCTCTTCACCCTGGTCTTCCTGGTGGGGCTGTCGGCCCATGCCTGGATCGGCCTGTGGACCGTGGCCACCGACTACGTCAAGCCGGTCAAGATTCGTTTCGTCCTCCAGTCGGCCGTCATCATCGCCTCGGTGATGTACTTCCTCTGGGGCGTTCAGGTTATTTGGAGCGTTTAAGCCATGTCGCTGCCCGTACAGACTTTTGACGCCGTGATCGTCGGCGCCGGCGGCGCCGGCATGCGCGCCTCCATCCAGCTGGCCCAGGCCGGCCTGAATGTCGCCCTGGTCTCCAAGGTGTTCCCGACCCGCTCCCACACCGTGTCCGCCCAGGGCGGTATCACCGTGGCCCTCGGCAATACCCACGCCGATGACTGGCGCTGGCATATGTACGATACCGTCAAGGGCTCGGACTATATCGGCGACCAGGATGCCATCGAGTACATGTGCCAGAACGGCCCCCAGGCCGTCTATGAACTGGAGCACATGGGCCTGCCATTCTCGCGCCGCGACGACGGCCGGATCTACCAGCGTCCCTTCGGCGGCCAGTCCAAGAACTTCGGCGGCGAACAGGCGGCCCGCACCGCCGCCGCAGCCGACCGCACCGGCCATGCCCTGTTGCACACCCTGTACCAGCAGAACGTCAAGGCCGGCACCAAGGTCTTCTCCGAGTGGTACGGCATCGACCTGGTGAAGAACCAGAACGGCGACGTCTGTGGCGTCATCGCCCTGTGCATCGAGACCGGCGAAGTCGTGTTCATGCGTTCCCGCGCCACCATCTTCGCGACTGGCGGCTCGGGCCGCATCTTCCAGTCCACCACCAATGCCCTGATCAACACCGGCGACGGCATGGGCATGGCCATGCGCGCCGGCTTGCCGGCCCAGGACATGGAAATGTGGCAGTTCCATCCCACCGGCATCGCCGGCGCCGGCGTCCTGGTGACCGAAGGCTGCCGCGGCGAGGGCGGTTACCTCATCAACAAGCATGGCGAGCGCTTCATGGAGCGCTATGCGCCGAATGCCAAGGATCTGGCCGGCCGCGATGTCGTCGCCCGCTCCATGATCAAGGAAATCATCGCCGGCAACGGCTGCGGTCCCGAAGCCGACCACGTCTTCCTCAAGCTCGACCACCTGGGCAAGGAAACCCTGGACGCGCGCCTACCGGGCATCTGCGAACTGGCCAAGACCTTCGCCCACGTGGATCCGGCCAAGGAGCCGATCCCGGTCATCCCGACCTGTCACTACCAGATGGGCGGCGTGCCGACCAACTACCACGGTCAGGCCCTGCGCGGCCTGAACGGCCAGGAGCAGATCGTCAAGGGCATGTACGCCGTGGGCGAAGTGGCCTGCGTGTCCGTGCACGGCGCCAATCGCCTGGGCGGCAACTCCCTGCTCGACCTCGTGGTTTTCGGCCGCGCCGCCGGCCTGCATGTCACCGAGTCGCTGAAGGACGGTTCCCTGTCCTTCAGCGATTACAGCGACTCGGACCTGGAACAGGCCATGACCCGCCTGAACCGCTGGAACACCACCGACAAGGGCGAGAATCCGGCGGAAATCCGCAAGGACATGCAGAGGACCATGCAGAACTACTTCGGCGTGTTCCGCACGGGCGAATACATGAAGAAGGGCCTGGCCGATCTCAAGGTCCTGCGCGAGCGCCTGAAGACTGCCGCCCTGACCGACCGTTCCATGCAGTACAACACCCAGCGCGTCGAATGCCTGGAGCTGGACAACCTCATGGAAGTGGCTTACGCCTCGGCCGTGGCCGCCGAGTACCGCACCGAGTCGCGCGGGGCCCATGCCCGCGAGGACTTCGAGGAGCGCGACGACGTCAACTGGCTGTGCCATTCGCTGTACGATCCGGCGACCAGCACCATGTCCAAGCGCGACGTGAACATGCAGCCCAAGACCGTCCCGGCCTTCCCGCCGAAGGTCCGCAGCTACTAAGTCGCCGATTGCCGTCACGATCCCCCGCGCCGTGTCACGGGCGGGGGAGAAACAGAATCAAGCCAAGGTGTAAGCCATGCGTTTTTCCATCTATCGCTACAACCCGGACGTCGATAAAGAGCCCTACATGCAGGAATTCCAGCTGGAAATCCCGGCCGGTAAGGACATGATGCTGCTGGAGGCCCTGCTCCTGCTGAAAGAGCAGGATGCCACCCTGACCTTCCGCCGCTCCTGCCGCGAAGGCGTCTGCGGTTCCGACGGCATGAACATCAACGGCAAGAACGGCCTGGCCTGCATCACCCACGTCTCGGAACTGTCCGAGCCGGTGGTGGTGCGCCCGCTGCCCGGCCTGCCGGTGATCCGCGACCTCGTGGTCGACATGGCCCTTTTCTACAAGCAGTACGAGCGCATCAAGCCCTTCCTGCAGAACAAGAACGCGGCTCCGGCCAAGGAACGCCTGCAGTCGCCGGAAGACCGCGAGAAGCTGGAGGGCCTGTGGGAGTGCATCCTCTGTGCCTGCTGCTCCACCTCCTGCCCGTCCTTCTGGTGGAACCCGGAGAAGTTCGTCGGCCCGGCCGGCCTGCTCCAGGCCTACCGCTTCCTGGCGGACAGCCGCGACACCGCCACCGACGAGCGCCTGGACGATCTGGACGACTCCTTCAGCGTGTTCCGTTGCCGCACCATCATGAACTGCGTCAATGTCTGCCCCAAGGGCCTGAACCCCACCAAGGCCATCGGCAAGATCCGCTCCATGCTGCTGGAACGCGGCGTATAAACGCCACGTTATGATGCCCAAGTGAAAGCCCCGCCTCGTGTGGGGCTTTTGTCTGATGGGCGCTGGAAATCGGTGGGTTTGATGCTTTTACGCGCCCGGATGCGGAATTTTGACTATGCTTAACCGGTTTCGAGCATTACAATGTCGCGCCGTTTCAAGACCCTACGCCATATCGTAGGGCAGGCTCCCGGCCGAACAGGCGATACGACGCCGGCCGCACCGGTCACCACCGGTATCCATTCACAAGCTCCGCGAGGTTAGGGCGATCCGATGAGCGAAGGTATGCACGCTTGGAGTGCCAGCTCCAGCCTGTTCGGCGGCAATGCCGCCTACATTGAAGAACTGTACGAACAGTACCTTACCAATCCCGCCAGTGTTGACGCCGAATGGCGGTCGTATTTCGACGCACTGCCCAAGGTCAATGGCATTGCCGGCCAGGACGTCAACCACACCGATATCAAGGACTATTTCCGCGAGCAGGCCAAGTACAAGGGCCCGGTCGTCGTCGCCGGCTCAGGCGACGCCGTCCAGCAGGAGAAGCAGGTCCGGGTGATGCAGCTGATCAGCGCCCATCGGCATCGCGGCCATCAGAATGCCCGACTCGATCCCCTGGATCTCTGGGATCGGGCCAAGGTCAATGAGCTGGATCCCGCCTATCACGGTCTGACCGCTGCTGACATGGAGCAGAGCTTCCAGACCGGCTCTTTCGCCGGCGGCTCCGATTCCATGAAGCTCAAGGACATCATCGCTTCCCTGCAATCCACCTACTGCGGCTCCATCGGCGCCGAGTACATGCATATCGTCGACACCGACGAGAAGCGCTGGATTCAGGCTCGCCTGGAACCCGTCCAGGGTCGTCCCAGCTTCGATAAGGCCTTGAAGACCCGCATCCTCGAAGGCCTGACCGCCGCCGAGGGCCTGGAAAAGTACATAGGCGCCAAGTTCCCCGGCGCCAAGCGCTTCTCCCTGGAAGGCGGCGACGCCTTCGTGCCCATGATGGACGAGCTGGTACAGCATGCCGGTGCCCAGGGCGTGAAGGAAGTCGTGATCGGCATGGCCCACCGTGGCCGCCTGAATCTCCTGGTCAACCTGCTGGGCAAAGCGCCGGCCTCTCTGTTCGACGAGTTTGCCGGCAAACATGGCCACCACCATGGCTCGGGCGACGTGAAATACCACCAGGGCTTCAGCTCGGACATGAAGACCCCGGGCGGCAACGTGCACCTGGCGCTGGCCTTCAACCCCTCCCACCTGGAAATTGTCGCTCCCGTGGTCATCGGTTCGGTGCGCGCCCGCCAGGAGCGCCGCCGCGACCTGAGCCACGACCAGGTACTGCCGATCATCGTGCACGGCGACTCGGCCTTCACCGGCCAGGGTTGCGTCATGGAGACCTTCAATTTCTCCCAGACTCGCGCCTATGGCACGGGCGGCACGCTGCACATCGTCATCAACAACCAGGTCGGCTTCACCACCAGCCGCCAGGATGACGTGCGCTCCACCGAATATTGCACCGACATCGCCAAGATGGTGCAGGCGCCGATCTTCCACGTGAACGGCGACGATCCGGAGGCGGTGATCTTCGTCACCCAGCTGGCCTGCGATTTCCGCAAGCAGTTCAAGAAGGACGTGGTCATCGACCTGGTGTGCTACCGCCGCCACGGCCACAATGAGGCCGACGAACCGAATGCCACCCAGCCGGTGATGTACCAGAAGATCAAGGCCCATCCGACGCCGCGCAAGCTCTATGCCGATGTCCTGATCAAGGATGGCACGCTGGCGGACGCCGAGGCCAACGGCCTGGTGGACAGCTATCGCGGCAAGCTGGACGAGGGCAAGAGCGTCGTCAAGAACTGGCAGCCGGTCGCCACTCACGAGTTCAGCTCCGACTGGACGCCCTATGTGGCTCAAGATTGCTCCACGGTCGTGACGGGCGTACCGGTCGTCCGCCTACAGGAACTGGGCGGCAAGCTGGCGCAGATGCCGGAAGGCTTGAAGCTGCATGCCCGCGTCAGCAAGATCGTCGCCGACCGCCAGGACATGGCGGCCGGCAAGCAGTCCCTGGACTGGGGCGCCGCCGAGACCCTGGCCTACGCCAGCCTGGTCACCGAAGGCTATGGCGTACGCATCTCCGGCCAGGACTGCGGACGCGGCACCTTCTTCCATCGCCACGCCGTCCTGCATAACCAGGTCGACGGCTCCATCTATGTGCCCTTGAAGAATCTGGCCGAGAAGCAAGGCGCCTTCGTGGTCATCGATTCGGTGTTGTCCGAAGAGGCCGTTTTGGCCTTCGAATACGGCTATGCCACTGCCGAGCCCAAGTCCCTGGTGATCTGGGAGGCCCAGTTCGGCGACTTCGCCAACGGCGCCCAGGTGGTCATCGATCAGTTCATCTCCTCGGGCGAGACCAAGTGGAACCGTTTCTGCGGCCTGGCCCTGTTCCTGCCCCATGGCTACGAAGGCCAGGGTCCGGAGCACAGCTCGGCGCGCCTGGAGCGCTACCTGCAGCTCTGTGCCGAGCACAACATGATGGTCACCACGCCGACCACGCCGGCCCAGGTCTTCCACATGATCCGCCGTCAGATGCTCATGGCCGCGCGCAAGCCCCTCGTGGTCATGACGCCCAAGAGCCTGCTGCGTCACCGCCTAGCGGTGTCCGAGCTGGCCGATCTGGCCGAGGGCAGCTTCAAGCTGGTCATCGGCGAGACCGATGCCCTGGAAGCGAGCAAGGTCAAGCGCGTCGTGGCCTGCGGCGGCAAGGTCTATTACGACCTGCTGGAAAAGCGCCGCGCCGACAAGCGCGAGGACGTGGCCATCGTGCGCGTGGAACAGCTTTATCCCTTCCCGGAAGCCGAGCTCAAGGCCGAGCTCGCCAAGTATCCGAACGCCGGCGAGTTCGTCTGGTGTCAGGAAGAACCGAAGAATCAGGGCGCCTGGTACGTCATCCGTCATCACCTGGATGACGTGGTTCAGGAGCGTGGGCACTTCCATTTCGCCGGCCGCCCGGCCTCCGCATCGCCCGCGGTCGGTTACACTTCCGTGCACAACGAACAGCAGACGCAATTGGTCAACGACGCCCTGGGTTAATTCCGGGCGTCCCGCTGGGAAAAGTTAGTCGCGAAGCGACGCTCGCCTTCTCACCCTCTCCCCTCGCGGGAGAGGGTGGACCGCGCCGAAGGTGCGGTGGGAGAGGGAAAGGGCCTGTCGCGAGCGGCGATAATCATCGGCATGCCGCTCGCGACATGACCGTTTGCCTGATAAGAACATCTGAATTGAAGCCTTAAGGAACGAAAATGTCGCTCGAAATCAAGGTTCCCGTCCTGCCCGAATCCGTCGCCGATGCCGTCGTCGCCACCTGGCACAAGAAGCCGGGCGATGCCGTCAAGCGTGATGAAAACCTGGTCGATATCGAGACCGACAAGGTCGTGCTCGAAGTCGTTGCCCCGGAAGACGGCGTGCTGGAAAGCGTCGTGAAGGGCGAGGGCGAGTTGGTTCTGGCCCAGGAAGTCATCGGCTTCGTGAAGGCTGGTGCTGCCGCTGCCCCGGTCGCCGCCGCCGCGCCGGCACCTGCCGCCGTTGTGGCCGCCCCGGTTGCCGCTGCGCCCGCGGTCGAAACCTCCGATGCCCTGAGCCCGTCCGTGCGCCGCCTGGTGGCCGAGCACGGTCTCGATGCTTCCAAGATCCCGGCCTCCAGCAAGGACGGACGTCTGTCCAAGGAAGACGTGGAAGCCTTTATCGCCAAGGGTGGCGCCAAGGCCGCTCCGGCTCCGGCCGCCAAGCCGACCGCCGCGCCGGTCGCCGCCGCTCCGGCCGGCCTGCGCGAAGAGAAGCGCGTGCCCATGACCCGTCTGCGCGCCCGTATCGCCGAGCGCCTGGTTCATGCCCAGTCCACCGCCGCCATCCTGACCACCTTCAACGACATCAACATGAAGCCGGTCATGGAACTGCGCGCCAAGTACAAGGACCATTTCGAGAAGGTCCACGGCGTGCGCCTGGGCTTCATGTCCTTCTTCGTCAAGGCCACGGTCGAAGCCCTGAAGCGCTACCCGGAAGTCAATGCCTCCATCGACGGCAGCGACATCGTCTACCACGGCTATTACGACGTGGGCGTGGCCGTGTCCTCGCCGCGCGGTCTGGTGGTTCCGGTGATCCGCGATGCCGACAAGATGAGCCTGGCGGACATCGAGAAGGCCATCGGCGCCTACGGCCAGAAGGCCAAGAACAACGGCCTGACGGTGGAAGACCTGACCGGCGGCACCTTCACCGTGTCCAACGGCGGCGTGTTCGGTTCGCTGATGGCGACCCCGATCATCAACCCGCCCCAGTCCGGCATCCTGGGCATGTTCCGCACCGAGGACCGCGTCGTCGCCGTCAACGGCCAGGTCGTGATCCAGCCCATGATGTACGTGGCCCTGTCCTATGACCATCGCATCATCGACGGCCGCGAATCGGTCGGCTTCCTGAAGACCATCAAGGAACTGATCGAAGACCCGGCACGCATCCTGCTGGAAGTCTAAGACGCTTCGAAAAAGCCGGGGGGCGCGAGCCTTCCGGCTTTTGCCTTTCTCAGGGCGAGAAAGTGCAATATTCATGGGCCTTTTCTGCCCATGAGCTATTACTTAAACGGACGTTCAGGCCTACAATATCGGCCCCATGTTGCGGTGCAAGACTGTTCTTCGCCCGCATCGCGAACTGACGACCTTCGGTCGCCGTCAACCCAAAGCGAGTTGGAAGCAACTTTATGAACCTTCACGAGTATCAGGCGAAGCAGCTGTTTGCCGAATATGGCATGCCCGTCTCCAAAGGCGAGGTGGTGTGGAGCGTGGAAGAGGCCGTGCAGGCCGCCGGCAAGATCGGCGGCGGCAAGTGGGTCGTCAAGGCCCAGGTCCACGCCGGCGGCCGCGGCAAGGCCGGCGGTGTCAAGATCGTCTCCACCAAGGAAGAAGTCGGCGAAGTCGCCAAGTCCCTGCTGGGCCGCAACCTGGTGACCTACCAGACCGATGCCAACGGCCAGCCGGTGCACCGCCTGCTCGTCGAGGCTCCGACCTCCATCGCCCGCGAGCTGTACCTGGGCGCCGTGGTTGACCGTGCGACTCGCCGCGTCATCGTCATGGCCTCCACCGAAGGCGGCGTGGAAATCGAAAAGGTTGCCCACGACACCCCGGAAAAGATCCTCAAAGCCATCGTCGATCCGCTGGTCGGCGTCATGCCCTATCAGGCCCGCGAACTGGGCTTCCAACTGGGCCTGAACGAAGTGCAGGTCAAGCAGTTCACCGAACTCCTGGTCGGCATGGGCAAGGCCTTCGTCGAGAAGGATCTGGCCTTGGTCGAGATCAACCCCCTGGTCGTCACCACCGAGGGCAATCTGCTGTGCCTGGACGGCAAGGTCACCGTCGACTCCAACGCCCTGTACCGTCAGAAGGCCGTGCGTGAAATGTACGACCCGTCCCAGGAAGACGAGCGCGAAATCCGCGCCCGCGAATGGGAATTGAACTACGTGGCCCTGGACGGCAACATCGGTTGCATGGTCAACGGCGCGGGCCTGGCCATGGCCACCATGGACATCGTCAAGCTGCACGGCGGCCTGCCGGCCAACTTCCTGGACGTCGGCGGCGGCGCCACCAAGGAACGCGTCACCGAAGCCTTCAAGATCATCCTGTCCGACACCGCCGTGAAGGGCATCCTGGTCAACATCTTCGGCGGCATCGTGCGCTGCGACCTGATCGCCGACGGCATCATCGCCGCCGTGGCGGAAGTCGGCGTGAGCGTGCCGGTCGTGGTGCGCCTGGAAGGCAACAACGCCGACCTGGGCGCCCAGAAGCTGGCCGCCTCCGGCCTCAACATCATTCCGGCCACCGGCCTGACCGATGCCGCCACCAAGATCGTCGCGGCCGTCGAGGGGAAGTAAGTCATGAGCGTTCTCATCCATAAAGACACCAAGGTCATCTGCCAGGGCTTCACCGGCAAACAGGGTTCCTTCCACTCCGAACAGGCCATCGCCTACGGCACCAAGATGGTCGGCGGCGTGACCCCGGGCAAGGGCGGCCAGACCCACCTGGGCCTGCCGGTGTTCAACACCGTGCGCGAGTCCGTCGAGGCCGTGCAGCCGGACGCCTCCGTGATCTACGTCCCGGCGCCGTTCTGCAAGGACTCCATCATCGAAGCCGCCGAAGCCGGCATCAAGCTGATCGTGTGTATCACCGAAGGCGTGCCGACCCTGGACATGCTGCAGGTCAAGCTCATCGTCGACAGCCTGGGTGCCCGCCTCATCGGCCCGAACTGCCCCGGCATCATCACTCCCGGCGAGTGCAAGATCGGCATCATGCCCGGTCACATCCATCTGCCGGGCAAGGTCGGCATCGTGTCCCGCTCGGGCACCCTGACCTATGAAACCGTCAAGCAGACCACGGAACTGGGCTTCGGCCAGTCCACCTGCATCGGCATCGGCGGCGACCCGATCCCGGGCACCAGCCACATCGACGCGCTGAAGATGTTCCAGGACGACCCGCTGACCGAGGCCATCGTCATGGTCGGCGAAATCGGCGGCACCGCCGAGGAAGAAGCGGCCGAGTTCATCAAGAGCTATGTCAAGAAGCCGGTGGTCGGCTACATCGCCGGCGTCACCGCGCCCCCGGGCAAGCGCATGGGCCATGCCGGCGCCATCATTTCCGGTGGCAAGGGCACTGCCGCCGAGAAGTTCGCCGCCTTGGAAGCTGCCGGTGTCGCCACCTGCAAGTCCCCGGCCGATATCGGCAAGACCCTGAAGGAACTGACTGGCTGGTAAGCCGCTGGTCTGCTCCCGATGACAAAACCCGGCTTTATGCCGGGTTTTGTGTTTCAAGAGGCCTGCGGATGGGCGGGCCGCTTATGTACCGTGCCATGTTTAGCTCACCCGTAAGACCCTCTCCCCCGACCCCTCCCCCGAAATGGGGGAGGGGCAAGATTGGCGCGAGTTGCGCGCCTCTAATCCCCTCTCCCTAGACGGGAGAGGGTTAGGGAGAGGGTGATCTTCTGAAAGCCTAGCGAGAACGACGTAGGAAGTTCGATAAGCGAGCCTTGCGGAATTCAGCGCACCGTCGCCACCAGCTTGATTTCCAGCACCCCCTCGCGCTCGCCATTGGCCTTGTCGCGAACGGTCAGCTCCACTAGGTCGCCGCTCTCCAGCGTGGACAGGGTTGGCGTCGTGGCGGGGTTCAGTAGCGGCGATTGGGCGGTGGCGCCGGTTTCATCGCGGTAGGTGATGCTGCTGTTGGCGGCATCGGTCTGGATGACATTGGCGAGGATCACATGTTGACGGGTGGCATCGCCGGCGGCGAAAACGGGCAGGGCGAATACCAAAAAACTGCAAAAGGCAAGGCGGCGCATGATGGCACCTCGGCGGACTGGGAAGACTTGTTGAGTATTGGCGGGCCTTGGGGGCTTCGCCAATAAAATCGGTTATTTCTTGACCATGTATTGCTGATCTTGACGACGGTTTCACATTGCGCGCCTCTGGCATAATACCCGCAAGTTCCCCATCAACGACGGAGTCGTCATGAAGCGTATTTCCCTGCTGGCTCTGGCGGCCTGCGGCCTCCTGCTCAGCGCCTGTGGTTCCAAGGTCAACGAGGCCAATTTCGACAAGGTCAAGGAAGGCATGGTCAAGGAAGAAGTGCGCGCCATTCTGGGCGAGCCGGATCAGTCGGACTCCGGCTCCTTCGCCGGCCTGTCCGGAGCCTCCCAGGTCTGGGAAAGCGAGGAGGCCACCATCTCGGTCCAGTACTTCAATGACAAGGTCGTCGCCAAGAACCTGACCAAGAAGAAGGACTGATTAAAGCCCCAGCCAGAGCAGGAAGCCGTAGGGGCTGTGGGTTCGCGCCACGCTGAGGATATAGCCCACGGTGGCCAGGGCCAGCAAGAAGGCCAGGAAGCGGGTGCCGGCATTCCGACCCCGCTTGAGCGCCACCGAGCCCAGCCCGATATAGGCGATGAGGGCCAGGACCTTGGCGGTCAGCCAGGTATGCACGAAGGGGTATTGGTGGAGCAACGCGGCGAGGCCTAGGGCGGCAAGCAGTAAAATGCTGTCAATGGCATGGGGCAGGGTGCGCATCAGCCGGCCGCGCACGAAGGACAGGCCCAGGACCTGTCCCAGGTAGCGCAGGACGAACAGGCTGATGCTGATCACGACGCAGCCGACGTGCACGTGTTTCAAGGCGAGGTAGAGCATGCGGCAATGCATCCCTATGGGTTTTGACGGCCCACCAGTATATCGTATGAGGACGATCGCAACGGAGCCGGTATGCAAGCGCTAAGTCCCGAACAATGCACGTTTTTTGCCCGCAATGGCTATCTCGTTCTACCGGACTGGGTCGAGGCTGGAAGACGCGAGGCAATGCTGGCCGCCATTCAGCGCGAACTGCAGGCCGAAGCCGGCCCCTTGGAGTACGAGGCCGACGTGGATTACCCGGGCTCGCCCAAGGGGCGGGGCGCGGAAGGCGGGCGCACGGTACGGCGCCTGCTGCAGGCGGGCGCCCGTTCGCCGGTGTTTCAAGCCTGGTTCGAGGACGCACGGTTGCTCGCCGCCCTGAACCAGGTCCTGGGCGGGGAAGTAAAGCAGGCGAGGGCGCATCACAATTGCGTCATGACCAAGCATCCGCGCTATTCCTCCGACACCGGCTGGCACCAGGACATGCGTTATTGGTCCTTCGAGCGGCCGGAACTGGTGTCCGTCTGGTTGGCCCTGGGCCGCGAGTTTCCGGAAAACGGCGGGCTCAGGGTGATTCCCGGCACCCATGTCATGGGTTTCTCGCCGGAACGCTACGACGAGCGCCTGTTCCTCCGTCCGGAGCGAGCCGACAATGCCGCACTCATAGCCCAGGCCGTGCACGTCAATCTCAATCCCGGCGATGTGTTGTTCTTCCACGCCCGCTTGTTTCATGCGGCCAGCCGTAACCATACCGGGGAGACGAAGTACTCGGTGGTGGCGACTTATCGACCCGCCGACAATCACCCGCTGCCGGGCACGCGTTCCGCGCTAAACGACTGAAAGATGGAGAAAACGCGCGGCGACCGATTGGCGCTGCGCCGCGCGCGGGCCTATGCTTGGAGGGCGCCTGTACCGCTATTTGGCGACGGTTCGGCGCATGCTTGGGCTTGGACTCGATTCTGACTCGTACCCGCCACCCCAAGGTGTTCGGGCGCGCAGTCAGCCGAGCCGAGCCGGGGAGGCGCGCCCCATGCGCATGCGCGCCGCGCCGGCGGTGGGCCGACCGCCAGGAATGTCGGAGCGTCATGAAAGGTCTCGAAGTTCAGGCGATGAATTTTCACCCCAACAGCGCCGATGGCTACATGGACCATCTGGGGGCGCTCGAGGGGGAGCATGCGGTCGTCGCGGCCGAGGACATGCGCAACGAGCAGGGCGTCCTCCTGGTACGCAAGGGCACGCCGATCAATGCCAGCCTGGCCGCCCGCCTGGCGGGGCATCACCTGGAAAAGCCGGTGCATGAGCTGGTCCAGGTCGGGCGGACGCTCAACAACAACAGCCTTTACGAAGAATTCGGCGTGTTCCTGGTCCATTACGAGGACTTTTATCAAGTCCACGCCAAGACCGGCTTCGACAACGTGCTGCGCCATTTCTGTTTCGTGCGCAGCTTTCCCCACGGTCTGATGCAGCGCCTGACGGTCATGCGGGCACGCCTGCCCCGGGTTTTCGAGCGCAGCCTGTTCTCCGCCTGGCTGGGGGGGCTCATCGCCGAAGAGCTGCACCTCCCGGCTCCGCTCATCTACGATACCTTCGTTGCCGGGCTGTTTCACGACGTGGGCCTGGTGCATCTACCCTATGAGCTGGTGGAGAAGCGCAGCGGCTATTCCGATACGGAATGGGCCATGATGCAAACCCATGTGGCGGGATCCACGCGCCTGATGGCGGAGTGCGGGCGCTTCACCGGCGAGGCGATCAAGGCCGTGGCCGAGCATCATGAACGCTGCGACGGCACGGGATTCCCGCAAGGCAAATCCGAGTCCCAGCTAGGCATCGTCGGTCAAATCGTCGGCCTGGCCGACATCTTGTTCCAATTGCGCGTCGAGCAATACGCCGGCACCGACAAGACCCTGGCCGACACGCTCCCCTACCTGCGGGTCAACGCCAAGACCTATTTCTTCCCGACCTTTCAAGCGACTTTTCATTTGTTCCAGCGCGCCGGCCTGCGCTCGGCGGGGGCGAATCAGGACAACTACGGCGAGCTGCGCCATGACGTGGTTACTCATAGCGACAGCATGCAGCGCCTGTTCTCGGCCCTGCTCAGGCTGGCTGAGTCCCTGGGCGAGCACACCGAAGCCAAAACCGCCGATGCCCTGCGCACCCTGGTGGAACGGGTGATCCACACTCTGCGGGCCTCCGGCCTGGGGAGCGAGGAACTCAACCAGTGGCTGCATTCCCTGGGCGGCGAGTCCGATGCCGAGACCTGCCAGGAGTTGTTCGAGCTGGACGCCATCCTGTTCGAATCCCTGTGGCTGGTCCGTCGCGTGATCCGCCATGGCCATGACTTGCTGCAGCACGGCCCCAAGGACGTACCGGCCGAGTTCTCACGTCAGCTCGGTGCTCTCCTTGATCAATTGGACAAGCTGGCCGGCGCTTGTTGGCAGTCCTACAACAAGGATCAGGCCGAGCAAGCCGAGGATCCGCTCATCGCCGCCCTGGGGCCGGACGAGGCACGGCGCGCGGCGGGCTGAGTCTTTTGGACAGGGCCTGGTGCGCCGGGGGATAATAACCGCCGAGTCCCCTATCCAGGTCTACGCCCATGCCCCAGCGCACGCTCACTTCCCTGATCGGCAATTCCCAGCGCCTCGACGGCGGGGCCATGTTCGGCAATGCCCCCAAGGCGGTCTGGTCCCGTTGGGCCGAGGTCGACGCTGAGAACCGGATCAGCCTGGCCTGCCGCGCGCTCCTGGTTCGCGAATCGGTGGACGGCGTGGCGCGCAATGTCCTGCTGGAAACCGGGATCGGCGCCTTCTTCGATCCCAGGCTCAAGGAGCGCTACGGTGTGGTCGAGTCCGAGCACGTGCTCCTGCGCTCCCTGACGGAGCTAGGCCTGTCCGATGCCGATATCGACGTGGTGATCCTCTCCCATCTGCATTTCGATCATGCCGGCGGCCTGCTCGCCCCCTGGGACGGCGGGACTATGCGCCTGCTCTTCCCCAAGGCGCGCTTCGTCGTCGGGCGTGAGGCCTGGCAGCGTGCCCAAACGCCTCATGCGCGAGATCGCGCCTCCTTCGTGCCTGAACTGAACCGCTTGCTGACCGAGTCGGGGCGCTTGGAGATCGTCGAGGACGAACACACGCCCAGCCTGGGCCAGGATTACAGCTTCCGGGTCAGCAATGGCCACACCCCGGGCATGCTGCTGACCGAGATCGCCATGCCGGATGGGCCGGTGCTCTTCGCCGCCGATCTGATCCCGGGCACGCCCTGGGTGCACCTACCCATCACCATGGGTTATGACCGCTATCCCGAGCTCTTGATCGACGAAAAGCAGGCCTTGCTCGGCGACCTGCTGGCGCGCGGCGGGCGTCTATTCTTCACCCACGATGCCAAGACCGCCCTGGCGCGGGTGGTACGCGACGCCAGCGGCCGTTACGGTGCGGCGGAAGCACAGGCGGAGATCCGCGATCTGGCCGCCTGAACGCGGATTCCCGGAATTGCTTGTGCTAGAGTAACTTAGGATTTGTTTCCGGAGCGGCGGCGGTCGCCCCGGTCAACTGAAATTGCCGAGACAAGACTGCTGCCGACGAGGAGTGCGGAATGTATAAGCAAATGTATGAACACGAGGATCTGGAGAATCTCACCGAGGAACTGGTGTTCGAGGAATTGCACAAGCTGATCGAGGGCGGCGAGGCGCTGCCGGCCGACGCCATTTCCTTGCAGGATATCGTGGCCATCACCCTGAACAATGTGCCGGCCAAGTACGTCACCAGTTTCGTGGAGAAGCTGAATCCACGCGACCAGCAGCTCAAGGAACTGGAATCCATACGCGGCCAGGCCAAGGCCGAGCTGCGCAAGGCCGTGGACATCGTCAAGCAGCGGCCGCATACCTGAGCAGCCGTCGTTGTGCCCCCTAGCCCGGAAGCCGGGGGGCCTGCATAATGACCGTCCAAACTGGTCATACCTTTCATACCCATGCAAGCTACCAACCGCCTCAGCCGCTTGTTCGGCTATTGCTTCCGCCTCCCCGCCGCCTGGCGTCTGCCTGCCGCCGGCTTCTTGTTCGGTTCGGCGGTGAAGTTCTTCCGCACGGCGGGGATACGCATCACCGCCCTGGAAACGGGCCGGGTGAGCATGCGCATCGCCAATCGCCGCAAGGTGCAGAACCACATCAAGGGTGTGCATGCCACGGCCATGGCCCTGCTGGCCGAGTCGGCCACGGGACTCGTGGTGGGCTTGAACCTGCCGGACGACAAGCTGCCGCTCTTGAAGTCCATGAAGATCGATTATGTGAAGCGCGCCGAGGGCGATCTGGAGGCGGTGGCGCAGCTGGACGCCGCGTTGTTGGCGCGAGTGCGCGGCGAGGAACGGGGCGAAGTGCTGGTGCCGGTGCGGGTCACGGACTCGGCCGGCAACGAGCCGATAGTCGCCGAATTTATCTGGGCCTGGCGCCCCAAGAAGTGAGCATGAATCAACCCGTCGAACTGGAAATCGAAATCACCGGCCTGACCCTGACCGCCCAGGTCTGGGGCGAGGCCGACAGGCCGGCGATCCTGGCCATCCATGGCTGGCTGGATAACGCCCAGAGCTTCGCGCCGCTGGCGGCGCGCTTGCCGGAGTACCGGCTGATTGCCCTGGAGCTGCCGGGCCATGGGCATTCCGGCCATTGGCCGGCGGGCATGTACTACCACTTCGTGGACTGCGCGCGGGTGGTGTTGGAGGCCATGGATGCCCTGGGCTTGGCCACGGTGCGCCTGGTCGGGCACTCCCTGGGCGGCGCTGTTGCCGCCTTGGTGGCCGGCGCCTACCCGGAGCGCATAGCGAAGCTGGTGTTCATCGACGCCTTCGGCACCCTGGTCGACGCGCCCGAGCACAGCCCCCAGTCCCTGCGCAACCACGTGCAGCAATGGGGCGATTTAAAGGCCAAGTCCATGCCCGTTTACCCGGATACCCGCAAGGCCGCCGTGGCGCGCGTCGTGGTCGGCGATCTGGATTTCGACAACGCCCTATTGCTCACCGAGCGCGGCACGCGCCAGGTGCCGGGCGGTGTGACCTGGCGCACCGACCCGCGCTGGCGGGTGCATTCGGCCCTGCGACTGACCGAGGCCCAGTGCCAGGCCTTCCTGTCCGCCATCACCGCGCCGGTGCTTTACATTCAGGCCAGCAAGGGCCTGGACTTCGTGCGCCAGGGCGCGGAGCTGCGTCGGGCCTGCGTCGCCGACCTTAGGGAAGTGGAGATCGCCGGCGGCCACCATGTGCACATGCAGAACGCGGCGGAAGTGGCGGGCGTCATTCGGGGCTTCCTGGAAGACTAGATGGGCGGCGAGCGGGCCGAAACCCTGGAGGAACTGCTGGCGCGAGTGCGGGCCTGCCGGGCCTGCGAGACGGTCCTGCCCCTGGGGCCGCGGCCGGTGCTGAGGGCCAGCGCCACGGCGCGTCTGCTGATCGTCGGCCAGGCACCGGGCACCAAGGTCCATGCCTCGGGTATTCCCTGGGACGATGCCAGCGGCGCGCGCCTGCGCCAGTGGCTGGGGCTCGGCCCAGAGGTCTTCTACGACGAGTCGCGTGTCGCCATCATTCCCATGGGGTTCTGTTATCCGGGCCGTGGCGCTGGCGGGGATCTGCCGCCGCGCCGGGAGTGCGCGGCGCTGTGGCGGGAGGCGCTACTGGCCCGCCTGCCCAGCATCGAAGTGACCCTGCTCATCGGGCAGTATGCCCAGGCCTGGCATCTCAAGGGCCGCAAGCCCGAGAGCCTGACGGATACCGTGGCGGCCTGGCGGGACTATGCGCCCGGCTTCTGGCCTCTGCCCCATCCCAGCCCGCGCAATATCGCCTGGTTCCAACGCCATCCCTGGTTCGAGGCGGAGCTACTGCCCGAACTGCGCCGCGCCGTGGCGCGCGTCCTGGCTTGAACGGCTACGGTGCGCGAGCCGGCAAATTATGCGCCAACTGGTTTGACCAATCTTCCCGGCTTGGGTTAAGTTGGCAGGATTGGTTTTCCTGATAGTATTCAAGAATATTTCCTTTAGAATCTTGATGTTGCAGCGCAGCATCGCGCGGAGTACGGCATGGACAAAATTTGGCTGAAGCACTATCCCCCGGGCGTTCCCGCCGAGATCAATCCCGACGCGATCCCCGCCGTGGTGGACTTGTTTGAAGCCAGCGTGCGCGATTTCGCCGACCGTCCCGCCTTCGCCAACATGGGGACCACCCTGAGTTACACCGAGCTGGATAGGGAGTCCAAGCGCTTCGCCGCCTACTTGCAGACGCAGCTGGGCCTGAAGAAGGGCGATCGCGTCGCCCTGATGATGCCTAATGTTCTGCAATACCCGGTCGCCCTGTTCGGCGTCCTGCGCGCCGGCCTCGTCGTCGTCAATGTCAACCCGCTGTACACGCCCCGCGAGCTCAAGCACCAGCTCGCCGATAGCGGTGCTCAGGCCATCGTCATCGTCGAGAATTTCGCCCACACCCTGGCCGAAGTGATCGCCGAGACGCCGGTCAAGCACGTGCTGCTCACCCAGCTCGGCGACATGCTGCCCTTCGTCAAGCGCCACCTGGTCAATCTGGTGGTGAAATACGTCAAGAAGATGGTGCCTGCCTTCCATCTGCCCCAGGCGGTGAATTTCCTCGATGCCCTGGCCCAGGGCAACGAGCGCAGCTACACGCGCCCCAGCCTGACTGGCGATGACATCGCCTTCCTGCAATACACCGGCGGCACGACCGGTGTGTCCAAGGGCGCGGTGCTGACCCATCGCAACATGGTCGCCAACGTGCTCCAGGCCCAGGCCTGGATTGGCACGATCCTGGAGAAGGGCCGCGAGATCGTGATCACGGCCCTGCCGCTTTATCACATCTTCTCCCTGACCGCGAACTGCATGGTGTTCATGCGCGAAGGTGGCTTGAACTACCTGATCACCAACCCCCGCGACATGAAGGGCTTCGTCAAGGAATTGCAGGGTCTGAAGTTCACGGCGGTCACCGGCGTCAACACCCTGTTCAACGGCCTGCTCAACACCCCCGGTTTCGCCGAGCTGGATTTTTCCGCGCTCAAGCTGACCCTGGGCGGCGGCATGGCCGTCCAGGAAGCCGTGGCCATGCGCTGGCAGCAGGTGACCGGCAAGCCCCTGCTGGAGGCCTATGGCCTGACCGAGACCTCGCCGGCGGCCTGCATCAATCCCATGAATTTGAAATCCTATAACGGCACCATCGGCCTGCCGATCTCCTCCACCGAGGTATCCATCCAGAACGACGATTGCCAGGAGCTGTCCATCGGCGAGGCCGGCGAGATCTGTGTGCGCGGTCCCCAGGTCATGCGCGGCTACTGGAACCGTCCGGATGAAACAGCCAAGGTCATCGACAGCAACGGCTGGCTGCACACCGGCGACATCGGCATCATGGACGACCAGGGCTATGTGAAGATCGTGGACCGCAAGAAGGACATGATCCTGGTGTCCGGCTTTAATGTGTACCCGAATGAGATCGAAGGCGTGGTGGCAATGCACCCGGGTGTCCTCGAGGTTGCCGCGGTGGGCGTGCCCCATGCCGAATCCGGCGAGATCGTGAAGATCTTCGTGGTCAAGAAAGACCCCAAGCTCACCGCCGAGGCGCTGATCGCCCATTGCCGGGAGAATCTCACCGGTTACAAGATTCCGAAACAGGTAGAATTCCGCGACAGCCTGCCGAAGACCAATGTCGGCAAGATCCTGCGCCGCGAATTGCGTGCCTGAACCCGGGTTCGGGCTGGAAGAACTGAGTGCCAGGCCGCCTCCCTCCGGAGGCGGCCTTTGTTTTGAGGGCCGGCGACATGACGCGACCGGCCCGTAGGGATACCCGATGACCGATTACCTGTATATCGACACCGATGCCGCATTGGAAGCCGCTTGCCGCCGTTGGCAGGGCAAGACCGTGCTGGCGGTCGATACCGAGTTCGTGCGCGTGCGCACCTTCTACCCCCAGCTAGGCCTGATCCAGGTCGCCGATGACCAGGGGGCGGCACTGATCGACCCCTTGAGCCTCGGTTCCCTGCAGGCCTTCGCCGAGCTCCTGGCCAACCCGGCCATCACCAAGTTGATCCATTCCTGCAGCGAGGATCTGGAGGTCTTGCACCGCGCCTGCGGCGTCCTGCCGGCCGGGCTGTTCGATACCCAGATCGCCGCGTCCTACGCGGGCCTGGGGCTGAACCTGGGGTACGCGCGCCTGGTGCAGGAACTCTTAGGGATCGAGGTCGCCAAAGATGCCTCGCGCACCGACTGGCTCAAGCGCCCCTTGGACGCGGAACAGCTGAATTACGCGGCGGCCGACGTGACCCATTTGCTGGCGCTGTACCCGAGCCTGTTGCAGCGCCTCCAAGCCACACCCCATTTCGCGCGCTTCGCCGCCGATTGCGCGGCCCTGCTGGATACCTCGCGCTTCGACCTGGAACCGGACAAAGCCTACCGCAAGGTGAAGCAGGCCTTCCGTCTGAAGCCCCAGCAGCTGGCGGTGCTGAAAGTCCTGGCCGCCTGGCGGGAAGAGGAGGCGGTCAAGCGCGATCTGGTGCGCCGTTTCCTGATCAGCGACGAAGCCCTGATCGCCCTGGCCCAGTACCAGCCGCGCAATTTGCCGGCCATGCAAACCATCGGCGAGCTCAGTCCCCAGGAGATGCGTAAGCACGGCATACAGCTTCTGGCCCTGGTCGAAATGGGTAAGCAGGCGCCGGAAAGCGAATGGCCGGCGGCGATTATCCGCCCCAACGAGATCCCGGGCATGAAGGCCGCGCTGACCGAGGCCAAGGCCGTCGCGGAAAGCTATGCGAAGGAAATCGGCCTGGCGCCGGAACTCGTGGCCAGCAACCGACTGCTAGAGGGCTACCTGCTGTGCCGCATAGGTCTGAAGTCGAAGCCGCCGAGCCAATGGCTGGGCTGGCGCGGCGAGGCCCTGGAGTCACGCCTGGCGGAGGTGGTTGCGGCACAGATCCGCGCGACTTCGGCTCCGGAGCGCTGCGCAGACTAGCGCTTGGCGCGTGATATGGACGCCGTGTCCTGGGTATCGCCTTCGCCTCTTCACAACGATCATCGCAACGACCATCTGAAACAGGGAAAACCCATGCTGTTGAGCAATATCGAAATGATCCCCGGCCGGCGCATCAAGGACCATCTGGGCATGGTTCAGGGGTCGACGGTTCGCGCCAAGCATGCCGGGCGGGACATCCTCGCGGGTCTGAAGAACGTGGTGGGGGGCGAACTCAAGGCGTACACGGAGTTGATGCAGGAGGCACGCCAGCAAGCCACTGCGCGTATGGTCGCCCAAGCGGAGGCCATCGGCGCCAATGCCGTGTTGAACATCCGCTACACCACGACGTCCATCACCATGGGCGCGGCGGAAATTCTCGCCTACGGAACTGCTGTCGTCTTGGAGTAATCGCCATGGAGTTTTGGCAGGGGCTGCTCGACAGCGCGGAATTCCTCGTTGTCGCGATGTTACTGGCTATCGGATATTTCCGTGGCCGCCATAATGAGCGTCAGCATCTGCTCGCCTTGGCGGAAAGGGAGAGATTGCTAGCCGACGTGATGGTGTTCGCGACGCGTAATCCACCCCCGTTCACGACTCCGCACGATCCGCTCTTGGTCTGCGGCGAGGTGGCGCTGTCGGCGGATTATTTTCGCATGTTCGTGGCGGGCCTGCGCAAGTTCGTCGGCGGGCGATTCCACGGTTTCGAGACCTTGGTCGCTAGGGCTCGCAGGGAAGCCGTGCTGCGTATGAAAGAGCAGGCGCGGGCCGCGGGCTGCACGCTGATCATCCACGTTCGTGTCGAAACCACCAGCATCGCGCAGGGACCCCGGGGAGGCAGTTCGGTGGTCGAGGCGATCGCCTACGGCACCGCCCTGCTGCCCGCGTCAGGGGCGATCGCCCAAAGCCGGCTGCATGTCCAAGCCAGCGAACTGGAGGTGCTCGCCGGGAGCACGGAACCCTTCGATCTGGCCAAGAATCGCGCATCCCGCCGCGTGATCGCGGTTTGGTTCGTGGGAATAGCCTGGCTATTTGCCGAAATGTTGGGACTAGGCCGCTACGATTATGCCGGCGGGACGCCCTGGGCCATCTTCGCCATGCTGGCGGGACTCGCGGCGATTCCGCTGTGGCGAGTCTTGCGTCGGTGGCGTGCGCCCGCCACCGAGTCGGTCATGCTGACGTTACTGAGCGGCGGCCTGGCCTGCGTGCTGATGTCTTTCCTGGCCTTGCACATCAATGGCTGGACCGATTTCTCGCCGCGAACGGAAACGGCTTACCGTTACGAGACCGATGGGTCTCTGAGGCCGGCCGGCTGCGCCGAGTGCCCGACCCTGTCATTTCCTCGGTATTACGAGTATTTTCAGGCCAAGCCGCGCGACGAGCGACATGCATTCACCTTGCGCCGTGGTGTGCTGGGTTTCTGGCAGTTTGATCGCGACGCATTTCAAGCGAAGCTGAAGGCCTTTTACCACAGCCGTTAGGCGCGCGGCGCCGGCTTGAGACCCTCCTTCAATGGGGTCTTCTGGCCGTGGCTTGGCATGTGCAGTGACTGTGCGATCCGAAGCAGCCGGGCGCGCCGCTCTCGGCTGTGAGGATGGGATTTGGTTACCGCCAGGCCTGCGGGCTCCAGCGTGGCGAACAGGCCGAAAACCTCGTCGATGCCGGCGACATGGCCATAGCTTCGGTAGAGCGCCTGCAAGGCCGCCTCGTCGGCGCTTTCCTCGGCCTCGCGGGAATAACTGAGAACCGTCAACTCGCCGCCCTTGTTCAGTGCCCAGCGGTTCAAGCCTTGGCTTTTGATGCCCAGGGCGCTCAAGCCGGCGACGAACATGACTCCGCGTCCCATGGCCTTGAGAACGTGACGCTCCTTGACGTGGCCGATCTCATGCGCAAGCACGGCAGCCAGGGCATCCTCACTTTGCAGTTTTTCCAATAAGCCACGGAAGACAAAGACGTGTCCTCCTAAGGTAGCCATGGCATTGATCGTCGGTGAATCGACGTAATGGACCTGTACGCTGACGCCGGGAGGCAAATCCATATGCCCCAGCAGCCGGGTTGTGAGCTGTCGTAATTGGTCTTCGCGGGCGCGATTTGCGGGCGGCGGCTCCTGGTTGGCGGGGAAGAGGCGTTCACCGATGCCCGAAGCCAGGGACTGCTCGACAGAGAACGGAATGTGCGGCGTGAGGTAGTCGGAAGCGAGCAGCAGGATGCTGAGCGAGGCGAGGACGATGCCGACGACTCCGGCCAGGAGACCGATGAATTCGCGCCCTTCGCTGACGGTTTCGAGCGGTTCGGGTTGGGAGGGATTGAGGTAACGCATGAGGACTCACTCCTTGAGCACCCGAATGACCCGCCATGCCCAACCGCTGGGGATGGGCATGGCGTGCGAGATTCAGGCCACGTCCGCCTTGACGTTCACCGGCAGGACGATATCCAGCTCCAGGAGGGAGCAATCGTCCTGCTTGCCGAGCTGGACCTTCACCTGGTCCAGTTCGATGGGGTAGTACTTGCGGATCACCGCCAGTAGCTCCTGCTTGAGTTCCGGCAGAAAATCCGGGCCCGAGCGGGTGGAACGCTCGTGCGAGACGAGGATCTGCAGGCGCTCCTTGGCGATGGCCGCCGTGTTGGTCTTGTTTCGGCTACGGAACAGATCTAACAGGCTCATGCCACACTCCCGAAGAGCCGTTTCAGGAAGCCCTTCTTTTCTGCAGTCAGGAAGCGGTGATCGACATTTTCGCCCAGGAAGCGGGCCACTGCGTCGGCATAGGCCTGGCCGGCGGTGCTTTCCGCATCGAGAATGACCGGACGGCCTGAGTTGGAGGCATTGAGCACCGCCTGGGATTCAGGGATGACGCCGAGCAGTGGAATGGACAGGATCTCCTGCACATCTTCCACCGAGAGCATCTCGCCGCGCTCGACGCGCTCCGGCGAGTAGCGGGTTAGCAGCAGGTGTTCCTTGACCGGGCTCTGGCCGGTTTCGGCGCGGCGGGACTTGGAAGACAGGAGGCCCAGCATGCGATCGGAGTCGCGCACCGAGGACACTTCCGGGTTGGTGACGACGATGGCCTCGTCGGCGAAGTACATGGCCAGGTGGGCGCCGCGCTCGATGCCGGCCGGGGAGTCGCAGACGATGAAGTCGAAGCTCGCCTTCAGCTCGTTCAGCACCTTCTCGACGCCTTCCTGGGTCAGGGCATCCTTGTCGCGGGTCTGGGAGGCCGGGAGGATAAACAGGTTTTCCAGCTGCTTGTCCTTGATCAGGGCCTGGTTCAGGTTGGCGTCGCCCATGATGACATTGACGAAGTCATACACGACGCGACGCTCGCAGCCCATGATCAGATCCAGGTTGCGCAGACCCACGTCGAAGTCGATGACGACGGTCTTGAAACCGCGCAGGGCGAGGCCGGTCGAAATGGCGGCGCTGGTGGTGGTTTTACCCACGCCGCCCTTGCCGGAAGTCACAACGATTACTTTTGCCATGGTCGTTCAATCCATTTCGGCTGGTTGGTTTTACAATGCCCACGACCGGTGCCGTGTACAGCTCTGTGGTTGCCGCTCGCCGGTTATAAGGGCGGGCGGCGGGGGGGAATCCTAGAAGACTCCCCGAAATGCTTGCGTCTCAGCCCAGCACGTCGTAGTGCAGCTTGTCGTCCAGGAGTCGGATCGCCACGCGCTTGCGCGTGGTGGAGCTGGGCAGGTCCTCGGACAGCTGGTAGCGGCCGGCGATGGAAATCAGCTCGGCTTCCAGGCTGTCGCTGAAGATGCGCGCATTCGTATTTCCCGACACGCCGGCCAGGGCACGCCCGCGCAGAGGCGCATAGACATGGATATTGCCGTCGGCGAGGATCTCGGCGCCGGGATTGACCGGGGCCAGCACGACCAGATCGCCGCCCCTGGCGTAGATCTGATGGCCGGAACGCACCGCTTGATCGACGACCAGGGTCGGATTCACCGTGGGGCGCGGCGCCGGCGGGGGCGGCGGCTCGGCGGCCTTGCGCTCGCTGCCCGGCTTGGCGTCGTTGAGAATATTGAATCCGGCCTGGGCGGCCGCCGCCTTTTCGTTCTCGCTGCCGCCGCGCAGGCCCACCGGTACCATGCTGAAGCGTTTGATCAAGCGGTACAGGGTCGCGTAATCCAAGGGGCTGCCGGCGCTGCGCTGGGACAGGTCCACGATCACGGGATTGTTGCGGAAGAATTGCGGCGCCAACTCGACTCGCTCGGCCAGCTGGGCGGCGAACGCTTCCAGGTCCGCGTCCATCAGGTACAGCACGGACAGCGGGAACATGGCGCCCTTCATTTGAAAGGTCGGCGTGTCGGCGGCGAGCGCGGGTCGAGACATAGCGTTTAGAGGTGCCAGGCGTTAGTTATTCGTGTTGGGGGTCTGCTAGAATGGCAGACCTTCTTCAGGCTATTAAGCGACACTTTATATAGTGTTTGGCCCCCTTGGGCAAGCCTAAATCTTGGGGTTTGCCCGGTGAAAACGAATTTGAGAGCGACGTCAATGCTTTGCGCCATCTACAAGAGTTCCAAGAAAGACGAGATGTATTTGTACGTTCCCGGACGGGAGGATTTCGGCCGGGTGCCCGAGGCCCTGATGGCGGTTTTCGGCGCGCCGCAACTGGTCACCGTGCTCAAGCTGTCCGCCGATAAGGCCCTGGCCCGCGAGGACGCGCAGAAGGTCATGGAGAACCTCAAGAACCAGGGCTTCCATCTGCAGATGCCGCCGCCCCAGGAGAACTGGCTGGCCGAGCACCGCGCCGAGCGGGGCCTGGGCGCGCTGCCGGAACGAGGCGCCAAGTGATGGGCTACCGGCACCGCTGGCTGGATGGTTCGGCCATGGCCTGGCCGGCGGCCAAGGCCGTGTGCCTGGGCCGCAATTACCTGGCCCATGTGCAGGAGCTGGGCAATGTCTTGCCCACGCGCCCCGTGGTCTTCCTCAAGCCGGGCACGAGCTTTCGCGCCCTGGAGGATGGGGTTATCCTTCCGGAGGGCCTGGGGGACTGCCACCACGAGCTGGAGCTGACCGTGCTGGTCGGCGAGCGCCTCAGCAAGGCCGATGCGGGAGCCGCGAGCCGCGCCATCGCCGGTTACGGCCTGGGCCTGGATCTGACCCTGCGCCAGTTGCAGGACGAGCTGAAGCAGCAGGGTCAGCCCTGGGAGCTGGCCAAGGCCTTCGACGGCGCGGCGGTGATGACGCCCTTCGTGGCGGTCGCGCAGCTGCCCAATGCCCAGGACTGTGAAATCGCCTTGCGAATCAATGGCGAGGACCGGCAGCGGGCGCGCAGCTCGCTGATGATCACCTCGATCCTCGACATGCTGGCCTTCATCAGCCAAAGTATCAGCCTGGAGCCTGGCGACGTGGTGTTCACCGGCACGCCGGCCGGCGTCGCGGCCTTGGCTTCCGGCGACGAACTGGAGCTTTCCCTGGACGGGCGCTGGCATTTCGCCGGGCGCGTGCTGTGAGCCGCAGGCCCGAACTGGCTCCACGCTTCTGGGAAGACAAGGCCTTGAGCGACATGAGCGAGGCCGAGTGGGAGGCGCTCTGCGACGGCTGCGGGCGTTGCTGTTGTCACAAGCTCGAGTTCGAAGACGATGGCGAGATCGCTCAGACCGACATCGCCTGCAAGCTGCTCAACATCGACACGGCGCGCTGCCGGAATTACCCGCGCCGCCAGGAGTTCGTGCCCGACTGCCTGCGCCTGACGCCGGAGTTGGTGCCCGGCCTGTCCTGGTTGCCGCAGAGCTGCGCTTACCGCCGCCTATCGGAGGGCAAGGGCCTGCCGGACTGGCATCCCCTGATCACCGGCGACCGCAAGAGCGTGGTGCGGGCCGGCATCTCGGTGCGCGGTAAGGTGGTGCCGGAAGACTCCGTGCACCCGGACGATTGGGAAGAACGCTTGATTGTATGGTTTGACGAGATCCCGGGAGGGGAATGATGCAATTTGATTCGGTGGCACAGGTGTTCGCGCTGATGGAAGGCAACTTCGATCCCGTCGCGGCCGAGGGTTTGGATGTGGTGTTTCAGTTCAATATCGATGGCGAAGGCGGCGGGCAATGGCATGCCGCCATCCAGGACCAGGCCTGCCGCGTGGCGACCGGCGTGCATGCCGCGCCGTCCCTGAGCCTGGCCTTGAGCGCCGAACACTGGCTCAAGATCGTCAACGGTGAGATGGCGGCCATGCCGGCCTATATGACCGGGAAGCTCAAGGCGACCGGCAACATCATGCTCGCGGCCAAGCTAGGAAAGCTGTTCAGAATGAAGCTGTAAAGGCTTGATTCGGAAGTAAAAAGCCCGGGAGTCCGGGCTTTTTTTTGTTGGAGCGGTTTACAGGCCCAGGGCCTTGGCGGCCGGGACGTATTCCATGCCGAAGCCCTTGGCGACCGGCTCGTAGGTCACCATGCCGGCGTGGACATTGAGACCGGCCAGCAGGTGCTTGTTCTCGGCACAGGCGCGTTTGGCGCCCTTGTTGGCCAGCTCGATGATGAAGGGCAGGGTGGCATTGTTGAGCGCGAAGGTGGAGGTGCGCGGCACGGCGCCCGGCATGTTGGCGACGCAGTAGTGCACCACGTCGTCGACGATGTAGGTGGGCTCGGCATGGGTCGTGGCATGGGCGGTCTCGAAGCAGCCGCCCTGGTCGATGGCCACGTCCACCACGGCGGCGCCGGGCTTCATGCGCTTGACCATCTCGGCGGTGACCAGCTTGGGCGCGGCGGCACCCGGGATCAGCACGCCGCCGACCACGAGATCGGCGTCCAGCACGTGGCGTTCCAGGGCATCGGCCGAGGAGAACACGGTTTCGATGCGGGTGCCGAAGCTGGCAACCAGGCGGCGCAGCACGTCGACATTGCGATCCAGCACCACGACCTGGGCGCCCAGGCCCACGGCCATCAGGGCGGCGTTATAGCCGACCACGCCGCCGCCGATGATGACGACCTTGGCCGGTTCCACGCCCGGCACGCCGCCCAGCAGCACGCCGCGGCCTCCATTGGCCTTCTGCAGCGCGGTGGCGCCGGCCTGGATGGACATGCGGCCGGCGACTTCCGACATGGGAGCCAGCAGGGGCAGGGAGCCGTTGGCGGCGGTGACGGTCTCGTAGGCGATGCAGGTAGCCTTGGACTTGATCAAGTCCTCGGTCTGGGGCAGGTCCGGAGCCAGGTGCAGGTAGGTGAAGAGCACTTGGCCTTCGCGCAGCATGGCGCGCTCCACGGCCTGGGGCTCCTTGACCTTGACGATCATGTCGGCCTTGGCGAACACTTCGGCAGCGGTGGCGGCGATGGCCGCGCCGGCGGCCTCGTAATCGGCGTCGGTGAAGCCAATGCCGATACCGGCATTGTGTTCGACCACGACCTGGTGGCCGTGGCCGACGAGTTCGCGCACGCTACCGGGCACCATGCCGACGCGGTATTCGTGGTTCTTGATCTCCTTCGGGACGCCGATCAACATAGGATTCTCCAGTTAGGTTGGCTGAGCAAAATATTCGCCTATTTTAGTCGCTGATTACCGGAATATCTCACTGTAATTCTTGAATGCTTAGCACAAACATGCGTAAACTCGGTGAATCCTGGTAAAAAATCCTATTTCGTACCATGCAAAACAAAAAACACGATTTAAAACAACTGGATAGAATTGATCGGAAGATCCTGCGCGAGTTGCAACTGGACGGACGTGTATCCAATGTCGAGCTGGCGCGCCGGGTCGGCCTTTCGCCCACGCCCTGCCTTGAGCGCGTGCGCCGACTGGAGTCCCAGGGCTACATCCTCGGCTATACCGCCATCCTCCAACCCCATTACCTCGATGCCAGCCTGCTGGTCTTCGTGGAAATCCGCCTGACCCGTACCTCGCCGCAGATCTTCGACGACTTCAAGGCCGCCGTGGTCAAGCTGCCGGACGTCCTGGAATGCCATCTGGTGACCGGCTCCTTCGACTATCTGTTGAAAGCCCGCGTGGCGGACATGGGCGCCTATCGCGAGCTCCTGGGCGAGACGCTTTTGACCCTGCCGGGCGTGTCCGAATCGCGAACCTATGTGGTGATGGAGGAGGTCAAGCAGACCACCCAGATCGCGATTCCGGACTAGGCATCAAAGAGATTAGTGCATGCGGTCCCCGGCGTTAGCCGCTAGAATGCGCCATCGAGCCGGCATGCGACCGGCGCCTTTTTGTATTGCCTCGTGGGTTCCGCATTGAAACAAGCTACGGCAAAACCTAAGCCTAGCGCCGCCAAGGATGGGTTGCGCCTCAATCTGGCGCGCCGCCTGCGCGAAGCCGTGTTCATTCTGAGCTTGGCTGTGGCCCTGTTCCTGGTCCTGGCCCTCGTCACCTACCATCCAACCGACCCCGGCTGGAGCTTTTCCGGGCCCCAGCCCGCCATCCAGAACATGGGCGGGCGCATCGGTTCGCTGTTCGCGGTCTCGGCCATGAGCCTGTTCGGCTACATGGCCTATCTGCTTCCCCTCTCCCTGGGCCTGGTGGGCTGGTGGTATTTCAAGGCCGGCGAGGCCGAGGCGCCCCGCGACGAAGATGCCGAGCCGGATTACCAGCTGTGGTGGCTAAAGGGCACGGGCTTCCTGCTGACCCTGATCGCAGGGGCCGGCATGGCCAATATGAATTTCACCGACCCCACCCCGGACATGCTGGCCGGCGGCCAACTGGGCGGCGTGGTCGAGAAGGTCCTGGTCACCCTGATCAATGCCAAGGGCACGACCTTGGCGCTGCTGGCGGTCTTTCTCATCGGCATCACCCTGTTCACCGGCTTGTCCTGGCTCAAGCTGATGGACGAGATCGGCCGGCGCGTCCTGGACGGCATTGCCTGGCTGCAAGCGCGCGTCGGCGAGCGCATGGAGCGGCTAGAGGAACGGGTCGAGGAGCGCAAGGAAGAACGCGCCATCGAGGAGATCCGCGAAGCCCGCGAGGAAGTGGTGGAGAAGAAGCGCGAGAAGCTGGTGGAGCGCAAGCCCCCGGTCATCACCGCGCCCGCCAAGCCCGTGGAAGTGGAACGCTCGGTGCGCGTGCAGAAAGAGAAGCAGACCTCGCTGTTTACCGGCACGGTGGAAGGCGAGCTGCCGCCCGTGTCGCTCCTGGACGCGCCGGAGAAGACCCGCATCGTGGTCTCCGAGCAGGCCCTGGAAGCCATGTCGCGCCTGGTCGAGATCAAGCTGGCCGACTTTGGCGTCGAGGCCCAGGTCGTTGCCGTGCATCCGGGGCCGGTGATCACGCGCTACGAGCTGGATCTGGCGCCCGGCGTCAAGGCCAGCAAGGTCACCAACCTGGCCCGCGATCTGGCCCGCGCCCTGTCCGTGGTTTCGGTGCGCGTCGTCGAGGTCATTCCCGGCAAGAGCTTCATCGGCCTGGAGATCCCTAACGAGCAGCGCGAGATCGTGCGCCTGTCCGAGGTGATTTCGTCCAAGGCCTTCGAGGACATGAAATCGCCGCTCTGCCTGACCTTAGGGAAAGACATCAGCGGCAAGTCGGTGGTCGCCGATCTGGGCAAGATGCCGCACTTGCTGGTCGCCGGCACTACCGGCTCCGGCAAGTCCGTGGGCGTCAATGCCATGATCCTCTCCCTGCTCTACAAGAGCACGCCGGAGCAGGTGCGCCTGATCATGATCGACCCGAAGATGCTGGAGCTGTCCATCTACGAGGGCATTCCCCATCTGCTGACCCCGGTGGTCACCGACATGAAGGAGGCGGCCAACGCCCTGCGCTGGTGCGTGGGCGAGATGGAGCGGCGCTACAAGCTGATGGCCAATCTGGGCGTGCGCAATATCGCCGGCTATAACAAGAAGGTGCTGGACGCCATCGCCGAAGGCATGCCCATCGCCGATCCCCTGTGGACGCCCGAGTCGGACATGGACACGGTGCCGCCGGATCTGGGTACCCTGCCGTACATCGTGGTGGTGGTGGACGAGTTCGCCGACATGATGATGATCGTCGGCAAGAAGGTGGAAGAGCTGATCGCGCGCATCGCCCAGAAGGCCCGCGCCGCCGGTATCCATCTGATCCTCGCGACGCAGAGGCCGTCGGTCGATGTCGTCACCGGGTTGATCAAGGCCAATATCCCCACGCGCATCGCCTTTCAGGTGTCGAGTCGCATCGATTCGCGCACCATCCTGGACCAGCAGGGCGCCGAGCAGCTCCTGGGCCAGGGCGACATGCTCTACCTGCCGCCGGGCACCGGCATGCCCATGCGCGTGCACGGCGCCTTCGTCGGCGATCATGAGGTCCACGCCGTGGTCGAGGATTGGTCCCGACGCGGGCCGGCCGATTACATCGAGGACATCCTGGCCGGTGGTTCCTCCGAGCCGGGCGGCTTCGCGGCGGGCCTGCCGAACTTCACCAGCGAGGGCGAGGGCGGCGATGGCGGCGAGAGCGATCCGCTCTACGATCAGGCCGTGCAGATCGTCCTGGAGTCGCGCCGCGCCTCCATCTCCGGCGTGCAGCGCCGGCTCAAGATCGGCTACAACCGGGCCGCGCGCCTGGTGGAAGACATGGAGAAGGCCGGCCTGGTCAGCGCCGTGGATGCCCGCGGCAACCGCGAAGTGCTGGTGCCGCCGGTGATGGAATAGTTTCTGTATCTGTAGGTCCGGCTTCAGCCGGACAAAAGGAGTAGCTCCGGCTTCAGCCGGACAACGAGCGTCCCGCTGAAGCGGGACCTACGAGGTTTCAATTCATGCGCAACATCGTCCTGGGCCTGGCCCTGAGCTTCGCCTGCCTCGCCGCCCAAGCCGCCGACCCGGCTACGACCCGCCTGGAAAGCCTCCTGGCCGACCTGAAATCCTGGAAGGCCGAGTTCCAGCAGGAAGTGGACAGTGGCGCCGCCAAGCGCCAGAAGCCGGTGAGCGGGACGTTCTACCTGCAGCGGCCCGGTAAATTCCGCTGGGAAACCACGGCGCCCTATCACCAGCAGCTGGTGTCCGACGGCAAGTCCCTGTGGACTTACGATCTGGATCTGGAGCAGGTGACCGTGCAGGCCCTGGATACCGGCCTGGGCGGCACGCCGGCTTCGCTGCTGTCCAGCGCCGACAGCGCCCTGTCCCGGGATTTCGACGTGGCCCTGGTGGCCGGCGGCGAGCCGGACCAGGAGATCTTCGAACTTCAGCCCAAGGGCGAGTCCGGTCTCTACAGCCAGCTGATGCTGCTGTTCAAGGCCGGCAAGCTCGCCGAGATGGCCGTGGTCAATGCCATGGGTCAGCGTACCCTGGTGCGCTTCTCGGCCACGGAAGAGAACGCCAAGCTGGATGCCGGCTTGTTCCAATTCACCGCGCCCGAGGGCGTGGACCTGATCGACTCCCGCAAACGCCGATGACCCTGGATCTGCTCGCGCCGGCCGTCCCGGCGGCATCGACGGTCGACCCCCGGCCCTTGGCGGCGCGCATGCGCCCGGCGAGCCTGCCGGAATACATCGGCCAGGCCCATATCCTGGGCCCGGGCAAGCCCCTGCGCCAGGCCCTGGAGGCGGGGCATTTGCATTCCATGATCTTCTGGGGCCCGCCGGGCACCGGCAAGACCACCCTGGCCCAACTGGTGGCCACCGTGTCCTCGGCGCGCTTCGAGGTGATCTCGGCCGTGCTGTCCGGGGTCAAGGAGATCCGCGCCGCCGTGGAGCGGGCCCAGATCGCCCTGAGCCAGGGCCAGAAGACCATCCTGTTTGTCGACGAAGTGCATCGCTTCAACAAGAGCCAGCAGGACGCCTTCCTGCCCTTTGTGGAAGACGGGACGCTGACCTTTATCGGCGCCACGACCGAGAATCCGAGCTTCGAGCTCAATTCCGCCCTGCAGTCCCGCGCCCGCGTCTACGTGATCAAGCCGCTGGCCGAAGCCGATCTGCTGACCATCATCGAGCGGGCGCTGACCGACGACGAACGGGGCCTGGGCACGCGGCGCGTGGACTTCCCGGGCGAGCTGCGTCATCTGCTGGCGGCGGCCGCCGACGGGGACGGCCGGCGCTGCCTGAACCTCCTGGAGATCTTGAGCGATCTGGCCGGCGAGGGCGGATGCATCGACGAGCTCATGCTCAAGGAAGTCCTGGCGCATCAGCAGCGCCGTTTCGACAAGGGCGGCGAGCAGTTCTACGACCAGATCTCGGCCCTGCACAAGTCGGTGCGCGGCTCCAATCCCGATGCGGCCCTGTACTGGTATTGCCGCATGCTGGACGGCGGCTGCGATGCCCTGTATATCGCGCGGCGCGTGGTGCGCATGGCCTCCGAGGAGATTGGCAATGCCGACCCGCGCGCCCTGGAGCTTTCGCTCAATGCCTGGAATGTGATGGAGCGCCTGGGGTCCCCGGAAGGCGAGCTGGCCGTCGCACAGGCGATCTTGTATTTGGCCGCCGCGCCCAAGAGCAACGCCGTGTACACGGCCTATAATCAGGCCCGCGAGGACGTGCGGCGGGACGGGACTCTGGAAGTGCCCATTCATCTGCGCAACGCGCCCACCAAGCTGATGAAGCAGCTGGGCTATGGCCGGCGCTACCGCTATGCCCACGACGAGCCGGAGGCCTATGCCGCCGGCGAGAACTATTTCCCGGAAGGCAAAGCCCCGGTAAGCTACTACCAGCCCGTGCCCCGGGGCCTGGAACTCAAGATCCGCGACAAGCTGGCGTATTTGCGTCAGCTGGATGAAAAGGCGGGGAAGAATTAAGAAGAATTTCTGACCGCCAAGAACACCAAGAACGCCAAGGTGTTGATAGGCACGCACAACGGCATTGCAGAGAGCTGGCGTTTCTCTCGAATCATTTCTTCCCTTGGCGTTCTTGGCGCCTTGGCGGTTAATTTCTTAGGATTTCCAACATGCTCGACCCGAAATATTTCCGTACCGATATCGCTGAAGCCGCCGCCCGTCTGAAGACCCGTGGTTTCGAGCTGGACGTGGCCGCCATCAGCGCCCTGGAAGACAAGCGCAAGGCCCTGCAGTCCCGCAGCCAGGAACTCCAGGCCGAGCGCAACGCCAAGTCCAAGGGCATAGGCCAGGCCAAGGCCCGGGGCGAGGATATCGCGCCCCTGCTGGCCGAGGTGGACGGCCTTAAGGCCGAGCTGGACAAGGCCGAAGCCGAGACTCAAGGAGTGCTGGCCGAGCTGGAGAGCATCGCCCTGCGTGTGCCGAACCTGCCCCAGGAATCCGTGCCGGTGGGCAAGGACGAGACCGAGAATCAGGAAGTCCTGCGCTGGAGCACACCGCGCGTTTTCGATTTCCCGGTCCTGGATCACGTGTCCCTGGGCGAGACCCTGGGCGGCCTGGACTTCGCGGCAGCGGTCAAGGTCACCGGTGCGCGCTTCATCGTCATGCGCGGCCAGATCGCCAAGCTGCACCGCGCCCTGATCCAGTTCATGCTGGACCAGCACACCACGGAAAACGGCTATACCGAGGTTTACGCCCCCTATATGGTCAATGCCGACTCCCTGCGCGGCACCGGCCAGTTGCCCAAGTTCGAGGAGGATCTCTTCGCCCTGCGCAACAACGGCCAGGACGGCAACCAGCTGTATCTGATCCCCACGGCGGAAGTGCCGGTCACCAACCTGGTGCGCGACGAGGTCCTCAAGGCCGAGCAGCTGCCCATCAAGATGGCGGCGCACACGCCTTGCTTCCGCTCCGAGGCCGGTTCCTATGGCCGCGACACCCGTGGCCTGATCCGCCAGCACCAGTTCGAGAAGGTGGAACTGGTGCAGGTCGTGCGTCCGGAGGATTCCGAGCGTGCCCACGAGGAGCTGACCGGCCATGCCGAGGGCATCTTGCAGAAGCTGGGCCTGCCTTACCGCAAGATCGTGCTCTGCACCGGCGACATGGGCTTCGGTTCGGCCAAGACCTATGATCTGGAAGTCTGGTTGCCGGCCCAGGGTTGTTACCGGGAGATTTCCTCCTGCTCGAATTTCGGCGATTTCCAGGCGCGGCGCATGCAGGCCCGCTACAAGAACCCGGAAACCGGCAAGAACGAGCTGGTGCATACGCTCAACGGCTCGGGCCTGGCCGTGGGCCGTACCCTGGTGGCGATCCTGGAGAATTACCAGCAGGCCGATGGCCGCATCGCGGTGCCCGAGGCCCTGCGCGGTTATATGGGTGGCCTGGAAGTTATTGGCTAAGACTGAAATGGAATAAGGCTAGGGCGTTGACAGCCTGTGTCGCGCCCCTGTAGCTTAAGCCCCCATGAACACGATGAATCGGAACAACAACTGGCACTGGTGGCACGCTAAGCGAGTCAGCGGGGGCCTGCGCGCGTAAAGCGCGTCCGATCAGGAGAAACCCGCTGCCTTAGCGGGTTTTTTTATGTCCGAAGTTTTTGAATACGCAGGAATGGCCATGCAAGGCATCAAGACTCTCAACAACTGGCGCTGGCTCTGGTGGCGATGGCGTGGGTCGTTGCGGGTTGCCCACGCCTGATCGGAACCGGTATCGGTTCCCCCAAGCCCGCCGCCGTGCGGGTTTTTTATTGCTGAAAATTCTCAAAACCAAGGACAACATCATGATCATCGTACTGAAGCCGAAAGCCAGCGAAGCCGATGCCAAGGAGATCCTGGCCGGGATCGAGCGCCTTGGGCTGACGCCCCTGCATATGCCTGGCGTGGAGCGCGTCGTCCTGGGCGCCCTGGGCGACGAGCGCGTCCTGCGCGAACTGAATCTGTCCGGGCATCCGGCCGTCGAATCGGTGAAGCCGATCCTGACGCCCTACAAGCTGGTGGGCCGCGAGCTGCACCCCCATGACACGGTGGTGAACATCGGCGAAGTACCGGTGGGCGGCCGGGAATTCGCGGTTGTAGCCGGCCCCTGCGCCGTGGAAACCACCGATCAGCTGATGGCCTGCGCCGAGGCCGTGAAGGCCCAGGGCGCGCGCCTGATGCGCGGCGGCGCCTTCAAGCCGCGTTCCAGCCCCTATAGTTTCCAGGGCCATGGACACGAAGGCCTGCGCATGCTCAAGGAAGTCTCGGGCAAGACCGGCCTGCCCATCGTCACCGAGATCATGGACGCCAACGACATAGACCGTATGGAGGAAATCGTCGGCGCCTACCAGGTGGGCGCGCGCAACATGCAGAACTTCTCCCTGCTGAAAGCCCTGGGCCGTTCGCGCAAGCCGGTGATCCTCAAGCGCGGCCTGGCCGCCACCATTGAGGAATTCCTGCTCGCCGCCGAATACATCCTGGCCGGCGGCAACGACAACGTGATCTTGTGCGAGCGCGGCATCCGCACCTTCGAGACCGCCACGCGCAACACCCTGGATCTGAACGCCGTGGCCTATATCAAGCAGCGTTCGCACCTGCCGATCCTGGTCGATCCCAGCCATGGCACGGGCATCCGCGAGCTGGTCACGCCCCTGGCCCGCGCGGCGGCGGCGGTGGGCGCCGACGGCATCATCGTGGAAGTGCACCACGATCCGAAACTGGCCCTGTCCGACGGCCACCAGTCGCTCTATCCCCAGGAATTCAAGCAGCTGATGGCCGACATCAAGCCCTTCGTGGAAGCCGCCGGGAGGGTCCTGGCATGATGACGCCGATCCGCCCGGGCGCCGTGCGCAGCCTGACGCGCCGGCTCGACGCCTTGCCGGCGCCGCACCGCCTGTTCGCCGCGCTGACCGATAATGGCCGGCGCACCAATACGCTGCTCCTGGAATCTGCCGAGCCGACCAGCCGCAAGACCCAGCGCAGCATCCTCGTGCTCTCGGCGGCCCTGTCGCTGACCAGCCGGGACGGCGCGGTGAGCGTCGAGGCCCTGAACGCCAACGGAGAAAGCCTGCTGCCGCGCTTGAGCGGGCATTTCGCCGCCGATGGTCTGCAAACGACAGACAAGGGTTTTCGCCTGCATTTTCCTGCCCTGAGCGGCGAAGCCAGCGAAGCGGCGCGCCTGGCGGCACGTTCACCGCTTTCGGTCCTGCGCGAGCTCAGCACCCTGATCCTGCCGGAATCGGCCGTGCCCGAGGCGGTATTCCTGGCCGGCGGCTTCGCCTACGATTTCGTCGCCCGCTACGAGCCCTTGCCGGACGTGGCCGACGACGAGGGCTTCCCTGATTTTCATTTCCTGCTGGCCGACGAGCTGGTGGTCATCGATCACCTGAAGGGCCATGGCGAGATCCTGGTCAATGTCTTCGGCGGCGCGAGCGCTCAAGGCGTCTATTACTCGGCCCTGGATGCCGTGGGCCGTATTGCCGATTGCGCGCGGCGCCTATGCCGTGAACAGGAGAGCGAAACCGGCTATGCCGCGGTTTCCACCGAAGCCCTGGTGGGTATCATCAGCGATCAGGACGATGGGCAATTCCGCGCCACGGTGGAGAAATTACAGGCGCATATCGTCGCCGGCGATGTCTTCCAGATCGTGCCCTCACGTCGCTTCCGCCTGCCCTGCGCCGATGCCTTCGCCGCCTATGAGTCCCTGCGGGCCCTCAATCCCAGCCCTTACCTGTTCTACGCGAATTTTGGCGACAGCGTGATTTTCGGTGCCTCGCCGGAGTCGGCGGTCAAGGTCGACGGCAGGACCCGGCAGCTGGCCATTTCCCCCATCGCCGGCACCCGTCCGCGCGGCCTGCATGCCGACGGCTCCCTGGACGCGGATTTGGACAGCCGCTACGAGGCGGAACTGCGCCTGGATGAAAAGGAAAATGCCGAGCATATGATGCTGGTCGATCTGGCGCGCAACGACGTGGCCCGGGTCAGCAAGCCGGGTACGCGCCATGTGGCGGAATTGCTGCGCGTGGACCGTTATTCTCATGTCATGCACCTGGTGTCGCGGGTTGTGGGCGAGCTGAAGCCGGAGCTGGACGCCCTGCATGCCTACCAGGCCAGCATGAACATGGGCACCCTGACCGGCGCGCCGAAAGTGCGGGCCATGCAGCTCCTGCGCGAGCATGGCGAGGGCCGGCGCGGCCATTACGGCGGTGCCATCGGCTATCTGCGCGGTGACGGTTCCTTCGACACGGCCATCATGATCCGCTCGGCGCGGGTGAAAAACGGCATCGCCGAAGTGCGTGCCGGCGCCGGCGTCGTGCACGATTCCCAGTCCCAGGCTGAAGCGGATGAAACCCGGCGCAAGGCGGAGGCCGTCTTGCGCGCCATCGCGCGAGCCAATGCCCTGGTGGAGGAATGCGCCCATGGTTAAGCCCGCCATCCTGCTCATCGATAATTTCGATTCTTTCAGCTTCAACCTGGTGGATGCCTTCGAGACCCTGGGCGCGGCGGTTCATATCTACCGCAATACCCTGAGCGCCGAGGAGGCCCTAAGCATCGCCGAGGAAATCGAGGCGGTCTTGATCGTGATTTCCCCTGGACCGGGCGCACCGAAAGACGCAGGCTGTTGTATCGAGCTGATCCGCCAGGCCGCCGGGCGCTTCCCGCTGTTCGGCGTCTGCCTGGGGCATCAGGCCATGGTGGAGGCCTTCGGCGGCGAAGTGGGGCCGGCGGGTGCCATCGTACATGGCAAGAAATCGCGGCTGAGCCATGGCGGCCATGGCTTGTTCGCCGGCCTGCCGGCCGAGATCTCCGTGGGGCGCTACCATTCCCTGGCGGCGCGGCGCATGCCCGAGGTCCTGGACTGCGTGGCCGAGGCCGAGGGCCTGGTAATGGCCCTGGCTCATAAGGTCCTGCCGGTCTACGGCCTGCAGTTTCACCCGGAATCCATTTTGACCAGCGAGGGTCAGCGCATCCTCGCCAATGTGCTCGCCCTGGCGCAGCAAGGAGTCCTGCGATGCCGGTGAATCTGTCCCGTTTGCTGGCCGGCGAGCGCCTGTCTCGCCAGGAATCCCACGATCTCTTCGAGGCGGTGATCCGCGGCGAGCTGTCCGATGTGGAGCTGACCGCCCTGCTCGTCGCCCTGAAGCTACAGGGCGAAACCCCCGAGCAGATCGCTGGCGCGGCGGCGGCCTTGCGCGAGGGTGCCCGGGAGTTTCCGCGTCCGGACTACCGCTTCGCCGATATCGTCGGCACCGGCGGCGACGGCGCGAGCACGATCAATATTTCCACGGCGGTGAGCTTCGTCGCCGCCGAAGCCGGCTTGCCGGTGGCCAAGCACGGCAACCGCTCGGTGTCCAGCCGTTGCGGCGCGGCGGATCTCCTGGAGCAATTCGGCCTGCGCCTGGACATGGCGCCGACCACGGCGCGGCGCTGCCTGGACGAGCTGGGCGTGAGCTTTTTGTTCGCGCCCCATTATCACAGCGGTATCCGCCATGCCATGCCGGTGCGCAAGGCCCTGGGCACCCGCACCCTCTTCAATATTCTCGGGCCCCTGGTCAACCCGGCGCGGCCGCCGGTGATGCTGGTGGGGGTCTATGAACCGGGCCTGTGCACGGTTCTCGCGGAAACGCTCAAGCTCCTGGGCTGCGAGCGCGCCCTGGTGGTCAATGGCCTGGGCCTGGACGAGATCGCCGTGCACGGCGAGACCCTGGCGGCAGAGCTGCGCGATGGCGAAGTCCGTTCGCGGTGCTTCAGCCCGGCGGATTTCGGCGTAAGGGAATTCCCCTTGTCGGCCATAGTCGGCGGCGAGCCGGAGGACAATGCCCGGGCCATCGAAAGGCTGCTGGGCGGCGAGGGCGAGGAAGCCCATCGCGCGGCGGTGGCGGTCAATGCCGGGGCCTTGTTGCATATCGCGGGCATAGCGGCGGATTTTCGCGAGGGTTTCCAGCGCGCCCAGGCGGTTCTCGATGGCGATGGCGGGCTGCGGCGTTTGCAAGCCTTCGCGGCCCTGTCCCGGGAGGTGGAATGATGCCCTCGGTGTTGCAAGCCATCGTGACGCGCAAGCGCGCCGATGTGGCGGCGCGGCGCGCGGCCCTGCCGCTCTCGGAGCTGTTGAAATCCGTGCAGCCCACCGCGCGCAGCCTAGCCGAAGGCCTGGCCAAGCCGGGCACGGGCTTCATCCTGGAATGCAAGAAGGCCTCGCCCTCGGAGGGCGTCTTGCGTGCCGACTACGATCCGGCGGCCATCGCCCGGGTTTACGAGCCCTTCGCCGCCGGGATCTCCGTGCTCTGCGACGGGCCGTATTTCCAAGGCGGTTTCGAGCATTTGCGCGCCGTGCGCGCGGCCGTGGACACGCCCATCCTGTGCAAGGATTTCGTGGTGGAGCCCTACCAGGTCGTCGAGGCCCGCTATCACGGCGCCGATGCCGTGCTCTTGATGCTCTCGGTCCTGGGTGACGGGGAATATCGGGAATGCGCGGCGGCGGCCCGGGATTTGGGCATGGACATCCTGACCGAGGTCCATGACGAGGCGGAGCTGGACCGGGCCATTGCCTTGGACGCGAAAATCATCGGCATCAACAACCGCGATCTGAAGACCCTGACGATCGACCTGGGTACGACGGCGCGCCTGGCGGCGAAGATTCCGACAGGCCGCTTGATCGTCTGCGAATCCGGCATCAGATCCCATGGCGATGTGCGGGCCGTTGCTGATTGTGTCGATGGTTTTTTGGTCGGTAGCCATTTGATGAAGGCCGAGGCTCTGGACCTGGCCCTGCGCCGGCTAGTGTTCGGCTGCGTGAAGGTCTGCGGGCTGCGCGACGCGGCCAGTATTCGCATGACCTATGCGGCGGGGGCGAGTTACGGCGGCTTGATTTTCGCGCCCGGCTCTCCGCGCCGCGTGGATTTCGAACAGGCCAAGTTACTGGCGAAGCAGAGCCCCTTGCCCCTGGTGGGCGTCTTCGTCGATGCGCCCCTGCGCCAAGTCGCGGAGTATGCGGAAGCGCTGGATCTTGCCGCCGTCCAACTGCATGGCAGCGAATCGCCGGACTATGTGCGCGTGCTGCGCGGATTGTTGGCGACGGATCGGGAGATCTGGAAGGCGCTACGCATTGCCGATGAGCGACCCGATTTGTCCGCCTATCCGGTGGATCGGTTTCTTCTGGATACCTATAGACCCGACGCGGTCGGCGGTACGGGAGCGTGTTTCGATTGGAGCCTGCTGGAAGGCCTGAAGGACAAGTCCCGTGTGATTTTGGCCGGAGGTCTGAACCCGGACAATATCCGCGCGGCGGCTGCCCTGGGCGTCCATGCCCTGGATGTGAACTCCGGCGTCGAAGCGGCGCCGGGCGTGAAGGACGAACAAAAACTGCGCCGGGTCTTCGCGGCGCTGCGAGGTGAGCGATGAGCGGATTGATACCCATGACCGACTTTATACCCAAGCGCGGCGCCTTCGGCGGCTTTGGCGGACAGTATGTGCCGGAAATCCTGGTGCCGGCCCTGGAACAGCTGGAGCAGGCCTTCGAGGCGTCGAAGACCGATCCGGAATTCCAGGCCGAGCTGGCCGGCTTGCTGCGCGATTATGCCGGTCGGGAAACCCCGCTGTATTTGTGCCGCAATTTCGGCGCCGGCACCAAGGCGAAGATCTATCTGAAGCGCGAGGATCTGCTGCATGGCGGCGCCCACAAGACCAACCAGGTCCTGGGCCAGGCGCTGCTGGCCAAGCGCATGGGCAAGACTCGGCTGATCGCGGAGACCGGCGCCGGCCAGCACGGCGTGGCCACGGCCCTGGCCGGCGCGCTCTTCGGCTTCGAGACGCGCATCTACATGGGCGCCAAGGACATCGAGCGCCAGGCGCTCAATGTGTTTCGCATGCGCCTCATGGGCGCGGAAGTCATCCCGGTGGAGTCGGGTAGCCAGAGCCTGAAGGACGCCATCAACGAGGCCCTGCGCGACTGGTCGGCGAGTTATGAATCGACCCATTATCTGCTCGGCACCGTCGCCGGCCCCCATCCGTTTCCGACCATCGTGCGGGATTTCCAGCGGGTCATCGGCGAGGAGGCCAGGCGCCAGATCCTGGAACAGGAAGGGCGCTTGCCCGATGCCGTGATCGCGGCGGTGGGCGGCGGTTCCAATGCCATGGGCATTTTCGCCGAGTTTATCCCGGACGCAGGCGTGAATCTGATCGGTGTCGAGGCGGCTGGCCACGGCCTGCATACCGAGGCCCATGGCGCGACCCTGCAGAAGGGGCGGCCCGGCATCGTCCATGGCTGCCGTACCTATGTGCTTCAGGATGAACACGGCCAGATCCACGAGTCCCATTCCATCTCGGCGGGCCTGGATTACCCGGGCGTCGGCCCCGAGCATGCGCACCTGAAGGATTCCGGGCGGGCGCAGTACGTGGGCATTAGCGATACCGAGGCCCTGGCGGCCTTCCAGGAATTGGCGCGCGCCGAGGGCATCATTCCGGCCCTGGAATCGGCCCATGCCCTGGCCTATGCCAAGAAGCTCGCGCAAGCCGCCAGCGAGGAGACCGTGCTCCTGGTCAATCTGTCCGGGCGCGGCGACAAGGATATCAATACCGTGATGCAACACATCACGCAGTGAGGCCAACGACCATGCAACGCTATGAAACCCTGTTTGCGCGCCTCCGTGAGAACAACGAGGGCGCTTTCGTGCCCTTCGTCATGCTGGGCGATCCGAACCTGGCCGAGTGCGAGGCCATCATCGAGGCCTTGATCTCCGGCGGCGCCGATGCCCTGGAACTAGGCATTCCCTTTTCCGATCCCACCGCCGACGGTCCGGTGATCCAGGAGGCGGCGAACCGCGCCCTGGCGGCGGGCGTGACGCCGGCGGCCTGTCTCGCCCTGGTAGCGAGGCTGCGCGCGAAATACCCGGCGCTGCCCATGGGCCTGTTGGTCTACGCCAACCTGGTGGTGAACACCTCGGTCGAGGACTTCTACCGGGCGGCGGTCGAGGCCGGCGTGGACTCGGTCCTGGTGGCCGATGTGCCGGGCGTCGAGGCCGGGCCTTTCGTCGATGCGGCCTCGCGCGCGGGCATTGCGCCCATCCTCATCGCGCCGCCCAATGCCGACCCGGCCTGCATCGCGCGCATCGCCGCCATGAGCCGGGGCTATACCTATGTGCTGGGCAGGGCCGGGGTGACGGGGACCGAGACGGCGCTCAATCGGCCGGATGCCGGACTAATGGACGCCCTGCGCGCCGCCGCCGCGCCGCCGGCCCTCATCGGTTTCGGTATCTCAAGCCCTGAGCATGTGCGCATGGCCCTGGAGGCCGGCGCCCAGGGCGCCATCGCCGGTTCGGCGGTAGTGCGCATCGTCGCGGCGGGCCTGGGCGAGCCGGAGGCCATGCGCACGCGGCTCGCGGCCTATGTGGCCCAGATGAAGGCGGCGACACGCCTGGCTTGAGTTAAGCTGGAGAAACCTCTGGCATGAAGGCCGCGCTTTGTCCCTAGATACGCCATTTCCCGATTTTCTGTTCGCGGCCAAGCCCGTGCTCGGCATCAGCGCCTGCCTGCTGGGGCAGGCGGTGCGCTATGACGGAGGTCAAAAGCGCGATGCCTGGCTGGTGGAGTCCCTGGGCGAACGCGTGGATTTCGTGCCGGTTTGCCCGGAAGTGGCCATCGGCCTGGGTATTCCTCGCGAACCGATCCAGCTGGTCGACGTGGGAACGGGCATTCGCGCCCTGGGCGTCAGGCATTCGGATGTCGACGTCACCGACGCGCTGCGTGTCTACGGGGAGAAGGCCGTGGCCGACTTGCCGCGGATCTCCGGCTATGTGTTCAAAAAGGGCTCGCCCAGCTGCGGCCTGGAGGGTGTGAGCTTATACACGCCGGGTGGCCGCCTGCTGGGCGGCGGCACGCGCGGGTTGTATGCCGAAGCCTTTGCGCGCCTACGCCCGGAATTGCCGATGGAAGAAGAGGGCGGGCTTGCCGATCCGCGCCTCAGGGAAAATTTCCTGCTGCGCGTATGGCTGTTCACGGGCTGGCAAGACATGCTGGGGGCGGGTTTGTGCGCGGATGCGCTGGAGGCATTTCAAGCCTGGGCCTCGGGCGTGCTCACCCGTTTGGAACCGGAACGGGGTCCGGCAGTGGCCCTGGCCGCACAAGCGGAGGCGCTCCGCGCGGAGCGCCTACCGGTGGTGGCGCAGTGCTATATCGCGGAACTCATGGTCGGCTTACGCCGCCTGGCGCCCGCAGCCGTCGCTTCCCCCGTTCGGGGCTTCCCATTGCCGACGTCGGTAAAACGTCATCCTGGCTCAGTAGGGCGTCAAACCATTGACAAACGCTGATGCCATGCGCTTTATTGATCCAAGAAACAACGTAAAAACAAGCAATTAGCCGCTATGTTCCGCGCGTTGCGTAGATGGCCTAATAGTTGCTTCACATACCAATGAGCACTGAGGAGTCCGACGATGGCGGGAAAAGATGCCGATCTGAATCTGGATCTGGGCGGCGGCAAGAAGAAGGGCAAGGGCAAGCTCTTCCTTATTATTGGCATCGTGGTCGCCCTGGCCGGCGGCGGTGGCGCGGCTTTCTTTCTGATGAAAGGCAAGAAGGCCGACAAGGGCGAGCCCAAGGAAGAGGCCAAGGCGGAGCATGGCGAGGAATCGGCCCATGCCCAGGCCACCTACGTCCCCCTCAAGGATAATTTTGTCGTCAACATCGCCGACGACAAACGCGGACGCGTTGCCCAGATCGGCGTGACCCTCATGAGCCACAGCCCGGACATCGCAATGGCGGTCGAGCAGAACCTACCTTTGATCCGCAGCATCCTTCTGGAGTTGTTCAGCGCGCAAAAGGCCAGCGAGTTGTTGACGGCCGAGGGCAAGGAAAAGCTGCGGGCCGAGGCCTTGAAACGCCTCAACGGGATTTTCGAAGAGGCGAAAAGCGAGACCAAGATCGACAAGGTCTTGTTTACCAATATGGTGATGCAGTGAGCGGTATGGCGACTCACAGCGCGGCGTCTTGCGCCGCTTGCCCATCGCGGTCGGATGGCGTATTCCTGAAATCACACGTTAAACGCGACAGGCACTGATCATGGCTGTTTCCGATCTGCTCTCACAAGACGAGATTGATGCGCTACTCCATGGCGTGGATGACGGCGACCTGGAGCTGGGCGAGGAGGATTTCGTCCCCGGCGAGGCGCGAACCTACGACTTCACCTCCCAGGACCGCATCGTTCGCGGGCGCATGCCCACCCTGGAAATGATCAACGAACGCTTCGCGCGCCATATGCGCGTATCCCTGTTCAACCTGATGCGACGCAGCGCCGAAGTGTCCATCAACGGTATTCAGATGATTAAATTCGGCGAGTATGTGCACTCGCTCTATGTGCCCACCAGCCTCAACATGATCCGCCTGCGCCCCTTGCGCGGCACGGCCCTGCTGACCATGGAGGCGAAGCTGGTGTTCATCCTGGTGGACAATTTCTTCGGCGGCGATGGGCGCTATCACGCCAAGATCGAGGGCCGCGAGTTCACTCCCACCGAGCGGCGCATCATCCAGATGTTGCTGGAACTCGCCTTCGTGGATTACCGCGAAGCCTGGGCCCCGGTGATGAAGCTGGAATTCGAGTATCTCGACTCGGAAGTGAACCCGGCGCTGGCGAATATCGTCTCGCCCAGCGAGGTCGTGGTGGTGTGCAGCTTCCACATCGAGCTGGATGGCGGCGGCGGCGATCTGCATTTCACCATGCCTTATTCCATGCTGGAACCCATACGCGAAAAGCTCGATGCCGGCGTGCAGACCGACCGCGACGAGGTGGATGATCGCTGGGTCGCGGCGCTGCGCGACGAGGTGATGGGCGTCGAAGTCGAGCTGTCGACCCTGTTCGCCGAGGCGGAAATCAGTCTGCGCGAGCTGATGGACATGAAGGCGGGGGATGTGATTCCCATCGACCTGCCCGAGTACGTCACGCTCTACGCGGGCGGCATGCCCACATTCCGCACAAAATACGGCGTGTCGCGGGGCAATGCCGCCCTGAAAATCGTTGAAGAAATCACCCGCGAGCATATCTTGGCGCGAGAAGTACCGGAAATGTTGTGAGTCTTCTGCCTTGAGACTCGGAGAGCGTTATGGCTAATGAAATCACCACCGACGAAGCGATGCCCGACGATTGGGCCGCGGCGCTCGCGGAACAGGCCGAGGTGGATCGGCAGATGAACCAGGGGGCCTTGCCGGATGTGCTGCCGGCGCCCATGGAGGTCTTGTCGGACGAGGGCGCGCCCATCAGCCAGGAACAGGCGCGCAAGATGGAAGTCATCCTCGACATACCCGTGACCCTGTCCATGGAAGTGGGCCGTACCCAGATCAGTATCCGCAACCTCTTGCAGCTGAACCAGGGCTCGGTGGTCGAGCTGGATCGCCTGGCCGGCGAGCCGCTGGACGTTCTGGTCAACGGCACCCTGATCGCGCACGGAGAGGTCGTGGTGGTCAACGAGAAATTCGGCATCCGCCTGACCGATGTCATGAGCGCCGCCGAGCGCATCAAGAAGCTGCGGTAGTTTTCGTGCGCCGGATTTTCGGATTATGGGCATTCGCCGGCACGGCCTGGGCCGAGCCGGTAACACGCGCGCCCCTGTCGGCGGCCTCGGTGGGCCAGATGCTGGCGGCGCTCTTGTTGGTCATCGCACTGATCCTGGTCAGTCTCTGGCTGCTGAAGCGTTTCCAGGCCGTGCAAGCGGGCGGGCAGGGTGCCTTGCGCATTCTGGCCAGCCTGCCGCTGGGCACGCGCGATCGCGTGCTGCTGGTGGAGGTCGGCAAGGAGCAGTTGCTCCTGGGCTTGAGCGCCAGCGGGATCCGCTGCCTGCATGTGCTGAGCGAGCCGCTGACGATGCCGGCGGGCGACGCCCATGCCGGACCGTTCCAGGCGAAACTGCTGGATGCCTTGGCCAAGCTGCGCCAACCGGCGGTGAAGGAAGAAGAAGCATGAAATCACTGTGGCTGCTGGTTGTCGGCCTGCTGTGCTGCCTCGCGACGCCCGGCGCCGAGGCGGCGGGCCGTGAAGCCATCACGGCCCTGAATATCACCACGAATCCGGATGGTTCCCAGCAGGTGTCGGTGACCCTGCAGATCCTCTTCCTGATGACGGCGCTGACCTTGCTGCCCGCCATCCTCATGATGATGACCGCCTTCACGCGCATCATCGTGGTGTTGGCCATTCTGCGCCAGGCTCTGGGCATGCAGTCCACGCCCTCGAATCAAATCCTCCTGGGCCTGGCCTTGTTCCTGACGTTTTTTATCATGGCCCCGGTCTTTGAACGCATCAATAACGAGGCCTTGCAACCCTATCTCAATGAACAGCTTGCGCCCTTGGAGGCGCTGGAAAAGGCCAAGGCGCCGCTGAAGGCTTTCATGCTGGCCCAGACCCGGCGCAGCGACCTGGATGCCTTCCTGAAGATTTCCCAGTCGCCGCCGGTGGCGACGCCCGAGGACACGCCCTTCGCGGTGCTGGTGCCCGCCTTCGTGACCAGCGAGCTGAAAACGGCGTTTCAGATCGGATTCCTGCTGTTCATTCCGTTCTTGATCATCGACCTGGTAGTGTCCAGCGTCCTGATGGCCATGGGTATGATGATGCTCTCGCCCCTGATTATTTCTTTGCCCTTCAAGCTGATGCTCTTCGTCCTGGTGGATGGCTGGATATTGATCACCGGTACGCTGGCAGCCAGTTTCAACACATAGGGGCTGTCCATGACACCGGAATTGGCCGTCGAAGTCTTTCGCAACGCCATGTATATCGTGGTGCTCCTGGTGGTCGCCATCGTCCTGCCGGGCTTGATCGTCGGCTTGGTGGTCGCCACCTTCCAGGCCGCCACCAGCATCAACGAACAGACCTTGAGTTTCCTGCCGCGCCTGGTGGTTACCCTGCTGACCATGGTGTTCCTGGCACACTGGATCATGCGCACTCTTATGGACTACATGATCGAGCTAGTGCAGCAGATCCCTCAGATGATTAGCTGAGGCCATGGGCATTAGCGAAGCGCAGATGCTGGACTGGGTGAGCGGCCTCTTGCTGCCCTTGTTCCGTATCGCCGGGCTGCTGCTGTCCATGATGGTGACCGGCACCCAGTCGGTGCCGGCACGGGTGCGCATGGGCTTGGCCTTCGCCTTGACGGTGATGGTCCTGCCCATCCTGCCGCCAGCGCCCAAGGTCGATCTGTTCGCCCTGAACGGCTTCTACCTCATCGCGCAAGAATCCCTGATCGGCATCGTCATCGGCTTTGTCAGCCGCCTGCTGTTCCAAGTCTTCGTCATCGGCGGACAGCTGGTCGCCATGCAAAGCGGCCTCGGCTTCGCGTCCATGGTCGACCCGGTCAACGGTCTGAGCGTGCCGGTGGTCAGCCAGTTTTACCTGATGCTGACGACCTTGCTGTTCGTGATCATGAACGGGCATATCTTCATGATCGAGCTCATCGTACACAGTTTCACCAGCCTGCCCATAGGGACCGGCATCAGCCTGCTGCATATCGAGGCGGTCGTGCACTGGGGCCAGCTGATGTTCAACGCTGGCCTGATGATGGCCCTGGCGGCGGCGTTAAGCCTGCTGATGATCAATCTGACCTTCGGCGTACTGACCCGCGCCGCGCCGCAGTTGAACCTGTTTTCCTTAGGATTTCCCATCACCATGGTCACTGGCCTCGTGATTGTCTGGATCACCTTGTCGGGTTTTTTGGTGCATTTCGAATCGAGTTACACGGCCGCCGTCGAGCTGATGTGCCGGCTCGCCAACGGTTGCTGACGGAGTACGCGGATGGCCGAAACCGACTCCGGCGAACGCACAGAAGAGGCGACACCCCGAAAGCGTGAAGAGGCGCGCAAGAAGGGGCAGATCCCCCGTTCCCGCGAATTGGATACGGCCTTGCTGCTCTTGGTGGGCGGCATCGGCTGCCTGAGCTTCGGGCGCGGCGCGATGCAGACAGTTGCCGAAATCACGCGGTATTGCTTCGACCTGAAACGGGAGCAAATCTTTCTTCCGGAACGTATGCCCTTGATGCTGGGCGAAAGCTTCGGCCATGTGTTCCTGGCGGTTCTGCCGATCTTGATCCTGCTCCTGGTGGTGGCCTTGGCGGCCCCCATTCTCTTGGGCGGCTGGGTATTCAACTGGGACTCGGCCAGCCCGCGCTTCGACCGGCTCTCACCCCTCAAGGGTTTTTCGCGCATGTTCGGCGTTCATGCCGCAGTGGAGCTGCTCAAGTCCTTCGCCAAGTTCTTCGTGGTGGCGGGTTTCGCCACGATCATCCTCTGGATCCAGTTCGATGAGTTCATGTCCCTGGGGCGGGCCTCCCTGGAGGGGAGCGTCGCCCACGGACTGGACTTGCTGGCCTGGTCGTTCATCGGCATCAGCGCGGCAATGATCCTCATCGCCGCCATCGACGTGCCCTACCAACTCTGGTCCTATGCCAAGCAGTTGCGCATGACCAAGCAGGAGGTCCGCGACGAATACAAGGAGTCGGAAGGCCGGCCGGAAGTGAAGGGACGCATTCGCCAGCTACAGCGCGAAATGGCGCGGCGGCGCATGATGCAGCAGGTGCCGCAGGCCGACGTGGTGGTGACCAACCCGGATCACTATGCCGTGGCCTTGCAGTACAACCCTCTGGGCCGCTCCGCGCCCAAGGTCATCGCCAAGGGCGCCGACCTCATCGCCCTGCAGATTAAGAAACTGGCGGCGGAAAGCCAGGTGCCCGTCGTGGAGGCGCCGCCCCTGGCGCGCGCCATCTATTTCACCACCGAGCTGGATCGAGAAATCCCCGAGGGCCTGTACCTCGCCGTGGCCCAGCTATTGGCCTATGTCTACCAACTGCGCAACTGGCGTAACGGCCGGGGAGGCAAGCCCAAGGAGCCGGGCGAGTACCCCATCCCCGACGCGCTGCGCCATTGAGCGTTTGCGTGGCTGCGTAGGTCCGGCTTGAGCCGGACAGGTGTGTAGCGCTTCAGTCGGACAAGGCCGCCGCAGTCCCGCTGAAGCGGGACCTACAAGCCAGACCATGCCCCGTCGTGTGCATTCGCCATTCCCGGCACGGCAATTGCTTTGCCCCTGCTATCGACGAGATTTTGACGATGGCACTTAAATGGCTGTAATGACCGAGCGCTTGCGCCAAGTTTCCCTCACCGGCCTGGGCACGCCCCTGATGGTTCTGGTGATGCTGGCCATGATGACCTTGCCATTGCCGACCTTCGTCCTGGACATGCTCTTCACCTTCAGTATCACCTTGTCCCTGGTGGTCTTGCTGGTTTCGGTCTACATCCTGAAACCCCTGGATTTCGCGGCATTTCCCAGCGTGCTCCTGGTGGCGACCCTGTTGCGCCTGGGGCTGAACATCGCCTCGACCCGCGTGGTGCTCTTGCATGGCCACCAAGGCGGCGACGCCGCCGGCAAGGTCATCGAGGCCTTCGGCCAAGTCGTGATCGGCGGCAATTACGCGGTCGGTCTTATCGTTTTCGCCATCCTGATCATCATCAACTTCGTGGTGGTGACCAAGGGCGCCGGGCGAATCTCCGAAGTCACCGCGCGCTTCACCCTGGACGCCATGCCCGGCAAGCAGATGGCCATCGATGCCGATTTGAACGCCGGCCTCATCAACCAGGACGACGCACGCAGCCGGCGCGAGGAGGTGGCCGCCGAGGCGGATTTCTACGGTGCGATGGACGGTGCCTCCAAGTTCGTGCGTGGCGATGCCGTGGCCGGCATCCTCATCCTGTTCATCAACCTGTTTGGCGGTCTCATCATCGGCATGAGCCAACATGACCTGGACCTAGGCACGGCCACCGAGTTTTACGCCCTCCTGACCATCGGCGATGGCCTGGTGGCCCAGGTGCCAGCGCTCCTGCTGTCCGTGGCCGCCGCACTGATGGTGACCCGCCAGGGCGGCTCCCAGGACGTGGCCAGCCAGATGGTGGGCCAGATCTTCAACAACCCCAGGGTCATGTATGTCACGGGCGGCGTGTTGACTGCGATGGGTCTCATTCCGGGCATGCCCCACGTGGCCTTTCTGTCCTTGGCCGGAGCCTCGCTCGGCGCCGGTTACATGATCGACAAACGCGAGAAGCAGGCCCAACTGGCCCTGGCTGTCGCCGCTCAACAGCAGGCCGCCCTTCCGGCGAGCGCGGAGCCGGAAATCAAGGAACTGAGTTGGGACGATGTGCAGCCGGTGGACATCATCGGCCTGGAGGTCGGCTACCGCTTGATTCCCCTGGTGGACAAGGCCCAGGACGGCAAGCTCATGGGCCGCATCAAGGGCGTGCGCAAGAAACTCTCCCAGGAGCTGGGTTTCCTGGTGCCCTCGGTGCATATCCGCGACAACCTGGATCTTTCGCCCACCAGCTACCGGATTTCCCTGATGGGCGTCAGCGTGGGCGAGGCCAGCATCTATCCCGAGCGGGAGATGGCCATCAATCCCGGACAGGTCTTCGGCGAGATGCCGGGCATGACCGCCCGGGATCCGGCCTTCGGCCTGCCGGCCGTGTGGATCGAGCCCAGCCAGCGCGATCATGCCCAGACCCTGGGCTACACCGTGGTCGATGCCAGCACCGTGGTCGCGACCCATTTGTCGCAGATCCTGCAAACTCATGCCGCTGAACTCCTGGGCCACGAGGAGGTGGAGCAACTGCTCAAGATGCTATCCAAGTCGGCGCCCAAGCTGGTGGAAAACCTGGTGCCAGGCACCCTGCCCATCGGCGTCGTGGTCAAGATCCTGCAAAACCTGTTGCAGGAACAGATCCCGATCCGCGATCTGCGTACCATCGCCGAGACTTTGGCGGAGTACGGTGCCCGCAGCCAGAATCCCGTCGCGCTAACGGCTGCGGTGCGCATCGCTCTCTCTCGCATGATTGTCCAGAATATCAATGGCTTGGAACCGGAACTTCCGGTGGTGACCTTGGATCGCCAGCTGGAACAGATATTGCAGCAGAGCATTCAGGTGGGCGGCGAAGAGGGGGCCAGCATCGAGCCGGGCCTGGCGGATCGCCTCCTGCAGTCCATCAACCGCGTGGCCCAGCGCCAGGAGGCAGCCGGTCAGCCGACCGTGCTGCTGACCTCGCCGGCCCTGCGTCCCACCCTGGCGCGTTTCGTTCGCTACGGTGTGCCGGGCGTGCATGTGCTCTCGTATCAGGAGATCCCGGATACGAAGCAAATCAAGATCGTGGGTACGGTAGGACAATAAACCGTTCCGTAGTGGAGTCGTGCGATGAAGATCACTCGCTTTGTGGGCAAGGACATGCGCGAGGCGCTCAATCTGGTCAGCCAGGAACTGGGCGCCGATGCGGTCATCCTGTCCAGCAAGCGCGTCGAGCAGGGGGTGGAAGTGGTGGCGGCCACCGATTACGACGCCCAGCTGGTCAGCGCCAAGGCCGCCTACGCCGACGTGGTCTCGCCCGCGACGCCGCGTGCCGTCAAGCCCGAGCCGGCACGCCCAAGCCCTGCGCCGGAACCGGTCCGCCAGAGCATGGCCGCCGCCCCGGTGCGCTCGGCGGCGGCCATGGACACGCCACGCCAAGCCGCCGCAGCTCCGGCCATGCAAGCCGTCGCCGCGCCGGATCAGGCCGCCGCGACCCGTGCACAAGAACAGGCCATAAACGCCATGCGCGAGGAAATGCGACTCCTGCGCGGCTTGGTGGAGGAACAACTGGCTGGCCTGGCCTGGAACGACGCCCGCCGCCGCCACCCCCACAAGGCCATGCTCCTGGAGCGTTTCGCCAAGCTGGGTCTCGCCCACGGAATCGCCAATGGCCTGGTCGATAGCCTGGAATTCTCCGAGAACCTGGAAAGCAGCTGGCAATCGGCTCTGAGCAAGCTCGCCGAAAGCATCGTCGTGACCGAGGACGACATCCTGGAGCAGGGCGGGGTCGTGGCCCTGGTGGGCACGACCGGCGTCGGCAAGACCACCACCATCGCCAAGTTGGCGGCCCGCTTCGCCCTGGCCCATGGCGCGGAAAATGTCGCCCTGATCTCCACCGATTGCTACCGTATCGCCGCCCATGAGCAGCTGCGGACCTTCGCCCAGATCCTCGGCTGTTCCGTCAAGCTGGTGGACAAGGCGGAGGGCCTGCAGCGGGCCATCGAACAATTCGCCGACAAACGCCTGGTGCTCATCGACACGGCCGGCACGGGCCAGCGCGACCAGCAGCTGGGCGAGCGCCTGGGCTTGTTGGCCGCTCAGGGCCAGCGTGTTCGCAATTACCTGGTCTTGTCCTGCACGGCGCACAAGGCCATGCTGGAGGAGTCCCTGCGTGCCTTCGGCAACCTGCCCCTGGCCGGCTGCATCCTGAGCAAGCTGGACGAGGCCGCCTGCCTTGGCGATGCGCTCTCGGCCCTGATCCTGAGCGGTCTGCCCGTGGCCTATGTGGCCGATGGCCAGCGCGTCCCGGAAGACTTGCGCGTGGCGCGCAGCGTCAACCTGGTGAACCAGGCCATCGCCCTGAACAAACTCGGCGCGGAAACGCCGGACCCCTGGGTGATGGCGCGCTATGCCCGGCGCGGCCTCACGGTCTGACTCGGCTTACGAACAAGCGGCCTTTTTACTAGGGGCTTTTAATTAAGGAATGCGAATGCAAGAACTCAACACGCCCGATCAGGCACAAGGCTTGCGCGAGCTGGCCGGCACCCGCCCGGTCAAGGTCATCGCGGTGACCGGTGGCAAGGGCGGCGTCGGCAAGACCAGCGTGTCGGTCAACATGGGCGTGGCCCTGGCCGAGCAGGGGAAGAAAGTCATGATCCTCGACGCCGACCTGGGGCTCGCCAATGTCGACGTCATGCTGGGCCTGAAACCGGTGAAGACCTTGCAGCACGTGTTCGCCGGGGAATGCGGTCTGGAGGAAGTGCTGCTGGACGGACCCATGGGCGTCAAGATCGTGCCAGCGGCCTCGGGCACCCAATCCATGGTGGCGCTAAGCCCGGCCGAGCATGCCGGTCTGATCCGCGCATTCAGCAGCCTGTCCGTGCCCGTCGACGTCCTGATCGTCGACACGGCGGCCGGTATCGCCGATTCGGTGATTAGCTTCACCCAGGCGGCCCAGGACGTGGTGGTCGTGGTCTGCGACGAGCCGACCTCCATCACCGATGCCTATGCCCTGATCAAGATCCTGAACCGGGACCACGATGTCTTCCGCTTCCGGGTCGTGGCCAATATGACCCATACCCCGACCGAGGGCCGGGAGCTCTTCGCCAAGCTGACCAAGGTCACCGACAAGTTCCTGGACGTCGCCCTCGATTTCGTCGGCGCCGTGCCCTATGACGAGAATGCCCGCAAGGCCATCAAGCGCCAGAAGCCCATCGTCGAACTCTTCCCCCGCTCGCCGGCCAGTCTGGCCTTCCGCAACCTGGCCGCGCGCGCCGCCTCCTGGCCGGTGCCGGTCCGACCCGGCGGCCATATCGAGTTTTTCATCGAGCGGCTGGTCAGTCAGGCGCACCGCATGGCGGCTGAAAGCTGAGGGTCGGTCCTTGAGTAATGCAGCTATGTGTTCAACACAGACTAGCTCTATGCTACTTGGATCAGCCTCGTGAACGCGCTTGCCATGTATAAGAAGCAATCCAGCCAGGACGATACGGTGTCGCGCTACGCGCCCCTGGTGAAGCGCATTGCCCACCATCTCATCGCCCGCCTGCCGTCCAATGTCCAGGTTGAGGACTTGATCCAGGCGGGCATGATCGGCCTGTTGGAAGCATCCCGCCAGTACGACGCGAGCAAGGGCGCCAGCTTCGAGACTTATGCCGGGATCCGTATTCGCGGCGCCATGCTCGACGAGCTGCGCCAGGGCGATTGGGTGCCTAGGTCAGTGCATCGCAACTCGCGGCGCATCGCCGAGGTGATCCGCGAGGTGGAAGCCCGTACCAGCCGCGATGCCCGCGACAGCGAGGTCGCCGAGGGTCTGGGGGTCAGTCTTGATGAATACCAACGCATGCTCTTCGACGGGAGTCATGCCCGCATCGTCGGCTTCGAGGACCTGGGCCTGGACGACGAGGCGTTCAGCCAGGGCATAGGCGGAGCCCTGGAAGGACCGGAATCCGGCTACTCCGAGGCGGCTTTCCAGGCCAGCCTGACCACGGCCATCGCCGGCCTACCGGAGCGGGAGCGCCTGGTCCTGGCCCTGTACTACGATGAAGAGCTCAATTTAAAGGAAATCGGTGCGGTACTCAGCGTTTCCGAGTCCCGAGTCTGCCAGATCCACACTCAGGCCATGTGCCGTCTCAAAGCCCGATTGAAAGATTGGACTCATTGATTTTACAAATGATTTTTTTGCCTATACTGTACCTCAGTGTTTGCGCGTGTTCGTCCGCCAGGAGCTATGTTTATTTGGCGCGACGAACTCGCCGCGTGATAGGTCGGAGCACGCCGACCCTACGGTATCGGTATGTCAGGAGGTAGCTTTGGATACCAACATGAAAATCCTCATCGTCGACGACTTTTCGACGATGCGGCGCATCATCAAGAATTTGCTGCGCGATCTGGGCTTCACGAATTGCCACGAAGCCGACGATGGCAGCACGGCTCTGCCCATGTTGCAGAGCGGCAATTTTGAGTTCCTGGTCACCGATTGGAACATGCCGGGCATGCAGGGGATCGATCTCCTCAAGGCCGTCCGAGCCGACGATCGCTTGAAGACACTGCCAGTACTGATGGTGACCGCTGAAGCCAAACGCGAGCAGATCATCGAAGCCGCGCAAGCCGGCGTGAACGGTTACATTGTCAAACCCTTCACCGCGCAGACCTTGAAAGAGAAGATTGACAAGATTTTCGAGCGCATCGGCTAAGGGGATTGTTATGGCCTTCGAAGATATGATCATGTCGCCCGATGCACTTGAACAGGCCAAACGCCTGGTCGAGCAGCTGGAGGCCGGCAACGACAGCGATGCCCGCCGTATCCTGGACAATCTCAACAAGGGGCGCGACAACAACCTGTTCAGCGAGTTGGGTAAGCTAACCCGCGAGTTGCATGAGGCACTGAACAGCTTTCAGCTAGATTCCCGTATCGCCGAGATTGCCGGCCAGGACATCCCCGATGCCCAGGAGCGCCTGCAGTATGTCATCAAGATGACCGAGCAGGCCGCCAACCGGACCATGGACGCCATAGAGCGCAGCCTGCCCCTGACGGATTCCATCAACCAAGGGGCCACGGATCTGCTGCCGACCTGGGAAAAGGTCATGCACAATCCCAAGGATCTGCAGCCCGGTGAGTTCAAGGACGTCTGTTCCCAGATGGATGATTATCTGAAGAGCACGAAGGAAACCTCCGGCGACTTGCATAGCCAGCTCACCGAAGTCTTGATGGCCCAGGACTATCAGGACTTGACCGGCCAGGTCATCCGCCGCGTCATCACCCTGGTCAAGGACGTCGAAGACAACCTGGTGCGCATGATACGGGTATTCGGCGCCTCGGCCGAGCTCGCTTCGGCGCAGGCCCATAAGGATGAAGTTCTTAAGCAGGGCACGGGTCCGGTCATCAATCCCGAGGTTCGCGACGATGTGGTGAAGGGCCAGGATGATGTCGATGATCTCCTGTCCAGCCTGGGATTCTGAGGAGTAGGGTGCATGGCCTTCGACGCGGATGAAGAAATCCTCCAAGACTTTCTGGTTGAAGCGGGCGAAATCCTGGAGTTGTTGCAGGAACAGCTCGTCGATCTGGAGAAGAGCCCGGACGACAAAAACTTACTGAATGCCATCTTTCGCGGTTTCCACACCGTCAAGGGCGGCGCCGGGTTCTTGAGTCTTACCGCTCTCGTCGAAGTCTGTCATCGCGCAGAGAACGTCTTCGACATGCTGCGCAATGGTAAGTTGGACGTGTCTCCCGAGCTGATGGATGTGGTGCTCGCCGCCTTGGACACAGTCAATTCCATGTTCGATGAGGTCAAACAGATGCGGGAGCCGACTCCCGCCGATCCCGACTTGCTGGAACGCCTGGATCAGATCGCCGCCGGCGAAGCCGTACATGCCCAACCCGTCGCGCCGGCGCCGGTCGCGGCCCCCGTGCTCACCATTCCGCCCGTTGCCGACGATGCCGAGGACATCGCCGATGCCGAGTTCGAGGCCCTGCTCGACCAGCTTCATGGCAGCAAGACCGAAGCGGCGCCCAAGAGCGCCGCCCCGCCCGGTTCAGGCGATGAAATCTCCGATGACGAATTCGAATCACTCCTGGATGAACTTCATGGCAAGGGCCAGTTCAAGACCGTGTCCGACGCCAAGGCCAAGCCGGCGGCTTCGTCGGATGAAATCTCGGATGACGAATTCGAATCCCTGCTCGACGAATTGCACGGCAAGGGCCAATTCAAGGCCGGCGATGCCAACAAGGCGGTCAAGCCGTCCTCGGGGGGGGCGGACACCATCAGCGAACAAGAGTTCGAGGCACTGCTGGATCAGCTCCATGGCAAGGGCAAGTCGGTCGGCGGTCCCGCCGCGGCCGCGAGTGCGCCGCCCGCGCCACCCAAGCCGGCCCCCCAGGCGAGCGCACCGGTAGCGCCGGCCAAGTCGGCGGCCGAAAAGCCCGCGGACAAGCCTGCTGCGGCTCCCCTGGCGCCCAAGCCCGCGGCTCGCGAAGCCAAGGATGACGACGATAAGGCCGCTGCCGCTGCCGACACCACGGTGCGCGTCGATACTAAGCGCCTTGACGAGATCATGAACCTGGTCGGCGAGTTGGTGCTGGTGCGCAACCGTCTCTTGACGCTCGCGGTCAATTACCAGGACGAGGAGCTCAACAAGACCATCCAGAACCTGGATCTCACCACCGCAACCCTTCAGGGCGCCGTCATGAAGACGCGCATGCAGCCCATCAAGAAGGTTTTTGGACGCTTCCCTCGCGTCGTGCGCGATCTGGCGCGTAGCCTGAAGAAAGACATTTTGCTGGAGTTGGAAGGCGAGGATACTGATCTCGATAAGAACCTGGTGGAGGCCCTGGCCGACCCCTTGGTGCACCTGGTCAGAAACTCGGTGGACCACGGTATCGAAATGCCGGATGTGCGCGAGGCTGCGGGCAAGTCACGAACAGGCCGGGTGTTGCTCTCGGCAGCCCAGGAGGGCGATCATATTCTGTTGTCCATCAGCGATGATGGCGGGGGCATGGATCCCGAAAAACTCAAGGCGCGCGCGGTGGAGAAGGGCCTGTTCGATCGGGATGCCGCCGAGCGCATGTCCGAGTCCGAAGCCTTTAACCTCATATTCGCCCCCGGCTTTTCCACGAAGCAGGAAATCTCCGATATTTCAGGCCGCGGCGTCGGTATGGACGTGGTCAAGACCAAGATCACGCAGTTGAACGGCACCGTGAATATCGATTCCGCCAAGGGCGTGGGAACGACGATCCGCATCAAGGTTCCGCTGACCCTGGCCATTTTGCCGACCCTCATGGTGACGGTAGGCAAACAGATCTTCGCTTTCCCCCTGGCCGCCGTGAACGAAATTTTCCATCTCGACTTGACCAAGACCAATGTGGTCGACGGCCAGTTGATGATCATCGTGCGCGGTAAAGCCCTGCCGCTTTTCTACCTGGATCGTTGGCTGGTACGCAATTTCAAGGGCCGCGAGCAGAAGACCGTCGGGCACGTGGTTCTGTTGCAAGTGGGGACCCAGCGTCTGGGCTTCGTCGTGGATGGTCTCTTGGGTCAGGAAGAGGTCGTCATCAAGCCTCTGGGCACCTCCCTGCAGGGTACCCCCGGCATGGCGGGCGCCACGATCACCTCGGATGGCGGCATCGCCCTGATTCTTGACGTCCCGGGGCTGTTGAAGAAGTATGCGCGACGCGAATACTCCGGCCGCTAGCGGCGTGAACGATATCGCCATTCGACAGGGTGCTGACGTAGTGAACAAGGTATAAGGCATGCCCATCAAGGTTTTGGTCGTCGACGACTCCAGTTTCTTCCGCCGCCGGGTCAGCGAGATTCTCAATGCCGACCCGGATTTGACGGTCATCGATACCGCCGAGAACGGCCAACAGGCAGTGGAAAAGGCCTTGAGCCTGAAGCCCGATATCGTCGTGATGGATATCGAGATGCCGGTCATGGATGGCATTACCGCCGTTCGCCAGATCATGGCGAAGAGCCCACGCCCCATCATGATGTTTTCCTCGCTGACCCATGATGGCGCGCGCGCGACCCTGGATGCGCTGGAGGCCGGTGCGCTGGACTTCATGCCCAAGCGTTTCGAAGAGATCTCCCGGGATCGCAATGAGGCCGGCAAGGTTCTGCAACAGCGGGTCAAGGCATTAGCCCGTTCCCCGGTGCCTTCCGCGCCGCGTCCCGCCATGCAGGTGCCGCCGCCCCCGCGCCCGGCGGCGGGAGCTCGTCCCGCTCCTGTGCCCACACCGTCATCCGGGGCTGCAGCGCCGCGTCCCCTGCCGGTGGCGCAGCCCTTACGCTCCACGGGGCCAGCCAAGGGCCGCTACCAACTGGTTGCCATCGGCACTTCCACGGGTGGACCGGTTGCCTTGCACGAAGTCCTGACGCGCCTGCCCAAGGACTTTCCGTTGCCCATCATCATCATTCAGCACATGCCGGCGTCCTTCACCCCCGCCTTCGCCAAGCGCCTGGATACGCTCTGCCAGATTCAAGTCAAGGAAGGCGCCGATGGCGACGACATGCGCCCGGGCGTCGCCTATATCGCGCCGGGCGGCAAGCAGATGGTGCTGGACGGCAATCGCCTGCGCGTACGGGAGAGCGATGAGCGCCTGACCTACAAGCCCTGCGTGGATGTCACCTTCGCCTCGGCGGCCAAGGCCTTGCCAGGCAAGGTGCTGGCCATTGTCTTGACCGGCATGGGCGCCGATGGCCGAGATGGCTCCCGCCTGCTCAAGCAGGGCGGTGCGACGGTCTGGGCCCAGGATGAAACGAGCTGCGTGGTCTATGGCATGCCCATGTCGGTGGTCAAGGCCGGACTCGCCGATGAAGTGTTGTCACTCGACAATGTGGCCGCGCGCATGATGGAAGTCGTGTGATGCGCTTGGATGCTCTCAGCATCGTCGGGGTGGTGCTTGCGTTCTTGGCGATACTGGGCGGCCAGTACTGGGAGGGCGGCAATTTATCGGCCCTCGTGAACGGCCCGGCCTTGCTGATCGTCATGGGCGGCACTTTGGGCGCGATTCTACTGCAGACGCCACTCAACACGTTCTTGCGTGCCGCGCGTCTGCTGTTTTGGGTATTTCGAGCGCCGCGCTTCGATATGGATGTGGGCATCAGCCAGGTCCTGCAATGGAGCATGATTGCGCGCAAGGAGGGCCTGCTGGGCCTGGAGAACATCGAGGATCGGGTCAAGGACCCCTTCTCCCGCAAGGGCCTGTCCCTCCTGGTGGACGGCGGTGAACCGGAAAACATACGCAGCATCATGATGTTGGAGCTGGAGATGCAGGAGCAGTACCTGCAGCAGGGAGCCAAGGTCTATGAGGCCATGGGCGGCTATAGCCCGACCATCGGCATCATCGGTGCGGTGATGGGGCTTATCCATGTCATGGGCAATCTCAGCGATCCCAGTCGCCTCGGCGATGGCATCGCCACGGCGTTCGTCGCTACAATTTATGGCGTGGGCATGGCCAATTTGTTCTTCCTGCCCATTGCGGGCAAGCTGAAGAACACCATTCTGCTGCAGAGCCATTACCGTGAAATGATGGTGGAAGGTATTATCTCGGTAGCGGAAGGTGAAAATCCCCGCATCATCGAGAACAAGCTCAATGGCTTCAAACACCAGGATGCCGATCTCCGCATCAAGCTGGGCAGGACGTGATATGTCACGACGCCATCGCGACGAACACGACAATCATGAGCGTTGGCTGGTGTCCTATGCCGACTTCATCACGCTGCTGTTTGCGTTTTTCGTGGTGATGTACTCGATTTCCTCGGTCAATGACGGCAAATACCGCGTGCTTTCCGAATCCCTACTCCAGGCCTTCCAAGCCACCGAGCGCAGCCTGGACCCGATTCAGATCGGCGAATTGAAGCGCAATGCCGCGCTACAGTCCGGAGATGTATTCGATGCCAAACGCGGTCAGGATACGATCACCCGCCCCGGCAGCCGGCCGGAGGCAGAAGAAGTCGATCCGTTGCAGCCGGAAGCTTCCCAGACGCCGCAAAGCTTCCGCCAGCTGCAGGACGAGCTCAGCGAGAGCCTACAGGCCCTGATCAAGGCCGATTTGGTCAAGATCCGCGCCAATCAGGATTGGCTGGAGATCGACATGCGCAGCGGCATCCTCTTCGCCAGCGGTCGGGCGGAATTGAATCCCCGCGCCAAGGTGCTGCTCGCCGATATCGGCCGCATCTTGAGCAAGACCAAGAACTTGATTCGCGTGCGCGGATTCACCGACAACAAACCCATCGCCACCCGGGATTTTCCCAGCAACTGGCACCTGTCCACGGCACGGGCGACGGAAGTGGTCAACATGCTGCAAAAACTCGGCATAGTCCCGGCACGCATGGGCATCGAAGGCTTCGGCGAATACCAGCCGGTCGCCAGCAATGAAACGGATGACGGGCGAGCAAAGAATCGCCGCGTGGTTATCGCCGTGGCGCGCGGCGTGTTGGAGACCGATGCGCAGGGCGGCGTGATCCCGCCCAGCCCGGCTGGCCGTTCCGAGCCGGAACCGGAATTATTCATCGAGCGCCTGCCGGATGGTAGCTGGCAACCGGCCAAGAATCCCTCACCACCAGCCGGCAATGGCGGCCAGGGCTGAGCAGTTAAGGAGCACCGCGTGCTGCAAGTTTGGACCGTTTGCAACCAAAAGGGTGGGGTGGGCAAGACCACGACGACCGTGGCCTTGGGCGGGTTATTGGCCAGCCATGGCGAGCGGGTTCTGCTCGTGGACTTCGATCCCCATGCCTCCATGACCGCCTACTTCGCTCACGACCCCGATGCAGTGAAGCGTAGCGGCTACGAGCTGTTCCACCATCCCGACGGCTTGCCTGCGGGGCTGCTCCAGGAATTGGTCGTCGATACCGGCTTCGCGAATCTGTCCCTGCTGCCGGCTTCGATCTCGCTGGCGACCCTGGACCGTCAGCTGGGCGCCTCGGAAGGGGTCGGCACCATCTTGAATCAGGCCTTGTTCGCGGCGCGCGAACACTACGATTTCGTGCTCATCGACTGCCCGCCCATCCTGGGCGTCCTGATGGTCAACGCCCTGGCGGCCTGCCAACATCTATTGATCCCCGTGCAAACGGATTTCCTGGCGCTCAAGGGCATGGAGCGCATGCTGCACACCCTGGACATGGTCAACGCCACGCGCGGCGAAGTCATCCCCTATACCATCGTGCCGACACTTTACGACCGGCGTACCCATGCCTCCGTGCAAGCGCTGCACGATCTGAAAAAGCACTATGACGCGTATATGTGGGATGGTGTCGTGCCCATGGACACCAAGTTCCGCGATGCCAGCAATCTGCACATGCCTCCCTCGCTGTTGGCGCCCTCCTGCCGAGGCGTGCGCGCGTACAAGCGCCTGCTCAAGTCCATGCTGGATGGCAGCTTGCGGCTGCGGCATGCACAAGCCGCGCGAAGGAACGACGCGCTAGTCGAGGGCAGTCCGGTATGAGCCGTAAGCACCAGTCCATTTCCCAAGAAGACCAGGCCCTGGCCGGTTATATCGCCGCGATGTTCGGAAACGCGCCCCAGGTCATGGCCGCTCCTCTGCGTGTAGTCGAAGCGACGCAACCCGTCGTCGAGGAAACCGAGGCGGCAAAGCTGGCTAGCGTGCGCAAGCTGCTCGCTGAAACGGTTGTCGTGGCCGCACCGGTGGAGGCTCCGCCAGCGAAGGCTCCAGCGATGGAAATCCAACCGGTCGCGGTTCCCGAACCGGCGCCGGTCGTCGCGAGCCCGGCCCCTAGGGCCATCGTCGAACAGGCGCCCATCGAGGAGCTTGCCCTGATTTTGCCGCCGGAGCGCGCGGCGAATTTGATCCCGGAATGGGGCGAGAAGCGTTTCCAGACCCTATTTTTCCGTGTCGGTCCGCTGACCCTCGCCGTTCCCCTATCCCAGCTCGGCGGTATATTCGCCCTGGAAAAGGACCGGATCACATCCCTGTTCGGCAAGCCCAAGTGGTTCCTGGGCCTGCATCCCTACCAGGGCGGCAATATGCAGATCGTCGACACCGCTCGCTGGGTGATGCCGGAAAAATATGCCGAAGTCACCGCCGAGGGCCTGGAGCTCGACTACGTGATCCGCCTCGGCGATACGCCTTGGGCTCTGGCTTGCACCCAGGTGCATGACGCCGTCACCCTGGAACACGATGACATCCGCTGGCGCAGCAGCCTAGGGCGCCGTCCTTGGTTGGCCGGTGTCGTTGTGGGTAAAATGTGCGCACTGCTTGATGTGGACAATTTTATTTTCCTGTTGGAAAACAATCAGTTCGAAAATCGTCATCAGGGGCTTCCCGTAGCGCCCTGAGGATGGAAACAAGGTGTGCCGGTCCTTGGCCTGGGCTATAGTTGCATTGATCGTCTTGAGTTGAACGAATCGTCTTGGGCACGGGCGCTTATCGCCCGGCAGAACCCGGCGGCCGCGGCTGGCCGCACCAGCAAAGAGGAAGCATGAGATGAGCAACGAAGTGAGCAGCGCCGCCCGCGTGCAAAGCAGTCGGGATGATCCGGTTCTGCAATGGGTGACGTTCAAGCTCGGCAACGAGACCTATGGCATCAATGTCATGCAGGTCCAGGAAGTCTTGCGCTATACCGAGATCGCCGCGGTTCCCGGGGCGCCCAGCCATGTGCTGGGCATCATCAACCTGCGCGGCAATGTAGTCACCGTGATCGACACGCGCATGCGCTTCGGTCTGGAGCCTTCCGATGTGACCGAGCAGACCCGTATCGTCATTATTGAGGCGGAACAGCAAGTGATCGGCATCCTTGTCGACAGCGTGGCCGAGGTTGTCTATCTCCGCCAATCGGAGATAGAGATGACGCCCAATGTCGGCAACGAGGAGAGCGCCAAGTTCATTCAGGGTGTCTGCAATCGCGACAACGAGCTGCTGATCCTGGTGGACCTGAACAAGATGCTCAACGAACAGGAGTGGGGCGAGCTCAACTTCTGAGTTTCGCCTCGGAGGCATGGGTATCGCGTGGATATGTTGGCATTGATTCTGGCGGGGCTCGGACTCATCGGTTCGGGCCTCGCGCTTTTGGGCTTGCGGCGCGCCATGGCCGCGGAGCGGGCCATCAACTCGGAGCTTCGTGCGCAAAACGAGCGACTCGGCAACGAGCTGCGGGCCTTGGTGAGTAGCGCCGTGGGCACGGGGCGCAAGCTCGCCCTTCTGGAGGACGAAGTGCGGGTGCTCGCGGCCAAAACCGGCGGCGCAGCCGTCAGCGATGAGCCGCTTAGCTCGGATAAGCCCTACCAGATGGCGGCGAGGCTGATGCAACGCGGCGCCGATGTCGAGGAGCTGATGAGCGTCTGTGGCCTGACGCGGGGTGAAGCGGAACTGCTGGCTTCCCTGCATCGCCGTCCGCGTGGCGATATCCCGGCCTGATCAGGACTCGGATGCATAGTCCTGCGCGGTTTTTCCCACCGGAAATTTCCCCTTGAGCATATAGGCGAAGGCGATGATCTCCGCGATGGCCAGATAGAGCTCGCGGGGGATCTCCGTGCCCAGCTCCAAGCGGCCTAAGAGCTGGGCGAGTTGAGCGTCTTCGTGCACATGCACGCCGGCCTCCTGAGCCAGGCGCAGGATTTCCTCGGCGATATCTCCTTCACCCGATGCGGTGATGCGCGGAGCGGCGGGTGCGTCGTATTGCAGCGCGACCGCGCGTTTTTCCGATGGCTCTGTATTCATGAGCTCAGCTTCCGCCCCTTGTTAACCACGGGACGGTTCGTTCACACCGATACATCGAATCGCCCTAGATCCGGCGGACTACGCGGCTTCGCCAAGGGCGTCTGCTGGCAAGGGTGGACTTCCGCCGCGACGCCCGCAGCCGTCAGGGCGGCATTGAGCCAGCCTAGCTCCTGATTCAACAAGACCACCGTGCCGGGACTCTCCGCGAAGAATCGCGTATCGATCCGCCGGTCGCGCCATTGCACGACCGCGCGGATGGGTCCCAACTCGGGAAAGTCGAATTGCAGTTGGCAGGACCAATAGGACCTACCGGCCGGCTGCCCAGATGCCTCGCCGGCATCCCGCTCTTCAACCCGAAGCGACAGGAGGTCCAGGCGCGCGCCGTCGCGTACCGGGATCTCCCAGCTGAAGACGCCGGGGGTTTGCAGGGATTGATTGAGTTGTCCCAGTTGCTGGCCTTGGCTGCGGGCCGCCAATTTATCGAGACTGTGCATGAGCTCGGCGAATACGGGCATTTCCGGGGCGGCGGCGGCCGGTCGCGCTCCACTGGGAAGCACGTCTTGCGGCGCCAGTTTGGGGCCGGCGCTCGAGGAAAGCAGCTGTCGCAAAAACCTCAGCGAGCTGCCCTCGGCATCGGCCGGCTGCGACGGCGCCTCCGCAGTCGGAGAGGCCGGCACAGCGATTTCCGGCGCAGTCGAGACGCTGTAGGGCTCAGGAACACCGGCAGCGCCTTGTGTCGGCTGCGACTGTGGCAGGTGCGATGAAGGCAGGTTCGCCAAGCGAACCAGGGCTTGCATGGCCCTCGCGGCTTCCGTCCAGTTCGGCAGTTTCGGGGCAAGCCGCACTGGAGCGTTGGCTTCGCTGGTCTCGGCGGGAAGTGGCAGTGCCTCGGTCTGCACGGTCCGAGGCTCACTGCCCGACAATAGGGCGCGCAGTGCCCGCCACGGCGGCGTGGATGCCGCCGTGGCGGAGGCCGCGCCTGGTGGCCTTGCTTCGCCCGGCACGGCGAGTTTCGGGTTCCGCGCCGAGTCTCCGGACCGGGACTCGGCTTCGGGCGGCGCCGGAACGGGGAAGCCTTGTCCTGGTACGCGCAGGGCCTTGGCATCCGGCAGTTCGGCCAGGGTCTGGCGCAGCAACTGGGCGGCCACCCGGCCCAGCGCCTGCTCCAAGAGGTTGGGCGCCGAGGCGGCTTGTCCGGCTGGTACGCGACCATGAAGTAGAGCGTGTTCCAGCTTCAACAGGCTCGTCCATTCCTCACGGAGCTCGCCCTGGCGCGGCAGGATCTGGCGCAGGACCTGGTGGATGGCGGCACTCAAAGCCTTACGCGCCTGAGCGGGGCCGGGCTCGGGCTTGGTTCCCGGCTTTGGACCGGTCAGTTCCTCGGGGCCCGGCGCTGCGCGGCTTTCCGGTAAGCGGCTGCCTGCCTTGCTCCCCGCGGGGGTTCGGGGGCTCAGCCATTCCAGTTCCAGCTCGGCTTCCGCCGTGTCGGGATGGGGGAGGGCAGGGCCGCGTTCTCGACCGTCCTGGGCAATCAGCCGAACTTTCAGCGGAGCGAGGCTGAGCACCTCCAGAAAGAGCTGGGCGGCAGGGACTTGGGCAGCTGTCTTGGCCGTCTCGGCCATCGCGCCGGGCGAGGGCGGCGGAAGCGGGCTCGGGGGCCGGGCGGCGATCTCGGCCGGGAGGGGGCGCAGCCGGGCGATGCCCAGAGTGGTTTCCACCACCAGGGTCTTGCTGATGGCAACCAGTTCCTGGGCGTCCTCGGGGGTCACCAGTCGCACCGGCAGAACCTGCCCCACGGCCAGAGTGGGGCGTAGCGGCCCGACAACCGGAGGCGCCAGGCCGGCGATCAATGGCATTTTCATGCGGCGTGCCCGACCTCGGTGAAATGAGGAGCCCACTCCGACGATAGCACGCCGAGCGGCGAAAACCAGCCGCTTGATCCCGCGCAGCATCGTGCAGGCGAGACGCGGATAACCTACCATGCCTGCTGCAAACTCACCGCCAAGGAAGCCATCCATGACCAGCCCCATCCGCATAGGCATACTCACCGTTTCCGATCGCGCCAGCCAAGGCGTTTACGAGGATCTGGGCGGGCCGGCCATACATCGCGAGCTGACGCGCATCCTGCGCTCGTCTTGGGAACCGGATTACCGGGTGATCCCGGACGAGCAGGCTGTTATCGAGCAGAATCTCGCTGATATGGCCGATAACTCCGGCTGCTGTCTGATCGTCACCACCGGCGGCACCGGCCCGGCGCTGCGCGATGTGACACCCGAGGCCACGGAGGCGGTGTGCCAGAAAATGATGCCGGGCTTCGGGGAGCTGATGCGCCAGGAATCGCTCAAGATCGTGCCCACGGCGATTCTCTCGCGCCAGACTGCCGGCATCCGCGGCGCCAGCCTGATCGTCAACCTGCCGGGCAAGCCCTCGGCCATCGCCGACTGCCTGAACGCGGTGTTTCCGGCGATTCCTTATTGCATCGACCTCATCGGCGGGGCCTACCTGGAGACGGATCCTAGCCAGTGTCAGGCGTTTCGGCCGAAGAAATAGGGCGCCATGCGGAATGACCCTTCGATTCAGCCTCTGTGCGGCCTACTCAGGGCGAACGGAGCTTGATGATGCCGTTCGCCCTGAGTAGCTGCCGTATGGCAGCGCATCGAAGGGCTCTTGATAGCGCCCCTTTGCGGAAACACCGTGCAATCTTGCCGCAGCCGGGGTCGAGCCGATTCAAGGTCTTACGCCCCGTGGTATAGTGCGCCGGTTTTTTCGCACACGTGCCGTTCATGCCGCAGACCCGCATTTCCTCCCCCTTGCCAGCCCGCGAGCTTGCCGTGGACGGGCTGGCTTGCGAGCGCGATGAGCGGGTCCTGTTCTCGGGTCTGTCCTTGAGCCTGAAGCCGGGCGAACTGCTCCTGGTGGAAGGCCAGAACGGCGCCGGCAAGACCAGTCTGCTGCGCATCCTCTGCGGCCTGGCCGAGCCGGTGGAAGGCGAGGTGAGCTGGAATGGCCGAGCCATTCATTCGCAACGCGAGGACTATGCTGCCGAGCTCTTCTATCTCGGGCATCTACCCGGCGTGAAGTTGGACCTGAGCCCCGAGGAAAACCTGGGCTTTGTCCGTTCCCTGCGCAACCGACCCAGCCGCGAGCAGATCCTCGCGGCCCTGAAGGCTGTGGGCCTCTACGGCTACGAGGACCAGCCGGCGCGCACGCTCTCCGCCGGTCAGCGTCGGCGCGTGGCCTTGGCAGGCCTGTGCCTCTCCGATGCGCCCCTGTGGATACTGGACGAGCCGTTCACGGCCCTGGACAAGGCCGGAGTCGCCTGGTTGCAGGATTGTTTGAGTTCGCACCTGGAGCGCGGCGGCCTCATCGTCATGACCACCCACCAGGCCCTGGAGCTGGGCCGGCAGGTCCGGAGCCTCGCCCTATGAGCGCCGGCCTGATGCACGCCTTTGTCGCCGTGCTGCGCCGCGACCTGCTGCTGGCCCTGCGCCGGCGCGGCGACAGCCTGAATCCCCTGTTGTTCTTCGTCCTGGCCGTGACCCTGTTCCCCTTGGGCATAGGCCCCGAGCCCCAGCGCCTGGCGGAAGTCGCGCCGGGCGTGCTGTGGGTGGCGGCCTTGCTGGCGACCCTGCTGTCCCTGGACAGCCTGTTCCGCGCCGATCACGAGGACGGGGCATTGGAGCAGCTGATGCTGATGCCCCAGCCTTTGTCCGTCCTGGTCCTGGCCAAGATCCTGGCTCATTGGCTGGTGAGCGGGTTGCCGCTCCTGCTCATGTCGCCGCTCCTGGGCGTGGTCCTGCATCTGCCGGAAGCCTCCTTCGGCGCGTTGTTCCTCGGCCTCGCCCTGGGCACGCCGGTCCTAAGCCTGGTGGGGGCCATCGGCGCGGCCCTGACCGTCGGCCTGCGCCGGGGCGGCATGTTATTATCCCTGCTGGTCCTGCCCCTGTACGTGCCCGTCCTGATCTTCGGGGCCGGTGCAGTGGCTCAGGCCGGCATGGGCCTGTCCTACGCCGGGCAGTTGGCCATGCTCGGCGCCCTCTTGGCCTTGTCCCTGAGCCTGGCGCCCCTGGCCTGCGCGGCGGCCCTGCGCGTGACGGAGAATTGAGTCGTGTGGTCCTTCTTCTACAAGCTGGCATCGCCCAAGTGGTTCTATGAACTAGCCGGCAAGCTCTTACCCTGGTTTGCCATCGGCGCCGCCATGAGTTTCGCCCTGGGAGGAATCTGGGGGCTGGCCTTTTCGCCGCCGGACTACCAGCAGGGCGATTCCGTGCGCATCATGTACATCCATGTGCCGGCGGCCATTCTTTCCCTCTCGGTCTACACCTTCATGGCTATCACGGCCATCATCGGACTGGTCTGGAAGATCAAGCTCGCGCACATGGTTTCGGCCAATGCCGCCCCCATCGGCGCGGCCTTCACCGCCATCGCCCTGGCCACCGGTTCGCTCTGGGGCCGGCCCATGTGGGGCACCTGGTGGGAATGGGATGCGCGCCTGACCTCCGAGCTGATCCTCTTGTTCCTGTACTTCGGGGTCATGGCACTGCGCAATGCCATCGACGAGCGCACTACCGCCGACAAGGCGGCAGGGCTCCTGGCCGTGGTCGGCGTGGTGAACGTGCCCATCATTCATTACTCGGTGGAGTGGTGGAACACCCTGCACCAGGGCTCGTCCATCACCAGCCTGGCGCGCATCGCCAAGCCGGCCATCCATGCCGACATGCTCTGGCCGCTGCTGCTCATGATCCTGGCCTTCAAGCTGTTCTTCGTGACCGTGCTCCTGATGCGCACGCGCAACGAGGTCCTGGATCGGGAGCGGCGCAGCGCCTGGGTAGGCGAGCTTCTGGAGACCCGCGATGGCGTTTGAAAACTGGTCGGCCTTCTGGGCCATGGGCGGTTATGCCCTCTATGTCTGGGCCTCCTATGCCATCACGGCCCTGGCCCTGGGCCTGACCCTGCTACAGCCCCTGCGCCGGCGCAAGGCCCTGTTCGCGGAACTCCAAAGGCAGCGCCGCCGCTCCGCCGGGGAAGCCATGGCGACGGTCCCGACCTCCACCGAGAAGTACGAACAACGATGAATCCGAAACGTCGTCAGAAACTGGCCTTGATCGGCCTCCTGGTCCTGGGTGTGGGCGCGGCCGTGGGCCTGACCCTGTTCGCCCTGAAACAGAACATCAACCTGTATTACGACGCCAGCGCCGTGGCGCGGGGCGAGGCGCCGGTGGGTCCCAGCTTCCGCCTGGGCGGCCTGGTGGTGGTGGGCAGCGTCCTGCGCGCCAGCGACAGCCTGAAGGTGGAATTCCGCCTCACCGATTGCGAGCGGGAAGTGCCCGTGCGCTTTCAGGGCATACTCCCCGACTTGTTCCGGGAAGGGCAGGGCATCATCGCCATGGGCAAGCTGGGCGCCGATGGCGTGGTCGAGGCCTCGGAAGTCCTGGCCAAGCATGACGAGAACTACATGCCCCCGGAAGTCGCGGAAGGCATGAAGGACGTGGATGCCTGCCGCGCCGCCCAGAAGGCCATGGCCAAGGCCCTGGAGGCCCGCTCGTGATACCGGAACTGGGCCATTTCGCCCTGATCACGGCTTTCGTGGTCGCCTCGTTCCAGGCCTTGATCCCGCTCTGGGGCGCCCAGACCGGTCAGAACCGGCTGATGGCCGTGGCGCGTCCGGCGGCCTTTTTGCAATTCGCTCTGCTGAGCCTGGCCTTCGCCTGCCTGACCCAGGCCTTTGTCGTCAATGACTTCACCGTGGCCTATGTGGCCCAGAACTCCAACAGCCTCTTGCCGCTGCGCTACCGGATCTCGGCGGTCTGGGGGGCCCACGAGGGCTCGCTCCTGCTTTGGGCTTTGACCCTGGCCGGCTGGACCGCCGCCGTGGCCCTGTTCAGCCGGCGCCTGCCGCGCGAGATGGTGGCCCGGGTACTGGGCGTCATGGGAGTCATCGCCGTGGGCTTCCTGAGCTTCCTGCTGTTCACCTCCAATCCCTTCCGCCGGCTCCTGCCGGACTTCCCCCTGGACGGCGGGGACCTGAACCCGCTCTTGCAGGACTTCGGCCTGATCGTGCATCCGCCCCTGCTGTACATGGGCTATGTGGGCTTCTCCGTGGCCTTCGCCTTCGCCATCGCCGCGCTGCTCGCCGGCCGCTTGGACTCGGCCTGGGCGCGCTGGTCGCGGCCCTGGACCACGGTGGCCTGGTGCTTCCTGACCGTGGGCATCGCCCTGGGCTCCTGGTGGGCCTATTACGAGCTGGGCTGGGGCGGCTGGTGGTTCTGGGACCCGGTGGAGAACGCCTCGTTCATGCCCTGGCTGGTGGGCACGGGCCTGATCCACTCCCTGGCGGTGTCCGAGAAGCGCGGCGTGTTCAAGAGCTGGACCGTGCTCCTGGCCATCGCGGCCTTCTCCTTGAGCCTCTTGGGCACGTTCCTGGTGCGCTCCGGGGTCCTGACCTCGGTGCATGCCTTCGCCAGCGACCCGGTGCGCGGCCTGTTCATCCTGGGTTTCCTGGGCGTCATCGTCGGCGGTTCGCTGCTGATTTACGCCCTGCGCGCCGGCGGCGTGCGCTCGGAGGGCAGCTTCGAGCTGCTGTCCCGGGAGACCGGCCTCCTGCTCAATAACGTGATCCTGGCGGTCTGCGCCCTGGTGATCCTGCTGGGCACGCTCCTGCCCCTGCTCTCCGACGCCTTCGGCTGGGGCAAGCTCTCGGTCGGCCCGCCGTACTTCAACACCGTGTTCCCGGCCCTGATGGTGCCGCTGTTCTTCCTGATGGGAGCGGGCGCCTGGCTGCGCTGGAAGCGCCACGGCCTGGCCGAATGGTTCCGCCGGGCGCGCTTCAGCCTGGCGCTCTGCCTGGTCCTGGCCCTGGGCCTGACGCTCTGGCTGGGCAAGAAGCCAATGGCCGTGTTCGGGGTGAGCTTCCTGGCCTTGTGGATCCTGGCCGGCGTGTGGATCGACCTGGGCGACAAACTGAAGCACGCGCTGAGCTGGACGGCCGGCCTGCGCCGGCTGAGCCGCAGCCAGTGGGGCATGCTCCTCGCCCATGCCGGGATCGCGGTTTGCGCCCTGGGCGCCGTGTTCACCACCGTGCTCAGCGAGGAGCACGACCTGCGCCTCACCCCGGGCCAGTCCGTGGCCGTGGCGGATTACCGTCTGGCGTTTTCCGGGCTTAAAGAGGTGGACGGTCCCAATTACCAGGCCATGCGCGGCGAGTTCCAGGTCTATGAAGGCGAAGCCCTGCTCACCACCCTGTATCCGGAAAAGCGCGCCTATACGGTGAACCGCACGAGCATGACCGAGGCCGCCATCAAGCCTGGCCTGTTGCACGATCTCTATGTGTCCCTGGGCGAACCCCTGGACGGCGGCGCCTGGGCGGTGCGCGTGTATTACAAGCCCCTGGTGCGCTGGATCTGGCTGGGTGCGCTGCTGATGGCCCTGGGCGGCGCCCTGGCGGTCAGCGATCCGCGTTACCGTCTGGCCCGGCAACAGGCCAAGGCTTCCCTAGGCAAAGGTGTAGAAGCGGCATGAACCGTCAACTCTTCATTCCCCTGCTGGTCTTCGTGGCCCTCTGCGTCCTGCTCTACCAGGGCCTGTCCATGGATCCGCGCCTCCTGCCCTCGGAGCTGGTCGATGAACCGGTGCCGGCCTTCAGCCTGCCGGCCCTGGACGGGGGCGCGACCCTGGGCGCCGAGAACCTCAAGGGCAAGCCGCGCCTGCTCAATGTCTGGGCGACCTGGTGCCCCTCCTGCTACACCGAACATCCCTATCTGCTCACTTTGGCGAAGGAGCAGGGCGTGAGCATCGTCGGCCTGAACTACAAAGACGAACCGGCCAAGGCCAGGGACTATCTGGCGCGCCTGGGCAATCCCTACGAGACCGTGATCAGCGACGAGCCCGGCCGACTGGGCATAGACCTGGGCGTCTACGGCGCGCCGGAGACCTTCGTCATCGACGCCAAGGGCGTGGTGCGCTTCCGTTTCGTGGGCGTCATCGACGAGCGCAGCTGGAACAAAGAGCTGAAACCGGTCCTGGACCGGCTCCAGGCGGAGCAGGACTGATGCGCGTGCTTGCCTTCCTGGCCCTGCTGATCTCGGGTCTGGCCCTGGCCGATATCAATGCCTACCCGTTCGCCTCACCGGAGCAGGAGGCCCAGTTTCGTCGCCTGACCCAGGAGCTGCGCTGTCCGAAATGCCAGAACCAGAACCTGGCGGACTCCGATGCGCCCCTGGCCAAGGACTTGCGCGACATCATCTTCGAGAAGCTCCAGGCCGGTGAAAGCCCGGAGCAGATCGAGGCCTATCTGCATAAGCGCTACGGCGACTTCATCCTCTACAAGCCGCCGGTCAAGCCCACGACCTGGCTGCTCTGGTTTGGGCCCGGGCTGTTCCTGGCGGGGGGCGTGGCCTGGCTGCTACGAGCGATCGCCCGCCGCCGCGCCCAGCCCTCGGCGCCCCAGGCCGTGGACGAGGAGCGCCTGAAGCGGATCTTGAAAACCGACTCCGAGCAGGACCGAGCATCATGAGTTTCTGGATTGCCGCTGCCCTGATGCTGGCCGCTTGCGTCTTCCTGCTGCTGCGGCCCCTGTTGCGCACGGCGGCCGAGACCGAGGCCCGCGACCACTTGAACCTGCGCGTATTCCGCGAGCGCCTGGCCGAGCTGGACGGGGAACTGGCCGACGGCCGCCTCGATGCCGGCCAGCACGCTGCACTGAAGCGCGACCTGGAGCTGGCGGTACTGGCCGAGGTGCCCGAGACCGGTTCCGCTCAGGCCGAGGCGCAACGTCGGCCCGGGGTCTTGATGCTCCTGGTGTTTCTCGTTTTGCCCGTGGCCAGCCTGGGCCTCTATGGGAAACTGGGGGCGAGCCGGGATGCCGAGCATTGGCAGGGTCTGCTTTCAGAACCCCAGGATCTATCGCGAATCGAAACGGCCATCGAGCAGGCCGGCCAGGCCCAGGACGCGGACGCCATGGGCGAGGCGCTGTTGCGCCTGCGGGCCTTGCTGCGCCAGGAACCGGGCAATGGCGATGCCTGGTATGCCCTGGGCCGCGCCTATGTGGGCATCAACGAGGCCGAGGCCGGGGTCGCCGCCCTGGCCCAGGCCTATCGGCAATCGCCCGAGGATCTCGCCGTCATCGTCGGCTATGCCCAGACCCTGATCCTCGCCAACGAGGGCAAGGCCGACGCCGAGTCCGATGCCCTCTTGGCCAAGGCCCTGAGCCTCAATCCCAAGCACGAAGGCGCGCTGATGCTGCAAGGCTTCAGCCGCTTCACCGCCGGGCGTTATGCCGAGGCCATCGCCGCCTGGGAGTCCTTGCTGGCAGGGCGCCCCGAGGACAGCGAGAGCCGTCGCCTGTTGCAAACCAGCATCGACGAGGCGCGCCGGCGCATGAGTCCGCAAGCCGCCGCTGGCGACATCGCCGTCGAAATCGATATCACGCCGGAACTGCGCACGCGCATTGGCACGACGGGACGCATCTTCGTCTACGCCAAGGCCGGCGACGGCTCGCCCATGCCGCTCGCGGCCCTGGCCCTGAGCCCGGGCGACTGGCCGGTGCGCGTCAGCCTGGGCGATGCCCAGGCCATGACCCCGGCGCGCAAGCTCTCGCAGTTCGCTGCCGTCAGCGTCGGCGCGCGCTGGTCGCCCAGCGGCCAGGCCACGCCCCAGAGCGGCGATATCGAGGCGCAAAGCCCGGTGTTCGACCGGGCCAGCCAGCAGGCGCCGGTCAAGCTGGTGTTGAGCCAGATCCGCCCCTAAGCCCTTGTCCTGCCTGTGCATTATTCACGGGCACTTTCTCCGCTACACTGGGACTAAGTCTGCGCTGCCGGGACGCATTGCCATGCAATGAACAAAACGCGCTCCCGGTCGTGTAACACCGCGCAGCAAAGCGCGTCTATCTCCCAAGAACGCCGCGTATTGCCGGTGTCTTCGACAAAGTCCCTAACCCAATGGAGTCTTCATGATGAACAGCAAGAAATCCCTGAGCGCCCTGATTGGCATGTCCCTGGTCGCCAGCCTCGCCAGCACAGCCGCCTCCGCCAATCCCTTCGGCTATACCGATCTGGCCCAGGGCTATAGCCTGGCCGCCACGGGCGACGAGGCCAAGAAGCCCGAAGGCAAGTGCGGCGAAGGCAAGTGTGGCGCCGACAAGAAGGCCAAAGCCGAGGGCAAGTGCGGCGAAGGCAAGTGCGGCGCCGACAAGAAGGCCAAGATGGCCGAGGGCAAGTGCGGCGAGGGCAAGTGCGGCGCCGACAAGAAGAAAGCCGAAGACAAGCCCCAGTAAGGAGCGAACGGGGTGAGCATGAGCATGCCTAGCGGCGCGGGCCTGGGCTTTCGCCGGGCCTTGGTCGGCGCCTTCGACGAGGCCGATCTGAGCACGGTGGGCTTCATGGAGCTCGCCCCGGAAAACTGGATAGGCGTGGGCGGCGCGCTGAAGAAACAGCTGCGCCGCTACACCGAGCGTTTTCCCTTCGTCTGCCACGGCCTGTCCCTGTCCCTGGGCAGTCCGTCGCCCCTGGACGAGGAGCTGGTGCGCGCCGTGGGCCGTTTCCTCGACGAGCATCAGATCTCCCTGTATTCCGAGCATCTGAGCTACTGCAGCGACGAGGGGCATTTGTACGATCTGCTGCCCATCCCCTTCACGGCCGAGGCCGTACGCTACGTCGCCGCGCGCATACGCCGGGTCCAGGACATCCTGGGCCGGCGCATCGCCGTCGAGAACGTCTCTTACTACGCGAGCCTGGGCGGCGAATTGTCCGAAGCCGACTTCGTCAAGGCCGTGCTTCAGGAAGCCGATTGCGAGCTGCTGCTGGACGTCAATAACGTCTATGTCAACAGCGTTAATCACCGCTATGACCCGCGCGAGTTCATCGCGGCCATGCCCGGCGAGCGGCTCGCCTACTACCATATCGCCGGGCATTATGACGAGGCGCCGGATCTGCTGGTGGATACCCATGGCAGCGCCGTGAAGCGCGAGGTCTGGGGCCTATTGGACTATGCCTACGGGCGCTTCGGCACGCGCCCGACGCTTCTGGAGCGGGATTTCAATTTTCCGCCCATGAGCGAGCTCCTGGCGGAGATTGGCGAGATCCGCGCGCTTCAGACCCGGCATGCGCCGCGCGAGGCCTGCCATGCCTCATGAGTTCCAGCAGCGTCAGCTCGCCCTGGCCCATTATCTGCGTGCGCCCGAGGGGGTGCCCGCGCCGCCGCAGCTGGAGAGCCGGCGGCTAAAGATCTACAGCGAACTGCTCTACAACAACCTGGAAGGCTTCATCGCCAGCGGCTTTCCGGTCCTGCGCAGTCTGTATGGGGAGCGCGACTGGCATGCCCTGATCGGTGATTTCTTCGCCCGCCATCGCTGCCACACGCCGTACTTTTTGAAGATTTCCGAGGAATTCCTGGCTTACCTCGACGAAGAACGGGGCGCGCAGGCCGGCGATCCGCCGTTTCTCGCGGAGCTGGCCCATTACGAGTGGGTGGAGCTGGCCCTGAGCGTGAGCGACGAGGTCCTGGAAGGCGAGGTCGATGCGGACGGCGATCTGCTGGACGGCGTGCCCTTGCTCTCGCCCCAGGCCTGGCCCTTGGCCTACCGCTACCCCGTGCATCGCCTGGGCCCGGATTTTCAAGCGACGGAGCCGCCGGAGGCGCCGACCTTTCTTTGCGTTTACCGCGATGCCGAGGACCAAGTGAAGTTCATGGCCGTGAATCCGCTGACCGCGCGCCTGCTGGAATTGATTCAGGACAAGCGCGGCCTGTCGGGGCGCGCCGTCTTGCGCCAGGTTGCCGGGGAAATGGGCCTAGCATTTGACCAGAGCCTTGAACTGGCCGGACATCGGACCTTGCAGGGTTTGCGCGAACGCGGGATTCTAGCCGGCGTATTGCACTCCCCGTCATAGACCCCTTCGAGGAATCCCCCATGTCCGGAATTTACGATTTCAGCGCCAAGACCAGCGCCGGAGAAGAGCTTTCGCTGCGCGACTATGCCGGCAAGGTCTTGCTCATCGTCAACGTGGCCAGCAAATGCGGCTACACCCCGCAGTACGAAGGTCTGGAGGCCTTGTACCAGCGCTACAAGGACCGCGGCCTGGAGATCCTGGGCTTTCCCTGCAATCAGTTCCTGAACCAGGAACCGGGCAGCGCCGAGGACATCCAGTCGTTTTGCAGCCTGAATTACGGCGTGAGTTTTCCGGTCCTGGCCAAGATCGAGGTCAACGGTCCCGACACCGCGCCGCTCTATACCCATCTGAAGAAGGCCGCGCCCGGCATCCTGGGCACCCAGGCCATCAAGTGGAACTTCACCAAGTTCCTGGTAGGCCGCGACGGCAAGTCCGTCACGCGCTTCGCCACCGCAACCAAGCCCGAGGAAATGGTCAGCGCCATCGAGGCGGCCTTGGGCCAGGGCTGAGCTCAAACTCAATACGGGGACTGTTTCGGTCCCCATGACTTTTGGCGCAACTCGACGCGGCGGCTAAGCTCTGGAAGCAGCCTGCCGTTCCCGGCCGATCGAGCGCACGCCCCCATGCCTGGTACCCGTCCATCTCCCGATCCGCCGTCCGACACGGCGCCTATCGGTCTCCCCGACACGGGCGCCGCTGGCCTGAGCGAAGCCGAAGCGCTGCGACGCCTGGAGGCGCAGGGCTATAACGAGTTGCCCAGCGATGGCCGCCGCTCCCTCGGGCGCATCTTGCTGGAAGTCCTGAGCGAGCCCATGTTCATGCTCCAGCTGGCGGCGGGCGGGATCTACCTGCTCATCGGCGAGGCGGTGGACGCCGCGACGGTGCTGGGCTTCGTGGTCATCGTCATTGGCATCACCTTCTACCAATCGGGGCGCGCGGAGCGGGCCCTGGCCGCCTTGCGCGAGCTGTCTAGTCCCCGCGCCCTGGTGATGCGCGATGGCCGATGGCGGCGCATCGCCGGCCGCGAGGTGGTGATGGGCGATCGCCTGCGGCTGGGGGAGGGCGACCGCGTGCCCGCCGATCTGCTCCTGGTGAGCGCCCACGATCTGGCGGTGGATGAATCGCCCCTCACTGGCGAGTCGGTGCCGGTGGACAAATCGGCCTGGCCCGGTCAGGGCTCGCCCGACACCACGGCGCATCTGGCCTATGCCGGCTGTCTGGTGGTTCGGGGCCAGGGCGAGTCCCTGGTCCTCGCCACCGGCACGCGCAGCGCCCTAGGCCGCATCGGCGCCTCGCTGCGGTCCCTGAGTCCGCCGGCTTCGCCCCTGAACCGGGAAATCCGCCGCCTAGTCCGGGTCTTCGCCCTAGCGGCCATCGGCCTCTCGGCGGGCCTGGTCCTGCTCCACGGCCTGCGCGACGGCCAGTGGTACGAAGGGGCGCTCGCGGGCATTACCCTGGCCATGGCGATCCTGCCGGAGGAATTCCCCGTGGTGTTCACGGTGTTCCTGGCCCTGGGGGCCTGGCGCCTGGCCGGGGTCCGCGTCCTGACACGCCGGCCCAGCGCCATCGAGACCCTGGGCTCGGTGGGTGTGGCTTGCGTCGACAAGACCGGCACCCTGACCCAGAACCGCATGGCCGTGCGCCGGCTGGTCGGCGCCGAGGACGATTGGGCAGGCGAGGGCCGGCCGGGGCCGGGGGCCGCCGAGCTCTTGCACTGGGCCGAACTGGCCTGCGAGCCGGATGCCATCGACCCCATGGAGGTCGCCATCCGCGAACTGGCTAGTGAGACCCTGCCTGCGTCCGAGGCCGGTGCCTTGGTTCAGGACTACCCGCGTACCGACGAACGCCCGGCCATGATCCATGTCTGGCAGGACGGCGCGGGGCCGGCCCGGGTCGCCCTGAAAGGCGCGCCGGAATGCGCCCTGCGTCTGGCCGGCATCGCCGCCGAGGAACAAACCCACTGGCTGGCGCGGGCCGAAGCCCTGGCGGGACAGGGCTTACGCGTCCTGGGCATCGCGGCCGCGCACTGGCCGGACGGCGACCGGCCCGAGGATCCCCAGCATTTCCCCTTCCGCTTCCTGGGTCTGCTGGGGCTGGCCGACCCCTTGCGCGAGGAGGTTCCGGCGGCCATCGCCCAGTGCCGCGCCGCCGGCGTGCGCGTGGTCATGATCACCGGGGATTTTCCGGCCACGGCCCTGGCCATCGCCGGCGAGGCCGGACTGGACACGCGCGAGGGCTGGCTGGGCGGCGATGCCCTGGAGCATTGCTCGGACCGGGAGCTGGCGACGCACTGCGCCCGCGTCAATGTCTATGCCCGGATCCGTCCCGCCCAGAAGCTGCGCCTGGTGCGCGCCTTCCAGGCGGCCGGCGCGGTGGTGGCCATGACCGGCGACGGGATCAACGACGCACCGGCGCTCAAGGCCGCCGATATCGGCATCGCCATGGGCCAGCGTGGCACCGACGTGGCCCGCGAGGCCGGCGCCCTGGTGCTCCTGGACGACAATTTCGCCTCCCTGGTCGCCGGGCTGCGCCAGGGGCGGCGCGTCCTGGACAATCTGCGCAAGGCCATGGCCTATATCCTGGCCGTGCATCTGCCCTTCGTCGGCCTGGCGCTCCTGCCGCCCCTCTTGCATTGGCCGACCCTGTTCATGCCGGTCCATATCCTGTTCCTGGAGCTCATCATCGATCCGGCCTGCAGCCTGGTCTTCGAGGCGGAAGAGGCCGAAGCGGATCTGATGCGGCGCCCGCCCCGCGATCCGGGCCGGGCCTGGTTCGACGGCCAACTGCTGGGCCTGGGTTTAGCCTTGGGCGCCTGCGCCCTCCTGCCCCTGCTCGCGCTACTGGCCTGGGGCCAGGCCGCCGGATTGGAGGCCGAGGCGGTCCGGGGCCAGGTCTTCCTGGCCCTGGTCATCGCCGATCTGGGCATGATCATCAGCACGCGCGCCTGGCATGCCGGTCTCTGGACCACCTTGCGCCGGCCCAACCGCTTCCTGAACGGGGTCGCGGCGGCCACCCTGGCCATGCTCATCCTGATCTACAGCCAGCCGGCCTTGAGCCGGCTATTCCATGTGGCGCCGTTAAGCCTGGCCGAGGCCCTGCTCGCCATCGCCAGCGGGTTGAGCGGCTTGCTGGCTTTCGAGTGCCTCAAGCCCTGGCTCAAGCCTCGTCGGCATTGACCATGACCATATCGGGGTGGGCGGCGACGAATTCCAAGGAGTATTCCAGCTCGCCGGGGCTGTCCGCATGAACGCTGAACAGGGGCTCGCCCTTCTGGACCCGGGCGCCCAACCGGGTTTCGTAGCACACGCCCGCGGCGGGGCTGGCCGGCGCCCCGGCCAGCTTGGCGACGCGGGACAATAGCCGGTTGTTGACATGGGTCACCACGCCGTGGCGCGGCGCGAGTACGGCGTGGTGGTGGCGGGCCAGGGGCGGCTCGCGCATCCCGCCCTGGGCCTCGCAGATCGCCTGGAACTGCCGCCAAGCCAGGCCGCTGGCCAGGGTTTCCTCCGCCAGGGCGCCCCCCTGGCCGGACGGGGCCTTGCCGGCCATTTCCAGGATCACGCCGGCCAGGTTCAGGGCGCGCTCGCGTAAGTCAGCCGGCGCCTCGGGCGCATTCTGGAACACCGCCAGGACGTCCAGGGCTTCCAAGGCGGGGCCGATGCCGCGTCCTACCGGCTGCAAGGCGTCGAAACTCAGGGTACGTACCGTCAAGCCCAGGGCCTCGCCGACCTGGACCAGTTGCTCGGACAGGCGCTGGGCGAAGGCCAGGCTGCGGATCTTCACCGTCGGCCCCACCGGCATGTCGATCAGCACGTGGCTCGAGCCGGCGGCGATCTTCTTGGACAGGACCGAGGCGATGAGCTGGCCCTCGCCGTCGAGATCCAGGGCTCGCTCGACGCGGATCAAGGTGTCGTCGATGGGGCTCAGGGACACGGCCCCGCCCCAGACCAGGCAGCCGCCGGTCTTCTCCACCACGGCGCGCATGGCCTCGCGATTTAGGGCCACCGGCGCCAGGGTCTCCATGGTGTCGGCGGTTCCGGCCGGGGAGGTGATGGCCCGCGAGGAAGTCTTGGGCATGAGCAGACCTTGGGCCGAGACGATGGATACCACGAGAGGCGTCGTGCGATTGCCCGGCAGGCCGCCCACGCAGTGCTTGTCCACCACCAGGGGCGCGTCCCATTCCAGGCGCTCGCCTATGCCCACCATGGCGGCGGTCAGGTATTCGACTTCCTTACGGCTCATGCGCGTACCGGCGCAGGCGGTCACGAAGGCGGCCAAGTGCACGTCCGAATACAGACCGGCGGCGATGTCGGCGACGATGGCCTCGATGGCCTCCCGTCCCAGGGCATGGCCGTAGACCTTGGCGCGCACATCGCTCAAGGACTCGATGGCTTGCGGGTGACTGAGCCGGGCCGGCTCGCCCTCGGCGGCCCCCAGTAGGCGCCAGGCCGCCTCCGACAGGCCGATCTCGCCCATGGCCAGCCAATCGCTCGTCACCACGTTCAGGGTCGCGATAATGCGCGCCCCGTCCGTGCACAAGGCCACCCGAGAGTGGGAACCGAAGCCCTCGGAGCGGCAGACCGGGCATTCCGCGCGCATATAGACGATGGGCTCCTGGTGGGTGTCTATCCCCAGGCGCTTGACGCGGAGCACCGCGCCATCTGGATCGGATTCGGCGGGGCTGGACATGCTCTATCCCTCGCTGGCTGCTACACATAGGAGGTAACGGGACCCGACGTAGGGCGCTATTTCTAAGGACGGCGCCGGGGCGTACATAGCTTGAGCATGCCCCGGAGCGATGCCCCCGCCACTTGACATAAATCAAGCTTGAATCCGGCATTCCGGCGCAAGTTAATCCAAGACCGTATCCAGCAGGAGGCATTCCCATGATCGCGTTCGAGCATGTTTTGGTCTTGGTCGACGGCGCCCAGGGCCTGGGCCAGCCCGCCATCCAGCGCGCCCTGCGCCTGGCGGACGGCGGGCAGACGCGGCTGACCCTGGTGCAGCCTGTCTATGTGCCCTTGAAACCCTTGGCGTCGGTCCTGGACCAAGAGCAGCTGCGCGTGCTTCAGGCCCATGCCAGCCACCAGGCCACGGAGCGACTGGACGTGCTGGCCGGCAAGCTGCGCCAACAGGGCCAGCACGTGGACACGCGCCTGGCCTGGGCCGAGCATGCCCACGAGGCGGTCATGGAGGTGGTGGGTGAATGCCGGCCGGACCTGGTGGTGGCGGCGGTCAGCACCAGCACCTGGCTGCAGCGCCTGGCGATGACGCCCGATCAGCGCCAGCTGCTGCGGCGTTGCCCCTGCCCGGTGTGGCTAGTCAAGGAGCCGCTGCGCGGCGGCCCGGTGCTCGCCGCCCTGGATGCCGGCAACCCGGAACCCGTTCATCAGGAGCTGAACCGGCGCGTGGCGGACACCGCCCGCAGCCTGGCGCACAAGCTGGGCAGTCCCTGGCAGGCCGTCACTGCCTTCACCGGGGTGCCTCTGATGTCGCCGGCCGACGCGGCCCTGGACATCCCCGCCATCGACGCACTCTACAAGGATCACCTACAGGCCGCCGCTCGCGACTACGTCTCGCCCCTGGGACTGGGCGAAGAGGCCATCCACGTGATCTACGGCGCGCCGGCCGATGCCCTGGCCGCCCATGCCGAACAGGAGTCGGCGGGCTTGCTGGTTCTCGGCACCCTGGGCCGCAGCGGGCTGGATGCCTTCCTGCAGGGCAATACCGCCGAGCTGGTGGCCGAGCATGCGCCCTGCGACGTGCTGGTTATCAAGCTGGGGCAGACGAGCTGATGTTTTACGGGCCAGACTCCGAGCGAAGCCCACGAATGAGCAGGCTGGTGGTGTCGAAGGCATTGCGCCACCGCGTCTCCAGGGTATAGGCCGCGCCCTGGATGGCGCCGTGGCGGGGCACGAAGCGGATGCTGTTATGCACCCAGTTGTAAGTCTTCACCGGATCCTTGCCCAACTCGGCTGCCTTGGCGCGAATGGCCGGGGTCAGTTGCACGTCCAGGCTCTCGGGGGAGTTTCGAGTCCGACCCCGCTCCCGGACTGAAATCAACGACTCCGACCCCTGTGATCTAGCCGCCCCCCCACTTCGTCCCTTATGGCGGGAACGCGCCTGCTGCCGACGTGCATCGGGGGGGGGGGCTCAAGGACTGTCAGAAATATTTACACTAGGCGAAAACGGTAAAAATTAAGCCTATGTATACAAAAGATATATAATTTATGGCCTGATTTTTGCCTTCATCTGCACGCCATCTTGAACGGCTTATGGCCCTTGCGCGGGTCATGTTCAATTTTATAAGGAGAATCAACATGAAGAATTGGAAAACCGGACTCTTTTTTGCCTTGGCGAGCCTGTTTTTGCAGCCGGCCCAAGCCACGGTTATCGACTTCGAAGATTTCGACATTGGCGTGGCCTCCGGCACGATACCCGTACAATATGCCGGGTTCGACTGGGGAAATTTCCGCGTCATTCATGACCAGAAAAACATTGGCACCGGCTACGATAACGGCACCCTCGGCAACTACTCTGCGTTTAACTGGTATGCTGCCGTCGGTACTGTCGAGGGCAATCTCTTCGACTTCAATGGCGCGTATTTCACCGCGGCCTGGAATAACGGCTTGCATATCCTGATCGAAGGCCTGCTGGACGGCGTCACCGTCATGTCTCAGGAAATCGTCGTGGATACCACAGGACCCACGTGGTTCAACCTGAACTTCCTCGGCATCAACGGCCTGCGCTTCTCCTCGTTCGGTGGTGTTGATATGGGGCTCGGTGGGTCCGGGACACATTTCGTCATGGATAACTTCACGATCAACCAGGTGCCGGAGCCGCTGGGCGTGGCCTTGTTCAGCCTCGGCTTGATTCCCCTGCTGCGTCGGCGGGTAGCTCGCCGTTAACGAGACCTGGGTTCTTGCTCCCTGCGGCGGGTCGCTTAGGCGCCCGCCGCTTTTGCTTGAGCGCCATCGCATCCGCTAAGAATCTTTCCGCTGTCTGCGCGAACCTCATCTTTCTTGCTGTAACCGATGCTCGTCTAGGGCGGGTTAGAAGTCCCCGGATTTCGCTGCCGCTGCATCCGGGCTACGAACAGCCCGCCTTCTCTACCCCACCCGAAAATTCAGGAACTGCCAGGGATCTGTGGTATCCAGTTTCTCGTAGAACAGGCTGCTGCGTCGGTATGAACCGGGCACATGGGTAACACTTTCATGCCCAGTTCGTCCAGGAAAAGGTTCCTGACACTGAGCGATCCCCAGGAATTTAACCCCCCCCCCCCCAAGCTTGACGGACGAGCCTGTGCAACTCCGCCAGCGCTTGTAAGAGTTGGCTTGGGCTACACCCGCCAAGGCCAGCTTCTCAGGGCGAACGGTTTCTTCATATTCCCGTCGTCCGAATAGCCCGCGTGACACTACCGCCCCGGCGATTGATGCCGATCAAGCGCAAGCGGGTTTCATCGGCGCAAATTCCACCCTAGGGGATGCGTGCTAGGTTCGGGCCCCGCTGCCAAAGCATTGCGGCGGCCAACGCCGTTCAGTTTAGGCGTTTTTCGTTGTCCCCTCACCCTTCGCGGGTATGACGGGCTGTTAACTGAGCGGCATTGTTGCAGCGGCGATATTCGGCAGCTATAGGCTTGAAAGCAGTTCGTGAGGAAGGGCGCCATGATCGAGGTCGTTCCCAGCATCTGCAGTTACTGCGGCGTCGGCTGCGGCCTGGGCTTGCGCGTGCAGGGCGACCGGATCATCGGCGTGGAGCCCCAGTCGGGGCATCCGGTCAGCCAGGGCCAGCTCTGCGCCAAGGGCTGGAGCACGAGCTTCGCGGTCGATCCGGCCCAGCGCTTGGTCCATCCCCTGATCAAGGAACGCGGCGCCTTTCGCGAGGCCGGCTGGGACGAGACCCTGGATCTTGTCGCCGAGAAGTTCCGCGAAGCCCTGGCGGACGGCGGCCCCACGGCGGTGGGCGTGATTTCCTGCGCCCGCGCCACCAACGAGGACAATTACGCGGCCCAGAAATTCGCCCGGGCCGTGCTCAAGACCCATAACATCGATCACTGCGCGCGCATCTGCCACAGCCCCTCGGTGGCGGGCCTGGCCCGGACCTTGGGCTCCGGCGCCATGACCAATGGCATCGTCGACATCGATCTCGCCGACCTCATCCTCGTCATCGGCGCCGACGTCACCGAGAACCACGCCATGATCGGCGCGCGCATCCTGCGCGCCCAGGATCGGGGCGCCAAGCTCATCGTCGTCGATCCGCGCAAGACCCGCCTGGCGCGCCTGGCGGATTGGCATCTGCAACTGCGCCTGGGCACCAACATCGCCCTCATCAACGGCCTCCTGCACATCATCTTCGCCCAGGGCTGGGAAGCCCGGGACTTCCTGGACCGGCGCTGCGCCGATGCGGACGCCTTGCGCCGGCACGTGGCCGGCATCGCGCTGGACGAGGTGGTCGCGCTGACCGGCGTGCCCGAGGACCAATTGCGCGCCGTCGCTCATGCCTATAGCCATGCCAAGGCCGCCTTCCTGGCCTACGGCATGGGCATCACCCAGTTCCAGAGCGGCACGAACAATGTCATCGCCGTGTCCAACTTGGCCCTGAGCTGCGGCCAGATCGGCCGGCCGGGCACCGGCATCAACCCGCTGCGCGGCCAGAACAATGTGCAGGGCGCCTGCGACATGGGTTGCCTGCCCAATGTCTTTCCCGGCTACCAGGACGTCGCCGATCCGGCCCATGCCGCCAAGTTCACCCAGGCCTGGAACACCAGTCTGCCGACGGCGCCGGGCCTGACCTCCCTGGGCATGACCAAGGCGGCCCTGGCCGGCGACTTCCGGGCCCTGATGATCCTGGGCGAGGACCCGGTACTCACCGATCCGGACCAGAATCATGTGGCGCGCTCCCTGGCCGCCCTGGATTTCCTGGTGGTGGTGGAAACCGCCATGACCGAGACCGCCAAGCTCGCCGACGTGGTCCTGCCCGCCGCCGCCTTCGCCGAGAAGGACGGGAGCTTCACCAATTGCGAGCGACGCGTGCAGCGGGTGCGCCGCGCCGTGCCGCCGCCCGGCGAGGCCAGGACCGATTGGCAGATCCTGGGCGCGCTGGCCCAGCGCCTGGGCCAGCCGGGGCTGCGCTGGCCGGATGCCGAGGCCATCTTCGACGAAATGGTCGGCTTGAGCCCGATGTTCTCGGCCATGAGTTACGCGAAACTGGACCGTCATCACGGCCTGCAATGGCCCTGCGACGGGGAACACCCGGAGGGCTCGCCGCTCCTGCACGCCGAGCGCTTTCCCCTGGGCAAAGCCCGGCTGCTGCCGGTGTCCCAGGTGGCGCCGGCGGAAGTGCCCGATGCCGATTACCCCTTCGCCTTCACGACCCACCGCCTGCATTTCCACTACGGCTGCGGCTCCATGACCCGGCGCTCGCCGCTGTTGGAGCGCGAGACCCCGACCGGCCTGTTGTTCATGCACCCGGACGATGGCCGGGGCATGGGACTGCGCGAAGGGCAGGGCGTTCGCGTCAGTTCGCGCCGGGGCGTCCTGGAAACGCGGGTGCATCTGACCGACGACGTGCCGGCGGGGACGGTGGCCATGCCCTATCACTTCAAGGAGGCGCCCTGTAACCGCCTGACCAATGACGCCCAGGACCCGAGCACCAAGATGCCCGAGCTGAAGGCCTGCGCCGTGGCGGTGACCGCCCTGCCGCCCGGCCAGGCGCCGCGCCGCCTCGAATTCGACGAGCCCGCCCATGAACGCCTATGAGCTGAACAGCGTGGAAGCCCTGCGTGCCCATCTGGCGGCGGACCGGCGGCTGTACGAGCCGCGCCCGGACGGACAAGGCGGGCTGCACTGGCAGACCGTCGCCGCCGACGATGCCCAGGCTTTCGAACCCGGCCTCGAGCCGCCGCCTTTCTCGGCCAAGGCCTTCTTCTTCCCGGAGCGCGAGGCGATGTTCCGCTTCGAGCGGGGCCGCTTCGTCGCCGTGGAACCGGAGCCGGAAGCCTTCACACTCTTCGGTCTGCGCGCCTGCGACTTGACCGCCATCGCCTACCAGGACCGGTTTTTCGCCCGGGATGGGCACTACCAGGCGCGCCGCGAGGCTGCCCTCCTGGTGGGCATGGACTGCGCGGCGAGCTGTACCGGCGGCTTCTGTGCCGCCCTGGGCAGCGGTCCGGCGGTGGGCGACGGACTGGCCGACCTGGTGCTGATCCCGGGCGCCTCCTGGCGGCTCTTGGTCAATACCGCCGCCGGGCGGGCCGCCGTGAGCGGCCTGGATCTGAAGCCGGCGCCCAGGGACTGGACCCGGGCGCGGGAGCAGACGCGCCAGCAAGCGGCGGCGGAGCAGGGCGACGCGGCTCCGCTCCTGGCCGGGATCGCCGCCCTCAACGCCGGCCGAGTGCCTCCGCAAACCTGGGAGGCACTCGGCCCCCGCTGCCTGGGCTGCTCGGGCTGCACCAGCGTCTGCCCGACCTGTTCCTGTTTCGCGCCCCTGGACCTGCCGACGGACGGCGGCCTGCGACGCGAGCGGGTCTGGGACTCCTGCCTCTACGAGGGCTTCCAGAAGGAGGCCAGCGGCCACAATGGCAGCCCTAGCCCCGGCGACCGGGTACGCCGCTACTGGTTCCACAAGTTCGGCGACGGCTTCAAGCGCGAATTCGGCCGCTACGGCTGCGTCGGTTGCGGTCGCTGCGACCGGGTCTGCCCGGGCGGCATAGGCGCGCGGGTCGTGCTCAAACGTTTGGGGGGAGCATGAACGCCCTGGCCCTGTCGGTGCTGCCGCGCCCCATGCGCCTGCTGCAGCGCTACGACGACGGCGAGGACGCCCGGCATTTTACCTTCCAGCTGGAGGATATCCGCGCGGAGGACGCGGGCATGATGCCCGGCCAATTCTTCATGCTGGTCCTCCCGGGCTGCGGCGAGGCGCCCTTCACCTATGTCAGCCGGCCCGATGACCAAGGCCGCTTCTCGGCCCTGATCCGGCGCATGGGCAAGCTCACCGAGGCGCTGTTTGAACTCCAGCCGGGCGAGGTCCTGGGCTATCGCGGCCCCTTCGGCCAAGGCTGGCCGCGCTTCTATGGCAAGCAGCGCATCCTGGCCGTGGCCGGCGGCTGCGGTCTGGCCCCGCTTGCTGGCTTCATCGAGGACGTGGCGAGGACGCGTTCAGGCACGCACCTGCAAGTCATCTACGGCGCCCGCCACGTCGGCGCGCGGGTCTTGAGCCGGGAGCGGGCGCGCTGGAGCGGTGCCCTGCCGCTCATCGAGACCCTGGACCAGGCCGGTCCGGGCCATCGCCAGGGCACGCCCCTGGCCCATTTTGACACCGTCTTCGGCCAGGCCCCGCCCGATGCCGTGCTCTGCTGCGGACCGGAGGTCCTCATGGAGGCGGCGGCCAGGGAATGCCTGGGACGCGGACTGCGTGCCGACCAGATCTGGCTCAGCGTCGAGCGGCGCATGCACTGCGGCGTCGGGCTCTGCGGCCACTGTTATGTCGGCGACAGCTATGCCTGCCGGGACGGCCCGACCTACCGCTACGACCGCTACCGGGAACTACTGCGGCGCAGCGGCTGCGCGAGGGAGCTCGATAGGGGTGAACTGCGCCACTGCTGAACGAGCCGGGCCGCTGCGCCCGCTGGGGAGGTCGACTAGAGGTTTATCAGAGTCGTTGGAGATCGTCGGCGCCTCGAAGTCTTGGTTGTTGTTGGCGCCCTGCGCGCTGTTCGCACTCTGGTTGACGGGGGACGGGGAAAGTCGGCGAGCTGGCACAGGCACACTAGCAATATCAGGCCAACGGCGCCAAAAACCGGCAGGTCCTATCGACGGCATTCATTGGCTGGCAGGTCCTGCTTAGGGGAAGTCTGCCAGACAGCCCAAGCGAACTCTCACGAGTGCTGGCGGAGTTGCACAGGCTGGTCCGCCAAGCTGGGAGGGTAAAATTAGGCGGAAACGGGCGGGCAGGGACATTGGCGGGCCGAAGCGGAAACCTGGCACAGCTTTGCGAAAACGGCGCGGGCTTGTCTTAACGGGACACAGTCTCCCCTGAGAACGGCTAGGGGCGAGATGGGAACCTGTCCTGCCGGGGTGCCACCGAGGTCGCTACAAAGCGATACAAAGATCCGCTTGCCAGCGGGGGGGGGGGGGGTAGATTTCGCGCGCCAGGAATCGCCTGGAATCCAACATGACAGGACTATTCAATGAACAAGAGGATGGACCACTCGATGTCCCCGCGCGGCAAACGGATGAAGTCGGTTCTCGTAGCCGCCACAGCTGCAGTTGCGGGGCTAGCGGCGGCGGGGTGTCGCTCTTCCGCTCCGACGACATTTGTCGGGGCTAACGGTGAAATTTATGTGTATTTCTGCGACAGCAAGTCTGAAACAAATCTTACCCTTGGATTCCCCCAGACGTCAGTTAGTCATAAAGAAATTTTGGAATGCAAATGGGTGAAACAAGCCGCGCCGGCGGGCGGGCTTTCCAATTCAATCAACATGGGGACCTATTATTTTCAGTCTCCTGTGCTCGGTCGGATAGGCGGTGTTGGTCACGGTTTTGATATCGCTCAACTGGTGATCTCGAAGGGTATGTTCAAGCCTGCCAATGCCACTGGGCGCGGTTTGTATGTCAAACTTGGCGGCACTAACATCGCGTACAAGGACGAACGAGGCTCAGGTAAGGCCAGGGTCTATCACGATAGCCAGTTCCATACGGAAATCCCCTTCGAATACGTCATCAGCAACGGTGAGTTGACAGTGGAAAATTCCGCATGGGTCACGACGCAAGTGGTCATGGCGATGGATACGACCAAACAGGCGAGGCTCGAGATCAATATACCCCGGTTGAAGGCTATGATTCCCGATTATCGCGCCGGCCAACTAGTCAATGCGACAATTGCCTTGGGCGAGAGCGGCAACGCCCTCTTGGCCTCGTCCGACGTGGACGTCATCGAGGCTGCGCCGAACTGCGGCGAATACCGCTGCGAGGTCCGCTAACGGCGCGTCGAACAAGCGGAGGCCGTGCGGCCTCCGCTTTCTTTACTTTAATGAGGCAAGAACGATGATGGGCAATGGATTGGAAAGGATCGGGCGCCGCCTCGGGCCGGGCCTGTGGCTGGCGGCGGCTATCGGATTGAGTGCCTGCGCCGGCATACGGGGGACTCCTGGTCATAGCCCGTCCTGGGACCGGAGCCGGTTGGGCACGCCGGGCGGGCATTACGTCAATATCGCCGATTCCCTGCTGGGGCGCTCCGTTGTGAGCGGTTCCGATTGGCATTGCGAGCCTCGCTGCGAGGCCAGGGCCTTCGGCAGGCTGCGCTTCCGGGAACTGCCGGCGGCGCAAGCGGGACGCTACCGCCTGGTCCTGCACGTGGAATCGGGTATGGAAGCCGAGTTGGGCGGTGATTTCCCCCGCCTCGCCGCCGCCCTCTGGGCCGAGTGGGAGCGGGCTATGGCCCTGTTCTACCCGGCGGCGCCGGTCGCCGAGTTCCATTTCTATGTCGTGGACGAGGCGGCTTCACTCGCGATCGAGAGCGAGGAGCCGGTGGGAGGCGCAGTCAAGCTTCGCTTCCTGCTGCCGGTGGAGCGGCAAGGAGCTGCCTTGGCCCGGTACGCCGAGAGCCTAGTCAAGCTCCGCGCAAGAGGTGTCGCCGAGGCCGAGCGCGTGCTGCTCGGAGTGCGCCGACTTTCTGAGCTGAGTGTGGCCTTCGACGCCCTGGCTCACGAATGGAACCACATCAACCGGCGTTGGCCGGAACCGCCGCGCTTCGCCGAACAGGAGGCCGCCCGGAGCTTCGTTTTCCGGGACGAGGTTCTGGCCCATACCTTGGGGATGTGGATGCGGGGGCGCTTACAAGCCTACCCTGCGAAGGAGCGCGATCCGCTCTTCGCCGAGCTGAAGCTGCAGCCTTTCGAGTTCTCCTTTCGGGTCGCCGGCGAGGACGAGCCATTCTTCCGGCGCTATCCCCAGGACTTCCTGAAGATTTTTGCCCGAACCTACGGCGCGGACAGTGAGGACGTCAGCATCCGGGTTGGTAGCCAATACCTGGCCCAGCTGAACGTCGCCAATTGCCTGGACCGGCGCATCTTCAAGAACGACGCCGACCAGCTGGAAAGGGTGCAGCGTCTCATCCAGGCGATGATCCGCGACCAACCGGATATGCTGCAGGGCTATTTCGCACCGGCCGGCATCTGCCAACCGCCCGCGCCGTGATAAGCCGGTAGGGCCTTACCGGCGAGCGCCGATGAGATCGGGGCCGCGCTGGTTTCGTCGGCCGCCGGTGCTCGGCGGCAGAGGGCGCTACGAAAATGCCGCCAGGTTCATGTTAAGAAAAGGTTCCTGACACTGAGCGATCCTCACGAATTTTACCCTCCCAGCTTGGCGGACCAGCCTGTGCAACTCCGCCAGCACTCGTGAGAGTTCGCTTGGGCTGTCTGGCAGACTTCCCCTAAGCAGGACCTGCCAGCCAATGAATGCCGTCGATAGGACCTGCCGGTTCGCCGACTTTCCCCGTCCCCCGTCAACCAGAGTGCGAACAGCGCGCAGGGCGCCAACAACAACCAAGACTTCGATCAATAGGGTCGCACTTTAACCAACCGCATCGGTGATTTTGAGTCATGACGCCGCTCTGAACCAGGGGCGGATATCGGAGGCGTACTTGCAAATCCCGCCCATGCTTCACTGCGAGCTGGATCCGCACGGATAGCGGCGCGGCCGGCGTGCCGCTATCCGTGCGGATCGACAACGAGGGCGGGGACGCTAGAGCGAAGGGGCGTGAAGGGAGGGCGGGATCCGGCCCTGTGCCGCACCCCATTGATCCGGATCAGCGCCCCCCCTCTCCACCCACTCTATGCTGGAATCCCCATTCATAACGAGAGCGACCATGCAGCTCGGACTCGCCTTATTGCACGCCCTGAAGGACCACGGCGCCCGGGAGATCTTTGGAATCCCCGGGGATTTCATCCTGCCCTTTTTCCGTCAGATCGAGGACAGCGGCGTGCTGCCGCTCTACGCCTTCAGCCACGAACCCTCCCTGGGCTTCGCTGCCGACGCCGCCGCCCGAGTCAACTGCGGCCTGGGTGTGGTCGCGGTGACCTATGGCGCCGGCGCGCTCAACCTGGTCAACGCCGTGGCCGGCGCCTACGCCGAGCGCTCGCCGCTGGTCGTCATCGCCGGAAGCCCGGGTAAGCTCGAGGCCTGCGCGGGCCTGGTATTGCACCACCAGGTCAAGACCGTGGATTCGCAGTACCGGATCTTCCGCGAGATCACTTGCGACCAGGTCTGTTTGGACGACCCGGACACGGCCGCCGCCGACATCGCGCGCGTGCTGCGTTCCTGCCGCGAGTACTCCCAGCCGGTGCTGATCGAGCTGCCCCGCGATATCGTGGGCCGCGATTGCGCGCCGGTGGAGGCGCTCAAGCCCACGGCCTGGTCCGAGGCCGCCGTGGCCGAGGCCGCCGACGAGTGGCTGCTTCGTCTCGCTGAGGCGAAGCGCCCCGTGCTGGTGGTGGACGTGGAGGTGCGCCGCTTCCACTTGGAGGCGCAGGTGGCCGAGCTCGCCCGACGTCTGGGCGTACCGGTGGTGACGACGTTCATGGGACGGGGCCTGTTGTGCGAGACCGATCTGCCGGTGCACGGCACCTACCTGGGCGTGGCCGGCCACGGTGAGATCACCGAGCTCGTGGAGGGTTCGGATCTCCTGATGATGCTGGGCTGCATCCTGTCCGATAGCAATTTCGGCGTCGCCGGCAAGCGCCTGGACTTCCACCACGCCCTGATCGCCGCGGGCCGGGAAGTACGCATCGGTCACCACCTCTATCCCAATATCCCGCTCGCGGCCCTCGTCCGGGCGCTTCTGGCCAAGGCCGGGGCTCCAGCGCCCGCAGTCCTGCCCAGGCCCGTCGAGTATGCCCACGATCTGCCCAGGGATGACCAGCGACTGCGCGCCTCCGATCTGGCCGTGGCGCTGAACGACCAGATCCGCGCCCGCGGCGCCTTCCCCATCGCCTCGGACATCGGCGACTGCATGTTCTGCGCCATGGAACTGACGCCCACGCCCATGGTGGGGCCGGGCTATTATGCGAGCATGGGCTTCGGCGTGCCCTCGGGCCTGGGCTTGCAGGCCACCAGCGGTCAGCGTCCGGTGATCCTGGTGGGCGACGGCGCCTTCCAGATGACCGGTTGGGAGCTGGGGCACTGCCGCCGTTACGGCCTCGACCCCATCGTCATCGTGCTCAACAACCAGACCTGGGAGATGATTCGGGTATTCCAGCCCGAGTCCCGCTGCGCCACGCTCGGCGATTGGCACTACGCAGAGCTGGCCAAGACACTGGGCGGCCGAGGCGAGCGCGTGACTACCCGCGCCGAGCTCGCGGCGGCTCTGGACCGCGCCTTCGATACGCGCGGCCAGTTCTGCCTGATCGAGGCCATGCTGGAGCCTGGCGACTGCACGCCGACCCTCAAGCGCTTCGCCGACGGCATCAAGGCGCTACGGGCGCGGCAGGTGGGGTAGGCGGCAGGACCCCGGCCATGAGAGAAGGGAGCATTAAGCCTCTCCCTCTCTCCTAGGGGTAGAGAGGGGGAGGGCATTCGGCAGCTTGCTTATTTTTTGCGATGCACTACCTGCGTTTGCGTGTACTCCAACAGCCCCTCCACGCCGAACTCCATGCCCACGCCCGAGCGCTTGGCGCCGCCGAAGGGGACGTGGGGCATGACCTCGGCATGGCTGTTGATCCATACCGTGCCGCATTCCAGGCGCGCCGCCGTGCGTTCCGCGAGTTCGATGTCCTGCCCCCATACCGAGCCGCCCAGACCCAGCTCGCTCCGGTTTGCACGGACCACGGCCTCGTCCAGATCCCGGTAGCGCACCAGGGGCAGCACCGGTCCGAACTGTTCCTCGTCCACGAGCCGCGCCCCGTCCTCCACGTGGGTCACGATGGTCGGCGGGTAGAAATAGCCGTCCCTCGCCAGGCGCTCGCCGCCACAAAGCACGCGCCCGCCGCGGGCACGCGCGTCAGCCACGAGGGCCTCGACCTTGGCGAGCTGGACCGGGTTCTGCACCGGGCCGAAGGTCGTGCCCGAGTCGAGGCCGTGACCCAGGACCTGGCGGCCCGCAATGCCGGCCAGGCGCTCGGCGATGGCGTCGTGCAGGGACTCCGGCACATACAGCCGCTTCAGGGCCGCGCAGGTCTGGCCCATGTTGAGGAAGGCGGTGGCGAACAGGCCCTCGGCGATGGCGTCCGGATCCGCGTCCGGCAGCACGATGGCGGCGTCGTTGCCGCCCAGCTCCAGGGTCAGGCGCTTCAAATTGCCGGCGCCGGCATGCACGATCGCCTGGCCGGTGGCGGTGGAACCGGTAAACACCAGCTTGCGAATACCCTCGTGCGCGGCTATCCGCGAGCCGATCTCGGCGCCGCCGCTGACCGAGTTGACCAGGCCCCTTGGCGCGACTTCGTTGACCAGCTCGACGAGACGTAGCGTGCTCAGGGGGGTCAGCTCGGATGGCTTCATCACCACCGCATTACCGGCGCGCAGAGCCGGGACCAAGTGCCAGATGGCGATGAGCAGGGGCCAGTTCCAGGGCGTGATGGAGCCGACCACGCCCAGGGGCCGGTGACACAGTACGATACGCCGCTCCTCACTGTCCTCCAGCACCGTCTCCGGGATGTCCAGGCTGGCGGCGTGGCGGGCCCAAGCCGCGGCGCCGCCCACTTCGAAGCGGGCCAGCGGCAGCGGCTTGCCCTGTTCCCGCGTCACCAGTTCCGCCAACTCCTCGGCATGGGCCTCGATGCGATCGGCGATGGCGTGGAGCAGAGCACGGCGTTCGTCGTGCTTGCTGTCCTTGAAGCGGGCGAAGGCGGCCTCGGCCGCGGCCACGGCCCGCTCCAGCTGGGCCGGCGAAGCGGCGGGACAGAGACCCGCGACGGACTCGTCGCCCGGGTCGCGTACCTCGAAGGTACCGGACTCGCCGGTCTCGCGGCGGCTGGCGATGAGAAGGGGGATGTCGTTGCGCATGGCGGCTCCGCAGTGGGGAAGAAGGATTCCCCTTTCTAACCGTCCTGCCGCCAGCCCGCGTTGTGCTGGATCAATCGGCCAGTGCCAGCAGGGCCGCGCCGGCGGTCATCACCGCCACTCCCCACCAGCGAGCGGCGGAGGGCCGCTCCCGCAGCAGCACCGCGCCCGCGGCCAGGGAGAACACCACGCTCAAGCGCCGTATCGACGAGGCATAGGCGACCTGGCCTGTCTGGACCGCCGCGAAGAAGGCACCCATGGTCAGGGCATTGGCAAACGCCGGCAGGACCAGGGCCCGCCCCTGGGCACGCAGATCCGCTAGCGGCGAGGCGCCGAAGGCGCGCGCCAGGGGATAGGTCATAAGCGCGATGGCGGCGTTTACCGCGAACAGCCAGAAGGCCGGCGAGGAGCGCTGCACGCCCAGCTTGTGGAAGCTCGCGGTCAGGCTCCATAACAACGCGACAGCCAGCATCAGCCGGCTGCCGCGCTCCCGGAAGAGGATCTTGAATGGCGCCCACAGCCCGGCGCGCCAGTCGCTGAAATTGAGCAGATAGGAACCGGCCACGGTGACGAGGATGCAGGCGAGTCCCGCCGCCGAGGGCGTCTCGCCCACCAGGAAGGGAGCGGACAGCACCTGGAACACCGGCAGGAAGCTCAGCATGGGCACGGCGCGCGACAGATCCGCGGCCTTCAGGGCACGCACGTAGAGCAGGGCGGCGAGTCCATCGCCCAGGGCTGCCGCCGCGAGCGCGCCCCAGAAGCCCGGCTTCAGTTCCGGCACGCCGAAGACCGCAATGCCCAGGGCCAGCACGGGCAGGGCCAGGGCGGAGAGGGCGAAGCTCAGGGACAGGCTGTCGAGCCGGCTTGCCTGGCGCTTGACGGCGAGGTCGCGTCCGGCGAGGAAGACGGCGCTCAAGAGGGAATAGATGAACCACATGGCGGTGCAGCCTAGCGGCGCGGGTGGCCCCGCGCCTTGACCGGCATCAAGCGCTTCCCGTAGGTATGCCATGCGCTTGGTGTCCATCGGCCGGCTTACACATTCTCGCCGCGTCATGCCAAGCGAGTTTCCCGAACGACGGAATTAGTGGCGCGCTCCGGGTATCCGTTCCGGATTTGATCTCGGTCATGGTTACGGAAACCACGGGGGATAGTGTCGGAACTCCACTCAGCCTCCAGGAATACATCATGCAGGGAGATCCCCAGGTCCTGACCTATTTGAACCGCTATTTCCGTATCGAACTCACCGGCCACAAGCAATACCTGCTCAACGCCGGACAGCTCGCTCACTGGGGCTATGGCGAGCTGGCCGCGAAGCAGCATGCCTACGGCGAGGAGGAGACCGCCCATGCGCGCCGCCTGATGGCCCGCATCCTGTTCCTGGGCGGCACGCCCGAACTGGCCGACCACCGCCCCATCGTTCCCGTGGCCGACGTAACCGGCCAGCTGCGCCAGGACCTGAGCCTGATCGCCGACGCCATCGGCGTGCTTCGGGAGGCGGTGACGTGTTGCTCGGCCCAGGCCGACTTCGTCAGCCGTGACCTGTTCGTGGAGATGCTCGCCGACGAGGAGGCGCACTATCACTGGCTCGAGACCCAGCTCGCCCTGCAGGCCCAGATGGGCAGCGAGAACTACCTGCAATCGGGAAGCTAGGCATTCCGAGACGGCTCGAAGATCCTCTTCGATCGGGCGCACCGGCAGCACTGCCCATTCAACAGGCTGGGGAGAGGTTTCGGCGTGTATCGAAATACCGGCAAAGCCCGGTGCCCGAGCTCACGCTATCGGCGCGCACTCTCACCAGAATCGAGCGCTCATAGGACCCGGAAATTCGTGAACTGCCAAGGGTCGGTACGGTCCAGCTCCTCGCCGAACAGGCTTTCGCGTCCGGTCAGCGGCGTCCAGTCGCTGTACTCGCCCACCAGCTCGCCGAGATACGGCCCGCAGAGACACAGCAGCTCGTCGTAGGGCAGCTCGTCCGGCTCCAGGATGCCGGCCATGGGATGGGCCATGGCCCAGAGCACTCCCGCCAGGACGCTGGCGGTCACCTGCAGGCTGGTGGCGCTGTTGTAGGGGCAGAGGGCCCGCGCGTCGCCGACGGACAGCCTTGAGCCGAACCAGTAGGCGCCGCGCCCATGCCCCATGAGCAAAACGCCCAGCTCGTCCACGCCGCTGAGCAACTCGTCCTTGAGCACGCGCCGGCGCGCCTGGGGTTGCCAATTGCGGCCGGCCAGCTCGTGCAGGGACAGGACGGCATCGTCGCAGGGGTAGTAGGCGTAATGCACCGTGGGCCGGTAGTCGGGCCGCAGGGGATCGCCCAGGGTCAGGTAGTCGCTGATGGAGATGGACTCGCCGTGGGTGATGAGGAAGCCGATGCAGGGACCGGCGAGCGGCGTCCAGGTCCGCACCCGCGTGCCGGCGCCGGGCCGGGTCAGGTAGATGGCGCTGCCGCAGCCGGATTCATGGCGGCGGCCGTCCTCGGGGAAGCGCCGTTCATGGCTGCCCCAGCCCAGTTCCGCCGGCTGGCAGCCCTCGTCGATGAAACCGTCCACCGACCAGGTGTTGAGAAACTCGCCGGGCTGTTTGCGCAAGGCCGGCAGTTGCGTGTCGCGCTCGGCCACGTGGATCACCCGGATGCCCAAGTCCTGGGCCAGGCGAGCCCAAGCCTCCCGCGTGGAGGGCAGGGGGCCGCGCCGTCCCAGATCGCCGGCGATGTTGAGCAAGGCCTGCTTGGTCAAATGGGAGATGATGCCGGGATTGGCCCCGTGGGTGACGATGGCCGTGGTTTCCCCGCGCCGCCGGCGGCGCAGGTCCAGGACGGCTTCGCGTAGTGCGTAGTTGGTGCGCTGGGCGAGGCTGAGCCGCCGGTCCACGTAACCGCCGGCCCAGGGCTCGATGCAGGTATCGAGGTAAAGCACGCCTCGTTCCTGGCACCAGGCGATGAGCTCCCGGCTGGACACGTCCACCGACAGGTTGAGAAGGAAATCCCCGGCCTTGAGCTCGGCCGCCAGGCGCTGGCGGAAATTGTCGGGGTCGAGCGCGCACACCGCCAGGCTCACGCCATGAGCGTCGGCGATGGCCCGGCCGTCGCCATCGCCCCTCAGGATGCGCACCTGTCCAGGCTTGAGGGCGATATGGCGCATAAGCAAGGGCAATACGCCCTGGCCTATGCAGCCGAAGCCCACCATGAGCAGGCGGCCGCCGAAGGGCAGGGGAGGGTCCAGGTTCATCATTACCGAGGCATTCCTTGGGTGGCCTGATTTCAGTATAGAACCGACGGACTCCAGACTAGTTTGTCCCCACCGCGAGTCGTGGCGCATCGTCCACCGAGCCGGGTACATGGCGCGCGCAAAGTACGGACAAGTGCAGGACTTTGCGTCTGCAGGATTGGCTTGGAGCCATTCCGCGTGTAAACCCCGAAGGGGTTGGTGCCCGGGATGGCGCCAACAAAAAGGCCAGGGAGCAATGCCGCTCAGCCGTTCGTGGTGAGCCCTTCGACAGGCTCAGGATGAACGGACACTTTCTCCTTAACTCAGTGAGGTAAGCCCCCGGCTCTGCTGGGGAACTCAGCAGGGTTTGACCTCTGCGGCGGTTTTCTCTGAGCCAACTACTTGGGCAATTGTCAGGACGTAACAAATAACAAAGTTCGTCATGCCCGCCCGTCGACCTGGCTCAGGCCGGGCTTCGGCGGGCATCCAGCCGGCTGCAATGGCCATCGACTGGGTCCCCACTGGCTACGCATTCCATGCTCCGCCCTCTGGACGCCGCCTATGAGGGCATCGAGCAGAACGATGACTGCGATGGCGACGCTGTCCTGCGGCTCGCCGATCACGCCCGCGACGATTCCGGCCGCGATCAGGACCAGGATCATGACATCGGCGAATTGCGCGGCCAGGATGCGCACGATGCCACGGCGCTGTGTTTCCACGATGGCATTCGGACCGAAGCGCCTATGCCGGTCCATGGCTTCGAGCGCGCCCAGTCCCGTGCTCGGGTCGGTATCGAGCAGGGCGGCGACCTCCGCCGCGCTGAGCTGGTGCCAGCGATGGGGTTCAGGGGACATGATGGTGGTAGAGGGAATAGGCGTTGATGAGGAACAGCGCGGTCAGCAGCAGGCTGGTCCAGCCCACGGTGTTCAGGAGCCGCTCGCGGCGGCGCAAGACCATGCCGATGAGGAACACGCCCGTCATGAACGTGGCGGTAAACGCCGTGGTGAGGTGGGCCGGCGACACATGGCCGAAGAGGGGGCCCGGCTGGTACAACACATCGTCCACGGCCAATATGGCGATATCGAAGAGGTTGCTGCCCAGCAAATTGCCGATGGCCATGTTCAGGGCACCGAGGCGCAGGGCGGCCATAGTGACCGCCAGTTCCGGGGCCGAGGTAATGGCGGCGACGATGAGCGTACCGACAATGCTCTGCTCCCAGCCCATGGCCAGGGCGAGGGACTTGGCCAGGCTAGGCAACCAGAGGCCGGCAGCGACCACGCATGCCGCCGCCACCAGGTAAAGGGATAAGGCGCGACGTAAGGAATAGCGTGCGTAGCGATCGGCCTGCTTCCCCTGCTCGTCGGGCTGGCGCGCGCCATGTTGGTAAAGGGCGCGCATCGCGCCGCCGTAGGCAAGGAGGATCACGGGAGTGTACAAGCCGATATGACCGAGGCGAGGCATCAGGCCGGCCTGGACCAAGCTCAGGCTGATCCCGGTCAGGGCCATGAGGGCGACGCCAAAGGCCGCGGCGAGCACATGCCCCTGCGAGGCGCGCCAGTACAGCGACTCCGGCCGATGCAGGACATCGATGATGACCAGGAGAAACAGATTGAACACCGTGCTGCCCAGCGCATCGCCCACGGCGATGTCCGGGGCTTGCGCCAAGGTGACGGCCGAAACGCCGGTGACCAGTTCCGGCAGAGACGTCACCGAGGCCAAAAGCATGAGGCCGACCCAGGAGCCCGAGAGCCCGGTCTTCTCGGCGATGACGTCGCCGAAGCGGCTCAGGTAGTAGCCGGCAATCGCGATGACGACGAGGCAGGCGCCAAGCGGTAACCAGATCATGCGGGGCTCCAGAGCGAACGCGATTTACCCGAGTCTTCGGCAGGTCATGGGCCTGACGGCACTCCTTGTGCTATAGCGCAAGGAGTGCTGCTTCGCGCGCATGTCCCGATCAATCAGTCCTGCCAGCGCAGTACCTGTGCATGCACGACATCGGGCAGCGAGCCGAGTTCGGCCATGCGCGCCCGCAGCCAGGCGGCATCATTGTCGTGAGCCTCGACCTGCCGGCGTAGGCTCGCCAACACCGGCTCTCCGCCCAGCGCCGCGGCATGCGGCCCGAGTTCGTCCAGCGTCGCCAGGATGTCCTCTGCCACGGTCGTTTCGGCCGCCCCTACCGGGTCGATCAGGCGGGCATCGAAACCGTAGCGGGCCGCACGAAAGCGATTCACCGTATAGGCCAGATAGACATCGCGCGACAGCGGTTTACGTTCCGCGAGTAGCGCCCGTACCAACATCTGCAGATAGCCCGCCAGTTCCGCCGCCCGTTGCACCGTCAACGGCGTGTCGCAGATGCGCAGTTCAATGGTTCCGTACTCGGGTTTGGGGCGTATATCCCAATAGAAGTCCTTCATGCTGCGCACGATGCCGAGTTGGACCATGCGCTGGTAATAGGCATCGAACTCCTCCCAGGTGTGCAGCCACGGCGGTGTACCCGACAAGGGAAAAGCGCTGACCGCCTGTAGCCGGGCACAATCGAAGGCCGTATCCACGCCCTGGTAGTACGGGGACGAGGCCGATAGCGCGATGAAGTGGGGAATGAAGCGGGCTAGGGCGTGGCAGAGATAGATGGCGTCGTCGCCGTTGGCGACGCCGATGTGGACGTGTTGACCGAAGACGGTGAATTGCTTGGCCAGGTAGCCGTATTGCTCGGAGACCGAGGCGAAACGTTCGGTGGGGAAGATGCGCTGTTCGTTCCAACGCTGGAACGGGTGGGTGCCGCCGCCGCATACACCGACGTGGGCGGCACGCGCCGCGTCCGCCACGGTGTCGCGCATGCTCTGCAATTCGGCGCGTAGCGACTCGAATCCGCCATGAATGCCGGAATTGAGCTCGATCATGGCCTGGGTGATTTCCGGCTTCACGGCACCGGCGTGCGGACCTGCCTCCAGGCGCCGCAGCAGGTCGGCAGCCTCCATGGCCAGGTTCTGGTGGTAGAGGCTGACGAGTTGCAGTTCCAACTCGACACCCATGCTCAGTTCCGTGGAGCGCGTAAAGCTCAGCTCAACCATGGTGATTACTCCCCGCTTGCGCCTCTTCGCTCAGGGTCTCCCCGGACAATCGCAAGGCATGGTGCGTCGCAATGGGCCCGAGCAGGTCGAGCACGGTGAGTACCGCCATCGCCACGAGGCTCAGCTGTCCGCCAAGGCCGGCATTGAAGTCCGTGATGGTGCGCGACATTCCCAGGGCCACGCCCCCGATGGGCGTGATAGCGAGCGCTATCAGACCCGCTTGACGAGCCGTGAGCTGACCGGGTTTTCGCCAAAGCAGCACGCCGGCCGTCTTCCCGAGCTGACGAACCGCGATGACAAGCAGAACCACGAAGATGGCTGCGGCGCCGCTGGTAAAGCCATCTAGCCGGAAATAGGCGCCGGTCATCACGAACAGCAGGATCCAGAACAAGCGGGCGACATAGCCAAACTCGATGGTCATCAATCGCCGCTGACGATCCAGGTTCCGGGCGCAAACCCCGAAACTCATGAGGCTCAGCATCACGGACAGATTGAAGGCACGCGCCGCGCTGATCGCGATGATGACCATGCTCACGAAGAGCAGGAACTGGCTGGATTCGCGCTTACCGAGCAGACGGGCGGCCAGCAGGGATAAGAGGAACGCCAAATAGCCAATCAGCAGGGAGCCCCCCAGCCGGTACAGCGAATGCCAGCTTGCCAGCGCAATGCCCACGTCCTGGCGCTGCGTCCAGGGAATAAGCGCGGTGAAGATGACCAGGGCCAAGATGTTGCTGACCGCGACCAGGGTCAAGGTACGCCGCGTGACCGGCCCCTCCGCCCGAAGATCGCTGGCCACCAGCATGACGACCGCCGGCGAGGTGGTCATGGCGATGGTCGCGATCAACGCGGCCGACAAGGGCTCCAGGTCGACGACAAGCAAGGCCGCGAAGACCAAGGCAAACGACAGCAGATTCTCGCCGAGCGCCATCAACAGCAAGCCGCGATCATTGCGTAACCAAGGGATATCCAAGTGGCGTCCCAAGTCGAACAGGATCAAGCCGAGCGCGATGTCGATGAACAAGCGCGCATCATCCAGCAGCGGCGCCGTGAGCAAATTCAGACCCGACGGGCCGATGGCAAGGCCAATCAGGATATAGCCGCTCACCGCGGGCAACAGGCGGGAGCGCTTAGCCAATTCACCGGCGAGTAGGCCGGTCAGCAGGATGAGCCCGAAAATCGCAAAATCGGTGAGTTTTTGCGGAAAATTTGGGAGAAAATACATTGTTCTTGCCTTTCTAATGGTCGTTACGCGCCGCGCGCGTAAGGTGGTCAGAGACAATCAGACCGCCGTCGTGGGCAAAGTTCCATCTTGGGGGGGTCATTTGCATCCACTCTGCTTCGGTGGAAGGGAGGCGAAGTCCCTCACGATGGCGAGAGCCGCAGGACTTGGCCGGCGCGTAGATGATTCATTGCTGTTTCAACGCATGCAGCGATGAGCAGTGAACCGCCCCGGGTTTCGCGGAGGCTGTTTGGTTTGAGTCAGGCGGCTTTTTGGATTGCCGCCAGCCTGCTTAGTCCTGCCACGCCAAGAGCGGCGCTCCCTGCGCTTTGCAGACTCCTAGGGAACCGATGCCGCATTCGCGGCCGTCGGTCCACGTGGCGCCGCGCAACAGGGCTCCATACAGGTTGCTTCGCGTGAGGGAAGCTTCCTTCAGGTTGGCGAGCTTGAGGTTGGCCATCTGCAGGTTCGCTCTGTCCAAGGTCGCACCGTTCAGCAAGGCGCTCTCCAAGTCGGCACCGGCGAAATCCGCGTCCATGAAGTCGGCGCCGGTCAGGTCCGCCGCTTGCAGATCGGCTTGCTCCAGATCGGCGTGCTTGGCGGTCGCCTGGCGCAGCGTGGCCTCGAACAGGATCGCAAACTCGAAATGGGCTTTGTACAGGTCCACACCATCCAGCGTGGCGTGGCGTAAATCGGCATGCTGGAAGTGCGCGTAACGCAGTTTGGCATCCTTCAGATTGGCGCCCTGCAGTTTCGCGCCCAACAGGGTGGCGAACTCCAGATTGGCTCCCTCGAGATTGATACCGTTCAGGTCCTTGCCGCGTAGATCGACGGCCTGCAGGAAGGCGCCCCGGCAATCCGCGTTGGGAGCAGGCTCACAACGAATGCGTGGCGAATCGGCCAACGAACAGGCAGCGGGCATCGTCAACAACATCACGGCGAATCTGCGGATTGTAGCTTTCATCGGAGGCTCCATTGCAGCAGTATGGCGCGGTCCAGTCGGCCGTACGTGGCCAACGCGCGCTTAAAGGATCCAAAACATGGCGATGCCTGCGGCGATCGTGCAAACCACGAAGTAGGGCAGTGCCATCCACACCATGCGGCCGTAACCCAGGCGGATAAGTGGCGCAATTTCGGACATGAGCAGGAACAGGAATGCCGCCTGACCGTTAGGCGTGGACATGCTGGGGATACCGGTTCCCATCACCACCGCCACGGACTGTGCATTGAACAGCTCTCGGCTGGTCAATCCTTGTTCGAAGGCCGCCTTGAGCTGGTCCATGTAGATTGTCGCCACGAACACGTTGTCGCTGATGGCGGACAAAAAACCATTGGTCAGGAACACCATGAAGATCTGGCTGCTCCCATCGAGGCTCAACACCCAGTCAATGACCGGCCGGAACATGTGCTGGCTCTCAATCACGGCCACGATGACGTAGAAAATCACGAGCAAGGAGGCGAAAGGCAGGCCCGGCATGAAGGCCTCGGCTAGCTTGTGCTCTTCGGTCACTCCGGCTACCGCCGTAGCGAGCACAATCACGCCCAGGCCGATGAGCCCGATCTCGGCGACATGCAGCGCCAAGGCGGCGACCATCAACACCGCCACCACCGCCTGCGACATCAAGACGAACCGATCGCGCGCCGTCGTCTTGTCACGAAGCGCCCGATCTTCTTCTTCGAGAATTTTCCGCACACCGGCGGGAAGTTCCATGCCATAGCCGAACCAGCGCATCTTTTCAAGGACCACGCAAGTCAGCAAACCGGCGATAAGCGTGGGGATCGTGGCCGGCGCGACGTGTTGGATGAACTGCAGGAAGGACCATCCAGCCTCGTTGCCGATAACGATGTTTTCCGGCTCGCCCACGATGGTGCAGACGCCGCCGATGGCCGTGCCGATGGCACCGTGCATCAGCAAGGCGCGCAGCATGCCGCGAAACTCATCCAAATCCTTACGGGAGATCTCGTCGATGACCTCATCCTCGGGATTCGGATCGGTATGGTAGCCGGCCTTGGACACGGCGCGGTTGTAGACCTCGTAGAAACCGGTGGCGACCGCGACGAGAACGGCCAGAATCGTCAGCGCATCGAGAAATGCCGAGAGCACGGCCACGACTGCGATGGTGGTGAAATTCAGCAATACGCGCGAGCGGATGCCAAGCACGACGTGATTGATCAAGCGGAACAGCATGTCGCGCAGAAAATGCACGCCGGCCACCATGAAAATGACCAGGAGCAGTACCGGCAAGCCGTGCTCGACTTCCTTGTAGACGGCTTGCGTATCGGTCAGGCCGAGAAACAGCGCCTGCAAGGCCAGCAAGCCGCCGGGTTGCAGCGGAAAGCACTTGAGCGCCATGGCCAAGGTGAAGATGAACTCCCCTAGCAGTACCCAGGAGGTCACCAGCGGTCCCGCGGCAAAATACAGGACGAAATTGAGCGCGAAGAAACCCAGGAGAGTCTTCTTGTACCAGGCGGGAGCGCGTCCCAGGAAGCTGGCCAGCACGCCGGGCTCGGCGGTGGGGGCCGTTTGCACCATAACGGTCATCGATTACCTCTCGCGATAGCCCGCGGGCAGTACGACGGCGAGTCGGACATCCCGGGGCACTATCGAACTCTGCGAATGCATGACGGCCACGCATTCACGCGTGTGCATTGGGCGCGAGCGCCCAGGCGGTGTAGCGGGGATGCCCGCATCGGCCAATGAAGGCTCAGACTCAATGCTAAGGCTTGGGGCGGGTTGGGGTAATTCGGCAGACCGCGTAAGGGAAGCCCTTACGCTACTCAGGCGGCTTGGCTTTTAAGCACGAGGCGCACCAGTTCGGGGAAACGCTGCACTTGGCATTTTTCCATGATGCGTGCCTTGTAGACTTCGACGGTACGCGGGCTGATCCCGAGCTGGGCGGCGATTTCGCGGTTGTGGCAGCCGAGTACAACCAATTCGAGCACTTCCCGCTCGCGATCCGTGAGGCGGGTTAGCCGCTCCTGCAGAGCCGCCTGGCTGGCGCCTTCTGCGCGCAGGCGTTGTTCCAAGGCCAGTGCCTCGGAGATGGCGCGAGTCAGCAGCTCCACGTCGATGGGCTTCTCGATGAAGTCCACTGCGCCGCCCTTTAGCGCATTGCGCGCCGTTGCGATGTCTCCGTATGCGGTGATCACGATGATGGGCAGTTCCATGCCCCGTTCCTTGAGCGTGGCCTGCAGGGTGAGGCCGTCCATGCCGGCCATGCGCAGATCCAGAACCAGGCAGCCGGGCCAATCAGCGCGGTAGGTTGCAAGAAAATCTTCCGCAGAAGCAAAAGGTTGAATGCGGTAGCCCTTGAGCCCGAGATAAAGCGCCAAGCTGTCTCGGATCGCCGGGTCGTCGTCGACAATGAATATGGTCGGGCTGTCAGTCGGGTTCATGTTTCGCGGGGGATGATTTCGCCAACGGCATGGAAAGCGCAGAACAGGTTACAGCCATAGCCTACCACCGCGCGTCTCGACGATGGAACGGCTCATGACGAGTCCGAGGCCAAGGTCTCCAGTGCTTCGCGGATGGGTTGTATCCGGTTAATGGGGAACTCCCAGCCATTGGCTCGCGCCGACCGCGGGCCAATGGCTTGTTAAAGGTGGCTTCAACCTTCTACGGCGATGCGCTTGGCGTTCGACTTGGCGGTCTTGGGAATGCGGACTTCCAGCACGCCGTCCTTGGTTTTCGCAGTGATACGTTCGGTGTCGGCATATTCCGGCAGGCTGAAGGAGCGGTAGAAGCTGCCGTAGGAGCGTTCCACGCGCCTATAGTCCTTTTCTTTGATTTCCCTTTCACTGCTGCGTTCGCCCTTTAGCGTCAGCATGCCATTGGTGGCGGTCACTTCAATTTTGTTGGGCTCGACGCCGGGCACGTCGGCGAGCAATACCAAGGCATTGGCCTCTTCCCGAATATCCACGGCTGGCGCCCATTGCGCGCCCAGGGTCTCGCCGAATTCGCGGCTGAGCATGCCCGTGCGCGGTTCGAAGAAGCGGGTGAGCTCCCGCTGGAATTGGTCAAACAGATTGGCGGGTTCATAACGGACGAGAGACATACAACCTCCTGAAGGAATTTGGATGACGGTCGTTGTCGATGAGTAAGGCAAAGGAGGCAGGGAACTCATGGGCTGGCGCCTTGCCTCCACATCACCGGCGCGCAGGCTTACGATGCTACGAACACCCGGTCTTAGGTTTGACATGAGTCAAGCGGAAATGGTCTGCGCTCTTTCAATTTGCTGATGAGCCACTATCGGTCATTAGCTGAATTAAGGAGGCTGGGACTACCCGACGCGCAGGATCCGCCCGAGCTTGTGGGTGAAGAAGAAGCCCGAGAGCAGCACGCCGACCAGCACGCCTTTGGCCAGATCGTGGCTGACCACGGTGACCGCGACGGTCGCCAGCATCATCACGCGGCAGCTCTTAGGGGGGCGCGCAGCTTGCGGATCGAATCCCACCGGCAGCTCCAGCACCATGCACGACTCCCGATGGACACTTTGAAGGTAGTCAGACGGTTCGAAATGACCGGCGTTTCAGGGCCTGCTCGCGGGCTTATGCAACAGACTGCGGATCCGGTCGACGAGGAGGCGGCTGACGAAGGGCTTCTCGATAAAGTCCATGGCGCCGGAACGCATGGCGGCGACGGCGGTGGGTATATCGCTCTGGTTGGCGGTGGCGATGAAGGGAAATTTACAGCCCCGGCGCGCCAGTTCGGCCAGGAGCGCCGGGCAGCCAGGCTGCGGCAATCCCCAGTCCAAGACCAGGCAGGCGGGCTCCATGCCGAGATCCAGCTCGTCCAGGAAGCTGCCCGCATCGTCGAATGCCTTGACCGGACAGGACTGGCGTTCCAACAGGTAAACCAGGCTGTCCCGTACCGCTGCATCGGGGTCTAAGATGCACACGGGTGCCGGCGTGTTAACCATTCCGGTACCAGGGTTCATGGCTAATGCCTGTCCTCTGCCATGGAAAACCACCCACACGGGGCAATGCCGATGACTTAATGAAGGTTTCGTCGTCCCCGCGAAGGCGGGGACCCAGTCGGCGGCACAGCTGCCGGCTGGATACCCGCCGAAGCCTGTCCTGAGCCAGGTCGAAGGGCGGGTATGACGGGCTGTTAACTGAGTGGCATTGCCCATGCTGGGTCCTGGCTAAAGTATTCGGGAAGGACAGGCAACAAGAAATACGTAGCGCTACCTAAGACTCATTGGTCCAAGCTGAGACTCAGGCGTCAAGACTGCACGCTAGCCAGCATCTGGACCAGAACGGCGACGGAGCGCGTGTCCATCTTTTCCATGACGTGGGCGCGGTGAATTTCCACCGTGCGGGGACTCAAACCCAAAGTCTTGGCGATGACTTTGTTGGGCATGCCCTTGGCCGCCAAATCCAGGACCTCGCGTTCCCTCGGCGTCAATTTAGCCAGGCGCTCCTTGATGGCCGCATGGGTCTGCAAGACCTTCCGGTGTTCGGCATCGCGCTCTAGGGCCTGATGCAGGCGATCCAGCAGGTCCTGGTCCCGAAAGGGCTTTTGCAGGAAATCGAAGGCACCCAGTTTCACCGCCTCCACCGCCATGGGCACGTCGCCGTGGCCGGTGATGAAAATGATCGGCAACAGAGCACCGCGCTCGTTGAGCCTGGCCTGTAATTCCAAGCCGCTCATGCCCGGCATCCGCACGTCCAGCAACAAACATCCCGGCCGCTTGTCGTTGAATGTGGCCAGGAATTCAGTGGCCGATGCATAGGCCTCCATGGGCAGGCCCACCGATTTGAGCAACATGCACAAGGCATCGCGCACGGCGTCGTCGTCGTCGACCACGAATACCGTAGGCTTTTGTTCAGGCGATTTCGCTTCTGCGGAGGTCATGGGGCTCACTCGTCTTGCAAGGCCGGCAGCACCAGGCGGAAGGTGGCGCCGCCCTCGGTAGTCGGACAATAAATCAGATCGCCGCCATGGGCTCGGGCTATGGAGCGGCTGATGCACAGGCCTATGCCCAGTCCATTGGCCTTGGTGGTATGAAATGGTGTGAATAGTTTGGCCAACTGCGCCTCGTCCATCCCGCGCCCCCAGTCCTGCACGCGTACTTCAATTCCGCCCTCGGGGGCAAGGGAGGTGCGGATATGGACGGAACCATGTGCCGGCTTGCCCTCGGTCATGGCTTCCAGCCCGTTGCGGATCAGATTCAGGACGATCTGTTGGATCTGGATGGGATCGCCGACGATTTCCGGTAGGTCAGGCGTCAGTTCCAGCACCAGGCCCAGATCGTGGATGCGCGCATCGACCTCGGCGAGCCTGGCGACGTCGGCCACCAAGGCGTTGCAATCCAGCACGGACTTCTCGCTCTCCCGCTGTTTGATCAGGCTGCGCAGACGACGAATCACCTCGCTGGCTCGCTGGGTCTGGGCCTCGATTTTTTCGAAGGCCTCGAGCAACTCCGCTGGCTCCGCCCGGGCGGACTGCAGCATGCGCTGGCAGGCCTGGGCATAGGTGGCGATGGCGGTCAGCGGCTGGTTGATCTCGTGGGCGATCCCCGTGGCCATTTCCCCGATGGTGGTCAAGCGGGCCATATGGGCCAGGCGCTCCCTATGTAGCCGCGCCTCGTCCTCCGCGCGTTGCAGCTCCTCCTCGGCTCTCTTGCGCTCGCTCAGGTCGCGGATAAGACCGACGAATCGCCGGTCCTTGCCCATGCGCGCTTCGCCGACCGCCAGGCTGATGGGAAACACCGAACCGTCCCGGCGCCGCGCCTGGACCTCGCGGCCTATGCCGATGATCCGCGCCTGGCCGGACTCCAGGTAATTGCCCAAGTAGGCATCGTGGGCATCGTGGTAGGGGGCGGGCATCAGCAGCTTGACATTGCGGCCCAGGACCTCGTCCTGCGAGTAGCCGAAAAGACGCTGGGCGCTGGCATTGAACGCCTCGATATGGCCCCGCGTGTCGATCACGATGATGGCATCCACCGCCGCATCCAGCAGCGCCAGGAACTTCGCCTCCCCGGGTTCCGACTTGTCGGGGGCGCATCCGTCTTTGCTTGTGAAATCCATGACTTGGATCGCTCGGTAACGAGGGGGTGGCCCCGGAACGGGCTTAGTGGCCTTCGCCTGAGCATAGTCAACTACGTAGTTTCCGCAATGCGCTTAGGCCGCCGCCCGGATAGGCCCCGCTTGGCGCCAGCTCTAGACTGGAATTGTCCGAACACGCCGACTCCCGGAGCACGCCATGACCGCCATGGTTCCCCACATACCGGCCCGTAACATCCCGGTGAAGGTCAACATAGAACACGCCGCGCCGCAGGGAAATGCGGCGAACAGGACGGATTGCGGCGATTGCGCCATTCGGCGCGACTGTCCCTTGTCGCTCATGGGTGGCGGCAAGGACGGACTCACGCCATTTTTGCACTCCCGGCACCGAATTCTGAGCCGCAATGGCCATGTCTACCGTCAGAATTCCCCGATGCAATCCCTGTTCGTGGTGCGCAGCGGCTCGGTCAAGGCCTACCGCCTGAGCGAGGAGGGCGACGAGCTGGTGCTGGGCGACTATCTGCCCGGCGAAGTCCTGGGCATGGACGGCTGCGCCAACGACGCCCATCAGTTCTCCACCGTGGCCTTGGAAACCACCTCGGTGTGTGAAATTCCCTACGGGCGTTTCATGGCCATGGCGAGCCATGCGCCTGAGCTGCAGAAGCGGGTCATGGCCCTGTTCGGCGCCGAACTGGAGCGCAGCCAACGCCTGCTCATGCTGATCAACAAGCACACGGCGGAACAGCGCATCGCGGCATGGCTGCTGCAGTATTCCTCCCGTTTAACGCGCTTACGGCGTTCCCATCGTAGTTTCCAACTGAACTTGTTGCGTTCCGACATCGGCAATTTGTTGGGATTGACGCTGGAAACGGTCAGCCGCGTGTTAACCCGTATCCATCGCGCCGGAATCATCAAGCTGAACGGAAGGGCGGTCGAGCTGAACGATATCGACGCCTTGCAGCAACTCGCCGTGGGCGAGCGAATGCCCGAATCGAAACTCGCCTGCGTCGGCCATGCCTAGGGCCTATTGCGGAGGTCGTCATGAACACTTGCATCCGTGTCATCTACGACAATGTGCCTTACACGGATTCCTTGGATACCCGCGTTCGGCGTGACAGCGCCAGGCTCAGCGAGGAATTCCCCGCCGTGCAAGCCTGTACCGTGACCCTGTCGCGCTCGGTGTACATCGGCGAGAAACGTCCGCGCTACCATGTGCTGGTCAAGGTCCTCGCCGACCAGGCGTCATACCGTTGCGCGCGCAGGATCCGGGTCGAACGTTACGGCCAGGAGCCAGCCACGGTGCTCGCCCGCGCCTTCCTGGGCATAGCGGCGCTTATCGTGAATGCCAAGCCTTTGGAAGGGCCCGGGGGCTCTCCTTTCGGCGCGGCCGCCGCGATCTAAGGCGAATTTGATCTCGCACCAGGTCCAAGCGGCGCGGAGGCTTATGCTGATTACCATGAATCATCCGCCACTTCTATTCTGTGTCGACGGCAATGCCGGCTTGGCCGAGGGCCTGGTCCGCGAACTGGGCGCCGAAGCGGGGGAGTTCGCCCATCGGCAATTCCCGGACGGCGAGAGCTATGTACGCCTGCTCAGCGACTGCAAGGACCGCCATGTGCTGCTGGTGTGCAGCCTGGATCGGCCGGACAGCCGCAGCCTGCCGCTCTGGTTCCTGGCCGACACGGCCCGGGAACTGGGCGCGGCCTCGGTGGGCCTGGTGGCGCCTTATCTGGCCTACATGCGCCAGGACACGCGCTTCGCGCCCGGCGAGGCCGTGAATGCTCGCCTGTATGCGAGCTATCTCGCCCCCCATTTCGATTGGCTGGTCACGGTCGATCCTCATCTGCACCGCTATGCCTCCCTGGCGGAGGTCTATACGCTGCCACACCGGGTCGTGGCGGCGGCGCCCCTGTTGGCGGCCTATGTGCGCGAGCGGATTTCCCATCCCCTGCTGATCGGCCCGGACGCCGAGAGCGAGCAATGGGTCGCCGCCGTGGCCGCCGCCGCCGACGCGCCTTACCGGGTTCTGCGCAAGGAGCGCCTGGGCGACCGGCGGGTACGCGTAAGCCTGCCCGAGCCGCTGGCCTGGGATCATCATCGCCCGGTCCTGGTGGACGACATCATCGCCAGCGGCCATACCTTATTGGAAACCATCGCCCAGTTGCGTGCGGCAGGGGCGCGGGCGCCGGTCTGCCTGGCCGTGCATGGCCTCTTCGCGGACCAGGCCTATGAGCGCCTGCTGACGGCCGGGGCGGCCCATGTCGTGACCAGCAACAGCATCGTCCATGTCAGCAATGCCCTGGATTTGAGCGCGGCCCTGGCCGGCGCCGTGCGCGAGCTGTGTCCCGCCTTCCGAACCACTTAGCGGCGCCGCGCAGGCGCCGCGACACGAGGAGACGTTCATGCAACTGAGCTTCTACGGCGCCGTGGGCACGGTGACCGGTTCGCGTTATCTGCTCAGCCATGGCCAGCACCGGCTCCTGGTGGACTGCGGCCTGTTCCAGGGTGTGAAGAACCTGCGCCAGCGGAACTGGCGAGCCTTCCCGGTACCGCCCGGGGACATCGACGCCGTCGTACTGACCCATGCCCATCTGGATCACAGCGGCTATCTGCCGCGCCTGGTGCGCGAGGGCTTCCGGGGGCCGATCTATTGCACGCCGGCGAGCCGGGAGTTGGCGGAGATCCTGCTGCGCGACAGCGGGCATCTGCAAGAGGAAGACGCCGAGCGCGCCAACCGTCACGGCTACAGCAAGCACAAGCCCGCCGAACCGCTCTACACCCTGGAGGAGGCCGAGGCCAGCCTGCGCCAATTCAAGGCCCAGGACTTCCACGAGGCCTTCGAGGTCGGGCCCTTCCGCGTACGCTACCTGCATGCCGGGCATATCCTGGGCGCGGCCTGCGTCTTGGTGGAATGCGCCGGAAAGCGCGTCTTTTTCAGCGGCGATCTGGGCCGCAGCGTCGATCCGGTCATGCGCCCGCCGGAGCCGCCTAGCCGCTGCGATTACCTGATCGTGGAATCCACCTATGGCGATCTGCGCCATCCGGCGGAGGACACGGAGGCGCGGATCGGCGCCATCGTGCGCGAGACCGCCGCGAAGGGCGGCACGGTGCTCCTGCCGGCCTTCGCGGTGGGCCGTGCCCAGACCTTGCTGCACCTACTTACCCGACTGCGCGCCGCCGAGGCCATCCCGGCCGTTCCGGTCTACCTGGACAGCCCCATGGCCATCGACGTCACCGAGGTGTTCTGCCGCTACCGCGAGGAGCATCGGCTCAGCCAGGCCGAGTGCCGCGCGCTCTGCGAGGGCGTGCGCTATGTGCGCACCGGCGAGGAGTCGGAGCGCGTCAGCGCCAATACCCACCCCAAGGTCATCGTGGCCGGCGCCGGCATGCTCACCGGCGGGCGCATCCTGCACCATATCAAGGCCTTCGGCAGCCACCGTTCCACGGCCCTGGTGATCACCGGCTTCCAGGCCGAGGGTACGCGCGGCCATGCGCTGCTGCACGGCGCCGACCATCTCAAGCTCTATGGCGAGTACGTGCCCATCAACTGCCGCCTGGAGCTGCTGGAAGGCCTGTCGGCCCATGCCGATCACGTCGAGATCGGCGACTGGCTGTCGACCCTGGACGAGGCGCCCCGGCGCGTCTATGTCACCCACGGCGAGCCGGTGGCCGCCGATCGCATGCGCCGCTATCTGCACGAGCGTTTTGGCTGGCGGGCAGAAGTGCCCGAGTACGGCGACGTGGTCGAGTTGATTTAAGGCGGCGGGCGGGCCTCCAGATCCGGCTCGCCGCAGTGGCGCAGAATGAAGTCGCGGGCCTGGTTGCGCAGGCTCAGTGCGGCGCTCCAATCGTCGCCGCCGGCCTCGCGGCGCAGGGCCGGGCCGATGCGGACCCGGATCCGCCCCGGACGCGGGAACCAGCTGCTGCCGCGCAGCACGTCGCGGCTGCCTCCCAGGGCGACGGGCAGGAGGGACCGGCCGCTCTGGGCGGCGGCCAGGAAGGCGCCCATGCGAAACGGCGCGAGGCCGGGCACGCGGCTGAACGTGCCCTCCACGAAGAACAGCAAGGCCCCCTCGGCCTGGGCCCCCAGGCGCCGGGCGGCGGCCACCGCCTGCTCGGCATCGCCGCGCGCTACGAAGATGGCCCCCAGGCGGCGTAGCGGCCAACGCAGATACCAATGCCGACTCAGTTCCTCCTTGGCCAGTACCGCGTAAGGCCGAGGCAGCAGGGCCATCAACACCAGGGCATCCACATAGCTCGCGTGATTGACCGCCAGGATGCACGTGCCCGCCGCTTCCAAGCGTTCTTCCCCCTCCAGGCTCAGGCGCACGCCCGTCGTGAAAGCCAGGAGCCGTAACAGGCCGCGCAGCGCCTGGTGACGCACGTCCGCGCCAGGCAGCAACAAGGCCAGCAGCCAGGCCGGCAGGGCCAGGAGGCCGAACCAGGTCCAGGCATAGCCCGCGTAAGCCAGGGCAGCCAGATCGCGCAGGCGCGTGGTCAGCCAGGGCCACAGCCGGCGCAGGGCCAGGCGCGCCAGAGGCCGGGCCAGCCCCCGGCGGCCCCCGAGACTCCCGGACTCGTAGAGCTCGCGGCAGGCGGCGCGGCGCAGCTTGCCGCTGGAGGTCTTGAGCACACTGCCCGGCGGCACCAGGGCCACCGCGTCCGGCGGCATGGCGATATGCTCCAGGACCACGGCGTTGACGGCCTGGCGCAGGGTCTGCAAGGCCGCCGCCTCCCGTTCCCGGGTCTCGGCCATGACCACCAGGCGCTCCGTGCCCTGGCGCGGGTCCATGCTGCCGAACACCGCGACCCGACCTCGGCGCATACCCGGGAGCCGACCTATGGCCGTTTCCAGATCCTGGGGATGGATATTGCGCCCGGCGCGGATGATGAGGTCCTTGCCGCGCCCGGTGATGTAGAGCTCGCCGCCGGCCACGAAGCCCAGATCGCCGGTCTCCAGCCAGCCGTCCTGAAACAGCCGGGCGCTAGCTTGCGGGTTGCGGTAGTAGCCGCTGGTGGCGCCGGGACTCTGGAACTGCACCCGGCCCTGACGCCATTCCGGCAGTTCGCGGTTCTGGGCGTCGGCGATGCGCAACTCGCAGCCGGGCAGGGGCAGACCACAGGACAGCAAGCAGGTCCGCCCGGGCGCATCGTCGCGCGCCGGCTCCACCCGGCCGCCGGTCTGCAGGGCATCGCGATCCACGCACAAGCGCCGCGCCGGCCGGCCCGGGGGCGGAAAACTCAAGCCCAGGCAAGCCTCGGCCAGGCCATAGACCGGCAGCACCGCGTCGGGGCGCAGGCCGCTGGCCGCGAAGCGCGCCTGGAAGCCTTGCAAGGTCTCCGGCGACACCGGCTCCGCGCCGTTGAAGGCCAGGCGCCAGGCGGACAGATCCAGGCCCTGAAGCTCCTCCTCCGCGATGCGCGTCAAACAGAGCTCGTAGGCGAAATTCGGCGCCGCCGAGATCGTGCCCCGGTAGCGATGCAAGGCCCACAGCCAGCGCGCCGGCCGTGCCAGGAAATCCTGGGGCGCCATCAAGACCAGCAGGCAGCCGTGGTAGAGACTGCCCAGCCAGGCCCCGATCAGCCCCATGTCGTGGTAGAGCGGCAGCCAGCTGACAAAGACATCGTTCGGCCTGGCGCCCGCGGCCTGGCCCATGGCACGGATATTGGCCAGCAGTTGGGCATGGCTCAGGATCACGCCCTTAGGCGCCGCCGTACTGCCCGAGGTGTATTGCAGCAAGGCGATGTCGCCGGGCGCGGGGCAGGGCAGGAGCTCCGCCTCCGGCGCCGCCAAGAGCTCCTCGGGCGTGACCAGGGCGCGTAAACCGCTGGCGAGGCTCCGCACCAGGCCGGCGCGGGCCTTGAGCACGGGGGGAACGAGCAACAGCCGTGCCTGACAGTTGTCCAGGATGCCCAGCTGTCGTTCCAGGTAATCGGCGAGCGCGGTGTAATGGGCCGGCGGGTAGAGCGGCGTGGGAATGCCTCCGGCCAGGAGTATGCCCAGGAAGCAGGGGAAATAATCCGCCTCGGTGGGCAACATCAGTGCCACGGGCTCGCCCGGCGTGATGCCCCGATTGGCGAGGCCCTGGGCGACGCAACGTGCCTGACGGCGCAGCTCGCCGTAGCTCAAGGCCAGGCCGGCCCGCTCGCCGTCGTCCATCTGCAGATGGCAGCGCTCCGGGTGGCGGGCGCAATGCCAGTCCAAGACCTCGGGCAAGCTGGCGGCGCCGAGCGGCAGCCCATCGCTTTCCCCGACGGACTCAGGCAGTGCCCGGAGCTCATCGACGTGGCGCTGGCGGCTCGACCCGCGAGAGAGCAGGGCGCGCACCAGGTCCCGCGCGCTGACCATTTGGTTCAAGCTCTGGCCGGGCAGGCTCAACGCGAAGCGGCGTTCGCAGCGTGCCACCAGCTCCAGGCGCGACAGGCTGTCCAGCCCCAGCTCCTGGTCGAAGCGGCTGTCCAGCTCGGCGGTCGGGCGATGTGCGGCCTCGGGATGCAGCTCGGCGAGCAGGCGCCGGAGCTCGGCCATAACGCCATCGGCGGCTCGCGTACTGTCCAGGCTCGAGCTCATTGCCACGCCCTCGCGAATTATCGTCGTTCAGGAAAGCCGTTCGCGCTTGTTCTTACTATAGCCCCAGCTTGACGGACGCTATCGAGCCGGCGCGTTGCCCGCGAATTCCTCGCGCCCGTCTGATGCCGATCAAGGTGGACCCTCTCGCTTGCTCTTAGGGTGAATCGATGCTTGGCGTCGACCACAACCCGGCCGATGTCCGGCCCGCCGTGGCGGGTCGCCGTTCACGTGTTCGCTGGTTTCGATTGTCGGGAGAGAAGACTCGCCAAAGCACTGACGTCCATCACTGCAGAAACCCTGACTGGAGGTACTGATCATGTCCATCGGCGAATACTGCAACCGCAACGTCGTCACCGTCAGCCGCGATGCTTCGTTATACGAGGCCGCCAAGCTGATGCGCCGCTATCACGTCGGCGATCTCGTGGTGGCCGACGACTCGCCCCAAGGCCGGAAGATTCCCAGCGGGCTCCTGACCGACCGGGACATCGTCGTCGAGGCCCTGGGCCAGGAGGTGCCCGATATCTCCCGCCTCCAGGTCAAAGACATCGTGAGCCGCGAGGTCCTGACCATAGCCAGCAACCACAGCCTGCACGAAGCCATCAAGATGATGCGCAGCCACGGCGTGCGCCGCCTGCCCGTCGTCGACAGTCAGGGCTGCTTGCTGGGCATCATCACCGCCGACGACGCCTATGCGCGTCTGGCCGGCGAGTTCGGCGAATTGGCGCAACTCGGCGTGCGTCAACGGCAGATCGAAGCACGTGAGCACGGACTGGAGGTGTGACATGGACAAATATTCCAACAGCCGCAAAGATCAGTTGTTCAAGGCCCCGCTCAAGGACATGTACAAGTCCGACGCCAAGCTCAAGGAGCCCACGCTGTGCATGAAGTGCGATGCCCTTTACCAGGGCGGGCGCTGGACCTGGGGTACTCCCGATACGACACCGGACAGGGGGCTGTGCCCCGCCTGCCAGCGCATCGCCGATAACTGTCCGGCGGGTTTCGTGGCCATCGACAAAGGCTTTTACGAAAGCCACCGCCGGGAAATCCAGGATCTGGTCAAGGCTACGGAAGAAAAGGAGAAATCCGAGCATCCGCTGGAACGGCTGATCGCCATCGCCGAGGAGCCGGACCAAGTCTTGGTGACGACCACGGGCGTGCACTTGGCCCAGCGCCTCGGCCATGCCCTGACCGCCAGCTACAAGGGCCATGCGGAATACCAGTATGACGACCAGAAGACTCGCCTGGACGTGTATTGGGAGCGGGATAAGCCCGGCGCTTGAGGGACTATGATGCCCATGCCTGGCCCTGAGCCGCGCGTGCTTTCTTGGGACGGAACGGAGTCGTCACCCTGCTGACAAGTTCCGGAAAGCCGTGCGCCGAAGGCGCCGGCTCGCCTGTTCGGGACCTTCCGAGTCACACGGAGAACGATCATGCCACACGACGAACCGGCCTATGGCTTGTGGGGATTGGTGATCATCAACTCCCTGGTGTTCATCATCTTCGCGTTCAGCTTCTTCAAGCCGCGCACGACTCGGGACTGGCGCAGCTTCGGTGCATTCAGCGCCTTCCTGGTGGCGCTGTTCACCGAGATGTACGGCTTTCCCTTGACCATCTACCTGCTGTCCGGCTGGCTGGGCAGCCGCTATCCCGGCATCGACTTCCTGAGCCACGACGCCGGGCATCTGCTGGAGACCCTGTTCGGCTGGCGGGCATTTCCCCATTTCGGGCCTTTCCATGTCGCCAGCACGCTGTTGCTGATCGGTGGTTTCTGGCTGCTGGCGTCGGCCTGGCGAGTGCTCTATGCCGCCCAAAAGACCGGCGCCCTGGCCACGACCGGAGCCTATGCCCGAGTGCGCCATCCACAATATGACGCTTTCGTGCTCATCATGGCCGGCTTCCTGCTGCAGTGGCCTACGCTCATCACGGTCGTCATGTTTCCCGTTCTCGTGTTCATGTACTACCGCCTCGCGCGTAGCGAGGAGACCGAGGCCATCGAGCGCTTCGGCGACGAGTACCGGCGCTATAGGCGCGAGGTGCAGGCATTTTTCCCTAGGCTCGGCGCCATGCTGTCCGCGCCGAAGCCCTGAGCCTGGGATGAATTCGGTTGCGGCGTGATTATCGACAAGGGCGGCGCCTGGAAGGGCGTAGGCGAAGTTGACGTAGCGCAAACGGTGGGTATCGGCACAGACGAAAGATAAAAACCGGTGTCGTGGCGAGGGGCGGCAATGGACAAGCGCTTGAATTTTTCGCTGTGGTATTTCGTCGTCGGCTTCGTGGCCCTCCTGCTGATCCAGGATTTCTTCGCCGGGCGTCATGTCGCGGTGATTTCTTATGGCGCCTTCAAGCAGGCGGTAGCGGCCAGCGATGTCAAGGATGTGGCGCTGGGCACGGACAAGGTGACCGGCTCCATTCGCTACCGCTACCTAGCCAAGCCGGGCACCACCGACGACAAGGCGCCGAATCCCGAGGATTGGCACGAGTTCGCCGCCGTGCGAGTCGCCGATCCCGAGCTGGCGGGCCGCCTCGAGGCGGCGAAAATCGACTACGCCGGCGTCATCGAGTCCACCTTTCTCCAAGGCCTGCTGTCCTGGCTGCTGCCCTTCCTGGCCATGATCGCGGTTTGGCAGTTCGTGCTCGGCCGCATGGGCCCCGGCCACGGGATGATGAGCATCGGCAAGAGCAAGGCGCGCATCTACGTCGACAAGGACATCGCCGTCGGCTTCAAGGACGTGGCCGGCATCGACGAGGCCGTGGACGAGCTCAAGGAGGTCGTGACCTTCCTGACCTCGCCGGAACGCTACCCGGCAAGACCCTGCTGGCCCGCGCCGTGGCCGGGGATGCGAAAGTCCCCTTCTTCAGCCTGTCCGGCTCGGAGTTCGTGGAGATGTTCGTCGGCGTCGGCGCGGCGCGCGTGCGCGATCTGTTCGAACAGCCGCCGGTGGCGGCCTTGCTTTGAGGAGTGGAGATGAGCACAGCCATCGATCCGGTCTGCGGCATGACGGTGACGCCGGCGGCCGATACGGCGAGCGGAGAGTATCAGGGGCGGAAGTTCTGGTTCTGCTCGTCCCGCTGCCAGGACAAGTTCGTGCAAGCGCCTGAGCGCTATCTCGCCGGCGCGGCCGGGGAAGCCTGTCACCACGCGCCGGCTCCCGCTCCCGCGCACATGGCCGCCGCCAAACCCGGCGCCGGAGAGCGCGCCAAGGATCCCATCTGCGGCATGCTGGTGGACAAGGCCACGGCCCTAAAGACCGAGCGGGGCGGGCGCACGTACTACTTCTGCAGCGAGAACTGCCTCAGGACCTTCGAGTCGCCCGAGGCCGAGTTGAAGCGCATGAAGACGCGGGTGAGCATCGCGCTGACCGGCGTGCTCGCTCTCGCCATCCTGCGCGCCGGCGCCTTCCTGGGTCTGGCCTCCGGCGCCATGGTGGTGAGCTGGGTTCCCTTCGACGCCCTGCCGTTCTTCACCTGGGGTGTGTGGCTGTTCCTCTTGGTGACGCCGGTGCAGTTCATCGGTGGCTGGCATTTCTACAAGGGCGCCTGGAACGCGCTGCGCACGCGCAGCATCAACATGGATTTCCTGATCGCGCTCGGCACCAGCGTCGCCTATTTCTACAGCGTCGCCGTGCTGTTCTTCCCGGCGGTCCTGCCCATCGCGGTCAATGAGCGCGACGTCTATTTCGAGGTCTCCGCCGTCATCATCGCCTTCGTGCTGCTCGGCAAGTACATGGAGGAGATCATCAAGAAGAAGTCCTCGGCGGCGGTGCGCCGTCTCCTGGATCTGAAGCCCGCCACGGCCCACGTCTTGCGCGAGGGCAGGGAAGAGGAAATCCCGGCCCAGAGCATCATGGTCGGCGAGCTGGTCATCGTCAGGCCGGGCGAGAAGATCGCCACCGACGGCGAGGTGCTGGATGGCGAATCCAGCGTCGATGAGTCCATGCTCACCGGTGAGTCCATGCCTGTTGCCAAGAAGGCCGGGGCCGCGGTGATCGGCGGCACCCTCAACCGTTCCGGGATGTTCCGCTTCCGGGCCACCAAGATCGGCGCCGAGACCGCGCTGGCCCAGATCATCAAGATGGTGGAAGAGGCCCAGGCCAGCACGGCCCAGATCCAGCGCCTGGCCGACCAGGTCACCGGATATTTCGTGCCGGCCGTGGTCGGCGTCGCCGTCCTGGCCTTCATCGGTTGGTGGGCCCTCGGCAACTTCCCGCAAGGCCTTCTGGCCTTCATCGCCGTGCTGATCATCTCCTGCCCCTGCGCCCTGGGCGTCGCCACGCCGGCCGCGCTGATGGTGGGCGTGGGCAAGGGTGCCGACCAGGGCATCTTGATTCGCGGCGGCGAGGTCTTGGAGCGGGCGGAGAAGCTCACGAGCGTCGTGTTCGACAAGACCGGCACTCTCACGCGCGGCGAGCCCAATGTCACCGACGTCCTGCTCCTTGGAGGTCGGGACGAGAACGCCGTGCTCGCCCTCGCGGCCGCCGTGGAAATCGGCTCCGAGCATCCCCTGGGCGAGGCCATTGTGCGTGCCGCCCAGCACCGGGGACTCGCGGTGAATGCGGCCAAGAACATCCAGGGTATCGCCGGCCACGGCATACGCGGCGAGCAGGGTGGGGCGACGGTCTGGCTAGGCAACCGCCGGCTGTTCCGCCAGCAGGGCATCGAGGTGAGCCAGGCCGAGACCGAGTTGACGCGCCTGGAGGCAGAGGGCAAGACCGTCATGCTGGTGGGGCAGGGCACTAGCCTGGTGGGTGCCATCGCCGTGGCCGACACCCTAAAACCCGAGGCCGGCGAGGCCATCGCCGCGCTGAAGGCTCGCGGCATCGCGGTCGTGCTGCTGTCCGGCGACAACCGGCGCACCGCTGAGGCCATCGCGCGCCAGGTCGGCATCACCGAGGTCATCGCCGAGGTCCTGCCCGAGGACAAGGTCGCCAAGATCAAGGAATTGCAGCGCGGCGGCCAGGTCGTCGCCATGGTCGGCGACGGCGTCAACGACGCGCCGGCCCTGGCCACCGCCGATATCGGCATCGCCATCGGCTCCGGCTCGGACGTGGCCAAGGAAACCGGCGGCATCATCCTGATCAAGAACGACGTGCGCGACGTGGTTGCCTCGATCCAGCTCTCGCGCGCCACCATGGTCAAGATCAAGCAGAACCTGTTCTGGGCCTTCATCTACAACAGCATCGGCATCCCGGTCGCGGCTCTGGGCCTGCTCAATCCCATCATCGCCGCCGCCGCCATGGCGCTCAGCTCCCTGTCGGTGATCGTCAATTCCGCCCTGTTGAAACGCGCCCGCATCGGCGTGGGCGAGGAGGTCTCTTCATGAACGGCAAACCCATGCCCTGTCTGGCCCTGATGGTGTTTCTGACCTGCGCGATATCGGCATGGGTCGAGGTTCCGAATCAGTCCCTGCGCCAGGACGATCTCGTGATCTATTACGGCGTGTTGCCGGCCGAGCTGCTGTCGCTGCATGAGCTGAACGCGCCGGGCACCCCCATGAGCGGCCGAGACGCGCGGCGGCCGGGTGCGCACCATGTGAGGGCCGCCCTGTTCGACGCCAAGACCGGTCAACGCATCCAGGAAGCCAGCGTTAGCGCCCGCACCGTCCCCTTGAGCGGCGCGCCCGAAGTGAAGGCGCTGAGCCCATGCCCATCAATGACAGCATGAGTTTTGGCAATTTCTTCCGCCTGGACACCACCATGCCCTACGTCATCCACCTACGCATCCGCCGCACCGGTGTGGCCGGCAAGGACATCGAGGCGAAGTTCCGCTACCAGCACCCAACCCCTTGAATCCCCCAGGAGCAAGCCATGATGCACAAGCTCACGCCCCCTCGCCGCAGTACCGGCGGCGCCAACGGGTTCTTCCTCGGTTTCCTCGCCATCGCCGGCTATTTCCTGCTCACCGAACACCGCGCCCATGTCGTGCCTTATCTGCCCTTCCTGCTGCTTCTGGCCTGCCCCTTGATGCATATTTTCATGCACCACGGACATGGCGGGCACGGGGCCGGCGGTGAGCACGAGCATGCTCAGCACCGGGGCCACGGCGGCTGCTGCGGGGGCGGCGACGAGGAGCGGGAGGACGCTCGAAAGGCCGACGCGGGCGAATACGAGCACGGCAAGGAGCCGGAGCAGAACCCATCGCGCCCGCAACGGCCCGCCTAAGCGGGGCATGACTAGGCTTCCCGGGGAAACCGCGCCGCGCATGGCGCTAACGTGTCGTGCCCCTTGATCGCCGCATTGAACACCGATGGGCGCCAGTACGCGCAGGCCGGCGTGCCGGCCTGCGCCCGGAGCGGTTCTTACTGCGGCTTCTTGTCCGCGCCGCACTGGCCTTCCTTGTCTGCCTTCATGGCTTTCTTGTCGGCCCCGCACTGACCCTCCTTGTCGCTCTTCATCGCCTTCTTGTCGGCGCCGCATTTGCCTTCGCCGCATTTCCCCTCCTTCATGGTCTTGTGCTCCTCTTTGGACATCTTGTCCGCGCCGCATTGGCCTTCCTTGCCCTTCATCTGGCCTTCGTCACCGGCGGCGGCGAGGTTATAACCCTGGGCCAGATCGGTCATGGAGAACGGATTGGCCGAGGCCAAAACTGGGACCAGGGCCGCAGACAGCAGGGAGGCGGTGATCAGGCCGGTCAGGGAGTGGGATTTCTTGGTCATGATGTGCTCCTAGGGAGATGAGTGAATCGACGGATGCGGCGGTAAGAATTTCGCTTGCCGTTTGCCTCTTGGTTGAGCCGTGCACAGCCGGTACCGTTACGGCGCGCTTCCTGCGCACGGACTGGCGGAATCCTTGAATCGGTTACCCCGTCCGGTCCTTGACGCGCGAAGCCCGCACGCCGCCCAGGTCCGCGACGATCTGGTCGGCGACGCGGAAGGCGTTGGCATAGATGGTGAAGGTGTAGGGCACGCTGCCGCCGGTAGGCATGAAGCTGCCGTCGCTGACGTACAGGTTGTCGATGCCGTGGGCGCGGCAATCGGGATCGAGCACCGAGGTCTTGGGGTCGCGGCCGAAACGGCAGCCTCCGGCCTGTAGGTTGCTGGGCGGATCGCCGCTCACGAAACTGCGCACGTCTACGCACCCGAGGTGTTCCAGCACGGCGCGGCTGCGCTCCGCGAGGTATTCGCCCACCTTGAGATCGTGCGGATGGTAGCCGGCGCGCACCCGCGCCACCGGCAGTCCCCAGCGGTCGCGCACCTCTGGATCCAAGCTGATTCTGCAGTCGTCCGTGGGTAGCCAGTCGCAGAACGCCTCGAAGCGCAAGTGACTTGCCCCGGTGAAATAGGCTTTGAGCTTGCGCTTCAAGGGTTCGCCCCAGAGCAGTCCGTCCTCGCCCCATTTCAGGCGGTCGGCGCGGTTGATGGGATTCGGGTGCTGGAACAGAAACTCCACCGAGCCGCCCTTGACCCGCCCGCCCAGGGCCTTGTCGTCGATGACGTACCAGTCCTGGAGCGTGCGGTTCAAAAAGGGGCCGAACACTTTCAGCTCGTCCACCTGTCGCGCAGTGAAATGGTCATAGGGCAGATCGCCCGAGCCGCTGCCGCCGGCAGAGAACAACAGGTTACGCCCGACCTGGCCGTGGCGGTTCGCGAGCCCTTTGGGGTGCCGGGGTCCGGTGGAACGCAGCAGCAGGCGCGCCGTCTCCACCGCTTGGCAGGCGACCACGTAGATCCGCGCATCGACCCGCTGTTTGCGGCCGTCTTTGTCGAAATACTCGACCGCGGCGATCTGGCCGCGCGCATCGCCGACGAGCCGCGCAACCATCGAATGAGGACGAAGCTCGCAACGTCCGCTGGCCAAGGCTTTGTCCAAAAGCGCGGCGCGTGCGCTGCCCTTGGCGCCGGTGGCGCAGCCATAGCTGCCGCAGTAACCGCTGTAGGCACAACCCTGACGGCCCAGTGCGGGGGCCGGCAGGATCGCGCGCGGGGTCGGCAGCGGGTGCAGATCCAGGTCGCGGCAGCTCCGGTCCAACCAGTCGGCGAGCGGATGCTCTAGCGTCGGCGGGAATGGGAAATCCGGGCTGGAGCGGGGGTCGGCATGCGGATGGGGTAGGGCCTTGCCCGACACGCCGACGAGCTTTTCCACCTTGTCGTAATACGGTTCCAGCTCGTCGTAACCGATAGGCCAGTCCACCACGTTGGCACCGGCGATGGCGCCATAGGTCGAGCGCAGGCGGAAATCGTCCGGCTTCAGGCGCAGGAAGAAACCGCTCATGAAGTTGGACGAGCCGCCGACGCAATTGCCGTTCCAGAAATCCCAGCCGGATTCCGAGGTGGGCTCCGCCGACCAGGAGCCGCCGCCGTCCGGCGTTTCGAGCACGTGCCGCTCGTCCTTGAGTTCCGGTGTATAGACGCTGCGCCGGCAACAGACGATCTCGTCCTTGAAGAAGTCCTTTTCGGTGAACCAGGGCCCCTTTTCCAGGACCAGCACGCGGTAGCCCGCCTCGGCCAGGGTGTAGGCGACGGGACCGCCGCCGGCGCCGCTGCCGATCACGCACACGTCGTAGTCTTTCATAGTTTTCCGTAGACCTTGTCGGGTGTGGGGTGGGGGAAGCCGGGCTGGTGTTCGATCCAACGCCAGCCCACGCCCCCCGGATTGCCGCCGTAGGCCGGATCGCCGAACAGGGCTTCGAAGACGTAACCGAGCAGATTGGCCAGCCACGCCTCGCCGCGTTCCGAGGCGGCAAAGCTGCGCAGGATTTCCTCGCGCTGCCTGGCCGTCAGCGTCTCGAACGAGGCCGCAGGTGTGAGCTCGTCAAGCCACAGCAAACCCTCGCGCAGATAGTGCCGCTCGGAATCTGGCGTCCTCGGGTGGGCCAGGATGCCGAGCACATAGCCGGTGGCATTGATGTCGCGGGCGCCAGGACCCTCGGGGGCACCGGGCAGCAGTCCTTCGAGCACGCTGCCCAGCACGCGGACCGCGTGCGGCGTCAGCAGGGATTCGGGAGCGGCGGCCCCAACGTGGGCCTGCACAGCGCGCAACGGGATAGTTGAAGCCAGGGCAACGCCCAGGCTGCCGATGATGAATTGGCGTCGTTGCATGTCGGGACCCGATGGTGGCGAGTGTTCAGTGGATTGATGCCCCAGTGCATTGCGCGTTACACGCCGACGGAGAGGTATGTCCTTGGGAGTAAAGCCGGCGTTTCCACACCGGTAAAGGCGGAATCGACCTGGCTTGATCGCCATCAAATCAGGCCGCTCGCGGGCTGGACGGACGGCGAGCAGTCCCGACAAGCCAAAGGTTCTTCATGCTTTGTTGGCCGCAGGCTAAAACCGGTAGCTGAATCCCACATCGAGCCGCCGGGGATCTTGAGCTTGCGCCACGAAGGTTGGCGCGTCGTTGTCGTCGGAGACAAGGTTGATGACGCCGGCAAGGGCGTTGGCGCCATAGAGCGCAGATTCCGGCCCCAAAATAACCGCCACTTGCTTGAGGGCCAGCAAGGAGATGCGCCAGGTCTGTCGTAGTTACAAGCCCCGCGCATGGTGCACAGCCGCCACTGTGCCGGCATTGAGCCGTCGGTATTGGCTGGGGGGCTGACCGGTCACCCGCTTGAAGGCCTTGGAAAATGCCACTTCCGAGCTGTAGCCGACCTGCTCGGCGACTCGTATCAGCGACACGCGCTCGTCCTTGAGCAGGAGTGCCGCTACCTGCATGCGCCAACGCGTCAGGTATTCGAGCGGTGGAGTACCCACCGTGCGGGCGAAGCGTTCGGCAAACGAAGAACGGGACAAGTGGGCCTTGTCGGACAGGCTGGCCAGATCCCAGGCCGCCGCCGGTTCGCGGTGCATGGCCATCAACGCCCCCCGCAGGGCGGGGTCGCGCAGACCGGCCATCAGCCCCATTTGGATGCTTGGGTCGTGCAGGCAATGCCGCAGGAAATACAGGAACAGGTTGTCCGCCAGCCGCGCCATGATGGCCTGCCGGCCCGGCCGCTCTTGCATGGACTCATCTATCAGCAACGCGACCAACTGCCGCATGGGCGTTCCGTCATCGCCGGGGATGCGGATATGGCCTGGCAAGTGCTCGAACAGCCATGTCGGGCTGTCCGCGCCGAAAGCGAAATAACCGCAGAGCAGGGCCGATTCGGCCTGCGACCATTCGGCCAGCTCGGGAACGGCGGGAGTCTGGGCCGATAGCTTGGGGCTACTGCTGAGCCGACTGCCGGGATCGCGGGGGAAAAACACCAGGTCCCCCGCTTGCATCGACACTGGCTCGGTCGCGTCCAGGCCATGCAGCCAGACCTGGCCTTTGGTGATTAGGTGAAATGTCGTACGTCCCTTGCTGGCGGCGTCCTCGAGAGACCAGGGGCCGCAAAGCCCTCCTTCGAAGACTAGCCGGGCGCTGAAGTGCAGTTGTTCCAACAAGGGGCTAAGCACATCCATCGACGTACACCCATCGAATATTTTCGGACGATCAGACTGGAAATCAGGACGTTTGCGCATGGAGCGTACAGGATCCTAGCACTAATCTGGCTACGGTCCTAACACACTACGGAGAAACCTATGAAAAGCTATGCCGTCGCCCTGTTCACTGCCGCGCTGATGCTATCCGGGGCGGTCTTCGCCGAAGAGGTAAAGACCATCCATTTGGAAGAGTACAACGGCTATTTCAGCGCCAAGGAAACCTTGGCTGGCTTGAAGCCTGGCAAGTATCGCATCGAAGTCAGCAACAAGGCCGGGAAACTGGTTGGTTTCCAGATCCAGAACGCCAAAACCCACGAACAGCTGGACATGTTCCCGCTGGAAGTCGGTGAAACCAAGACTACCGAGGTCACCGTGACCGAAGATGGTTTTCGCTACCGCTGCCCGATCAATCCTACCGCCTGGTACGACGTTGATTCGATCCAGGCGAAATAAGGCCGTAGTACCTTAGGAGTTAGCTATGTCTCAGTTTCTTATCCATACCGTGGAGTCCGCCCCGGAGTCCTCCCGCGCCATTCTCGCCGGCGCCAGGAAGGCGCTCGGATTCGTTCCCAATCTTTATGCCAAGCTCGCGGAAGCACCGGCGGCGCTCGAAGCCTACAAAACTCTGTCCGGGATCTTCGAAGGAACCAGCCTGAGTCCGGTTGAGCAGCAAGTCGTTCTGCTGACCGTCAGTGTCGAGAATGGCTGCGAGTTTTGTGTGGCGGCGCATTCGGTGATCGCTAAGCACATGGTGAAAACGCCCCCGGCCATCGTCGAGGCCATACGTGATCGGCTGCCGCTGACGGATGCACGTCTGGAAGCTTTGGCCGAGTTCACCCGCCAAATCGTACGTGAACGCGGCTGGGTCTCCGGCAGTCCGGCCGAGGGCTTTTTCTCGGCAGGCTTCACCAAACAACAGGCATTGGAGGTCGTGCTGGGCGTGAGTCTTAAGACGCTCAGCAACTATGCCAATCATCTGGTCGATACGCCGGTCAACACAGAGTTTGCGTCTGAGGCCTGGTCGCGTAAGTGACCGTCTTCTTGGGATGGTGCATTTATGCGCCACCCCCTCCTATTCCTCCATACGACGTATGTCGACCCGGTGTGGCTGGTGTGTGCCAGCTGGGGCTGGCATTCGTCGTAGGGGGAAGCCAAATCAAATGTTACCGAGGTCATAAAATGCACCACGAGTTTAAGGGTAAGAAGCTGCTGGTATTGGGCGGCACAAGCGGAATTGGCTTGCAAACGGCAAAAATGTTCCTGGAGCGGGGAGGCGAAGCGGTCCTCATCGGCAGGAACTCTGACAAGGCAAAAGCCGCCGTCGACGCCTTGGCGGCGGTAGGCGGCGTATCCGCCCTGGTAGGGAACGTCGCAAATCGCAGCGAGTTGGAGAGGATCCGGGAGGAAGTCGCCGCCGAGCATCACGATGTCGACTTCCTGGTCAACGCAGCCGGCGTGTTCGCCCCCAAGGGGTTTCTGGAGCATCGTGTCGAGGACTATGAGTCGTACATGGCACTCAACAACGCGACATTCTTTATAACGCAACAGGTGGTTTCCCATCTCGTCGGCGAAGCCAAACCCGGGGCCATCGTGAACATTGGGTCGATGTGGGCCAAACAGGCTGTTCAAGCCACTCCCTCGTCGGCGTACTCGATGGCGAAGGCTGGCTTGCATTCCTTGACGCAACATCTGGCCATGGAGCTGGCGGCCAAGCGGATTCGTGTCAACGCCGTGTCTCCCGCCGTGGTGAAGACGCCGATCTATCAAGCATTCATTCCGAGCGAGCAGGTCGAGGGCGTATTGGACGGGTTCAACGGATTCCATCCGATAGGCCGCATAGGCTCCCCCGGCGATGTCGCCGAAGTCGTGCTGTTTTTGTTGTCGGACAGGGCGTCCTGGGTGACTGGCGTCGTCTGGGATGTGGACGGCGGCGTGATGGCCGGACGCAACATTCAAGCCGGCTGAGCATGGTTTCGCCAACGCGAGGTGCAGACATGATTAGCAAGCTATTGGCCAGCGTGGCGATATCCCTCTATGCGTTTGCCGTTCCCGTGCTCGAAATCAACTCATCGCATGTGTTCAACCCAGACTGGGTGGCTCATGCTAGGCTGCATGAAGTCTGGCAGTTGCTGACCAACACTTGGCTAGGCTTGTATTCGCTTTGGCGTCTCTGGTTTCGGCGGGATCTGGATTCCGCCGTGCTGCTCTCGCTCCTGGTGGCGGTCAGTTTTTTTTTCGCTTACGAGTTGCGGGGCATCTACGAGGGCTCCATGGTTCATTCCGATGGCACCGAGCGGCTGGTGCTGGGATCCAACATCGGCGTATTCGGATTTTGGCTAACGATTGTCTTGCTGGGCACCGCCTGGTGTCTGCCCAGGCTGCATGGACATAGAGGCGCGACGAACGCCGGACAGAGACGGGCACCGCCGCGCGGGAGAAATTCATGAGAAAACTCCTTCGCGCCGCGGCCAAGCCGGGGATCCTGGTCCGTTCGATGCGGATTTCCCTGCTTGTCGGAATGGTGCTCAACCTGATTAATCAGGGCGATGCGCTATTGGCTTGGCATGCCATTTCCTGGGCTCAGGTCGCCTTGAATTTTCTGGTTCCCTTCTGCGTGGCGACGTATAGCGCGGCGCGGCAGGCGTCGACTTCCATCAAGCCGCCGCGCTGACCTCGTCGGCCCGCTATCCAAGCATCGCACCGGTATGCTTGGTGAGAAATTCTGTCGAGCGCCGGCGGAGCTCGATGAAGCAGAGCATGAAGGCGGTGCGGCGGTTGGCCAGATCGCCGGTCTCCCCGGCCGGATCGGCGATGTTCCAGTGTTCGAGCGAGGGATTTCCGGGCCATACCGGACAGCGCTCGCCGGCGGCGTTGCCGCACACCGTCAGCACGATGTCCATATGGGGCGCACCGCTATCGACGAACCGGATCCAGCTCTTGCTGTGTAAGCCGGTGGCGCGAATATTTGCAGCGACAAGCTGCTCGATGGCCAGCGGGTTTACCAGACCGGTCGGATGGCTGCCCGCGCTATAGGCGCGGACACGGCCTTCCCCCAAGGTGTTCAACAGGGCTTCGGTCATGATGCTGCGGGCCGAGTTGCCGGTACAAAGCACCAGAACATTCAGGGTTTTCACCGGCACGGACGGTTCCACTCCACGCAACCGCGCGGCCATGGTCTGCGTTGCATGAGATGGGAACATGCCAATCGCTCGCTAATTGAAAAAATATTTCATCGCCAATCCCAAGGCGCCGGCCACCAGGAGCAGCAGGCCCATGGCGGGCTCCTTGGCCATCTTGTCCCTCGGGTTGGAAACCAGGGAACCGCCGCCGCGTCCGCCTCCACCTCCACCGCTCCGGCCATTGCGGCGCCGTCGGCTGCGCCGCAGCTGCTGCTCAACCGCGGTTCGGTCGGTCTCTTCGTGTTCGTTGGACGCGGCTTGAACGGAAGATTGCGTCGGGTCATGTTCATGTGCGGTCATGGCTTTACTCGCTGGATTTGGACAACTCGCTGCACGAAGCGCCGTAGGCGAAGCAGCTATAGCAGCGGTGGTGTTTCATGCTGATCGGGGTCGTCATGCTCTCGGCGAGCGACGTTCCCAGTTCGTACTCGGCATCGTCGTCCACCAGCGTGCAGGCGTAGACGCGCATGCGCCCCTGCTTCTTGACCACCATCTTGCTGAAGGCGCACATGAAGCTCCGGCGGCTGGCCTCGTCGTGGTAACGCGTCATGCATTGCGCGGAAATTTGCGGACCGTCCGTCGTGACGCCGGGCGTATGGAAGTCGGGGAATTCGATGCGAAGCAGGCTTGGCGGCAGCCCGCTGTCCGCGAAGAGCCGGCGGAATGCCCCGTCGGTCGCTTCCGCATGGACCGCATCCGGTTTCTGGCTGGCAACCGAAACGGGAAATCCCCGCGCGTTCAAGCGTCTGAGCGATTCAAGCGCCTTGGCAAAGCCGCCCGCGCCGCGCCCCGCATCGTGCTTGGCTTCCTCCGGATAATCCAGGCTGATGCGGAAATGCAGCGCATGGTTTTTTTCGATCAAGGGGGCGATCTGCCACAAGCGCCTCAACAGCGGGTCTGTTCCATTGGTAAGTACCAGGCAGGGGCAATGCTCCAGGGCGTAGGACAGGATGCGCGGCAGATCCCGGGCCAGGAAGGGTTCGCCGCCGGTGAACGAGAACTGGCGGACACCGAGCGCGAGCGCTTCGTCGATATAGGGTTTGACGTCCTCGAAGCGCGGGATTTGCAGGCGCGTATCGCCCGGCCTGGAACCCTCGAGGCAGAACGGGCAGGCCAGGTTGCAGGCCGTGCCGGTGTGGAACCAGAGCTCATCCAAGGCATGTGACGTGATGAACCCGCGCGCCTCGCCGCTCGGCGTTCTGTACCACGCGTCGGATTTGAGATTACGCACGGCGATTTGTTGCATGGCGTTTCCCTCACTAACAGCAGGATGGAGCCGGCCTACCGGTGAGCGGCTCGAAGGGCAGGCCACCGCCACAACCCGGGAAGATGCCGTAGTGCCGCGACATGTCGCCGTAGAATTCGAAATGCGCGCTAAAGCGGCTCTCGTGAAGCATGCGGAACGTGTTGCCGCACACTGGAACGGTGCGTCCGGCATCGAAATGATGATGCTTGTCGAGCGCGAACATTGCTGCGTTATGGGTGATCGTTCCGCGATAGCGCACGGCCTGCCCATAGTCCTCGCAGGCCGGCTCCAGGCCATGCAGCTTGAACAACCGGTAAGTCGCGGAATAGAAGCGGATAGGCTCGCAGCGCGCCTCCAGCTCGGGCGCGTTCAAGGCCAGGGGGCGATCATCCACCAAGCGCGCATCGCTGAATCCGCTTTGCCTGGCGAGCGCAAGGAAATCGTTCCAGTACAAGGCGCCGCTCAGGCATTCGCCGTAGAGTTCCGGGTCGCTACGCAAATCATCGGGAATCCGACGATCGGCGTAGACGTCCGAGAAGTACATCTCGCCGCCTGGCTTTAGCACACGAAATGCCTGTTCCAGGACGCGCCGCTTGTCGGGCGACAGGTTGATTACGCAGTTGGACACGATGACGTCCACGCTGGCGTCAGGGATATCCAGCTCATCCAGGCGTTCGATGTAGCCCAGACGGAAATCGACGTTGCTGGCGGCATGACCGAAGGCGTCGCGATGGAAGTCGCGGTAGCGCTCGGCGATGGCGAGCTGCTGCTCGGTCATGTCGATTCCCAGTACCGAGCCGCGTTCTCCGACCAAGGCGGACAGAAGGTAGCAATCGCGCCCCGCGCCGCAGCCCAGATCGAGAACCCTGGCTCCCTCCAACAATGCGGGGCATACCAGACCGCAGCCGTAATAATGGTTTCTCACTTCAGAATGGAGCTGGCTCAGAAAGTGCCTTATGTGTTCTGGCGGTTGGGTGGAGCAGCAAGCGTTGGTCTTCAGATCGGCGCTACCTTGGAGCTCGTGCCCGTAGTAGGTTTTGACGGTATCGTACATGCCATTCCCCAATTGAGTGTCTGGAGCAGAGATGCACTGCCGGCGCCGGCGTTACAATCCGAGTGGCGGTAGCCGTGTCTCTCAGGGTGCTGGATCGCCGGCGGCCTGCTCGTTACACTGCGCTGGCACTGCTCTGTGCGGATGATGCGGAGAACGGCAACTTGTTACTCAAGAAAACAACCGATGATGAAGCCTGGCTTGAACGCCTGCAGGCCGGCGACGAGGCGGCGTTCTCGGACATGGTGCGAATGCACCACCGCAGGATGTTGATCGTCGCGCGCTCCATGGTGGGAGAGGCCATCGCCGAGGAGGTGGTTCAGGAAGCTTGGGTGTCGGTTTTCAATGCCTTGCCCCGCTTCGAACGCCGTTCTTCGCTGAAAACCTGGCTGATGCGCATCGTCGTCAACGAGGCCAGGATGCGGCTTCGCCATGAATCCCGCTGGGTGCATTTCGATGACGACGACACGGGTGGCTTCGAGGGCTTCCTCAACCGTTTCGCGTCCGATGGCAGCTGGCAGGCTCCTCCCGTGGTGTGGACCACCCACGGGCCGGAAGGCACGCTGACCGGCCACGAGCTTGCCGACTGCCTGGACAAGACCCTGGATCAACTGAAGCAGAATCAGCGCATGGTTTTGGAGCTGCGCGATGTGGATGGATTGGAATTCAGCGAGATCTGTAATCTTCTCAATGTGTCTGAATCCAACGTGAGAGTCCTGCTGCACCGGGCCCGCGCCACGGTGTTCACGATGATCGATCACTTCGAGGGGACCGGCGAATGTTGAGTTGCAAAGAAGTCACGGAACATGCCGACGAGTATCTCGCGCAGGAGCTACCGCTGAGTCGGCGAATCGGCGTCGGACTCCATCTGATGATGTGCAAGCATTGCCGGCGTTACGTCAAGCAACTGCGTTGGCTCATCGGAGCCTTCGGCGAATTGCCTCGCCAGGCTAGCGATGAGGAAGTGAGCGAGGTGATGTCCCGGGTGAAAGGACGGAAGCCTCCCGCAGCGTGATGCGTACAAAGCCATTCGCGATGGGCTATGTACGCAACGGGGGGGCCTGCAAGCCGGGAGACTATTTTCTCTGTCGCGCCATCGCAATGACATTCACGCAAGGAATCCCGTTTCTTACGTGAGGCCAACGTGCCAAGCTCAAGAGAATGACCAGGGCGAGATAAGCCGCAGGCCTTGCCAACGGGTCCCACTCGTTGTGCATCGAGTGAGTGAAGGCGGCCCCAGCACAGATTGCCAGCTGCATCAATCCGCCCAGCCCCGTCGTTTTGGGAATAATACCAGTACCGCTCCCGCGAGTTCGATAGCGCCGATGGCATAGACAAACCAGGGGGAATATCCCCAGTGTGCGAATTTTTGCATCCAGACGGCGGCGCCGAGCAGCTTCGGCAATCCCGCCATACCGAAGCCGAGAAACAGCAGGATGGCGCAAAGCCATCCCAAAGCGTTTTTCCAGGTTGATGTCGTCATGGGACCACTCCTTCGCTTGAATTTATGAACGGAACGCGGGGACGCGAGACGGGCTTCGTTCGGCGAGGCGCGATGCCATGCGGTTAGCCGGAATCACGGGCTATGGAACGCTTTGCACGGGAATACCAATGGGCCAAGCGTTCCGCGGAACATCCCAGACCGTATGCGGTCGCCAGTAGCCGGTTCATCAGCGTGCGCCGCAACCAGCCATCGCGCTCCCAGCGGCGGGGATCCACGGCCAATGGCGTTTGTAAAGCGCGGAACATTCGGGTACGGCGCAGACGCCGCACCAGGCGTACTTCTTCGAACAACGGCACCGGCTCATGGCCTTCCTCCATGCCATAGGCAAAACGCGAGACGAAGATGCCCTGATCGCCATAGGGCGTGCCCACTTCGGCTCGCCAATTGATCCACGGTTCCAGACGCCGTTTCCAGGGGGCATCCGGCCCCTGGAAGGCGAAGCGGAAATAGCCGCCGATGGCGCCGGCTTTGATGGCCGCCTGGATGGCGGCGACGGCGTCGGCCGAGGGCAAGGCGTCGGCATGCAGGAACCATAGCGCCCGCCCCCGCGCCGCGTCGGCACCCTGAAGGAGTTGTTTGCCGCGGCAGGGCTCGCCAGCCAGCCAACGTGCGCCCTGTGTCTCACACAGGCGTCGGCAGGTTTCCGATGCCGCGCCATCGACGACCAGTATTTCCCGGGGTCGGGGGCGCAGTGCGCCCAGGCAGCCGAGTAAGCGGTCCAAGGCCGCGTCGTCGTGATAGGTCGCGATGATGGCCGAGACGTCGGGGTCGCTGCAGAACCTGCATTTAGCAGCCATGGCGTGATTCCCAGTAGTTCAGCAGGGCGCGCCGGGTGGGGCGGGGATCATCGGCATATTCGTCGGCGAAACGCATGAGGTCGGTCTCCCGGTCGATATCGTAGCGTCCGTCGAAGCTGAGGACGGACATGCCCTCGGCCCGGCAGTGCTTGTGCAGTTCTCCGCACAGCAGACGGGTGCTCCAGGGCAGCGCACTAAGGTTAGGCCAAGGCCTGTTCGCGCCCATCAGGGTGACCCCGCCGTCGTCGGCCCGGGCCAGGACGATGGCTGCTTCGGCGAGGCCTTTGCGCGCCTGTTCGAAGTGTTTGGGCGTCAGTGCCGGCGCATCGCTGCCCATGAACAGGATGCGCTCATGGCCCTGGCGGCGCAGTTGTCTATCCACCGCGTGGATGCGATCGCCCAGATCGCCGGGAGCTTGCGGTACGACCGTGGCGTCCGCCGGGCCGAGGAGGCTGGCCCAATCCGCGTCCTCGGCCGAAGCGGGGGAGATCACGACCGGCCCTGGCCAGTGTTCGAGGTCCTCCAGCGCGCAGGCGAGCAGATGCTCCGCCACGCGCAGCGCCTGCGCCGCGCCCATGGTTGCCGCTAGGCGCTGCTTGCCCTGCGCCGGCAAGGGACGCTTACAGAACAACACGAGGGTGATTTTTTGCTCCATCCCGCCAGACTCGCTGCCACGGAAACCGTCACTCCCGACGCCCCGCCGGGTAGTGGAATGGTGGCAGCGCAGGGGCCATAGGGCTCCACAAGCCATGGCCGTCGCACGGTAAGGGGGCGTGCGACGCGAAGCCCTGGCTGCCAGATGAGAGATGCAGGCGCGGCGCGGGTGTTACAGCGGCGTTCTTCAAAGCCCCAGTTCGGACAAACCCGGATGGTTGGCGGGGCGCGGCCCCTGGGGCCAGTGGAACTGGCGTTCGCTCGCCGAAATGGGCAGGTCGTTGATGCTGGCAATGCGTCGGCGCATATACCCCGCGGCATCGAACTCCCAGTTCTCGTTGCCGTAGGAGCGGAACCAGTTGCCGGCGTCATCCCGCCATTCGTAGGCGAAGCGCACCGCGATTCGGTTCCCTTCCGCGGCCCATAGCTCCTTGAGTAGGCGATAGTCCAGCTCTCGCGCCCATTTTCTGCGCAGGAAGGCGACGATAGCCTCCCGCCCCCTCAAGAACTCGGCGCGATTGCGCCACTCGCTATCCAGGCTATAAGCCAGCGCGACGCGTTCGGGATCGCGGCCGTTCCAAGCGTCCTCGGCCATGTGCACCTTCAAGGCGGCGCTCTCGGCGGTAAACGGCGGCATTGGTGGGCGTATTGTTATCGAATCGGTCATCAGGACTACTCCTATTGTTATAGCGTTCTGCCCCGGGAACGGGCTTCGCTGCTCTTCCGGTCAAAGATCAAGCACCAGGCGCGTGCCCCGCCCGCGTGACACGCATAGACACATCATGCCCGCGGCACGTTCGCGCTCGCTCAAGGCCGTGTCCCGATGATCAACTTCACCATCGAGAACCCGTACCGCACAGGTTCCGCAGTTGCCGGCGCGGCAGTCGGACAAGACATCGACACGCGCGGCATGCACGGCATCCAACAGGCTGGTGGCGGCCGGAACCTGAAGAATGCTGCCCTTCCGCCTCAGTTCCAGTTCTACGGGGGCATCGCCGCCGTGCTGGACGGGAGCGAAGTGCTCGAAGTGCACCTGTTCCCGAGAAAGCCGGCAGGCTTCCGCCGCTGCGCAAACCGCGGCGATCAGGCGCTCCGGGCCGCAGACATAGACCTGCGTGTCGCGAGCCGCCGAACGCAGCAAGACCGCGACGTCCATGCGCCGCCCTTCATCGGAGGCATAGGCGTGGAAATGAGCGCCGAACTCGTCCGCGAGACAATCCGCATAGGCAAGCTCGGCACGATGACGCGCCGAGTAATGCAGGGAGAAGGGAGTGCGACGCGCCTTCAGGGTGAGAGCCATGGCCTTGAGGGGCGTGATGCCAATGCCTCCAGCGATAAGCAAGGCCGGGCGGGCGTCGTCATGCAGCGGAAAATCGTTTCTTGGCGCATCCACGCGCGCCACAAAACCGAGGCCGTAATGTTGGTGCACGAAGCCTGCGCCACCCCGGGAGGCTTCGTCGAGTAGAACGGCGATTTCGTAGACGTCGCGGCGGGCCGGGTTCGAACTCAGGGAGTAATGGCGGAAACCGGCCCTGCCATCCGGCAATACCACCGGGAGTTTGATATGGGCGCCCGCTGTGAACGCCGGCAGTTCGCCGCCATCCTCGGCACGGAATTCAATGGCTCGCACGCGCGGCGTCAGCTGCCGAACCGCGCGGACTACGAGGGACCGCGGCCCGTGGCCTAGCGACGTGATGGCGGTACGGACACCGTTTTGCACTGCGGCCTTCAAGTCGGCATTCTCTTCCTGCAAGGGCCGCAGCAGCGCCTCGATTTCGGTATCGGTGAAGCGCGGCGTGATGTGCTGCGGACAGTTCCAATCCCAGGCCTCGATCCGTATCACGATGCCTCGCTCCACCCGTGCCCGGTAGCTGGGCACTTCCAACTGCGCGATCAGCTCCGGCGCTTCGGATTCATGTACGACCCGGGCGCGCCCCCAGAGTTTCAAGCGGCGGCGATTCGGGTAGTCCATGAGGATCAGGGACACGCGCTCGTCGGCGGAAAGGTTGCCGACGCTGAGGTACTGGGCGTTGCCGTGAAAATCGGCGAAGCCGATATGGTGTTCGTCGAGCACTTTCAGGAAGCCCCTTGGCCCGCCGCGATGTTGTACGTAGGGCCAGCCGGCGTCGCCTACGGTCGCCATGTAGAAGCTGTCGCGAGCGCCGATGAACTCCGCTTCGCGTAAGGAGAGCTCGCTTCGGCTGTCTTCCGCCAATTCGAAGCCCCGGTTGGCGTCTCGGCTTCCGTAACGCTCTTGGGCGGCTTTCACGCTGTCCGTGAAAGCGATGAATGCAAACGCGCGTGGCATGGGGCCTCCTGATGTGAGCAGGGCTAGGGCTGCATTTCCTCATCTCGCCGAGAGCCGATTCGCTGGCAGCCTTGCTTCGCGAAGTTCCGGTACGTCCGCGACAAGAACGCTTGCCGCGAGCCCCGGCGCGGGCCGGGGCCTGCCGTGTCGGCTCAGTTCAACGCGACCTTGGGGAAGTCGATTTCAACGCGACTGGCCTTGCCGAGGATGTTGGTCAGGATATTCATACCCACGTGGGTGATGACCTCCACGATGTCGGCATCGCTGTAGCCGGTGTTGCGCATTTCCGTCAGCTCGGCCGTGGTGACTTCGCCCATGTGCTCGCGCAGGGAACGGGCGAACTTCACGGCGACCGCGGCGCGCGCATTCTGGCTGGTGCCGTCGCGGTTGGCCTTCATTTCATCCCGGTTCAGACCGGCTTTGGCGCCGATGGCGGTGTGGGCAGATACGCAATATTCGCAAGCGTTCTGCTGGGCCAGGGCCAGGGCGATGCGCTCGCGGGTTTGCAGATCGAGACTGCCCTCGTTGGCGACGCCGTGCAGGCCCATAAAGGACCGCAGGGCGACCGGTGAGTTGGCGAATACCTTCAGAAAGTTCGGCACCATGCCGAGCTGGGCCTGGATGGCGTCCAACAGGCCCTTTTGTTCGGCGTTGGCGGTTTCGGGGGTGATGATATTGATGCGGCTCATACGCTTTATCTCCGGTTGGTGGCTCATTCCGGCGCACTGTGCGCTGCGGATGTAGGCATTCTGCAACCCGGTGGAAAAGCGAAGAATACTCACGCTTTGCAGTTCTTTATTCCATTTTTTGGAATAATATGGCGCTATAGCCGGGTTCCATCGTCCTTGTTCCAGAGCCTGCGGAGTTCTGTATGGATCGCTTGCAAGCCATGACCGTTTTTGTCGCCGTCGCCGAAGAGGAGAGCTTCGCTGGCGGCGCTCGCCGCTTGGGCATGTCGCCGCCGTCGGTCACGCGCGCGGTGGCGGCTCTGGAAGAGCGCTTGGGCGTCAAACTGCTCAATCGCACGACACGGTACGTCCGTGCCACCGACGCTGGACTGCGCTATCTGGAGGATGCGCGGCGCATTATCGCCGAGGTGGACGAGGCCGATGAACTCGCCGCCGGAATTCATGCGCAACCTCGCGGCCATCTGGCCATTACGGCGCCGGTACTGTTCGGGAAGATGTTCGTGACGCCGGGCATCGTGGTCTATCTGGAGCGTTACCCGGACATGGACGTGTCGGCGCTCTATCTGGATCGCGTCGTCAATCTGATGGAAGAGGGGATAGACGTGGGCATTCGCATCGGCGAATTGCCGGATTCCAGCATGAAAGCCCTGCGGGTGGGAACCGTGCGCCGTGTTCTGTGCGCGGCCCCTGCCTACCTGGAGCAATATGGCGTGCCCCTGGAGCCTGAGGAGCTGACCAAGCACCGCATCATCGCGGCCAGCGGCGTGACCCCGTCGATAGAATGGCGCTTCCAGCGCGGACAAAACCCCTGTCCTGTTCGAATCAAGCCACGCCTGACCGTCAGCAGCAACGATGCCGCCATTGAAGCCGCCGTAGCGGGTTTCGGGATCACTCGCTTGATCTCCTACCAGATTGCGCCGCAACTGGCCGATGGTCGGCTGAAAATCCTCTTGGGCGAATACGAGCGGACTCCGCTGCCCATTCACATCCTGCACCGGGAAAGCCGCTACCCTTCGGCGAAAATTCGCGCCTTCGTGGATCTGATGGCGGAGCGTTTGCGCGCCGATCCCTCCCTGAACTGAGAATCGTCCGCGCCTAATCCATGCTCAGCAAGGCATGCAGCAGGTTGTCTTGAAAGTTGATGTTGCCCGTCAGTTGGTCGTGGGCTTCGCAGAGCAGGACCGTGTAGTCCAGCGGGAAATAGCTGTAGGCATGCCGGGGCCGGCTTGGGTCCAGGTGGGTTCGGGCCAGGAGCGAGGCCTTGGTCACCGAGCCGTCGCCGGGCTCCAGCATCAAACGCGTGTAATCGACGCTGGTCTTCGGGTGCCGGACTTCGTTAGGGAACAAGCGCAACACCGAGTCGCCATGCTCCTCCTCCACCACGACCCTCGCGGGCGTCGGCGTGCAATCGCCCCCAAACACGATGAGCGGCACGAGCGCCTTCGTTTCCCGCACGGTCAGGGACCAGACGAACCGCCGCGCCCGCTCCAGATTGCGCTGAAAATTGCGCTCCAGCGTCACCAAGGCCTGTTGTCCCTGTGCCCGATCGGCATAGCCGGCAATGACCCGCTCGCGCGCCTCGGGCGCGAAGATGGACCACTCGAAACGCCGCCAGACCTCGACGTCGAACAGATCGCGATCCAAGGGCTGGCCATCACCGGTTAGCAGCCAGTCGTTCAGAGGGTGAGGTAGAAGCTGGAAGGCACTGGGGAAGGTCGCGAGCACTTCCGGCGGCATGCGGCCCAGGCCTACGGGAAATCCGGTGATGGCGTGCTGCAGCGCGCTGACCGAGCCGAGGCTGGGCGTGCCCAGCAGGATGATTTTTCGAACGCGCTGCGCGCCGCGTCCGTTGATGGGGAAGTCGTCGCCGTCGAGCACGTCCTCCGTGCCGTAGCGCAGGTAGTAGCGGGCGATGAGTCCGCCCATGCTGTGCGCGATGAGGTCGACCTTGAGCGCCGGATCGCCATAGTCGTGGCGGATCTGCTCGATCAGGGCATCGAGGCGGCGCGCGCTCTCCACGTTGTCCTGGCGCCAGTCATAGGTGAACACATAGTAGCGCCGTTCGTTCCCGCTCGCGGCTTCGCCAGGATGCGCGGGGCGGTAGTGGGCGGCGCTCTCCAACGTGCGCAGGATCTCCCCGTAGTAGTCGCGGCCGGCAACCGTGTCGGTGATCCCGGCGACGGTCAGCGGCGAGGGCCGGGGCTTGAGCGTTGCGGGATCGATGGCGAGCGCCAGGTCCCGGTAGTCGTGGAACAGCAGGCGGTTCAGACCGCCGGGCCAGGCCTCCTCATCCGTCTTCGGATCGACCAGCCTGGCGCCGAACACGCCGTGGATCAGCACCACCGGCGGCTGCCGTCCCGCGCTGGCATCGGTCATGGCGTAGAGTTGCTTGAGATCCGGGCGCGGCGCTCCCGTGCAACCGGCCAGTAGTACCGCTAGGAGGAACCGCACAAAGGCGCGCACCCGCATCGTTCAAACCTCCTCGCTGTCCGCGCCGGTCCGCGCCATGGTGATTTCCCGCCAGCCCCTGGCCTGGCAGGGCGGACCGGCCTGGTAGCGGAAACGGATCTCGGCGGCGTCCACGCGGACGTGGCTGAGACTGACCGTCTGCGCATCGCTACGGTGCATGCACACCGACAAGGCCCCCATGCCGGGCTCATGACTGGCGTGAAACGCCGGCAGGACCGTCTCGGCCGCCATTTCGCGCCGCAACCTGGCCCACAGCGCGCGCCGCTCGCGCTGCGCCTCGCGCCGGAGCACGGCGGACGAGCACAGGGGCGCTCGCGGCGCGAATGCCGCGAGGCGCAGGCCGTCCCAGCGCCAGGCCCTGGGTTTCGATTCGGGCGACAAGGCCACCAGAACGTAGGGGGCATAGCCGTCGCCGCAACGGCCACGCAAGTCCGATTCCAGCGTCGCCATCTCGGCCCGGGCGATCAGCTCCCGCACCAGGGAACCGCGGCTCTGCCGCACTCGAACGGCCGTGTTCTGAGCGTAGTCGTTGAGTAGGCACAGGCTCAAGCCGCTACGGTTGACGGCCAGCCACGTGCCCCCGCCGGCCGGATCCAGGGGCATCAGGCAATCGCGTGCCTCGTCGTAGCGCGGCGGCAGCGCGGGTGCTCGGCGCCGCTGTTCGTCCCGGCTGAAGTACAGCTCGTAAGCGCCGGGCCAGTGCCGCCAACTCAGTGTACACACGGCGTTCCCAGGCGTTGCCGGCGATAGCTCAGGGTGGCCGGCGCCACACCGAAGCCTTCCGGCAGCGTCTTGCCGAGCGCCCGGGCCAGCAGGGCGATCAGTGCGTAATGGTGGGTGGCGTGGCTGGCGTTGAACATCAGCTCACGGCTCAGGGTTGAGGTGACGCAGACGCTGTGTTGGTGGGCGCTGTCGATCTCGCAGGACACGGTCAGCGAGTGCTCGGTCAGTTGCTCCAGTTGCCGGCGGATCTCCCCGATGTCCGCCAGGGCCGCCTCCGGTTCGAATTCGACGGCGCACTCGCGCCGGCGCGCATCGTAATCCAAATGGCCATCGACGACCGAGAGCAGCGCCCGGTAATGGTCGAGCACATGCCGCAGATGCGCGCCGATGCTGCTTTCGTGCTGCGCTAGCGGTCGTGCCCGGTATTCCCGGGCGGAAAGCTCGACGAGCAGGGTCTCCGCCTGGTTCAGCAGCTCGGAATTGGCGGCGATGAGGGCGCTCAACATGCGGGGATTCCTTGTTGCGTGTGCAGGAAGCGGGCGGCGCCGTCGGCGCCCATGTAGCGCGCCAGGGCCTTGGGTGGCGCCTGACGCAGATCGACCACGATGAGACCGGCCAGCGAATTGTTGAAGCTGGCGTCGATATGAAAACCGGCCAGGCGACCGTTCAGGCCGAGGTAATGGCGCAGCAGCACCGGCAAGCCGGGTCCATGCTCCAGGCGAGCCACCAGCCGGGACAGCCGGCCGATATCGGCGAGACAGGACCAGTCGGTGCGCGAGTCCCGCCGGGCGAGGCCGGCCAGCGGCTTTCTCGGTTGGACCAGGGCCGAGAGGCTCGCGTCGACGTGGTACAGGCTCATGGCCTGGGCGATGAGCTTGCGCACGTCCGGGCGGTAGTCGGCGCTGATGCTGACCGCGCCGAACAAGGTCGTGGGGCCGTCCAGGCGCGCGACCAGGCGGCCGATGCCGCACCAGAGCGCATAGAGCACGCGCGGGTTGCGCTGATACTCGGCGCGCACGAAGGAACGGCCCATCTCCAGGCCGTCGCCGCCCAGGGCGCGCAGGAAGCGCCAGTCATAACGGAACAGGCTGCGGGTATAGAGGCCGTCGAGACCCTGGCGGGACACGATGTCGCGCACCCGGCCGATTCGGTAGGCACCCACCAGGCGGGCCTGGGACCGGTCCCAGAGGAACAGATGCCGGTAATGTCCGTCGTAGGCATCCAGATCGGCCGGCTTGCCCGTGCCCTCGCCGGCGGCGCGGAAGCTCTGCTCGCGCAGGCGGCCGATCTCGGCGAGCGCCAGGGGGATCTCCGCAGCGGAAGCGAGATAGACCTCGAAACCATCGGCCACGTGGAGCAGGCGCTCCGGTCCCAGCCCGTCCACCTCGGCGCTCAGCTTGCCGGGGTCGACGGGGGGCGCCAATGGTGCTTCCCGGCGCGCCGGGCACGGGGCAGGGCGTGCCGAGTCCGCCAGCCATTCGCAATTGAGGCGCAGGTAATGGGTCAGGGAGCGCCGATCCAAATCGCGCAGCTCGTCGGCGGCTATTGGGTTGCCGAGGCGGATGGACAGCGTGCGGCCGGCCTTGTTAAGCATTTCCCGCGCCAGGAGCAGGGTGCGCAGGCGGCGGTGCAACAGGCCGGCAGCCTGGAACCACAGGCTATTGCGCCCGGCGATATGGACCGGCACGACCGGCGCTTGCGTCTTCTGGGCGATGGCGGCGGCCGTAACATGCCAGGCCGGATCGGAAACCCGGCGCTCGGCGAGCCGCCAACTGCTGACCTCGCCGGCGGGAAACAGCAGCAGCGCGCCACCTTGGCGCACATGCGCCACGGCCTGGCGCAAGGCCCGCTGGTTGCGGCCCGGATGGAAGACGTCCAGCGGGATGAAGTGCTCGGCCAGTTCGGGAATGGCGCTTAGAAAGGCGTTGGCGAGGATTTTCAGATCCGGGCGCACGGCGCCGAGCAGGTGCAGCAGCGCCACGCCTTCCAGGCCGCCGTAGGGATGGTTGGCCACGACCAGCATACCGCCCTCGCGCGGCAGCTCATCGAGGCTGCCGGCATCCAGCCGGTAGTCCACGCCCAGCCGGTCCAGGGTGAAGCGAGCAAACTGCCGGGCGTCCAGGGCGAGCGGACGGCGTTCGTACCAGGCCGCTAGCCGGTCCAGGCCCAGCAGGCGCTCCAGCCAGGCGGACGAGAGCCCCGCGCGGGTCAGGGGCGGTAGCCGGAAGGGGTTGTCGGTCGTCGTGAGCGTCGGATTAGTCATGCTCTAGCCTCAATCGGTAGCGGGGTACTGGCGGACCAGGGCCTTCTCGCGGCGCCAGGCGCGCCACAGGGCCAGCAGACCGGGCGGGCGCAGGCCGCGCCGGCGCATTTGCTGGCCGATCTGGAACAGGCTGCGGTATTGAAAGAACAGTGCCGCGTAGACCTCGGCGAAGCGCGTGTCCGGGTCCCAGATATGGGTCGCCTCGCTGCTCGCGCCGTTGATCTCGATGATCTCGAAGCACTCGCCGCGTTGCAGGGCGTCGATGTCGGCGAAGCGCACGTCCAGGCGGCCGTAGTGATGCTCGGGAATGTCCTTGAGGATGCGGTCGATGGCTTCGGTCAGCGCCGGAGTGATGTAGCGGTTGCCGTTGCGGAACAGCGCGCCACGGCAATGGCTGCCGGCGAAGGCCAGGCGCACCGCCTCGCCGGCCGGAACCACCTCGTCCAGGCGCTCCCGGTGGCGCGGGAAGTAGAGATGGCCCAGCCGCCCGGCGCGCGGATCGTCGAGGATGAGCTGACGAAGGCTGCGTCGGCCGTCGCCGCGCACATAGGGCGGGTATTTCAGGGTGATGGACACAATACGACCTGCCGGCTCGTCGGGCAGGCGTACATAGAAGATGCCGGCCTCGCCCTGCCAGGAAGACAGCCGCTGGAGCAGGAAGCGCGCGCCGCGTGGAAATTGCTCCACATAGTCCTCCAGGCGCTGCCGGTCGTTGATGACCTGTACGCCGGCGCCACGGCAACCGAGATCCGGCTTGGCCACCACCGGCAAGGCGATCTCCGCGTCCTCCAGGGCCATGAGCAGCGAGCGCGCCAGGACCGGGGAGGGCACATCCCAGCGCGTGGCCACGATATAGGGCGCGATACGGGTCCGGGCATAGCGGCCCGCCTGCTGCAAGGCCTTGGCCTTGGATTCGCCGACGAAGCCGCCCAGTTCCAGGCGCGGATTGGCCAGTAAGGGCAGGCTCAGGCTGCGATAGCGGAGCGCCAATAGCAGCCATTGCAGCGCGACGGGCAGATAGATCCAGCGGTTGGACCAGAACTCGAAGAAGCTGGTCACGCGCCGGGTCGGCCGCAGCGGCGGCATGCCGGGATGGCATTCGGCGCCGGCGGATCCCGGCCGTTCCAGGTTTAGGGGCGCGTTCATCGGGTTTCTCCTTGGTGGCGGCCACCGTCCTGACCGACCGTCGAGCCCGGATCGGCGTTGGGCGAGTCCTGGGGCAGCGAGCAAAATCCCTGGGGCGGAATGCCCAGGGCGGCGTTGAACTTGCTGGACATGTTTTGAAAGGCGATGAGCGCGGTCAGCTCCACCAACGCGTCGTCGTCGAAATGGCGGCGCAGGCGAACGAAATGCGCCTCATCCGCCCGCTGCGCGCTGTCGGTCACGGCGTCGGTGTAGGCGAGCACGGCGCGCTCTGCCTCACTGAACAGGGTGGACTCGCGCCACCAGGGCAGGGCGTCGAGCTTGTCCTGCCGGCCCGGCGCGGCAAGATAGCCAGCGGCATTGATGTCGACGCAGAACGGACAATGGTTGAGCTGGGACACGCGTACACAGACCAGGGCGCGCAGCTCGGCCGGAATGCGCGCCTTGCGGCGGCTCAAGCGGCCGAAGAGGAAGGCGACGCCGAGCAGCAGGCCGGGGACGCGTCCCCAGATCAGCCCGGGCATCAGGACCTGGCCGTAATGGCGGCGTTGCAGCCAGAACACCGGACGCAGATACCAGGGGTAGCGATGGAGCGGACGGGGAGCGATGCGCATGGTCGGTCTCACGGGCATAACAGGAACATCAGCACATACGCCGCCGCAGCGGCCAGCGGCAGGGTGACCACCCAGCCGAAGAGCACGGCCCGCAAGGCGTCGCCGGTCCGGGGCTTGCCGGCGCCGGAGAAACGCACGCCCAGCAGGGTGCCGGTGGCGACATGGGTCGTGGACACCGGCAGACCGAGCGGCGAGGCGGCGAGGACGATGGCCGAGGTGGCAAGATTGGCCCCCAGCCCGGTCTCGTCGTTCAAGGGCGCCACCTTCCCGGCAAGCACCGCCAGGACGCGGTAACCACCGATGAAGGAGCCCAGGGTCATGACCAGGGCGACGCCGGCGATAAGCCACGGCGCCGATACCGGGATGCGCTGGTCGGCGTCCAGCAGGCTGGTGGCCAGCAACAGGAAGGCGGCGATCTTGGGCACGTCGTTGAGCGCCCGGGCAAAGCTCGTTGCGCCGCTCGACAGCCAATGCAGCTTGGTGACATGGCGTGCGGCCCAAGGGCCCAGGCCAGGCAGGGGCAGGGGCAGGGGCAGGCGCATCAGCCCTAGCAGCAGGGCGGTCAAGGCGATGGCGAGCAGCGGGCTGCCCAGCAAGGGCAGGGCGACCTTGTTGAGCAAGGCATCCAGGTTCAGCCCCCGGCTGCCCATCAGGAAACCGGCGGCGCCGACGACGCCGCCCACCAGCGCGTGGGTGGTGGACACCGGCAGACCGAGGCGGCTGGCCACCAGGACCCACAGGCCGGCGGCGGCGAGAATGCTCAACACGAAGGGCATGCCCATGGGCAGCGCGGCGGCGACGTAGCCGCTGGTAAAGCTCTTGGTCAGCGCCGCACCGAGCACGATGGCGGCCAGGCCTCCCGCCAGTGTCCACAGGCTGCCCCAGGCCAGGGCCGCTCGGGGCTTGGCCCGGCCATTGCCCACCAAGGTGGCGACCCCCTTGGCTACATCATTGGCGCCGTTGGCCCAGGCGAGCAGGGCGACCAGGGCGAGTACCGTGAGAAACTGCAAGGACATGGCAACGCCTCGTGCTTGTCGCCGACGGGGTGTCGGGGCTACGAGGCAATGATGCGCGGGTGGAGCGGCCGTTACAGAACGCCTGCACAACGACCATTTGCGTGCCGCTGTCACAAACCCGGTCCGGGTGCATCTATGCCATGACTATCGACAACGAGCCGCTCTCCATGGACCGCCGACGCCTGATTCTGCTTGCCGCGCTGGCCGGCCTTTTCACCTTGCTCGCCCTGTCCGGGCTGCCGCAGCAGCTCAGCCTGGCCAATCTGAAGGCGCAGCAGGCTGAACTGCAGGCCTGGGTGGCCGCGGCGCCGGTGGTCGCGGCGCTGGCTTATGCAGCCTTCTATGTGCTGTTCACCGCGCTCGCCTTGCCGGGCGCGCAAGTGCTGACCCTGGCCGGCGGGCTGCTGTTCGGGATCGCCTGGGGGCTAGGCCTGGCCTCGCTGGCATCGACCATGGGAGCCACCCTGGCCTTCCTGGGCTCGCGCTTCCTGTTCCGGGACTCCTTGCACGCCCGTTGCGGCGCGCACCTCCAGGCGATCGAGGAAGGGCTGCGCCGTGACGGCCTCTGGTACCTGCTAAGCCTGCGTCTCATCGCTATCGTGCCGTTCTTCCTTATCAACCTGGTCATGGGCCTGACGCCGGTGCGGGTCCGCGATTATGTCTGGGTCAGTTGGGCCGGCATGCTGCCGGGCACCTTCCTCTACGTACTAGCAGGCACGGAGCTCGGCGCCATCACCCGGGCTTCCGACATCCTGTCGGCGCGCATCCTCCTGCTTTTCGTCGCGCTGGCCTTGTTTCCCCTGGTGTTGCGCCTGCTCATGCCCCAGCCGGCAGCGGCCGAGCCCTGGAAGGCCCGGCAATGATCCGGACACGTTATGACCGCAATCTGATCGTGCTGGGCGCCGGTTCCGCAGGCCTGGTGACGTCTTATATCGCCGCGGCGCTCCAGGCCCGGGTGACTCTGGTCGAGAAGCACCGCATGGGCGGCGACTGCCTCAACACCGGCTGCGTGCCTTCCAAGGCCCTGCTGCGAACCGCCCGGCTGCTCGCGGATATCCAGAATGCCCCTCGCTACGGCTTGCACACCGCCTCGGCGGACTATGACTTCGCCGAGGTCATGGAGCGTGTCCAGGCCGTGATTCGGCAAGTCGCTCCCCATGACTCGGTCGAGCGCTATTCGGGTCTCGGCGTCGAGGTGATCGAGGCCGACGGCTACGTCCTCGATCCGCATACGGTACGGGCCGGCGATCGCCACCTGACCGCCCGCCATATCGTGGTAGCCACCGGCGCCCGACCGGCGATACCGGCCATCCCGGGCCTGCAAGCCTCGGACTTCGTCACCTCGGACACGGTCTGGGACTTGCGGGAGCGGCCGAGCCGCCTGCTGGTGATCGGCGGCGGCCCTATCGGCTGCGAACTGGCTCAGGCCTTCCGGCGCCTGGGCTGCCAGGTCAGTCTGCTCCAGCGGCGCTCACGCCTGTTGCCCCACGAGGACCCCGACGTATCGGTGCTGCTGCGAGCCGTCCTCGAGGAGGAGGGCGTAGGCGTGTTCACCGGCGTGCAACGGGAAGCACTCCGCGACGGCGCGGGAGGCCGGGAAATGTACGGCCGATCCGATACCGGCGAATTCGAGCTGCCCTTCGATCGCCTGCTCATCGCGGCGGGCCGCGTCGCCAACACTCAGGGCTTCGGTCTGGAAGAACTGGGCGTGCGCTTCAAGGACAATCAGGGCCTGGCGGTCGATGGCTTCCTGGCCAGCGACCTGCCGTCCATTTATGCTTGCGGCGATGTGGCTGGGCCTTGCCAGTTTACCCACGCGGCGGCTCACCAGGCCTGGTATGCGGCGGTCAACACGCTCTTCGGCGGCATCGCGCGCCGTCGCGTGGATTATTCGCTCATGCCTTGGTGCACGTTCACCGACCCGGAAATCGCCCGGGTCGGGTTGAACGAGACGGAAGCCGCCGCCCAGAACATTCCCTACGAAGTAACGCGCTTCGAAATGCACGAACTGGATCGCGCTATCGCCGACGGCGCCACGGCCGGCTTCGTCAAGGTGCTGACGCGCCCGCGCAGCGATCGCATCCTCGGCGTGACGCTGGCGGGACAGCACGCCGGCGAACTGCTTGCCGAATTCGTGCTCGCCATGCGCCACGGCTTAGGGCTGAACAAGATCCTGGGCACCATCCACGTCTACCCGACCATGGCGGAGGCCAATAAATACGCCGCCGGCGCCTGGCGCCGCGCGCACGCGCCGGCGTGGCTGATGCCCTGGCTGCGGCGCTTCCATGCCTGGCGGCGGGGCGAGTGAGCCCGGCCTAGCACCCTGCCCGGGATTTCAGCGCACAGCAGCGGCGATTCGAGTTCGGGAGGCCAGCATGCTTGACGCGATGAAACGCCAGTTGATTTCCTTGTTGAGTCTGAGCATCGCCTTCTCGGCCTTGACCTACAGCACCTGGCGCAGCGAGCGGACCGAACAGAACCGCAATGTGCGGGAAGCTTCCTTCATTATCCTGCGCGAATTATCGGCATTGCAGCTGATCGCCGATCATGCCTACTACGAGAAGAACACGCAGCTCGGTAATCCGGTCACCGGCTGGGGCCACCTCGGCCTGATCCGCGATCTCAGCCAGATGACGCCGCCGAGCGTCGGGGTCAAGGTGAACACGCTGGCAGAAACCTGGCGCGCCCACTGGGAAACGCTCAAGGAGCACGAGGCCTCCAACCAGCAGGTGACCGTCGCCATCGACGGCGTGCGTTCCGCCGTGTTGAACGAGTTGGCGCAATTACACTGACCGGGCGAGCCGATGCTCGCCGAGCAGACTGAGGAAATACTCCGGTTCCGGTCGATGCAGATAATTGTCGGTCTGATGGACGGCCAGTATCTCGCCGCCGGTGTCGGTCAACAGCACGGTCGGCAGCACCGTCTCGCTCTCATACCCCAAGACTTCCATGCCCAAGGGAAGCCCGTCCGCATGAGACAAACCGAGGCGCCGGGCTGCCAGGTTTCCGGGATCGGTGAGGAAGGTGAAGGGAACCGCGAAGCGGCGTGCCAATTGCCGGGTCGGCGCCTCGGGCTGGGGACTGACCAGGACGACGCGCACGCCCAAGGCCTCGATACGTCGATAGGATTCCGCCAGTTCGCGGATCTGGGCAACACACAGAGGACACCAGTTGCCGCGATAGAAAAGCCAGAGAGCGGGCGTCGTGATGAGCTCCTGCGATTGAACGGCACGCCCTTCGGTATCCTGTAACCAGAATGCGGGGAGGGATGTGCCAGGGCGCGGTATTGCGTCGCCGGCCGGCAGGCGGGAATACCACCAGGCATAGGCGCAGCCGCCAAGTATCCCCAACAGCGGAGCCTCAACGGCCAGCACGTATTCGGTGGAGCGTAGCCCCAGGAGCAACGCGGCCAAGCCTCCCATGAGGCTTAGCCCTTGCGTGATCCCGAGGCGCGTCCCGATGCGTGGCGAAGCCCATAGGAACAGGCTGACGAAATAGACCAGCCATGGCCATACCGCAAAGGCCGCGCTCAGCACTACGCCCTTGCCTCCATCAGTCGCCATGCGCATGGCCACATGCGCCGACGCGAGCATCAGGGCCATCAGGTAGGAAGTGATGAACCAGCGACGCGCGACGGCGCCGGACGGGAAGCTAAGGAACCGCATGTTTTTTCTCGTGGTGGCCGTTAAATATGCTTGTGCTTGTCGTAGATCCGCCTGATTTCCGGCAGATTGCGCATGAGTGCCGCGACCACGGCCGGATCGAAATGCCGATCGGACTGGGCTTTGATGGCGTCGATGGCTTGCGGCAAGGGCCAGGCTTCCTTGTAAGGACGCTTCGAGGTCAGGGCGTCGAAGACATCGGCCACCGCGATGATGCGCGCCGACAACGGGATCTCCGAGCCTTTCAGGCCATGGGGATAGCCGGTGCCGTCGAAGCGTTCGTGGTGGCCTTCGGCGATCTCGATGGCGATCCGGAACACCTTCCGCGCCCGTTCCGGCAGTTGCAGGGCGCAGGTGCGCAACACCTCACCGCCGATGATGGGATGAAGATTCATTTCCTGTCGCTCTTCATCGCTAAGCTTGCCGGGCTTCAGCAGGATGGAGTCCGGTATGCCTACCTTGCCGATATCGTGCATGGGCGCGAAGCGCAGCAAGTCGCGTACAAAACCGCTCGGGATCACCTCGCCGGCCGCCAAGCGGGAGCGAATCATTTCGCCGGCGATTGCCGCCGAGTAGAGGCTCATGCGCACCAAGTGGTCTCCCGTCTCGGGGTCCCGGCTCTCGGCCAGCTTGGATAGGCCATTGATGGTGGCAAGCAGCATCCGTTCCGTCAGTGCGCTCTTCTCGAATCCGTGGGCAATGACCACCGACAGGTTTTTGAGCAACTCCACTTGTTCGCCGAGAAAACCATCGGCTTGGCGGCTGGCAATGACCAAAAGGAATCCTCCTTGATCGAGGGGGAGCGGCAGGAGAATGACAGAATGTAGATCCTGCGTGTTCAGTACCCTGGCCAAGGGATCGGTAGCGGTGGGCATCACGTTGTAGAGCAGCGGCTGGCGCCGGGTCATGGCTTCGCAAAGCCATTCATCGGTCAGGGGGACCACGGCCCCCATGCCCTCCATGGCCTCGTTGGTCGGCAACATTTCCCTGAGCAGGGCGTCGCCGCAGTTCTCGTCGATTTCATACAGCGCAAGCCAGTCAACCGGGAGGAATTCGCGCAGCGCCTCCTGTACGAACACCGTGGTCGCTCTCAAGTCCGCGCCTTGTTGGATCTTGTCGAACAGCGAGAAGACAGTTGCCACGCGCGTGGACAGTTCGTTCACAGCGCCGTCGAGCGCGCTCAACTCATCGCCGTGCCCATCGGGAATGTGGTAGCCGAAATGCCCCAAGGCGATCTGACGGCAGCCCTGGATGGTCAACGCCAGGCGTGTGAAGAACATCCGGTAGAGCAGCGATATTCCCAGGGCGCCGAGTCCGGCCAGGGTCAATATTCCCCATTGACCGACCTGCCTGACCTCCAGTAGATGGCGGTTGATGACCTGCGCGGCGCCGTCGGTGGCCTGGGTTACCAGCCGTTGCAGTTGGGCCTGTTGAGCGACGATGTACTGGGCTCCCCATTCCAACCTGGGCTCGCCAGGATCACCGAGCTTGGCCTGCAACTCGTCGCGGTAGCTGTTCCAGAAGCGGCCAAGCCGGTCGATTTCCCCTTCCAGCCCCTTATCCTCGGTGATGGTCAGTTGGGGCCAAGGCCGGTTTTGCTGCTGTCGCAGATAGGCGGTCAATTCCCCCAATTCCGTAGAGATATCCACGACTTGCTGGCTGAGCGTTACGTAGTACATCTGGCGATCACGCTCGTATTCCGGGTAATCGCGGGGCGCATTCATCAGATAATGATTGCCATGCCGGCTCAATTCTCCCGCCAGGGCCTCGATGTTCCTGACCTGCTCGAGCATCTCGGTGTCCCGCTGCCCCAGGTGCAAGGCGCGATAGCTATAAAGCACCGCGCCAAGAGTCAGCAACATCAACCCTGCCATACCGCCAAACAGAAGCAGACGCAGGCGATAGGCGAGCAATATCCGCATGGCTCCTTCTCCTGCGGCCCGCCCTGGCGGGCCCCTAGGGGTTACACCTTGTAGCCCTGGACCTCGTCACTCGAAAAGCTCACCCCCAGACCCAGGGCGATGCGATTGACGAAATTGAAGTAGGCCGTGATCAGGTTGATGTGCAGGATGTCGGCATCGGCGAAACCCGCATCACGCAAACGGGCGATGTCGTCCGCGCTCGTGTGTTCCGGCGAAATGGTTAACTGGCTGGCATAGTCCAGCATGACGCGCTGCCGTGCGGGTAAAGCGGCCTCTCGATAGTCCCTGACGATGTCATGCAACAGATTTTCTTGCTTCATATACCGGCTCAGGGCCTCGGCATGATGGCTGACGCAGTAGTCGCAGCGATTGGATCGGGAGACCACCACGGCGATCATCTCCCGCTCGCCGCGGCTCAGGCCGCCGGGTCCGAACAGGAGATGGATGTACAGATCCAGATGCCGTTCCATGGCGCCCGGGTTGAGGCTGTGCACTTTCATGATGTTGGCGACCTTGCCGCGACTCTCCTTCAGATCCGCGTATATCCGGGCCAGCTCGCCACTGGCGTTTTGCTCGTCGACTTCGTGTATCCAGCTCATGTATCCACCTTGGTTCTTAGTAGGGTGCAAGGTAGATGCAGTACGGCACGGCCTGTTACAGGCATCGACAAATTGTGTTATCTAATTGTTTTAGGATAAGAAATGTAAGTGTTGCGGCGAGGGGGAGGGCGCGGTCGTGAATTGGCCCAGTGCGTCGCAAGCCTATGGAAGAACGACTCCACGGACTCGAAGAGGAAGCCCGCCAACAGGCTCGACAGCATCGGCAGGACATGGCCGAGTTCCATCGTCTTCACTTGGCCAATGAGTCGAGCTGGATGCAAGACATTGATCAGGGGCGACAGCTGATCAAGAAGTGGGAGCGGCTCAATGCCGAACAGGCCAAGCACATCATGGATCAGCAGGAGCGGGCCACCGCACGTAAGCCGCTGTTCGCGTACGCAAAAAGTCGGCGCTCGGAGGCCAAGGGCATGACGAATGCAGTCACTCGAATGTAACCTATTGAGTAATTGGAAAAAGTTGAAGTGCGAGGGACACTTTTACTTCTAGGTGGGACACTTTTACTTTCCAAACTTGCATCCCATACGCCATGGGGCACTTTTACTTACGCTGGTGTGAACACTTTTACTTCCGCAGACGCCGCAAACAAGAGCCAGTTCAAATGCGATTTAACATAATATACATTATGCGCAGTTGCGCACAAAAGGCCGTCTAGGCCCATATGATGGTTGCCCAAGCATGAAGGTTAAATTTCTCCAAGAAAAATGATTAAATTCCAAGGAATCTTGCTAATAACGCCCCCAGCGTCCAGAGCTCTTTGCTTATAACAGCAAAAGCCATAAAAAAGCATTCAGTCCTAACTTCTTCGTTCGGGCATCGATGCCTCTAATCTAATGCGTGCGGTGGATTTTCGCGGATTCGCTCCGGTACTGGATTGCTTACTGAAAGGATGTCTCATGGGTCCTTGCTGTGTAGGCGCCACCGGCCGTGACGGAACGCACGTTTGGGACCGTTTGAGTTTTGAACCGCCCCTGGTTTCGCGGAGGCCAGTTGGTTTGAGTCAGGCGGTTTTTCGGACTTCCGCCTGACCCTGCTTGTATAGTGCCTCAAACTCTATAGCGGCGGGATGTCTAGGAGGCATCCTATATTGCAACTACCAAAATGACAGACAAAAGCAAACTGGTAATTATGCCAGATACTTGCAAATTTACCTACAGTGCACGGCGGCATTCCAGCTTTCGCTCCACTTCCTTTGAAACCACAATTATCTGCAACCAACCCAAAGCGGATGGTGGCTTTGTCAGAATCGATGCCTGAAAACGGACGGTCAACGCATGTGCCCGTTCTTTCTGGCATGCCACGCGGCAATCGCCTTGATCACAGGGGCGTCCACTACGCCCTCGGGAATGAACGGGGCTTCTTTATCGTCCAGCGCGACGATGTCGAGGTCATTCTCGTCAATTTGCCAGGCGGGGCGGGGCGGATGTGGAGGTGGAGCTTGCGCAGCGTTAGTTTGAACTCGATCTCAGGCCTGCTTTGCGTGCTGCTGGGCAGGAATTCGTTGAAGTCCTCGAACCACCAGTGTGCCGTCCAGGCGCGCTGATAAGCGACGCGCAGCAGTTGGCTGGGGATCGCCAGCTCGCGAGCAATGCGGTCGGCCATCGCGAAGCGGCCGTCGATCTCAAAGCGCGGTCTGTCCAGCGCGCGCGCAAGCTTGGCTGCACGAACGCAATCCTCGACCAGTTGGTAGCGCGCGCCCTCGTACCGCTCAGGGTCGGAGATCTGCGCATCGAGTTCCTCCAGGTCTGCCTTGCGCCTAGTGTCTTCGGGCCCAAGCCGCACGCTATCCTGGTAGGATGCATCCTCGATTTGAAGAGCCGATATGGCTAACCCCAAATGGCCGTGCCTGTAGACACGGTCTGCGAGCCAATTCCTGTCCATGATGTGGACCGGAATGCCTGCGGTCTTGGTCAGCGCGTCCTCGGTGCTGGACCGCTGCTTGTCGCTGACCAGCTGGTTCGTGAAGAAGTAGATCCGCTTGTAGCCACGCTTCGTCGAGAGCACGCTCTCCACGTCCGCCTCAAGCTTGGGTTTCCACTTCTTCTTGGCGCTGAAAGCGAACGCCCAGCGTTCCGATCCGCCTGCCGGTTCTCCAAACCACCAGCGTTCTGAGATCTCTTTTGCGATAGGATGATTTTCCGAGTCGACCTTGCTGTCACCGCCGCCGGTTTGGCCAGTTTGGACCCGCAAATTCTGGCATATTTCCTTTTCAGCAATCAGCCGGCAGAAGTGCTCGAATTGATATTCCTCCTTACGGGCGGTCAACGTGTCTAGGTGGTGATCGAAAACTGGGCGCGCCAATACCGGACTCGATTTGCCAACCGAGTCTGAAAACAGGTCCGGGTGTCTAGCCCGCATCAGCTCACGAGGACTGGGGGCTTGCTCCTGGGACGTGGAGGTGACCTTGTCCATATTAGCTTCTTGAGAGTTCATGTCTCCGTCCTATCGTATTTTTCGAAGCTGCCGGAATGTTCACAGTCCGCACGTCTTTTCTTAAGCTGCTTAAGTTGAAGGTTGATCCCGACAATGGCATTGCGTGGTCTGACTACATTTCTGGCGCTTTGAATCGGAGGACACGTTGCGATGACGCGATCGCCAGTGTTCGGGTGGCTCTGGAAATAGCGACATAGAAGAGCTTTGCCTGAGCTTGTCGCTCGTTGGCAAAGTGCGTGGCATCGGGTATGACCACATGGTCAAACTCGAGTCCGCGTTATTACGCGACGCCTTCTGCCTCTTCCTGAAACAGCTCGGCCTCATTCTCTAGCTGATGTTCAAGCCATGCCTGCTTCATTGAAGGATCTTCCTTCAATCGCTGTTCAATGGTTAGCGACTCCCGGTACTCAGCGGCTTCGGCCATCATGGTCCATGTTGCCTGGAGATTCATGGCCTCGGTTGCCGAGCGGATGTCTTGCAGAGTTAGCCGAAAGAACTCCTTGCGCGGATTGACTTTGTTAACTTGCATCTGTAGGAATCGACGATGGAACGTGGTTTCCAAAGCAGGAGCATCATCCGACCAGATCAAGGCATGGACATCAAACGGGAAGGGTACGCTGGCATCACCCAGTTCTCGAATTCGGTCGAGCGGTTCCAAACGGCGGGTCATCCCGATTTTGAACACCTCCTCGCCGAAACTACCGATATTGGAGATGACGTAGACATGACCTGACTTGGTCTGTTGAGCCATGGACAGGGCGCGTTGGTTCTTCTCTTCGGTCTGCAACAACTTGGTTTGCAGTTCCTGGAGCTGTTGTTCGTAGAAAGCTTTCTGCTCCTCGCTAGCTTTGGCGACTTGGCTGCTGACCTTCTCCATGGCCTTACGCAGCATCTCCTCTTCTTTGGCGGCATCTTTCATTGCGCGTTCGAAATCTCGCCGGGCTCTTTCCTCTTCACGGATTTGCTCCTTGAGACGGCGCTGTTCATCCCGGTCCCGTTCACGCAACGCGAGCACCGCACAGGCCCACTTGAGCTCTCCCAAGCGCGCATCCAAATATTCTGAGGTGATGCGGGCATCGCGAAACGCTGCGCCGTTATAGTTTACCGTGTTGTAGGCATCGATGATTTTTTGTTGCAGCGTGCCAAAATTATCGGTTTTGCTCGATGACAGAATGGAATCGACCTTGCCGTTGAAAGCATCGACCACGAATCGAATGGCTGTTTCCTTGCGGTTGGCCTCCACGTACTCGCACGTCGCAGCGGCGCCCTGTTTGATCATGGCTCGCGTTCGTTCGCGGGCCCGCTTCAGCGCATCACCCGCTTCGGTGAAACCGTACTGATCGCCCAATTCATCCAGCAATGAGAACAGCGGGACAATGTAGTGATCGCCGTAGCCCTGGATGATGTTCTTCATCGCCTTGACCGTCGACTGATAATGCTCGGCGTTGCGCATCGCTTCCAGAGCCTGGCCAGCGATGGCTTTGGCTTTTTCCTCAGCCGCATCGACTAAGCGTTGTGCCTCTTGAGCGGCGCGCGTTTCGGCGTGTTCTGCTTTTGCCCTCAGCGTTTGTGCTTCAGCTTGGGCGAGTTTCAGAATGGCTTCAGCTTCTTGGCGGGCAACGTTGATCCGCGCTTGTGCCTGCTCTTGGATTTTTTGCACGGCCTGCCGAACATCGACGATTTCCCGATAGCGAGCGAGGCTCCTGACTTCATCGTTTAGCTTGTCTATCGTGCGCAGCTGTTCTGCAAGCTGATGGTTGAGCTGTGCGAGCTCAGCTTCCAGTGCCTGATTACGTTGCTGAAATTGAACAGCCGCTTGGCGACTAAGCCGGCGTTGCTGCAGTGCCCAGACCGCTAGTGCGGCGGCTGCAAGCGCAAAGAGAATGGCCACAGTGAATCATCTCTGTTTAGGTTGTGCATCCTTGGGCGGGTCTGGGCCAAGACCGGTGGCCGTGCAGTGCTTGGGCACGGCCAGAAGAACAGCGGGGAACCCCGCGTGGGCATACTCTATCAATTCGTGACGTGGCGCTCAAATTCCGTCACACCATAGGTGGCGATTGAACAATTATTAAGCGATTACTTGCATCTTCACACCTACCCGGCCCAGTAAAACGGCTCGTCACCGCCGCCTCTCCCAGACATTTTCCAGGCCCTCGTACATCACTCCCAAGATCTCCACCGCCCGGAACACGCGATGGCGCTGCTGGGCCGGCGCCGCCAGGATGCCTAGGTCGACTAGGGTGGCCATGGCCTTGTTGGCGGCCTGGAAGGACAGGCCCAGCTGCTGTTCGGCTTGCCGCACGGTGACCGTCGGCCGCTCACTCAACAGTTCGGTGACGATGCGCCGTGCGCCGGCATGGCGACGCAAGTGGGCGATGCGCCGTTCCCACTCGGCATGGATGGCACGCAGCCTGTCGATGATGGCCAGGGTGTGCTGGCAGGAGGCGATCACGCACTCCAGGAACAACTGGACCCACGGTTCCCAATCCAGGCGCATCTGCACCTGCAGCAAGGCGTCGTAGTAGTCCTGGTGGCGCAGCTTCAAATAGGTCGCCAAGTGAATGGGCGGCTCGTCCTCGGCCAGGAACATCAGCGGAAGCAACAGGCGTCCGAGACGGCCGTTACCGTCCATGTAGGGATGGATGGCTTCGAACTGCGGGTGCACTATGGCGGCGCGCGCCAACAGCGTCGGCACGCGCACGTCCTCCGGCACGTAATAGAGCAGCTTGTCCAACGCGGCCATGTGCTCCGCCAGGGTGTCGGGCGGCGGCGGAATGAAGCGGGCGGTCTCCAGGGTGAGTCCGCCGATCCAGTTCTGCTGGTCGCGCCATTGCCCGGGCCGCTTGCGCTCCTGGCCGGCCATGAGGATGCCGTGCAACTGATTGAGCAGGGTGCTGTTCAGCGCTTGCGGACCGCCGTCACGAATGGCGGCGCAGCCCGCCGTGTAGGCCTGCACATAGGCCAGGGTCTGGCGGGCGTCCTCGTCCTCGCGTTCCTGCTCCACTTGAGTCTCGTAGACCAGCAGCGCCTCGAAGCCGGTTTGCATGCCCTCGATTTGGCTGCTGTCGGCGGCTTCGCGCCGGTTGAGCATGCTCATCAGCAAGTCCCGCTGCGGATAGTCGCGCAGCGCTTGCCGGAGCGCGCCCAAGGCCTGTTCGGCCTGGGAGAAGCGCAGGCTTTGCCGGGGCAGATCGAAGAAATGCGGCGGCGGCTCGGGCAGGACCGCGAACTGGCCACTGCGGCCGGGGATGGGTCGGGCGGTCTTTTGCAGGCGGGGGTGCAGGTCGGAACGGCGCATGGGAAAGTTGAACAAGCAGAATGTTATTCAACTTTTATCATCGAAAGCATGAACCAACAAGACCTTGTTCAAGCTTTCAACCGCCCATCCTGCTGCTCCCAAATCGAAGCACCGGCATTGTTGCGACTCGGCCATGTCTAAGCGTTTGCGGAAGTAAAAGTGTACACACACCAGCGTAAGTAAAAGTGTCCCATTGCGTACGGAAGGCCCCTTTGGAAAGTATAAGTGCTCCATCTGGAGGTAAAAGTGTCCCGCACGCTTCGATTTTACTCATTTAATCAATGTGTTAGGCACTAGTTACCGCATTCGTCATTCTCGTGCGCCCCAAGTCGAGGCTTTTTGCGCACGGAAACAGCGGCTTACGCTCGGTGACGCTCAGCGCCCTCTAGCGCATCGTTCGCTTTGTTGCGCCTCGGCCATGCCTGAGTGCCGCAGCAACTTGGGAACGTACGCTGCCACCCATCCTGGGCTTCACTTCCCTTACCGCGATGCACAGTCCCTGCAATTCCGTTGTGAGAGCGGCCAGCGCTCGTTCGACAGCTATGCGGCTTTCGCTCTCCGCACGAAGCGTTGCTGTTTGTGCGGCGGCCTGCTCCTGCTGCTCCGTGATGCGCTTGGCCTGATCGGCATTGACCCGCTCCAACTTCTTTATTTGCTGTCGCCCCTGATCAATGTCCTGCATCCAGCGCGATTCGTTGGCCAAGTATTGGCGATGGAACTCGGCCATTTCCTGTCGATGCTGCCGAGACTGGTTCCGGCCTTCCTCTTCGAGTCCGTGGAGTCGTTCTTCCAGGACCGTGCGCTCCTTTGACCGCGCCAGTTCACTCACTTTGAATTGGCTTTCGGCTTCCGCAAGCGCGTCCTTCAGATACGAGTTCTCCGCATCCAGCTGGGAATGCACGTGGCGCATGTCCGCTAACTGCTCCGTTAAGCGAGCTTCGCGTTCACGGGATTCGGCAAGCTGTTCCTTCAATGCGCGCGCATACGCATCGAGCTGCCGACGCTCCTCCTCCAACTTCGCCCGCTCCTGAGCGACTTGCGCCTGAGCGCTCTTGAGCTTCTCCTCCGCCTCCTCTCCCGCCTTGCGCCACAGCGTCGCCATCATCCCTGAAAGCTCTGGGGATAGGTTTTCTGTACCAAAATGGACCGGACGTGCTTGCCGCTCTTCACGCCAGCGCTGGATGTGCCGTACCAGTGTCGTCTTGCTGCCCCGACCCAGCTCTTCGCGGACGCGATCGACCGTCACCGTTAGCCGCTGTTCGTACAGATGGTCGGCAGCTTCGGCTACCTCTTCGTAAGTTACCCCAATCTTTGCCATCGCTCACCTACCCTTCGGCAGAATTGACTTAGCATACTAAACAACAGCTGAAACGTAACGTACTACATACTAAAAGGTATGCTAAAATCATATAATTCATGATTATCGCTATTATCATGAATATGCTAAGCTGTCGGCTCGAAATCAGCACATGAGGCGCGGTGGGGATGTCTGGGGAGGGATTCTGTACCGCGCCAATGCCGCTGGAGCGTCTGGTGGGCCTGCCTGCCGCCCTGGATGGCTCCTCGGGCCGCAACCGCGCGCCGGGACAGGCGCAGATCGCCGCAAACACCGACTTGGCGGCCATTGAGACGTGGTTGCGGGAGTTCGTGGACTCGCCCCAGACGGAGCGCAGCTACCGCAAGGAGGCGGAGCGCCTATTGCTGTGGGCGATGTTGGAATGCGGCAAGCCCCTGTCCGGCCTGGCGCGGGAAGACATCCAGCGCTACCAGGACTTCTTGGCCTCCCCCACCCCGCGGGAGCGCTGGTGCGGCCCGCGCGCCCCCCGTTATTCGCCGAGGTGGCGGCCCTTCCAAGGGCCGCTGTCGGCAGCCAGCCAGGCTCAGGCCCTGACCATCCTCAATGGCCTGTTTTCCTACTTGGTCAACGCCGGCTACCTGCGGGGCAATCCCATGGGCTTAGTGAAGCGGCGCTTGCGCAACCGGGCTTCTGTGCGCACGCGCTCGCAGGGGCGCTTTCTGGAGCAGGAGCTGTGGCAGCGTGTCTGGCAGCACATCGTCCAGGCGTGTCCGCAAACCGGAAGGGAATGGGACCGACACGAGCGGATTCGTTACCTGTTCACCCTACTGTATATGCTGGGAGCGCGCGTGGCTGAATTGGCAACCCATACCATGGGGAGCCTGCAGGAAGTACGCGGCCGCTGGTGGTGGTTCGTGACGGGCAAGGGCGACAAGCCGGCCAAAGTGCCTGTCTCCACCGAGTGCCTGGCCGCGGTGGTTCGTTACCGGCAGTACCTGGGACTGCCTCCGTTGCCACGCCCGGACGACAGCATCGCGCTGGTGCCCAGTCAGAAAGGAACGCGCCCGATCTCGGCCAACATGGTCTACCGTTTGGTCAAGGCGACCTTTGCGGAAGTTGCGCAACAACTGGAGGTCAAGGATCCGCCAGCCGCGCACAAGCTTCGCCAAGCCTCGACGCACTGGATGCGCCACACGGCAGTGACGCACATGGCGGATGAAGGGCTGGAACTGCGTCTCCTCAACCGTACCGCGCGCCACGAAAAGCTGGAAACGACGATGATCTACCTGCACGCGGAAGACGAGCACTGGCACGATAGCCTGATGCAACGCCGAATGCCTTCTTGGTCTGGGTCTGAGAATGACTGACCCAAGCACGCCGGCCTTGGATTTACGATGGCTTAGCGTCACGCCATAGGAGCACACACTTCCCGCTCCTGCGGGAATCAACGAGGCTCGCGGCGGTCGGCGCGTCTCAGGAGGAGTTTTCCGCTGGCGTCTTGGTCCACCAGGAGCGTGTCGCCAAGAGTCCAGTCGAGCTCTTCCATCAGGGCATCGGGTAGCGGGATCAAGGCATCGCCGCCAGCTGGCAGGACGGTTACTATATAGCGCTTTCCCGCCGCAATCGGCACCAGCTCGCCCACAGGTTTTCCCTTGCGCGTGATTTTCACGCGCCCCTGATGACGCCGAACCCAGCGCAAGAGCGAATGGCGCCCGGATGGGGGCGCACCAATGCCTATTGCACACGCTACGCCCGGCACTCGCACGGTGCCGATGTCGGCACGAGTCGCATACCGAGTCCATCGCATCGCCCAACGCGAAGGCCTGGGCGGCATGCCCTAAACTTGAGAGGAGAAGGAACCGGCGGCGGGTGTCGTGCGTCGGCAAGTCGGCTTCGAGGGCGGGGATTTCGCGCTCGTTGTCGCCCTTCTTTCGCGCCGGTGCTTCCCTCACGGGGCGCTCCGGCAAGACGGTGTGTGCCCAGGGAGTTTCCATGAAACAGATTATTGCCATCATTAAACGGAACCTGTTGGGACGGGTCAGCGAGGCCCTGCACCAACTGCCCCACTTCCCCGGCTGTACGCAACTCGACGCCGAGGGGCAGAGCCGCGGGCGAGGGGCCGACGGCCACTATGTGGCGGCCGACAATGACTTCGATGCGCATCCGGCGACGGTACTGCTGATGGCCTGCCGGGACGAAGACTGCGAGGCTGTTGTCGACGCCATCCGCCGGGCCGCTCACACGGGGCTTCCCGGGGACGGCGTGATCTGGGTGTCGGACTTGGCGTATTCGGTGCGTATCGGGTCGGATAAGGCCGGCAATCAGGCGCTGTAAAGGGCGCGCTCCGGCAACCGCCGCCGGGCTCTGACCGCATGCGCTTGCCTCGTGTGCTCGGCCGGGTTGCCGTGCATCGGGAGAGCCGGGGTCGGTGGATTCCGTCGCAGGATCGTCTATGCTCAAGCGAGACACGTTCGGAGAGGGGGCGGCGCCATGGCGTTTGCATGGACTCACCGGCGAGGCGGAACCGGCCGTTTGACGGCTCTCCTGGCCCTGTTGGTCTGGGCGTGGCTGGCCGCGTCCTGCCCCGTGGCCGCGCATCCCTTCGACTCCTTGTCCGCCGCCACCCAGCACCAGGAGCACGGCTCGGCTCCTACGGCGCACCTCGATGCGGCGTGCGGCCCGCAAATCCATGCCGCCGCCATCCCGGCTCGCGCCCCGCCCGAACCGGCCGCCGGTGCCGGGCATCCGGTTCCTCCGCTTCTCCCCGCCACCGCGCCAGAGGGTATGTCCCTTCCCCGTCCGGCGCCCTTCCTCGACACGCATTCGCCGCCCGTCGCGCGCGCCCGCCACGCCCCCTTGGGCGCGCAGGCGCCGCCCCTCGCCTAGGACAGTTCCGTCGTTATCGTTGAACGGCGGCCCGGCCCATGCCACCGGCCAGGCCTGTTGCTCGCGCTCGAACCGGAGTCTTGCCCATGTCCGCCCCCGCCATCGCCAATCCCCGCCGTCGCGCGCTGCTTGCGACCGCGACAGCCGTTCTGATCTCGGCGCTCCCCGCCGCTGGCATCGCCGCCGGCGGGCTCACGCTCGAACAGGCCATGCAGGCCGCCCTGACCGGCAACCAGGCGCTACGCGCGGCGCGCAGCGAGATCGAGGCGGCACGCGCGCGGCTCGGGCAGGCGGGTCTGCTACCCAACCCCCGGCTCGACGTCAGCGCGGAGTCCGACCGGTTGTTCGGCCACGAGGGAGAATATGCCTATGGCCTGGGTTTGAGCCAGGACATACCGGTCGCCGGACGGCTCGACCGCGAGAAGGACGTGGCCGGCGTCGACCTGGCCCTCGCCGAAGCCGGCTGGCGGGAGGCCGAGCGCCAGTTGCTGGCACGGGTGGCGGGCGCGTTCTACGGCTTGGTCGTGCGCGAGCGGCAACTCGCCTTGCGCGACCGGCTGATCGCCCTGGCCGGCTCGCTCGTCGAGGCGGCACGCGCGCGCGCCGGGGAGGTCTCGGCGCTCGATGCGAACGCGGCGGCCCTGGAACGGGAGCGCCTACGCCTGGAGCGCACGGCGTTGATGGCGGCGCGCGACGTGGCGCTCGCCGAGCTTGCGGCGGCAATGGGCCGGTCCGTGCGGGAGCTGCCGGCCGTGGACACGGCGCTGCCGCCGGTCGCTGCGCCGCCGCCTTTGGCGGCGCTGCTGGAGAGCGGCCTGCGGCGACGGCCCGATTTGCGGTCGGCGGCGCTGGGCGCCGATCGCGCCCGCGCCGAACGGCATCTGGCCGGCGCCACCGCCTGGGAAGACTGGAGCCTGTCCCTGGGCGTGCAGCAGGAGCGGCTGGTCGTCGACGGCGCGCCGCCGCAAGCCGCCGGCAGGCTGCTCATGCTCTCTCTGTCCATCCCCCTGCCCCTCTTCAACCGCAATCGGGGCGCCATCGCGGCAGCCGTCGCCGACGAGGACGGCGCGCGCGCCCGGCTGGCCGCCCTGCGGCAAGCCTTCGAGAACGAGGTGGTCGGGCTGTATGGGCAGGCGGAGCAACTGCGGACGGCGTTGGCGGAGTATGGCGCGAGCGGCCTGCCGCTGAGCCGGCAGAACACCGAACTCGCCCGGCTCGCCTACCGCCGCGGCGAGGCGGCGATGACCGAAGTCATCCAGGCGGAAAGGCAGGAGCGGGAGCTGCACGCGAGCCACCTGGAACTGCTGGAGCAATACCTGCAGGCGCGCGCGGCGCTCGATGCCGCGACCATGAGCTTCCCCGTGGGCGGGCCGCCCGCGGAGCCGTGGGCAACGCCGGACCAGGGAGGGCGCTGACATGGACGGCTTGCGACTGTTGCTCCGGCTCAGCCTCGCGCTCTGGCTGAGCGCCCTGCCCCGGATCGCCTCCGCCCACGGCGAGGAACTGAAAGTCGGGGGCGCGGCCGCCGCCGGCCCCATCACGCTGAGCGCGGCCCAGTCCGAAGCCCTGGGCGTGAAGACCGCGGCGGCGGAGTTCCGCCCCGTCGCCGAACTCCTGCGCCTCAACGCCACCGTCGCGCCCCTGCCGGACGCCGAGGCGGAGGTCACCTTGCGCATCAGCGGGCGCGTCGAAGCGGTCCTCGTCAATGTCGGCGACACGGTCCGCAAGGGCCAGCTCCTGGCCCAGGTGCAGTCCCGCGCCTTCGGCGATCCGCCGGTCACGGTTCCGGTGCGCGCGCCGCTGGCCGGCCTCATCGACCTGCGCCGCGCCGTGGTAGGACAGAGCGTCGAACCGGACAGCGTGCTGTTCCATGTCAGCGAGCGCAGCCGCATGCGCGTGGTCGGCCGGGCCTACGAGGAGGATCTGGGCAAGCTGCGGGAGGGCCAGCCGGCCCAGATCCGGCTGCTCGCCTACCCCGAGGCCGCGCTCGCCGGCACGGTGACGCTGATCGGGCCCAGCCTGGATCCGGACACCCGCACGGTCGAAGTCTGGGTGCTCGTCGACAACCGCGCGGGCCTGCTCAAGCCGAACCTGTTCGCCCGCGCGGCCGTCGAGCTCGGCCGGCGCGAGGCGGCCCTGACCGTGCCCAATGCCGCGGTGGTCGAGGCCGGGGGCATGTCGTTCGTGTTCGTGCGGGACGGCGACACGTTCCACCGCGCGGTGATCGCGACCGGCGCCCGGGACGAGGCCTACACCGAGATCACCGACGGCCTGGTGCCGGGCGACGAGGTCGTGATCGAGGGCGTGCGCGAACTCTACACGGTATGGCTGGCCGGCGGTCAGACCGGCGCGGAGGACTAGGCCATGTTCGACCGCCTGATCGCCTGGGCGCTCGACAACCGGGTGCTGGTCCTGGCCATGACCGTCGTGGCCTTCCTGGCCGGCGCGGGGGTCCTGACGCGCATGCCCGTCGACGTGTTCCCCGAGTTCGCGCCGCCCCAGGTCGTGATCCAGACCGAAGCCCCCGGCCTCGCCCCCCTGGACGTGGAGACGCTGATCACCTACCCCCTGGAAAGCGCCATCAACGGCACGCCCGGCGTCGAACAGGTGCGTTCGTCCAGCTCGGTCGGCCTGTCCACCATCGTGGTGGTGTTCCGCGCGGGCAGCGACATCTTCCTCGACCGGCAACTGGTCAACGAACGCATCCTGGCGGTCGCCGACAGCCTGCCCAGCGGCGCCCATGCGCCGGTCATGCTGCCGGTGACCTCGGCGGTGGGCTGGCTGGTCAAGTACGCGCTCACCAGCGAGACCCTGTCGCCCCTGGAACTGCGCACGCTGTCCGACTGGGAAATCCGTCCTCGCCTGCTGGCCTTGGGCGGCATCGCTTCGGTGGTGTCCCTCGGGGGCGAGTTGAAACAGTACCAGGTGCGCCTCGACGCGGAGCGGATGCTGGCCTACCGGGTGAGCGCCGAGGATGTGCGCGAGGCCCTGGCCAAGGCCAACGTCAACGTGCCTGGTGCCTTCCTGGACCGGCCCGGCGAGGAGCTGATCGTCAGCGGCCGGGGCCGCGTGCAAAGCGTCGCCGATCTGGCCCGTAGCGTCATCACCGTGCGCGGCGGCGTGCCCGTGACGCTGGCCAACGTGGCGACGGTGGGCCTGGGGGGCGAGATCAAGCGCGGCGATGGCGCCTTCGGCCTGCGCCCGGCCGTGATCGGCACGGTGTCCAAGATTTACGGCGCGGACACGCTGAAGACCACCGCCAAGGTGGAAGCCGCCCTCGCCCAGATCCGGCAAGAGCTGCCGGCGGGCGTCGAACTGCACGCGCGGGTGTTTCGCCAGGCCGATTTCATCGAGGCCGCGATCCGCAACCTGAACGTGGCGCTGCTCGAGGGCGCCCTCATCGTCATCGCCGTCCTGTTCGTGTTCCTGATGAATTGGCGCGCCTCGTTGATCACCTTCGTGTCCATGCCCGCCTCCTTCGTCGGCGGGCTCCTGGTCATGCACTACCTGGGGGTCGGCCTCAACGCCATGACCCTGGGCGGGCTCGCCATCGCCATCGGCGAGGTGGTCGACAACGGCATCATCACCGTCGAGAACGTGGTGCGGCGACTGCGCGACAACCGCAACGCGGGCGGACCGCGGCCGGCGCTCGCCGTGGTGTCCGATGCGACCCGCGAGATCCTGAACTCGGTGGTGTACGCCACGCTGATCGCCAGCATGATCTTCGTGCCCATCTTCCTGCTGGAGGATCTCGCGGGCCGCATCTTCTCGCCGCTGGGCATCGCCTACATCGCCTCGGTGCTCGCGTCCCTGCTCGTGGCGGTAACCACGGTGCCGGCGCTGTGCTATTTCCTCTTATTGAAGCGAGAGGAACGCCGGGAGGAGCCACGCGGCGACGCGCTGTCGGTGGACGGCGCGAAGCCCGAGCAGGAGACCCGCTTCGTGCGCTGGCTCAAGCGCCATTTCCTGCGCCTGCTGCGGGTCTCCCTGGCCCACCCGCGCTGGGTGGGCGCGCTCGCGGTGGCCCTGCTGGCTGGGGCGGTGGCCCTGCTGCCCCTGTTCGGCCGCTCCTTCCTGCCGGAATTTCACGAGGGCAATTACATCATCGCCATGACCACGCTGCCGGGGACGAGCCTGGAGGAGTCGCTTCGTCTGGGCGAGCGCGTGCGCCGCGAGCTGCTGCGCCATCCGCAGGTGGTCTCGGTGGTGCAGCGCGCCGGCCGCGGCGAACTGGACGAGGACGCGCAGCCGCCGAACTTCAGCGAATTCGACGTGCAACTCGATTTCGCCAAGGCGCCCGACGTGTCCGCCGACGAATTGCTGCGCCGGATCCGCGCCGATCTGGGCCGGCTGCCGGGCGCCGTCTTCAACATCGGGCAATTCATCGCCCACCGCATGGACGAGGTGCAGTCGGGCGTGCGCGCCCAGGTCGCCATCAAGATCTTCGGCGACCGGCTGGAGACCCTGTACGCCCTGGGTCAGCAGGTGCAAGGCGTGCTGCACCACGTCGCCGGCGCCGTCGACATCAACCTCGAGCAGCAGATCCGCGTGCCCCAGGTGAGCATCCGGGTCGATCGGGAGCGCGCGGCCCGCTACGGCGTGCGCGTCGGCGATGTGCTCGAGGATGTGGAGATGTACTTGAACGGCGAGACGGTGTCGAAAATCCAGGAAGGTCAGCGCAGCTTCGATCTCTATGTCCGGCTCGACCGGCCGGGGCGCGCGAGCCTGCCCGCCATCCGCGAGCTCTTGATCGACGCGCCGGCCCTCGGTGAGGGCGGCAAGTTGCCCCTGCGCGCCCTTGCCGCCGTCGAGGTCGAGGACGAGCCCTACGTCGTCAACCGCGACAACGCCAAGCGCCGCGTGCTGGTCAGCTTCAACGTGCAGGGCCGGGATCTGGGCGGCGTGATCCGCGACACCATGGCACTGATCGGTCAGCGCGTGAAACTGCCTCCGGGCTATTACCTCGAATACGGCGGTCAATTCCAGAGCCAGCAGGAGGCCAACCGGGTGCTCACCGGTTTCGGCGCCGTGGCGGTGTTCGTGGCGCTCATGCTGCTCTACAAGACCTTCGGCAGCTTCCGCGAATCCGGCCTGGTCCTGCTCAACCTGCCGCTCGCCATGATCGGCGGCGTCGTCGGCCTCTACCTCGCCGGCGCCGAGTTGAGCGTGGCCGCGGTGATCGGCTTCATCACCCTGTTCGGCATCGCGGCGCGCAACGGCATCATCCTCGTGACCCATTACAATCACCTGCGCCGCGAGGGCCGGCCGCTGCAGGAGGTCGTGGTTCAAGGCACCCTGGATCGGCTGGTGCCGGTGTTGATGACCGCCGCGACGGCGGCCCTGGGCCTGCTGCCCCTGCTGTGGGGGTCGCCGGTGGGCAAGGAGTTGGAGCGCCCCCTCGCCCAGGTCGTGCTGGGAGGTCTCGTGACCTCGACGCTGTTGAACATGGTGGTCATCCCCACGCTCTACAACGCCATGGAACGGCGGCGCGCGGCGCGCGCCGCGATCCCGCCCACCGACGACAGAGGAGATTCATCATGAAACGCTACGTCATCGCCGCCTTGGCCGGCGTCCTGCTGGGGGCTGCGCCCGGCGCGGACAGGTCCGCCTTCGCCGCCGAGGCCGGCGTCACCATCCCGGCGACGTCCACCGCGATCTGGCAGGCCGTCGACACGCACCTGGGCGCGCTGCGGGCGCTGGTCGCCAAGAACGAGCTCGCCACCGTGCACGAACACGCCTTCGCCGTGCGCGATCTGGTGCGCGCCCTGCCCTCGCGTTCGCCCGGCCTTTCCGAGGAGGCGAAGGCCCAGGTCGCCGCCAACGTCCGCTTCGTGGACACCCTGTCGGCGCGGCTGGATGCGAGCGGCGATGCCAAGGACAAGCCCGGCACCGAGGCCAGTCTGCGCAAGCTGGAGGGCGTGCTGAAGCAGATCCGGGTGAAGTACCCCGAGGGTGCGAACTGACGCCCGGCGTCGGCGACCGCGCGCTGGAGCCGGCGCCAAGCGGGCCGGATCAGGCGCGGCGAAACGGCGCGCGCAACTGGCCCAGATAGTCCTTCGGATAGTCGCGCTCCTTGAGGCCGACCGCGGACTCGCCGAGCCTGTCGGCGCCGTCGTGGTAAGTACCGAGCAATCGGTCCCAAAGCAGCAGGAACTCGCCGAAATTCACCTGGGCGTCCTCGAATTCGCGCTTGTGGTGCCAGCGGTGCGACTCGGCGACGCCGAGGACATGGCGCAACGCCCCGACGCGGTAGTCCAGGTTCGCGTGCTGGAAGGCGAGATGCACGGTCAGGATGCCGAGCCAGGCGGCGACCACCGCCGAGGGCGCGCCGGCCAAGGCCAGGGCCAGCAAGCCGGGGCCCGCCATCAGTACGGCGTGCAGCGGGTGGCGGCGCTCGCCGTTCAGCCAGTACAGGCGCTCGGCACTGTGGTGCGGCGCGTGCAGGCGCCACAGCCAAGCGCTCCGGTGGCTCGCGTAGTGCATCGCGTACAGGCCGAAGTCAACGACAAGGGCGGCGAGCAGCAGTTGCGCCCAGAGCGGCCATGCGCTCGGGAACACGCGATGCTCGGCCGGCACGAGGTCGCCCAAGCGGGTCAGCACGGTGGCCGCGAACTGGACCACCGAGAGATTCACCAAGGCATGCAGGATGTCGGTCCGGGTGTCGTCCTGTCCCTGCAGCCACGCGGCGCGGTAGGGCAGGCGGCGTTCCAGCAGCGCGACAATGACCAGCGCCGCCGCCGCGACCAGCGGGGTCGTGGGCCAGTAGGGCATGCCGGCCTGCAGGGCGGCCAAGATCGCGGCGGCGCTGCCGCCGAATACGAGCGGGTAGCTGCCCCAACGGATCAGGGCATCGAGGGCTAGGCGGGGCATGGGCGTGTCTCCGGTACATAGGCATGTGCAGAACCGATCCGGTACGGATCGGCTCGGCGCCTCCTCGGCTTTCGGCACAGGATAGGCGGATGCCCCGCAGGCGGGCTTGAACGAAACGGTCGACTCGTCAGGTGCGCAGGCGCACCTCGGCCAAGGCCGAACTCGGGTCCAGCCCGAACAGGGCGCGGAAGGTGCGCGACAAATGGGCGGAATCGGAGAAGCCCGCGGCGTGCGCGGCCTCGGTGAGCCGTTCGCCGGCGGCGACGTGCTCCAGGGCGGCCAGCAGGCGCAGCCACTTGCTGTAACTGCGCAGCGCGAGGCCGGTCTGCTCGGCGAACCAGTGGGAGAAGCGGTCCGGCGACAGGGCCGCCTGCGCGGCGAGGGTCGCCCGATCCGGCCCGCCGGCGGCGGCGGCGCCTACCAGCGCGGCCATCACGCGCGCGAGCCGCGGATCGGGCGGCGGGGGCTCGGACAGGCCCAGGCAGGCGCGCAGGCACGCGCGCACGTCGCGCGCCGAGGCGGCCGAGCCGGCGAGGGAAGCGAGCAGCGGCGCCGGCTCGTCCAGATCGAGGGGACGGATCGGTCCGGCGGCGCGCAGGCCGAGGGCGCGCGCCTCGTCGACCAGGGGGTCGAGGTAGAGGGACAGGATCGAATCGGACTCGGCGAGACGATGCCGCACGCCGGCCGGGATCAGGACGGCACGGGAAGTCACCGTGCCGGACTCGCCGTCGACCCGCGCCGGCGCGCCCACGCCGATGGCGATCTGGTGCGCGAGGTGGTGGTGCCAGTCGTGACGGCCGACCCGGCCGAGGAAGGCGCCGAGGCCGGGCAGAAGCCAGGCGGTGCCACCCCAGCGTACGACGATGTCCTTGTTCATGGCTGCGCTCGAAAAGGCTGTGCCGCCCGCCAAAACGGGAACCTGACGCAAGCCTGCCGCAGGGGGCGGCAAGAGGCAAGTCCTCGGCGATTGATTCGAACGGTGGGAAAGGCGCGCGATAAATGGGCCGTGTTTGCTTCTGCGCAAATCCGCCGCCATAATGCCTCGTTATGACGCCCCTGCACCGTACCCTGTTGCTGCTCATCTCCCTGTGGTTGCCCTTGCAAGGCTACGCCGCGGCGGCGATGGCCGCCTGCCGCCATGCGTCCCCGGTGGCGGCCATGGTTCAGGTGCAAGGGCATGCTCACCACGCTTCGGCGATGCCTTCCGAACCTGCGGACCCTGCCGGCATGACGGGGAGCGCCTCCTGGAGCTGCGATAACTGCCAGTTCTGCCACCTCTGTTCCGCCCAGGCGGTCGCCGCCGTTGCCGCCGGCCACATGGAGGCACCCGGCGGCCCCGTGCTGATCGCGCCGCTCCTGCGCGAGGCCGCGCCCCCACTGGAAGACCCCCGACGACCTCCCCGCTCCGCTCGCGCCTGATCCCTCCGGGAACGGGTGCGAGCGGCCCTAGGCTCGCCACCAGCCCGCACTCCCGGCCCGCTTGGTTTTGACCCGGCTTCGGCGAGCGTTTATGGCGTTCCTCCGCATGTCCATCCATCAGGTCCCCTTCGCTTGTAAGGGTGGGTCTGCATACGCGCGTCCGTTGCAGTCCGTTCGCCGGTCGGGTCTTTTTCAAGCTTGGCTTCCTTTCCGTCCAGAGGACTCACTGTGCGAAAAAGAACACTCGCGGCCGTGCTTGCCGCCGTCGCGGCGTCGGGATGCGCCGAGATGCCCGCGACCGATTACACGGGCGTACAAGCCGGCGTATCGCGGCGCTTGAACCTGCCTGCAACCTTTCCCTTGACGCCCCAGGCCACTCCCGAGGCCAGCCGGCGGGCCCAGGAACTGTTGGCCGTGCCGCTGACACCGACCTCGTCGGTCCAGCTAGCCCTGCTGCAGAGCCCGTCCCTGCGCGCCGAATTCGCCGGCCTTGGCGTCGCCCACGCCGAGTTGGTTCAGGCCGGGCTGCTCACCAACCCGCGCCTCGCGGTCGCGGCCCTGAGACCCGAAGGCGGCGGCCGCTGGCAACTGGATCTGGGCTTGAGCCAGAGCCTGCTGGACCTGCTCACCCGGCCGTTGCGGCGCTCCCTGGCCGAGGCCCAGTTCGAAGCGGCGCGGCTCGCGATCAGCGCGCACCTGACGAACGCGCTCCAGGAGGTGCAGCAGGCCTATTTCGAGGCCGTCGGCGCGCAACACCGTGCCGCCATCCTCGCCATCGTCGCCGAAGCCGCCGCGACGGGCTCGGAGCTGGCGACCCGTTTCCGCGATGCCGGCAACCTCACCGAACTCGACCACTTGCTGGAAGCCACCGAGGCGACCCGCCGCCGGATCGAGGCCGACGCCGCCCGCGCCGAGGCCGAACAGGCCAGGCGCCGGCTCGCGGCGCGGCTGGGCGTGGCCGATGCCGCCGCGCTCCGTCTGCCCGGACAGCTGCCGGATCTGCCGGATGAGGCTTTCGATGGCACGGCTCTCGTCGCGCAGGGTCTGCGCGAGCGCCTGGATCTGCAGATCGCGCGGCAGGGCCGCCGCCGGGCGGAGCAGGCCCTGGCCCTTTACGGACGCTTGCCCGGCATGACCGAACTCGATCTGGGGCTTGCCAGCGAGCGCGAGCCCGACGGCGAGGCTCGTCTGGGCCCCGAGCTGTCGCTGTCCCTGCCGCTGTTCGATCAGGGCCAGGCCAGGCTCGCCGCCGCCGAGGCCGAACTGCGCCGGGCCGAATCCGGCGCCGAGGCGCTGGAACTGCAGATCGGCCACGACATCGGCGCGGCGCTCGCCGCCCTCGAGGCCCAACGGGAGCGCGCGCGGCGCCTGCGCCAGGACGTGATCCCGCAGCGGGAGCGCATCCTCGAGCTGACCCTGCGGAACTACAACTTCATGCTGGCGGGCGCCTTCCAGGTGCTGCTCGCCAAGCAGCAGGAGTACGAGGCCTATACGGACTACGTGGACGCCCTGGCGGGCTATTGGGGCGCACGCGTTCGCCTGACGGCCGCCGTCGGCGGCGGACTGCCGGTTCCCGCCACCGGCGCCGCGCCGCTGCCCGGGACGAATGCCCCCGCCGGCATGGGTCATCCGATGCACGGTGATCATGGCGGCATGGACCATCCTCAACCGGGTGCCGGCCACGAAGGCATGGACCATTCCCGCCATGGCATGGGCCACGACGGCAAGCATCCTGCACCCACTGAATCCGAGACCGGTACTCCGCCGCCGGAAGACCGCAACGACACCCACAACCATGAACACCCGCAGCACGACGGAGGTCAGCCGTGATTAGCCGCCGCAACATCCTCATTTCCGGTGCCGCCAGCCTCGCCGCCGGCGCGCTCGTCAGCATCAAGCGGGCCGAGGCCCAGGAGGCGCCGGCCGCGGGCCATGGGCAGCACGACGCCGCCGCCACGGCGCCGGATGCCGGCGTCACGGGCTACCGCCCCGTGATCACGCTCAACGGCCGCAGCCTGCCGTTCCGGATGCGCGACGGGGTCAAGGAGTTCCACGTGATCGCCGAGGAGATCGAACACGAGTTCGCCCCCGGCTCGCGCATCAAGGCCTGGGGCTACAACGGCAGCACCCCCGGTCCCACCATCGAGGCGGTCGAGGGCGATCACATCCGCATCTATGTCACCAACCGCCTGAAGGAGCACACCAGCATCCACTGGCACGGCATCCTGCTGCCGAGCGGCATGGACGGCGTCGGCGGCCTCACCCAGCCCCAGATCCGGCCGGGCGAGACCTATGTCTACGAGTTCGTCCTCAGGCAGCACGGTACCCACATGTACCATCCGCATGCCGACGAGATGGTGCAGATGGCCATGGGCATGATGGGCATGTTCATCATCCACCCGAAGGAGCCGACGGACCCGCCGGTCGACCGCGACTACGTGGTGCTGCTGCACAACTGGGCCGTGCATCCGGGCACCTGGCGGCCCGATCCTTCGGTCATGCAGGACTTCGATCTCTGGACCATGAACTCCAAGGTCTTCCCGGCGATCGCGCCCCTGGTGGCGAAGACCGGCGAGCGCGTGCGCATCCGAATCGGCAATCTGTCCATGTGGAACCACCCCATGCACCTGCACGGCGTCCAGTTCCAGGTCACCGGCTCGGATGGCGGGCGCTGGCCGCGTAACCTGTGGCGGCCCGAGGTCACCGAGATCGTCGGCGTCGGTCAGACCCGCGACATCGAGTTCGTCGCCGTGCCCGGCGACTGGGCCTTCCACTGCCACATGTCCCACCACACCATGAACGCCATGGGGCACGAGATCCCCAACACGGTCGGCGTGAGCCAGCGCGGCGTCGAGCAGAGGCTCCGCCAGTTCATCCCCGGCTACATGGCCATGGGGGAAAACGGCATGGCCGAGCACCAGGAACACACCGACATGGGCCATATGCCGGGACCGGAGAACACCCTGCCGATGATGATGGGCCAGGGACCGTTCGGCAAACTGGAGATGGGCGGCATGTTCACCGTGGTGAAGGTGCGCGACGAGCTGGACGGGGCGCCCGATTGGTACGAGCACCCCGCCGGCACCGTCGCCTACCGCGTGGACGGACCGCCGGAGGGCCTGCCGGCTTGAGGGCGCGCGCCCTGAATCCGTCGAACGAGACCGGGAGAAAAACGACCATGAATCCACTGAATCGGCCCACCGAGTACCGGAGAACACTGACCATGAACCCCCTGAATCTGCTGATCCTGCTCTGCCTGCCCTTCACCGTGGCGGCCGGCGGCACCGACCACCACGAGCACCGGCATGAAGCCCGGAGCGGCGGCGCTGTCGGCCACCCGGGCAAGGCCGAGGCGGTCAACCGCACGCTACGGGTCGATGCCGGCGACGACATGCGCTTCCAGCCGGGCAAGATCGCCATCAAGGCAGGCGAGACCATCCGCTTCGTCGTGCGCAACGCCGGCAAGGTACGCCACGAGTTCATGCTCGGGGACGCCGCGGAGCAGGCCGCCCATGCCGACATGATGCGCAAGATGCCGGACATGGTGCACGAGGAGGCCAACGCCCTGACCCTCGAACCCGGACAGGAGAAGGCGCTGATCTGGCGCTTCACCGAGGCGGGCGAGGTCGAGTTCGCCTGCCACGTGCCCGGCCATTACGAAGCCGGCATGAAGGGCGCCGTGTCCATTGCCCGCTGATCTCCCCCCTATCACGACAAGGAAATGCCCACATGAAACACCACGACAAGCCCCTGCTCGCCTGGGTCCTGCTGCCGCTGCTGCTCGCCCTGCCCGCGGCGGCCATCGCCGACCCGGCCTCGCCCGCCGACGGTCCCGCCGCCGCCCTCGCCGCCTTCGACGAGGCGATGCGCAAGGGCGACAAGGCCGCCGTCCTCGCCCTGCTCACCGAAGACGCGGTGCTCGCCGAAGGCGGGCGCGCCGAGAGCAAGGCCGCCTATGCCGGCCACCATCTCCTGGGCGACATGGCCTTCAGCGCCGCAGTGGAGAACCGCGTGCTGAACCGTCGGGAAATCCCCGCCGGCGACAACGTCATGGTCTGGACCGAAAGCGAGCGCAAGGGCCAATGGAAGGACAAGCCGGTGCATCTGCTCTCGTTCGAGACCGCGATCCTGGTCAAGCAAGCCGACCGCTGGCGGATTCGCCATTTCCATTGGTCATCCGGGCCGGCGAAGCGGGGCCATTGAGCGGGCGGCGGCGGGCCGGCGGATGGCGCTGTCCGCCGGCTCCCGCCCCTGCGTAGGCGCCGACCCGGTGAGGCGCGAGCGCCAAGCGGTTTCTGCCGTTTGGCGTCCCGGCCTTAACGAAGGCGTCACGATTTTTACGATAAAACCGATATCGGGAGAGAACTCTGACATGCACGCGCGCTGGATCGTGCTGACACGCCGCTGGCACCGCTGGGCCGCCCTCGTGCTGGGCGTTCAGCTGGTGCTCTGGTTCGTCGGCGGCCTCGTCATGACGGCCATTCCCATCGAGTACATCCACGGCGATCACCTGGCGCATGCCGGTGCTCATGTCGACAAACCGCTACGGCCTCAGGATTTCGCGCCGCTGCGGGCCGAGGCCGTGGCCGGCGCGCTGAGCGTCGAGCCGGCCTATGTGCAGGGCCGCGCCGTCTACCGCGTGCAGGCCGCGACCGAGACCTATCTGCTCGACGCAAAGAATGGCAGCCGGCTGGCGCCGCTGTCGGCCGAACAGGTGGCCGCCGCCGCGCGCGCGGCGTACACGGGCGAGGCGCCCATCGCGGCCGTCGACCGTCTCACCGAGGCGCCGGCCGAGGCGAAACGGCCCGTGCCGCTGTGGCGCGTGCGCTTCGCCGATGCGCTGTCCACCACCTTCTACCTGGCGCCGGCGGACGGCCGCATTCTCGCCAAGCGCAGCACGCTGTGGCGCGCCTTCGACGTCTTCTGGATGCTGCACATCATGGATTACGCCGAGCGCAGCGACGCCAACAACACGCTGCTGCGCACGGTGTCGGCGGCGGGACTGCTGCTCGCCCTGAGCGGCCTGGTGCTGGTCGGCAACCACTATTTGCGGCGGAGGGCCTAGATGTCGCCCGCGATCAAATCCCTGCACCGCTGGCTGGGCCTCCTGGTTGGCGCACAAGCCCTGCTGTGGCTGTTGAGCGGCTTCGTCATGGCCTTGTTGCCGGCCGAGGAGATCTCGGGGGCGCGGCGCTTCGTGCTGAAAGCGCCGCCCGCGGCCCTGCCGGCGGTGACCGCCGATGTCGCGGCGGTGCTCGCGCGCTACCGGCCGCAGCGCCTACGCCTATTGACGGTAAACGGCCAAGCCCGCTACGAACTCACGACCGGGGACGGGCGCCGGCTGATCGACGCAAACGACCTGGAACCGGCGCCCCTGGACGAGGCCGCGGTGCGTGCCCTCGCCCTCGCCGCCTGGCGCGGCGTCGGCCCGATACGGGGCCTGCGCCTCGAGCGGGAACGCAGCCTGGAGAACCGTCGCCACGCCCTTCCCGTCTGGCGCGTGGACTTCGCGTCCGAGGCCGAGGACCGCCTGTACCTGGACGGTGTCACCGGGCAGATCCTGGGCGCGGGCAACCGTGCGGCCGAGCTGTTCGACGTGTTCTGGATGCTGCACATCATGGATTACCGCGCGCGCACGGACTTCAACAATCCCCTCGTGATCGGCGCGGCGGCCCTGGCGGTGCTGCTCTCCCTGTCCGGGGCTTGGCTGCTGGGGCCGGTGCTCGCGGGCCTGGGGGAGCGGGTGCGTCGGCGCGACGAGGCGCCGATCAGCCTGCTGCGCGACGGTACGGTGATCGACACCGTGCGCGCCCGCGGCGGCGAAACCGTGTTCGAACTCGCCGAGCGCGCCGGCTATCCCCTGCCCTCCAGTTGCGGCGGGGGCGGCAGCTGCGGGCTGTGCCGCGTGCAACTGTCCGCGGCCAGCCCCGTCGGCGACGAGGAGCGGCGCTGCCTGAGCGAGCACGAGTTGGCCCACGGCTGGCGGCTTGCCTGCCGTCAGCCGGTCCGGGGCGCATCGACGCTGGCCCTGCCGCCGGCGGCGTTCACGCGGCGGTGGCTGAAAGCCCGCGTCGTCGCGAAGCGATTCCTGAGCCCGAGCCTGGTGGAGCTGCGGCTGCGCTTGCCCGAGGAGGCCGCGTTCGCCTGGCGGCCGGGCGAGCACGTGCTGGTGCGCAGCCCGGCCTTCGAGGTCCGCCTCGCCGACCTCGGTCCGCCGGCCCCCGTGCGCGCCTACTCGATAGCCAACGCGGGGGACGAGCCGGACGAGCTGGTCCTGCTGGTGCGCCTGGCCATGTCCTCGACACCCGGCGCCCCCTTGGGCCGCTGCTCCGCCTATCTGGCCTCCCTCCGCCCCGGCGCCGCCCTGCCCCTCTCGGGCCCGTACGGCAATTTCCATGTCCGGCACGGCCACCGCCCGCTCCTGCTGCTGGGTGGCGGCGCCGGCCTCGGTCCCCTGCGCAGCATGCTGCGCGACCACCTGCTGGTGCGCGGCGACCGACGGCCGCTCACGCTCTGGTACGGCACGCGCACGGCGGCGGATCTGGCCTATGCGGGGGAATTCGATGCGCTCGCGCAGGAGCACGGACAGTTCCGCTGGCACACCGTGTTGTCGGAGGAACCGGCTGATTCGGCGTGGCGCGGCGCGCGCGGGCTGCTGCCGGACGTGCTGGCCTCGGTCTATACGCCCGCCGAGTGGCAAGCGCACGACATCTACCTGTGCGGCCCGCCGGCGATGGTCGCCGCCGTGAGCGCGCTGCTGCACGCCGCCGGGGTGCCCGACGAACAGGTATTTATCGACGAGTTCAACTGAGGTTGCCGTCCTGCCGGCGGCGGAGCGGCGTGCGCCGTTCGTCTCGTCCGGGGAGGAGGATGCTTATGCCGAGTCCGCTACCGGCGCGGGTTACGCGGAGGGCCGTCCTTGGCCCTGGCGAGTCAAGACTGCGCTCGGCGTCTCCTAGCGTTTGGTGAAGACGATGCGGTCGTGCGTCCCGCTCAACGTGAAGGTTTCGCGGGTCGTCCCGTTGCCGATCGCCAGGACGGCTTTGTTATCGATGGCGACGACGTCGGCGCCGCCAATCCACCAATTGTTGGTCGAGCCATGGCTGCCTTGGCCGAGATAGAGGGTCGCTGCATTGCCGGCCTTGGTGGTGACTTTCAGGGCATAGTAGAAATTCAGCTCCTTCGGCGGCGGGTTCGCGCCGCCGTCCGGCGCATAGGAGTTGTTCGCGCCGCCGGTCGCCTTCACCCACGACGAGGCCACCTCGGAACTTTTCTTGCGCCCGCAGTTGATGGAAACCAGCCATGTGCTCCCCTGTTGGGTTATGGACGCCGGCTGATCGGCCGGTTGTCCTTCCGTGATCACGAGGGAGCGATCCACATAGTTGAGCGATTGGAACTCGGCCGCATCGAGCGTGACGTTGTTTTCGTGCTTAGTCGTCATAGGGACTCCTTGATAGGTTTAATGGCTGAATCGAAGTCAATCGCAGGAATACCCCGCTGAGACGCCAATGCCTGGCCGCCTCACTCTTGAGCGGCGGTGGGATTGGGTATGCGGATTATTCGGAACTGCTCAGGTGGGCTGGTGCCGCGGCACAGCGGATTGGGCGAGGGTTTGGCCTTCAAGGAAAGGTAGTTGGGCTCTGACGAAGTTTCAAACTCACGGAGGCGGAACCGTCGAGGCCGGTCACCGGGACGATGGACAACCGGGCGCGGCGGTCCCGCCGCGCCCGGGGATTGACCTCAGTGCTCGCTGCCCGGCACCAGGTAGACGTGGTGCACGGTCAGGCTGCCGTCCTTCTCCACGTGGACCCAGGTCTCGTAGCCCTTGGCCTTGTGCACCTTGGTGCCCAGCTTCTGGCCCTTGCCGTCACAGCTCTTGGCGCCGTCGGCACAGGCGTCGCTGCTGGGACCGAAGGCTGCCGCGACCAGGTAGCTGTTGTAGCTGTCGAGGTGGGCATACTGAGTCTGAAGCTGCTGGTAGTCGTGGTTGTTCGGCCACTGGCTGGTGGAACTGGTCGAGTAGTCCATGCAGGTGTTCTGCGAGCTGCCGTCCTCGCTGGTGTGGCCGAGGCCGAACACGTGGCCGATTTCCTGGCACATCACGTGGTTCTTCTCCTCGGGCGTCCAGTAGGCGCTGTAGCTGTCGTTCATCTTGGCCGTGCCCTGGGAGATGTGGCCGTTGCTGTCCAGGTTGATCGAGGCCAGGCCCAGCCAGCCGTTCTGGCCGTAGGAGGCGTTGCACACGCGCATCTCGCCGGACACCATGGGGCAGCGCTTGCGGGTCGTGCTGCCTTCGGCGACGGCGGCGATGTTGAAGTTGATGATGCCGGACTGGGCCCACTTGGTCAGGGACTCGGTCATATTGGCCTGCCAGTTGGAAGTCACGCTGTCGACGACTTGCAGGGTGAACGGGCTGCTGGTGCGGGCCCAGTGGTAGTTGTTCCAGGTGTGGCTGGCAGAAGCCACGCCGGACAGGGACAGGAGCGAGGCGACGGCGGCGGCCGCAGTCAGGTGCTGCAACTTCTTCATGATGGACTCTCTTCTTATAAGGTTTGGTTTTGTTATGCGCCAACCGAGACGGAAGGCCGTCTAGTTCTAGCTCTTGATCATAAAATAAACAACGCCGACCAGTAAAAAAACTAATGCTAAAAAGCGCCGTTCAGCTTTTTACACGGAATCCTGCCCAGCGCGTCGGCGCCAAAAGAATGCCCAGACCATGGCGCTCAATACCGCCGCGAAGAAACACCACACGGAGATCCAAGTCGCCACATGAATCGCATAAGCTGCCACCGATGCCGCGAAGGTCGCCGCACCGAAGGCCCGTATGAGGCGGTGGCTGGAAGTCAGACTGCTTACGCAGGTCGCGACCAGATACAGCGTCACGACCGGGACCACGAAGAAGTGAGGCGAGTCATAGCCGATATGCCCGCCCAGGACTCCGGCGCTCACCGGGTAGCGCAGGATCGTGTACAGGAGATAGGCGCCGACGCCCAGGCCGGCGGCCTGACAGACCGCGAGAACCCGGCGGGTCCGCGATTCCGTCTCCAGCAGGGCGACGGCGTAGGGCATGTAGACCGGCCAGAGCACGTGCGAGAACAGCGAATAGACGAGCGTCAGCTGCGCGCTAGGCCAGGCGCCGTCCGCCCGGAACGAGAGCCAGATCAGGCCCTCGGTCAGCTGCTGTAGCCCGAACAGGAGCGGTATCCCGGCGAACGGCAGTTCGGCCGGGCGCCTGGCCGTGCGCAAGGTGACGACGCCGACGGCGGACAGCGCCGCCCCGGCGACGAGGCTTACCGGTGCCGAAAAACACATACGACCTCCTCACGCCCGACGATATTCCCGTCCGGCCGGTCCTCGCCGCCGCGAACCCGCCAGCGTGGGATCAAGGTGAGAGCAGCCGGCGAACCTCCCGCTCGGCCTCCTCCGTGCGCAGCATGGCGTACCAGCGCGCGCCGGTCTTGAACGCGAGGATGCGGGCATCGCGCGGCGCACTGCCCGCGCCGCAATCGGGGACGGGCAGGTCGAACGCGGCCTCCGGCACCCTCCCCTTCAACACGTCCCGCACCTTGACATGGCTGAGGTAGGGTTCCGGGAGTTGCAACGGCCGGGTGCTCGCCGCCGCCCCGGACTCGTCGGCCGGCGCATCCGGCGGCATGGGACGGACGGAAATCACCTCCGCACTCACGATCACGCTGGCGTCGCGCACCCGCTCCGCCAGGGGGATGGGCACGGGAAAGCAGGCGTGAGCCCTATGCCCCGCCAGCAAAAGCAGCGCGGCGCAACCGGCCAGAGATAAGCATTTCATGGTGTACTCCCGCGTTTTCGCAACTGGGTAATCAATGTGCCGCCTCATCCCGGCGGCCCACGCCAACGCGGCGGCCATACCGGTGCGCCGCGCGCGAACAGGCCGGTTGGGCCGATCAGAAGACCGGCGTTTCGCCCCGCTCCAGGCGGCCGGCGGTTTCCTCGATCGCCGCCAGCCGCGCCCTGACCACGTCCCGCACCGCCCGCCGGCGCGCCGGCGTCAAGCCGCCGGCCCCGCCCAGTTCGACGGCGGCGAGGGCCGGTTGGTCGACCGGAAGGCCAATCCGGGACAGCAAGTGCACCGTGGCCTCGGCCACACCGTCGATTTCTGCGACGAGGGCGCGAGCCATTTCCAAGGCCAGCGCGTTGTAGAGCTTGCCGACGTGGGCGACCGGATTCTTGCCGGCGGCCGCCTCCAGCGACATGCTCCGGCAGGGCGTGATGAGGCCGCACATCCGGTTGCCCCGTCCCACTTCCCCGTCGTCGCCCTGCTCCGCGCTCAAGCCGGTTACGGTCAAATACAGCCCCTCCTCGCCGGTCGCGGCCGGATCGTCGAGGCTGTTGATGGCGAGGTCGCCGGCTTCGACCAGGCTCCGGCGCAGGTCCTCGCCGATGGCCTCTTTGAGCGCGAAATAGTCGCCGGCAGCGCGGATCTCCCGGTCGACGAAGGCCAGGGCGAGCGTGTAGTCGTAGCGGGAACCGACCCGCGCGCCCATGATCTTGAAGTCGTCGCCGGCCGCCGGAAAGGCCTGCCGGAAGGCCGGCGCGCGCAGGCGCTCCGCGAGGCGCAGCACCTGCGCCTCCAGCGGCGTGAACGGCGCGAAGCCGACGCCGAAGGAGGTGTCGTTGGCGCGGGCAGGCGCGGTGCCGGACGCGACGACCCGCTGCAGGTTCGCGCTGCCGGGGCGAACCGCCGACTCGATCCGCCAGTGCGCCGCATTCCAGCGCACACGCCGCGCCAGGTAGTCGCGGGCCGCGGTACACACCAGCGCCTCCAGATCCCGTCCGGGCAAGGGGGTGGCGCGGCCCGCCACGATAAGGCGCATGGGCGTCAACACCTCGCCGCCGCCAAAGCGCGGCCGGCTCGCGCCGCCGACCAGCAAGGCCTTGTCGACGTTGTAGTGGGCGATGCGCCCGTAGGCCTCCCGATAGGCGGCATTGAGCGCCAGGGACACGGCCTCGACGACGCCGTCGCAGAGGCTGTCCGGATGGCCGACGCCCTTGTGCTCGCACATCTCGACGTGACGCCGCCGGTACCGGCATGCGTCGGCCAGCCATGTCACTTCGACCGCTGGACCCATGTCCTACTCCTACCGTCCGACCCGGACCGGCCGCTAGCGTGGCGCCACGCAGTAGCGCCGCAGCAGGTTGTAGATGGCGCAATACGCCATGCCGGCATACACACCGTACAGGAAGGTCTCGACCAGGCCGAGCAGGAAGCCCGGCAAGGTCAGCCAGCGAAAGCCCGGCAAGACCATTTCCAGAAACGGCGCCATGTGCAGGCTCGCGGGGGCGATGAGACCGTAGACGACGCAGAGCACGAAGCTGAACGCCGCGAACAGGCCGAGCGACCAGGAAACCAGTTTGATGTTCAACATACTGCCTCCGGTTCAATAGCGGTGATGGTGGTGGGAGCGATCATGGTCGCCGGGCGTCTTCCGCTCCAGCGGATGATGCTCGCGAAATTCCTCCTCCGCTTCGCCTCGGGACCGCGACCAGGGAATGTGAATCGCCACGAAGGCCAGGGCGACCAGCAACCAAAACCCGTTTTCCATAAACCACGTCATGATGATGTCCTCGCAGGAATGCCTGATCACTCAGGCGACTGTGCCAACCGTTCATGCCGGAGTCGGCGGGCCGGCGTTTCGATGCCTGTGCCAGTTCCATGTCCCGTCCTCCTCTAGTCGAGCATGACCTCGTCGCCCATTGCCGGGACCGCGACGTTCCAGCGCAGGCGCTCTTCCAGGTAACGGCGCTGGCTGTCGGCGGCGAGCGGCTCGCCGTGGGTCAGGAAGACCCGGCGCGGCGCCTCGGCGAACTGCGCGAGCCAGTCGCCGATCTCGACGTAATCGGCATGGGCCGACAGGCTGTCGATGACCGCGATCCGGCAGTTCACCGGCACATACTCGCCGTACAGCTTGAGCGTGCGCGCGCCCTGCACCAGGGCGTGGCCGCGCGTGCCCTCGGCCTGGTAGCCGCAGATGACCAGGGCGTTGCGGCGATCGCCGCCGAAGGCCTTGAGGTGGTGCAGGATGCGCCCGCCGGTGAGCATGCCGGCGCCGGCGATGATGATCTTCGGGTGGGGATCGGCGCTGAGTGCCTCGGAGTCCTGTCCGGTGTGCACATAGGTCACCCCGCTGCAGAGCGCGCGGCATTCCGCCTCGCTCAGGCGGTGCTGCGGCCGGTAGCGGCAGAACACGTGGGTGACGTCGATGGCCATGGGGCTGTCCAGGTAGAACGGCACGGCCGGAATGCGCTTGCTGGCGCGCAACTGGGTGAGTAGGTGCAGCAGGGTCTGGGCGCGGCCGACGGCGAAGGCCGGCAGCAGCACGGTGCCGCCGTGCGCGACCGTGTCGTTGACGATGCCCGCCAGCTGCTCGCCGACGTCGGCCGCCTCGTGGCGCCGATCGCCGTAGGTGGACTCCAGCACCAGGTAGTCGCAGCGGCTGATCGGCTCCGGCGGCCGCATCGCCGGATCGTTCGGGCGCCCCAGATCGCCGCTGAAGCAGAGCCGGCGCGCGGCGTTCTCCACGTGCACGCAGGCGGCGCCGAGGATGTGCCCGGCCGGCGTGAAGTGCACGCGCAGCGCGCCGATGGCGAAGGCGTCGTGGAAGTCGACGGGCTCGAAGGCTTGCAGCGCGCGCTCGGCCTGCCGCTCCGTGTACAACGGCTCGGCCGGGTGGTGCTTGCTGTAGCCGTAGCGGTTGGCGCGTTCGGCGTCCTCTTCTTGCAGCTTGCCGCTGTCCGGCAGCAGGATTTCCGCGAGTTCGCGCGTGGCGGGCGTGCAATAGACCGGGCCGGCGAAGCCCTCGTGGATAAGGCGCGGCAGATAGCCGCTGTGGTCGAGATGGGCATGGGTCAGCACGACCGCGTCGATGTCCGAGGCCCGTACCGGAAACGGCGTCCAGTTGCGCAGGCGCAGCGCCTTGACGCCCTGGAACAGGCCGCAATCGACGAGGACGCGGGTCTTGCCCTCGGTGACGAGGTAGCGCGAGCCGGTGACGGTGCCGGTGGCGCCGAAAAATTGCAGTTTCACGGGGTTTCCTCCTGGGGTTGCAGCGAGCAGGTGCAGAACGTGCAGTGGCAGGCATGGCCGGCCTCGGGCAGCGCCGGGGCCGCGTGCGCGCGGCGCAGCCAGGGCCGCAGCAGCCGGTGCCAGGCGGCGCCGGCATAGCGCCGGGCCAGCCAGGCGCGCAGGCCGGCGGGGTCCAGGGCGCGCAGCACGCGCGGGATCGTGGCCGGTCCCAGCCGCTCGAAGCACCAGCGGTTGACCAGGCCGGCGTCGAAGCGACGGCCGAAATCGCGCGCCATCGCCGCCTCGTAGGACGCGGGGTCGTCCGCGAGCAGGGCCCGGGCCGCGGCGACGCCGCTGCGCAGCGCCGTGCGCATGCCGAAGCCCCAGAGCGGATCCTGCAAGCCGGCGGCCTCGCCGGCGTAGAGAATGCCGCCTTCGCGCAGGCGGAACGGCCAATGGAAGCCGCCGGCGCCGCCGAAGCGCTTGGCGTCGCGCGGGACGATGGCGAGGTGGCGCGCGAAGAAGGCGGTGAGCCGCTCCAGGTAGAGCTGCTCACGGTGGAAGTCGCGGAACAGGCAGGCCGCGAGGGTCGCGCGGCCGTTCCAGATCAGCAGGTAACCGTAGCCGCCGGGGGCCAGCTCCGGGTCGACCACGCCATAGGCGGCGTCGGTGGCGTCGGTGGCGAAGGTGTAGCCGACGGCGATGACGTTGACGGCCTCGGGGCCGGTCGCGACGAGGCCGCCTTCGGGCAGGCAGTCGCGCGTGCGCCGGAACAGGAAGCGCACGCCCAGGCGCCGGGCCTCCTCGTGCAGGGCCGTGTCGAGGGTGCCGGCCCCGGGGCCGCGCCGCACGAGGTAGAACAGGGGCTCCTCGCTGTGCAGCGGATAGCGGCGCCCGTCGGCGTTCAGCATCACCAGCGCGCCAAAGCCCCGGTGCTCGAAATCGGCCGGGATGCCCAGCGCGGCCAGCTCCGCCAGCACGTCGCCGCCGTCCGACCAGTTCTCCAGGCCCTGGAAGTCGCCGTGGAAGCGGCCGCCGACGAGCCGGCGCTTCTCGAACACGTCCACGGCGCGTCCGGCCCGCGCCAGGGTGATGGCGGCGGCGAGGCCGGCCGGCCCGGCGCCGAGGATGGGGATCGCGCGGTCCATGGTCTTACTCCGGTCCACGGCGGATGAGTCCCAGGACGTCGCCCTTTCCGGCCAGCGCCGCGAGTTCGGGCGGGTCCAGCCACTCGGCCGGGGCGGTCGCGCCCAGTTCGGCCACCGCTTCCAGCACGTGCAGCCAGGAGCAACCGTTGGCGAAGAGCATGCCGGCCAGATCCAGGGTGCCGCCCCGGTTGCGGTAGCCGAGGGCGCGGGTGCGGCCCCCGGTGTCCAGGGGGCGGAGGACGCCGAGCATCGGTTCGGGCCGGGTGTGGCTGAGCAGGACGCGCAGGACGTCGCCCTGGCCCGCGAGCGCTGCGCGTACCGGCGACAGGCCGGCGGCTTCCAGGGCATCGCGCGGCGCGCGCAAGCGCCCCGGCTCCAGCAGCGCGTAAACGCAGGCGTCCAGGCCGCGCGCGGTCAGCCGGCGCCAGGCTTTCAGGCATTCCTGCAGCTGGAAGGCGCCGACCGCCAGCAACTGCACCGGTGCGCGCCCGGCGCCGGCGACGCACAGCGCGCCCTCGGCCACCAGGCGCTCGGCCGCGTCACCGTCCAGGACCACCGGCAGCTCACTCTTCGGCACCACCAGGGCGTGCACTTCGCCGCGCCGGCGGTAGGCGTCGGCCATACAGGCCCGCGCGCTGTTGGCGTCGACCGGGAAGCGCACCACCGCCACGTCCGACATCTCGCCCAGCAGGGCCTCAGCGAGGCCCGGATCCTGGTGCGACTGCTCGTTCTTGCCGTTCTCCCAGGTATGGGAGCTGAGCAGGACCGGCACGGCCAGCCACTGCGCGCCCTGCCCCGCCTCCTTCTGGTGGCGGGCGAACAGCAGCTCCTGGCGCAGCGTGCCCAGCATCTTCAGCGCGAAGGCCTCGTAGCTGACGATGAGGTTGAGGCCGCCCTTGTTGCCCAGCGCCGCGCCGGCCACGGCCTCCTCGTTCAGCGCCGTGATGATCTGGCCGTCCACCGCCTCGTGCAGGCCCGACTCGGGGACGAAGACGCGGTGCCGGCATTGGGCCAGGGTCGCCGTCATGCGGTTGCTGGCCAGCTCGTCCGGGTTGCCGACGCGCACGCGATGCCCCGGATTCAGGCCCACGAGGTCGCAGAACAGGCAATCCACGGCGGCCATGGGCGAGGCGAGCGCGCCGACGGCCTGCCATTGTGGCGCGGGAAGCCGGACCGCCGGCACCTGCCGGCGCGTCAGCGCGTGATCCCGCTCGCGGGGGCGCCCTTGCGCGGCGTGGTTGTTGAGGCGGGCGATGGCGTCCGCCAGCTCGTCCTGGGGCACGTACAGGCGGCGGACGGCGTCGTTGAAGGCATGGCGCGCCGCGTCGTCGGCGGCCGGGTTCCGCTCCAGGGGCAGGTTGTGGGCGCGGTTGGTGCCGGCTCCGGGAAAGCCGTAACCCTTGGGCGCCTCGGCGACGGTGTAGTGCAGCGGCACCGGGTAGTTCGCCTGGCCGGCCTGGACCGCCCGGGCGCAGGCCGCGAGCCGCTCCTCCATCTCCCACACCGCCCAGGCGAAGGCGGCCGGATCCGTGCCGTCGATGAGCAGGGGGTCGAAGCCGTTCAGGCGCAGATGCCGCTGCAGCCAGTCCGGCCCGCCCTGCTGCTCCAGCGTCGAGCGCTGCTCGATGCGGCGGCCGTTGGCGATCATGATCGGCGCCACCATGCCGCAGTCCTCCGCCCGCCACCAGCGCGGCGCCCAGTCGCTGCCGCGCTGCTCCTCGAAGGCGCCGTCGCTGAGGAAGGCCACCAGGCGCTCGCCCGGCAGGGGCATGTGCACATACTGCAACTCGGTGAAGCCCAGGTAGCCGCCCTCGCTGATGCCGCCGGCGGTATGCACGTTGACGTGGCTGCCCAGGGGACTGGCGGGACGGCCGTCCGCCGTCACGGTATAGGCGTAGAAGTCCTGGACGAAACGGGACAGTCCCGCGTCGTCCAGGCCGTAACGGGCGGCGTGGGCGGGCGACAGGTTGCCGACCAGCAGGTTGAGGGCGTCGATGGCGGCCACGCAGTGGCCCTGACCCATGACCCAGCCGCGCGTGCAGGCGGTCAGGGCGTTGATGGCAAGGTAGCCGGCGTAGGCCGGCACCATGTTGAGCGAACCGCCGGTGTGGCCCTGCGGGTCCGGCTTGAAGTCCTCGGCGGCGAGGTGACGGCCGTCGCGGAACACCCGCCGGGCATAGGTCATGTGCGCGACCAGCCACAGGCCCATGGCGCACAACCGATCCAGGCCGCGCAGCAGCGCGTAGACCTCGGCACGGCCGGCGACGGCGCCGCGCTGCTCCAACTCCACGGCCATCTCGAAGACGCGCACCTGGGTCGCGTCGCCATGGCGGATCACGCCGAAGCCGGCGGCCCAGGCGGCGAAGCCGGCGTCGCCGCGCCGGTACGCCTCGGCGCGCGCCGCCGCGCGGTGGTGTTCGTGCTGCTGACGCGGCTCAGTCATGGCCAAGGTCCTCCAGGGCCCGGAGCGCGATGTCCCGCAGCAGGGCGTCCTCGCCATTGGCGAATACCCAGGCGGACACCGGGCTGTCCGGTACGGTGATGCAGGCGGCGTCGCCGGCTTGCGCGTTGCGCGCCGCGTCCGGGTTCAGGCCCAGCCAGGCGAAGCCCTCCAGCACGGCGCAGCGGATGCGCGCGCTGCCGGCGCCGATGCCGCCGCCGAACACCACGGCGTCGAGCCCGCCCAGGACCGCCGCGTAGGCGCCCAGGTAGTGGCGCACGCTGGCCACGAAGGCCGCCACGGCGGCCCGGGAGCCGGGATCATCGGCGGCGAGCAGCGCGCGCATGTCGCCAGACCGCCCGGACAGGGCGAGCAGGCCGGATTCGTGATGCAGCAGGCGCTCCAGCGCCGCTGCGTCGTACTCGCCCGAAGCCAGCAGGCGCAACAGCACGCCCGGATCCAGATCGCCCGGTCGGGTGGCCATGATCAGGCCCGACAGCGGGCTGTAGCCCATGGAGGTGGCGAGCGGCCGGCCGTCGAGCAGGGCGGCGGCGGACGCGCCGCCCCCGAGCTGCAAGCTGAGCACGCGGCCGGCGGCGAGGTCCGGGCGCAGGCGGGCCAGCGCGCGCCACAGGCTCTCGTGGGCCAGGCCGTGAAAGCCGTAGCGGCGCAGCCCATGCCGCGCGCACAAGGCGTCGGGGAGCGGCAGGCGCCGGGCGCTCTCGGGCAGGTCGTGGAAGAAGCCCGTGTCCGGCACCAGGAGATGCCGCGCCTGCGGCCAACGCTCCCGGCAGGCCCGCAGCCAGGCCAGGCCCCGGGGGTTGTGCAGAGGCGCGAGCGCCGCGAGCTCGGGCAAGGCGAACGCCAGCGCCGGGGTCAGCCAGGCCGGGCGCGGCACGCGCTCGCCGCCGTGCACCAGGCGCTGCACGGTGTAGCGCACGCCGTCCGCGAGCGCCGCCAGCGCCGCCTCGGGGGCGTCCAGCTCGGATGGCTGGTCCAGCTCGGCATGCCAGCGGGCCGCGTTCCCCTGCGCGCCGGGGCCGTACAGGGTCAGCTTGACGCTGCGGCTGCCCGTGTTGACCACCAGCAGCGTAGCGGCAGCGGAGCCTTCCGCGGCCATGCTCATCCGCCCCGCGGCGGCTTGCCGCAGCATGAAGGCTCGTGCTGCGCGTGATCGTGGACGTTGCGGTCGCTGAACTCGCACCAGGCCGTGTGCAGCCGGGATTGCCAGTCGGCGGGCAGACGGACCTGGGCGTCGGCGAGGGCCTGCTCGATGCCCTCGAAGGTGAGGCGGCTGGCGTCGTAACGCAGGAACAGCACGGCGCCGTCACCGGTCAAATCGGCGAGCTCCATGCCGGGCAGGCCGGACAGCTCGGCCAACACGCGGTTCCGCTGCGCCGCCGGCACGGCCTCGACGCGCAGGTGGCGCTCGGTGAGCTCGGCGGGGGTGGTTTTCATCGGGGCCATGGTGCATCTCCTCGCTTCCAGGGGTTTGGGAATTGGGTCAGCGGTAGCGGCGCCGGAACGCCGCCAGGGCGCCGGCGTACAGGCCCACGGCGAGCGCCGCCAGGGCCAGGGTCTCGGGCCAGAGTTCGCGCCAGCCGGCGCCTTTGAGGAACACGCCCAGGAGGATGTCCATGTAGTAGCGCAGGGGACTCAGCAGGGAGAGCGTCTGCAAAAACGGCGGCATGGACTCGATGGGGGTGACCGTGCCCGACAGGAACAGGATGGGGAACAGGCCGAAGAAGGACAGCAAGAGCGCCTGTTGCAGGGTCTGGACATAGACGCCGATGAACACGCCCAGGGCGATGGCGCTGAGCAGGAACACCGCGCTCTCGAGCAGGAAGAAGCCGAAGCTGCCGCGCATCGGTACGTCGAACAGCCAGGCCATGAGCAGCACGCCCGGAAAGATGGCGAGCAGGCAGGTGCACAGGGGCGGCAGGGTCTTGGCCAGGAACAGCTGCCAGGCGCGGATCGGCGTCACCAGGAGCTGCTCAATGGTGCCCTGCTCCTTCTCGCGCACCAGCGAGGCCGCCGGCAGCGCCGTGCCCACCATCATGCCGGCGAGCGCGATCATGGACAGGGCCATGAACATGTTGCTGGACAGCGGCGGGTTGTACCAGACGCGGGTGACCGGTTCGAGCCCGGCGGCGGGCCGCGGCGGTCCGCCGGCCAGCCCGCGCAGGTAGCGGGCGTTGATGCCGTGCACATAGGCTTTGACGTTGGCGGCGACGTTGGAATTGCTGCCGTCGATCAGGGCCTGGTAACGCGCCGGCTCGCCACGCACCAGCGCGCGCTGGAAGCCCGGCGGCACGATGAGGACGAGGCCGGCGTCGCCCCGGTCCAGCCAGGCCTCGGCGTCCGCATCCCGCGCCAGGGCGGCGACGAAATCGAAGGCCTCGGTGGCGGTGTATGCGCGCAGGAGGGCGCGCGAGGCCGGCGTGCGATCATGATCGACGACGGCGAGCGGCGAGTGGCGCACGTCGAAGGTCAGCGCCAGCGGGCACATGACGATTTCGACCGTGTACAGCCACAGCACCACAAACATCATGATCCGGTCGCGGAAGAACTGGGCGAACTCCTTGCGCAGCAATCCGGTCAGCACGCGCACGCCCATCACGCCACCCGCTTCTTGAGCAGCCAGGCCGCGAGCAGGAACACCGCCGCGGTATAGGCCGCGAGCCAGACCACGTTGAACCAGAGCACCTCGACGCCGACCCCCTTGAGCACGACGCCGCGCGCGAAGTCGATGAAATAGCTGGTGGGGAAGGCGCGCGCGTACATCTGCATCATCAGGGGCATGCTGAACACCGGGAACAAAAAGCCCGAGAACAGGAAGGACGGCATCAGGGCGATGGTCAGCGCGATGAGCATGGCCGCGACCTGGGTCTTCGCCAGGGCCGACACCAAGAGGCCGATGCCTACCGTGATCAGCACGTAGAGCCCGGCGACCGCGAACAGCTCGACCGGGTTGCCGGCGAAGGGCACGCGGAACCAGGCGTAGCCGAGGCCGACCACCATCAGCATTTCCCCGAAGGCGACGCCCGCATAAGGCAGGAGCTTGCCCAGCATGAACTCCCGGGGCGTGAGCGGCGAGGCGTAGATCTGCTGGATCGTGCCGCTCTCTTTCTCGCGCACGATGGCGAGGGCGGTGAGCATGGGCGGGAAGGCCATGAGGATCACGCCGAACAGGCCGGGCACGATGTAGTTAACGCTGCGCAGCGAAGGGTTGTACCAGATGCGCACGGCCGGCTCGACGGCCGCCGCGGGCGCCGACGCGAAGCCGCGCACGATGGCTTCGGCGTAGCCGGCGGCGAGCAGCGAGGTCGCGGCGTAGCTGCCGTCCACGAGCAATTGCACCGGCGCGGTCTCGCCGCGCGCCAGGCGCCGCTGCGTGCCGTGGGGGATGACGAGGACCAGGGTGAGTTCGCCGCGCTGCAGGCTCTCGGTGATGGCGTGGGCCTGGGGAAAGTCGCGCACCCGCTCGAAGTAGTGGCTGGCGGTGAAGCGCATCGCCAGCGCCCGGCTGGCCGGCGTGCGATCCTGATCGAGCACGCCCAGGCGGATGTTCTCCACGTCCAGGGTGACCGCGTAGCCGAACAGGAACAACATCACCAGCGGCATCAGGAAACACAGCCAGACGGTGATGGGATCCCGCAGCAGCTCGCGCGTCTCCTTGGTGATCACGGCCCCGACCCGCGCCAGGTTCATGCGGCGGCCTCCCCGGCTGCGGCCGCGCTGTCCTCGCGCGCGATACCAGCGATGAACACGTCTTCGACCGAGGCGTCCGGCGCGAGGCCGTAGCGGGCACGCAGTTCGGCGAGCGCGCCCTGCGCGAACAATCGGCCGTTGTGCATCAGACAGATCCGGTGGCAGAACTCGGCTTCCGCCAGGTAGTGGGTGGTGACGACGATGGCCATGCCGGCCGCGGCCAATTGCCGGATCACGGTCCAGAAGCGGTAGCGGGACGCCGGGTCGACGCCGGAGGTGGGCTCGTCCAGGAACAGGACCTCGGGCCGGTGCAACAGGCTGCAAGCCAGGGCCAGGCGCTGGCGCGTGGCGCCGGACAGGCTGCGCACCCATTGCCCGTCGGGCTCGAGGCCGGTGACGGCGCAGGCCCAGGCGATGGCGGCGCGCGCGGCGGCGCGATCCAGGCCGAAGGCGCTGGCGAAGAACGTCAGGTTCTCGCCGGCCGTCAGATCGGGATACAGGGAGAAGTGCTGCGACATGTAGCCGATGCGGCCCTGCACGCGGCGCCGCCCGGCCGCGACGTCGGCGCCCGCGACCACGGCCGTGCCGGCGCTGGGCTTGTGCAGGCCGCACAGGCTGCGGATCAGGGTGGTCTTGCCGGCGCCGTTGGGACCCAGGAAGGCGACCACTTCGCCGGCGGCGATGCGCAGGCTCGCCCGGTCCACGGCGACGAACTCGCCGAAGCGTAAGCTGAGTTCGCTGACGACGATGGCCTCGCCGCCGGGATGCGCCGCCGCCGCAGCGGGCCAGGGCGCGGCCGGCGCCGGGAGCGGCGGGGTCCGGTCGACGAACACGTCTTCGAGATCCGGGGCCACGGCGACGGCGCCGGCCGGCAGCGCCGCGTGCCCACCCTCCGGCAGCACGGCGCGCACCCGGTCGGCGAGCTGCTTGCGGCTGCGCAGCGGCAGCGGCTCCGAAGCCGCCGTCCCGGCCGCCGTGGGCCACTCGTAGACACGGCCGGCACAGCTCGCCGCGAGCGCGGCCGGGCTGTCGAGCGCCACCGGTTGGCCCTCGTGCAGCAGCAGCACGGCGTCGGCGCGCTCGGCCTCGTCCATGTACGAGGTGGCGACGATGATGGCGGTATCCCGGGCACGGAACTCCGCCAGCATGCGCCACAGCTCGCGCCGCGACAGCGGATCGACGCCCAGGCCCGGCTCGTCCAGCAGGAGCAGCGGCGGTTCGTGGATCAGATTGCCGATCAGGGACAGCTTCTTGCGCATGCCGCCGGACAGGGCGCCGGCCCGGCGCCCGGTGACGTGCTCTAGGCCGGCCATGGCGAGCAGGCGTCGCGCGCGGGCCTCGCGCAAGGCCGCCGGCACGTTGCGGATCCCGGCGGCGAATTCGAGGTTCTCGGCGACGCTCAGGCGGTCGTACAGGGTGAAACCCTGGGACATGTAGCCGACGCGCGCCGCGACGGCTTCGGGCTCGCGACGCAGATCCCGGCCGAGGACACGGCCCTCGCCCTCGCTCGGCGGCAGGATCCCGGCCAGGATCTGCATCAGCGTGGTCTTGCCGGCGCCGTCCGGGCCGACCACGGCGAGGATCCGTCCCGGCGCGAGGGTGAGCGACACGCCGCCGAGCACCGCCCGCTCGCCGTGGCGCCGGCCGATCTCGCGCAGCTCGACCAGCGGCCCGTCCGCCCACCTGCCGTCCATGCCCGAACTGTCCATACGCTACTCCGCCGGTACCGGCAGCCGGTCCGGCCACGCCGCGCCGCTCGTCCAGCGCAGCCAGGCGTCGGCGGGCATGCCCGGCTTGAGGCGCCCGTCCGGATTGGCCAGCGCCAGGGTCACGCCGTAGACCATGCGCGCGCGCTCCTCGGGCAGGTGGATGTCGCGCGGGGTGAATTGGGCCTGAGCGGCTATGCGCGCGACGCGGGCCGCGTGGTAGCGCTCGGGGAAGGCGTCGACGCGCACGCGCGCTTCCTGGCCGACGGCGATGCGGCCCAGATCGCGCGCGCTGACGAAGACCGTCAGTTCCAGGCGCGCCATGTCCACCAGGATCGCGACCGCCTGGCCCGGCTGCACGTATTCGCCCGCCTCCACCGCCTTGACCAGCAGGGTGCCGTCCTGGGGCGCACGCACGCTCACCTTGCCCAGCCGGTCGCGCGACTGCGCCACCTGGGCGTCGGCGGCGGCGCGCTTGGCCTTCAGGCTCTCGACCGAGGCCGCGAGATGGCGCGCATGCCCCTCGGCCTCGCTGAGGGCGTTGCCGGCCAGTTCGAGCTGTTGCGGCGTGGCGAGGCCGCGTGCGCGCAAGTCCTTCAGGCGCGCCAGTTCGCGCGCCGCGTTGTCGCCGTGGTGGCGCCAGTTGGCCAGCTGCGGTTCCAGCGCCGCGAGCTCCTGGACCAGGGCCTCGCGCTCGGCCTCGCTGGCGCGCAGGGACTCGGCCGTGGCGAGCGCGTCCAGCGTGATCAGCTCATCGCCCCGGCGCACCGGCTGCCCCTCCACCATGCGGTTGTCCACGACCCGCCCCGGCAGCTCCGCCGCCACGCGGACCTCGGTGCCTTCGATGTGGCCGTTGCCGTAGACGAAACCCTCAGGCAGGGGCTCGGGCCGCAGGGCGAGGAAGCCCAGGTAGGAACCGGCCGCCACCGCCAGCAACGCGGCCAGGGCGATGAACCAGGATTTTGCCGTCACGATCGTGTCTCCTGTCGCAATGCGGGTTGCCCGCGCCGACCGGGCTCCGCCTCAGGCCGGCCGCTTCGGCTGCTTGTCGTCCGGGCCGTGCTCGTGCCGGGCCGTTTCCCCCGGACCTTGCTCGGCCTTGTCCCCGCCGCCGCAGCAACCGCCATGCCCGCCGTGGCCGCCATGCTCGTGCTCGCCGCGCTTGTCGTCGTCGCCATGACCGCCATGGCCATGCCCGCCGTGCATGAACATATGCATCAGCGGGCAGGCGAGCAGCAGCAGGAAAGGCAGATAGGGCACGACGTGCGCCCGATGCTCGCTGAGGAGGAAATAGCCGGCGATGGCCAGGAAGCCGAGGAAGAACCAGTTGGCGCCGCCGGTGCTGCGGCGCGGAATATTGAGTTTGCGCATCATGGTTTGTTCCTGTGGGTTCAACGGGTTGGATGCTGGTAGCGAAATTGCGCCTCGACATCCTTGCCGGCGACATCGGCGCGGCGGATGCGCAGATGGACGACGTAAGGCGTGTCGGTTTCCAGGCGGAAGAAGTTGCCAAAACTCATGCTGTCATTGATGCGCATGGGCTTCAGCGCCGCCTCTTCCGGCGCTCCGCTCAGGGGGATGACGCGGGCGGTAACGATGGCGTCGTGAATGCGTTGGCCTGTCTTTGCGTCGAACAGGGCGATCACCACATGATGTGCGTCAGACCGCAGGGCATTGCGACTGCTCATATGTGTACCCTGCGCGTTCAGCTCATGCCGCGACAGCAGTTCAGCCGGCAACACACCGTAATAGATCACGAGGCCATCCTGGCGCACGGACTGGCTCGGGACCTCGGCCCACGCCGGCACAACGCAGGCGAGAAGCACCAGCAAGACCACCCAGCGCAGCGAGTTGCCGAACAAGCGCGGTGACGCGCTAGAGCGAAGTGCATGCAACCTCATGGCAGGTTCCTCCCCTGTAAGTGCCGGCGTGCTTCGGCGATGTCCGCGTCGAACCCGCGTCCCCCGCGCAGGATCTGCAGCGACACCAGTACGGGACAGAGCAGGAAGAGACCGGCGACCAGGAGTGCCGAAGGCGTGGCGCCGAACAGGTAGAACACCGCGGCGATGCCGATCAGGCTCACCAGGATGCAAGTCCACAGAATCGAGGTTTTCATGTTGACACCTCCTCGCCCACGGCGATGCGGGCGCGCTTGAGCAGGGCGGAGTTGACGATCACGGACAGGGAGCTCAAGGCCATGGCCGCGGCGGCGATGATGGGATTGAGCAGGCCGAGGGCCGCGACCGGGATGCCGATGCTGTTGTAGATGAAGGCCCAGAACAGGTTCTGCTTGATCTTGCGCATGGTGGCGCGCGAGAGCTGGATCGCCGCGACCACGTCGCGCACGTCGTTCTTGATCAGGATGATGCCGCCGGTCTCCTTGGCCACGTCCGAGCCAGAGCCGATGGCGATGCCGATATCGGCGGTGGCCAGGGCCGGCGCGTCGTTGACGCCGTCGCCGACCATGGCCACGACCTGGCCTTCCTGCTGTAACTTCCGGATCACCGACACCTTGTCCTCGGGCAGGACCTCGGCGATGACCTGGGCTATGCCGACTTGGCGCGCGATGGCCTCGGCCGTGCGCCGGTTGTCGCCGGACAGGAGCACGACCGCGATGTCGCGCGCCTTGAGGGCGGTGATGGCCTCGCCGGCCTCGGGTTTCAGGGTGTCAGCCACCGCGATGACGCCCACAAACTCCGTGCCCTGCCCCACCAGCATGGCGGTCTTGCCCTCGGCCTCCAGGCGCACGAGTTCGGCCTCGGCCTGGCCGATGGCTATGCTCTGCTGGCGGAACAGCCGGCGGTTGCCTAGCCAGACCGTGCTGCCGTCCAGTTCGCCACGAATGCCGTGCCCGGCGATGCCCTGGATTTTGGCGGCGGCCGAGACCGCGAGTCCCCTGTGTTCGGCGGCGCGCACGATGGCCTCGCCCAGCGGATGCTCGGAGCCGATTTCCACCGCAACCGCGAGGCTCAACACGGCGGCCTCGCCCCGGCCCCCGAAGGCCAGGATGTCGGTGACGTTGGGCTCGCCGCGGGTGATGGTGCCGGTCTTGTCGAAGACCACGGTCGTGAGCTTCTCGGCCCGCTCCAGGACCTCGCCGCCGCGGATCAGAATGCCCTGGTCGGCGCCCTTGCCCACACCCACCATGAGCGCGGCCGGCGTCGCCACGCCCAGGGCGCAGGGGCAGGAGATGATCAGCACGGCGATGAAGGCCAATAATCCCTGCGGGAAGTTGCCGAAGGCCCACCAGCCCCCGAAGGCCAGTACCGCGACCAGCACCACCGCCGGCACGAAATACCCCGTGACCTTGTCGGCCAGGCGCTGGATCTGGGCCGTGCTGCCCTGGGCCTCCTCCACCATCTTGATGATCTGGGCCAGCGCGGTTTCGGCGCCGATTTTCGTGGCCTGGAAACGGAACATCCCGGAACGGTTGAGCGTGCCGCCGATGACGGCCGCGCCCGGCTTCTTCTCGACCGGCATGGACTCGCCGGTAAGCATGGACTCGTCGACGCTGGATTCGCCGTCCAGCACCTTGCCGTCCGTCGCAATCTTCTCGCCGGGCCGCACGATCACGGTCTCGCCGACCATGATGCTCTCCGCCGGGATTTCCTCTTCCCTGCCCTCGCGCAGTACGTGGGCCGTGGCCGGTTTCAGATCCAAGAGCCGTCGCACCGCCGCCGAGGATTTCTTCTTGATGATTTCCTCCATGTACTTGCCGAGCAGCACGAAGGCGATGATGACCGCGGACACCTCGAAATAGACGTCCCGCTCCTCGACCTTGACCGGCAGGACCTCGGGGAAGAACAGTACGGCGACGCTGTAGAAATAAGCGACCGTGGTGCCGAGCGCGATCAAGAAGTCCATGTTGATGCTGCGCGTGCGCACCGCGTTCCAGGCGCCCTTGTAGAAGCTCCAGCCGCCGATGAACTGCACCGGCGTCACCAAGAGGAACAGCCACACGCCCCAGGTGAAGAACGGCAGGGCGTCGATCGGCACCCAGGTCAGGATGGTGGCGCCGGTGGCGAGCCCCAGGAAGGCGCCGGCGCGCAGGATGGCGAGGGCGAGCACGCCGGTGAGCGCGATGGTGACGCGCGTCTTCATGCGCTTGAGCTCGGCCTCGGGCGACTCAAAGGTCTTGAGGCAGTTCTCGCTGCAGAAGTAGTACGTGCGCCCCCCGCGCTCGGTCTTGAGGGCGGTCGCCTTGTCCACCAGCATGCCGCAGATGGGGTCCTTGGCGCGCTCGCCGGTGCCTGGCTTGGCCGCGGCCATGGGGGTCATCGGCGCCGGCGCGGCCGTGCGCCCTGCCCAGGGTGCCGGCGCGTGATGACAGGCCTCGCCGGCCGCGCCGCCCAGATAACCCGCCGGCGCGCCCATGAACTTGTCGCGGCAGCGTGTGGAGCAGAACCAGTAGCGGCGGCCCTGGTATTCCCCGCTGGCGGTATCCGCCGCCGGCGTGACCGTCATGCCGCAGACGGGATCGATGGCTGTACTCATGCTGTCCTCCTCAGATAACCGCCGCCACCGGCGGCTGACCGGCCCGGTGCCGGGCGAGGAGCTCGCGCACACCCTCCCCGTCCAGGCTCTCCCGTTCGATCAGGGTCTCGGCGAGACGCCGCAGCAGCCCCTCTTCGCCGCGCAGCAGGCGCACGACGCGCTCGCGCACGCCCTGCAGCAGCGTCACGATTTCGGCGTCGACCTGACGAGCGGTCTCCTCGCTGAACACGCCGCGCGCCGATTCACCCAGGCCGCCCAGGAACAGGGAGGGCGGCGGCGCGAAGGCGGCAGGCCCCAGCTTCCCGCTCATGCCGAACTCCAGGATCAGGCGGCGCGCCAATTGGGTCGCCTTCTGCAGATCGTCGGCGGCGCCGGTGGACAGATCGCCGAAGCAGATTTCCTCGGCGACGCGCCCTCCCAGGAGCACGGCGAGCCTGTCCATGAGCTCGGCCTCGCAATAGAGATGGCGGTCTTCGGTCGGCAACTGCAGGGTGTAGCCCAGGGCACCGATGCCCCGGGGGATGATGGAGACCTTGTGCACCGGGTCGGCGTGCTCGACCAGCATGGCGACCAGGGCGTGCCCGGCCTCGTGGTGGGCGACGCGATGCTTCTCGGCGGGCGTCATCAGACCGGACTTCTTCTGCAGGCCGCCGAGCACGCGGTCGATGGCTTCCTCGAAATCGCCCATGGCGACCCGGTCCTTGCCGGCTCGCGCCGCGAGCAGCGCCGCCTCGTTGACGATGTTGGCGAGATCGGCGCCGACGAAACCGGGGGTGCGCGCCGCGAGCGTGCGGGCGTCCACGTCGCCGGACAGGGTCAGTTTGCCGAGATGTAGGCGCAGGATGCCCTCCCGACCCTTCACATCGGGCCGATCCACGACCACGTGCCGGTCGAAGCGCCCCGCGCGCAGCAAGGCCGGGTCCAGGATCTCGGGCCGGTTGGTCGCGGCCATGAGCACGACGCCCTTGTTGGGGTCGAAGCCGTCCATCTCGGTGAGGAGCTGGTTCAGGGTCTGCTCGCGCTCCTCGTTGCTGCCGACCTGGCCGATACCGCGCGCCCGGCCCAGGGCGTCCAGCTCGTCGATGAAGATGATGCAGGGGGCGCTCTTCTGCGCCTGCTCGAACAGATCGCGCACGCGCGCCGCGCCCACGCCGACGAACATCTCCACGAATTCCGAGCCGGACAGGCTGAAGAACGGCACCTTGGCCTCGCCGGCCACGGCGCGGGCCAGCAGGGTCTTGCCGGTGCCGGGCGGGCCGACCAGGAGCACGCCCTTGGGCAGGCGTCCGCCCAAGCGCGTGTAGCGTTCCGGCGAGGTCAGGAAGGTCACGACCTCCTTGAGCTCGTCCACGGCCTCGTCGATGCCGGCCACGTCCTTGAAGCCGACGGCGCGTAGTCGATTTTCGCCGCCTCGAGGCGGCCCACCAGCTCCGGATCGGCGACTCGCACGGCGGCGAAGTCGTGCCAGTCCTCGGGCTTGGGGCCCTTGGCCTCGGCCCCGACGACGGGCGCGGCGTCCGGCTTGCTCAGGTAGCGGTAGCGTATCGCGCCGCTCACCTTGTCGGCGCCCAGGGCCACATCCTTGACGTCGCCCGTGGCAACCGCCTGCTTGAAGGTGGCGTACGAAATGACCGTCACGTGGTTCCCGCCCAGGAAATTCTGGAGCAGCAGGATGACCACGAAACCGGCGACGAAATACCACAGCGAAAAGTTCAACCGCTTGTCCATAGCCGCTCCTCAGCCTAACGCCGGTTGTTTCATCTTCCGTCTGCGTCCAGACGCATCGCTTGCGCTACGTCAAATTCGTGCGCGCCATTTCATGTGACGCCCTTGTCGATAATCAATACCGAGGGCGGAATGCCTTCCTGCCGAGCCACGCGCAGTTGCCGCTGCTTCACCAGGGTGTACAGGGCTGGGATCACCAGCAGGGTCAGCACCGTCGAGGAAATCATGCCGCCGACCATGGGCGCGGCGATGCGGCGCATCACCTCGGAACCGGTGCCCGTGCCCCACATGATCGGCAAGAGGCCCGCCATGATCGCGACCACGGTCATCATCTTGGGCCGCACACGCTCGACCGCCCCCTCCATGATCGCGGCGTAGAGCTCCCGCTGCGTCAGCGCCCTGTCCGCCTCGTAGCAGCGCTCCTGCGCTTCCTTCAGCGCCGCGTCCAGGTAGATGAGCATGACCACGCCGGTCTCCGCGGCGACGCCGGCGAGCGCGATGAAGCCCACTGCGACCGCCACGCTCAGGTTGTAATCCAACCACCACATCAGCCAGACGCCGCCGATGAGCGCGAATGGCACCGAGAGCATGACGATCAGGGTTTCGGTGAGTCGGCGGAAATTGAGGTACAGCAGCAGGAAGATCAGCAGCAGGGTCAAGGGCACGACCAGCATCAGCTTGGCCTTGGCCCGCTCCATGTACTCGAACTGGCCGCTCCAGGTCGCGTAATAACCGGCGGGGAATTGCACCTGGCTGCGCACGGCGGCCTGGGCGTCGCGCACGTAGCCGCCGATGTCCCGATCGCGGATGTCGACGAAGATGTAGGCGGAGAGCAACGCGTTCTCCGTGCGAATGCTGGGCGGACCCATGGCCAGCTCCACGCGCGCGAGCTGGCCGAGCGGGAGCATGGCGCCGTCCTTGGTCGGCACCAGGACCTGGCGCGCGATGGCCTGGGGATCGTCGCGCAGCTCGCGCGGGTAGCGCACGGCGACGCCGAAGCGCTCCCGGCCCTCCACCGTGGTCGTCACCGTCTCGCCACCCAGGGCCGTAGCGATCACGGCCTGCACCTCGCCGACGGCGAGGCCGTAGCGCGCCAGGGCGTCCCGATCCGGCTCGATGTTCAGATAGAAGCCGCCGGTGATGCGCTCGGCGTAGGCGCTGGTGGTGCCGGGGACGGCCTTGACCGCAGCCTCGATGTCCTTGGCGAGGCGCTCCATGACCGCGAGATCCTTGCCGAAGACCTTGATGCCGATGGGCGTGCGGATGCCCGTGGAAAGCATGTCGATGCGCGCCTTGATGGGCATGGTCCAGGCGTTGCTCACGCCGGGGAACTGCAGGGCCTCGTCCATCTCGGCGATGAGCGCATCGATGCTCATGCCCGGCCGCCACTCGCTTTCCGGCTTCAGGTTGACCACGGTCTCGAACATCTCCAGCGGCGCGGGATCCGTCGCCGTCTGCGCGCGCCCGGCCTTGCCGAACACCGAGGCCACCTCCGGGAAGCGCTTGAGGATGCGGTCCTGCTGCTGCATGAGCTCGGCGGCCTTGGTGACCGACAAGCCCGGCAGCGTCGCCGGCATGTACAGCAGCGTGCCCTCGTTGAGGGTGGGCATGAACTCGCTGCCGAGCTCGCGGGCCGGGAAATAGGACAGGGCCATTACGACCAGCGCCAACAGTAAGGTGGTTTTCTTGAAGCGCAGCACCACGTGGATCAGCGGCCGGTAGGCCCAGATCAGGAAGCGGTTCACCGGGTTCTTCGCCTCCGGCATGACCTTGCCGCGGATGAACAGCAGCATCAACACCGGCACCAGGGTCACCGACAGCAGGGCCGCGCCGGCCATGGCGAAGGTCTTGGTGAAGGCGAGCGGCTGGAACAGCCGGCCCTCCTGGGCCTCCAGCGTGAACACCGGCAGGAAGGACACGGTGATGATGAGCAGGCTGAAGAACAGCGCCGGCCCCACCTCGCGGCAGGCGGCGGTCATCAGGTAAACGCGCGACTCGCCCGGGCTGGCGCGTTCCAGGTGCTTGTGGGCGTTTTCGATCATGACGATGGCGGCGTCCACCATGGCGCCGATGGCGATGGCGATGCCGCCCAGGCTCATGATGTTGGAGTTCATGCCCAGGGCGCGCATGGTGATGAAGGCGATGAGCACGCCGACGGGCAACATGACGATGGCGACCAGGGCGCTGCGCACGTGCAGCAGGAAGACGATGCACACGGCGGCGACGATCAGGCTTTCCTCCAACAGCGTGTTCCTCAAGGTATCGATCGCGCGGTGGATCAGAGCGGAGCGGTCGTACACGGTCTCGACGCGCATGCCCTCGGGCAGCCCCGAGGCGATCTCGTCGATCTTGGCCTTCAGGTTGTGGATCACGTCCAGGGCGTTCTGGCCATAGCGCGCCATGGCGATGCCGGCCACGACTTCGCCCTCGCCGTCGAGCTCGGCGACGCCTCGGCGCTCGTCGGGACCCAGTTCGACCCGGGCGATGTCCCTGAGCAGGACCGGCGTGCCGCCCTCGGCCTTCACCACCAGCTTTTCCAGATCCTCGACGCCGCGCAGATAGCCCTTGCCGCGCACCATGTACTCGCGCTCGGCCAGCTCCACCGTGCGCCCGCCCACGTCGGTATTGCTGTCGCGCACGACCTGGGCGACGCGCTCCAGGGGGATGCCGTAGGCCTGCAGCCGGGTCGGATCGACCGTGATCTGGTACTGCTTGACGAAACCGCCGACGCTCGCGACCTCGGACACGCCCTGGGCCTTGGTGAGCTGGTAGCGCACATACCAGTCCTGGGCCGCGCGCAGCTCGGCCAGATCGTGGCGGTCGCTCTGCAGGGCGTACTGGTAGACCCAGCCGACGCCGGTCGCGTCCGGCCCCAGGGTCGGCGACACGCCCTTGGGCAGGCGCCCGGCGACCGAATTCAGGTATTCGAGCACGCGCGAGCGCGCCCAGTAGATGTCCGTGCCGTCCTCGAAGATCACGTAGACGAAGGAGGCGCCGAAGAAGGAGAAGCCGCGCACGACCTTGGACTGGGGCACGCTCAGCATGGCCGTGGTGAGCGGATAGGTCACCTGATCCTCGACCACCTGCGGCGCCTGGCCGGGGAACTCGGTGTAGACGATGACCTGGACGTCGGACAGATCCGGGATGGCGTCCAGGGGCGTGCGGCTGATGGCGTAGATCCCCGCCCCTACCGTCAGTGTGGCGGCGAGCAGGACCAGGAACACGTTGCGCACCGACCATTCGATAACCCGCGCCAACATCTCAGTGCCCTCCGTGGCCGCCCGGACCGCCCGAGGCGGACTCGGGCGGGGCCGGTTCGGGTTCGGCGGCGGGCGCGTGCCCCGCGTGCACGGGCGCCGGCTCCGGCTTATCGGCCGGTTCCTGCTTACCAGCCGGCGAGCCGCCATGGCCCGCGTGGCCGAAACTGCCCAGCGCCGCCTTCAAATTGCTCTCGGCGTCGATGAGGAAGTTCGCCCGCGTCACGACGCGCTCGCCCTCGGCGAGGCCGGTGCGCACCGCGTAGTAGCCGTCAGCCAACAGGCCCAGGCGCACCTCGCGCGGTTCGAACAGGCCCTCGCCGAAGGCGACGAGCACGATCTGACGCTGGCCGCTGTCCAGCACCGCCGCCTCCGGCACGGCCACGGCCGGTTCGCCGCCATGCCCCGCCGCCAGCTCGACGCGGGCGAACTGGCCGGGCTGCAGCCGGCCGCCGGGATTGTCCAGCTCGAAGCGCACGCGCGCCGTGCGCGTCTCGGCCTTGAGTTCGGGGTAGACGAAGCTGACGCGGCCGGCGAAGTCCTCGCCGGGAAAGGCGTCGATGCGGATCGTGGCGGCCTGGCCGGGGTGCACGAAGGCCAGATCCTGCTCGTAGATGTCGGCGATGAGCCAGACCGTGGCCAGATCGGCGAGGCGGAACAGCGGCTCGCCCGGCATGAAGCGCATGCCCTCCACGGCCATCTTTTCCAACACGACGCCGCCGGCCGGCGTCCGGTACGGCAGGGTGCGGCGCACTTGCCCTTCCCGCCGCAGGCCGGCGAGGTCGGCCTCGGCGAGGCCCCAGTTGGCGAGCCGACGGCCGGCGGCTTCGGCGAGCCGGCCGCGCCGCTCCGGTCCGACGAGTCCGTCGGCGGCGCGGGCGAGCAGGTACTCCTCCTGGGCCGAGACCAGCTCGGGGCTATACACCTCGAACAGGGGCTGCCCCGCGGCCACGGCCTTGCCGGTCTCGTTGACGTGCAGCTTCTCGATCCAGCCCTCGAAGCGCGGCGCGACCGTGAACAAGCCGCGCTCATCCACGCTCACCGTGCCGACCGCGCGCACCCTGCGCACCAGCACGCGCGCCGCCACCTCGGCGGTGGTGACGCCCAGAACCTGCATGCGCTCGGGAGCCACCTTCACCAGCTTGCCTGCGGGCGTCTCGCCCTCGTACACCGGCAGGTAGTCCATGCCCATGGGATCTTTTTTCGGCACGGGCGAGGTGTCGGGCAGGCCCATGGGATTGCGGTAGTAAAGAATCTTGCGCGGCGCCTCGGGCTGCGCGGCGGTGTGGCTGGAAGCCGAGTGCGCTGCCGGCGCCGGCACGGCCGGGCCCAGCAGGTGCTCGAAGCGGGCGCCCAGCCAGGCGCCCAGGAGCAGCATGGCCAAGGAGGCGGCGAGCCACAGGGCGGGGGGAATGCGCCGTGTCGTCATCGTACATCTCCGGTGATCCGCTCGATGGCGGCATACGCGCTTTGTTGTTCGAACTGGGCACGCACACGCTCCAGGCGCGCGGCGCGAATGGCCCGCTCGGCCTCGATCAGCGTGCCGAAATCCACCTTGCCGGTCTCATAGCCGGCCAGGGCCGAGCGCAGGGTGAGCTGGGCCTGGGGCAGCAGCGTCGCCCCGTACAGGCTCTCCCGCTCGCGGGCCCGGGCGTAGCCGGCCAGGGCCGCGTCCAGCTCGGACGCGAGCTGCCATTGCGCGGCCCGCCGGCGCTCCTCCGCCCGGCGGCGCATGGCCCGCGCCTCGCGCTGCATGGCGCGGCGCCTGTCGAACTGCAGGGGCAGGTTCACTTCCAGCATGATCTGCCAGCTCTCGACGCGGTCGTCGACCTGCACCGGCCCGACGCCCACGTTGACGTCCGGCAGCCATTCCTTGTCGGCGAGGCGGCTGCGGAAATCGGCGGCGGCGATGTCGGCCTCGCCCGCGGCGAGTTCGGGGTTGCGCTCGGCCAATTGGCTATGCAGCGTCTCGGCCGCAAGCTCGCCGCCGGGCAACGGCGGCGGCTCGCCGGGGATGTGCAGGGGCGCGGCCTCACCCCGGCCGAGCAGGGCATTCAATCGCGCGCGGGCGCGCTCGGCTTCCGCCGCCAGGCCCATGAGCTCACCCGCCACCATGGACCGCTCGGTCTGGGCCTTGAGGACGTCCTGTTGCGGCGCGCTGCCGTTGGCGTAGCGCACCTGCGCCACGGCCTCCAGGCGTTCGAGCAGGGCGAGGACTTCCCGGTTGATAGCCGCGGCGGCCTCGGCCTGATGATGCTCGGCGAGCGCCATGCGCAGCATGGCGTTGAGGGCGTAGCGGGTCTGCTCGATGCGCTGCCCGGCGGCCTCGGCCTCGGCCCGGGCCTCCTGCTCGCGCAGGGTCAATTTGCCCCCTAAGGGGAACGCCTGGGACAGGGTGTAACGCGTCTGGCCCACTTGGCCCGGCAACAGGCGCGGCGAGGAGCGGTCGATGTCCATCAGTTCCAGGCGCAGCATGGGATCGGGCAGCTTGCCGGCGCTGTCCACGCGCGCCCGGGCGGCCTGCCCTTCCTCCCTCATGGCCGCGAGCTCCGGGTTGTGCGTGGCGAGCCAGTCCTTGAGATTCGCGTAAGCACCCTCGTCGGCGCCGGCCCCGGTCGTCGTCAGCGCCGACAGCAGGAGCGCGGCGACGGCAGTGGGAATTCGTTTCGACATCGCGTGCTTCCAAGGGTTGGAGAGCGGCGGCGGGCGTCGCGCGACCGCCGCCGCGCGCTCAATGGGCGTGCTTGGCCATGCCGGCGCAGCCTTCCATCATCAGCTTGTGCTCGCGCGCCATCTGGTCCATGACCTCGTCCATGAATTTCTGGTGTTCGCTGATCCAGCGCTCGTGCTCCTCCATGGTCATGTCCTTGACCGGTTTCACGGTATGCATCTGCCGCATGGCCTGCTCCATCAGGCTCATGTGCTGCTGCATCAGCTTCTGCCGCTCGCCGGTCTCGGCTTTTTCCGCCTGTTCCAGCTTTTCCTTGGCCTTCTTGGTATGCCCGTGCGCCTCCATGATCAGATCCCAGGTGGAACCGGGCATGGCTGCGTGGGCAGCGGGCAGAAGGGCGGCCAGGCCGAGGACGATGAGCAATTTCTTCATGGTGTTCTCCTTGAGATGTGGGCAGGGACTTCGCGGTACCGCCGCGAACGGGAATGCTTTTCGGCGAAGCCACGCCGGTTCAGGATTTCGTCGCCGGCAAGCGGGTTCGGAAGCGTGGTAAAAACGCCGGAACCTCGCGCACGTAGCGCCGGTATTCGTCGCCGAAGCGCGCGACGGCCTCGACCTCCTCCGCACGCGCGAGGCGGTAATACATGAACACGAGCACCGGGAACATGGCGGCGGTGATCAGCGTCGGCCATTGCAGCAGGAAGCCGGCCATGATCAGCACGAAGCCTACGTATTGGGGATGACGCACGCGGGCGTAGGGTCCCGTCGTCGCCAGGGCCCCGGCCTGCTGCGCCGCGTAGAGCACGGGCCAGGCCGCTGAGAGCAGCCAGAAGCCGCCAATCAGCAGCACGAAGCTGGCGACATGGAACGGCCCGAAATGGGGAAAGGCCTGCCAGCCGAACAAGGTCTCCAGGAGGTGCCCCGCGTCATGGGTCAGGAAGTCGATGCCGGGATAACGGCTACCCAGCCAGCCGGACAGCAGGTAGATGGTCAGGGGAAAGCCGTACATCTCGGTGAACAGCGCCACCAGGAAGGCGGAGAAGGCACCGAAACTGCGCCAGTCCCGCGCCGACTTCGGCTTGAAGAAGCTGAACGCGAAGATGATGAACACCAGGGAATTGATGACCACCAGTCCCCATAGGCCGTAGGCGGATTCGTCGTGCGACATGACCGTGCTCCTTGTGCTTTCAGAACGTGCCGAACAGGCGAGCTGGCGCCTGCGGGCTGATTTCGTACACCGGCAGCGTGTTCGCTTCATGCCGCCCCATGCCCGGCGAGTTGGCGGGCATGCCGGGCACCGCGATGCCGGCGATCGCGGGACGCTGCTGCAACAGCCGGGCGATGGCCGCAACCGGCACGTGCCCCTCGACGCGGTAGCCTTCGATGATCGCCGTGTGGCACGAGGCCAGGTGCTGCGGCACGCCGAGTTCGCGCCGCTTTTCATCGAGCTCGTAAGTGTGCCGCACATCCACCTGGAAACCGTGCCGGACAAGGTAGGCCGCGTAATAGGCGCAGCACCCGCAAGCCGGCGACTTGTAAACCGTGATCGAAGCCGCCATCGCGGAGGTGGCTGTGAACGCCGCGACGAAGGCCAGGGTGGTGAAGAACCCGCGCATACCAGGAACTCCTCGGCCAGGAAGGCACAAACAGAAAGGATGGGGACCCGGCGGAGCACCGTGGCGGCTCGGCCGGCGAACGTGGACCAGGCTCAGGCGGGTAGTACGGTCCGGAAGGACGTCTACCCGCTAGCGCCTGCACAGGCGAAGGGACTTAGATCGTGAAGACTTGATAGAGGATGGTCAGCGGCGGTGTGGCCGAATCGCGAGGGCGTTCGGAGCTGATGAGGAGCCGGATCGCCGACGCGGGTAACTGCGGTATCGCCGCAACGCGGTAGAGAAAGGCGAAGGTACTCGGCGCGGCCTTGCCGGCGGCATCGCCGAGTTTCAGCTGCTCACCTTCCGCACAATGGATACCGCAGACTGGCTCCGCCCCGTCCTCGCAACAGGAGGCGGCATCGCCACCCGCCACCATGGCGGCATGAGTCGAGCCGGCCTCCGCATGGCGAGCCGCCTCGGCATGCCCGGCGTGCTCGGCGTGAGCCGAACCGAACTGTTCGAAGGACGCGGACGATGGAATCAACGCCGGTAGCATGCAGGCGTGAACCGCCTTCACCGTCAACGCAAACAGCACCAACACTACCCAGAGGTAGCTGGTTTGCCGGCGTTGGGGCGTGCTGTTCATCCGTTGCTCCGGGGCTGCGTGTCCAGGAGAGCATAGAAGTCCGCTCTGACTTGTCAAAGGCTTGCACAGGCTGGTTTGGGTTGACTTGACGCAAGTCAAGCCGTAAGAGCCTATAGCGCCGGGGGTGAGTTCGCCGGCTTGCGCGAGCGTACCTGCCCTCTAGCATTGAGGGATTGCTCAAATGCCTACTCCCATGCTCTTGCCTTTGCTCGACCACGTCCTCGCACGCGTGCTCACCGCAGGTGAACTGCTCATCGCCGAGTTGGCCAGATCCCAAGGTCCGCGGGGCAGCGGGGACAAGGCCGCGGTGGATGTCGAAATCGAGCAGCAACTGCGCGACGCGCTCCTGGTGCTGAAGGCCTGTGACTTCTGGGGCGAGGAAACCGGACGCATCCTCACCGGCAACCGCTGGTGCTGGGTGGTTGACCCCAACGACGGGACTAGCGACTTCCTGCAAGGTCGCAAGGGCTCGGCGCTCTCGGTCGCCCTGTTGCACGAGGCGACGCCGGTGTTGGGAGTGGTGTACGCGCCGGTCACCGAGGCCAGCCAGGGCGATTGCATTGCCTGGGCGGAAGGATTGCCAAGCATCGTGCGCAATGGTGTTCCCGTGGCCCTTAGCCTGGCCTCGCGAGGGCTGCATGCGGATGCGGTGGTGATGGTGAGTGCGGCGGCCGCCACGAAGCCTGGGCTCAATGCTCAGCTGTGTGCTCCGGCGCGCTTCCTGCCAATGCCCAGCATTGCCTATCGCTTGGCCCGGGTGGCGGCGGGCGATGGGGTGTGCGCGGTGTCGTTGTACCCCGTCTCGGCCCACGACGTGGCCGCTGGCCATGCACTGCTGCGCGCCAGCGGCGGCGTACTACTGAACCAAGAAGGCCGGCCGCTCCAGTACCGCTCGGAAGTGGAGATGGAGACAATCGCGGAACGCTGCTTTGGCGGGGCGCCAGACGCCTGCCGGGCATTGCTGGGCCGCGATTGGGCGCAGATGTTTCGTGGCGGTGAGTAGCGGGAACCCCCGCAGTTTGCAGCCGTCAGAAGCGTAGAGTTATAGCGATATTCGAATGTTTATCGACCCCCGATAACTTCCAACTAACGCTCTGCCGTGATGCCTTCCCCGTCAGGCGTTGAGGGAGACCACTGTGGATGGGAGACCGCCCCGCCTGGACAGGAAATTGGAATAAGTGACAGCCCGTTGGGTAATGCCGCTGTACGCCAATACAAACGTAGTATCCCGCTCGGATCAGGGCATGCTGCGCAGCAGCATTCTGACTCGTTCGGTGTCAGGAGAGCCCCCATCCATATTTGCTAAAATGCGGAGTCAATTGCCCCCGGCCCGAACGTTACCCCATGAAACTGCAATTCGCGTCTGACCTGCATCTCGAGTTCCGCGCCAAAGGCGGCAGCGGCTTCGTCGGTGGTGCGCCCCTACAACGCACGGATGCTGACGTCATCGTCCTGGCTGGGGATATCGCCGTTGGTACCGCCGCGGCAGGCTATGCCGCTGAAGTGGCGGAGGAACATGGCAAGCCGGTCATCCTTGTGCCGGGCAATCATGAGTATTACGGTGGCGAGTATGCCAATCGGCATCAGGAACTGCGGCTGGCCACCGAACGACATGCGGACGTGCACTTCTTGGCGCCAGGGGCTGTCGAGTTGGCGGGCGTTCGCTTTCTCGGTGCCACGCTGTGGACGGACTTCGGCCTTTTCGGCGATCCGATCACGGCCATGGAGGCGGCGATGTCGGCACTAAGCGATTTTGTCGCCATCCGCGTCGGCGACCGGTTGATGGCGCCCAGCGATCAGCTCGCCATGCACCGCAAGGAACTGGCCGACCTCCGCCAGGCGCTGGCTACCCCCTTTACCGGAGCTACGGTGGTTATCACGCACCACGCACCGGCCTGGGACTCCGTCGCCCCTCAATACCGCCGGCATGAACTGACCCCCGCCTTCGTCTCGGAGCTCGACGCCATGGTCGCCGAGTGCGGCGCCGTGCTGTGGGTGCATGGACACACCCATGGCAGCTTCGACTACCGGCTCGGCTGCACGCGGGTTGTCTGCAACGCTGGCGGTTATCCGCGCGAGAGTTCCATCGGTCCTTGGCTACCGGCCTATCGGCCCGACTGGGTGATCGATCTTGGAGGGGCACCGTAGATGTTGAACGGAGACCGCACAGCGGCATAGTTCTAACGGGGGCAGATACTGCGTTGAATCCCAAGGACGGCAGACTTTGTCTGCGCTATCCTTCGCCACCCGGAATGGCGGGGCTTGCCGCGTACATGGTCAGATTAGGCCATGGCGAGAATGTCGCTCGTCTACGGTCAATGAATGATCCATTCCCCGTTCCGTTTGATCTCGTAGTACATGGCATCCGGCGCTAGATCGAGCTCCCCCGGCCATGTGACGGCACCCAACTCGACGCTCACCTGGGCGAAGAACTCCGGATCGCGTAGCGGCTCGAACACGCCCCTCATGCAGTCGGGCGTCATCACTACCCGCCCCTCCGTGCCGTCCTGGAAACGGACGCGCAGCATCGGGTACTCGATGACCGAAACCTCAACGACGCTCCACGGCACGGTCGAGACCTCGCCATCGAACGGCTCGCGCCGGTCGACGCGCTTCAGGGCAAGCTGTTCACCTCGTCCTGACGCCACCGTCAACGTGTCTCCAATGTTCCATCCCAATTCGGCCATGAGCGCAGGGGGCTACGTAACGAGCACCTCATCGCCAACCGGTGTGGTCGACAGGGTGTAGTGGCTCGCCTTCCCGGTCGGCACCAGCATCGCGCAGGCTTTGCCCTTGCGTGTGATGACAACTCGTCCCTGATGCCGCTGTACCCAGCGCGTCAGCGTCGCCAACTCCCGGCGTGCCCGGCTGAGGGCGACTTGCCGATCCTCCATGGCTCCTCCTCGACGTAGCTTCTGGCCGATGGTATCCCGTTGCCCAAGGAAAGTCGAAGCGCCTTGAATGGCACTTCCCTGAACACGACGCATCAGGGCCGCTCGATAGCCTGCTTCGGTTTGGCTTAGGTGATGCGACGACTATCCTGACACTGGGGGCCATTCCCGGACGGACAAGGACCGGGAATCCCAGACTTGGATGTCCGAACAGGACGTCCGATCACCGACATCCCGATGCTGCGGGCCCGTGCGCCCCCCTTCGCATGGGCTGAGGGGCTGGCCCTGGTCATCCTGGCCGAGGTGCATGCCGCAGTGGCACAGTGGCGGCAGCTCGCACTCAGCCCGGACGTTGGATAGCGTGCGAGCAAACTGGACGACTTCGCGCCCGCCTTCAAGCACGAGCAGATGGATGCAGCCGCGGCGCTGCTCAAGCGACAATCGGGGAGCAGGCAAGCATCGGCGGCTCCGACCTCGACAGGAGCGGCGACACGGAGGCCGTGCGCAGTGCCTTCAAGGGACTTCTAAGGTTCCAAATGCTGCAGCTGATCGAGATGCCATCGGAAGTGCCCGCCTGACGACGGTATGCATTGGAAATGGCAAGAGGCTGGGACGCGTTCAATGCACATGAGAAGCGGATATTCCTTTCTTCCCTTGCCGGCGGCAGCCCAATAGGTCGGCGCGTGACCTGCGCACAACTTGGCCAGTGCCCTCCCAAAACTGGCGCCACTGTTAAGAAGGCGTAAGCTTTCGGGCAAATGGCCGGCTGCTTCTGCCCTTCGATGTGCCACCATATCCTCCGAGCCGCCGACAGGATGCAGCGGCGGTGCTTGGTCAGGAGCCTACGCCAGATATGACGGCATATGGCTTTATAGATTGGTAAGATCTCCCAAAACTTTTTATCACGCTCGAACCAAGGGCGAGCCCCTCGCTTGTTTTGGCGGCAACTCGCCCCCACGCGCCGCACTAGCTCCGCCGCATATGCATAGGCAGTCCTCTTGCTGGCCATGCGGGGCGCGTGCGGCGAAGAGCTAGACCTCGTGGGCGCGTTTACTGCCAGAACCAGGTCGGTTTCTCCCTAATGGCGTCCGTGGAGCCCATAAGGCGGGTTTACCAATCTGTAGGGAGCACTTAACGCGGCTTCCTCACATTTCTCTGGGCGGCTCCGACTATGCCCCCCGGCGAGCATGCCTAGGCCTTTGCTGATCCGGCAAACGCGCATTGCAGGCCAGGCGCGGACTGGGCCGGGTGAGTGGCTGTCGCCGCCATTATGCTCTATTATTCTTTTAAGCATAATTATTGTTGCCGCCATAATGACCCATAAACCCCACACGCCCCCCTGGTACTTTCCTCGCCCCGAGGTCACCCACCGGCTGCTTATGAGCTTCGGCAGCAACTGGGGCCAGGACCATGTGGCCATCTTTGCGCCTCGCCGCCGCGGTAAAACCACGTTCTTGCAGCAAGAGTTCACTGCGGCCGCCGAGGCGGAGGGGTATCTAGTCGCCTATGCCGACCTCCTCGAGGACAGGGACGCCCCGGAGTTGGCTGTCACTCGCGGGTTGTTGCGCGCGCTCGAAGGCTCACCTCGCTTGGGATTCCTGCGCCGGCGCAGCCTGGCGCTTAAGCTGCGCAAGCGCCTCACGGGGCTCGCTATGTCTGCCTCGGTGTCCGCAGGGGTCTCCGCATCGGCTACCGGCAGCGCTTCCCTCAACCTCGTCGAGGTGCAACTGGCCGATCTCTTCGCCGATACCTTCCAAGCCTTCGCCAAGGCCGGGGAAGGCAAAGCCCTCCTCATCATCGACGAGTTTCAACAGATTGGGAGTGCCGGCGAAGCAGGACTGGCGTTTGCGGGGCGTTTACGGGCTCACCTTCAGATGGCCAAAGGCAGCGTGCGCTCCATCTTCACCGGTTCCTACCAGCACGCCATGGAGCTGATGCTCAATCACCGCAATGCGCCCTTCTACCAGTTTGCCGCCCGTGTTGAGTTCCCTAACCTCGGCCGGGACTTTGTCCACCACATGGCCGAATGGGCGCGCCGGCAATCCGGCGGGCAGGTGGAGCTGGACGAGGAGGAGCTGATGCATACTTTTGTCCGCCGCGGCTCCAACCCGGCCCATCTCCACCAGTTGGTGACGCTGTGCCTAACGGATAGCCTGCCCCTGACCGAAGCGGACCGGCTCACCTACGACCGCTTCACGGCCTCACTGGGCTACGGCGACAAGCTCGTCGATCTCAAACCGCTGCACTACCACGCCCTGGTGTTGGTCTTGGTGGAGGACCCGTCCCCTTACGGAACCGAGACCCTGCTGCGGATCGGCAAGGCCGAGGGACGCAAGGTGTCATCGGCTCAATTGCAGTCCGCCTTCAAAACCCTTGAGAATCGCGGCTTTCTGGCCCACGAGGGTCGCAACGCCCAGCGCTATTTCGAAGACCCGACCTTTTCGGACTGGCTGTTTGAACGGATCTTGGAGGAGGACCCGCGATACCCTTCCCTCCTACAGGCCGCCAAACTCCACAAAGCGGACGTTCGGGCTCGCGAACGAATCGGCAAACCGTCTCCACGGTCGGACACTGCCGTCCCTGCCAAGGATTAGCGCTTACGCCAACAACGCCCATCACGACGGGCGCGCGGGCTGGTTGACGATATACACACGTGAAGTGCCAATGCACCGGCGCTTCGGCTTACCATCAGTGGAAGTCGACACCGTCGAGAAAATGCGTGCCGTCCATGGTCAGAACCTGCGAATAGATCTCCGTGCTGTCCACCGAGCGGTGGCCCAGCAACTGGCTGACGTACTTGAGAGGCCGCCCGTGTAAGAGCAGATGGATGGCAAACGAGTGGCGGAAAGTATGGCTACTGATCCGAAACGGCGCCCCGCCGACCCGCTGCACCAACGCGCGGATATGTCGGTTCACCGTCTGCCGGGTCACCGGAAAGAGGCGTGCGTCCTGGCGGTACTTCCCGGCCCACAGATAACTCTGGATCCGATCTTTGACCAAGGTATCCACCAGCGGCACGTAGCGCTTCGGCGAGCGTTGCAGCGCCGCCTTGGACGGTCGCCCCGGCCGCTGCTTGAGCGTCTTCAGGATCACCCCGAAATCGTAGCCGTCATCGACGAAGCTCGCCGGCGTCAGGGCCAGCACCTCGGACACCCGGGCGCCGGTGGTCCACATCAGATCGTAGATCAGGCGGTACATCGGCTCCTTCTCGGCGTCGAGCAAGGCCAAGACTTCCGGCTTGAGCAGATAGCCAGGCATGGCATCCAGGGTCTGCAGGACCACAGGGCGGTTGGCAATCAGGCGCTCCCAGTCGATAACCACGGCCTGGATCGGAAAGCGCACCGCCGGCCGTTCCGAGCGTGCGAAGAGCGGCGCGGACCGCCGTGTCTCCTCGAGCGTTACAACCATCCTCCCCTCCTCCGAATCTGCACCAATTGCCCTAAGACCTTTGGTGCATTTCAAACCCCATTCCGGCATCGGCATGCGGCGGATTTGTTATCAGTATAGGTCCATTTCCGGCAGCTATCCCCGGCCGGTACGGCCCTGTTCCCAGATAGCAGCAAATGGAACATGAGATAACGGGAACGCGATGACACTGCACGCTATACTTATTAGTGACAGCTCCCTCAGCGGTGGAGACTTCGGTGGTAGCACGCGCCTGCGGTATGGGGCCTCGTGGAGCCGGGTCGTGTTGACAGCGGACGGGCGGGTGCGCGCCGAAAGCCTGGTGCCGGTACAACAACCGACGCCAGTCCGCTTACTGCAACGCGTGGATGCTTACCTCATCCATGGCCTGAAATTCCCGGCCATTGCTTATTGCCACAGCTATTCGGAGCTGCTGCACTTGGCCTTGCTCGAAGGCGATCCCCAGGTGCTCAGCTACGTCCCCCACCCGTTTCGCCTGCAGTTGGGAAAAGCCTTTTACATTCCCGACGTGTACGTCGTGCGGGCCGGACAACGCCTGGTCTACGAACTGAAACCGCGCGGGGAGTTCGAGGCAGCATGGTTACGCCGACTGACGGCCTTTTTTGCTTTCCACGGTATGCAGTTCGTGGTCCTCGCCAACGAGGAGGTCGAGGCCCAAGAAACCGTGGCCCTCAACTACCTCACGGCGCTGCAAACCGTAGTCTCGGCGCAAGACGCCGACACCCTGGCCTTGGAGGAAGCCCTGTACAGCCGCCTAGAGCTTGCCGGCCCATTACCGTTGGGCGAACTCATTACGTCTACACAGCACGAATCGAGCTTCCTGAGCGAAGTCGCCCTCTTTCGCTTACTGCTGCGGGGGAAGATCCAGGGCGAGCTGCAAACCGGCATAGAATACCAGACCCGGTTCTGGAGCTAGGCGATGCTCCGCTGGAAACAGATGCTCGACGACCACCCGGAATGGCGAACGCTTGCCGCATGGCCAGCTATCGATGTGTCGGTATTCTCCACGGCACAACGAGCCCGCTTCTTGCGGAACTGGCGCCTCGTGGCGCACATCCTGGGAGGGGCCACCTTGCAGCAGGCGGCGGACCGGGAGAACGTGTCGGTGCCACGTGTCTGTCGCCTGCTACAACGCTGCCTATTGCCCTCCCGAGACGGCAGCGTGCCCTTAACCCGCGGCCTGATTCCCCGCCTCGTCCTGCCCAAAGTCGCCCGACGGCAACCGTTGCCCACGGCCACCGAACCGCGCGGGCAGCGCGGTGCGTTTCAGACCGTGCTTGAGACCGTGCCCGGCTTGAAAATGGCCCTGGATACGTACTTGCGTGCTGGCTTGGCGGGTCGCCCCGAAGCCCAAAATCTGTCGCCCGGCGCGTTCCACAAAGAATTGCTGCGCTTGCTGGCGGAAGCTCACTATCCGTCCGATCGCTATCCCTACACCGAGGCACGTCTGGCGTACGAGTCGGCACGTCAATACTTTCATCACCGCAGCGCGGAATTGCAGCTGGACGCCGCGCGACCCCGCCCACCGGCGCTTCGTCCCCTGCCGGCGGTACCACCGCTGTATCACCTGCAAATTGATGAGCATCACCTGGATCTGCAGCAAGCCTTGTACGTTGCGTGGAACCATCGGGAAGTGGGATTGCGTCTGCCTCGCTTGACCTTGTTAGTCGCGGTCGATGTCGCGACCGGGTGCAACATGGCCTACTACCTGAGTTTGAACGCGGTCGCCGATCAATATGACGGCCTGCGTTTGTTCAACCAATTGCTCATACCCCATCCGCTGCGCCCGTTAACCACTCCCGGTTTGCGCTATGATCCTCAGGATGGCCAGCCCAATGCTGTTGAACCCTCCGTGGTTCGAGCCGGTTATCGACTCATCCAAGTTGATAATGCCTTAGCCCACTTGGCCCATACGCTACGAGAGCAGATCTGCCGACGCATGGCCGGCTGCTACCACCTGGGACGCCCTCGCCAGCCGACCGACCGAAACCTCATCGAGTTTGCGTTCAAGCAGCTGGTCGCGCACGTCCACCGAGTGCCTTCATCAACCGGTTCCCATCCCCATGATCCGCATCGCGAGTCGCGCACCAATGCCAAGGCCCTGCCCCGCATCACCCTATCTGCCGTGGAGGATATGGTGGCCGTGCTTCTGGCACGGCAAAACGGTTTGCCTTCGCCCCTGCTGGGCGGACTTACGCCATTACAGGCAGTGTTAGCCGCCTGGGCTCAGGATTGGCACCGACAACTGGCTCCGAATGAGCCGTGGCAGCGAGATCCGTTGTACGTAGAGGAAACCGTGTTCGTGCGCTGGCAACGCAGTGAAGGCCGGCGGCCGCATGTCAATTTCCATCGCGTCCGTTACACCGGCGACGCTTTATGGCACGCCAACCTCGTCAATCAACCCATCCAGGTTCGTTGCTTCGAACCTGACATACGTATTTTGCGGGCCTATCGAAGCACCGGAGAATACTTGGGCGAACTGCGTGCGCCCCATCGTTGGATGCGATTTTCCCACAGTCTACGCACGCGTCGCGTGATTAATAAGATGATCATCGAGGCTCGCCTAGCTACCGCAGACCCTCTGGGCAACTACTTCGCGCACGTTTTGGCACACATGTACTTGCCACACTACGCCCTGGAGCTGGCACGTCTGTTCCAAGAGCACGCGTCGGCGGGTTCTGCGGCGTCGCTTGACGATGGCGGCGTCGACGCCACGATGTTAGATGACGGTGCCGACCACCGAGTTCCTTCATGGCGCGATTTGATCCGTTCTGCGAGGCCGTCACCATGACGGACCTGTCGCCTTTACCACCGAACCAACATCCCATGTACAACCCGTTGACCATGGGTTTTGCCACGCCCATGGTTTCCGCGTTACTGCAGACCGTCACCGACTGGGTTTGGATGGGAACGACCGGCGCGTACATCGTGGGTGATTCGCAAATAGGCAAGACCAAAGCGACCCAGCTTATCGCGTCGAGGATCCGCGACCGTGCGGGGCGCGCGGTACCATGTCAGTTCTACAGCACACCGTGCCGTGACAAGCGCACGATCCGGGAAGTATTTGAAAGCTTGTGCAATCAAGCGCAATTCTTATTCCGTTCCCGCGCGACCACGAATGAGCTGGCCAATCAAATCATCAATCGCTTCGCAGAGATTGCTCGATATCAGCAAAGCGATCGCATTGTTCTGTTTGTTGACGAAATGCAGCGATTGTAACCCGAGCAGTGCAACGCCTTTGCTGAAATTTTGGCTCTGTTGAATTTCAAGTGGGTTGACCGGCTAGGTGCGGGTTCAGCCCACCGAAGTTGAGCTTCCCCGCAACAAGGAACAAGACCGTCCTTATCGTTCGAAAGTTACCGTAGCCCCGAGCCTTTCGTTTGGCGGA
>JACPFT010000002.1 GCA_016182845.1 Gammaproteobacteria bacterium
CCCCCCAGCCCGAGGTAAGTCTCGATCACGCGCGGATCGTCGGCCAGCTCGTGGGCCGGGCCTTCCATCGCGATCTCGCCGGTCTCCAGCACGTAGGCGTAATCGGCCACCTGCAGCGCCGCGCGCGCGTTCTGCTCCACCAGCAGGATAGCCACCCCGTGGCTGCGCAGTTGCGCGATGATGCGGAAGATCTCGCGCACGATCAGCGGCGCCAGCCCCAGGCTCGGTTCGTCCAGCATCAGCAGTTTGGGCTTGGCCATCAGCGCGCGCCCCACCGCCAGCATCTGGCGCTCGCCGCCGGAGAGCGTGCCGGCGAGCTGGGTGCGGCGCTCCTTCAAGCGTGGAAACAGCGCATACACCTCTTCCATGGTCTGGCCATGGTCGCGCTTGCCTTCGCGGTAGCGCTGGAAGGCGCCCAGCACCAGGTTGTCCTCGACGCTCATCTCGCCGAACAGGTCGCGCTTTTCCGGCACCAGGTTCATGCCGCGCGCGACCATGTGTTCGACCTCGGGCGAGTGCTCGGTGCTGCCCAGGAAGTCAATGTCGCCGCTGGAGCGCAGCACCCCCATGATCGCCGCCAGCATCGTGGTCTTGCCCGCGCCGTTGGGGCCGATGACGGTGACGATCTGCCCTTCGCCGACGCGGATGCTGGCCTTGTGCAGCGCCTGCACCTTGCCGTAGGACACGCACAGCTCGTGCGTCTGCAGCACCGCGGCCTTGATCGTGGCCTTCATTCCACACCTCCCAGGTAGGCTTCGAGCACCGCCGGATCGTTCTGCACCTCTTCGGGCAGCCCTTCGGCGATCTTCTCGCCAAACTCCATGACCACGATACGGTCGACCAATCCCATCACGAAATCCATGTCGTGCTCCACCAGCAGGATGCCCATGCCTTCGCCGCGCAGTTTCCTGAGCAGCTCGCCGAGCGCCACCTTTTCCTTGTAGCGCAGGCCGGCGGCCGGCTCGTCGAGCAGCAGCAGGCACGGGTCGCTGGTGAGCGCGCGCGCGATCTCGAGGATGCGTTGCTGCCCCAGCGCCAGCGCCCCGGCTTCGTCATGCATGTGCTCGGCCAGGCCGACGCGCTCGATCTGGCGCGCCGCCTCGGCCAGCAGCCGCGCCTCCTCGGCGCGGTCCAGGCGCCACGCCGCCGCGAGCACGCCCTTGCTGCCGCGCGCGTGCGCGCCGATCGCGACGTTCTCCAGCACGCTCATGGTGGGCAGGATCTTGACGTGCTGGAAGGTGCGGCTCAGGCCCATGGCCGAGATCGCGCGCGAGCCACGCCCGGCCACCGACTTGCCACGGAACAGCACCTCGCCCGAGGTCGGCGTATCGACCCCCGAGAGCTGGTTGAACATGGTGCTCTTGCCCGCGCCGTTGGGCCCGATCAGGGCCAGTATTTCACCGGCGCGCACTTCCAGGCTCATGCCGTTGCACGCCACCAGTCCGCCGAACTTGCGCGTCACCGCCTTGCCCGCGAGCAGCAGCTCGCCGGCCCTGGGCTGGGCGCGGCGCGCCAGCGCCGGGGCGTTCGGGTCGATCGTGCGGCGCACGCTCGCAAGCGGCACCACCCGCCCGAACAGCGACACCAGGATCGGCCACATGCCGGCGCGCGCCTTGTGCAGGATGATCACCATCAGCACGCCGAAGAAGATGATCTCGAAGTTGCCGCTCTGGCCGAACACGCGCGGCAGCAGATCCTGCAGCCACTGCTTGAGCACCGTGATCAGCCCGGCCCCGACGATCGCCCCCCACACGTGGCCGGCGCCGCCGACCACCGCCATGAACAGATACTCGATGCCGACGTTCAGTCCGAACGGGGTCGGATTGACGAAGCGTTGCAGGTGCGCGTACAGCCACCCCGAGGCACAGGCGAGCAGCGCGGCGATGATGAAGATCACCATGCGCGCGCGCGCGGTGTTCACCCCCATCGCCTCGGCCATCACCATGCCGCCCTTGAGCGCGCGGATCGCGCGCCCTTCGCGCGAGTCGAGCAAATTGGTGGTGGTGAACACCGCCAGCAGCACGAACAGCCAGATCAGGTAGTACACCTGTTCGCCCTTGCGCAGCTCATGGCCGAACACGGTCACGCCGGGCACCCCGCCGAAGCCGGTGTGGCCCTGGAGAAACTCCAGGTTGCCGAACAGGTAGTACAGGCTGATGCCCCAGGCGATGGTGCCCAGCGGCAGGTAGTGGCCGGACAGGCGCAGGGTCAGCAAGCCGATCAGATACGCCAGCGCGGCGGTCAGCAGCAGCCCCGCGATCAGCGTCAGCCACGGCGAGTAACTGAGCCACGCGAGCCAGCCCGGCAGGTCGGTGGCGGTGGTGAGCACGCCGGTGGTGTAGGCGCCCAGTCCGACGAAGGCGGCCTGGCCGAAGCTGGTCAGCCCGCCGACCCCGGTGAGCAGCACCAGCCCGATCGCGACCATCGCGTACAGGCCGATGTAGTTGAGCAGCGTGACGTAGAAGGCCGGCAGGACCATGGGCGCGACCAGCAGCAGCGCGATGAAGAGCGCCAGCGCCTGACGTGGAGAAACTTCGAATTTCATTCTTCCTCCTCCACGTGCCGGGTGGTGAGCGAGCGCCACACCAGCACCGGGATGACGAGGGTAAACACGATGACTTCCTTGTAGGCGCTGGCCCAGAACGAGCTGAACGATTCGAGCAAGCCCACCAGCAGCGCGCCGGCGGCGGCGATCGGGTAGCTCGCCAGGCCGCCGACGATGGCCGCGACGAAGCCCTTGAGGCCGATCAGGAAGCCGGTGTCGTAATAGACGGTGGTGATCGGGCTGATCAGCACCCCGGAGAGCACGCCGATCAGCGCGGCGAGGAAGAAGGTGAGCTTGCCCGCCATGGCCGGCGAGATGCCCATCAGGCGCGCGCCGTTGCGGTTGATGGCGGTGGCGCGCAGGGCCTTGCCGTAGATGGTGCGGCTGAAGAACCGCGCCAGCACCACGATCAGCACCAGCGAGGAGATGATCACCCACAGGCTCTGGCCGCTCACGGTGAGCTGGCCGATGTCGTAGCGCGCGTCCGAGAACGGCAGGGTGCGGTAGCCTTCGGCGCCGAAGAACACCAGCCCGAGCCCGACCATCGCGACGTGGGCGGCCACCGATACGATCAGCAGCACCAGCACCGTGGCCTCGGCGATCGGCTGGTACACGATGCGGTACATCATCGGCCCCAGCGGCACCACGATCAGCAGCGCGGCCAGGATGCGCACCAGCATCGGCGCGTCCGCCAGCGGCATCCACTTGAGCAGCCCCAGCAGCGCCAGTGGATAGGCGATGTTGAGGGCGACGATGGCGACAAGCTTGTGCGCGTGTCCGGCGCGCAGCGCGGCGACGCCGTCGAGCACCGCCACCACGACACCGGCGCCGAGCAGCAGCCACACCGTGCCCGGCAGGATGCCGTTCTCGATCATCGCAAGCGTGAGCGCGCCGTACGCGACGAACTCGCCTTGCGGTATGAATATCACCCGGGTCACGGCAAACACCAGCACCAGTGCCAGCGCCAGCAGCGCATAGATCGCGCCGTTGGTGATGCCGTCCTGCCCCAGGATCAGGGCAATCTGAAAATCCATGAACGAACCCCGTTACCGGCACCCCC
>JACPFT010000018.1 GCA_016182845.1 Gammaproteobacteria bacterium
CTTGAAATACCCGCTTTGCCAAATCCATACCGACGCGCTTAAGCTCCATGTTGGACTCCTCTCATCAATTGACTGTGTTCGCAAACCCAGTCTGGCACGCGATGCCGTTTTGGTGGGAGGAGTCCATACCATTGACCTACGGCTGAGCCCGACCTACGGCTGAGCCCGATTTCGATGCGCTCTATGGATAGAAGCAAATTCCTATGTGCGCCGCGCCATTTGGCGCTAAGATCTTGAGTTCTGCACTGGGGAATTGCCCTGGCGCAGCCTATGTGGGGCGTCGTTGCCTCTAGTGTTCACCTCTGGGCTCGACCCCAGGCAGTTAAGATGAGGACTGTAGAAGCAAATGGCTGAATACTCCGTTTTTACCTCGGAATCGGTTTCGGAAGGTCACCCGGACAAGATTGCCGATCAGATTTCCGATGCCGTGCTTGACGCCCTGCTGGCCAAGGACAAGTACGCGCGCGTCGCCTGCGAGACCATGGTCAAGACCGGCGTCGCCATCGTCTCCGGCGAGATCTCCACCTCGGCCTGGGTCGATCTGGAAGACCTGGTGCGCAAGGTCATCTGCGACATCGGCTACACCTCCTCGGACGTGGGCTTCGATGGCGCCACCTGCGGCGTGCTCAATATTATCGGCAAACAGTCGGTGGACATCGCCCAGGGCGTGGACCGTTCCCGTCCCGAAGATCAGGGCGCGGGCGATCAGGGCCTGATGTTCGGCTATGCGTCCAACGAAACCGACGTGCTGATGCCGGCCCCCATCTGCTTCTCCCACCGCCTGGTCGAGCGCCAGGCGGAGGCGCGCAAGTCCGGGCTGCTGCCCTGGCTGCGCCCCGATGCCAAGTCCCAGGTCACCTGCCGCTACGAGAACGGCCGGGTCGTGGGCATCGACGCCGTGGTCTTGTCCACCCAGCACAACCCGGACGTCAAGTACGCCGATTTGCGCGAGGCGGTCATGGAGCTCATCGTCAAGCACGTCCTGCCCGCCGAGCTCCTGCACAAGGACACCCAGTTCCACATCAACCCGACCGGCAGCTTCGTCATCGGCGGCCCGGTGGGCGACTGCGGCCTGACCGGGCGCAAGATCATCGTCGACACCTATGGCGGCATGGCCCGCCACGGCGGCGGCGCCTTCTCCGGCAAGGACCCGTCCAAGGTGGACCGTTCGGCGGCCTATGCCGGCCGCTACGTGGCCAAGAACATCGTCGCCGCCGGTCTCGCCGACCGCGTCGAGCTGCAGGTGTCCTATGCCATCGGCGTGGCCCAGCCCACGTCCATTTCCATCAACACCTTCGGCACCGGCAAGGTGGCGGATCATCGCCTGATCGAACTGGTGCGCAAGCATTTCGACCTGCGCCCCTATGCCATCACGCGCATGCTGGATCTCTTGCACCCCATGTACCAGAAGACCGCCGCCTACGGCCATTTCGGGCGCACCCCGGAAACCCTGACCGTGGAAGGCGACACCTTCACCAGCTTCACCTGGGAGCGCACGGACAAGGCCGAGGCGCTACGCGCCGAAGCGGGTCTGTAAGCGCGAGACCTCGGAATCACAGGGCCTTTCGGGGCCCTGTTTTTTTTTGCGCTGGCAGCGGGCCGTCGACTTGGCTACCCTTGAGAGGGGCTGGGCGCATGGAGAACGCGGCGTGGAACAGGGCTTCTTTTGCATCGTCTTCGCCGACGTCTGCGGCAGTTCGCGACTCTACGCCACCCTGGGCGACGACAAGGCCCAGGAGTGCGTCCAGTATTGTCTCGAGCCGGCCATCGCCCTGATCCGCGAGGGCGGCGGCACCGTGATCAAGACCATAGGCGACGAGGTCATGTGCCGCTTCGACGATGCCGACCCGGCCGTGGATACGGCCCTGCGCATCCAGGAGATGCTCGACCGCTTGCCACCGATGCACGGCGCCGTGCTGCGCATGCGCATCGGCCTTCACGCCGGCCCTGCCATCCTCAAGGACAATGACGTGTTCGGCGACGCGGTCAACATCGCCGCGCGCATGGCCGGTATCGCCCGCGCCGAGCAGATCATCACCACTGCCGACACCGTGGCGCGCCTGAGTCCCGCCCTGCAGAGCCGCACGCGCCTGTTCGACCAGGCCGGCATCAAGGGCCAGGCGGGGGCGGTGAGTATCTGCGAGGTGCTATGGAGCCAGGCCAATGTCACCAGCATGATGGCGGCGGCCACTTTACCCTCCCTGGTGGCGCCAGCCACGGCCCAGCTCAAGCTGTCCTCCGGCGACCGGGATTGGGCCCTGTCGGGCGCCGACGGGCGCAGCCTGTCCCTGGGACGGGCCGAGGGCAACGACGTGATCATCGCCGGCGCCTTCACCTCGCGCCAACATGCCAAGATCGAGTTCCGGCGCGGCAAGTTCGTGCTCTGCGACATGAGCACGAACGGGACTTATGTGCAGACCGAGGACGGTCAGAGCGTCTACCTGCGCCGCGAGGAACTGCCGCTCTGGGGCTCCGGGCTCATCAGCCTGGGCGAGGCCATACGCGCCGACGATCCCTGTCTGCTGCATTTCCATGCCTGAGTTTGTCGGTCGTTAAATCGTGTCGGATTTCCCCGCCTGCGGTCTTCAGCCCGTGCGCCTTGCCGCGTGCTGGCGGAAGGCGTCCTGGACCTGTTCCTGCAAATGCTCATCGCTCCAGGGCTTGGTGAGGAATTTGTAGATCGCGCCCCGGTTGATGGCCTCGGTCAGCGTGGCGAGTTCGGTATGGCCGGACAGCACGAGGCGGATGGTGTCCGGGTACAGCTCCTTGACTCGGGACAGGAACTCGCTGCCGCTCATCTCGGGCATGCGCTGATCGGTGAGGATCACCTGGATTTCATGCTGGGCCAGCAGCTTGAGGCCCTCGGCGGCGCCGCTGGCGGTCAGGATCCGGTAGCCGCTGTTGCGCAGGGCGCGCTTCACGGCGCTTTGCACATGGGGCTCGTCGTCCACGATCAACAGGGTGCCGCGGCTCTCGTCGGTCTCGGCGGGCAGGCTGAGGCGGGAGTCGGCGGCCAGGAGCTGGGCATAGGCCTCGCCGGTCAACGGCCGGCTGAAATAATAGCCCTGCATCTCGTCGCAGCCGTGGCGGCGCAGATAACTCATCTGTTCCAGTGTTTCCACGCCCTCGGCCACCACGTGCATCTGCAGGTGGTGCGCCAGGCCCACGATGGATAAACAGATGGCCGCGTCGTGAGGATTGCTGACGATGTCGCGTACGAAGCTCTGGTCGATCTTGAGCGTGTCGAGGGGGAAGCGCTTCAGATAGCTCAGGGAAGAATAGCCCGTGCCGAAATCGTCCAGGGATAGCTTGACGCCCACGTCCTTCAGGCCCTCCAGGACCTTGATAGCGGCGAGCACGTCCTGCATCACCGCGCTCTCGGTGATCTCCAGTTCCAGCATGGCCGGCTTGAGGCGGTGGCGTTGCAGCAGGCGTTCGACGCAGCCGCGCAGATCCTGCTGATGAAACTGGCGCGCCGACAGGTTCACGGCCAGGCGCGGCGAGTCCAGGCCGGCGTCCAGCCAGGCCCGCTGCTGGGCGCAGACCTGTTCCAGGATCCACTCGCCCAGGGGCAGGATGAGGCCGGTTTCCTCGGCGAGGGGGATGAAGTCCGAGGGCGGCACCATGCCGATCTCCGGATGCTGCCAGCGCATCAAGGCCTCGGCACCGCAGATCCGGCCGCTCTGCAGGTTGACCTTGGGTTGGTAATAGACGCGCAGCTCGCCGCGCTCCAGGGCGCGGCGCAGCCCGGCCTCCATGGCCAGGCGGGCGGACAGGCGCTCGTTCATCTCCGGCGCGTAATAGCGGATGGTGTCGCCGCCCAGGGCGCGCGCATGCTGCAGCGCAATGTCGGAGTTCTTGAGCAGGCTGTCGATATCGGGTCCGTCGCGGGGATAGAGGCAGATGCCCATGCTGGCGGTGATGGCGAGCTCGCAATCCGCCAGGGCATAGGGCCGGCTCAGGCTGGCCTGCAGTTCGCGGGCGAGGCTGGCCACGTCGTCTTCCTTGCCCAATTCGTGCAAGACGATGGCGAACTCGTCGGCGGACAGATGGGCCACCGTGTCGTCCTCGCGCAAGCGGCTGGTCAGGCGCAGTCCGACTTCGCGCAGCATGCGGTCGCCGGCGCCGGGGCCCAGGCTGTCGTTGATGTACTTGAAGCGGTCCAGGTTCAGGCGCAGGAGGGCGCTGATCCGGCCGCTGCGGTTGGTGGCGAGCATGGCCTGGTGCAGGCGATCGTGCAGCAGATTGCGGTTGGGCAGGCCGGTGAGGGTATCGAAATTGGTCTGGTAATCCAGGCGGCGCTCGATGTCGGCGCGGGCCTCGCTATCGCGCAAGCTGGCCATGCCGAAGCCCAGGTCGTCGGCCAGCTCGCGCAAGAGGCGCAGCTCGTCGGCATCGCCGGCCTGGGGCGAATCGCTCCGCAGCACGAGCACGCCCAAAGGGGCCCCGCGTCCCACGAGCGGTAGGACCATCCAGGTGTTGGCGGTGGCGCCGGGCGCTTCCCGGCGTGCGCAAAGCGCCAGCTCCCGCCGCTCGGCCAGGGCCTGGCTCCAGGGGCTCTGCGGATGAGCCAGGGGCCATGGGCCCAGGTCCCGGTCCTGCCCGGCCAGGGCCGCCGGGCCGCCCTGCCACTCGCCGTCCTCGGCCAGCAGCACCCAGGCCTGGGCGAAGCCGCCCAGCTCGCAGAGGATGTGCACGGTGGTCTGCAGGAGCTCGGCTTCGCTGCGGGCGCGTACCAGGGCCTCGTTGCAGCGGGACAGGACGCGCAGGGTGCGGTTCAGGCGCGCCAGATCGGCGATGCGGCCCCGGTCCAGTTCGAAGGCGGCCTGCACGCTGGCCGCCATTAGGCTCAGGGCATCGGCCAGCCCGCTGAACTCGTGGCGCTTGTCCAGGAACAAACGGGCATCCAGGTCGCCGCCGGTGAGGCGCTCGGCGAAGTCCGTGCAGCGCTGGACCGAGCGGTTGACGCCACGGCCGATGCGCAGGGCGATCAAGAGGCCTAGCAGGCCAGCGCCCACGGCGACGCCGAGCAGGATGCGCCGCAGCTCGCCGCTTTGCGCCTGCAGGTCTTGTTGCGTTCCGGCGGCCGCCGTATGGGTCTTCTGGTAGAGCCGGTCCAGGGCGGGTTCGATGCGGTGCACGGCGTCCAGGTAGCTGTCGGTGCGCCGGTCCATGGCTTGCTCCAGCTTGAAATACTCGCCAAAGCCCGACCGATAGGCATCCGCCTGGGCCAGCAGGCGCTGGCGGCGCTCGGCGGGCAGGGGCGCCTGGGTCAGGGCCAGGCGGAAGGCCTCGGCGGCTTGGTCGAACTGGCGGAAGTACTTGGGCTGGTCCCGGAGCAGGAAGTCCTTCTCGTGGCGGCGTAGCTGCAAGAGCCCGGCGCGCAGCTCGGCGGGCGCGCCCTCGGCCAGCAGCCGCTCCAGCTCATGGGCGGCGTCCCGGAACCGACCCTCCAGGCCGGAGTTGGTGAAGCCCAGGCGGCCGTAATCCTCCACCACCTGGATGAATTGGGACTCGTACTGGGCCAGGGACTGTTCCACCGTGTCCACCTCGGCCAGCCATTCGGCGCTGGGTTTGAGGTGGCGAATCTCGGCCATGTGGCCGCGCAGCTCGGTCAGCTGCATCTGGAACAGGCTGGCATAGCGCGCCCGCGCCTCGCGGAAGCCCAGGGCTTTGCGTCTTAGCAGGAATTCCTTCTCATAGCGGCGCGCCTTGTACAGGCTCGCGTTGCTCTTCAGGCTCAGCTCGGCGATGCGCTGCTCGTGCCCGAAATACCGCTCGACCAAGCTCAGGGCTTGCTCCTGGCTGGAAATGGCAAGCAGACCGCAGGCCAGGGTCAGGGCGATGAGCAGACCGAAGCCCAGGGCCAGGTGGGCCCTGATGCTGATAGGCCGCAGGCGGCGCAACAGGTTCATGGAGCCTGTTCAATCGGGGTAGGGCACGAAGTCATGACTCAGGACCAGGTCGTTGACTGCCGAGGACAGGGCGAACTCGATGAAGGTCTTGGCCCAGCCCTGGGCTTCACCCCGTGTGATCAGGGTCAGGGCGCGGCTGATGGGATAATCGCCGCTGCGCACGCTGTCGCTGCTGGCCGTCACGCCTTCCAGGGGCAGGAGCTTGATGGGGTCTCCGGCGGCGGCCCGGCGCTCGGCTTCGCCGATGGACATATAGAGGAGGGCGGCGGGGCGCTCGGCCACGTAGCGGATACGCTCCGGATTGTCGCCCAGGATGGTGGTCGTCGCCATGGCGTCATAATCCAGGCGGAAGAATTCCATGAACAGCTCGGTGGAGCTGCGCCCGGCCTCGGCCTTGGCCAGGTCGATGGCCTGGTCGCGGCCGCCGACCTCCTTCCAGTTGCGGGTCTTGCCGCCGTATATGGCGACGATCTGCTCGTTACCGAGCTGGGAGACCGGATTGTCCCTGTGGACGATGAGGGCGATGCCGTCACGGGCGATGGGCACGCCGAACAGCTCGCCGTGCTCATCGGAGAGTGCTCGCGAGGCCATGCCGATATCGGCCTTGCCCTCTCGGGCGTCCTTGATGCCGCGCGAGGAACCGCCCGCTTCCACGACGATGCGCACGTCCGGATGCAACTCCTCGAAGCGCCGGGCCATGGCCGTGATCAAGGGCGCCATGGTGCTGGAACCGGTGATCCGCAAGTGGCCGTCGGCCGGCTCGGCCCGGCCGGGCAAGGAGAAGAGGATTAGCAGGCCGGCCAGCAGCCAGCCGGAGGGCGGGAAGCGGAACATGGACAGTTCCTCGCGCGGACGCACTCACCGCCGATGCGGTGTGCGTCGTGGGAGAAATCGGCCGGGGATTCGGGCGCCGGGGCCTGGTGCCTGCTCGGGGAGTGGGAACGGCGACCCTGTTGAACTGAAGTATAGACCCTGGGCGGGGAGGCGTCCCGCCCAGGAGCGTAGCGGATTACCAGGTCCAGAAGCGCACGCCCAGATAGCCCCAGTAGGCCAGCCAGCCGGAGAGCCAGACGCCACCCAGGCTGGCCGCGAGGCTATGCCAGCGCAGGAAGCGGCCCAGGGGCTGGCGCCAGTGAAAGGCCAGGACGGCCAGGGCCAGGGCGCTGAATACCGGGATGCCGATATTGCTCAGGAACAGGGCCAGGCTGCCGGCGCTGAGTACCCCGAGCTGGGTGATGTGCACGGTGCCGAGCAACAGGCCGTGGGCCAGCAGGCTGAGCCCGGCGAAGAGCGGCAGGGTGCGCAGGGCCAGGGTGCCGACCGGGCTGCGGCCCCGTGCCCAGGAAAACAACCAGATCAGGGCGTAGAGCATGGCCAGCGCATAGGCCAGGACCGCCGCTCCGCTCAGAACGATGGGAGCCCAGGCCGAGACGGCGCTGGTCGGTTCCAGGTAATCGCCGCCGTGTACCATCAGCACATGGCTGCCGTCGGGCTGGGCGATGAAGGCCACGCTGGGCGTCAACTCGTCCTCGATGCGGAAACGCTTGCCGCCCACCGGCACCAGGCGCTTGCTCTCGCCGACCAGGTCGTTCATGACCAGGACGCCGCCCTCCAGCTTGATCTGGGTGACCGCCAGCAGCCGGTCCAGGAACTGGAATAGGGAGTTGCGCGGGCTGGCGTTGCGGTAGAAGCCGGTGTAGCGCGCCAGTTCCTCGGCGCTCAGCGTGGCGCTGGGCTTGGCCGGCGGCGTGAGGTCCCGGGCCAGGAAGCCGACGATGGACGTGGTCATCGCCTTGGGCGGCAGCATCTTGTTAATCAGCAGGACGAAGCCGAAGCCCAAGTTGGGTTCGTAGGCGTAATAGGAGGCGAAGCCGGGGATGCCGCCGGTGTGGCGGCGCAGGCTGAAGCCCTGGATCTCGCGGTTGTGGTTGGCCAGGCCGAAGCCTGCGCTCAAGCCCGCCTGGGCGCCGGCCGAGGTGGTGGGGGTTTCTATGCGCAGTATGGCGTCGCGGCTCAGGATGGGCGATTCCCGGCGCATCATGGCGCGCACGAAGCCGGCCAACTCCCGGGGGCTGGCCTGCAGGGCGCCGGTGGGGCGATCCGAGCTGAACAGATAGGGTTCGGGCTGGCCGTCGTCGCCATAGCCCTGGGCCAAGCCGCGCTCCGGCAGATAGCGGAAGGTCGCCTGGTCCATGCCCAGGGGTTTGAGGATCTCCCGCTCCATGTAGCGGTCGAAGTCCTCGCCGCTCATGGTCTCGATGAGCTTGCCGAGCAGGATGTAGCCGGGATTGGAGTAGGCGAAGCGCTGGCCGGGTTGCCAGCGCACCTGGTAGGACGCCAGGTTGTCGGCTATGCCCTGGTCCATGCTTGCATTCGGCTTGTCGGTGACGAAGGCCTTGAGGTGCATGTCGTCGAAGCCGGCCGTGTGCTCCAGGACCTGGGCGACGGTGACCGGGTGCTGGGCTTCCCAGGGATTGACGATGGGCGCATCCGGCAGATAGCGGCGGATGGGGGCGTCCAGCTCGACCTTGCCGGCCTCCACCAGCTTCATGACCGCCATGGCGGTGAAGCTCTTGGAGATGGAGGCCAGGCCGAAGGGCGTGTCGGCGCCGGCCGGGATCCGCTGCTCCTTGTCGGCCATGCCGATGCCGCCCACCCAGAGCAGCTCGTGGTTCTTGAACAGGGCGATGCCGGCGCCGGGAATGCCTTCCTTGTCCATGGTTTGCAGGAGTTCGGTCTTGAGGGCCTCCAGGGTGGCGGGCGGGGCGGCGGGTTCGTCGGCTTTAACCGACCCCAGTTGCAGGAGGCTGGCGGCCAGGAGTCCGAATATCAGGTGCTTTCTCATTATGGGTATTGCCTGTCGTGGGGAGTGGTTCTTCACACGGGCAAAATCGATGCCAAAGTTATAAGCTTATGTTTTTTCGATGGAATTTATAGCTGTTCCCTAGGCGCTTATAGCAAAACTCACCAGGATTTGGCTGTGCGCGCGAGCCTGCTGGTCTATAATTCGCTCCACCCGTCGAGGGGCGCTGCGACGACCGGGATTCCGCCGGCCGCCAGGCTCGATGGTTTGTTGATCGTCAACGGCGCCCAGCGAAACCTCATCTTTTGGAGTCACCCATGACCGACTACATCATCAAGGACATTTCGCTGGCCGACTGGGGTCGCAAGGAAATCCGCATCGCCGAGACCGAGATGCCCGGCCTCATGGCCATCCGCGAGGAATTCGCCGCCAGCCAGCCCTTGAAGGGCGCGCGCATCACCGGCTCCCTGCACATGACCATCCAGACCGCCGTCTTGATCGAGACCCTGACCGCCCTGGGCGCGCAAGTGCGCTGGGCCTCCTGCAATATCTTCTCGACCCAGGATCACGCCGCCGCCGCCATCGCCGCCGCCGGCGTGCCGGTCTTCGCGGTCAAGGGCGAGACCCTGGAAGAGTACTGGGACTACACCCACCGCATCTTCGAGTGGGCTGACGGCGGCTACTCCAACATGATCCTGGACGACGGTGGCGATGCCACCCTGCTGCTGCACCTGGGCGCCCGCGCCGAGCGCGACGCCTCGGTCCTCGCCAATCCGGGCAGCGAGGAAGAGCGCGTGCTCTTCGCCGCCATCAAGGCCAAGCTGGCCGTGGACGGCCGCTGGTATTCCACCCGCCTGGAACAGGTCCGGGGCGTGACCGAGGAAACCACCACCGGCGTGCACCGCCTGTACCAGATGCATGCCCGTGGCGAGCTCAAGTTCCCGGCCATCAACGTCAACGACTCGGTGACCAAGAGCAAGTTCGACAACCTCTACGGCTGCCGCGAATCCCTGGTGGACGGTATCAAGCGTGCCACCGACGTCATGGTGGCCGGCAAGATCGCCGTGGTTGCCGGCTACGGCGACGTGGGCAAGGGCTCGGCCCAGGCCCTGCGTGCCCTCTCCGCTCAGGTCTGGGTCACCGAGATCGACCCGATCTGCGCCCTGCAGGCGGCGATGGAAGGCTACCGCGTCGTGACCATGGACTACGCCGCCGACAAGGCCGACATCTTCGTCACCGCCACCGGCAACTTCCATGTCATCACCCACGAGCACATGGCGGCGATGAAGGACCAGGCCATCGTCTGCAACATCGGCCATTTCGACAACGAGATCGAAGTCGCCGCCCTGGAGCAGTACGAGTGGGACGAGATCAAGCCCCAGGTCGACCACGTGATCTTCCCGGACGGCAAGCGCATCATCCTGCTGGCCAAGGGCCGTTTGGTGAACCTGGGCTGCGGCACCGGCCATCCCTCCTATGTGATGTCCAGCTCCTTCGCCAACCAGACCATCGCCCAGATCGAGCTGTACACGCGCAACGCCGAGTATCCGGTGGGCGTCTACACCCTGCCCAAGCACCTGGATGAGAAGGTGGCGCGCCTGCAGCTCAAGAAGCTCAATGCCCAGCTGAGCGTGCTGAGCGACGAGCAGGCCCGCTACATCGGCGTGGACAAGGCCGGTCCCTACAAGGCCGATCACTACCGCTACTGAGGCGGTCTGCCCCAAAAAGCCCGGCACCGCCGGGCTTTTTGCATTCTGTCGGCAGGCTTTACAGGCCGGCGCCGGCTGGGCTCGGGCAAATGCGGGGAAGGGGTTGAATCGCCATGGATTTTCTCATGCTGGCATGAAAATGGCTGGGCCTACGGATCCACGGAGAGGTCGGCAGTTCCGGGGAAAGCCAAGAAAGCCAAAAAGGAGTGTCCCATGCCCAAGTCACGCCTATCCGTCCTGCAGCACGCCATCCTGTCCTCCCTGTTCTGCCTGCCCATCGCCGTGGCGAATGCCGCGCCGCCCGACGCCGGGCGCTATATCGTGCATTTCAAGACCGATTTCGCTAGCGGTAAGGCCCTGCTCAAGAGCCAGGGCCTCAAGACCGAGCGGGAGCTGCCGCGCCACAATGCCGTGGCCCTGCACCTCTCCCCCGGCCAGCTCAAGAACCTGTCCGGTCATGCCAAGGTAGCCGGGGTCGAGCCGGATGCGATCCGCGTCCCCCTGACCCATACCCCGCCGCCGCCCGAGGTCCTGCCCTATGGCATCGCCGCCGTGCAGGCCGATCTGGTCAGCGACGCCGGCAGCGCGAACCGCATGGTCTGCGTCATCGACACCGGCTACGATCTGGGTCACGAGGATCTGCCGGGCCTGGACAAGGTCAGCGGCAGCGACGACATCGGCGGCGCCGGCCCCTGGGCCCATGACGGCTATGGTCATGGCACTCACGTGGCCGGCACCATCGCCGCCCTGGGCGGCAATGGCAAGGGCGTGATCGGCGTCCTGCCGGGCAACCAGCTGCGCCTGCATATTGTGCGCGTGTTCGGCGACAACGGCGACTGGGCCTATTCCTCCACCCTGGTGGCGGCCCTGGAACGCTGCCAGGACGCGGGCGCCCACGTGGTCAACATGAGCCTGGGCGGCGATAGGCCCACGGCCCTGGAAAACGAGGCCTTCCGCAAGGCCGAGAAGGCCGGGATCGTGAGCGTCGCCGCGGCCGGCAACGACGGCGACGGCGGCTGGGATCGCATGCTCTATCCGGCCTCCTACGAGAGCGTGATCTCGGTGGGCGCCGTGGACGAGAACCTGCAAGTCGCCGCCTTCTCCCAGGAGAACACCCAGGTCGACCTGGCCGCGCCGGGCGTGCGCGTCCTGTCCACGGTCCCGACCGGCAGCGGTCTGGAAGGCTATGCCCAGAGCGCCAGCACGACCTATGACGGCATCCCCATGGCTGGCTCGCCCCAAGCCACGGTGAACGCCAACCTGGAATTCTGCGGTCTGGGCCGGGAGGCGGACGCCTGTGCGCCGGCCGGTAAGCACTGCCTGATCCAGCGCGGCGAAATCACCTTCGCCGAGAAGGTGCAGCGCTGCGAGGCGCGGGGCGGCGTGGGCGCCATCATCTACAACCACAGTCCGGGCGCTCTATCGGGAACCCTGGGCGGCGCGGTCACCCACATCCCCTCCTTGGGCGTGACCATGGCCGACGGCGAGGCGCTCAAGCTGGAGGCCGGACCCGTGACCCTGAGCGTCGGCCTGTCCGGCTACGACTATGCCTATTTCAACGGCACGTCCATGGCGACACCCCACGTGGCCGGCGTCGCGGCCCTGGTATGGAGCCATTACCCGCAATGCTCCAACAGCCAGATCCGCGATGCCTTGTTCGCCAGCGCCAAGGATCTGGGCAAGCCCGGCCCCGACCACACCTACGGCATGGGCCTGGTGCAGGCCAAGGCGGCGGTGGACTGGCTCAGCACCCATCCCTGTCAGTGAGCCGCTAGGCGAGAACAAATAAGCCCGCGCCCGTCGCGTAATGCCGGTCAGTTAAGCCGTTCGTGGTGAGCCTGTCGTGTGGGGAGGCGATCATTTCTGGACATCTTCGCAACCATCTAGACACGAACAAAAACAAAACAAAATCAGTCGCTTGGTGTGTTATTTATCCGGAATGTTGCGCTGAGAAAATATGAGAGTTTTTGAGCGGGAAATGAGATTTTTTGCAACTATTCTGGACGGGAATGATAGCGGATTGAGCGGGAAATGTTCAGGCGCGGCGCGGCCTTGGCGGCAATCTGGCCTTCCGAACCGTTTGCTTTAAGTTGGGAACGAGTAAGCAAAAAAGTTCGGAACTGCATGCGAACTAAGTGCGAACTCACAACGCATTGAAAGATAAGGTAATTGTCCGTGCGGCATCTGCTAACCGGGCCGCGCAGTTGCCAAAGAGTAAGCAAAGAGTAGCGAACGAAGTGCGAACGGTTTTAGGGCCTGTCGGCGCGTCTAGTCCGGTCTGTCGGCAGGGTCTGTCTAGGGCTTCCGGGCGACAGTTCCGGCCTCCCCAAGTGTCACCGTGAGGCGGTCCGTGCAGTCCGCATGATGCGAACCGCTAAGCTATTGATAGTCGCTGAATTTGTCAAAGTGAGGTGGCCGCCGGTCTCTGGCAAGTGTCACCTCAACTGTCGCTCCGGCGGCGGGTGGCAAGGCTCTCCGGGAGCGTCAGCAGGGCGGCCCAGTCCTTCAGGTTCAACAAGAGGTGACCGGCGATCGCTTGGCGTAGTTGCTCGGCGGTGTCGGCGTCGGGTGTGTAGCGGGCCGGGCCGGTGGCGTCCAGCAGTCGCGACCAGCGCCTATCCTGCGCCCGCTTTTCCCAGCCGCGCCGGGTCTGGGGCGTGTCGGGCCAACCGGCCAGCAGACTAAGCAGTTCGCCGATGGTCTGACCCTCCGCCAAGTCGAGGGTCTGCGCATAGCGCGCCCTGGCGGCGTCGAAATCGGCCTCCAGCGCCTGGAGAGCCGCCCAGCGAGCGTCCAGGCGGTCGAGGAACGCGGTCAAGGGGGCTTGCGTCTCCGGCGCTTGCGGCTCCAGGGCGGCCAGTTGGCGGACCTGGGCCGTGGTCAGCAGGTAGTCGCACAGATGACGGCCTCGCCCGCTGGGGCCGAGCTTCGATTTGGGCAGCAGCAGGAAGCCGCGCCCGTCGCGGCCTGGGATGCGCATGCCCTGGCGGTTGCGGTAGTCCAGCCAATTGGCGAACCGGCGGCCCGACTGGAACCAGCCGTGCAGGCTGTAGGCGCTTATATAGAAGGACGAGGCGTCGCGCCGCCGGACCAAGCGGACCTCTGCCGGGCAGGGCTGGGGAGCCAGGGGCGCGAGGTAGTCCGCCAGGCCGGGGCCTGGAGCGGGGTTGCGTAGCGCCTTGGCCTGCCGGTCCAGGGTCTTGAGGGCATCGAGGGCGGCGGCGGTGCCCTTGTCCCACAGGAAGCGCCGCGTCCGCGCCAGGGTCCAATGCTCCGGGACCAGTTCCCCGGTCGGGACGGACTCAAAGAGATTCACCCGCCGATAGCCCTCGCGCCAGCCGATCCGCCAGTTCTCGCCGATGGCGTACAGGACTTCGGCGACGTAGACGCACGGATAGCGCGTGGTCCCGCTTTCCCGGTACCAGACGCTCAGCCCCTGGGGGTGGGGCAAGTCACGCTCAAGACGCGGCACGGCGGCCCCTCCCGATGGGCTTGCCGCACTTGGTCGGCAGCGGGGCCAGGGGTTCGGCGGGCGCGGGGTCCGGGAGCAGCGTCAATTGCTCCACCGGCTTCGGGCGGATGGGCTCGGCCTTGCGTTGCTGCTTGTAGGGGCCGGCGATCTTCGGCTCCGCCAGTTGCGCGGCCAGGGCGGCGAACGCGGCGGGCACCAGCTCGCAGGCGGCCAGGTCGGCCAGGGCCTGGGCGGTGCGCCGGGCGGTCTGGTTGACCAATACGGCGATCTCCAAGGGGTTCAGGCCGAGGCGCTGATAGCGGACGATGTTCTGATAGAGGCGGTTGGCGGCCAATAGCTCCACCTGGAGGCGGAACACCAGCACGCCGGAGGCGGTGCCGGGCAGGCTGACGGCCTGGGGGCGCTGTTCGTGTAAGCGCCGCTCGCAGTCGATGAAGTAGCGACGGACTTGCCGCCCGCGCTCCGTGCCTTCGACCATGGCCAGCTCCTTGGCGGCGTCCAGGCTCAGGCGGTATTCCTGTACGGGCCGGCCTCCTTTGGGGTTTTCAATAGGTTTATCGAAAACCTCGTAGTCCATGCCTTCTGCGAATCCGTAACGGCGGATGCGGGCCTTGATCCAGTTGCTGAAATCCTGCCGGCTCTCCAATGCCTGATGCAGTTCGCGGGCATCGACGGTGAGCAGTTCGACGCCGCCGATCTGGCCGGGTTGGGCGACGACGGCGGGCGCAGCGTGGTTGTGGGAGTCCATGGGCTGTGCCTCCAGGGCGGTGGTGGGTGGTTTGGGGTCGGTGGGCGGGTTGTCGGGGAGGATGCGGGCGGGCCTCGCCGCTCGCCGGCCCGCTTTTGGGCGCGGGCCGGAAAGCGGGCAGCGCGGAACAACCGGCGCAGGTCGTTTGGTCGAGGCGGCGGGCGCGTCAAGGACGGGCGGGACGGGCACTCCGCCGCCCGCCCTGCCGGGACTGACGCAAACGCTCGGCATAGCCGCGCCCTAGTGCGCCAGCAACTGGTCCAGCTTGGTTTCGATGCGCTGCAAGGTGTCCAGCAGCGGGTTGGCGGCCTGGTTCCGGCGTTCCTTGCGGATGATGTCGGAAAGCAGGTTGGTGATGTCGGCAACGTGCCGCCCGGAGGACGGGGGCGTCAGCTTGGCCGGAAACGGGAAGGGAATGATGACGGCACAGGGCTGGCCGTGCTCGCCTGAGTGAATGCCTGCCATGACTGGCTCCTCTGTGTCTTACTAGGACGATGGTGTCGGGAGCTAGTAACCGCACAGAGACGGCCGGCGTATTCCCCTTGCGGGTATTGTATTAGCCGACTCCCGACATAAATCGCGGACGAGGATAGCCTAACCGCAGGCATAAAAATACCGCAAGCTGTCGGGCGCGGATAGACCGCTCTGTGTGGAGTTACTAGCTCCGTATCCTGATGTTAATCACGTCCGCGCCATTTAACAAGTCCGTTTAACCATTCTTCCCTCCCGGTTTCGGTTCGCCCGCCTGAGCGGCCCGCCAAGGCGGCTTAGGTGCCTGGGCGCGGCATGGGTATGTCTCGCGGGGTCTTCCAGGTTTTTAACAGTGGATTAACAGGCTTGCCGCCGCGTTCGCCGGGGCGGCGGGGCGTTAAAGCGCGCTCGGTTATTTGTCGGGGTGAATTTAACGGCGCGACTGTTCAATGCGGGGCGTTAATTTATCGGCCTTTCCTTATCGGAATAATTCAGGCGGTTCCGTCGCCTATTAAATCGCACAAATGCGTTTAACAAATTACCTGTTCCATCACCGGCGAAAACCCACTGAAGCCCTGCACTGTGCCGCCCGTATCACAACCTGTGCATCATGCAAACCTGACAGGCTTCAGTGGAAAAGGTGAAAAATGGCAGCGGATTACAGCATCCTTCCCGAACAGGCACAGGATCTAATTCGGCTAATAGGCCTGGCTCCGGCCATGGCCTTGGTTCGCGAGCTTGGCGGGACGACGTTTATGGTTCCTAAGGGGAAAACGTCCCAGGGCCAAGCCGCGCTTGAGCGACTGGCAGAAATCATCGGGGACGATAAAGCCGACATATTGGCGTTCGAGTACGGCTCAACCTCCCTCTACGTTCCGCGTTGCTGGGACGCCTTGATGAGGTTCAGAAACATCGAAATCAGCCGGGAATTTGAACGACGCTGTCGCCACGAAGCCGCCAACCATCTTGTTGCCGAGTTGGCAAGGCGTTACCGACTCAGCGATCGGCGCATTTTTAGCATCCTCAAGCAAACCGACTCGAACTATTCCAGCCCGGTGCTGGGCGCACTGTCAGAGCCCGCATGCAGCGAGGTGGCGGAATGAGCAACGGCAATCACCGTCTGTTCCAGATTTTCCGCGCCGGCAGGCAAACGGCCATGTCGGGCGCGACACTGGATTTCACCGAGGCGCAGCTTACCGCCTGCGCCCACGTCTACAACCGCGCCTTGCGTGCCGCGCCGCTGGTCCTGGGACACCCGGAGGACAACCGCCCGGCCTTTGGCGAAGTCCTTGGGCTGTTTTGCAAGAACGGAGGGCTGTACGCACAAGCCAAGGTCAGCGACGGGCTGGTGCAGGCGGTGCGCGCCGGGCATTACAAGAAGGTTTCCGCGTCGTTCCATATGCCGTTCAGCCAGGACAACCCGGTCTCCGGCGCGTTCTATCTGCGTCATGTCGGTTTTCTCGGGGCAATGCCGCCTGCGGTGAAGCGGCTTGAAGCCCTGGTTTTCGGCGAAGGCGAGGCGCTTGGCTTTTCGGAGGAGGCAAACGAACCGGAGTTTTTCACAACATTACCCGTCGCAGGCGAGCGTCTCGCCCTTCATCAAGCCGCGCAGCATTACCGGGCGGTTTGCCCCGCGCTGTCCTACGCCGAGGCGGTTGGCCTCGCCGAATCCATCATCACGTTCTAGAGGAGCACGCCATGCGCTACCGCGTCATTACGCCCATTCTGCATAACACCATCAGCTTGCCAATCGGGGAAATCGTCGAGTTCACCGACCTGGAGGCGGCTCGTCTGATAAAGGCCAAAGCCAGCCAGCGCGCCGCGCTGCATCAGCAACTCGCCGCGGCGGGCTTGCAAGCCTGAGCGCGCTACCAGCCCCACCCCGATACCCGCTTACCCCAGCCAACCGAGAAACATCATGGACATTGCCAAGAACCTGAAAGTCGCCCTTTCCACCATCAACGGCACGCTGTCGCAGCTCAAGAACGAGTTGGCCAGTACCAACAGCCAGATCGGCAGCATCAACGCGCGCATCGCCGAGCTGCAAGCCATGCCCGTCAGCCTCGCGGACTATGGCGCGCTCCTGAAGGGGCGCATCGAGAGTTACGCCGGGGAGCACGCGGACTACCTGGAATTTGAATGGTTCCGGAATGCCCCGTCGATGGGCTGCACGCCGTTCAACAAGATCCCGTTCAACCATCTCGCCCCCAATGGCGAACTTGCGATGTTCCCCCCCGCCCTGTTTGGCCCTAGTGGTCTAACGCCGCGCGCCGCCTGTTTCTTCTTCGGCGACCAGATTTATGAAAGCCTCATGAAGCGCGCGCAAGCCAAGTTCGGCAAGCGCTGGGGCAATGAGGAACTGCCGACGGTGGAGGAGCGCCGCAAGACCATCGCGGAACTTGAGGCACAGGGCGCGGCCCTGGCACAACGGCGGGCCGAGCTGGAGGCGCAAATCGACGAGATCGCGGGGGCGCTAGCCGGATAACATCGGCGGCAATCCCGAACGCCCCTGTAGGCCGGTCAGCTCGTGGCCGGCTTCCCGTCCCTCTGCCCTCCCGTCCCGGTCAACCCCAGCCGCGCCACACGGGCGCGGCCCTTACCACAGGTTCTTGAACATGCGCCAAGGCATCTACATTTCCCCCGACGAGTTCGTCCAGTTCGGCGAACCCAGCAAGCGCCTGTCCGAGCAGATCGCCACGCGCTCGCGCTCCACCGACTTCAACGGCCTGGGGTCCTACCTGCCGAACCCCGATCCGGTGCTCAAGAAGCTGGGGCGGGACATTCAGGTTTATCGAGACCTGCGGGCCGATCCGGCGGTCGGCGGCGCCGTTCGCCGCCGTAAGGCGGCGGTAAAGGCCATGGAATGGGGCTTGGACCGCGAGCGGGCCGGCAGTCCGGTTGCCGAAACCGTTGCCGGCATCTTGGCGGACCTGGACCTTGAGCGCATCATCGGCGAGATGCTGGACGCGGTGCTGTACGGCTATCAGCCCATGGAGATCCTATGGGCCAAGGTCGGGTCGCTGATCGTCCCGGCGGACATCATCAGCAAGCCGCCGGAGTGGTTCCTGTTCGGCCAGGACAACGCCTTGCGCTTCCGTTCAATTGACGAGCCGGTGAATGGCGAGACCCTGCCGCCCAACAAGTTCCTGCTGCCGCGCCAGGATGCCACGTTCGATAGCCCTTACGGCTTCCCGGACCTGTCCATGTGCTTCTGGCCGGTAACCTTCAAGAAGGGCGGGCTGAAGTTCTGGGTGAGCTTTACCGAGCGCTACGGCACGCCCTGGCTGATTGGCAAACAGCCGCGCGGCAGCGGGCCGGGCGAGACGGCGGCGCTCTTGGACAGCCTGGAAGCGATGGTGCAAGATGCCGTGGCCGTCATTCCCGATGATGCGAGCATCGAAATCCATGAGGCCGGCGGCAAGGGCGCGAGCGCCGAACTGTATGAGCGGCTGCTGATGTATTGCCGTTCAGAAATCAGCATCGCCCTACTCGGGCAGAACCAGACCACCGAAGCCGAAAGCAACCGGGCATCGGCGCAAGCCGGCTTCAAGGTTACCCGCGACATACGCGACGGGGACGCCGGCATCGTGGCCAGCGCCTTGAACACGCTCATTCGCTGGGTCTGCGAGTTGAACTTTGGCGAAGTCGAGCGCCCGGTGTTCTCCCTCTGGGAGCAAGAGGACGTGGACAAGACCCTGGCCGAGCGCGACGAGACCTTAGCCAAGGCCGGGGCACGCTTCAGCAAGGGCTACTTCGAGCGGGTGTATGGGCTTCAGGATGGGGACTTGGTGTAGGCTGTAGACCAACAGTCATACCGGGTGGATGAGGGGCGTTTTTTGGGCCTATAGTGCGGGATCTGGAAGTCCAAAATAGCGCGCGAAGGTGTCCAGAATCTCCCGCCGCCTTACATGTCGAACCATGAACGGCGTGGCAACCACGGAGAAAATGGCCATTCATCCTTCGACAAGCTCAGGACGAACGGCCATTTTCTCCTTAACTGATCGGCATTACGCCCGTCGCGGGCTTTTTTGCGCCGTTTGCTCACGCGCAAGCGGACGAGAGGATTCGTGGCATTACAATGCGCTCATCAGGCCATGGCCTATGCTCACAGAATCAAGGGGAGGGACATCGTATGAATGTGCGCCTGGATCACCAGAACCTGCGCATCCGCCTGTCGGCGGAGGAATTTGCCGAACTGCGCGCCGGCAAGCGCGTGCACATGACCACGCGCATGCCGGGCCTGCGTTTTCGCGCCGAAGTGGAGCAGGGCGAGGAGGCGCATGTGCGTTTCGGCCACTTTGCCGACGGCTTCCTGCTGGTCGCGCCCAGCGCCGAGCTGACGGCCTTGGCGGCACGCCTACCCAGCAAGGAAGGCCTGGAATGGCGGGTAGCGGTGGATGCCCAGAACGCGCTCCTGGTCAGCCTGGAAGTGGACGCGGGGTTTTGCTGAAGCGGGAAGCAGAGAGATTGGCCACAAAGAACACGAAGAACACAAAGAATGAATGTTGTGAGAGTTAGACCTAGCCTGGACCTTTCCTGGAGTCTGGTGAGGGTTACGCTGTGCTAACGCGCCAAACTGCTACGACGCTTACTGCTAACCCGACAAGCTGCTCTTCCTTTGTGTTCTTCGTGTTCTTTGTGGCAAATTCTTCTTGGTCTTAGCGCAGCTTGTTCTTCATCACCCGCGCTTTTTCCTTGTTCCACTCGCGTTCGCGCTCGGTTTCGCGCTTGTCGTGGGACTGCTTGCCCTTGGCCAGGCCGATCTCGCACTTGACCCGGTTGTTCTTCCAGTACAGCGACAGCGGGACCAGGGTATAGCCCTTCTGCTGCACTTCCCGGAACAGCTTGGACAGCTCGTTGTTCTTGAGCAGCAGCTTGCGCGTCCGGGTGTTCTCCGGGACGATGTGGGTCGAGACCGTGGACAGGGCGGTGATGTGGGAGCCCAGGAGCCAGGCCTCGCCGTCCTTGAGCAGCACATAGGCGTCGGTGAGATTGACCCGGCCCTCGCGCAGGGATTTGACCTCCCAGCCGAGCAGGACCATGCCCGCCTCGTAGCGCTCTTCGATGAAGTAGTCGTGGCGGGCTTTCTTGTTGAGGGCGATGGTCCCGGTATGGGAACCCTTGTCTTTCTTCTTGTTCATGGCGGGCGATTATACGGACCTGCTGGCAGCTTGGATATTGCGGCGGTTATGATCCTGGGCAACCTAGCCTGAAATGAGTCCATGAAGCGCATACAGAAGTCGGCCCTGGTGCCCTATACCGCCCAGGAAATGTTCGAGCTGGTCAACGACTCGGCCCGCTACCCGGAATTCCTGCCCTGGTGCACCGGCGCGCGCGTGCTCAAGGACGAGGCCGGCGAACGCACCGCCAGCCTGGACCTGCACAAGGCCGGCATCGCCAAGTCCTTCACTACCATCAACCGCCTGTTCCCGGGCGAGCGCATCGAGATGCGCCTGGCCGAGGGACCGTTCAAGCATCTGGCAGGCGCCTGGCGCTTCACGCCCTTGGTCATGGATGGCCGCGAGGCGGGTTGCAAGGTGGAGCTGGATCTCAGCTTCGAATTCGCCAACGGCCTGGTGTCCATGGCCTTCGGCTCGGTGTTCAGCCAGATCGCCGGCACCCTGGTGGACGCTTTCCAACAACGGGCGAGGACCGTTTATGGCCGACGCTGAAACCATTGCCATCGAGGTGGCGTACGCGCTGCCGGAGCGCCAGCGCATCGTCGTCCTGCACGTGCCGGCGGGCACCCGCGCGGCCCAGGCCCTGGAGCTGTCGGGCCTATTGCGGGAGTTTCCGGAGATCGAAGCGGGCACGGCGCGCTTGGGTATTTTCGGGCGATTATGCGCGGGCGGCGAGACGCTGCGGGCAGGGGATAGGCTGGAGATCTACCGGCCCCTGATCGCCGATCCCAAGGAGGCGCGGCGGGCGCGGGTGGCCAAGGCCAGGGGCGAGGGCTGAGCGAAAAGAGCCCTGATGGTGGCGCAAAAAGGCTATTCGTAGGTCCCGCTTCAGCGGGACAGGACTAGTCAGACTAAAGGCTCCAAGCGGAGTGTCGGGTTACGCTGCGCTAACCCGACCTACGAGGAGTGAGGGCATCAATTCTGGCTGGGCGCCAGTTCCAGGGCGGCCGTGGCGGCGCTGGGCTTGAGGTTCCCGGACATGGCGCTGAGCTTGTCGTCGCGGAAGAACACCGAGAAGCGCTGTTCCTTAGTGATTTCGCCGCCGATGGCGACGCGGTAGACGTAGTCCCAGCGGTCGGGGTTGAAGGTGTCGACCACGAGCGGCGTGCCCAGGATGAAGTTCACCTGGCTCTTGCTCATGCCCACGCGCAGCTGGTCCACCTGTTTCTGTTCCACCAGGTTGCCCTGTTGGATCGGTACCTTGTACACCAACCAATCGACGGCGGAACAAGCACTTAGATTGAGCGCGACCGCGAGGGCCGGTAGAATGAGACTTCTTTGCATCGACGACGGTCTTCCACTAAGGTGTACATCTTGGGAGGCCTCAAGGTCTGCATCCCGCCGGCCATCATAGCGGAGGATACTCGCTTGGAAAACCTGCAACTGAAAAAAGCCGGGCTGAAGGTCACCCTCCCGCGCGTTAAGATCCTGCAAATCCTGGAAAGTTCCACGACTCATCATCTGAGCGCGGAAGATGTCTACAAGACCCTGTTGGATCAGGGCGAGGACGTGGGCCTGGCCACGGTCTATCGCGTATTGACCCAGTTCGAGGCCGCCGGCCTCGTGACCCGTCATCATTTCGAAGGCGGCCACTCGATTTTCGAGGTGAATCAGGGTGACCACCACGATCACCTGGTCTGCCTCAAGTGCAACAAGGTCATCGAGTTCGTCGATCCCATCATCGAGGAGCGTCAGCGTGCCATCGCCGAGACCCATGGCTTCACGCTCACCGACCACAATCTCTACCTGTACGGCATCTGCAAGGACTGCGGCTCGCGCCATTGAGAGCCTGTGTACGATCTCGCTGAAGGGCGCATCGCGGCGTTAAAACTGAACTCAAAATGCTCACATACTACGTGTATGCTCCGCTTTTTCGTCCAGTTTTGCCTTGCGCTGCATCCCTTGATCGAGATCGTACACAGGCTCCAAGTTCCCCCGAAATGAACAACGGGCTCCCTTGGGAGCCCGTTGTTCATTTCGGCTACTCAGGCTCAATGCTCGTGATCGGCGCCCGGCAGGGTGTACACGTGGTGGATGGTCAGACTGCCGTCTTTCTCGGCATAGACCCAGGTCTCGTAGTGCTTGGCCTTGTGCACCTTGGTGCCCAGGTGCTGGCCCTTCTCGTCGCCGCAGGCCGTGGAGCCATCGACGCAGAGCGTGCTGCCGGCGCCGAAGGCGGCCGCCACCGCGTAGCTGTTGTAGGTATCCACGTGGCTGTAGATGGACTGCAGCTGCTGGTAGTCGTGGTTATTGGGCCATTGGCTGGTGGGGCTGGAGGAGTAGTCCATGCAGGTGTTCTGGCTGCTGCCGTCCTCGCTGGTATGCCCCAGGCCGAAGACATGACCGGTCTCCTGGCACATGACATGGTTCATCTCTTCCGGCGTCCAGTAGGAGGAGTAACTGTCGTTCATCTTGGCCGTGCCCTGGCGGATATGGCCCTTGCTGTCCAGGTTGATGGAGGCCAGGCCCAGCCATCCGTTATTGCCGTAACTGGCATTGCAGACGCGCATCTCGCCGGACACCATGGCGCAGCGCTTGCGGGCCTTGGTGCTGTCGTCGCGGGCGGCGATGCTGAAATTGAAGATCCCGGACTGGGCCCATTTCTGCAGCGAGGTATCGAACTCGCTCTGCCAGTTGGCGGTGACGCTGTCGACGGTTTGCAGGGTGAACGGATTGGCGGTGCGCGCCCAGTGGTAATTATTCCAGGAGTGGCTCGCCTGACTGGCCGTGGCGAAGCCCAGAGCGGCGGGAATGGCGAGGACTGTTACCGCTTTCGTGAGTGAACTGTTCATCATGAACCTCTGTTCGTTGAAAACTCGTTGTTTTGGGTAAAAGAACGCTCCCGGTACTGCGAAATCGCTCCGGTATAAAAAGCGTAGCAGGGGGTAGAAGCTCTGCTAGGGCGTGGGGAGAGAAACTGAACAGGATGGACCAGTTGGCGCAATAAACGCAGGACTTTTAATAGCGGAATTTTATTTGCAGGAGGTGGTAGCCAAACGAGGTCTTGATGGGGCCGTGCACCGGGCCTTCGGCGAGGGAAAACACGGCCTTGTCCATGGCCGGCACCAGCTGGCCGGGACGCACTTCCCCCAGCTCGCCGCCCTTCTTGCCGGAGGGGCAGATGGAGAACTCCTTGGCCAATTTTGCGAAGTCCTCGCCCCGATCCAGGCGGATCTTCAGGGCTTCGGCCTCGGGCTTGGTCTTGACCAGGATATGGCGGCAGATGGCGGGCATGGGGCTCTGGTGGTTTTTGGAATGAAATCCCCCTCTCCCTAACCCTTTGTGAGGCGAATCCTTGCGCCTCACCCCTGCGGGGCTTGTGCGAAAAATCGCTCCAGGCGATTTTTTCCCACCAGGGGAGAGGGGACAGGAGAGGGCGTCGATCGAGGGCGTTCAGGCCTTGCTGTAGATCTCCGCGCCTTGCGCGAGGAATTCCCGGGCTTTTTCCTCCATGCCCGATTCCACGGCGACATCGATGGTTTCCATGCCCTTGCTGGCGGCGTAGTCGCGCACGTCCTGGGTGATCTTCATGGAGCAGAAATGGGGGCCGCACATGGAGCAGAAGTGCGCGATCTTGTGGCCCTCCTTCGGCAGGGTCTCGTCGTGGTAGGCGCGCGCCGTGTCCGGGTCCAGGCCCAGGTTGAACTGGTCTTCCCAGCGGAATTCGAATCTGGCCTTGGACAGGGCGTTGTCGCGCACCTGGGCGCCGGGATGGCCCTTGCCCAGGTCGGCGGCGTGGGCGGCGATCTTGTAGGCGATCACGCCCTGCTTGACGTCGTCGCGGTTGGGCAAGCCTAGGTGCTCTTTCGGCGTCACATAGCAGAGCATGGCCGTGCCGAACCAGCCGATCATGGCGGCGCCGATGGCGCTGGTGATGTGATCGTAACCGGGGGCGATGTCGGTGGTCAGGGGGCCTAGCGTGTAAAACGGGGCCTCGTGGCAGACTTCCAGCTGCTTGTCCATATTGGCCTTGATCATGTGCATGGGCACGTGGCCGGGACCTTCGATCATGGTCTGCACGTCGTGTTTCCAGGCGATCTTCGTCAGTTCGCCCAGGGTCTCCAACTCGCCGAACTGTGCCGCGTCGTTGGCATCGGCCAGCGAACCCGGGCGCAGGCCGTCGCCCAGGGAGAAACTGACGTCATAGGCCTTCATGATCTCGCAGATTTCCTCGAAATGGGTATAGAGGAAATTCTCCTTGTGATGGGCGAGACACCACTTGGCCATGATCGAACCGCCGCGCGAGACGATGCCGGTTACGCGGCGGGCGGTGAGCGGCACATAGCGCAGCAGGACGCCGGCGTGGATGGTGAAGTAATCCACGCCCTGTTCGGCCTGTTCGATCAGCGTGTCGCGGAAGATTTCCCAGCTCAGCTCCTCGGCCTTGCCGTTGACCTTTTCCAGGGCCTGGTAAATGGGCACGGTGCCGACCGGGACAGGGGAATTGCGGATGATCCATTCGCGGGTTTCGTGGATATTTTTCCCCGTCGACAAATCCATCATGGTGTCGGCGCCCCAGCGTATGCCCCAGGCCAGCTTCGCGACTTCTTCCTCGATGGAGGAACCCAGGGCGGAATTGCCGATATTGCCGTTGATCTTCACCAGGAAATTGCGGCCGATGATCATCGGCTCCAGTTCCGTGTGGTTGATGTTGGCGGGAATGATGGCGCGGCCGCGTGCCACTTCCTCGCGCACGAAGTCCGGAGTGATGATTTTCGGAATGGCGGCGCCGAAACTCTGGCCCGGGTGCTGGCTCAGGAGGCCTAAATCCTTGAGCGCGTCGATGCGGCAGTTTTCGCGGATGGCGATGTATTCCATTTCCGGCGTGATGATGCCCTTCTTGGCGTAGTGCATCTGGCTCACGTTCATCCCGGCCTTGGCGCGGCGCGGACGGTGCTGGAAGGGGAAGCGCAGGTGGTCGAGGCCGGCGTCGGCCAGGCGTTCCTGGCCGAAGCGCGAGGTGAGCGCCGACAATTCCTCGGTGTCGCCACGCTCGGCGATCCAGGCGCTGCGCACATCGGGTAGGCCGCGGCGCACGTCGATGGCGACGGTCGGGTCGGTATAGGGGCCGGAGGTGTCGTAGACGGTGAGGGACGGGTTTTTCTCGATGCCGCGCTCGGTATGGGTATCGGTCACCGAGATTTCGCGCATGGGCACGCGGATGTCGGCGCGCGAGCCTTCCACGTGGATCTTGCGCGAGGCCGGGAAGGGCGCGGTATGGGCGCCGTCCAGGCTAGCGGTTTCACCTAAGGAGTCGGCGGCGGCCTTGTCCAGGGCCTGTTCGGTATTGGCGTTCATCGATGGAGAACCTCATGCGGCGCGGTGGCCGGGCGGGCGGACTTTTTGTCCGTGGGGCAACGTGGCCGGAATTTTACGGGAGGGCCGATGCCTTGGCAAATCCGGCCTCCCCGGGAAAACCCGCATGGATACTAGGGTTTGGCCATTTTCCCCGGGCGGTCCTGCCATTCCAGCCAAGTCGCTTGCGGCTTCTTGTGCAGGGCAAAGATCGCGCCCTCGGCGGCCTCCGGACTGGCCTTTTGCTCGGCCTCGGGATTGGCGAAGGCGATACCGCCGGCCACTAGGGCTTCCAGGGATTCGCTGCGCAGTTGCACGCCGCTGAACAGGCCGGCGCTGACCTCGAGGCCGCTGGCCTGCCAGAAGCGGCTGCTCTGACGCACGAGGGCCGCGTGTTTGGCGGGCAGATGCACATAGACGCGCACGAGAACGCCGCCCTCGGCCAGTTCCGTGCCGATGATCTCGCCGACTTTCAGCTGGCGGTAGAGCAGGGGATCGCCGACCTTGAGGGAGCCCAGGCCCGGGGTTTCCAGCACCAGGTTGCGCCCCTCCGGTCGGCTGTGCACAACCGGTTCCTCGTCGGCGACGGTAAAGCTGTAACGCTCGGCGCCGATCCCGGCGCGCAGGGCGAGATAGCTGCCGGAGACCAGGGTGTCCAGGTGTTCGGTGCGGGCCAGCCCCAGGCTGGGCTTGACCCGCCAGATCTGGCTACCGTCGCGCAGCAGCGGCCTTGCGGTGGGTTTGACCAGGGCCTCGGCCAGCACCGCGCCGGACTTCTCCTCCAGTCCGATGCGGGCCAGCTCGCCGATGTCCACGCCCTGGTAGCGCAGGGGCGTGCCCACGGCGAGGCCCTCGGCGCTGGTCAGGCGCAGCTTGACCGGGAAACCGGCCAGCTCGGCCTGGGCGTGGTCGGCATAGAGCTTGTAGCGCTCGCCGTTCCTGGCCTTGGGGCCCGGCTTTCCGGCCTCGAAACCGTCGAAGGCCACGCCGCCGGCGATGATGGCGGCCAGGGATTCGGTACGGATCTTGAGGCCGGACACGCCGCCGCGCACGTCGACGCCGCCGGCGCTCCAGAAGCGGGTATGAGCGTTCACTGCGCCGGCATGGGCCGGCTGGATATGGATATGGGCCTGCACGGTCTTGCCGTCGGCGGCCAGGCGCACGTCCTGGATGCTGCCCACGGTCAGCTTCTTGTGCAGCACCGGCGCGCCCACGGTCAGTGAGCCGGCATCCGGGGCTTCGAGCAGCAGATGCAGGCCCGGCTCGCTCTGGGGCAGGGGCGGCGGGCCGTTGTGCGCCAGGAATTCCGTGGCGGGCTTGCCCGCTCCCGGCTGGACGGCGATATAGCTGCCGCTGAACAGGGCGTCCAGGCCGCTGACCCGGCTGGCGTTGATCTCCGGACGCACCAGCCAGAACTGGCAAGCCGTGGTCAGCATATGCTCGGCGCCGGGATTGATTCCCACATAGGCTTCGACGGTGCGGAAATCCTTGGAGACGTCCACGCGGTCCACCAGGCCGATGGGCAGGCCCCGGTAGATGACCTGGGTCTGGCCGGCCGTGAGTCCTTCGGCGGAGACGAAGCGCACTCGGATCTGCCGGCGGGCGCGGGCCGAGGCCTCGTCGCGGAACAGGCTGAAGCGGAAACCGTTGCCGACGGGCGGGGCCTTCCCGTCGACCTTGGGCGTGTCGAAGGCGATGCCGCCGGCCAAGAGGGTGGCCAGGGACTCGGTACGCAGGCGCACGCCGGACAGGCCGGCGTTGAGGGTCACGCCGCTGACGTTCCAGAAGCGCGTGGACTCGTTCACCAGGTCCCGGTACTCGGGCTTGATCAGTAGGTGCACGTCCACCTTGTCGCGCTCGCGGTCCAGGGTGTAGCTGACCACCTCGCCCACCTGGACCTGGCGGTAGTAGATCGGCGACCCCTGGTTCAGGGAGCCGAGCTCCCTGCTGGTGAGCAGCAGGTGCAGGCCCGGTTCCCGGTAGTCGAGCGGCGAGGGGCCGTCGGCAGCGACGAACTCGCGCACGCTCTGGCCGCTGTTGTCCGGGCTGAAGCTGATGTAGGTGCCGGTCAGGAGGGCGTCGAGGCCCGATACGCCGGCCACGGACAGCTGGGGCTTGACCAGCCAGAAGCGCGCGGCATCGGTCATGAAGGGCTCGGTGCGCGGGTCCATGCCCACCGTGGCCACCACCATGTCGGTGTTCTCGTCGTAATCCAGTTTCAAGACCTTGCCGGCGGGCATGCCCTTGTAGATGACCTTGGTGCTGCCGGCGGTGAGGCTGGCGCCGCTGGCGAAGCGGATCCGGATGCGCAGCCCGGCCTCGGCGGCGTCGTAGTCGGGGTATAGGGTGTAGCGGTCGCCGTTGGTGCTGGGCGGCGCGCCCTCGTCGTTGGTGGACAGGGCGATGCCGCCGGACACGAGGCTGGCCAGGGACTCGGTCTCCACCGACAGGCCGGACAGGTTGGCGGAGACCTTGAGCCCGCTGGCGTTCCAGAAGCGCGAGGTCTTGCGCACGCGCTTGGCGTGTTCGGGCAGGATGTGCACGTCCATGCGTACGCCCCGGCCGTCCTCGCTCATGGCCGTGGACTGCACGGCGCCGATGGGGATCTGCCGATAGTAGATGGGCGTGCCCGGGGCGATGGAGCCCAGGCGCTCGGCCTGGAGCTGGATGTGCAGGCCCGGCGTGCTGGTGGGCAGGGGCGGCGCGGCTTTCAGGGCGGTGAAGCTCGTGCCCTCCGGTTTCTCGGCATCGCCCAGCTGGATGGCGATGTAGTTGCCGGAGAGCAGGGTGTTGAGGCCGGTCACGCCCGCCGCCGAGATCTGGGGCTGAACCAGCCAGAACTGGGAGTCTTCGGGAATGGCCTCCACCTGCTTCTCGAACTGCACCTCGGCCACGACCCCGGTCAGGTCCTCGAGCACGGTGAGCTGGCGCACGACGCCGAGCGGAATGCCCTTGTAGCGCACCTGGGTCTGGTTGACGGCGATGCCCTCGGCATTGTCGAAGCGCAGCTCGATGCGCGGCCCGGTGTTCAACAGGCTGCGCCAGACCAGCCAGAGGCCCACGGCCAGGGCCACCAGGGGCAGGACCCAGATGGGCGCGATGCGCGGGCGGTGGCGGACGCGGACCGGCGGGATGGGCGGATCGATCGTTTCAGGCATGGGGAGGCTTCTCGTCGGAGTCGTTGTCGTCGCATGCTTCGTCAGCGGAATGGGCGTCCCAGATCAGGCGCGGATCGAAACTCTGGGCGGCGAACAGGGTGATGATCACGGTGGCCACGAAGGCCAGGGCGCCGAGGCCGGGCAGGACCAGGGCCACCTGGCCCAGGTGCACCAGGCCCACCAGCAGGGTGACCACGAAGATGTCCAGCATGGACCAGCGGCCGAGGAAGTCCACCAGGCGGAACAAGCGCGTGCGGTTCAGGGGGCAGAGTTCGGTTTGGTAATGCACGGAATAGAGTAGCAGGCAGAGGCCGAAGAGCTTGGCCAGCGGCACGACCACGCTGGCCACGAAGACGATGGTGGCGATGCCCCATAGCCCCTGGCTCCATAGCTTGGCCACGCCGCCCACGATGGTGGAGGGCTCGCCGCGGCCGAACTGGAGGATGGTCATGATGGGGTAGAGATTGGCCGGGATCAGGAACAAGAAACCCAGGACCACGTAGTACCCGGTTCGGCGCAGGCTATGGGGCTTGCGCAGGGCCAGCGCCGCGCCGCAGCGCCGGCAGGCGACGCGCCGGCCGGGCGGGCAGGGCGTCAGGGCATGGCAGGCCAGGCAGAGCCCCAGGCCCTCGGCGGCGGCGGTGCGCGGGCCGGCGCTCATGGCCTGGCCTCGCCGCCCAGGGCCTGCCAGAAATCGTGCTCGTCCACGGCCGATTCCAGGAGCAGGGTGCAGAGCATGAGGCCGATGAAGCAGTAAAGACCTAGGCCCACCACCAGCTCGGACATGTCAGCCAGCTTGATGATGGACACCAGGATGCCCAGCAGGAAGACCTCCAGCATGGACCATTCGCGGATGCGGTGATTGAGGCGCAGCAAGCTGGGCAGGATGCGCGGCCGATAGCGGCGCTTGAGACTCCAGGACACGCCGAACATCAGCCAGAGGTTGAGAAAAGGCGCGATCAGCGCCGAAACCGCCACTACCGAGGCCACTTCCGGAAAGCCGGCCTGGAACAGGGCGATGATGGCCTCCGTCAGCGAGGCGTCCTCGTGCACGCCCAGGAGGGTCATGGACAGCAAGGGCAGGCCCATGGCCGGGGCGAACAGGGCGAGGCCGGCGCTCGAGATCCAGAAAGCCCGGTTCAGGCTGTCGGCGCGGCCGCTGCGCACCACCTCGCCGCAACGCGGGCAGCAGGCGTCCTGACCCCGGTTCAGGGGTTGGGCGGCGAGCAGCAGATCGCAGGCCGGGCAGGCGTGCAACTGATCGAGCGGGGGCGTGGCGGGAGATGCGTCCATGACGAATAGTGTATGAAGATGTCCTTATTTTATCGGCGGATACCTGAACCGTGGGGTTTTCCTGCATCGGGCAAACTATTTTCCAATTCTGGGCGGCATGGGGAGTTCAGCAATCACGAGCACAAGGAACGCCGTCCATGCCTGTTTCCCGCGCCCTCCTCGTCTCGGCGCTGTGCCTCCTGAGCATGGCTACCGCGCAAGCGGAAGTCCGCTTGAGCCGCGAGGCCTTGCAACAGGATCTGGATGCCTTGCGCGCCGGCATCGCCAGCACCCACCCGGAGCCCGGCTATACCGTGGCGGCGGAGAGGGCCAGGCGCTGCTGCCGCCGGAGCTGGTCCTGGACGACGAGCCGGCGGCGCCGGGCAAGGCGGTGGCGGAGCTGCTGCTCCATGCGCGCGGCTCGGGCCAGGGGGCACGCGCGCGCTAGCGGCGCTTTGTGTTGGCCGCGCGCGGGGGATGCTTGCTAGACTAGCGGCTTTTCCGCCAGTCCTATCTGCCGTGGCCGACACCGATTCCGACAAGCTCCAGACTTTCGCTCCCGATTCCGCGCACTACTGGCCGACCCGCTTGGGCTTAGGCCTGTTGCGCCTGACGGCGCGCCTGCCCTATCGCTGGCAGTACGGCCTGGGCGTGGCCTTGGGCGAGCTGATGTTTCGCTGCGCCCGGGGCCGGCGCGCCATCGCCGACACCAATCTGCGGATGTGCTTTCCCGAGCTCTCGGCGGGTCAGCGGCGCGAGCTGTTGCGCGAGAACATGCATGCCACGGGCATCGGCCTCGTGGAGGTGGGCACCAGTTGGTGGACGCCGGATGCGCGCCTGCGGCCGATCACGGAGATTCGTGGCCGGGAGCATCTGGACGCGGCCCTGGCGGGGGGCAAGGGCGCCATCCTGCTGTCCTATCATTTCACCAGCCTGGAGCTTTGCGGCCATCTGCTGGCGCGGGCCGTGGATCTGGTCGCCATGTACCGGCCTCACCCCAATCCGGTCTTCGACGCCCAGATGCTGGCCGGGCGCGAGCGCAGCGCCAAGCGCGCCATCCCCCGCGACGACGTGCGTGGGGCGGTCAAGGCCCTGAAGGGCAATCTGCCGCTCTGGTACGCCGCCGACCAGGACTACGGCCGCAAGCATTCCATCTTCGTGCCCTTCTTCGGCATCCCCGCCGCCACCATCACCGCCACCAGCCGCTTCGCCCGGCTGTCGGGCGCGCCGGTCGTGCCCTTCACCCACCGCCGCCTGTCCGGCGGGCGCGGCTTCGTGCTGGAGCTGCATGCCCCGCTCACCGGCATGGGCCGGGGCGACGATGTGGCCGATGCGCGCGCCGTCAATGCCGTGCTGGAAGACTGGCTGCGCCGCTACCCGGCCGACTACCTGTGGCTGCACCGCCGTTTCAAGACCCGGCCCGAGGGCGAGGCGGGGGTCTATGGCGAGGATCGAAAGCATCGCGACCGCCTGTCCGCCAAGCGCCTGGACAAGTGGCTGGCCGGCGCCGAGCGCCTGCTGGCCCGGGAAGACTTCCAGTTGTACCGCCAGGCCGACGGTGGCTGGCTGGCCTTGCATCCGCGCCCCAGGGGCTGGCGCGCGCTCTTCGCCCGGCCGGCCGCCGCCCATGAGCGTGCCCAGGCGCGGCTCGAGGCCCTGGGGCTGCCGGTCCTCCCGGCCGATGATTTCCGCTTCTGCCCCAGCCGGAACTGCGATGTGCGCCTGCTGCCCGCCGAGGCCGGCGCCGCGCCCCTCCAGGGTGTGGCGGAGTCGCCGGAGGCTCTGCGAAGGCTGGACGAGTTCCTGCACTTGCTGGACCGCTCCGGGGTGTTCCTGCCGCCCGAGGCTTGGCTGCTCGACGGGATGGGGGCCTACCGCATCGCCCATCCGGCGGCCTGCCGGTTCGAGCAGACGGGGGTGTTGGCACGGCTGCTGGCGGCCCTGCCGGATGCGCTGCGCCTGGCCCTGAACGCCCGGGTGTCGCCATGAGCCGGCTGCCTGCCTGGTGCACGCCGGGCCTGGCGGCCGTACTGGCCAGCGCGCTGCTCTCGGCCCTGGCCTGGCTTCTAGCCGGCGCGCCCAACGACGATGGCATCCTTTACCTGTTGACCGCCCGGGAGTTCCCGCTCGGCGGCTGGCACGCGGCCTTCGAGGCCTATGGCTGGCCGTTCTATTCCGTGTTGCTGGCGGGCCTGAGCGGCCTGGGTCTGCCCCTGGAAACCGCGGGACAGCTGCTCAATCTGGGCAGCTTCGCCCTTCTGGCCTGGGCCTTTGTCGGCGTGGTGCGCGAGCTCTATCCCGAGCGACCGGCTTGGGCCTGGCTGGCCGTGCCCGTGGTGATCTTGCTGCCCGAACTCAATGCCCAGCGGGCCGATTTGATCCGCGACAATGCTTATCTGGCCTTCTGGTTGCTGTCCCTGTGGGCCTTGCTGCGCCTGGCCCGGCAACCCGGCCCGGGCCGCTTCGCCGCCTGGCTAGCTTGCCTGGCCCTGGCCCAGGCCTTCCGCCTGGAGGCGGTGGCCTTCGTGCTCTGCGGCGCCCTGGCCCTGGCGGCCCAGCCCCGGACCCGCCGCCTGGGCTTGGCCCTCGGCGTGGTTCTGCTCGTGATCCTGCCGCTCTTGGCCTGGATTCTGCCCCGCTTCATGCCGGCCAGCCGCCTGGCGGATTTCGGCCTGTGGTGGCAGGAGCTGCGCCACCAGGCCCCGGCCCAGTTCCTGGCCGCCAGCGAGCGCCTGGGGGCGGCGGTGCTGAATCAATATTCCCAGGGCTTCGAGCGGGAGGCCTATCTGGCCGTGCTGTTGACGGTCCTGGCGGGCAAGCTGCTCAAGATCTGGACACCGGTGCACGCGCTCTGCCTCTGGCTGGGGCGCCGGGGCCTGGCCTGGGCGTCGCTGCCGGCCGCCTGGCGCGGCTATGCCCTCGCGGCCCTGCTCCTGCCCCTGATTTTCGTGTTGTTCCGGCAGTTCCTGACGGCGCGCTTCCTCATGCCCCTGGTCCTCTGCCTGCTGCTGCTGGCGCCGCCGGTCCTGGCCGAGCTGGCGCGGCGGCTGGCGACCCGGCCGAGGCTGCTGTGCGTCCTGGCCCTGGGCCTGGGCCTGCTGTTCCTGGGCGGCAGCCTGCGCCAGCTGCGCGACGACGATCGGGCCCTGGTCGAGGCGGGGCGCTGGCTAGCGGCCCAGCCGGGCGACCTGTGGACCAATCACTCGGCGCTTAGCTATTACGCCGGGCGCAACACGGCGCAGCAGCATGTGCATGGCGCCTGGCGGGCCTGGCGCGAGCAAATGCCCGCCAACACGCGGCCGGGCTGGCGGGCCCTGGCCCTGAGCGGCAAGGAGCGCCGCGAGGCCGACGCCTGGCTGGCTCGCCTGGGCGGACGGGAAGTGCGCCGCTTCGAGGACGGCAAATACCTGGTCATCGTGACCCAGCGGGAATGAACATGCCTTTTTTCTCCATCATCATCCCGGCCTATAACGCCGGCCGGTTCATCGACCGGGCCCTGGGGTCTTTGGCGGCGCAGGCATGCCAGGACTTCGAGACCATCGTGGTGGACGACGGTTCCGCCGACGACACTCTGATGCGTGTTCGAGGCTGGCAGGAGCGCCTGCCGGCGCTCAAGATCCTGTCCCAGGCCAACGCCGGGCCCGGCGCGGCGCGCAACGCGGGGCTGTCCAGGGCGACGGGCCGCTTCGTGCTGTTCCTGGATGCGGATGACGAGCTCCTGCCTGAGGGCTTGAGCGCCCTGCGCGCCGTGTGCGAGGCCAGTCCGGAAGCCCAGCTGGTCTATGCCAGCTATGTCACCTGCAAGCCCGAGGGCAAGGAGAAGCTCCGCCTGGCCAGCGCGCCGCCGGCGGGCAGGGTCGCGCGCTTCGGCGCCTATCTGCGCCGACAGCTGACCGGGGTCGGCAACAAGCACACGATCCTGCGGCGCGATGCGCTCGGCGGACTGCGCTTTCCCGAGGGTATACGCAACAACGAGGACCTGGTGTTCTACGCCCACGCCCTGGCGCGGATGGAGGCCCAGGTCTGCCCCAAAGCCGTGGCGCGCGTGCACCATCGGCCCGACAGCCTGCGCCATGACCTGCAATCGGCCATGGACGGGCTGGCGAAGGTCAGCGACCTGCTCTTCGACGCTAGCTGTCTGAGTCCCGAGTTCCTGAGTTTTCGGCGAGAGTTCGAGAGCGGGCGCCTCATGGCGCTGGGTGCGAGGCTGGCCAGCGGCGGGCTGCATCGGCAGGCGAGCGGCTGCTATCGGCGGGCCTTCCGGTTGTGGCCCGGCCTGTGGTGCCAGGGGAAGGCGCTGCGCCGCCTGTTGCGCAGCCTGGGACGGGGCGACCGCTAGGCCGCCGTATCACGGCGGCCGCTGCCCTTCAGGCGGCATCGGCCGGCAGGCGCAGCAGGGCCATCAGCTCGTCTTCCAGTTCGAAGCGGCTGGCCAGCTGTTCGCCCAGGCGGGACAGGTCGGCGTCGAATTCCGCCCGGAGTTCCTGATCGCCGCGTTCGCCATAGCGCTCGTCGAAGGACAGGACCGCGTCGGTGGTGGCGATGATCGCCGGGTAGAGGCGGCCGGCCTCCTGGGAGGCCCGGCTATCCTGCTCCAGTTCGCCCAGGAGGCGCTGGTAGATCTCGAAATGGCCGGCGCTCACATAGTCCACCAGCACATCGCAGAAGGCATGGACCTGGGCGGGCGCGGGCAGGGCGCGGTCGCGCGGCAGGGCTTCCACCAGGGAGCTGATCCCGGACAGCTGGCAGTAGCGCAGCAGCACTTCGCGGCGCTCTTCCAGCCAGGAGTCGATGGCGTCGTGTTGGCCGCCGAAGCGGCGCTGGCTTTCTTCGAATTGTTGCAGCATGGTCGTTCCTTGGCTGGGTTTTGGCCTCTGGGCGGGGCATGCGGGCATCGCGCCGGCGGGCTGGCCGAGAGGGCAGGGGCCGTGTCATGGGTCATTAGTACCACAGGGCGCGGCCCGGGCAAATGCTTTTGCGTCCGCTCTCGGCCTGGTCTAACCTGGGGTCCTCTCTGTGCTGGCGGAAAAGGCGGTTCCGGTGAGTCTGTCGCGTACCCTCTGGCGGGTCCAGCCCTCCGGCTGGTTGTGGTTCTGGCTGGCGGTGGCCGGCGGCATGCCGCTGCTGCCCCTGGTCATCATCAGCCTGAGCACGGAGCTGCGCCACGCGGTCTATGCCCTGCCGGACTGGCTGCTGCTGTTCGGCGTGCTGGCCCTGTTCACCCCGCTGCTCCTCATCCTCGGCTATCTGTCCCGCCGCCAGCGCGGCCTCTGGGGTCATGCCCGGGCCCTGGCCGGGCTCATCGATCAGGCCGCCGACATCATCCTGGTCTGCCGCATCGACGGCCTGCTGGTGGAGGCCAATAGCCGGGCCCTGGAGCTCCTGGGGCTGAGCCGCCAGGAACTCCTGGGCAGCAGCCTCTGGGATCTCGACCTGGATTGCCGGCTGCGCCACGACAGCGAGCTGCAGCGCGGCCTCTTGCGCGGCGAGACGGTCAGCTTCCAGACCCGTTTCCGCACGGCCACCGGCGAGCTGGCCGTGGAGCCCCATGTCTGCCTCGGCGAGTGGCAGGGCGAGCGCCATTACCTGATGCTGGTACGCGACATCACCGCGCGCAGCCAGAGCGAGGCCCAGCTGCGCGGCTTCGCCCAGGAACTGGAACGGGCACGCAACCTGCTTGAGGCCCGCGTCGACGAGCGTACCCGCGAGCTGTCGGAGAGCTTCTCGGCCCTGACCCGTCAGACCCGCGACCGGCTCAAGGCCGAGCAGGATCTGACCCGGACCCGCCTCCTGCTCAACAACATCGTCGAGTCCATGCCTTCGGCCCTGATCACCATGGACCTGCAGGGCCATGTCACCCAGTGGAACCGCCAGGCCGAGGCCTATTCGGGCATCAGCCGCGACGAGGCCCTGGGCCGGACCCTGGAGGCCCTGCTGCCCCAGTTTGCCGCCACCATCGCCAATGTGCGCCAGGCCCTGCGCGGCAGCCGCTACCAGGTCACGGAGCGCATCGCCAGCCGCCTGGACGAGCAGATGCGGGTCTTCGACCTGGCGGTCTTCCCGCTGATCGCCGAGCAGGGGCGCGGCATCGTCCTGCGCGTCGACGACGTGACCGAGCGGGTGCGCATGGAGGAGATGCTGGTGCAGAGCGAGAAGATTCTGTCCTTGGGGGGGCTCGCGGCCGGCATGGCCCACGAGATCAACAACCCCCTGGGCGGCATCCTGCAATCGGCCCAGAACATCCTGCGCCGCCTGGATCTGTCCCGGGAGCGCAACCGCCAGCTGGCCGAGGATGCCGGCTTGGATGGGACGTCCCTGGATCGCTACCTGGATGTCCAGCGCATCCGCCATTTTCTGGAGGGGATACAGGAATCCGGCCAGCGCGCCGCCGCCATCGTCGCCGATACCTTAAGCTTCGCGCGCGGGGCCAGCAGCGACGCCGTGCTCATCGATCCGGCCGAGGCCCTGGAATCGGCCATCCGCCTTGCGGGCAATTTCAACCCGCGCTCCCGCTTCGAGTTCCGGCGCATCGAGATCCGCCGGGAATACGAGGCGGTGGGCCGGGTGCGCGCCCAGAAGACCAAGCTGGAGCAGGTCTATCTCAACCTGTTGGTCAATGCCGCCCATGCCCTGGCGACCCTGGCGGAGGGCGCCGAGCCCCATATCGTGCTGCGCCTGTCCCGGGAGGGCGAGTGGGTGCGTATCGACGTCATCGACAACGGGCCGGGCATGGACGAGGCGGTGCGCCGCCGCGTGTTCGAGCCCTTCTTCACCACCAAGGCGGAAGGCGCGGGCACGGGCTTGGGCTTATCGGTGAGCTTCTTCATCGTCACCGAACAGCTGCAGGGTACGATTGCCGTGGAATCCCAGCCGGGCCATGGCGCCCATTTCATCATCCGCCTGCCCCAGGTGTGCGAGGAGGCTGCATCGATACCCAGCCAGGAAGAACAGATCCAGCTGCCGCTGGAGGTGTGAGGTGAGGGGGCGTAGGTCGGACTTTAGTCCGACAATGTAGGGCTGAAGCCCGACCTACGTGGAAGGGGCGAGCCGTCGGCTTAGAGATTGTAGATACTGTTAGCGTAGCGTAACCCGACAGCTTGACCTAGACGGGAACCTAGCCGGCACGGCGTCGCGCCGTGCCGGCGGGGGAACGGCCTAGTTCGGCCGGTTATAGGTGAAGCTATAAGCGCCCGTGCCGCTGTAGTTCACCACGCGGTACATGTAGTAGCCGGCCGCGCCGTTGTAGCTGAGGGTCTCGGCGGCCGTGGGGCCGTCGCTCTTGGCCACCTGGACCCATTTCGCGCCATCCCATTTGTCCAGATACAGGTCGTAGTCGGCCGAACCGGGGCCGGTCAAACAGGCGCCGTGCGTGCCCGAACTCGTGCTCTGGTAGTAGCTGCCGTTAGGCTGGTACTGGGTCTGGCCGGTGCCGCCGCTGAAGCTGCCGCTCAGGGTGGTGCCGGCGCAGGCGCTCGTGCTGACCACGACGGACTGGCTGCTGGCGTGGGTCGCGCCGTCGTCGTCGGTGACGGTGAGGGCGACGGTGTAGGTGCCGGCGGCGGCATAGGTCTTGCTCGGGTTGGCGGCCGTGCTGGTCGTGCCGTCGCCGAAGTTCCAGGCGCGGGACACGATACTGCCGTCGGCGTCCGTGCTCTGGTCGGTGAAGCTGACCGTCAGCTGGTTCTTGCTGTAGGCGAAGGCCGAGACCGGCGGCTGGTTCAGCGTGCCGCCGCCCTGCAAGGCGACCTTCCAGGCGCCGCGGCCGTAGCTGCCGGCCACCAGGACATGGGGCGCATCGTCGATCTCCAGGTCGCTCACCACCAGCCCTAAGGGCAGGCCGGCGGAGAAGGGCTGGAAGCTGGCGCCGCCGTCCGCGCTCTCGTAGACGCCGATGTCGGTGCCCACGAAGACGCGCTGGCCGTCCAGGGGATCGATGGCGACGCTATTGGCCGGTACATTCGGCAGGCCGCTGCCCACCGCCGTCCAGCTCGTTCCGCCGCTGGTGGAGCGGTAGAGGTGGCCGCCGCTGAACACGCCGCGCGTCGCGAACACCCGCTGGGTATTGCTGGGGTCCACGGCGATGTCGCTGACCCGGCCGCCGGGGTAGTTGCCGGTGACCTCGCTCAGGCTGCCGCCGGTGGCCGTGGCGCTGGTGCTGCGGAAGATCTTGCCGCCCGAGGTGCCGACATAGAGCTGGTAGGCACCGCCGCTCTGGATGGGGCTCAGGACCGAGGCGGCGCTGCCCAGGCTGCCGCTGAGGCCGTACCAGCGGAAGCTCGCCGCCGAGGTCGTGCCCACATAGACCTGGTCGGACGCGACCCAGACCAGGGCGCCGGCGCCGGCCAGGGGCGTGACCCAGGGGAAGTTGCCGCTGGCGGTCAGGCCGGTGTTGGGCAGGCTGCCGAAGCTGCCGGCGGCGCCGCCGGTGGTGGAGCGGACGATGCTGGGATAGCTGCCGCCGGGGTAGCTGGTCTGCAGCACGGTGGACGGGTTGCTGGCATCGACGACGTTCATGAAGCCGTCGCCGCTGGCATAGGTCAGGCCCCAGACCTTGCTGACGGCGCGGCCCGAGGAGGAATTGTCCTGGGCGCCGCCGAACATGCGGTTGCTGTCCGTGGTGTCCACGGCGATGTCGTAGAACTGGGTGACATTGAGGTTGCTGTTCATGTTGGCGAAGCTGGAGCCGCTGTTGTCGCTGCGCCAGATGCCGCCGTCCGAGCCCACCCAGAAGCGGTTGGGATTGGTCTTCGACCAGGTCAGGGTGTGGGTGTCCTGGTGCACCTGCTGGCTGCTGCCCCAGCCATTGGTCAGGTAGCTCAGCGTGGCGCCGCCGTCCGTGGACAGGGCGAAGCGGATGCTGCCTACCAGGAGCTTGTCGGCATTGGTGGGGTGCACGGCCAGGGCCAGATTGTAGCTGCACTGTCCCTCGCAGGCGCCGCTCTTGCGCAGGCTCCAGCTGGCGCCGCCATTGGTGCTGCGGTACAGGCCGCCGCTGTCCGGCAGGGCGTAGAGGGTCTGGGCATTGCTGGGGGCGAGGGCGAGGCGCATGCGGCTGGTGCCCAGGGCCAGGCCGCTGCTGGCCGAGGCCCAGCTCGCGCCGCCGTTGGTGGACTTGATGACGCCGGCGCCGGGGGCCGAGGCATAGAGCGTGCTGCCGTCGGCGGCGTAGGCCATGTCCTCGACCCGGCCGCTGTAGACGCGGGTCCAGCTAGTGCCGCCGTCGGCGCTGCGGTAGATGCCGCCGCCGGAGAGCGTGCCATTGGCATCGCAGCTGCCGAAACCGGCGGCCAGGACCACCGCGCCGTTGCCGGGCGCGACGGCGATGCTGTTGACGATGGACAGGGGCATGGCTCCGGCGCCGCTGCCGTTCTTGGCCTGCCAGCTGGCGCCGCCGTCGGTGCTCAGGTACACGCCCTGGCCGAAATAGCCGGCGCAGCCGCCGCCGTTCTTGTCGCCGGTTCCGACCCAGACCCGGTGAGCATTGGCCGGGTCGAGCTGGATGGCGCCTATGGGCTGGGTGCCCACGGTATCGAAGATGGAGTGCCAGGTGGCGCCGCCGTCGGTGGTCTTCCACACGCCGCCGGCGGCCGAGCCGAAGTACACCGTGTTGTCGTCGCCGGGCAGGGGCACGATGGCATTGTTGCGCCCGGAGACCTTGCCCATGCTCCAGCCGCTCATGTCCATGGCCGAGGGGCCCATCTCGGTCCACACCTCGCCGGCCGCCAGGGCCGCGCTGCGCCGGGCGTCTTGCCGGGTTTTCAGGGCGCGCACCGCCTCGCCGCGCAGGCGGCCGGGATTGAGCTGCTTGCGCAGGCCCCGGCTCTCCTCGAACCAGCGCTGGCGTTGCTCGATGCGCCAGTTTTCATTGGCCATGGCTCCCGAAGGCTCGGCCGCCTGGCTGGGCATGGACGCCAGGCTGGCGCCAAGGGATAGGACAAGCGCGCCGCCGAAGGCCAGCGGGCGACGATAAGTCGGATGCATGATGATCTCTCCTCGCACACGGGGTACGCCAAGGAGGCGCGTGTGAGCCCGTGTCCCGGTTTTTTGTGTTGTTTTGAATCCCGACCGGTACACCGAGATCCGGCCGGGCATGGTGGCCATGGGAGACTACAGGCCGCGATGAAGCTGAAAATCAGCGTTCATCGCCGGCCAGTCTAGGAGGCCGCCGGAACCGATTGCTATGTCGATCCCCTGCGTCGCGACGAAGGAAAAAGCCAAGTTGTCTAGTTTGTGAACCGTGTCCACCGACACCTGGCGACGGAGCGAAGCTGACAGGGATCGCCACGCTCATTACACTAGGCGGATTGTCTTGCCCGCACCGATTGGGACGCCATGCTCAGCCATCTGCATATCCAGAACTTCGCCATCATCCGCCGCCTGGAACTGGCCTTCGCGCCGGGCATGACCGTGCTCACCGGCGAGACCGGGGCGGGCAAGTCCATCGCCATCGACGCCCTGAGCCTGGCCTTGGGCGGGCGCGGCGAGGGCTCCATGGTGCGCGCCGGCGAGGCCCAGGCCGACATCAGCGCCGATTTCGAGCTGCCTTTCAACAGCCCGGCCCTGGCCTGGCTCAAGGAACAGGCCCTGGACGAGGGTGGCGAGTGCATCCTGCGCCGCGTGCTCAGCGCCGAGGGCCGCTCCAAGGGCTTCATCAACGGCCGGCCGGTGCCGCTGGCAGCCTTGCGCGAGCTGGGCGGCCTCCTGGTGGAAATCCACGGGCAGCACGAGCATCAGCGTCTCATGTCCGCCGAGCGCCAGCGTGAGCTGGTGGACGCCTATGCCGGCTTGGGCGCGCATCTGGCCGCCGTGCGCCAGGCTTACGGGCGCCGTCAGGTTTTGGATGCCGAATGGCGCGAACTGGATGCCGGCCGTCAGGCCCGCGAGGCGCGCCTGGACCTGCTGCGCTACCAGGTGGACGAGCTGGAACGAGCCGCGCCGGAGCCGGGCGAGGCGGCCGCCATCCAGGACGAGCACCGCCGCCTGGCCCATGCCAGCGAGCTGATGGAACAGGCCCAGGCCAATCTGGTGCAGCTCTACGAGGGCGACGAGCCCACGGCCTTCCAGCTCCTGAGCCGCGCCGCCGACTCCCTGAACAAGCTGGCCCATTACGACGAGCGCCTGGCGGGCACGGCCGCCCTGCTCAACGAGACGGCCTTGCAGGTGCGCGAGGCCGCTCACGATCTGTCCCGCTATCTCGACAAGCTGGAACTGGATCCGGAGCGCCTGTCCGAGCTGGACGCGCGCCTGGCCGAGCTGACCGCCCTGGCGCGCAAGCACCGGGTCGAGGCCGACGAGCTGCCGGCCCTGTACGAGTGCATGAGTGCCGAGCTCAAGGCCCTGACCGGCAGCGACGAGCGCCTGGAGGCCATGGGCCGCGAGCGGGCCGAGGCCGAGCGCGTCTACCAGGCCGCCGCCCAGGCCTTGAGCCAGGCCCGCCAGGAAGCCGCCGCCGTCCTGGCGCCCCTGATCAGCCAGCATCTGGACGGCTTGGCCATACGCGGCGGCCGCTTCGAGATCGCCATCAGTCCCGCCGAGAACCCCGGACCGGCGGGCATGGACAAGTTGGAATTCCGTATCGCCACCAATGCCGGCCAGCCGGCCCAGGCCCTGGCCAAGATCGCCTCGGGCGGCGAGTTGTCGCGCGTGTCCCTGGCCATCCAGGTGGTCATCGCCCAGCGCGGCGACATGCCCGTCCTGATCTTCGACGAGGTGGATGTGGGCATAGGCGGGGGCACGGCCGAGATCGTCGGCGGACTGTTGCGGCACTTGGGCAGCGAGGCCCAGATCCTCTGCGTCACCCACCAGCCCCAGGTCGCCGCCCAGGGCCACCAGCATTACCGCGTGGCCAAGAGCCTGGTGGGCGAGGCCACGGAAACCGCCATCGAGATCCTGGGGCAGAGCGAGCGCGTCCAGGAGATCGCGCGCATGCTAGGCGGCCTGCGCATCACCGAGGCGACCCTGGAGCATGCGCGGGAGATGCTGGCCGGCGAGCCGGCCTAAGTTCTACCGCGTAGGTCCGACTTCAGCGTGTAGGTCGGGTTAGCCCGGAGGGCGTAACCCGACGTTCTCACGCATTCGGGATGTCGGGTTACGCTGCGCTAACCCGACCTACGAAGGCTACAAGCCAACCCGATGAAGGCGCCTAAATGAAAAACCCGGCGCATCGCGAGATGGGCCGGGTTGGAGTTTCATCAAGGAGTGCTCGCCTATCCTGGCTGCGCCCTTTATTTTTATTGTGTTTATCTTGTTGTAATACGGCGCGTTGTTGTCCAACGAGCGTGAAATTATGCTCTTGACCGGCCAGCGTCAAGGTTTTTTTCAGGTTTCATTCATTTTTCGGCCGAATTCCCCCTGTTGCATTGCGTCAACCGTGGGCTCGTCGAGGCTGAACACGTCCTCCAAACGCTGGCCGAAGACCCGCGCCAGGCGGAAGGCCACTTCCAGGGAGGGCGCGTATTTGCCCGCCTCGATGGCGATCACGGTTTGACGCGTGATCCGGGCCCGATCGGCCAGCTCCTGCTGGGTCATCTCCCCGGCCTCGAAGCGCAGGCGGCGCAGGCTGTTGCGGATCGCCGTGCCGCTCATTCACCCCTCTCCCGGCGCTCCGCGCCACCCTCTCCCGCATTGGGGAGAGGGTCAGATGACGGGCGCTCCGCGACGCTCATGTCCTCGGCGGCTTCCAGGCGGTCGCGCCGGTACAGCCAGATCTGCAGGCCGTATTTGGCGGCCAGGGCGACGGCCAGGATGGCCAGGGGCAGGTGGGCGAGCAGGGCGGGGTCGAGCATGGCCTCGGGCGGCAGCTCGTGGCGCACCAGCTCCGGCAGTTTCTGCTGCACATAGATCTGCCAGGCCAGGACGAACAGGCCGGCGACGCAGAGCTTGAAGGCGAGGTCGGTTCCGGCGGCGCGGATGGCGCGGTCCCGCTCGTCTTCCAGCACCTCGCCGGGGCGAGAGCGGCGCAGCACATGGCCGATCAGCGCCTCGAAGGTGATGCCGATGGCCAGGCTGGTGAGCAGGAGCTTGCCGAAGGCGCGAGCGCCCAGGACGGCGGGATCCCAGCTGCCGTGGAGATAGAGCACCCAGAGGTAGTAGCCTAGGTTGATCAACAGGGCGACGAGTGCCAGGCGGACGGCGCGTTCTTGCTTGCCCATGGGGCGGCTCCAGTGTAGAAGGGTCTGAACGTTTTGTAGCGTTTAACGGACTAAATGTAAAGTATATTTAACTATATGTACGTGTTGCCATACATCGCCGCCGGTTTGCTTGGCTTCTCGCGGACCGTGGCATGAGTGGCTAGAGCGAGCTGGGAGTCTGTGATGAGTTTGTCGCAATTCGGGCCCGAGGATTTCCGCATCCTGGCAAAATCCGACCTGTATCGCGGTTTTTTCGCCGCCGTGAAGTATCGTGTGGAACATAGGCGCTTCGACGGCGGCTGGACCGCGCCCTTCGAGCGTGAGGTCTTCGAGCGCGGTAATGCCGCCTGCGTGCTGCTCTTCGATCCGGAGCGGGATGCCGTAGTCCTGATCCAGCAGTTCCGCCTGCCGGCCGCCCTGGCGGGCTCGGCCAATCCCTGGCTCCTGGAGCTGGTGGCCGGGATCATCGAACCGGACGAGGCGCCGGACGAGGTAGTGCGCCGTGAGGCGGTGGAAGAATCGGGCATGACCATCGCGGAGTTGATGCCCATCGCCAATTATCTGGCCAGTCCCGGGGCCTGTCCGGAACGGGTCTGGCTGTTCTGCGGCCGGGTCGATAGCCGGGCGGCGGCGGGCGTGCACGGCCTGCCCGAGGAGAACGAGGACATCCACGTCGTGGTCCTGCCCCTGGACCAGGCCTATGAGGCCCTGGCCGATGGACGGGCGGATAACGCCGCGACTATGATTGCCCTGATGTGGCTCAAACTCAACGAGGCGGCGGTGCGCGCGGCCTGGGCTTCTTGAGCCGGGGGAGTTATTCCCGGGAGTGGTGACATGCCTATGGTCTGCGGCACGGGCTTGCGCGGCCGGCGCTATGTGCCGGACTTGAGCGAGTTCATGGCCGAGTGCGAGCTGAATTACTGGCGGCTGGACAAGCTTCTGGCGGGCGGCACGCGCCGCGCCTGCCAAATCTCGGCCCACCAGGCCTTCGAGCTGGGCCTCGAGGAGTCGGGGCGCTACACCAGCACGCTCTGCCTGAAGCAGACCTGCGGCGCGGCCCTTCAGAACCTGGTGATCGCCGAGCTGCGCGTCCGCCTCTACCACGATGCGCGCCTGGCCGAGGTGGTGTCCTGCAGCGGCATGCGCCGCCTGCGCGGGGTCTACGAGGTGCCTAACCCGTGGATGGCCCAGCCGGACGAGAAGGCGCAGATGAATCTATTCCTGGGCGAGTGCCTGCGCGAATGTCTGCGCCATGGCTACGAGCCCGTGTCGGCGTAAACGGAGGACGCAGGGAGTGGCGCGAGGATATCAGCTGGAGGCGAAGCGGCCGGAGTGCCTGCGCCTGGTCCAGATCACCGATGTGCATCTGTTCGACGAGCCGGGCGGCAAGCTCCTGGGCCTGGACACCGATGCCAGTTTCGCGGCGGTGATGGCCCTGGCCCTGGCCGAGGCGGTGGAGCCGGAGCTCATCCTCGCCACCGGCGATCTGGCCCAGGAGCCCGGTCCGGCGGCCTATGGGCGGCTCTGCGCTCAGCTGGAGCGCTTCGGCAAGCCGGTGTTCTGGCTGCCCGGCAACCACGACGAGGCCCGGTCCATGGGCGGCCTGCTCACCGCCCCCTGCATGCGCCCCGAGAAACAGGTCCTGCTCGGCAACTGGCAGATCCTGATGCTGGATTCCAGCGTGGCCGGGAAGGTCTATGGCGAGCTGGACGGGGATGAGCTGGCCTTCCTCGAGACCTGCCTCCGCGCCGAGCCGGAGCGTCATGCCCTGGTCGTCCTGCACCATCAGCCCGTGCCCATCGGTTCCCGCTGGCTGGACGGCATTGGTCTACGCAACGACCAGGCGCTGTTCGCCCTGCTGGCCCGCCATCCCCAGGCCAGGCTCGTGCTCTGGGGCCATGTGCACCAGGAGTTCCAGGGTCACAAGGACGGCATCGACCTCCTGTCCACGCCGTCCTCCTGCGTGCAGTTCAAGCCCGGTTCCGAGGACTTCGCCGCCGGTCCCGAGGCGCCGGGCTTCCGCGTCCTGGACCTGTTCCCGGACGGCACCTGGGCCAGCGCGGTGCGCCGCATCGATCCCATGGCCTTTACGGTGGATTACAGCATCAAAGGCTACTAAAAATGGCCTGAAGCCGCGCTGGCGGCGTTAGGAAGCGAAAAAGTGTCCTCATTTACTACAGTAAACTCCGGTACTTTTTCGCTTCCCGCCTTGCCATCATCGGCTTGATGCCATTTTTAAAGCAATGGCTTTGCCTTGAGCATAATGTCGATGTTTAACATCGAAATTATGGGTTAATTCATCGGATTTTATGCAGTATTGTGCTGTCACTTGTCCGAAAGCCTGGTCGTCATGCCCCAAGCCCAATACCGCCCACCCCAAATCGCCCTGCATTGGCTGTCCGCGCTGCTGATCCTGAGCTCCATCGCCCTGGGACTGTCCATGGTGGAGCTGGATTTCTCGCCCCAGAAGCTGCGCTGGTATTCCTGGCATAAATGGCTGGGCATCACGATTCTGCTCCTGAGCACGCTGCGTCTGGGCGCACGTTGGGCCTGGGGCGCGCCGCCGGCCCTGCCCATGCCGCGCTGGCAGGCCCGGGCCGCGACGGGCGTGCACCTGGCGCTCTATGTCCTGCTCCTGGCCATTCCCCTGTCCGGTTGGGCCTATAGCTCGGCCTCGGGCGTGCCCGTGGTCTATCTGGGCCTACTGCCCCTGCCGAACTGGGTTCCAACCGACAAGGCCCTGGCCGAGGTCTTGAAGCTCGTGCACAAGAGCCTGAATTACACGCTGTTCGTCCTCTTGGCCGCCCATATCGGCGCGGCCTTGAAACATCAATTCATCGACAGGGATGGGTTGCTGCGCCGCATGTGGCCGGCCCGTTCCGCCAAGGAGTCTTGAGCATGCGAAGTCTCTGCTTCTGCGCCCTGTTGCTGACCGCAAGCAACGCGCCCGCCGCGCCGCTTGTCGTCGAACAGAGCCGCATCGCCTTCACCGGCAGCCAGATGAACGTGCCGGTGGAAGGCCGGTTCACCGCCTTCTCCGGCGAGATTGTCTTCAAGCCGGAGCAGTTGGCCGCAAGTTCCGCCCGTCTCAAGGTGGAGGCCGCCAGCATCGACATCGGTCTGGACGACGGCAATGCCACGCTCAAACAGCCGGACTGGTTCGACGCCGAGGCCTTTCCGGCCATCGAGTTCGCGAGCCGCAGTTTCAAGGACCTGGGCGGCGGCCGCTATGCCATCGAGGGCGAGCTCAGGCTCAAGGGCGCGAGCCTGCCCCTGCGCGTCGAGGCCGCCATCGCCAAGACCCCGCAAGGCCTGTGGCGCGCCGAGGCCACGATCCCGCTCAAGCGCCTGGCCCTGAAACTGGGCGTGGGCGAGTGGGCCGACACTTCCATGGTGGCCGACGAGGTGGTGGTTAACGCCCTGCTCGTCGCCAAGGCCGAATCCTGATCCCGTCTTCAACCCGAGGAATAAACGTGAAAAAACTCACCCTGCTCGCCGCCCTCTTGACCGCCAGCTTCTCCGCCGCCGCCAAGGAAACGGTCTACACCATCGACTCGACCCACACCTATCCCAGCTTCACGGTGAACCACCTGGGCTTCTCCATCCAGCGAGGCACCTTCGACGACACCAAGGGCGAGATCCGCCTGGATCTGGACGGCAAGAAGGGCTCGGTCAAGGCGAGCATCGCCGTGGCTTCCGTGGACACCGGCCTGCCCAAGCGCGAGGAACACCTGCTCAAGGAAGAATTCTTCGATATCGCCAAGTTCCCGACCATCGAGTTCAGCTCCGACACCCTGGTCTTCGAGGGGGACAAACTCGCCCAGGTGGACGGTCAGCTCACCATCAAGGGCGTCACCAAGCCCATCAGCCTGAAGGCCACGCACTTCCAGTGCGGCATCCATCCCATGCTCAAGCAGAAGCACTGCGGCGCCGAGCTGGTGGGCAACCTGAAGCGCAGCGACTTCGGCGTCAGCGCCTATGTGCCCATGGTCGGCGACGAGATCGCCTTCAGCATCCAGGTGGAAGCCAGCAATACGCCGGAAGGGCGGAAGGTGAAGTAAGCCGAGGTAGTTGAGTTGGAGCGTGGCCACGAGCTTGTCGCGGCCGTGGCATCCGTATGACCACCCTCCCCCTAGCCCTCTCCCATCAAGGGAGAGGGGAATAGAGGCGCGCTGCGCGCCACCCTTGCCCTCCCGCCCCTAAACCGCCATCCTTAGCGCTTCTCCCGCTCAACAAGCACAAGCGCTAGTGGTTAAATCGTGAGCAATCAATACAATGCCGAGGCCATCGAGGTACTCTCGGGCCTGGACCCGGTGCGCCGCCGCCCGGGCATGTACACCGACACCAGCCGGCCCAACCACCTGGGCCAGGAAGTCATCGACAACTCCGTGGACGAGGCCCTGGCCGGCCATGCCAAGAACATCACGGTCATCCTCCACGAAGACAATTCCCTGGAGGTCGTCGACGACGGGCGCGGCATGCCCGTGGACATCCACCCGGAAGAAAAGGTCTCCGGCGTCGAGCTGATCCTGACCCGGCTGCACGCCGGCGGGAAGTTTTCCAACAAGAATTACCAGTTCTCCGGCGGCCTGCACGGCGTCGGCATTTCCGTGGTCAATGCCCTGTCCACGCGCGTCGAGGTGCGTGTGCGCCGCGACGGCAACGAATACGCCATCGGTTTCGCGGGCGGCGACAAGGCCTCGGAGCTGCAAATCGTCGGCACGGTGGGCAAGCGCAATACTGGGACCTCCGTGCGCTTCTGGGCCGACGGGAACTATTTCGACACGCCGAAATTCGCCACGCGCGCGCTCAAGCATTTATTGAAAGCCAAGGCCGTGCTCTGCCCGGGCCTGCGCATCGTCTTCGAGGACAAACAGGCGGGCGAGCGCGAGGAATGGTTCTACGAGGACGGCTTGCGCGCCTATTTGATCGATTCCAGCAAGGAATTCATCACGCTGCCGGAGGAGCCCTTCATCGGCTCGCTGGCCGGCAAGCACGAGGCCGTGGACTGGGCCGTGCTCTGGCTGCCGGAGGGCGGCGAGGCGGTGCAGGAATCCTATGTCAACCTGATCCCCACCATCCAGGGCGGCACCCACGTCAACGGCCTGCGCCAGGGCCTGACCGATGCCATGCGCGAATTCTGCGAATTCCGCAGCCTCCTGCCGCGCGGCGTGAAGCTGGCGCCGGAAGACGTCTGGGAGCGTGTCGCCTTCGTGCTCAGCATGAAGATGCAGGAAGCCCAATTCTCCGGCCAGACCAAGGAGCGCCTGTCCTCCCGCGAGGCGGCGGCCTTCGTGCAGGGCGTGGTCAAGGACGCCTTTTCCCTGTGGCTCAACGAGCACCCGGACTTAGGCACCCAGCTCGCCGAGCTGGCCATCGCCAATGCCAATAAGCGCCTCAAGGCCGGCAAGAAAATCGAACGCAAGCGCGTCACCGCCGGCCCGGCCCTGCCCGGGAAATTGGCCGATTGCGTCGGCTCCGATGCCATGCGCGGCGAATTGTTTCTGGTGGAAGGCGATTCCGCCGGCGGCTCGGCCAAGCAGGCCCGCGACAAGGAGTTCCAGGCCATCATGCCCCTGCGCGGCAAGATCCTGAACACCTGGGAAGTGGACAAGGACGAAGTCCTGGGCAGTTCGGAAGTGCACGACATCGCCGTGGCGCTGGGCGTCGATCCCGGCGCCGCCGATATTTCCGGCCTGCGCTACGGCAAGGTGTGCATCCTCGCCGATGCCGACTCCGACGGCCTGCATATCGCGACGCTCTTGTGCGCCCTGTTCCTGCGCCATTTCCGGCCCCTGGTGGAGGCCGGCCATGTGCACGTGGCCATGCCGCCGCTGTTCCGCATCGATATCGGCAAGGACGTGTATTACGCCCTGGACGAGGCGGAAAAAGAAGGGATCCTGGACCGCATCGCCGCCGAGAAGAAGAAGGGCAAGATCCAGGTCACCCGATTCAAAGGCCTGGGCGAGATGAACCCGCTGCAGCTGCGGGAAACCACCATGGATCCGAACACGCGCCGCCTCGTGCAGCTGACCCTGGACGACTGGCAGGCCACGGAGGAAATGATGGACATGCTGCTGGCCAAGAAGCGCGCCTCGGACCGGAAATCCTGGCTGGAAACCAAGGGCAATCTGGCCGAGGTGGTGTGAGGGGAATTCCCCCTCTCCCCTCGCGGGAGAGGGGCTAGGGGAGAGGGGGCATCGCAACCCATGAGCAAAAGGACGTCGCCATGAACTTATTTCTGCACCGCTGCGAACTGAACCCGGAAAGCCTGCCCATGCGCCTCGCCTTGCAGGGCATGGACGCGCCGGATTTGCGGCCCCGCGATGCCGTGCTCTTGTTCGATGCGCGGCGTTCGGAGCGCGGCTCGCTGGCCCTGGGGATCGTCTTGAGCGGCACGGGCTCGCGTTGCGTGCTGCAGCGCCTGAACCTGCCGCTGGCCGTGTTGCGCGAGTGCATCGAGATTCCCGAGGAATGGCCGGGCGACTGGCTGCGGGTCGATGCCGCCGCCCTGGAGGTCTTCGGCGGCGCGGCCGGCGTGGTGGATTACTGGCTGAGCCGGGCCCTGTGGCTTGGCGAGGCGGAAACGGACGGTGCGGTGCGCGAGGCGACCGGCAGTTACCGGCTCAAGGTACGCGACGAGATCGCCCTGCTGGAACGGCGTCTCGCCGAGGCGCCGCAGCGGGAGGAAAACCTCGCGGAGCGGCAGAGCCTCGTGGACGCCTTCCGCGTGGCGGTGAAGAGCAGCTATCGATTTTCCTGCGCCTTCTGCGGCGCGCAGCGCGTGTCGCCGACCGGGCAGTTCGAGGTGGAGGCCGTGTCCATCCTGCCTCGCGAGCAGAACGGCCGCCTGGACCTGCGCAACGGCCTGGCCCTGTGCCGGTTGCATGCCTGGGGCTTTAACCAGGGCCTGCTCAGCCTGGACGCGAACGGCAAGATCCTGGCCCATGCCGAGCTGCCCCGCGAGCCGGCCTATAAGCCGCTGTGGGAGCTGGAAGGCGCGAGCTGCGCCGAACCACGGCTGGAGCAGGGCAGGGCGGCGGAGCTCTATCTGAATGCGCATCGGGAAATGCACGGCTTTTCCTGAGCAAACAATTAGGTAACCTCTGAATAAGTCCGTCCTGGACTTATTCAGAACGCAAAGTCCGGCACATGTCCGTACTTTGCTCACGACAAATCAATCACTTACATGATTGATTTGCGGGTTGGCCATCCCTGGCCAACGGAAGCCCTGACTTTTTCAGGGCTTCCTTAGTAAACAGCCGGCACAACCGGCGAAGAGTGGTGTAGCCATGACAGAGGCGATTTTCCTGAACGAGGACGGCAGCGAGCGCCGCTCCCTGTCCTCGTTCACCGAGCAGGCGTATTTGAATTATTCCATGTACGTGATCATGGATCGGGCCCTGCCCCATATCGGTGACGGTCTGAAGCCCGTGCAGCGGCGCATCATCTACGCCATGAGCGAGCTGGGCCTGGACGCGGGTTCGAAGCACAAGAAATCGGCGCGCACGGTGGGCGATGTCCTGGGTAAATACCATCCCCACGGCGATTCGGCCTGCTACGAGGCCATGGTGCTCATGGCCCAGCCCTTCTCCTACCGCTACACCCTGGTGGACGGCCAGGGCAACTGGGGGGCGCCGGACGATCCGAAATCCTTTGCCGCCATGCGTTATACCGAGGCGCGCTTGTCGAAATATTCCGAGATTCTGCTCTCGGAACTGGGCCAGGGCACGGTGGACTGGGGGCCGAATTTCGACGGCACGATGGAAGAACCCCTGGTCCTGCCGGCGCGGCTGCCGAATTTATTGCTGAACGGCACGACCGGCATCGCCGTGGGCATGGCCACGGATATTCCGCCCCATAATCTGCGCGAAGTGGCGGCGGCCTGCGTGCATCTGCTGGAAAATCCCCAAGCCACCGTCGGCGAGCTCTGCGAGCATGTGCGCGGCCCGGATTTCCCCACCGAGGCGGAAATCATCACGCCGCGCAGCGATTTGCTGAAGATCTACGAGACCGGGCGCGGCTCGGTGCGCATGCGCGCCGTGTTCAAGGAGGAGGACGGCGAGATCGTCATCACCGCCTTGCCGCACCAGGTGTCCGGCGCGAAAGTGCTGGAGCAGATCGCCGAGCAGATGAACGCCAAGAAACTGCCCCTGGTGCAGGATCTGCGCGACGAGTCGGATCATGAGAATCCCACGCGCATCGTCATCGTGCCGCGCTCCAACCGCGTGGACGTGGCCGAGCTGATGAACCATTTGTTCGCCACGACCCAGCTGGAAAATTCCTACCGCGTCAACGTCAATGTCATCGGCCTGGACGGTCGGCCCCAGGTCAAGGATCTGCGCACGATGTTGTCGGAATGGCTCACGTTCCGCACCGAGACCGTGCGCCGACGCCTGCAATTCCGCCTGGACAAGGTGCTGAACCGCCTGCATATCCTCGACGGCCTGCTGATCGCCTTCCTGAATATCGACGAGGTGATCCACATCATCCGCACGGAGGACAAGCCGAAGGCCGTGCTCATGGAGCGTTTCGGCATCTCCGATACCCAGGCCGAGGCCATCCTGGAATTGAAGCTGCGCCATCTCGCCAAGCTGGAAGAGATGAAGATCCGCGGCGAGCAGGACGAGCTGGCCAAGGAGCGCGACGGCCTGCAGAAGATCCTCGGCAGCGAGAAGCTGCTCAAGAACAAGGTGCGCGACGAGATCCTGGCCGATGCCAAGAGCTATGGCGACGAGCGCCGCTCGCCCCTGGTGGAGCGCGGCGAGGCCAAGGCCCTGTCGGAGACCGAGTTGATGCCCACCGAGCCGGTGACCGTCGTGCTCTCGGAAAAGGGCTGGGCGCGTTGCGCCAAGGGCCACGATGTGGACGGCGCGGCCCTGTCCTACAAGGCCGGAGACGGCTACAAGGCCCAGGCCTCGGGCCGGTCCAATCAGCAGGTCGTGTTTATCGACTCCACGGGCCGGTCCTATTCGCTGCTGGCCTCCTCCCTGCCCTCGGCGCGCGGCCAGGGCGAGCCCCTGACCGGGCGGCTGACGCCCATCGCGGGCTCCAGCTTCGAGGCCGTGCTCATGGGCGAGGACAAGCAGCTCTACGTCCTGGCCTCGGACGCCGGCTACGGTTTCGTGGCGGAGTATGCCGAGTTGCAGTCGCGCAACAAGGCCGGCAAGGCCCTGCTCAGCCTCCCGGCTGGCGGCAAGGTCATGACGCCGCGCCGCATCGGCGATCGGGACCGCGACCGCATCGTCGCCGTGACCACCGAGGGCCGCCTCCTGGTGTTCCCGATCAAGGATCTGCCGGTGCTGGCCAAGGGCAAGGGCAATAAGATCATCAATGTGCCGGCGGAGCGCGTGAACCTGCGCGAGGAATATGTCAGCGATTTGATCGTGCTGCCGGCGGAGGCCGAACTGGTGATTTACTCTGGCAAGCGTACACTGACCCTGAAGGCCGCCGATCTGGAGCATTACAGCGGCGAGCGCGGCCGACGCGGCCATGCCCTGCCGCGCGGTTTCCAGCGCGTGGAAAAACTCGAAGCGGCGAACAAGGGCTGATCAAACAAGGGCATATCAAAAAAGAATTAGGGCCGCATTGGCCCGGATGTGGAGGTCTTATGAGCATTCTGAAACCGATGAACCTGGAACTGGCCGACGAGCTGGCGGTTCTTTCCCGTTTTCCCCTGGACACCCTGGACCAGGGTCTGAAGATCCACGGCGATGCGGAGGCCGCGGTCATCGCCGCCGCGGCCCGCCTCTTCGCCAAGGGCATGCTCACCCACAAGGACGGCGGCTATCTGACCGATCGCGGCCGGGAGGCGGCCGAGCACTGGGCGCGTAGCTTCGCCCTGTTGACGGCGGAGAGTTTCGAGCAGGCCGTGCCGGCGCTGTAACCGGGACTCAGGCGCCTTGCAGCTGCTGCCACAGGTGTTGCACCTGGCCGGCCAGCAGCTCGTCGTAAGGCGCCGCCAGGCCGTCCAGGCGGTAGCTGGGGCAGGGTTCCGAGCGACCCTTGATCAGCACGTTGCGGTGGGCCTGGCAGCCGACGCGGCCCTTCAGTTCCGGTAGCTCGGCCAGTTCCCGGGACATCACCACCTCGTCCGGCCCGGCCACGGCGGACAGGCGCATCACCAGGTTCAGGGCATCGCCCAGGACGGCGAACTGCGCCTGCTCGCCGCCCAGGATGGCGGTGAGCAGCTTGCCGGTGTGCAGGCAGAGACGCACTTGCAGGACCTGTTCCGCCGGCCGGGTTTCGTTGTAGCGGTTCACCAGCTGCTGGAACAGCAGGGTCGCGCAGAGCGCGTGGAAGGCATGCTCCTCGTCCGAGCGCGGCAGGCCGAACAGGACCAGGACGCCATCGCCATAGTATTTGTCCACCTGGCCGTTGTAGAGCTTGGCCGCGCGGGCGAGGAGGGCATGGTACTGGTTGATGAGCGCGGCGAGTGTGCCCGGCTCCAGGCGTTCGCTCAGGGCGCCCAGATTGACGAACTCCACCAGCAGCAGACTGGCCTGGGCATAGCGCCCGGCCTGCCATTCGCCGTGTTCGCCGCGCAGGCTGGCGGCCAGCGGCGAGGGCGCGAAGCGGGCATACTCCCGTTCGCGCTGCTGCCGCTGGGCCAGTTCCTGGCGCAGGCGTTCCGCCTGGTCCAGGGCCATGCTCAGCTCATCCCTTCTATCCCGCCCATCTTCGGCGGCCTCCGTTATAGCTTCCGGTGCATACTCGCCCGCCGCCAGGCGCGCTACAGCCTTGGTCAGGCGCAGCAGGCGCGTTCGCCAGGCGCGGGCCAGCCCGAACAATAGGGCGGAGGCCAGGAGCAGCACCAGGCCGGCGCCCAAGCCCAGGCGCAACAAGGTCTGGCGGCCACTGCTCGCCATAGCCTCCGGATCCAGGAGTAGTTGCACGAAGCCCAGGCGCATGCCGTCTAGCTGGATGCTCTCCACGAATTGCAGACCCGGGGGGGCGTTGCCGCTGCTGGTCGGCGCTGGCGGACGCAGGACCAGGCCTAGGCCATCGGCATCGGTCACCCGCGCCTGGAGCACCACGCCGTCGCGCAGCAGGCTGTCCATCAAGGGCGCCAGGGCCTCGGGCTTGCCGTCCCGCAGGATGGGCGCATAGGCCTGAGCGGCCTGGCGGGCCAGGCTGCGGCCATAACGCTCGCGGACCTCGTGCTGGTCGGCGGCCAGGTGGGTACGGGCCAGCTGCCAGCCGGCAGCCAGGGCGGCGGCCAGGATCAGGCTCAGGGCCATGGCCAGGCCGGGGCGGGGCAGGGCACGCGTCAGGCCCGCCCCGTGGCGTGCCAGGGATGCGCTCAGCTGCGGGAGGAGCTTGGGGTATGCCATAATCCGGGCCTTTTTTGGAGCCGGCAGTGTGCCATCATTCGGCCTATTGGCCAAGGCGCCGGCGGATATCCCGGCAGACGCGGAGAGCGTGATCATGCCCCATTCATCCTCGAACTACAGCATTTACGCCCTGGGCGCCGGCGCCGAGCAGGCCCCGGTCCTCGCCGAGAGCCTGGCCGATTTCGGCAGCCTCCAGGGCGAGGCCCGGAGCCATGCCCGCAATGAGCGGGGCGTTCAGGCCTTGAGCTTCAGCCTGGCCAGTGCCCTGTCCCTGGATGCCCTGCGCCTGGCCTTACGGGAACGGGCGCCGAGCTTGGGCATCGACTTCGCGGCCCTGCGGACCGGCGAGTTGCCTGAACGGGTCGGCCTCCTGGTCATGGACATGGACTCCACCCTGATCACCATCGAGGTCATCGACGAGCTCGCCAAGCGGGCCGGGGTGGGCGAGCAGGTGGCTGCCATCACGGCGGCGGCCATGCGCGGCGAGCTGGATTTCAGCGAGAGCCTGCGCCAGCGCGTGGCCCGGCTCAAGGGCCTGCGCCGCGAGGCCATAAACGAGGTGGCCGACGCCCTGCCGCTCAATCGGGGCGCCGAGGCCCTGGTGGCCATGGCCAAGGCGCGCGGCTGCCGGCTGGCCCTGGTGTCCGGCGGCTTCAGCTATTTCGCCGAGCGCCTACAGGCCCGCCTGGGTCTGGACTACATCGCCGCCAACCGCCTGGAGATCGTCGACGGCCTGCTGACCGGGCGGGTCGAGGGCGGGATCGTCCATGCCGAGCGCAAGGCCGAACTGCTGCTGCACTACGCCCGCGAACTGGGGCTCAAGCCGGAGCAGGCCGTGGCCGTGGGCGACGGCGCCAATGACCTCAAGATGATGGCTGTGGCCGGCCTGGGCGTGGCCCTGCATGCCAAGCCCAAGGTCCAGGCCCAGGCGCCGGTGGCCATCAACCAACTGGGCCTGGAAGGCGTGGGTTATCTCCTGGGTTGGGCCTGAGCCGCGTTGGTGAAAATCGCGAAAATTTCATGCACACACCCTGCTTTTTGAGTGAAATTTCGGCTTAATAGCTCGTAATATTTTGATTTAAAACAGATAAATATCATTGGTCTTGTTATTGCCTGGTCTTCGCCGATGCGCAGCTCCGCGCACTCCAAGAAGGAAGAACAAGATGCTGAATACACTTTGGGGAGCGGGGGCCGCCCTGCTGATCGCCGCCGCCGCCGGCCAGGCTCTGGCCACCGAATCTGAATTAAAACCCGCCAAGGATCGCCAGGAACTGCGCCAGCAGCTCGAGAAGGCTCTCGCGGAGGACCATATGCCGGGCGCCAGCCTGGTGGTTTTCGACAAGAACGGCGTCGTCTTTTCCGAGCAGTTTGGCCTGGCCGACAAGGCCGCCAAGCGCCCGGTCACCGAGAACACCCTGTTTCGCATCGGCTCGGTGAGCAAGACCCCGACCGGCATCGCCATCCTCCAGCTGGTCGAACAGGGCAAGCTGTCCCTGGACGCCCCGGTGAAAGCCCTGTTGCCGGAACTCAAGCTGGACAATCCCTGGGAGGCCAGCCATCCGGTGCGACTGATTCACCTACTGGAGCACACGGCGGGCCTGGACGACATGCACCTACGTGACACCTACAAGCTGGAGCCCGGTTCGTTCAGCCACCTGGATACGGCCAACCGGGGGGCGGGCAGCCTGCGCGTGCGCTGGCAGCCGGGGACCATGATGTCTTATAGCAATCCAGGTTATGGCGTCCTTGGTGCGATCCTGGAACGCCATTATGGCCAGCCCTGGGAACAGATCATCGATGAGCGGGTGCTCAAGCCCTTGGGCATGGGCGATGGTACGGCGGACCTGGCCGAGGCCCAGCGCCGCGCTCTGGCCCAGGGTTATAGCGGCGACGACGAGCGTCCGACCGGCCACCCGGCGATTTGGCTGCGCGCCGCCGGTCAGGTGAGTGCTTCAGCCCGTGATCTCGCGCAATTGGGACGCTTCATGCTGAGTGGCGGCCAGAGCATGCCCGGCGTGCTCAAGCCGGAAACGGTCGCCGAGATGCATGTTGTGCATACGCCGGACACGGCCCGTGCCGGCCTGAAGCTGGGCTATGGCCTGGCCCAATACAGCAAGGTTCGCAATGGCGTGATGTGGCACGGCCATAATGGCGGCATCGAGGGATTCGCGTCGAGTTTCGCCTACGCGCCCAGCCTGGGCTATGGCTATGTCCTGCTGGCCAATACCGATCGCGCGGGGCGTAGTATCCATGAGCCGGTTTGGCGCTATCTGGTGGCTCTGGCCGGCGCAAAGCCCGTCCCGGCAGCGACGGCCCCGGCGCCATTCGCCATCGACGCCTGGTTCCGCTTCGCCAATCCCCGCAATGAACTGATGCGTGGTCAAACGACCTTGTTGTCCGTGGCCAAGATTCGCACCGAGGGCGACCGCTTGATTTTCCAGGCTTTGCTGGAGGAACCGGAGGTGTACCACATCCTCCCCGGCGGCTTGCTGGCGGAAGCGAAGGAGCCTAGCCTGCCGGTGGGCGTCATGACCCGCGATGACCAGGGGCGCATCACCGTGACCCTGGATGGCATGGTGTCGCGCGAAGTGAGTGCTCCGGCTGCCCTGGGGCCCGCCGCGCTGTTCATTTTGGCTCTCGCTGCCCTGGTCTCGGCCCCTTTCGGTCGGCGCAAGGTCCTCGTCAATCCCTGGCTGCGCCTCTGGCCCAGCCTGGCTCTGCTGGCCCTGGCCGCAACCATCTTCTGCGTGAGCCAGATGACCATGATGGAATCCGGCGTCATGAACTGGAAGACGCTGGGCATCGCCGCTGGGACCTGGGCCTTCGCCCTGGCCGGCGCCATGGGCTTGTGGATGAATGCGCGACAATGGACCGGCGAGGTGGCGCTCCTGGCCAAGTCCCGTTGCTTGTTGGCGTCGCTGGCCGTGGTAGGCCTTTCCCTCTGGTTCTGGCAGGCCCAATGGCTGGGACTGGCGCTCTGGCTGTATTGAGCCGGTCGTGAACTGAAAACGGCGCCTCCGGGCGCCGTTTTCGTCTGCGCTGGGTTTAGAACTCCGCGAGCCCGAAATCGTAGCTCATGGACGGCGCCGGTCCGGACAGGTAGTAACCCTGAATGTAGTGGGCGCCCAGGGGCCAGAGCACGGCCAGGCAAGAGGCGTCCTCCACCGAGGGGATGATGGTGCGCTTGCCCAGCTTGTGCATGGCGTCCAGCAACTCCTTGACCTTGACCTGGGTCTCCTTGTTACTGGGCAGCTCCTGGGCCAAGGCGCCTTCCAGCTTCAGGAAGGGCACGTTCAAGTGCCTCAGCAATTCCTGGACATGGCCGCTGGCGCCCAGGCCGGTCAGGCAGATTACCCCGCCCAGCTGGTTCATGCGCTCGCTGAAGGCGATGGCCCGTTTCAGATGGCTGTGGGCATCGTGCTCATGGATCGTGAAGATCACCGCGTCCACCGGCAGGCGGTGGGCCTGCAGGGTCTTGCCGATGAAGGTGAGCAAGTGCTCGTCGGTCAGGGAGGCGGCGGACAGGCGCAGGAACAGCCGGGTGTTGGGATGGCCGGCCTGGCGCTTCTCGGCCAGGGCCTTGAGGCCATGGGTGATGGCCCAGCGATCCAACTTGCCGGCCATGCCGGCCTGGGCTGCCGCCGGGAAGAACTGGTCCGGCGGAATGGCCTTGCCCTCGTCGTCGCGCATGCGCAGGGTCAGATCGTAGAACTCCGCATCCTCGCCGTGCAGGCGCACGATGGGCTGGAACATCATCGACAGGCTGTTGTTTTCCAGGGCGTCGTTGATCTTTTCCGCCAGCTGGCTGTTGGCGCTGCTCGCGGCGCTGTCCACCGCCGGATCGTGGATCTTGGCGGAGTTGCCGCCCCGGCTGCGGGCGCGGATGCAGGCGGTTTGCGCCCGGGTCAGTACTTCCTCGGCGTCCGGGGAATTGGTATCCAGGGGGCAGACGCCGACGGACAGGGTGATGCTCTCCGTGTGACCGGAAAGCTCGAACAAATGCTCGCGGACCAGAGCGCAGAGGTTTTCCGCGAAGGCCTTCGCTTCCGCCGGGTTGGCGATGGGCAGGATGAAGGCGAAGGTATCGTCGCCGATGCGGCCCAGCAGGCTGTCCTTGGGCGCCTGGGCCTCCAGAAGGTCCGCCGACTCCTTGAGCAGCAGATCGGTCTCGGTGATGCCGAAGCGGTCCTTGAGCGCGGCGAACTTGTCGATTTCCGCGAACAGGATATTGCCGTGCAAGCGGCCGGCGGTGGCCTCGGCCACCGAAACGACCAGCTGCTCCAGGAAATGGCGCCGGTTGTAGAGATTGGTCACCGGGTCCTTGGCCGAGAGCTCGCGCAGCTTTTCTTCCAGCTCGCGGGAGTCGCTGGCCGTACGGATCAGGACTTGGGTGCAATCCTCGCCGTCGTAGGTCGCCACGGAGATGGACAGATAGGCCTCGAATTGCTCGCCATTGGCCTTGACGCCGGTGAAGCGGAATTCGTCCTCGCCCTGGGTCGCCTCGTGTTGGCGCAGGAACTCCTTGAACTTGTCGTGATCCTTGCCGGCCAGCATGTCCATGATGGGCATGCACTCCAGCTCGTCCAGCATCTCGTAGCCGAAGAGGTCCAGATAGGATTTGTTGGCGTAGATATGCATGCCGTCGTGGATATAGGCGATGGCATCCCGCGAGGAGTCGAGCAGCAGATTGCAGCGCCGCTCGGCTTCCGTCAGCAGGTTTTCGGCGCGCCGGCGGCGGCGGCGTTCGTCCAGGTTGTTGAGCTCCCTTTGCACCACCAGGCGCAGGCGCTGGGGATCGCCGTCCGGGATCACGTCCTGCATACCCAGGGCCAGGCCCACGTTGACCAGTTCGGCGTCCAGCTCCTGGCTCAGGCAGATGAAGGGAATGTCTTTTTCGGTGAGCTGCACCAGCTTGAAGGCATCGGCCGGCGACAGGGCCTTGTTATGGGCCTTGGCCAGCATCAGATCCCAGGCCTGGCGATCCAGGGCGGCCTGCAATTCCTCGTCGCTGAGCACCTGGGTGGCGCGTACCGCATAGCCGGCATTGCGCAGGACATTGATGGTCTGTTCCGCGTCGTTGGACGAGGGGTCGAGGATGAGCAGATGGATGGTTTTTATCGGTTTTGACATGGATCTATCTCAAATCGCTCTGGCACGCGGGCGGCGCGTATCGGGGCCGTCCGGGCGAGCCGGCCAGGCAGGGTAATCCTTCCCTCCGGTCTTGTCGAATATCGGTCGGCCGATGCATGACGCCGGTCGCAAAGGCTCCTTAGCCGCAGGATATCGGCTCGCCGTGACCTGGCGATGACCTGGCTCAAATCAGGGTCCATACCGAATCGAAATTGTCCTCGTCGCCGGGACGGCTGGGCGACGAGTCGGCGCTGCGCGTGGCCGCCAGGCGTTCGAAGTGGAATTGCTTGTAGCCGGCGGTGGCCGCCACCAGCTTGGTCAGGCGCGCATCGTATTCTTCGGCGCCGTCCTGGATGCGGACCTTTTGGTTGAGCTGGTAGGGCATGGTCGGCGTGATCAGGGTCGCCGGCTGGCCTATGCCCTTGAGGGCCGGCAAGAGCAGGCTGCGCTGGAAACTCATGCCCTCGGAGCGGCTGCTGCGCAGCTGGGTGAATACGGGGTGGGCATTGGGGGCCAGGAGCTGGACCCCGGCCTGCAAGGGGCCCTGGGGCGTGCGGCGCATCCAGCGTATGGTGCCGATATTCCAGGCGGCATCCTCGTCGTCGCTCTCCAATAGGCCGATGACCTCGCCGGTCTGGGTCTGCACGGGCAGGGCGCCGTCCAGTTGCAGGCAATAGCCGCCCGGGCTGATGTTGACCAGCTCGGCGCTCTGGAATTCGTAGGCGGGACGGCTTTCGGCATTGGCGAAGCTGTTGGGCTTGGCTTCCATCTGGGGCTCGCCCTGGCCGAGCTGGCCGCCTTGCCAGCGGTAGATGCGCTCGAAGGCCAGTTCGTTGTAGCCGCCGGCCTTGGGCCGTTCCTCGTAGACGTGGGCGCGGTGATCGTCCACCAGGGTGGCGTCGCTCAGGCTGCCGGAGAATTCCGCGAGGGTGGGCATGGCCGAGGCGGGTTCCACCGGCCGTTGCTCGCCGCCTTGCAGCAGAAAATGGGTCGCGCCCAGGCCTATGCTCACCCGGATATGGCCGGCGCAGCTGGTGCGCGAGAAGGCGCGGGTGGTCATATTGCCCCAGGCGCGCACCAGATGGCGCAGCAGGGCCGGGCTCAGCGGCGCCGGGCCGGCGGCCTCGCCGGCGGCATTGGCGCGCAGTTCGTCCTGCAGATATTGCAGCAGTTCGTTGACGTCCAGGCAGCGCCAGTTGCGGTCCAGCTTCTCCTTGGCCATGGCCTGGTAGATGGGCGGGGAGTCCACCAGCAGGTTGACGACGAACTGGTTGTTGTCGTTGTTGATGGGCGGAATCCGGCACTTGTCCGCCCATTCGTTCAGGGAATGGTAGAGGCGTTCGCAGTCCTGCTGGCGCAGCTGGTAGGGATTGGCGGCGGCCAGCAGCAGGGCTTTCTTGTAGAGGCTGGCGACGGACTGGGGCGGCGCGCTCTCGCCGACGGGCTGATCGTGGAGCTGGTTCTGCTCGGCGAAATGGTAGAGTAGGTGCATTTCCCGCCACAGGCCGGGCGGCTGCGGGGCGTAGAGCTGGTAACAATGCAGCAACATGGCGCCCAGATAATCCAGGGCATGGAACAGGGCGGATTGCAGCAGGCGCGCATCGAATCGCTGCTGATCGGCGGCCAGCATGCTCTCGATCACGGTCTTGTAGCCTATGGCCATTTCCGAGCGCAGGGCCTGGGCCAGGGCGGCGATCTTGCGCTGTTTCTCGTTCAGCGAGATGGATTGGTTGAGGTAGTGCTTGCGCAGGGCGACGATGATGAACTGGATAGGCGAGCCCAGGCTCGCCAGGACGCGCATGCGTTCGGCTTCAGCCAGTTGGCTCAGATTGAGATCGCTGACGGCTTGATAAACCAGGCGGGCGGTTTCGCCGACATTGGCCAGCGGCAGGGCTTCGATCCAGGCCTGTAGGGGCCGGGCGGAAAAATCCAGGGACGCGGCGGCAGTCGCGCTGCGTTCGCGTATCGATAAACCCAGCGGCCCCTTTACCATCGTCATCGTGCGATCCCTACACTGCTGCGACTGTACCGTCACAGCAGTCTACCTGATTAAAGCCTGAGCATGCCATACGGGAAGAGTCCGCCGGCAATGCAAAAATTCTCAGTGACAGTAAAGAGATAGCCGAGGATCGCCGGTTTGTCAGCCGTGGGGTTTACGCTCCGTTTCCTCTTGGACCGGCGCCGGGCTGGAGAGTTCGTCCACCTGGCGGTCCAGGCGTTCCAGGAACAGGCGCAAGGCCGCCTCGTGGAGCTTGCGATCCGGGTGGCTCCGGCAGAAGTCGTCGACCAGGCGGAACAGCTCGTCCTTGCGCGCATCGTTCAGGACATTGTATTCGCCGGGAAATTTCTCCTTTTCATAGGCCTGGGCGAGCATTTCGCTGCCGCGCGCCAGGCCGGAGAGATAGCCCAGGAGCCAGGCTTGGTAGGTTGCGGCCTCCAGCTCGCGGCTCTTGTCGGCATAGGCCGAGTGATAGTCCAGGCAACTTGGGCTGCCCAGCACGGTGCTGGCGGCGGCCGGCAGGCTGGCGCAGAAGGCCAGGCCCAGGGCGAGGCGGCGGACCATGCTCAAGTCCGGCTCGCCAGGACTTGGTTGAGGCGCACCGACGCCTCGGGACGCAGGGCTTCGTGCCAGTTCAGCACGCCCTTGGGGACGACCGCGATGACCGTCGAGCCCAGGCGGAAGCGGCCCATCTCGGCGCCCTTCTCCAGGACGATGCCGCGCCCCTCGTAGGGGGTGCTCACCACGTCGCGGCGGCTGGGCGGCGTGACCACGCCGTGCCAGACGGTCTCCACCGAGCCGACGACGGTGGCGCCCACCAGGACCAGGGCCATGGGGCCGAAATCGCAGTCGAACAGGGCGACCACGCGCTCGTTGACCGCGAACAGCTCGGGCACGTGGCGCACGGTCGTCGGGTTGACCGAGAACAGCTTGCCCGGCACGTGCACCATCTCCCGCAAGGTCCCGGTCCAGGGCATGTGCACGCGGTGGTAGTCCTTGGGGCTCAGGTAGATATTGGCGAATTCGCCGCCCTGGAAGGGCAGGGCGCGCTCATGGGAGCCGCCCAACAGGGTCTCCAGGCTGAAGGAATGGCCCTTGGCCTGGAACAAACGCCCGTCGGCGATCGTGCCGACCTGGCTCACCGCGCCGTCCACCGGGCAGGCCAGTTCGCGCTCCCCGGCCTGCATGGGGCGCGCGCCGGCCTTCAGCTCGCGGGTGAAGAAGGCATTGAAGCTGGCATAGGCGCGCGGGTCGGATTCGGCGGCTTCGCTCATGTCCACGCCGTAGCGCTTGATGAACCAGCCGATCACCGCGTCCTTGCCGGGCGGATTGTCCCGGTCGGCCAGCCAGCCGAGGAACTGGGACAGGCCATGCTGGGGCAGGAGGTATTGGGCGAGGACTTTGAGCTTATCCATGGGGCGGTTCCGAGCGGCGAGGATGCGCGATTCTACCCGGCTTCGCGCCGTCATGGCAGCACGGAGTTTTTCTCCAAGCCTGAGCAAAAACTGTAAGGATTCACTATAGTTGTCCCACACAATGTTCGACGCGAACCAGAAGGAAGCTCCCATGCTGCATGCGCCGTCGCCGGTACCTCGAGGTCCGGCCGCATGAATATCATCATCGGCATCATCGTCATCCTGGGCTGCGTGCTCGCCGGCTTCGTCCTCGCCGGCGGACAGATCATGGCCTTGTTCCAGCCCCTGGAAGTCCTGATCATCTGCGGCGCCGCCTTGGGCGCCATGATCATTTCCAATCCGCTCTCGGTGACCATCGGCGTCATGAAGTCGGCGGGCGCCCTGTTTTCGCCGTCCCGGTATACCAAGGCCCTGTACCTGGAGCTCTTGGCCCTGTTGCATGACATCTTCAACAAGATCCGCCGCGAAGGCCTGATCGCCATCGAGAACGACATCGAGGACCCGCATAACAGCCCGATTTTCGCCAAGTACCCGATGATCGTGAAGGATCATCATGCCGTGGAGTTCATCGCCGACTACCTGCGCATCATGGTGGTGGGCGACATGGCCGCCCATGAGCTGGATGCGCTGATGGAACAGGAGCTGGATGGGCATCACCAGGAAGCGGCGCTGGTGCCCACGGCCATCTCCAAGGTCGCCGACGGTCTGCCGGGCTTCGGCATCGTGGCCGCCGTGTTGGGCATCGTGATCACCATGGGCTCCCTGGGCGGACCGCCCGAGGAACTGGGTCACCATGTGGCGTCCGCCCTGGTGGGCACCCTGCTCGGCATCCTCTTCGCCTACGGCTTCGCCGCCCCCTTCGCCATGTATCTGGAGCACAAGATGCGCGAGGAGGGGCGCTTCTACGAGTGCATCAAGGCCTGCCTCATCGCCACGGTCAATGGCGTGCCGCCCCAGGTGGCGGTGGAGTTCGGGCGCAAGATCCTCTACCACAGCGTGCGCCCCGGCTTCACCGAGCTGGAGGAGCGGGTCCGTCAGAAGTAAATGGATAACAAGTCCCAACCGATCATCGTCATCAAAAAGAAGGGCCACGGCCACGGTGCCCACGGCGGCGCGTGGAAAGTCGCCTTTGCCGACTTCATGACCGCCATGATGGCTTTCTTTCTGCTCCTGTGGGTGTTGGAAACCACCACCGAGGCCCAGAAACGCGCTATTTCCGGCTATTTCCAGGATCCGGGCGGCGCCCTGATCGGCCCCGGCGGTTCCAGCCCGGGCGTCATCGACCTGGAGAAGCCCCACAAGGAGCCCAATCCACCGGCGCCCAAGACCGATCTCTCCACCGGTCCCGCCGGCGAGGAAGACGAGGACCGGAGCGGGGCAGGGGGGGAGAATGACGAACCCGGGACAGCCCAGAGCGAGGAACAGCTGCGCAAGCAACTGGAGAAGAAGGAACAGGAGCAGCTGGAGGAGCTGAAGAAACAGCTGGAAGGCGAGATCGAGAAGATCGACTCCGTGTTCAACGAGCTCAAGGACCAAATCCTGATCGATTACACGGCACTGGGCCTACGCATCCAGATCGTCGACAAGGAGCAGCGGCCCATGTTCGACAGCGGCAGCGCGCGCATGAAACCCTATTCCCGGGACGTCATGGCCTCCCTGGCGCCGCTCATCGACAAGGTGCCCAACAAGATCAGCGTGACCGGCCACACCGATGCCACGCCCTACGGTTCCGGCGCCAGTTACACCAACTGGGAGCTGTCCGCCGATCGCGCCAACTCGGCGCGCCGCGCCCTGCAGGAAGGCGGCTATCCGGAGGGCAAGATGGCCACGGTGCAGGGCATGGGCTCAGCCTCGCCCTTCTTGCCGGAGTCGCCCACCGACCCCATCAACCGGCGCATCGCCATCATCGTGCTCAAGAAGGCCGTGGCCGATGCCCTGGGCCGCAACTCCGGGGTCAGCGCCGAGGCCCTGCTCAAGCCCACGCCCATTCCCCAGGAACCGCTGCCGGAGCTGGATGCGGGCGGGCAGCGGTAATGATCTTTCCCGCCTAGCGCGCCGCCATCTCTCTCAGGCTCAGGCGGATCTTGCGGAAGCTGTCCAGGCGTTCGGGGGCGATCAGGCCTTCTTCGCTGGCCCGGTGCAGGGCACAGCCCGGCTCGGCCTCGTGCTCGCAGTTGCGGAAGCGGCAGGTCCCCAGGTGGTCGCGGAATTCCCGGAAGCCCCAGGCCAGTTCTTCCTCGCTGATATGCCAGAGGCCGAATTCGCGGATGCCGGCGGAGTCGATCAGATCGCCGCCGTGGGGGAAGTGGTAGAGGCGGGCGCCGGTGGTCGTGTGCCGGCCCTCGCCGCGCTGCTCGTTCAGCTCGCCGACCCGCGCCGGCTGTTCCGGATGCAGGGCATTGACCAGGCTGGACTTGCCGACCCCGGACTGGCCGACGAAGATGCTGCAGCCCTCGTGGATCAAGGCTTCCAGCTCGGCCAGACCCTCGCCGCGCAGGGCGCTCAGGGCATGCACCGGATAGCCGATGGCCCGGTAGCGATCCAGTCTGGCCTCCACGGCGGCACGGGCGGGCGGGTCCAGCAGATCGGTCTTGTTGAGCAGGATCAGCGGCGGGATGGCCACCGTCTCGGCGGCCACGAGATAGCGATCCAGCAAGGCCTCGGACAGGGCCGGCACCGCCGCCACCACGATGATGATGCGATCGACATTGGCCGCGACGGGTTTCAGGCCCTGGTAGGCATCGGGTCGCGACAGCAGCGAATGGCGCTCCTCGATGGCCACCACGACGCCGGTGCCGTCCTGGCCGACGCGCCAGACCACGTGGTCGCCGGTGACCAGCTGGCCCAGGTTCTGGCGCAGATGGCAGCGCGCCACCTCGCCGTCCGCGCCTTCGATGTCGGCACTGGCGCCGTAGCGGGTGATGACCAGTCCGGCCTGCTCGGGGCCCAGGTCGGCGCCTTCCAGCTCATCGGCCTGGGCCGAGGCGCGCTGGGCACGGGCCTTGCGCTCGGTCTGGATCTTTTCGACGCGCCAGGCCTGTTGCTTGGTGAGTTTGCGCTTGCTCACGCGAGAACGGGCCCGAAATCGCCGACGGCCAATAAGGCGTCAATCTTCGCGGCGCAGATGAAGTCGTTGCGCGACAAACCGCCCAGGTCGTGGGTGGTGTACAGGACTTTCACGCGTCCGTAGGACACTTCCAGGTCCGGGTGATGGGCTTCCTTGTTGGCGATCCAGGCGATGGCATTCACGAAGGCCATGACGTGGTAGTAGTTCTTGAAGCGGAATTCGCGGCAGAGGCCGGCGCCTTCGGCCAGCACATGCCAGCCGGACAGCTGGGCCAGCAGGGTTTCCCGTTCGGCCAGGCCGACGGTCAGGGCGTCGCGGTTGGCCTCATTGGCGGGCAGGCATTTTTCGTGAGCGAGCGTGCTCATGCAGGGCTTCCTGGTTGCTAAAATGATGAATTATTCAGTTTACCTTCCTTCCGCCGTATACAAGGACCCCCCATGAGCAATAAAGACGAAAACCTGATCTGGGTCGATCTGGAAATGACCGGTCTGGACCCGGACAAGGACCGTATCATCGAATTGGCGGTCATCGTCACCGATCGCCAGCTCAATGTGGTGGCGGAAGGCCCGGTCTTCGCGGTCAAGCAGAGCGAGGCCACCATGGCGGCCATGGACGAGTGGTGCACGCGCACCCACGGCGCCTCCGGCCTCACCGCCCGGGTCCTGGCCAGCGAGACCGACGAGGCGGCGGTGGAGGCGGCGACCCTGGATTTCCTGAGCAAGTATGTCAATCCCGGCCGCTCGCCCATCTGCGGCAACAGCATCTGCCAGGATCGGCGCTTCCTGTACCGCTACATGCCGGCCCTGGAGAAGTATTTCCATTACCGCAACCTGGACGTGTCCACGGTCAAGGAGCTGGCCCGCTACTGGCGCCCGGCCATTCTCGACGGCCTGAAGAAGTCCAGTGCCCACCAGGCCTTGGACGATATCCGCGAGTCCATCGCCGAGCTCAAGCACTACCAGGGAAGCTTCTTCAAGCTGGATTGAGCCGCCGTCAGCGCGGAAAAAATTTCATCGGGGGGCTTGCGCGTTCGAATCAGTTTGCTAGAATGCGCGGCCTCAGCACGACGCACAGCGTAAGTGTTGAAACCAAGCGGGAATAGCTCAGTTGGTAGAGCACGACCTTGCCAAGGTCGGGGTCGCGAGTTCGAGTCTCGTTTCCCGCTCCAAATTTTAGAAAAACGGCGCCTTAGGGTGCCGTTTTTTTTTGTGCTTCGTAGGGCGAGTTAGGCCGAAGGCCGTAATCCGCCGTCTTGATGCATCCGCCAGCGAAAATGGCGGGTTACGCTACGCTAACCCGTATATGGACTCCTCCCGGCTTGCAAGCTGTCGCCTCGTTGTCTTCGGGTATCGACTGCAACCGTATATCCGGCTTCTCGGTGGGCCCGTAACGGGTCCGAGCCATGATGGTTGTTCGCGCACACCGTGCCGA